>NZ_VITN01000023.1 GCF_007828045.1 Nitrospirillum amazonense | reverse complement strand
CAACGCCTAAACCACGCTTCATGAACCGCCGTATACGGAACCGTACGTACGGTGGTGTGGGAGGGGGGAGGTGTGAACCTTCCCCCTACCCGATCAACAGCGCGCGCCGCTCAGAACTGGTCTTCCGACAACGCCATCAGGGTGCGGTGACCGGTGCGGATCAGCTCGGCCAGGCCCAGGGACGGGGCCACCACCTGTTCCACGAAGAAGCGGGCGGTGACCAGCTTGCTTTCATGGAAAGCCACGTCCTGGCCCTGGGCCAGCGCCTGGTTGGCGGCGATGGCGCCGCGGGCCAGCAGGAAGCCGCCGGTGACGTTGCCGAACAGGGTCAGGTAGGGCACGGCCCCGGCCGCCGCCGCGCGCGCGTCGGCCTTCACATGGTCCACCAGGAAGGACGTCGCGTCCTCCAGCGCCGCGATGCCGCGCTTCAGGCCTTGGGCGATGGCGGCCAGGTCGTCGCCCGGCTGGGCGGCGGCGGCCTCCGCCGTCTCTGCCATCTGGGCGAACAGCGCGCGGGCGGTGGCGCCGCCGTCGCGGCCCAGCTTGCGGAACACCAGGTCGTTGGCCTGGATGCCGTTCGTGCCCTCGTAAATCGGGGCGATGCGGGCGTCGCGGTAATACTGCGCGGCCCCCGTCTCCTCGATGAAGCCCATGCCGCCGTGCACCTGCACGCCCAGGCTGGCCACCTCCACGCCGATGTCGGTGCTCCACGCCTTGGCCACCGGGGTCATCAGGTCGTTCAGCAGGCCGGCGTGGCTTGCGGCCTCCGCGTCGGGGTGATGGTGCCGGCCGTCCAGGGAGGCGGCGGTGAAATAGACGATGGCCCGCGCGGCCTCCACCTTGGACCGCATGGTCAGCAGCATGCGCCGCACGTCGGGATGGTGGATGATGGTCACCGGCTGGGGCCCGCCGGCCACGTCGCGGCTCTGCACCCGGGTCTTGGCATAGGCCAGCGCCTGCTGGTAGGCGCGGTCACCGATGGACACGCCCTGCAGGCCCACGCCCAGACGGGCGTTGTTCATCATGGTGAACATGTACTCGATGCCGCGGTTCTCCTCGCCCACCAGGTAGCCCACGCAGGCGCCGTTGTCGCCATAGCTCATGACGGCGGTGGGGCTGGCGTGGATGCCCAGCTTATGCTCCAGGCTGACGCAATAGGCGTCGTTGCGCCCCCCCGGGGTGCCATCGGCGTTCAGCAGGAACTTCGGAACGATGAAGAGGGAGATGCCCTTGGTGCCAGCCGGCGCGTCCGGCGTGCGGGCCAGCACCAGGTGGACGATGTTGTCCGTCCAGTCATGGTCGCCATAGGTGATGAAGATTTTCTGGCCGGTGATGCGGTAGGTGCCGTCCTCATGCCGCACCGCGCGGGTGCGCACGGCGCCCACGTCGGAACCCGCCTGCGGCTCCGTCAGGTTCATGGTGCCGGCCCATTCGCCGGAGATCAGCTTTTGCAGGTACAGCGTCTTCTGCTCGTCCGATCCGTGGGCGGTCAGCAGTTCCACCGACCCCTGGGTCAGCAGCGGCCCCAGGGCGAAGGACATGTTGGCGCTGGTCCAGGTTTCCAGCAGGGCGATGAACAGGGTCCAGGGCAGGCCCTGACCGCCATGGTCGGGGTCGAAGGGCACGCTGTTCCACCCGCCTTCCACGAACTGGCGGTAGGCGTCCTTGAAGCCGTCGGGGGTGCGCACGCCCGTGTCCGTCAGTTTGGCGCCTTGGCGGTCGCCCACCACGTTCAGGGGCGCCAGCACGTTGTCGGCCAGCTTGGCGCCTTCCTCCAGCACGGCGTCCACCAGGTCGGGCGTGGCGGCCTCGAAGGCGGGGTAGGCGGCAACTTTGTCCAGGCCGACGACGGAATTCAGGACGAAACGGATTTCCTTCAGGGGCGCTTGATAGGTCATGGTCTCTCGGGTCCTCCCGGGGGACCCGCCGGTGGGGCCTGGCGCCCATCGCTTCAGGACTGGGGGCGGGACCCGGCACGGCCGGCGGGGTGCTCAATGTTATTGGGCGGGCGGGCCCGATCATTGAGCGGAAGGGCCACGTCCCGTCGACGCGGGGCCCATCCTGCCGGGACGGCGGCGGGCGGGCAAGCGTCGCCGAAAGTCCGGCCCGGATCTCGCCGCCGCTAGAGACTGGCACGCCCCTTGCTTCCCCTACAGGCCAGCATCGGATCGGCCCCCATCGGCCGGTCGTTTTCCAGGTAAGTGAGGTCCGGTCGTGAACAGCGCACTGTCCACCACGCAGTTGACTGCAGCACAGGGTTTGGCGTCTTCCGCCCCCGCCAAGATCGTGGCGGCGGTGCAGCAGGCCAGCACCAAGGCCGGGGTAGATTTTTCCTATCTGCTGAAGCAGGCGTCGGTGGAAAGCGGCTACAACACCAACGCCAAGGCCAGCACCAGCAGCGCCACCGGCCTCTACCAGTTCACCGACTCCACCTGGCTGAACATGGTGCAGCAGCACGGCGCCGAGGTCGGGCTGGGCCAGTACGCCGCCGCCATCAAGACCCGCGGCGACGGCAGCGCCTACGTCTCCGATCCCGCCACCCGGCAAAAGATTCTCGACCTGCGCAAGGACGCCGACACCTCGGCCATGATGGCGGCGGCGCTGGCCCAGGACAACAAGACCACCCTGCAGCAGCAGGTGGGCGGCACCATCGGCGGGACCGAGCTGTACCTGGCCCATTTCCTGGGCGCCGGCGGCGCCTCCAAGTTCCTGAACGCGCTGAAGAAAAACCCCAACCAGGCGGCGGACGCCGTAGTGCCGGACGCGGCCGACGCCAATGACGCCGTCTTCTACGACAACAACGGCAAGGCGCTGTCCCTGGGCCAGGTCTATGATCGCTTCGCCAAGAAGTTCGATGGCACGGGCGGGGCCAGCGCGGACAAATATGCCGGGTCCACCACCCTGGGCACCGTGCAGACGGCCGACAGTACGTCGCAGCCCTGGGACATGGTGCGGGGCGCCAGCTCGTCCAAGATGCCGCTGTCCACCTACACCATCATGATGCTGAACGCCCTGGCCGCGCCTACCGAGGACGAGGACCAGGACAACAAGGACGGCTACAGCCAGCAGGAACAGCGCATGACCACCAACCGCGCGCCCAACATGGCCGCCGCCTATATGGCCAGCGCTTAAGCGGAGCGGTAGGCCTCCGGCGTCGCCGGCACGGCCAGCCAGGCCTTCACGCCGCCATCGCTGACCTGCCCCAGCTGGCCGCCGCATTGCCGGGCCAGCTGTTCCAGTAGCAGGTGGCCCAGGCCGGTGCGGGGTGGGCGGGGATGATGGGTGCCATGGGTGCCCGAATCTTCTGTGCCGGAATCTTCTGCCGGCCCGGCCGTTGTTGCCGGGCTTTCGCCATTGGGGGCGGGCGGCGGCAGGCCGACGCCGTCATCCTCCACCCGCAGAACCCATCGCTGCCCCTCCGTGCCCCCCTCGGTGCCCAGGCGCACGGCCACGGTGCCGGGCCGCCCGGCGGGGAAGGCGTATTTCAGCGCGTTGGTCAGTAGCTCATTGGCGGCCAGGCCCAGGGTCACGGCGGCCCGCTGCGGCAGCTTCAGGTCCTCGACCTCGACGGTGAAGGCGATGGGACGGCCGGCGACATGGGCGGCGGCCAGGTTTTCCACCAATTGGCCCAGGAAGGCACGGGCCGGCACGAAGGGCTCGCGTTGCAGCCGCTGCAGGCTGGAATAGACCAGGCCCAGCACCCGCACCCGTTCCCCCGCCTTGGCCAGCTCCCCCGCCTCCTTGGCACCCGCCCGGCTTTCCGCCACCATCAACAGGCTGGACACGGACTGCAGATCGTTGCGGATGCGGTGATAGATTTCACGCAACAGCATGGCCTGCTGCTCCTCCCCCGCCGCCAGGGTGTCCAGGGCGTCATGCAATGCCGCGATGATGGACACCACCGCCAGGCTGATGACGACGAACAGGGCGGGGCCCGCCCAACCCCTGGGCGGCAGGGCCGCCAGCCGGCCAGGCAGGGTGGCCAGCTGTTGCGCCCAGGGTGGGCCGTCGGCGGCCGGCGCGAAGAAGGGCAGGGCCAGCGTCGTGCTCAGGACCACGGCCAGCAAGCCTGGGCCGACCCCGAACCACAGCGTTCCCAGCACCAGGGCGGGGAAGAAATGCACCACGGGATAGCCGTCCAGCACATCGTCCAGCGCGATACGCACGCCGAACGCCAGGCACACCAGCACGGCGGCCCCGGCGTAGCGTATCGGCGCTGATCGCCGTCGCAGGGACAGGAAGGTGGTGATGAACGGCTTCATGGCGGCTGATCATACAGTCGCCTCGGCCGAACGCACTACTGCGGATGGCTAGGATCGTTTGGGGGTACGGCCGTCAGAAATGGACCAGGGCCGGATCTTCCGACCGGCCGGCCATCATCTGGCCGCCGCACGCGCCACCCGTCATCTGGCGTGGGACGGACACGGCGGCATCGCCGTCATCGGCCAACGGGACCTGCCCCACCAGGGTGCCACCCCGCAGCAGCCTAAGGTAAAGGGGCAGGGGGGAGGGGTGAGGGCCAATGGGGGTCGAGGTCTTGCCAGGCATAGGCTCTCTCCCTCTCTTGGGGTGGGCCGGCCACTCATACGCGGCGGCACCACAGGCTCCTTTATCTCTACAACCAAGGGTCTCATGGCCCCCGAGTCGCCGTCAACTGACGCCAAAGGTCAGTACTGGCCTATGCCTGGGCCCGGTTTCCCCGAAAAATCCTGCCTATTGGGGTAAGATTTTACCGGGGTTCATGAGGTCGCGCGGATCCAGCAGGCGCTTCAAGCTTGCCATAAGATCGATTTCCAGGGGTGACCGCGCGCGTGCCAGTTCGTTGCGTTTCTTGTTGCCGATGCCGTGCTCGGCGCTGATCGACCCATCCAGCGCCAGCACCACGTCGTGCACCGCCCGCATGATCCGCTCCCCCAGGGCCAGGAAGGCGTCGCGGTCGCCCGGGTCGTCGGTGTCCGGCCGGGCGATGTTGTAGTGGATGTTGCCGTCGCCCAGATGGCCGAAGGGGTAGGGCCGGGCGCCGGGGCACAAGGCCGCCACCGCCTGGTTGGCGCGCTCGATGAACTGGGGGACGCGGCTGACCGGCACGGCCACGTCATGGTGCAGGGCGCCGCCCACCTTGCGCCCGATCTCCGGCAGGCCCTCGCGCAGGCGCCACAGCTTCTGCCGCTGGTCGCCGCTGGCGGCCAGGGTGGCGTCCGTCGCCTCCCCCGCCTCGATGGCCTCGGCCAGGGCACCCTCCACCGTGTCGCGCAGGGCGTCGCCCGGCGTGCCGGCCGTCAGCTCCGCCAGGATGTACCAGGGGGACGGTTCGGACAGCGGGTCGTTCTGTTCGCCCAGGTAGCGGGCGGCGCCATCGATGGCGAAGCGCGGCATGATCTCGAAGGCCGAGACGGCGTCGCCGCTGGCTTGGCGCAGGCGTTTCAGCAGGCGCAGGGCGGCGGTCACGTCGGGTACCGCCACCAGCGCCGTTTCCATCTGGCGCGGCCGGGGCACCAGCGACAGGGTGGCGGCGGTGATGATGCCCAGCGTGCCCTCCGCACCCAGGAACAGGTGCTTCAGGTCATAGCCGGTGTTGTCCTTGCGCAGGCGGCGCAGGCCGTTCCACACCTGCCCGTCGGGCAGCACCACCTCCAGCCCCAGCACCTGGGCGCGGGCGTTGCCGTAGCGCAGGGTCAGAATGCCGCCGGCGTTGGTCGACAGGTTGCCGCCGATGGTGCAGCTGCCCTCGGCGCCCAGGCTCAGGGGGAACATCAGGTCCACGTCGTTGGCCGCCTGCTGCACCGTGGCCAGGATGACCCCCGCCTCCACCGTCATGGTGTGGTCCAGGGGGTCGATCTCGCGGATGCGGTTCAGGCGGCCCAGGTTCAGCAGCAGGGTGCCTTCCGCCGCCAGGGCGCCGCCCACCAGGCCGGTGTTGCCGCCCTGGGGCACCAGGGCGATGCCGGCCTCGGCCGTCAGGCGCACCACGGCCGCCACCTGCGCCGTCGTCGACGGGCGCAGCAGGGCCAGCGGCACGCTGACGGCGTTGCCGCGCGCCTCCGTCAGGTAGGGCGTCTGCGCCTGCGCGTCGGTGATGAAGCCGCCGGGGCCCAGCAGGTCGGAAAGGGCCGTCAGGCAGGCCTGGGCGGTGGCGGAAAGGCGCGTGCTCATGGGGCTTCATCCGGTATCAGGGCCACCAGGTCGGTGACGCCCACGTCCTGGCCGGCCTGGATCAGCAGGGTGGTGGCCTGGCCGCGATGATGGGTCTGGTGGTTGAAGAAATGCACGATCAGGTCGCCGAAGCGGCGGGCGCAGGTCCGGCCGGCGCTGCTGGTGTAGGTCAGCACCTGGTTCAGGTCGCAAGCGCGCACGCTGGCGGCCCAGCGGCCGATGGTGGCGTCCATCACCTGGCGGTCGGCCGCCAGGCTGGCCAAGTCCGAATAAAGCGCCTCATCCAGGCGCGTCGGCACGGGCAGGTCCATGACCGGGTCCAGGGTGGCGTAGCCGGCGGGATGGGTGCGGAAGCGCCGCAGCCACAGCAGGTCCGCCACCATCAGATGGTTCATCGTGCCCAGGATGGAGCGGAAGAAGGCCCCCCGGTCGGCGGTCAGGGCTTTGGCCGGCAGCCGTGCCGCCGCGTCCAGCACCTTGGTGTTCATCCAGGCGTTGTACTGGGCCAGAAGGATGATGTGCCGGGGCTCTGTCATGGGGCGGCCTCAACTCCGGGGCGGGGATGCCAGAGTGTCCGCTCCCGCCCGCTGGGATCAAGTGCTAACGGTGTGGTCCGTCAACCGGTTCCGTCTCGGGGCCGGGGGGCCGCCGCCCGGCGCAGTCGGTCATTGATGGCCAGGCCCAGGCCCACGTCGGGGATGGTCATCACGGCGATGCCGCTGAGGCCGGGCTTGTCCAGCCGGCGCAGCATGGCGAACAGGTTGGCGGCGGCCTCGTTCAGGTCGCCGGCGGGCGACAGGTTCAGCCGCTCCGCCCCGCCCAGCACGAAGCGGTCGGGACCGAAGCCCAGCAGCGCTTCATCCCTGGCGGCGTTCAGCGCGTTCAGCCGCACCGGCAGGCCGGGGGCGTAGTGGCTTTCCAGCATGCCGGGCGCCTTTACCCCGCTGCCTGGTGTGGCGGCGCGCTGGATGGGGCCAAGCACGGCCTCGATCTCCTCCGGCGTGATGGAACCGGGGCGCAGCAGCACGGGGTGCTCGCCCGACAGGTCCAGCACGGTGGACTCCACCCCCACCGGGCAACGGCCGTCCGCCAGGATCAGGGCCAGCCGGCCGCCGCCGCCATCGGGGAATTCCTCGCGCACATGGATGGGGGCGGTGGGGCTGACGTGGCCGGACCGGTTGGCGCTGGGGGCGGCGATGGGCCGGCCGCTGGCCTGCAGCAGGGCGCGGGCCGTGGGGTGGCGCGGCACCCGCACCGCCACCGTGTCCAGCCCCGCGCTGACCAGCAGCGACAGGGCGGCATCCGCCCGCCGGGGCAGGACCAGGGTCAGGGGGCCGGGCCAGTACAGGTCGGCCATCTGGTGCGCCCGCTCATCCATCACGGCGTAGCGCTCCACCGCCGCCACATCCGGCAGGTGGACGATCAGGGGGTTGAAGCTGGGGCGGCCCTTGGCGGCGAAGATGTCGGCCACCGCCTGGTCGTTGCCGGCGTCGCCGCCCAGGCCATAGACCGTCTCCGTCGGGAAAGCCACCAGCTTGCCGCCGGCCAGCGCCTGCGACGCGCGCTCCAGCGCCTCTTGGGTGGGCGGGGACATGTCGGGGACTGTATAGGACTCGGTCACGGGGGCGGCACCTGGCAAAAGGGACCACCTTATCTAGCCCACCCGTCCGCCCCGTCCAAGGGCACTGGCTGCAGGGCCGGGCTCCCCTTTTGGGGCATCATCCATTGTGCACTGCACACTTGCCCGCCACCGCCGCCGGGTCCACACTGCCGGCCACGGTCATTCCTGAAGGGGGAGCCATCATGGCGGGTCACGTCGTCACCATCGCGCAGCAGAAGGGCGGGGCGGGCAAGACCACGCTGGCCATCCAGCTGGCCGTGGCCTGGTCGCTGGCCGGGCTGCGTGTGGCGGTGGTGGACATCGATCCCCAGGGCAGCCTGACCGCCTGGTTCGGCCTGCGCGCGCAGGCCCTGGATGATCCCGGCCTGACCCACATGCAGATCAACGGCTGGCGCACCCAGAAAGAGGTGGAGCGCCTGGCGCGCGAGCATGACGTGGTGGTGGTGGACAGCCCCCCGCATGCCGAGACGGAGGCGCGCATCGCCGTGCGCGTGGCCGACCTGGTGGTGGTGCCGGTGCAGCCCAGCCCTATGGACCTGTGGGCCACCCGCCCGACGCTGGAGATGGCCAAGGCGGAAAAGCGGGCGGTGCTGGTGACGCTGAACCGCGTGCCGCCCCGCGCCAAGCTGGCCGACCGCCTGACGGAGGCGGTGGCGGGATTGGGCGTGCCCATGGCCGAGGCCGCCATCGGCAACCGCGTCGGCTTCGCCGGCGCCATGATGGACGGCCTGTCCCTGCAGGAAACCGACCGCCGCGCCAAGGGGTCGGAGGAAATCGCCGCCCTGGCCGGCGAAATCCTGGCCCGGCTGGGCGGCACCCTGACGGCCGGGAACCGCAGCGCCAGCGCCTGAGGCGTGGCGCCACCCGCGCGGGCGCCTTCCCACCCGCGCGGGCGCCTTCATTGCACGGGGTGCGCGCGGCGGTGTATACCCGACCAGCCGTTTGGGGCGCCTGTGGGGGGCTTGGGGCGGCGTTGGGTTGGGGTTGCCATGCAAATCTTGTCGCGCCTGCTTTCGCGCCGCTCGCCCGCAACCGTGGAGGCGGCGGCGCCGGTCCTGCCGGACGTGGTCATCGCCGAGCCGTTCCATGCCTTCATCCACCGGCTGAACGCCATCACCGTGCCCGGTGACCTGCGCGCCATCCGCGGCGGCCGCCCGCTGCGGGCCATCGTCATGGATGAGACGGGCGCGCAGGTCCGGGTGGGGGAGATCGCGCAGTCGGCGCCCGGCATCGACCGCATCGCCTTCCCGGAATTCCCGGATGGGACGGGCCCCGCCTTCTGGTTGTTCGTGGTCGAGGCGTCGGGCGTCGAGGCGTCGGGCGACGCCGATCCCGCCCCCCTGGTGCCGGCGCTGCGCGCCCTGGCGGCCGGCTTGGGTCCGCGGCCGCTGCTGGCGGTGGGCTGCGAAGGCCCCCGCCTGGACCGCGCCCAGCTCAGCTTCGCCATGATCAGCGATGAGCCGCCGGCCGCCACCCTGCCACCCCTGGACCAGCCGGCCCTGGACCAGCCGGCCCTGGACCAACCTGTGGTGGACGGGGACACGCTGACGCCGGAACAGCGGCAGTGGCGGGAAGAGGGGGTGGCCATCCTCAAGGGCTTCCTGTCCGACGACCTGCTGGACCCCTATATCGCCCGGCGCGAGCAGGTGGCCCGGCCGGGTGGCTGGCGTTCCCCCACGCCCTACATGCACGTGGAGGAGTTGCGGCGCATCTGCCTGCACCCGCCCCTGATGCGGGTGCTGAACAGCCTGGTGGGGGAGGAGATGCTGCTGCACCTCAACCTCACCGGCTGGGTGTCCACCGAGCGCGACTGGCATCAGGATGAGTATCTGAGCCCGCCTTTCGTGAACAGCTGGTACGCCGCCGTGTGGATCGCGCTGGACCGTATCCACCCCGATGCCGGCCCCTTCGAATACATCCCCGGTTCCCACCGCTGGCCCCTGCTGCGCGGCGCGCGCGTGCGCCAGTTCATGACGGATGAGGAGCGGCGCCGCGCCGCCGTGACCGACAGCGGCTATGACGCCTGGCCCAGCGTCACCCAGTCCTACGTCGCGCCCATCGTGGAGGCGGAAATTGCCCGGCGCGGTGTCGAAAAGCGGGCCTTCCTGGCGGAAAAGGGCGACGTGCTCGTCTGGCACGGCCGGCTGATGCATCGCGGGTCCCCCGCGCGGCAGCCGGGGTTGGAGCGGCGGTCGCTCATCGCCCACTACACCGGCGTGAACCACCGCCCCGACATGCCGGACCGCCGGTTCGAGGGCGGCGGACACTACGCCGTGTTCCATACCCCCCTGCTGTGACCTTTCCCCCTTGATGAGCCGGCCTTCCCGATGACCTTCCTGTCCCGCCTTCTCGGCCGCCGGCCGGTTCCCGCCACCGTCGCCACGCCACCGGCGGCGCTGCCGCCGCTGCTGATCGTGGAGCGGGTGGTGACGCGGGTGGCCAACCTGGAAGTCGTGGAGGTGCCGGGCGACATCCGGGGCGGCCGGCCGGAGCGGACGCTGCACGCCCTGCTGGTCGATGAGGCCACCGGCCAGGCGCGTCAGGGGCCGCTGGTGTCGCGCACCCCGGACGGCCTGTTCGATGGCGATCTGCGCTGTGACCGCATCACCGTGCCCCCCTTTCCCGCGGGCTGCGGCCCCGTCTACTGGTTGTTCGTGGCCGAGGTGGATGAGGCGCCGGACGCCCAGGCGCTGGCGCCCGCGCTGCTGGCTCTGGCCCGCACGCTGGGCGACCGGCCGCCCCTGGGCGCGCTCTGCTACGGCACGCCGCCGGACGCCAGCGGCGGCATCCGCTTCTCCATGCTCAGCGGCCATCCCGATCCCGAGGGCCTGCCGCCCCTGGACCAGCCGGTGGTGGATGAGGCGGCATTGAGCCCCGAACAGCGCCAATGGCGGCGCGAGGGCGTGGTCCTGCTCAAGGGCTTTCTCGGCGATGAGCTGCTGGACCCTTATATCAGGCTGCGGGAGCAGGTGGACCGGGCGCTGGGCTGGATCACCCCCACCCCCTACATGCAGGTGGAGGAGTTGCGGCGCATCTGCCTGCACCCGCCGCTGATGGCCCTCATGAACAGCCTGATCGGGGAGGAGATGATGCTGCATCTCAACCTCACCGGCTGGGCCTCGACCGAGCGCAACTGGCATCAGGACGAATATCTCAGCCCGCCCTTCGTCAACGGCTGGTACGCGGCGGTGTGGATTGCCCTGGACCGTATCGACCCCGATTCCGGGCCGTTCGAATACGTCCCGGGCTCCCACCGCTGGCCCTTGCTGCAGGGGGAGAGGGTGCGGCAGTTCATGACCGCGGCGGAGCGCGACCGCGTCACCGGCACCACCGGTAGCGCCTCCTGGCCGCACCTGACGCAACGCTACGTCACCCCCGCCATCGAGGCGGAGATCGCGGCCCAGGGGGTGGAGACGCGCCGCTTCCTGGGGGAAAAAGGCGACGTGCTGATCTGGCACGGCCGGTTGATGCACCGGGGCTCGGCGCCAAAGCGCCCGGGGGTGGAGCGGCGGTCGCTGATCGGCCATTACACCGGCGTGAACCACCGCCCCGACATGCCCAACCGGCGGTTCGACCATGGCGGGCACTATGCCGTGTTCGACTATCCGTTGAAGTAGGCGCGGGCGGGCCTGCCAAGCCGGGGTGATCTGTGCCAAGCTGGCCGGCAGCAGTGCTGCCAGGGCCCGCCTATGACCAACCCGTCCTCCCGCCTCGTGTCCATCCGCCGCCATGACGGTGCGCGGGACGCGTGGCACGTGGCCAGCCTGGCGCCACCACCGGTCCTGTCCGGCCTGGTGGACGGCTATGCCGACTATCGCGAGCGCACCAGCTTCACCACCCGCCGGGAATTGCCCCACGCCCAGGCCGTCCTGATCATTAACCTGGCGGAGCCCATCGGCATCGTGGGTGGCGATGGGCGGCAAATCACCGTGCGCGCGGGGGAGGGCTTCGTGGCCGGCGCCCATTTGGCGCCGGCGCTGTCCCGGTCGGTCGGCACCCAGGCGGGCATGCATGTCTTCCTGCCGCTCTCCAGCCTGCGGCGCCTGCTGGGCTGTCCGTTGACGGATCTGATCGACCGCGTGGTGCCCCTGGATGCCGTCCTGGGATCGGCGGCACGGCAGCTGGGGCAGACCTTGGCGGAGGCGCCGGACGGCACCGTCCGGATGGCGGCGCTGGACGACGCGCTGACCCGCCGCTTTGACGCCATGCCTGCTCTGCCGGGGGCCCAGGCCCACGCGCTGGCCCTGCTGCGCGACCGGCCCGACCTGGACATCGCCGATATCGCGGGGGAGATCGGGTGGAGCGCCAAGCACCTCGCCGCCCGCGTGCAGGACGCGCTGGGCGTGGGCCCGCGCACCTACCGCCGCCTGATGCGGTTCGAGGCGCTGACCAAGCGGCTGGGGGCCGGGCCGCCGGGCGAGGGCAGCGGCGGCTGGGCCGGCATCGCCATCGACGCCGGCTATTGCGACCAGTCGCACATGATCCGGGAATTTCGGGAGTTCGCCGGCCTTACCCCCGGGCAATACCTGGCCCGGTCCCTGCCGGATGGCGGCGGCCTGGTCGAGAGCGGCCCGGTGGACGGTATGGTGGCGGAGGTAAGTTAGATCCAATCCAGGCCGCGTCGTCGGGCCCTATGGTTGGGCGGCGGCATCGTCGCCGCCTGAGAGGAGATTGAGCGCCATGCCCACCAACCCCCTGATCCCCTGTCTGCGCTATCGGGACGCGCCGGCCGCCATCGACTTCCTGTGCGCCGCCCTCGGCTTCGAGGTCCACGCCGTCTATGCCGACGACCACGACCCCGGCCTCATCCACCATGCCCAACTGACGCTGGGGGATGGCATGGTCATGCTGGGATCGGCCCGGCCCGGGCCGTCCACCGACGCCTATCGCTGGAAAACGGCGGCGGAGGCCGGGGGCGTGACGGCCTGCGTCTACATCGTCGTCGATGATCTCGACGCCCACCACGCCCGCGCCAGCACCGCCGGTGCGGAGATCGTGACCCCGCCGCACGACAACGAGGGCTACCCCGGCCGCGGCTACCACGCCCGCGATCCCGAGGGGAACAGCTGGAGCTTCGGCACCTACGACCCCTGGGCGCCGCTCTGAGGGAGGCGCTTCGATAACCAGCGGCGGGCGCGTCATGCCCGCCGCCTTACCCCTGCTTACAGTGCCTGCACCGCCGCCAGCACGGCATCGACATGGCCGGGCACCTTGACCTTGCGCCATACCTGGGCCACCTGGCCGTCCTTGTCGATCAGGAAGGTGGCGCGCTTGATGCCCATATACTTGCGGCCGTACATGTTCTTTTCCACCCACACGCCATAGCGCTCGCACACGTCGGTGTCGGCGTCGGACGCCAGGGTGAAGGGCAGGTTGTACTTCTTCTTGAACTTGTCGTGGCTGGCCACGCTGTCCTTGGACACGCCGATGATGGTGGCGTCCACCTTCTCAAAGTGCGGCAAGGATTCGCCGAAGCCGCAGGCCTCGGCCGTGCAGCCGCTGGTGTCGTCCTTGGGGTAGAAGTACAGCACCACCGGGCGGCCTTTCAGCGACGACAGGGTGACGCTGCCGCCACCATCGGTGGGCATGGTGAAATCCGGGGCGGGGGTTCCGACCTCTACGGCCATGGTGCTTTTCCTTCTTGGGTTCGTGCCTAGGTTTGCGAGGTGGGGTTTGCGACGGCGGGCTGATGGCGGGGGCTGATACGGTCCAGCCCCCCGGTTGGATCAAGGGGCCGGCGCCGGCAGGCGGGCGGCGGGTTCCTCCACCACCTTCCGGAACAGGGCGTGGGCCTGGGCCGCCGCGGCGCGGATCTTTGCCTCCGCCGCGTCGAAGTCAAGGCCCCCAGGGGTATTGTTTCCCACCGCTTCGGCCAGGGCCAGGCGCAGGGCCGGCGGCGCCTCCGCCACCTTCACCTCGCCCGCCACCGTCAGGCGCAGGAAGGCCTGCACCCGGCGCCACAGGCGGTGGATGTCGACCAGGGCGTCGGCGTCCGCGGCATCCAGCAGGCCGGCGTCGCGCAGGCGGGCCAGGGCGCCGGTGGTGTTGGGGTCCAGAATGCCGGGATGGTCGGCGGCATGGCGCAGGGTCAGGTACTGCACCAGGAACTGGATGTCGACCATGCCGCCGCGCACATGCTTCACCGACCAGGGGTCCTTGGTGTGGTGTTCCTTGTCCATGCGGACGCGCATGTCGGCCACGTCGGCCAGCAGCTTGTCCGGGTCGCGCGGCTGCACCAGCACGGCGTGGATGGCCTCGGTCAGCCGTGCCCGCAGGGCCGGCGGGCCGGTCAGTACACGGGCGCGTGTCAGGGCCATGTGCTCCCAGGTCCAGGCGTTTTCGCGCTGATACCGGGTGAAGGCGTCCAGGCTGACGGCCAGCGGCCCCTTGTTGCCCGAGGGGCGCAGGCGCATGTCCACCTCGTACAGCGCCCCCTCGGCCGTGGGCACGGTGATGGCGTTGATCAGGCGTTGGGTCAGGCGGATGAAGTACTCGCTGGGCGACAGCGGCTTGGGACCGTCCGACTGGTCGGCCCCTTCCGGCACCTGATAGACGGTGATGAGATCGAGGTCCGACCCCAGGGACAGCGACCCCGCCCCCAGCCGCCCCATGGCCAGGATGGCCATGCCCGTTCCCTCATCCGTTCCGGGGGCGAAACGGCCATGGCGGGGGGCGAACTCCGCCTCCACCCGCTCATGCAGGACGGCCAGCGCCGTGTCCGCCACCTCGGTCAGGAAGGGGCCGCACTGATCGCCATCGGCCAGGTGCCGCAGGATCTGGATGCCGGCGCGCAGGCGCTGGTCGCTGGTCCAGCGCCGCGTCAGGTCCAGCACCTCCTCGAAATGGTGGGCATCGGCCAGCTGGCGGAACAGCCCCTCACGCAGTTCCTGGGCGTCCGGCAGGTGGTCGAAGAAGCCGGGGGTCAGCACGGCGTCCAGCTGTGACGGGCGCCGCGACAGGCTGTCGGCCAGGCGTGGCGCCGTGCCCATGATCAGGGCCACCAGCTCCAGCAGCTTGGGATTGGCGTAGAACAGGCTGAACAGCTGAACCCCGGCGGGCAGGCGGCTCAGGAACTCATCGAACTTCAGGAAGGCCTGGTCGGGTTGGGCTGTGCCGCCCAGGGCCGCCAGCAGGGCGGGCACCAGCTCCGTCAGCAGTTCGCGCGCCCGGGTGCTGCGGGTGGCGCGATAGCGGCCGTGGTGCCAGGCGCGGATTTGGGCGGCGACGGCCGAGGGGTTCTGGAAACCCAGGCCCCGCAGGGTGGTGATGGTGTCCGGGTCGTCCTCCGTCCCGGTGAAGACCAGGTTGCCGGGGCCGGACAGGGGGGGCGCCTCCTCGAACAGGGCGGCGTAGCGATCCTCCACCCGGCCCAGGGTGGCCAGCAACTCCGTCCGGAAGGCGTCGGCGTCGGCATAGCCCAGGAAGGTGGCGATGGCGGCCACGCCCGTGTCGTCCACCGGCAGCTTGTGGGTCTGCTGGTCGTCCACCATCTGCACCCGGTGCTCCACCCGGCGCAGGAAGCGATAGGCCGCCTTCAGATCCTGGGCCGCGTCCTCGCCCACGCGGCCGGCGGCCACCAGGGCGTCCAGCGCCATCATGGTGGCGGGGGTGCGCAGGTGGGGGTCGCGCCCGCCATAGATCAGCTGTTGGGTCTGGGCGAAGAACTCGATTTCGCGGATGCCACCCCGGCCCAGCTTGATGTCGTGGCCGTTCACCGCCTTGTCGCGGTGGCCCTTGTGCGCGCCGATCTGGCGCTTGATGGAATGGATGTCCTGGATGGCGGCGAAGTCCAGGCTGCGTCGCCAGACGAAATGGCGGATCAGGCCCATGAAGTCCTGGCCGGCCTTGCGGTCGCCGGCCACCGGCCGCGCCTTGATCATGGCCGCCCGCTCCCAGTTCTGGCCCAGGCTGCCGTAATAGGCTTCCGCGGCGGAGACGGAGACGGCCAGCGGCGTGGCGCCGGGGTCGGGGCGCAGGCGCAGATCGGTGCGGAAGACGTACCCGTCCACCGCCCGCTCCTCCATGATGCGCACCAGGTCGCGGGCCAGGCGCACGAAGGTGCGGGTCATCTCATCCGGGTCGCGGGCCTGCACCACGCCGTCGTCGTAAAGGACGATCAGGTCGATGTCGCTGGAGTAGTTCAGCTCCAGCGCCCCGAACTTGCCCATGGCCAGCACGATCAGGCCGCTGCCGGCCTCGGGGTCGTTCTCGGCATCGGGCAGTCGGATCTCGCCCTTGGCGGCCAACTGGCGCAGCAGGTGGCGGGCGGTCAGGCGCAGGGCGGCTTCCGCCAGCTGGCTCAGCGCGCCGGTTACCTGCTCCAGCGTCCAGGCTTCCGCGATATCGGCGGCGGCGATCAGCAGGGCGGCGCGGCGCTTGGCCACGCGCAACGCCTTCATCAGCCGGTCGGTGGTGGTGGACCCTCCCACTTCGGCCCACAGCCCCTCCAGCAGGTCCATGAAGGTGGCATCGAAGCCCTGCGTTGCTATCTGCCGGAAAAACGCCTGCTCCTTCAGCAGGGCCTGGCCCAGGAAGGGGCTGTTGCCCAGGATGGCCCGCAGCAAGGCCCCGCCCGTCTCATCCGCCGCGCAGGTCCGGGCGAATTCCGCCAGTTCCGTGTCGCCGGAGTCCTCCGCCCGGCGCTGCCAGGACTCCAGCCCGCGGGCCAGAAGTTCGGCATCTGCCGCTTGGGGTAGGGATTTCACATTGAACATGGATGTCTGACCGGGCTATGCCAGGAAACGGGCTTTGCCCCCGTGTAAACCTGTCCATCGTGACCCTATGTTGCTGGGACTGGACAAGGGGTGGGGCGGGGCCCCGTTCGCTGTTCGCCGTTTCGCGGTTGTGGGTTCCCGGGGCAGAGTGCCCAAGGGTCCGCAACGCGGTCAAGCCATGCCGGAAGTCTGAGCCTTTGCCCCGTCCGACCCCGCCCATTCCCCCCGCCGAGGTGCCGACCGGGACGCAGGCGTCCGGCGAAGGGGGGGACGTGGGCCTGCGCGTGCCGGGGCGGCGCCCGCCCGATCCCATCGCACCGCCCCCGCCCAAGCCGCCGCGCAAGCGGCGGGGTATGATCGGCCACGCGGCCCTGGTCGTCCTGGAACTGGCGGCGGGCCTGCTGCTGGTAGTCCTGGTCACGGCAGGCCTTTTGACCTGGCGGCTCAGCCGGGGGCCCATGCCCATTTCCTGGTTCGCGCCCTATCTCGAGCAGGCGGTGAATTCGGATGGGAGCGTCCACATCTCCGTCCATAAGGTGCTGTTGGCCAGGGCGCCCAAGGGCGCCACGGTGGAAATCCTGGCCGACGACGTGGTGCTGACGGGCACGGGCGGCGCCACCGTGGCGACGCTGCCGGAATTCCGCGTGGCCCTGTCGGTGCCGGCGCTGCTGCACGGCCGCCTGGCGCCCACCCGCATCGTGCTGGTGCGTCCCCGGCTGAATGCCATCCGTGAGGTCGACGGCCGTTTCCGCCTGGCGCTGATGTCGGATGACGACACCGACGACGGCAACGACTTCATGGCGGACCTGATCGCGGCGCTGAAGCGGCCGCCGGATCCGCTGGAACCCCTGGGCGCGCTCACCAAGCTGGTGGTGTCCGAGGCGCGGCTGTCGGTGGACAACCGCCAGCTGGGCCTGGTGTGGTCCGCCCCCCGGGCCGACATCTCCCTGACCCGCGACCGGCGGGGCATCACCGGCAACGCCCAGCTGGTGGTGGACCTGGGCGGGCATATGACGCAGGTGGCGGCCGAGTTGGGCTATCGCCTGGCCGACGGCACCATCAGCGCGGTCGGCCATTTCTCCGGCGTCAGCCCGGCGGACTTGGCGCGCATCACCCGCGCGTCCGATGGCGTGCTGGCGGCGGTGGGCGGCATCGACATGCCCCTGGCCGGCACGGTGACCCTGGACCTCGCCTCCGACTTCTCCCCCCGCATCTTCGACGTGGCGCTTAGCGGCACGGCCGGCACGGTCACCCTGCCGGGGCGCCTGAAGGCGCCGCTGGCGGTGGCCAACCTGGACCTGCAGGCGCGGCTGGAACCCGGGGGGCTGACCCTGAACCACCTGAACCTGACCCTGCCGGGGTCCGGCGGGCCGGCACCCGCGTCCACCGTCATGCTGACGGGCAAGGGGGTGAAGCGGGACGACGGCAGCTATCGCGTGACCCTGGCCACCGAGGTCAAGTCCGTGCCGTTGAGCGCGCTGGACGCGCTGTGGCCCCTGGACGCCCTGCCCAAGCCGCGCGCGTGGATCATGCAGAACCTGTCGGACGGCGCCTTCGACAAGGTCACCTTCAATTTGGAGGGCAACGCCCCGGCCGACCTGTCGGACATGGTGCCCAGCCGAATGACGGCCAGCTTCGCCTTCTCCGGCGCCACCGTGAACTACATGGACGGCCTGCCCAAGGTGAAGGATGTGGGCGGCACCGCCACCTTCGACGGCGTGCATCTGGGCATCGAGCTGACACAGGGCCGCCTGCTGGACCTGGCGCTGGGCACCTCCCGTCTGGATATCACCGGCTTGGACAAGACGGCGCAGAAGATGGAAATGACGCTGCCCGTCAGCGGCCCCATCTCGTCCGCGCTCACCGTCATCGACACCCCGCCCCTGGGCTATGCCAAGAAGGTGGGCTTGGTGCCGGCGGCGGTGGCCGGCACGGCCGACATGACCCTGCGCTTCGACTTCCCGCTGGTCGCCACCCTGAAGATGGACCAGGTGAAGCTGGGCGTGCAGGCGCACCTGAGGAACGTGGCGGCTGACAATATCGTGGCCGACATCAAGGCGTCGGACGGCGACCTGAACCTGGTGCTGGACAACAAGGGCATGGACACCAACGGCACCGCCCGCCTGAACGGCATGCCGGCCCGCATCCTGTGGCGCGAGAATTTCCCGGCGGAGGCGCCCATCGGCACCCGTGTCGCCCTGCAGGCCACGGCCACCGACCGCGACCGCCAGCTGTTCCACCTGGACTTCCCCGACTGGGTGCGCGGCCCCGTGGGCGTCAACATGGTCTACACCAGGGACGCCCAGCATCAGGAAACCATCCTGGCCGACCTGGACCTGACCAAGTCGGCCTTGGCCGTGTCCCTGATGGACTGGCGCAAGGTGACGGGCGTGCCGGCCTCCGGCCATGTCGAGGTGGGCTTCGACCAGGGCCGGCCGCTGCACGTCACCCGCTTCCAGCTGAAGGCGGATGGGATGGAGGCGTCGGGCAGCATGGACCTGAAGCACGACTTCTCCATCGGCCACGTCGCGGTCGACCGCTACCGCCAGGGGCGCACCGACGCCGCCATGACGGTGGACGTGGACGATGCGGGCGGCATGCGGATCAAGACGGCCGGTCCCTCCATGGACGCGCGGCCCTTCCGCCGCTCCGCCAGCGGGGGCGGCAACGGCCGGCCCCTGACCGAGGCGGAACTGAAGGCGCTGGATGCACGGCCGCCGCTGGACATCGATTTCAACTTCGACAAGGTGGTGACGGCCAACGGCGGGCGCGAGATCGGCGCCAGCAAGGGCCAGTTCGCCCGCCGGGGGCGCAGCTGGCGCTCCGTCGTGCTGGACAGCCGCATCGGCAAGGACAATGCCGGCCATCTGGCCCTGCGCTATGTGCCGGACGGCAACGCCATGGCGCTGACCATCACCTCCGACGACGCGGGCGCCGCCCTGCAGCAGCTGGACGTGCTGGACCATCTGCGCGGCGGCAAGCTGGTGGTGAAGGGCCATAGCACCGCCGGCGACCCGCATGAGGTGGTGGACGGCACCCTGGACGTCACCGATTACCAGGTGGTGGAGGCGCCGGTCATGGCGCGCCTGCTGTCGGCCGCCAGCTTCCAGGGCTTTTCCGACTTCATGAGCGGCGCCCCCATCACTTTCAGCAAGCTGGAAGGGGGCTTCCACTGGACCGACACCGGCGTCAGCTTCCACGATGTCCGCACCTCGGGCGCCGCCATCGGCCTGACCATGGAGGGGGAGATCAACCTCAGCCGCGGCATGGCCGACCTTCAGGGCACCATCGTGCCCTTCAGCACCTTCAACAAGCTGCTGGGCGCCATCCCCATCGTCGGCGACCTGCTGACGGGGGGTGAGGGCCAGGGACTGCTGTCGGCCACCTACCGGGTGAAAGGTCCGCTGGACGACCTGGACGTGTCGGTCAATCCGCTGGCTGTGCTGGCCCCCGGCTTCCTGCGCAACCTGTTCTTCCTGTCGCCCACGGATGAGGACGGCAAGCCGGAGGCGAAGCCCGCCCCGCGGAAAAAGCCGGCCAAGCCGGCGGCCGATCCGGCAACGCCCGACCCGGCAACGCCCGACACGCCGAAGTAGCAGGACTTTCCGGCCGGGTGCTATCCTGGGACGGGATCATGGCGTTGGGGTGGGTTTATGCTTGGTGGCGTGTCGGCGTTGGTCCGTCCTCATGATCCGGCAGACCTGGACCGGGCTTTCCTGGAAAAGCGGCGCCTGCACCTGCGTACCGGCCAGGCGGGCGTTTTCGCCCGGCTGCTGCCCTGGTCGCTGATCAACGCCCAGGTGACGCTGGCCGGCCTGCACAACGGCCGCCTGCGCCTGGTCCGCTCCGGCCAGGACCTGCCCTATGAGACGGTGGTGGGCCGCAACAAGGCGGGCCAGATGTTCCTTAAGACCGCCGCCCTGCACGAGCAGATCGGCCAGGGGCTCAGCCTGGCGCTGAACCACCTGCACCATGTCTCCCCCCGCATCGCCGCCCTGGTCGCGGCGGTGGAGCGGCGCTATCGCGTGCGCGGCGGCGCCAACGCCTATGTCAGCTTCCAGCGTGAGGGCGCCTTGGGTCCCCACTGGGACAACCACGACGTCATCATCCTGCAGATATCGGGGGAGAAGCATTGGCGCTGCCACGGCGCCCGCGCCGTCCATCCCCTGGTCAGCCGCAGCTATCCCACCGTGGCGGAGGCGGGGCCGGTGGAGTGGGAGGACACCTTGCGCCCCGGGGATGTGCTGTACATCCCGCGTGGCGACATCCACTGGGCCACGGTGGCGGAGGGCGGCCATTCCGTCCACCTGACCCTCAATCTGGGCGGCCTGCGCGCCCGCGACCTGCTGCGGGCCCTGGCCGGCCGGCTGGAGGGGGGCGAAGACGCCTTCCGGGAAGAGGTCATGGCCTTGGCCGATGAGGCGGCCACGCGCCGGCAGCTGTCCGCACAGGCCGATCTGCTGCGCGGCGCGTTGGAACAGCCGGACGTGGCGGCGCTGTTCACCCAGCTGGATGGGGAACGGGAGGCGCTCCAGCCCATGAACCTGGGCCTGGATCGCACCCTGCCGGATACCACGGAAATCCATCCCGCGGCGCGTGGTCCCGCCGGCCCGGCACGCACCTTGCCGCCGGCGCAGCAACAGGTGCTGTCCCGCCTGCTGGCCCTGGACGGCGCCCGCCTGGGCGACTTGAAGCGCGACCTGGCGGATATGGAGGGAGCGGTGGTGGCCGAAGCCGTGGCCGGCCTGGCCCGCGCCGGCCAAGTCTGGCTGTTTGAGGATTGAGCTTCAGCCGCCTTTCGCGTCCCGGATCATGTTGCGGGCAATGACCAGCTGCTGGATCTGGCTGGTGCCCTCATAGATGCGGAACAGGCGGACGTCGCGATAGAAGCGCTCCACCCCGTATTCGGCCATGTAGCCGGCGCCGCCGTGGATCTGCACGGCGCGGTCGGCGACACGCCCCACCATCTCCGAGCAGAACAGCTTGGTGCAGGCGGCCTCCGTCCCCACGTCGCGGCCGGCGTCGCGCTGGCGGGCGGTCTCCAGCACCATGCAGCGGGCGGCGTAGGCCTCCGTCCGGTTGTCGGCCAGCATGGCCTGCACCAGCTGGAACTCGGCGATCGGCTGGCCGAACTGCTGCCGGTCCAGGGCGTAGGCCAGGCTGTCGCGGATCAGGCGCTCGGCCACGCCCACGCAGACGGCGCCGATGTGCAGGCGCCCCCGGTCCAGCACCTTCATGGCGGTGCGGAAGCCCTGGCCCTCGCGCCCGCCCAGGATATTGGCCGCCGGCACCCGCGCGTCCTGGAACACCACATCGGCGGTATGGCTGCCCTTCTGCCCCATCTTACGGTCCGCCGGGCCGACGCTGACGCCCGGGGTGCCGGCCTCCACCAGGAAGGCGGTGACGCCTTTGGCGTCGCGGCTGGCGGGGTCGGTGCGGGCGAAGACGGTGAACAGGCCGGCGTGCGGCGCGTTGGTGATGAAGCGCTTGGTGCCGTTCAGCACGTAATGGTCACCGTCGCGCCGGGCGCTGGTGCGCAAGGACCCGGCGTCGGACCCCGCCTCCGGCTCCGTCAGGGCGAAGGCGCTGATCATCTCGCCGGTCGCCAGCTTGGGCAGGTAGTGCCGCTTCTGCGCCTCCGTCCCGTCGATGACCAGGCCTTGCGAGCCGATGCCGTTGTTGGTGCCGATGAGTGAGCGGAAGGCGGGGGAGGTCTGGCCCAGCGCGAACGCCACCTGCACCTCCTCCGCCATGGACAGGCCCAGGCCGCCATATTCCTCGGGGATCGACAGGCCGAACAGGCCGAGATCCCGCATCTCGGTCACGATGTGTGGCGGGATGGCGTCATCCTCCGCCACCTGGTGTTCCAGCGGCACCAGGCGGTCGCGCACGAAGCGGCCCACGGTATCCAGCAGCTGGTTCAGCGTCTCTTGGTCCAGGGCCATGGGTCATCCTTTATGTTGGGCATCTGATCGTGATCGATCAAATGCCCCCCTCAAACGGCGGGCGCGGGCATCCGCCCGCTTGCCTCGTCCTCGATTTCCGGTCCGCTGCGCTCCCCCGAAATCTCCGGCGGACGCAGTCGCGTCCTAAGCGGCATGAGATTCCTCTCATGTCGCTGCCCTCAGTTCAGGCTGGCGAAGCCGCGGCCGTCGCGCACCAGGCGCTCCAGCAACGGCGCGGGTTGCCACTGCTTGGCGCCCGTCACCCGGTGAAACCGGGTGATGGCGTCCAGGATGGTGCCTAGGCCCACCTGGTCGGCCCAGAACAGGGGGCCGCCGCGCCAGGCGGGGAAGCCGTAGCCGTGGACCCAGATCATGTCGACGTCCAGCGCGCGGGCGGCCACCCCTTCCTCCAGGATCTTCGCGGCCTCGTTCACCATGACGTACAGGCAGCGCTCCAGGATTTCCTGGTCGCCCACGGCGCGCGGGGTGATGCCCTTGGCGGCACGGTCCTGGGCGATCAGGTCGGCCGTGACCGGGTCGGCCAGGGGCGCGCGGCTGCCGGCCTCATAACGGTAGATGCCGGCCGCCGTCTTCTGGCCGTGGCGGCCTTGCTCCGCCAGGCGGTCCAGCCAGCCGGGGGGCGGGGTGTCGGGGTCGCCGGCCTTGCGCCGCTCCTCCCGGATGCGCCAGCCCACGTCCAGCCCGGCCAGGTCCCCCATGGCGAAGGGGCCCATGGGGAAGCCGAAGTCCACCAGCACGCGGTCCACCTGGTCCGGCGCCGCCCCCTCATCCACCAGGGCCGTGGCTTCGCGCGCCCGCTGGTGCAGCATGCGGTTGCCGACGAAGCCGTAGCAGACGCCCACGGCCACGCCCACCTTGCCGATGCGCCGTGCCACGTCCATCGCGGTCGCCAGCACGTCGGGCGCCGTCTCCCGGCCCCGCACCACCTCCAGCAGGCGCATGACGTTGGCCGGGCTGAAGAAATGCAGGCCGGCCACGTCCTGCGGCCGGCCGGTCACGGCGGCGATGGCGTCGATGTCCAGGGTGCTGGTGTTGGTGGCCAGGATGGCGCCCGGCCGGCATACCTGGTCCAGCCGGGTGAAGATCTGCTTCTTCAGGTCCATGGACTCGAACACGGCCTCGATCACCAGGTCGGCGTCGGCCAGGTCGTCATAATCCAGGCTGGGACGGATCAGGTTCAGGCGCGCGTCCGCCTCCTCCCGGCTCAGCCTGCCCTTGGACACGCTGGCCTGGTAGTTGCGGCGGACGGTGGCCAGGCCCCGGTCCAGCGCCTCCTGGTTCGTGTCCAGCAGCACGGTGGGGATGTGCGCGTTGGCGAAGCACATGGCGATGCCGCCGCCCATGGTGCCGGCGCCGATGACGGCCGCGCGCCGTATCGGGCGTGGCGTCACGTCGGGCCCCAGGCCCGGTACCTTCGCCACCGCCCGCTCGGCGAAGAAGGAATGGATCAGTCCGGCGCGCTGTGGGCTGTCCATGCAGGCCTGGAACAGCTCCCGCTCCCGCTTTAGTCCCTCGTCCAGGGGCAGGGTGGTGGCCGCCTCCACCGCGTCGACGCAGCGGTGGGGGGCGAACAGGTGGGGGGATTTTCGGGCCAGGTCGGCGCGGGCGGCCGAAAACAGCGGGGGGCTGACGGCGGCGATGCGGTCGCCGCGCGCGCCGGTGCGTCGGGGCATCAGGCCCTTGGCCCGCACCCGCTTGGCATAGGCCAGGCCGGCGGCCAGGGGATCGGTCTCCGCCGCCACCCAATCGACCAGGCCGATGTCCAGCGCCGTGGTCGCCGTGACGGGCTCGCCGCCCACGATCATCTCCAGCGCCTTGGCCGGGCCCACCAGGCGGGGAAGGCGCTGGGTGCCGCCGGCGCCGGGCAGCAGGCCCAGCTTCACCTCCGGCAGGCCCAGCCTGGTTCCCGGAAGCGCCACCCGGAAATGACAGCCCAGCGCCACCTCCAGCCCGCCGCCCAAGGCCGTGCCGTGCAGCACGGCGATGATGGGCTTGGGGCTGGCCTCCAGCGCCGCCACCACGTCGGGCAGGAAGGGCGCCAGCGGCGCCTGGCCGAATTCGCGAATATCGGCGCCGGCCATGAAGGTGCGGCCGGCCGCCAGCAGGACCAGCAGGTCGGCCTCCCCGTCCGCCTGGCCCAATGCCAGGGCACGCAGCAGCCCGGCCCGCACGGCCTGGCCCAGCGCGTTCACGGGCGGCTGATTGACGGTGATGATGCCGGTGCGGCCCTGGCGCTCATAGCGCACGGGGGTGCGGTCGGTGGCGGTGCCGCTGGCGTCCATGGGCTCTCCCTTCCTCAAGGCGCCTGGTTGGGTCGGCGCCGTCCGGCAGGAGAGTATCAAAGCGCCGACGCGTTGCAATATTTGCGGAATATAATTCCGTAATACGGAATTTATGGTGCGCGGAGCGGGATCATGTGGGGCTGCGAACGAATTTTGCGGGGCCCGCCGGGGGTGCGTTCGTCCCGGCCTTGAGGGTCACGGGCTGCGGCGGCGCGGGTGGAGGGGGTGGGGTGTCATCCCGCCATGCCACCCAGAAACGGGCCGTGGTCCGGCGCCGCGTCTCGGCCCGCTTGTTCATCAGGGTCAGGGTCAGGATTCGGCGGCCCGCCTGCAGGGTGCCGCTGTATTCGCTGCCCGTGTACATGCTGTCGGCGATGAAGGTGGCGACCCCGTCCCCACAGATATAGCGGGCGCATTCACCCATGGGCGCCCCATCCTGCGAGATACCGCAATAGACGGCGACGACCTGGGCTGTCCCGGGCAGCTCCACCAGCAGGTTCTCCTCCCCTCCCGGGCGGAGGATTGTCCGTGTCTGCGCCTCGGTCACCCTCACGCCGGCGGCACCCAGGTCCCGCGCCATGCGGTTCCGGCCCTGGTAATCGCTCCACGCCTGGCAGAAGGGGTAGTCCACGACGTTGGCGTCCCGGAAATAACCGGGGTTGGTGCGCAGCCCCGCCTGCCGCCACCATGGGTCCGGTATCGAGGCCGTCATCAGGCCATAGACCATGCTGACGGACAGCGCGGCCGAAACCAGGGACACCAGCAGCCGGCACATGAGCGCGACCGGGAACGCCATCTGGGCCTCCAGCGACAAATTCGCCTCCATGACTCTGCTTCCTTTAGTTGATTCTATAATGTAGAAGAAATTGGCGCGGCCTATCGGGAAGGGCTGAGCGGGAAGGGCTGAGCGGGAAGGGGGGAATTCAAGGGACGCTGGTGTCGTCGTCGCGCCAGGCGATCCAGAAATGGCCGGTGACGCCGTCTTCGGGGGCGGCGGAGCGGGTCGACATGGCCAAGGTCAGGACACGGCCTTTGACGTAGGCGCTATCCTCGACGAAAGCCGAGACACCGGTGCCGCAGCCGCCGCGGGAACACTCTTCGACAGGCGCTTTTCCCGCACCCGGCCGGCTGATGCCGCAGTAGATGGCGGTCACCTTGGCCGCATGGGGCAGCAGGATTGCCAGATCCTGTTCCGTGCCTTGGCGCACCACGCCCCGGGTGGTGGCCTCGGTCACGTGGACGCCGGGTCCGCGCAGGTCACGCGTCAGGCGGCTCCGGCCCTGATAGTCGGTCCAGGCCTGGCAGACGGGGTAGTCGGGCAGGTTGAAACCCCGGAACTGGCCGGGATAGCTGGGCAGACCCGCCCGTAGCCACCAGGGGGCGGGCACCAGCACCGACATCATGGCAAAGCAGACGGCGAAGGCCACGGCGATCGTGGCCAGCGACAGCAGCAGCCGGCCCCGGTCCAGGAAGCGCAGCAGCACCAGGTTCTCCAGCCGGCGGCTGGCGATGGCCAGGATGCTTGAGGCGATGTCGCGGCGATAACGGCTGAGGGCGGCGTCCGGCCCCAGGACCACCAAGGCGTTGACGTAGGATTCCTCCAAATCGCCCATGCGATCCTCCACCTCATCGGGGGTGGCCACCAGCATCAGGCAGAGGCGGGGGAACAGGGGCAGGGCGGCTGGGATGACGACGGCGTTGCAGGTTTCGGACGGCGTCGTCATGGTTCAGGCCCCCTTGCCCGCCAGATCCAGGCCGTATTCCAACTCGTGATGGGTGTTGACGGCGTGGTCCAGGGCCTGGCGGCCCTCCCCGGTCAGCTTGAAATAGCGCTTGGCCCGGCCGCCGCGCGTCGGCGTCGGCTCGCCCAGGTGGGACTCCAGCAGCTCCTTGGCCGACAGCCGGTCCAGGGTGGTGTAGACGGCGCCCAGTGTATGCTCCCGCCGGGTGCGGCGGCTCAGCTCATCCCGGATGGCCACGCCATAGGCACCGTCACCCAGGGCCAGGATGACCATCATCACCGCCTGTTCCAGTGTGCCCAACGTGTTCCTGCCCATCACGCCCCGCCCCGCTTCTATATTTCTTCTACAATGTATATTGGGTCGGTACGGGGCGTCAATGGGGCCGGCCGGGGAGGAGGGGAATCAAACCGCCCGGCCGACCAGGGCCACGCGGTTGGCCAGTTCCACCAGGCGGGGGCCCAACTCCCTTTCCAGCCGCTCGGGCGTCAGAATGTAGGACGGGCCGCCGCAGTTGAACGCCAGGGGCGGCTGGCCTTGCTGGGCGGGGCGCAGGGGCACGGCGACGGAATTCACGCCCTGCACCCATTCGCCCACGTTCAGGCAAAAGCCGCGCGCCCGGATTTCATCGGCGGAGCGCAGGATGCCCCGCTCCACCATGGGCCAGAACTCTTCACCCGCCCGTTGGCGCAGGCGTTCCATCAGCGGGGCGCGGGTAGCCTGGTCCAGGGCCGCCAGATAGGCGCGGCCGATGCTGGACCGGCCCAGCGACAGGCGCGAGCCCACGTCCTGCTGCAGGCTGACCATGCCGGGCGCCCGGGCGCAGGCGATGTAGACCATGCTGAGGTCGTCGCGGCCGGCCAGGGCGGTCAGCACACCGTCGCCGGCGTGGTCGGCCAGGGCTTGCAGATAGGGCTGCGCCGTTTCCCGTATCTTCAGCCCACCCAGGCAGGCATAGCCCAAGCCCAGCACGGCGACACCCATGCGGTACTTGCCGCTGTCGGGCAGGTAATCCAGATAGCCCAGCTTGGCCAGGGTATAGGTCAGGCGCGACACCGTTGCCTTGGGCAGGCCGCAGCGCTGGGCCAAGTCGGCATTGCCCAGGGGGCCGTCGGTGGGCTCGAAACAGCGCAGGATGTCCAGGCCGCGCGACAGCGCCGTGACGAACTGCCGGTCGCCGCCGGCCTCATCGCCCATCTCCTCCATGACCGGACCGCTACGCTTCTTCAAGGCCGTTCCTCCCCGGGACGCCCACCTGCGTCTCCAGGACTGATTATATGTCTCCGCCGCTGGAGGAAACGGTGAATGACTTTTCGATGAAGCGGAAATAGCGGTGCAGCACGCCCCCAAAAAAGGCGATTAGCAGCAGGATGCGGATGCTTTCCCAGGACGCCGGCGGCAGACCCAGCCAGGCCAGGGCGGCCCGCCCCGCCACCACGGGGCCCAGTCCCCAGAAATCCGCCAGGTTCAGGACCAGCAGGGCGCCGACAACGGGCATGAGCAGGACGATGAAGGCCCGTCCTTTCCTTACACGCGCCATGGCGCCGGATGACAATGCGGCATCGTGCATGCAGGACGGCCCGGAAATGGCGCGCCGCGTTGACCGCCGGTCGCGCGAAGGCCGCAGTGTCCGTTGACTACGCTGTCATTGCAACCATAAGAAGAGACGCTATGCGACAGATTAGGCCTCGTCCTGCAACTGCACCCCCAGGCTGGCCAGTGCCGTCCAGTAGCCGGGGTAGGTCTTGGCGACGCAGCCCGGGTCCAGGATGGTGATGTCGCGGATCTTCAGGCCGGCCAGGGCGAAGCTCATGGCGATGCGGTGGTCGGCATAGGTCTCGATGCGGGTGGGCAGGCTCTGGCCCGCCAGGCCGGGGTCGCTGGCCACCAGCAGGTCGTCGCCCTCCTCGACCGCCAGTCCGGGGCGGATGCGGGACAGTTCCGTCGCCAATGCCGCCACGCGGTCGCATTCCTTCACCCGCAGGTTGGCGATGCCGGTGAAGCGCACCGGCGTGGTGTTGAACGCCGCCAGCACCGCCAGGGTGGGGATGGCGTCCTGCATCTGCGACCCGTCGATGACGGCCGGCAGGTGGGGGAACAGGCGGATGAAGTCCCAGGCGCGGGCGTCCGGCTGGGTGAACGCGCCGGCCGGGGTGCCCAGGTCGATGGCCCCGCCCGTCAGGGCCTCCGCCGCCCACAGGTAGGTGGCGGCCGACGCGTCGGGCTCCACCGCGAAATCGGCGGCGCGATAGCCGGTGGCGGCCACGGTCCAGACGGTGTCGCTGGGGTGGCTGACCTCCGCGCCGAAGGCGGCCATGGCGGCGGTGGTCAGGTCGACATAGCCCTTGGCGCCAATGTCGGCGCCGGTCAGCACCACGTCCGTGGGGCGGGAGCCCAAGGCCCCCATCATCAGCAGGGCGGAGACGTACTGGCTGGACAGCCCGCCGTCGATCTCCACCCTGCCGCCGGCGAACCCGCCGGCATGGCCGCGCACGGTGACGGGCGGGCAGCCGGTGGGGGCGTCGATGTCCATGCCCAGGGTGCGCAAGGCCGCGACCAGCGGGGCGATGGGGCGTTTGCGCATGTGCGCATCGCCGTCCACCACCACCGTGCCGTCCACGACGGCGGCCACGGCGGCCGTCAGGAAACGGGTGGCCGTGCCGGCATTGCCCAGGAACAGCGGATTGGCCGGTGCCTGAAGGCGGCCCGTGCCATGGACCACGAAGGTGGTGTCGTCCGGTTCATCCACCGCGACACCCATGTCGCGTAGGGCCTGGGCCATATAGCGGGTGTCGTCGCTTTTCAGGGCCCCGGTCAACCGGCTGGTGCCGGCCGCCAGGCCGGCCAGCAGCAGGGCGCGGTTGGTGATGGATTTGGAGCCCGGCGGCGCCACCCGGCCCTTCAGCGGCCCCTGCGGCGGAATGATCCTGACTGCCGTATCCGAACCCATCTTTTTTTTCCTTGTTCCTCAGGCGCCGGCGCGGCCATCCGGCCGCTTGGCTATCCTCGCTGCGCCCTTCGGTGCTCGCTCCGGCGCCCGCAGTCGCGGGCTACCCGATGGCGTGAAGGTCACGCCATCGGGCTTTCCTTCTTCAACCCTGGAACGGATCCCGCATCAGGATGGTGTCGTCGCGCTCGGGGCTGGTGGACAGCAGGGTCACCGGCGCTTCGATCAGTTCCTCGATGCGGCGGATGTACTTGATGGCCGTGGCCGGCAGGTCGGCCCAGGAACGGGCGCCGTAGGTGCTCTCGGTCCAGCCCTGGAAGGTCTCGTAGATGGGCTCCACCTCGGCCTGGGCGGTCTGGCCGGCCGGCAGGTGGTGGATGACCTCCCCCTTGTAGCGGTAGCCGGTGCAGACCTTCAGTTCCTCGATGCCGTCCAGCACGTCCAGCTTGGTCAGGGCGATGCCGTCGATGCCGCCCACCTTCACCGCCTGGCGCACCAGCACGGCGTCGAACCAGCCGCAGCGGCGCTTGCGGCCGGTGACCACGCCGAATTCCTTGCCCTTGGCGCCGATCAGCTCACCGATGTCGTCGAACAGCTCGGTGGGGAAGGGGCCGGAACCGACGCGGGTGGTGTAGGCCTTGGTGATGCCCAGCACGTGGCCGACGGCGCCGGGGCCCATGCCGCTGCCGGCGGCGGCGTTGCCCGACACGGTGTTGGAGGAGGTCACGAAGGGATAGGTGCCGTGGTCCACGTCCAGCATGGCGCCCTGGGCGCCTTCGAACAGGATGCGCTTGCCCTGGGCGCGGGCCTCTTCCAGGCGCTGCCAGACGACGGCGCTGTAGGGCAGGATGCGCGGCGCGATCTCACGCAACTGGGCCAGCAGCTCCGCCCGGTCGATCTCCGGCGCGTTCAGGCCGCGCAGCAGGGCGTTGTGGTGGAACAGCAGCTGGTCGACCTTGTGTTCCAGCACCGCCTCGTCGGCTAGGTCGCACAGGCGGATGGCGCGGCGGGCCACCTTGTCCTCATAGGCGGGGCCGATGCCGCGCCCGGTGGTGCCGATCTTGCCGGCGCCACGCGCCTCCTCACGGGCCTTGTCCACCGCGCTGTGCAGCGGCAGGATCAGGGTGGCGTTCTCGGCCACGATCAGGCTTTCCGGGGTGATCTGCACGCCCTGGGCGGCGATGTTCTCGATCTCGCGCAGCAGGGCCCAGGGGTCGACCACCACGCCGTTGCCGATGACCGACAGCTTGCCCGGACGCACCACGCCCGAGGGCAGCAGCGACAGCTTATAGGTGACGCCGTTGATGACCAGCGTGTGGCCGGCGTTGTGGCCGCCCTGGAAACGGACGATGACGTCGGCGCGGCTGGACAGCCAGTCGACGATCTTGCCCTTGCCTTCGTCACCCCATTGCGAGCCGACGACCGCGACATTGGCCATGATGCTTCTCCCTCTAAACGGCGCTCAATACAGGGCGGGGCGGCCGGCCGGCCCCCCGCGCGATCCCAAGATCAAATGGACGCTCAGACCTCGACGGTCCAGCCGTCCCGCAGCAGGTGGCTGCAGCCCAGGCGCTTGGCCTCGGCCTGCTCATCGTCCCCATTGGCTGGCAGCGGCTCCAGCGCCGCCACCGTGTCCCAGCCCTTCTCGCGCAGGCGCTGGGCCTGGGCCGCCGGGGTGCCGTGGGGCAGCAGCAGGCGGCGGGCCGGCGCCGGGCCGGGCACGGCCTCGATGACCGTGTCGGTGAACAGGGTGAAGCCGGTGGCGGGTTCCCCCGCCAGGGTGCGATAACGGCCGCCGCGTCCGATCTCGCCCCGCACGCCGCGGGCGAAGACGGTGAAGCTGACGCCGGTCTGATACTCGAACCCGCGCTGTTCCACGGGATCGATGGTGATCTGCACTTGGGGGGCGGCGCTGACGATCAGCTCCACCACCGTGGCCAGGCGCTGGCGCTCCGCTTCAGCTTCCGCCGGCAATTCTACGGCGGCCAGGGCCTCCACGGCGGCGGGGGCGTTGCCGCAGCAGGCCATGACGCGGCCCAGCAGCCCGGCGGCGGCTCCGCCGATGGCGGCCAGGCCGGCGGCGTCGCGATGGTCCAGCGCCTCGCGCGCGGCGCGTTGCGTGGCCTCGTCCAGGTTCAGGGAACGGAACAGCGCCGGCACCAGGGTGGGCACCGTCAGGTCCACGGTCAGGCCCTCGGCGCCCAGGTTGGTCAGGGCTTCCATGGCCAGCAGCACGATCTCGGCGTCGGCCTCGGCGCGCAGGCTGCCGATCAGTTCCACGCCCACCTGGCCGAACTGGCGCTCATGGCGCAGCTGCGAGCCCTTCACGCGCAGCACCTGGCCGGCATAGGACAGGCGCAGAGGACGGGGGGCGTTGGCCAGGCGGGTCTGGGCGATGCGCGCGACCTGCAGCGTCATGTCGGCGCGCAGGCCCATCATGCGCTGGGACACCGGGTCCATCAGGCGGAAGGTCTGGTGCGCCAGCTTGGCGCCGGGGCCGGCCAGCAAGCCCTCCTCGAACTCGATCAGCGGCGGCTTGACCCGGTCATACCCATGGCGGCCGAAATCCGCCATCAGCTGTTCCACGATGCGGGCCTCATGCTGGGCGGCGGGCGGCAAAAGATCGCGCAAGCCGGCCGGCAGCAGGGCCTTGGCCGCAATGGCCTCGTCGGCGCTGTCAGTCATAATGCAGAAGGGTCCCGGGCGTCGAAAGGGCGACAGTGCCCGTTACGGGTCTTTAATCGCTGGCCGCTGCGCACGCAATTGTTTAAGCCCCGCGCCCGCCGGGGAGGGGGCATGCGGCCCCCTGTCGAGTGGTGGCTTCACCGGCGGGAGAAGCTTTACGGCGGAGGCTCTCGCATTTCTCAGGTAAGCGCTTATACTCTTATGAGCTTATCCGCCTATGGGCCGCGCCATGTCCGATATCTCCTCTGAAACCACACGCTGGAGCGTTTCGGTTTCAAAAAAGACCGATATCGCCGTTCGTACTTTCTTGGCTCAACGGGGCATGAAGAAAGGGGACCTCTCCAAGTTCATCGAGGAGGCGGTCAAGTGGCGGGTATTCGAACAGACCATGGCGGAGGCTCGTGGCGGGTTCGATGACATGCCGCCGGATGATCTTGAGGATCTGCTTCGCGAAGCCGTCACAGCGACCCGCCAAGATCACACGCACAAAGCCTGACTGACCGGGGCGCGTCGTCGTTGATACCAACGTCCTCATCAGCGCGCTGCTGGCAAAGGCCTCGCTGCCGGCACGCGTGGTGACCCTCTGGCGGGAATGGCGGTTTAGCCTGCTCGTTTCTGAGACTCATACCAGCGGCACGAGATGGTGACTCGTGTCGCTGTAGGCCCCGACCGGGGCCGCCGGAGCGAGCACCGGAGGGCGCAGCGAGGACGAGCCTAGGCGGACGGATGTCCGCCGCCCGGCAATTGAGGGAGCATTTGAACGGTCACGTTCAAATGCCACGCGTATCAGTTGGATGAACTTATGCGTGTCACCCGCTACCCCAAAATAAGGGCGCGGTTGGCGCCGACGGTGGCGGGCCAGTTGATCAACGACCTGCGGGGGATTGCTGAGATTGTGGGGCCTTTGCCGACAGTCTCCGCTTCGCCCGATCCCTTTGACAATTACCTGCTGGCCACCGCAGTGGCGGGTGGCGCGGACTTCCTGATTACTGGCGATAAACAGGACTTGTTAAGTTTGCGGCGGTTCGAAGGCACCAAGATTCTAACCGTTCGCGACTTCCTGACCTTGTTCGGGTTTATGCCAACCCCTTAAGGCCAGGAAGGGAGGGGGTTCTTGCCCCCTCACACCACCCGCACGTTCTTGAACTGCCAGGCGTCGCCGCGGTCCAGGTCTTCGGGGAACAGGGTCTCGCGGCCGTCCAGGGGGGTCCAGTCGGTGTAGACGCCGACCACGGGCCCCAGGTAGGGCGTGGCGATTTCCATGACCCGTTCGAACGAGACCTCGTCGGCCTCGACCGGGCCCTGCGTGGGGTTCTCCAGGGCCCAGACCATGCCGCCCAGGACGGTGGCGCAGACCTGCAGGCTGGTGGCGTTGTTGTAGGGCACCAGCTCGCGCGCCTCGGCCACGGTCAGCTGCGAGCCGTACCAGTAGGCACCCTTCTCGTGGCCGCACAGCAGCACGCCCAGCTCGTCGATACCATCGACGATCTCGGTCATCAGCAGGCGCTGCCGCTCCTGCTGCACATAGCCCTTGCCCACGAACTCATGGATCGAGGTGATGGCGTCATCGCAGGGGTGATAGGCATAGTGGCAGGTCGGGCGATAGGCGACGCTGCCGTCCTCGTTCCGCGCAGTGAAATAGTCGGCGATGGAGATGGCCTCGTTGTGGGTGACCAGGAAGCCGTGGAAGGGCCCTTCCATGGGCGTCCAGGTGCGCACCTTGGTGCTGATGCCCGGGCGGTTCAGGAAGATGGCCGCCTGGCTGCCGAAGTCGTGCTGCTGGCCATCGGCGGGGAAGTGGCGCTCATGCGTGCCCCAGCCCAGCTCCGCCGGCTGGCAGCCTTCGCTGACGAAGCCGTCGATGGACCAGGTGTTGACGAACTCGCCCCGCTCGCGCGGGCGGTCGGCCACCTGGGTGTCGCGCTCGGCCACGTGCACGGTCTTGATGTCCAGGCGCTGGGCCAGGCGGGCCCAGCCGTCACGCGTGGTGGGCACGGCCACGTCCAGGCCGTTGTCCTGGGCGATGTTCAGCAGCGCCTGCTTCATGAAGTGCGACACCAGCCCCGGGTTGGCGCCGTGGGTCAGCACGGCGGTGGGGCCGCCGGGGTAGCGCGTCTTCAGCTCCAGCGCCGCCTCGCGCAGGGCGTAGTTGCTGCGCAGCGACGGCGACAGGCCGGGGTCGGTGTAGCCGCCCACCCAGGGTTCGATGCAGGTGTCGAGGTAGAAGGCGCCGGCCTCCTGGCACAGTTCCACCAGCGCCAGGGAGGAGACGTCGACCGACAGGTTCAGCACGAAGTCGCCCTTGCGCAGCAGGGGCACCAGGATGTCGCGGTGATTGTCGCGGGTCAGCGGGCGGATCTGGAAATCCACCCGGTAGTGCGCCGCCTCGTCCCGGCCGCGCGCGTCGGCCGTGATGATGGTGATGCGGTCGGCGGTGATGTCCAGGTGCCGCAGCACCAGGGGAAGCACGCCTTGGCCGATACTGCCGAAACCGATGATATAAAGTCGCCCGGGGATGGCGGCATGTTTCACGGAATGGGACATAGTTAACTCTCCGGGCTTTACCAACGGTTGACCGACCGTCTGTTGCTGTCGCGAATTCGCCGGCGTTCCTTCACGGGCGCCGGCCCCTCTGTTGAATTAAGAGCGCCGTGTTTGCCTCAAGCGATGCGGCGACGCAATATGCCGTATCGCGAATTCCGCCGAACCGGGGCGGAGACCAGGCCTGCGGTCGCCACCAGCGGGGCGTCGCGGACCTCCACCAGGCGGGCCTGGTCGAAGCCGTTGAAGGCCGTGCGCAAGGCGGCGCCGTAGGCGCCCAGCTGACCGATCTCGATCCAGTCGCCCTCGCGGATGTCGGCGGGCAGCAGGAAGGGACCGCGCATATAGTCGGCGCTGTCGCAGGTGGGGCCCCAGAAGCTGAACTCCTGCAGCGCCTCGGCCTGCGTCGGGCGAATCAGGCGCACGGGGAACCGCATGCCCAAGGCGCCGGCGTCGGCCAGGCTGCCATACGCGCCATCATTGATGAAAAGCTCCGAGCCCCGGCGGCGTTCCACCTGGACGACGACCGAGGCGCCGGTGGCGACCAGGGCTCGGCCCGGCTCGCACCACACCTGCACGTTCGGCGCCAGATCCATGGCCACCAGGCCGTCGCGGATGGCGGCCATGTAGTCGGCCAGCGGGGGCGGGTCCATGTCGGGGTAGCGGGCGGGGAAGCCGCCACCCACGTCCACCACGTCGATGGCGACGCCGGCGGCCTTCACCACGGCGTCGGCAATGGCCAGCGCCCGGGTATAGGCCTGCGGGTCCATGCACTGGGAACCGACGTGGAAGCAGACGCCCACGCGCATGGCCAGCGGCCGGGCGGCGCGCAGCAGGGCCACCGCCTCGTCGAAGGCGGCGCCGAACTTGGCCGACAGGTCATAGGCGGCCTGGCCCTTGGGCATGCCCAACCGAATCATCAGGCCCAGGTCCGCCGCCACCGGATCCAGGCGGGCGTCCACGCCGTCGGCGCCAGGCGCGCCCCCCACAAAGCTTCCCTCGGCGACCACCTCGACGATCTTGGCCAACTCATCGGCCGAATCGAGCGAGAAGTCGCGCACCGACTGCTCGAAATAGGCGGCGCGGATGGCGGCGCGGTTCTTCACCGGGTGCATGTAGTGCACGGCGGCCGACGGGTACATCTGGCGGGCCAGGCGGATCTCGGCGGGGGAGGCGCAGTCGAAATGGCGCAGGCCGCCCTCTGTCAGGGCGCGCAGCATGGTGGGGTCGGGGTTGCACTTCACCGCGTACATGACGGCGCCCCGCGCGCCATCGCCCAGGGCCTGTTCCACGGCGTCGTGGAAGGCGGCGATGAAGTCACGCGCGTTGGCGGCGACCTGGCGCGGGCGCAGGCAGTGCATCGGCTCCGCCGGGGCCAGGCTGGCGACCAGGCTGTCCACGGTGGGGGCGGGCGTGGGAATGGCGGAGGCAAGGGCCTGCGCGCGCACGCGGCGCAGGGGAGAGACGGCGGAACGGAAACGATAGGCCATAACAATACCCCTGTCCGGCCCCGTCGTCGCCCTCGGGCGTATGGGGAGCCGGCTTCATTCGGCTGAACCAGGGACCGCGCGGGGAAGCGGGCATGGCGGTGGCGCCAGGGGCCGTTCAACGTCAGCGATCGGTGGGAAGGGGAATGATCTGGTCTAGCGCCGTGATTGCCGGGCCATCGGGTCGATCCATCGACCTTAAGACCTCAAAGCGTCAACAGACGCGTCAGGACCAGAAGGGGCTTACCGCTTCACCGCCCGTTTTATGGTGGAAAGCATGATGTTGGTTCCCTCTCAAGGCCCGGCCCAGTCACTTCGGCCGGATCTGCTTAAAAAGGACGCCTAACGTCGTTGCTTAACCATCCAAGGGCCCGGGCCATGTTCAATGACCGGAACCCAGGGGCCAGTGGCACGTGCGGGTGCGTCGCGGACTCTGTATTTAGGCGATTTGTCGGCCCAAGCAAACTTAAATTTTTGAAGGTCCGCTTCCCGCTCATCTCAAGGCTGGGTAAGGAACCTGTTAAGCGGCAGCGGACTCAGGCGGCGCCGCCGTCCGCCTGGCCCTTGGGGGCTGTCTTGGCGTGGGCCATCCAGGCCAGCAGGGCCACGACGGTGAGGGGCGCCACCACCACCCAGCTGGGGTCGGTGAAGGACAGGATGGCGCTGGCGGCCAGGGCGGCATTGGCGGCCAGGATGGCCAGGGCCACCAGGTCGTGCCGGCCCAGGCGGCGTACGGCCTGCTGGTAGAAGTGCTGGCGGTGGGCCTGCCACACCGGTTCCCGCCGCCACAGGCGCTTGGCCAGGGTCAGGGTGGCGTCGCTGAGGTAGTACAGCGGCAGGATCAGGGCCGGCAGCCACAGCCCGTCGCCCGCCGCGCGCAGCAGCAGCCAGCCGGACAGGAAGCCCAGGGGCACGCTGCCGACGTCACCCAGGAAGACGCGGGCCGGGTGCCAGTTCCAGGCGATGAAGCCCAAGGCCACGCCGGCCAGCGCCAGGGCGTAGGAACTCATGAACCCCATCAGGCCGGCGGCGAAGTAGGCGGCGGCCAGCCCCAGGCCCAGGCACAGGGTTTCCACCGCGCTGATGCCGTCGATGCCGTCCATGAAATTGAACAGGTTGACGAACCACACCCAGGCCAGGCCGGCCACGAAACGGTCCAGCCAATGCGGCAGCCAACCCTGGAACACCAGGGCTTCCGGCGGCAGGGCCGACAGGCCCACGGCCACGGCCAGCACCTGGGCCAGCAGGCGCCAGCCGGGCGGCACGCCACCCAAATCATCGGCCCAGGAAATGACAGCCAGGGCCAGCGCGGCGGCGATGGTGGGCCACAGCGTGTCCATGTCCCCCGCCAGCAGGCCGGTCACGGCCCAGGCGCCCAGCAGGGCCGGCACGACACCCAGCCCGCCGCCGCGCGGCGTGGGCAGGGTGTGGCTGGACCGCTCGTTGGGCTGATCCATGACTTGGCGGCGTTTCAGCCACCAGGTGGCCGCCCCCACCAGGCCAAGCGCCAGCAGGAAGGGCAGGAACAGGCAGAGGAAGGGGGTCAGGATGGACATGGGCCTCTCTTGTAAGCGACTCGGGGTGGCTTCACAAGGCCGGGCGCGGTCCACATCCTGTCGTGCGGCCACCTGTCGTGCGGCCACCTGTCGTGCGGCCTGGGGTCACGGCGCCTTGCGCCACACCGAATAGGCCACGGTGCCGTCGCCCGAGGCGCTGGCCGGCACGCCATAGCTCAGCAGCCCGCCGTCATAGGTGTAGTCGCGCACCTGCCGCTTGCCTTCCCAATTGGGGAATGACGCCGCCTGCACGTCGAACACCAGCTGGTGATGCTCCCGGTCGATCCGGACGGTGCCGAAGTGAGTGCTGGAGCCCAGGACGGCCTGCCGGTACTCCTCCGCCGTTCCCTGGGCCTTCACACCGCTGGCGAAGGCGGGCCGGCCCACCCGGAAGATCTGCATGTTGTAGCGCCCGGCCGAATCGACGGTCAGCAGGCCCAGCGGGTGTTCGCCGTAGTTGGTCGTACGGCTGCCGTCGGCATGGATCTCATAGGCGGCATCCATCACCCAGGTACCCTCCAGCGAGGCCAGGTCGGCAGCCGGGGCGGCGGCGGATGTGCCCAGGGCAGCCAGCACGGCCAGGGCGGACAGCCTCTTGTCGAAACGCATGGTCGCGTCCTCTCTCATGTAACCAGTTAATCAGGTTTCAGTGGGGCGATAGTTGCTCTTATCTGTGAAACCTGTCAATACGGTTACATGAGACAGAATGACGTCCTAACGGAAGAACGCGACGGCTTCCGCTTCCGGGGCGGCTGCCCGGCCATCGACCTGCCGGCCACCCTGCAGGCGCGGCTGAAGCCGGCGCCACGTGAGCTGCTGGCGACGCCGGAGGATGTGCGGCGCTGGATGGTGGCGGCGGGCCTGACCGACACGGCACCGCCGGCGGACGAGGGGGATTTGGCGCTGGCCCGGCGCCTGCGCGAGGCCATTTACGATCTGGCCGTCCATCGGCATGGCGGCAGCGGCCCGCCCGGCGGCAGCCTCGATTCGGCGTTGGATGTGCTGAACCAGGTGGCCGCCCTGCCGGCGGCGACACCCGCTCTGGCGCTGGCGGGTTCCACGGCGGCCGTGGCGCTCAACGGCCCCATGACGGCCTTCATCGCCACCGTGGCGCGCGAGGCGGTGCACCTGTTCGGCGGGGCGGCGACGGCGCACATCCGGCAATGCCAATCACCCACCTGCACCCTGTTCTTCGTCGACACCTCCCGTGCCGGCGACCGCCGCTGGTGCTCCATGAAAGGCTGCGGCACCAAGGCCAAGGTGGCGGAGTTCCGGCGACGCAGGCGCGAAGGGGGGTGAGAGGGCGGTGGAGTGGAAATCGTACGCCGATTCCCATAGTATTGATCATATGCTCTCAAGGGAATATGATCTGCAGGGAATGGAATGGTGCTAGCCAAGACCCAGCGGTTTCAGCTTTTCCTGGAACGTTTGGCGGTGGCCCCTCCGGCTGCTGACGCGGACGGGGCCTTGGCGTTGCTGTCAGCCGTGCTGAATGGGGTCGAAGATGAGCATGCCGGGGTGCCGCATGACCCGGCCAATTGGCAGGCGGATGGCCGTATGTATCCGCCCCAGGCCGATGCGGCGCGATTGGTGCCGGGGCGTGATGGCTGGCGGCGCTACCGCAACCGGGGACACAACACGCTGGTGGGTGTGGATGGCGCCATCGAGATCGTAAGGCTGGATGGAACCTGTCTGCTTCGTAAGCCTGGCGCTCCGTCAGAGGGGAAGGGTTCATGATGAACGCTGATCTGGTGGCTTTTAAACAGGAATTGGCCGTGCTGTTGCCGGGCACGACCGTCTCCTTCGATGCGCCGCATGAGGCTACCGGCTCTTGGTGGATCGACATCGCGCGCGATCCCTACGCGGCCACGGTCCTATGGCGCCCGGGGTTCGGCTTCGGGCTGTTCTCCTCCCCCAACGAGGGCTATGGCGAGAAGCCGGACGAACGCTATGCCGAGCCGCAGATGGCGGCGCGGCGCGTGGCCCAGTTGGCCTTGGGGAATGAGACGCCAACTCCCTTGTGGCTGCGGGACGTGCGTGCCTTGTTGGGGGTGGCCCAGGTGACGCTCGCGGAGGAACTGCACGTCAATCAGGCGGCGATTTCCCGGCTGGAAGCCCGCGACGACATCAAGCTCAGCACCCTGCTGGCGTATATCGAAGCCTTGGGTGGCCAGGTCGAGATGCGGGTCCGCTTCAAGGATTTCGAGGCCGGGATCGCCAAGCCAGTGGCCCGGCTGGAGGAATCATGATCAAGGAAAAGCCGTCGACACGGGGGATTTTCGGTCCCTGTGTCGACGCCGCTTCGACTTACTCCACCACCCGCACCTTCACATAGCTGCCGGGGGCGTCCTCGATGGGCTTCAGCTTGCCGTCACCCGGCGTGCGGGCCGGCACCTGCGGGCCGGCGTACGGCGCCAGCCAGTCGGCGTAGACGGGCCACCAGCTGCCGGGCACCTGGGTGGTGCCGGCCAGCCATTCGTCTGGCGTGGCCGGCAGGGCGTCGTTCAGGAAGTGGCTGTACTTGTTGGCCGCCGGCGGGTTGACCACGCCGGCGATGTGGCCGGAGGCCGCCAGGACGAACTTCACCGGCCCGCCATAGAGCTGGGTGGCGGCATAGGTGCTTTTCCACGGCGCGATGTGATCCTCGCGGGTGGACAGCATGAAGGTGGGCGTCTTGATGGTGCGCAGGTCGATGGGCACGCCCTTCAGGGTGATGCCGCCCGGCCGCACCAGCAGGTTCTTCTGGTACATGTTGCGCAGGTAGAAGCTGTGCATGGCCGGCGGCATGCGGGTGCTGTCAGAATTCCAGTACAGCAGGTCGAAGGGGAAGGGGTCCTTGCCCAGCAGATAGTTGTTGACCACGAAGGACCAGATCAGGTCGTTTGAGCGCAACATGTTGAACGTGGTGGCCATGGACTGGCCGTCCAGGTAGCCCCGGCTTTTCATGCGGGACTCCAGCGCGCCCAGCTGTTCCTCGTCGATGAACACCGACAGCTCGCCCACGTCGGTGAAATCGGTCAGGGTCACCAGGTACATGGCACTCTTGATGCGCGCGTCCTTCTTGGCCGTCATATAGGCCAGGGTGCCCGACAGCAGGGTGCCGCCGATGCAATAGCCGATGGCGTTCACGCCCTCCTCGCCGGTGGCGTCCTTGATGGCGTCCAGCGCGGCCAGCGGCCCCTCGACCATGTAGTCCTCGAAATCCTTGGCGGCCAGCTTCTCATTGGGATTGACCCAGGAGATGACGAAGACGGTGTGGCCCTGCTCCGTCAGCCAGCGGATCAGTGAATTGGCCGGCTTCAGGTCCAGGATGTAGAACTTGTTGATCCAGGGCGGGATGATCAGCAGCGGCGTCTTGTGCACCGTCTCCGTCAATGGCGCGTACTGGATCAACTGCATCAGGTCGTTCTGGAAGACGACCTTGCCCGGGGTGACGGCGATGTTGCGCCCCACCTCGAACGCCGAATAGTCGGTCATGGAAATGGCCAGCTGGCCCCGGCCGCGCTCCAGGTCGCTCAGCAGATTCTCCAGGCCCTTCAGCAGGTTGTCGCCGCCCGTCTCCAGCGTGACGCGCAGCACCTCGGGATTGGTCAGGGGGAAGTTGCTGGGCGACAGCGCGTCCACGAACTGGCGGGTGAAGAAATCCACCTTCTTGGCGGTCTTGCCCTCCAGCCCCTCCACCCCCCGCACGGCGGTCTGCACATACTTGGCGGTCAGCAGGTAGGACTGCTTGATGAAATCGAAGACGGCGCTTTCCTCCCAGGACTTGTCCTTGAAACGCTTGTCCTCCTTGGCCGGGCTGATGACCGGCTCCGCTTCCTCACCCATCAGGCGCTGGGCCGTGCGCTGCCACAGGGCCATGTAGTCCTGCCATAGGCCCAACTGCGCCTCGAACAGGCGGTTCGGGTCGGCCATCAGCCGGGCCGTCATTTCCATGAAGGCGCCGCCCAGGTTGAACGGATCCAGGTTGGACAGGTTGGCCGGCAGGCTGCTGAAGGGGGCGGCGCCAAAGGGGGCTGCAATGGACATGGGGTCGGCCGCGGCGGTGCCGTCGGCCGGTGTCTGCGCCTGGCGGGCCACGAAATCGGCCACCAACCGCTGCGCCTGCTCCGCGAGGCGGTTCATGGCCAGCGTCATTTCCACGGGGTCGGGCAGGCGGACCTCGCCATTCGAGCCGTCCTTGGCGGTGTCCCTGGCCCCGGGCTTGGCCGCCGCCGTGGGCGCCTCCACCGTGGGCGCCTGGACCGGCGGGAAGGGGGGCGGCTTCGGCGCTTCCGGCGCCGCGGCGGCGGCTGGCATCACCACGCTGGGGGGCAGGGGGGCGGCCTTGCGGCGCGGCGCCTTGGCGGCCACAGCGGCGGCCGTGGCGGCGGCGGCCTTGGCCGGCTGTTTCGCCGCCACCGGGGCCGCCTTCGCCTTCTCCGCCGTCACGCCGGCCACGGGCACGGGCGCCAGCGGTTCCCGCGTCAGGTTCTTATGCGCCTTCAGGTGCGGCGCGCCCGGCACGGGCGGGGCGATGGGCGCGGCGCGCGCCACCTTGGTCTTCGCCGCGGCCGTGCGGGCGGGTGCCTGAGGCGGGGCGGCGGTCTTTGCGGCGGCCGGCTTCGCCGGCGCTGTCTTTGCCGGGGCCGTCTTGGCTGCGGCCGTCTTGGCGACAGCGGACTTGGTGACGGCGGGCTTGGCGACAGCGGGCTTGGGCGCGGCCGTGCGCGCCGGGGTCTTGGGCGCCGCTGCCTTCGTCACGGCGGCTTTCGCGGTGGCCTTCGGCTGAGTCGGGGCGGGGGGGACGGTTTCGGGGGCAGTCTTGGAAACACGCGGGGACCGGGTACGCTTGGGCGGGGTATCGGCCATGCTTTCTTGTTCCTTCGCCTCGATTACCAGGGGGGCTGTTCTTATGGAAGCGGCGCCCGCGCGCGGTGTTCCGCGCGGGTCCGCCGGGGGCGCCCGCCCGTTCCGCCGCCGTAAGAAGGCTGGGTTACGGCTGGTCACGGCGCTTGCGGCCCGTGGGGATTTCATACACGATCCGGCCATGATTTTCACCGACGCTGACGCACGGCCCACGGGTGCAAGCACCCAGAAAGGTCATCCCAACCGTTTCCGCCCCCACCGGGGCGCGCCCCTGGGCGCCGCCGGTGCCGTCGCGGGCGCGCGCGTCCTGGCCGGCCGGGGCCTGCTGGCGCTGGTGCTGGCGGGTGCCGGGTTGAATTTGGGCGGATGCGCCGGGCAGCTGGTGCCCCAGGCCATGTTCCACGACGGGCCTGAGGATCCTGAGCCCATGGCGAATGACGCCAGCAGCAAGGCCTTGCTGCTGGGTGAGCGGCCGGTGCGCCGCGTGGGGCCGCCGCCCGACGTGTGGCCCAACCTGGCCTCGGTGCCCGAGCGGCCGAAGAACGTGCCCGATCCCGCGACGCGGCAGAAGGACATGGACGCCCTGCTGGCCGACCGGACGGCGGCGGACTCCATCGCCACGGACCTGAACAAGTACCAGGCCTCCCCCGACCAGCAGTCGGTGCAGCGCGCCACCTCGTCCAACGCGCTGTTCGGCGGCCCGTCCGCCGGCGGCCAGGCCGCGCCCAGCCAGAGCAAGATGCCGGTGGTGCCCAGCGCGCCGCCCGCCGTGCCGGGCCGCGTGCCCGATGCCGTTCCGGCCGCCCCCGTGGCCGCCCCTGCCGCCACCCCCGCCCGTGCCGCCACCGGCGCCGCGGCTAGCCAGGCTGGTGCCCCCGCCGCCAACGGCACCAGCCAGACCCCCCAGAACTGATCCGGCACATCCCGGGCCCCTCGCGGGCCGTGGGGGCAGGATTGGGGCGGAAAATTAGCTGGGTGCGGGCGTTCTTGTAAGCAAATGTCTTGAAACGGGATGCCCGCCCTGTGGAAATTGCTGTCGCCCGGTTTCGGCCGGGACGATACAACCCCATCGGCCACCATGTCTCCCATCCACCCCGAAATCGGTACAGACCGTCCCATGAACGAAGAGTTCCACCGCATTAAGCGCCTGCCGCCCTATGTGTTCGCCGAAGTGAACGCGATGAAGGCGCGAGCTCGCGCGGCTGGTGAGGACATCATCGACCTCGGCATGGGCAACCCCGACCAGCCCACCCCGCCCCACATCGTGGAAAAGCTGGTAGAGGCCGTGCGCAATCCCAAGACACACCGCTATTCCATGTCGCGCGGCATCCCCGGCCTGCGCAAGGCGATTTCCGCCTACTACAAGCGCCGATTCGACGTCGATATCGACCCGGAGACGGAGGCCTGCGTCACCATCGGCTCCAAGGAGGGCCTGGCCAACCTGGCCCAGGCCATCACCAGCCCGGGCGACGTCATCCTGGTGCCCAACCCCTCCTACCCCATCCACCCCTTCGGCTTCATGTTGGCGGGCGCCGCCCTGCGGCACATCCCGGTGGTGGACGGCGTGGACAATTTCGTGGAGACGCTGGAACGCGCCATCCGCCATTCGGTGCCCAAGCCCATCGCCGTCATCGTCAGTTTCCCGGCCAACCCGACGACGCAGACGGTCACGCTGGATTTCTATCGCCCGATCGTGGAGCTGTGCCTGAAGCACGGCATCTACATCCTGTCGGACATCGCGTACGCCGAGATCTATTTCGATGGCAACCCGCCGCCGTCCATCCTGCAGATCCCCGAGGCGCGCGACATCACGGTGGAATTCAACAGCCTCAGCAAGACCTACAACATGCCGGGCTGGCGCGTGGGCTTCGGCGTGGGCTCCAAGAAGCTCATCGGCGCGCTGGCCAAGTTCAAGTCCTACGTCGACTACGGCGCCTTCACCCCCATCCAGGTGGCGGCCACCGCCGCGCTGAACGGGCCGCAGGACTGCGTGGAGGAAATCCGCCAGATGTACAAGGCGCGCCGCGATGCCCTGATCGACGGATTGGCCGCCGCCGGCTGGGACGTGCCGCCGCCGGCCGCCACCATGTTCGTCTGGGCCCGCATTCCCGAGCCCTTCCGCGCCATGGGCTCGCTGGAATTCTCCAAGCTGCTGCTGCAGGAGGCGCAGGTTGCCGTGTCCCCTGGCATCGGCTTCGGCGAGTATGGCGACGAGCATGTCCGTTTCGGCCTGGTGGAAAACGTCCAGCGCATCCGCCAAGCCTGCCGCAACATCCGGGCCTTCCTGCACCGGACCGGCAACGGTGGCGAAGCTGCCTCCAAAAAAGTGGTCTAAGTCTGATGGTTGCGGTCGATAAGGGGGAAAGCATGGGGACGGCACCGCTGCGCGTGGGCATCGCGGGTCTTGGCACCGTTGGCGCCGGGGTCCTGAAGGTGCTCGCCACCCAGGGCGACCTGCTGGTCCGGCGCAGCGGCCGGCCACTGGTGGTCACGGCCGTCAGCGCCCGCGACCGTGCCCGTGACCGGGGCGTCGACCTCTCGTCCGTGCGCTGGTACGACAATGCCGCCGACCTGGCGGCGGACGATCAGGTCGACGTGGTGGTGGAATTGATCGGCGGGTCGGACGGCATCGCCGCCCGCACCGTTGAAACCGCGCTGGCCCATGGCAAGCATGTGGTCACCGCCAACAAGGCGCTGCTGGCCCACCACGGCACGGCGCTGGCCACCCAGGCCGAAGCCCAGGGCCTGACCCTGGCGTTCGAGGCGGCCGTGGCCGGCGGCATCCCCGTCATCAAGGGCCTGCGCGAAGGCCTGGCCGCGAACCAGGTGCGCGAGGTGCACGGCATCCTGAACGGCACCTGCAACTACATCCTGACCGAGATGCGGACCACGGGCCGCGACTTCGGCGACGTCCTGGCCGAGGCCCAGGCCAAGGGCTATGCCGAGGCCGACCCCAGTTTCGATATCGATGGCGTGGACGCGGCACACAAGCTGGCCATCCTCACCTCCGTCGCCTTCGGCACGCGGGTGGACTTCGCCAACGTGCATGTCGAGGGCATCCGCCACATCTCGGCGCTGGACATCGACTACGCCGGGCAGCTGGGCTATCGCATCAAGTTGCTGGGTATCGCCCGGCGGACGGACAAGGGCATCGAACAGCGGGTGAACCCCTGCATGGTGCCGGTCGGTTCCCTCATCGCCGCCACCGACGGGGTGTTCAACGCCGTGGTCGCCGACAGCGATTTCGCCGACAAGGTGGCGCTGGTCGGGCGCGGCGCCGGGGCCGGGCCGACCGCCTCCGCCGTGGTCGCCGATCTGGTGGATATCGCCATCGGCCGGCGCACCCCGACCTTCGCCGTACCCGCCAGCCAGCTGGCACCCCTGACTCCTGCCCCCTTGTCGGCGCGGCGCGGACGGTATTATGTGCGCCTCATGGTGGTCGACCGTCCGGGCGTCATCGCCGACGTCGCCGCAGCCCTGCGCGACCAGAACGTCTCCATGGAGTCGTTTCTGCAGCGGGGGCGGGCGCCGGGTGAGGCTGTTCCGGTGGTGCTGACCACCCACGATACGGAAGAAGTGGCCATGTTGCGCGCCCTGGCCGTCATAGGCGGGCTGGACGCGGTTCAGGAAACCCCGCGCATGATCCGTATCGAGGATTATTGACACACCACCGTCACGGACCCCGTCCTTATAATAAGGGGTCCGACGGCAAACAGACTCAGGGGAAGATGACTATGAGCAAGGCTATCGAGGCGCCCGTCGATCCGAAGGGCGACATCAGCCTGGTGATGGACCGCAACCTGGCCCTGGAAGCGGTGCGCGTGACCGAGGCGGCCGCCTTGTCCGCGTCGCTGTTGATGGGCCGCGGTGATGAGAAGGCCGCCGACCAGGCCGCCGTGGACGCCATGCGCAAGGCCTTGAACAGCCTGGCCATCGACGGCACCGTGGTGATCGGCGAGGGTGAGCGCGACGAGGCGCCGATGCTGTACATCGGTGAGAAGGTGGGCAGCGGCCACGGCCCCAAGATCGACATCGCGCTCGATCCGCTGGAAGGCACCACCATTACCGCCACCGGCGGCCCCAACGCCCTGGCGGTCATCGCCATGGCGGAATCGGGCGGCTTCCTGAACGCCCCCGATGTCTACATGGATAAGATCGCCGTCGGCGCCGGCCTGCCCCAGGGCGTGGTCGACATCGATGAGAAGATCGAGACCAATCTGAAGAACCTGGCCCTGGCCAAGCATGCCACGGTGGAGGAGCTGGTGGTCTGCATCCTGGACCGCCCCCGCCACCGCGAACTGATCGCCCGCGTGCGCGCCGCCGGCGCCCGCATCATGCTGATCGGCGACGGCGACGTGTCCGGCGTCATCTCCACCTCGCAGCCCGATAGCGGCATCGACCTCTATGTCGGTTCCGGCGGCGCGCCGGAAGGCGTGTTGGCCGCCGCCGCCCTGCGCTGCATCGGCGGCCAGATGCAGGGCCGCCTGCTGTTCCGCAACGACGACGAACGCGCCCGCGCCAAGCGCTGGGGCGTCACCGACCTGGACCGCAAGTACGAGCTGACGGATCTGGCCAGCGGCAACGTCATGTTCGCCGCCACCGGCGTGACCACCGGCACCATGCTGCGCGGCGTGCGCCGTTTCCCCGGCGGCGCGTACACCCATTCGGTGATTATGCGGTCGAAGAGCGGCACGGTGCGCTATGTTGAGGCGCACCACAATCTCCGCACCAAGACCAAATTCATTCCGGATGCAGAATAATATAACGTTCGTGGGCTCGCCGGCTGGGGACATCCCGGCTGGCGAGTCTCGTCCCCTGTTGGGGGTCTCGCGGTCCGCCACCGGCCGGCGCTGGCTGGCCCGCCCGCATGACGAGCGACTGGCCCTGGCCCATGCCCAGCGCGGCGGCCTGCCGGAGCTGGTGGGGCGGGTCCTGGCGGCCCGTGGCGTCGACCTGGACCAGGCCGAGGATTTCCTGGGCCCCACGCTGAAACGCTTCCTGCCCGATCCGCACGCCCTGCTGGACATGCAGGCAGCGGCGGAGCATCTGGCCGATGCCGTCCGGCGCGGCCGGCACTTGGCCGTCTTCGGTGACTACGACGTCGATGGCGCCACCTCCTCCGCCTTGCTGGTGCGCTTCTTCCGTGCCGTTGGCGCCAACATCCAGGCCTACATCCCCGACCGCATCAATGAAGGCTACGGCCCCAACGCCCCGGCGCTGCTGCGCCTGCGCGAGGCGGGGGTGGACCTGGTCATCACGGTCGATTGCGGCGTGACCTCGTTCGAGCCCCTGGCCGCCGCCGCGCAGGCCGGGCTGGAGGTTATCGTCGTCGATCATCACAAGGCGGAACCGGCCCTGCCCCAGGCTCACGCCGTGGTGAACCCCAACCGCCTCGACGAGACCGTGACCGACCGCCTGGGCACCCTGGCGGCGGTGGGCGTCAGCTTCCTGCTGGTGGTGGCGGTCAACCGGGTCCTGCGCGCCACCGGCTGGTACGCCAACCGGGCGGAGCCTGACCTCATGGGCTGGCTGGACCTGGTGGCGTTGGGCACCGTTTGCGACGTGGTGCCCCTGGTGGGCCTGAACCGTGCCCTGGTGGCGCAGGGCCTGAAGGTGATGAGCCGCCGCAACAACCCGGGTCTGGCGGCCCTGGCCGATGTCGCCGGCATCAATGAACGCATGGACGCCTACCACGCCGGCTACATTCTGGGGCCGCGCGTCAATGCCGGCGGCCGGGTGGGCCGCGCCGACCTCGGTACCCGCCTGCTGTCCACCGAGGACCCGGTGGAGGCGCGCGACCTGGCGGCCCAGTTGCACACCCTGAACGCCGAGCGCCGGGCCATCGAGGCCCTGGTGCTGGAAGAGGCCATCGCCTTGGTGGAGGCGCAGGCCGCCACCGATGCCTTGCTCAGCCCTGGGGCCGGCGCCGGGGCGCTGGTGATCGCGGGGGCGGGCTGGCATCCGGGCGTCATCGGCATCGTCGCCTCCCGCCTCAAGGAGCGCTATGGCGTGCCGGCCTGCGTGGTGGCGCTGGAGGGCGGCATCGGCAAGGCCTCGGGCCGCTCGGTCCGGGGCATCGACTTGGGCTCGGCCGTCATCGCCGCCCGCCAGGCCGGCCTGCTGATGGCCGGCGGCGGCCACGCCATGGCGGCGGGGTTCACCGTGGCGGAGGACAGGCTGGCCGACCTGCGCGCCTTCCTGGCCGACCGTATTGCGCAGCAGACAGCCGGGCAGGGCCCGTTGGTGCCCACCCTGCACCTGGACGGCGTGGTGTCGGTGCGCGGCGCCTCCGCCGACCTGCTGGGCCACATCACCCGCCTGGGCCCCTTCGGCACCGGCAATTCCGAACCGCGCCTGGCCGTGGCCGACGCCCGCATCGTGCGGGCCGACGTGGTGGGCGGCAACCATGTGCGCTGCATCCTGTCCTCGGCCGATGGCGCCCGCCTCAAGGCCATCGCCTTCCGCGCCATGGATGAGGATCTGGGGCCCGCCCTGCTGAACCATGGTGGCCGGCCCATGCACCTGGCCGGCACCCTGCGCGCCGACCGCTGGAACGGGGCGGAAGGCGTGCAGCTGACCATTGATGATGTCGCTTTGCCGGGCGCATCGTGAAGCCGGTGACATTTATCCCGGTCGGATAAGGCGGCGCGGCGCGTTTGCGCCGTTGGCCACTGTACGAAAGTAAGAAAGTCGTCACCGCCACCCCACCGTGGCTGCGGTGGCGGTGATTTGCGTATTTTCCGCTTCCAACCGGATGTATGTCGCCTGACGTGACGGTGTTGACACTAGGTGTCAGTCGCGCTTATCCCCCGCGCCAACGGCTAAATGCCGTTGTGTGGGGTGGTTTAACCAAAACTATCTTTCCAGCCGCCCTGAATCGCGGGCCTATTGCTCCCTCTCCATTGCCAATGCCTGTCAAATTATTGACCGGTTCATTCTGCCATATCGGAAGTAGCGATGTCTGCCGGTGTCAGTTTATGCTTGGTGGCAACGATGCTGTCATGGGTTCATCATTTTCCGGTCATGGGCGCGACTGGATTGACAGCGGCGCTGCATTAAACGATCCTTACGCACGAAAGGCCGTTCCATCCTGTCGTTACTCTCGGCGGGCTGTCGAATGTCCGGCGACCATAAAAATTAAAGGGCCGATCATTACAACGCGGGAAAGTTCCAAGGCTCCGCCCGGGCAGCCGACGAGGACATCCGGGTGGGATGAGGGGGTATTGATGTCGGGACAGCCTGGAACGAAACGGGTGGTTGCGGCCGCGCCGGAAGCGCCGGCTGACGCGGCGGCGCCGGAATCGACGCTCAGCCGCCTGGAAACCCACTTCCGCACCCTGGATGAGGGGTCGCTGGTCCGTGTGGCCGCAGCGGTGGAGAAGGCTCGCGCGACGGAGACCGGGGCCGCCTCCGACGAACAGATTCTGACCTGCCTGCGGCCCATGCTGCGCAGCCTGCGGCCCGTGCGCGTGCCCACTTTCCAGCGGGCGCTGTGCGTCTGCCTGGAACCCTACCTGATCGACGCCGACTCCGTGGGCGGGGTGCGCCGCGCGGTGGTGGCCCGGTCCAGCCTGGCGCCTTGGTGGCGCCTGCTCATGGGGTCCCCCTATCGCCCGCGCCTGGCGGCGGCCACGGCGGAGTATCGCAACGCCGTGGCGTCGGAACGACAGGACGAGATCGACGCCGTCGTCCAGTTCGGCCGCAGCATCGCGGCGGAGGCCACCACCATCCTGTTGGCGGAGGCGGCGCAGTCCGCCGTGCGCAAGCGCGAGGTGGAGGTGTTGCTGGGCAGCGAGCGTGCGTTCGAGGACACGGCGGAGATCGCGCGCATCCTGGGGCTGGATCCGCTGCTGACCCCCTGGTTCGACCAGATCCGGGCGGTGTGCCCCCGCACGGCGGACGGCCGGGTGCACGACTTCAACCCCCAGGGCACGGTCATCGCCAAGAACGGCTACATACACCTGCACGCCGCCGACCGCGAGGTGGTGGACTATTACTTCCACGGCCTGTTGCGCCTGCTGGCCCAGCCGTGGCAGTCGCTGCGCCTGGTGCGCCTCCTGTCGGCCGATCTGCTGCGGGCCGGCGGCGACAACGCCGGCCTGCAGATGATTCCGGCCAAGCTGTTCGGCGACCTTACCCGCACCTTGGCGGAGATCGGGCGCACGGCGGCGGGCGATCGCGGCATGACCCGGCGGGTCTGGCTGATGACTTGCGCCCGCCTCATCTCCGACGCCGGTGCCATGGTGCAGGGCATGGCGGAAGAGGTGAGGGAGTTCGGCAACGCCGGATGGGAGACCATGATGGTCGAGGCCCGGCAGAAGGTGGCCCAGGCGGCCGACCAGTTCGCCAGCGTGGCGGTTCGCGACGCGGCCCTGGTGCTGCCCCAGAGGGAAGTGCGCGAGAAGCTGGAGGTACGGCTGGTGCCTGACATGGCCCACAGCCCCACGGATGACGAGGTGTCGGTGGCCCAGGCCGCCGCGACCCTGTTCACCGCCTGCCGCAAGGTGGCGGAAAAGGAAGGCTTCGACCGGTCTATCCGCGCAAAGGAGGCGGATTTGGAGGCCACCTTCCAGACGGCCATTAATTTCCGTTTCGAATATCTGCGGGCGCGCGGCAAGAACAAGGCCGTCTCCGCCCAGTTGCAGGCGCTGGAGAAGGTCTTGCGCTCCATGCCCAAGACCGAACCCATGCTGGACCTGATCCTGAAGGCGGAACGCGCCATCGAACGCTTCCGCTGACCGGGAATCATCACCGTTTTCCCGCCCGATCCGGCCGCGCCAACAGGCAGACCCCCTATGCGCGAAAACCGGTGGGCGGGGCTTTTTATCCGCTTGCCTTATCGGGGCCGGATCATTATGTATCCACCCCGCCGTCCCCTTCGTCTAGAGGCCTAGGACACCGCCCTTTCACGGCGGCGACACGGGTTCGAATCCCGTAGGGGACGCCATCCACCGGATGGCCGCAGATAGGATGGACTACCCTCCATCCGCCTCATGTCCCCTTCGTCTAGAGGCCTAGGACACCGCCCTTTCACGGCGGCGACACGGGTTCGAATCCCGTAGGGGACGCCACGCTTCCAGCGGCTTGGGTGGATTTTGCGGGACAATTTGGGACAAGTGGATCCGAGGTCACCTTCTCGGAGGCCCCCTGTCCCATGGCGACGATCACCCCCCGGAAGAACCGTGAAGGCCAGGTCATCGGCTATCAGGTCAAGATCCGGCGCGTGGGTTTCCCTGCGCAGTCCAAGACTTTTGAGACCAGGACCGACGCGAAGCGCTGGGCGGCCGACATGGAATCGGAGCTGTCTCGCGGCGTGTTCGTCGATCGCGCCGATGCGGAGCGTAATACTCTGGGCGATCTGATTCGCCGGTACCAAGCGGAGATCACTCCGACCAAGCGCGGTGGCGACAAGGAGTTAGGTCACCTGGCGGTGATCCTGGATGACCAGATCAGCCAGCTCCGCATGACCATGCTCGCCTCCCGGGATGTGGCGGCCTTCCGTGAGCGGATGGCGGCCAACGGCTACGCCCCGGCCACCATCGTCAGGCGGTTGAATCTGATCGCCACCATCATCAATCACGCCCGGGCAGAGTGGTCCGTCCACGTGGTGGACAACGTGGCCTCCTCCAAGCTTACGGCCCGTCCCAAGGGCGCCGATCGAAAGCGGGACCGGCGCCTTCAGCCGGCCCGCATCATCGCGGGACAGGAGGACTGTCCCGCCGAGGAGGACACGCTGTTCAAGGCGCTTGCGGCAGGACGCCACGCGGCTCTGGTGGTTCCTTTAACTCGGTTGGCTATCGAGACGGCGGCGCGCCAAGGCGAACTGTGCTCGCTCGGATGGCGGGACATCGACTTGGATAGACGGGTGATGACGATCCGTGGCCTGGGCGGGGAAGGCTCGAAAAATGGCGAGGCCCGACGTTACCGTCAATCTTTTATACCAGCGGTGTCCACCCCAAGGGGCGCACTCCATTGCTGTGTGCGTCATCAGAGGCTCCTCGGGGAATGACGTTGGGTGCGGCGCTAAATCCTTCGGGCTAGACAGCCGTCAGGCCGCCATCGACAGGAAGGTCGATGCCGGCGACGTAGCTGCTGAGGTCTGAGGCGAGGAACAAAGCCGCGCAGGCGATCTCATCGGGGTACGCCAGGCGCCCCAATGGCGTCATCGCGACGATCTGCTTTCTGGCTTCGGCCGCGCCCTCCCCGGCGGGGAACTGACTGTCAAACATGGGCGTGTCGACCGCGCCGGGGCTCAACACGTTCGTCCTGATCCCCCGATGCTTGAGTTCGCTGGTCCAGGTCCGCGCGAATGACCGGATCGCGGCCTTGGTCGCGCTGTAGGCGCTGCGGCCCGGGAAGCCTTTATTCTTCCCGGCCGCCGCCACGAGGATGATCGAAGCACCGTCATTCAGGTAAGGCAGCGCTTTCTGGACGGTGAAATAGGTGCCGCGGGCATTGGTGTTGAAGGTCTTGTCGAAGTGCTCGGGCGTCGCAGTGGCGGTCATCGTCTTTTCGACGAAGGCCGCGCCCGCGAAAAGCACGTCGATCTTTCCCTTTTCCGCGACGGTCTCGTAGAGACGGTCGAGATCATCAAGCTTGGCGATGTCGGTCTTTACGCCGGTGACGTTGTCGCCGATCTCGGCGACAGCCTTGTCGATCTTGTCCTGCCGTCGCCCGGCGATGAACACATAGGCGCCCTGCTCAACGAACCGTTGGGCGGTCGCGAGACCGATGCCGCTGGTGCCGCCCGTGACGACAGCTATCTTGTTTTTCAACAGCAACATTCTGTTTCCTTTATTTTGGGTGCAGAGTTGGTCTCTCCGCCACGGTGCGCGCTGCGCTCAGGGCCTTCTCCCCGACCCTGATGCCCAATCGGTGCGCCGTTTCATTCACGGCCGAGATAACGCCCTGCGTCAGTGTCGACTCCCCGTCGCCGATACACGCCGACTCTGCGGAGACCGTCGCGGCGGCGATCCCATCGGAATCGAGAATGGGAAGGCTGGCGACGCCCGCGCGATCGGCGCCGAAACCGGCGTCACTGAAAAAGACGAGACGTGGCCTGAACGCACTCGTCATTGGCGCGGCCGTTGCGCCGCCATGACTGCCGCTCGCAACGACCAGACCTGCATCTTCCGGAGTACCGAGCGAGATGGAGCCTATGCAGAGGACGCCGTGGATAAAGGTCCGTCGCTCAATCGGCGCCTCCATGTTTGTGTCGTGGGGCCAAGGCGCGGATTTCAGACGTTCCACGGCTTGCGCGACGGTCTGCCCGTTCTCGACACCAGACGCAGCCGCAAGTTTGTTGGCGCGACTGATGATTCCACGCTTGAGCATGTCTGCGGCGTCGCCGACCCGGGCGCTGGCGGCTGCGACGGCGGCCATGGCCATGCCATGTTGGTCCGCCCAGGGCAGGCCTCTGACGCCCGCCTCATCCCGACCAATGCCGCAGTCATGATGAATAGCAGCGCGAGCGCCAGCCTTTGCCGAGAAATACGCCGCGTATGCCGTGGCGTTCGACCCGCCAAGGACGACGCCGCCGTTAGCTTCAGGAGGAAGCTTCGTCACGCCGTCGATGACAATAACAGGAACATTCATATCGTTGCCGCTCAGGTTGCCTGCCTCTCGGCCCCGAAAACGAACATGAGGATCACGCACGGGGCGTCCGACCGGTTGTGGAATTCGTGGAAGGCTCCATTCTGAACGAAGAAGTCGCCCTCCTTGGCCGTGACTGAGTGCACTTCGCCGTCTTCTCCCGGATAGGCGATATCCACTTCGCCCTTGAGCACCACCGCGAGGTCGACGGTGTCGGTCCGGTGCATCGCACCGCCGAGTTCGCTTGGGGTCATACCTCCGCCGGTGCCGAAATCAATCTTGGCCATCAAGGCCCCGAGATCCGTCTCGCCCGCTTTCTCAGGGGGAACGATCTGGAGATCGACGCGGACTGAATCCTTTGGCCCGAAGATCCCAAGCCGCTTGTATTCACCGAGAACTTGCTCAGGCGTAAGGGGCAGCTCGAGAATCTTGTCGAAGCCCCAGATATTCGTGACCCGATCGGCGGTTTCGGTGTCGAGAAGATCGTCCACTTGCATGACGACACCAGCCTTGGTCTCGGCGCTCACAATTCGTCGCATCTTCATTTCACGCGCCCCCTCAGAGTTGCGACCAGCCGCCATCGACCGGAATCTCAAGACCGGTCGTGAAGGTCGCGTCGAATGCGAGGAAGAGGACGGCTTTCGCGATCTCTTCCGAGGTCCCGAAACGCTTCATCGGGATCATGCCGATCGTCTTCTCCCGGACCTGGGCGGCCATGTTCTTATCGGGAAACACCTTGTCGAGGATCGGCGTGGCGATGGGACCGGGCGACACGGCATTGACGCGGATGTCCTGGGGAAGCAGCTCGGTCGCGAGCGTCCGAGCCAAGGATCGCAGCGCCGCTTTGGCGGCGCCATAAGTGGCCTGCCCGGGCAGGCCCTTGACGTTGGCGACCGAGGTCGTGAGGACGACGGAGCCGCCTCGGTTGATGAGCGGCGCGAACTTCTGGACCGCGAAGAACGGCCCCTTGGCGTTGAGGTTGAACATCTCGTCGTAGATGGCCTCGGTGACGTTCGCGAGTGGCGCTGGGGTGCTGAACCCCGCGTTCACGAAAAGCAGGTCGATGGTGTCGAACTCGGCCTTCACCAGGGCGACGAGGGCGTCGATATCGGTCAACGATCGCGCGTCGCTCGAAACCACAAGGGCGTCAGTCCCAAGCTCCTGCTTCGCTGAGTCTAGCCCGGCTTGCGAGCGGCCTGTCACCAGAACGCGTGCGCCTTCAGCGAGGAGCATCTTTGCGGTCGCGAGACCCATGCCGCTGGTGCCGCCGAGGATCACCACTTTCTTATCTTGATGCCGTACCATTCACATTCTCCTGGGACGCCATTGCGCCTGTGGATTTTTGGACAATTTCTGATGATATTTCTGCGACGCGACAGCGGTCAGGTGTCAGGACACCGCGCTCAAGGATGCCGGGTGAGACAGGTCGGCGCCGGAGACCTTGACGACGGCGCGCCATGCGGCTTCCTGGCTGGCGCGAACGTGGAGGTGTGGCTCTCGCTGTAGTTCCATCGGGCCTGAGAACTTCCCTTTGGCCGAGGCGAAGAATTGCCCTGAGGCGTCGGTCCCGAACTCCGACGCCTGGATGTAGCGACTGGCCGCAACCTCCGGCGTCTGATTCATGCCGGGAATGAGGTTCACGATCGGAATCATCAGATACTTCAACAACGGGCCAGCGTTTCGCGCGACGTTGGTGGCGTTCGACGCACCGGGCGAGACAGCGTAGACGGCCATATCGGACGGTAGTCGGCGCGCCAGCGCCGCGGCCCACCAGGCGATCATAAGCTTCGCGTCGGCATACGCCGTGTTGGGCGAGTACCTCACGTTTGGTCCGCTGCGGATGAGGGCTTCAGCAGCCGCGGTTTGGTCGCCCCCGTAGTATTTGGCTGCGAACGCCGGCAGGTCGGTATATTTGAACATGGGCACACCCCCACGGGCCGGCTCCGCGCTGGTGATGACAATCCGCGCCTCGGGGCTCAGCAGGTTGGCGTTGAGTAGCCCAACGGTCAGTTCATGATGGCCGATAAGCGGGGCCTGGGAGGCTTCAACGCCCTCCGCCGTGATCAGGCGCTTCTTGGTTGGGACCAGTCCGGCATTGAGCAGCAGGAAATCGATCGGCCGACCGCGCTTGACCAGCTCGGCGACCGCAGACTTGGCGCTGGCGGCCCTGTTCAGATCAAGCTCGAGCGGCGTGAAGATCCGCTTCTTGGTCTCGTCGGCGAGCTGGGCGGCCGTTTCCTTGGTCTTGGCCAGGCTGCGCCCCGTTACGATGACCTCCTGCCATCCCCCATCGGCGAGCAAGCGAGCTGCGGCATAACCGAGCCCGGACGTAGTGCCGGTGACCAAAGCGATTGAATGTCTCATATTTGGGTCCGTCGTGAGAGAAGGTCGGAACGTGAGGTCATGAGCCAGCTTGCTATTTTTGGACTAGTTCCTCATATATTAGGGATAGAACTTGTGGTCAAGGATTTTTGGACCAAATGCTAAGAAATTCGAGCAGGGGTCGTGGGCGCCCCCGAACCTTCGACGAGAGCGAGGCATTGGACAAAGCGACGCAGATCTTTTGGTCGAAAAGCTACGACGGTGTAGCGATCGACGATCTCATCGCCGGCATGGGTGTAGGACGGCAGAGCTTGTATTCCGTGTTCGGAGACAAGCGGACGCTCTTCCTGCGTGTCCTTCGGGCTTACGCCGAGCGGAAGGGCGCCGGCGCAGCGAAGGCGCTCTTCTCGCCACCGGCTCTTCGCGAAGCGATCGCCGGCTTCCTGAGACACGCCGTGGAAGTCGCGACCGAGGAAGGGTCGGTCCGAGGATGCCTAATGGTGTGCGTCGCGCCGCTCGTGGACGACCCTGAGGTCAGGCAGTTTCTGAAGGACGCCGCCGCAGGCGGCGTAGCGCTCGTGGAACGCCGCTTCCGTGACGGGATCAGCGCGGGAGAAATCCCATCTGACTTTCCTGTCACCACGCGGGCGCGCCAGGTTATCGACCTTGCCCGCGGTCTGACGATGCACGCGCAGTTAGGCGCGCCACGCAAGACGCTCCTGAAAGACGCCGAAGAAGCGGCCGAGTTGGTCCTGCTTACACGACGCGGTTAATGCTGCATGGGGTACAGGTCCGCGGTCGGCGATACTCGGTAAGACGAAGAGTCTCGAACGCGATCCACAGCTTGAACCCGTACCCGGAAGCCGCAAGCAAGGCTTCGGTATCGCGATCGGCTCGAGCCGCAGTCCAGCTCCAGCAATCGCGCCCACGACAGCGACCTCAACAGAGGTCGGGTTTCGGACTGTAGACCACTTATTTTTTGCCTCTACTACTCCACACTACTACGACTGCTAAATATCTATTGCACAACGACAAATCCTCGCTCTGTCTTGTCTCTGCAATGTCAAAAGCATCCAGCAGGAGGCAGCGCGACCATGCTCGTACCAGACCGTATCGTCCGTCTGAGAACCGTTCTCGCCCGCACCAGTCTCAGCCGCTCCACCATCTACCGCAAAATCGCCGAGGGCACGTAAGCGTCATCTGTGGGCTGCCTTGTTGGTTGGTCGGCTGTTGTGCTGAAAGCTATGTGCCGGCGGCGCATGGGTGTGTGGCCGGCTTGGCATCATGGCAAGCAGTGTGGTTTGCACCGTGGCAGTCCAACGTATCGAGGTCATCACCGGCGCCGGTGGGCGGCGCGCCTATTCGGCGGAAGAGAAGATCCGCCTGGTTGGCGAGGCTCGTGGTGGTCGTGGTGCCGTAGCGGCGGTGGCACGGCGCCATGGGGTGTGCAGCAGCTTGATCTACCGTTGGCGCCGGCAGATGAGGAGCGGCGAACTCTCCCTTGAGGCGTCGTCATTTGTGCCGGTGCATCTGGTTGAAACGGCTCCCTCTGCCGGCGTGGTGCCACCCACCGCAATGCCCTCCCTGCCACCGGGGCCTCCCGTTGAGCGTCAGGCCGCGCTGGTTGAGGTGGTGCTCAGCAACGGCCGTGTGCTGCGTGTCGGTGAGGACATCGCCCCCGCCACGCTCCGTCGGCTGGCCGATGTGCTGGACGGCCGGTGATCACGGTTCCCGCCGGCGTGCGGATTTACTTGGCGATGGGCGCAAGGGCATGGACGGGCTGGCCATGCTGGTCCAGGAGGTTCTGAAGCAGGACCCGTTCGCCGGCCACCTCTTCGTCTTCCGTGGCCGGCAAGGGCACCTGGTGAAGGTCCTGTACTGGGATGGCCAGGGTTATTGCCTGTTCGCCAAGCGCCTGGAGAAAGGCCGCTTCGTGTGGCCGATCAGCCGCGACGGGGTGGCGGTTCTCACTCCGGCTCAACTGGGGATGCTTCTTGAAGGCATGGACTGGCGGGCTCCGCAGCGAACCTGGCGTCCGGAGACGGCGGGGTGAGTCCGGACTGCCACGCTCGCTGAGGATCGGCGCCGTGACGGTGATTGATCCTCCCTCTGATGCCGCCGGTCCGGTAGAATCGGCCCTATGTCGTCCATCGCCGATCCATTGCCCGCCCCATTGCCCGACGAGGTCGCGGCGCTGCGCGCGATCATCGCCGCGCAGGCCGCGGAGTTGGAGGCCGAGCGCCGGCGCCGTGAGGCCAGCGAGACCGAACTGGCGGCCGCCAAGGCGGGCCTGGTGGCCAAGGCGCTGGAGATGGAGAAGCTCAAGATCCAACTCGCCCGTCTGCGGCGGATGCAGTTCGGTTCGTCTTCCGAGAAGATCGCCCGCGAGATCGAGCAGCTTGAGCTGTCGCTGGAGGACCTGGAGGCCACAACCGCCGCTGAAGCGACGATGGCCGATGCCGAGCTGTTGCCGACGGCACCGCTGGAGGGGGCGCCCGAGGTTCGCGCCAGGGCTGGCCGGCGCAAGCTGCCGGAACACTTGCCGCGTACCGAGATCGTGCATGCGCCGCACGACGCCTGTCCCTCGTGCGGCGGCGCCTTGCGCAAGGTGGGCGAGGACGTCACCGAGGTGCTCGACTACATCCCGGCGCGCTTCACCGTGATCCGCCACGTCCGCCCGGCGCTGTCGTGCCGGTGCTGCGAGGGCATGATGCAGGCGCCGATGCCGTCGCTGCCCATCGAGCGCGGCCTGCCCTCCGCCGGGCTGCTGGCGCATGTGCTGATCGCCAAATACTGCGATCACCTGCCGCTGTACCGGCAGTCCGCCATCTACGCCCGCGAGGGGGTGGAACTGGAGCGCTCGCTGCTGGCCGATTGGGTGGGCAAGGCGGCAGCCCTGATGGCCCCCTTGGCCGATGCGATCGGTCGGCACGTGCTGGCCGGATCGGTGCTGCACGCCGACGACACGCCGGTTCCCGTGCTTGAGCCCGGGCGAGGCAAGACCAAGACGGGACGGTTGTGGGTCTACCTGCGTGACGAACGCCCCCATGCCGGACAAGGCCCGCCGGCGGTGCTGTACCGCTACACGCCCGACCGCAAGGGCGAGCATCCGCAACGGGAACTGGCCGGCTTCCGTGGGCACCTGCATGCCGATGGCTATGGCGGGTTCGATGCCCTGTACGACGGCGGCAGGATCGCCGAAGTGGCCTGCATGGCGCATGTGCGCCGCAAGTTCTTCGACGAACACGTCGAAACCGGCTCTCCCTTGGCCGCGGAGGTGCTCAAGCGCATCGGGGTGCTGTTCGACATCGAACGTTCCCTGGCCGGCCTGTCGGCCGAGGAACGCAGCCTGCTTCGCCAAGCCAAGGCTCGGCCAGCCCTGGACGAACTGGCCGCCTTCCTCGGTGCCACGCTGCTGCGCATCCCCGGCAAAGGCGACCTGGCCAAGGCCATCCGCTACGCCCGCTCGCGGTGGATGGCGCTGACGCGCTATGTGGACGACGGCCGGCTGGAGCTCTCCAACAACGCCGCCGAGCGGGCGATCAGGCCCCTGGCCATCGGAAGACGCAACTGGATGTTCGCCGGTTCCGACGCCGGTGGGGAACGGGCCGCCGCGATCTACACCGTCACCCAGACCGCCAAGCTCAACGGCCTCGATCCCCAGGCCTATCTGCGCGACGTGCTTGACCGCATCGCCGACCATCCAATCAACCGCACCACCGACCTGCTACCCTGGAACATCGTCCAGAGGCCCTGAGCCGCGCGGAGCAACCAGAGCAGGCCGTAGCCGTCAGACGACGCTTACGCGTAACCGTGGCGTGGCTTGGCCTTGTCTGGGCGATCCGCCGCTGTTATGAGAATAACTCTCGTTATCGATATTAAATTCTCTGGTTCAGAATAGGCGAAAACAATGGGGCAGATGGGAAACCGGGCACTGCTGGGCGGTATCCGCCTGGTCGCATTGACCTGTGGGGTGGGGGTTGGAACCGGGGCCTGGGCCGCTGAGGCGGAGAGGGCCGGCGACGACAACACCATCGTCATCACCGGGCAGCGCATCGTGGATATGACGGCGGCCAAGACCGATACGCCGCTGCTGGTCACGCCGCAGGCCATTTCCGTCATCGAACGCCAGCAGATCGATATCCAAAACGTCCAAACCGTGACGCAGGCATTGCGCTATATCCCCGGCGTCCTGAGTGAGTTGGGCGGGTCCGACAACCGCATCGAGACCAACCAGTTCCTGATCCGCGGTTTCGCCGCCAATGAGTATCTGGATGGGTTGAGGCTGCAGGCGGGTACCTGGGCCACGCCGCAGTTCGATCCCTATGCCCTGGACCGCATCGATGCCCTGAAGGGCCCCGCCTCCGTCCTGTATGGACAGGCTTCGCCGGGCGGCTTGGTGGCGCTGACCAGCCGCCGGCCGTCCGTGACCACCGGAGGCGAGGTCCTCTTCCAGACCGGCAGCTATGGCCGCGTGCAAGGGGCGGGCGATGTGACAGGGGCGCTAACGGACGACGGTGCCCTTTCCTATCGCCTGACCGGCCTGGTGCGCGACACCGAAACCCAGGTGGACCACACCAAGTATCGGAAGTGGTTTATCGCGCCGGCGCTCACCTGGCAGCCGGACACCGACACCACCCTGACCTTGCTGACCAATTATCAGGAAGAGCCCGCCGCCGGCTTCTATAACCAGATTCCCAGCCGGGGCACCGCGCAACCCAACCGCTACGGCAGTATCCCCACTTCCTTTTATGGCGGGGAGCCGGACTTTGACCATATGGACCGCACGCAGAAGTCCGCTGGTTACGCGCTCACCCGCCATCTGGGGGACACCTGGACCGTGCGTCAGAACCTGCGTTATATGCACATCGATACCGATTACCGGGCTGTGACGTTCGAAGCGTTGAACGCCGACGACCGCACCCTGGTCCGGTCGCCTTACGTAACCAACGAGGCGCTGGACACCTTCGCCGTCGACACCCAGGTGCAAGGCAATCTGACCACCGGTGCCTTGAAGCACACGCTGCTGGTCGGCGTCGACTATCAGAATTCCCGCTGGGACCATGTCGCGGCGTACAGCTATGGCGCCGCGCCCACGCTGGACTGGCTGAACCCTGTCTATGGCAAGCCGGTGCCGGCACCCACCGTCATCCAGAACGGCCTGCAGAGCCAAAACCAGACGGGCGTTTACGCCCAGGACCAGATCGCGCTGGGCGGCCTCAACATCGTCCTGGGCGGACGCGAGGACTGGTTTGACAGCGACGCGCGGAACCGCCTGGCCAACAACAGCACCAGCACCCTGTCCGATCGCACCTTCACCGGACGGGCAGGCTTGGTCTACCTGTTCGACAATGGCGTCGCCCCCTACGTCAACTATGCCACTTCCTTCCAGCCCTCGACCGGTGTCACCTTCGACGGCAGGCAATTCCAACCCACGGAAGGAGAGCAGTTCGAGGCGGGCGTGAAGTACCAGCCGCTCAACTTCCCCGGCTTCGTCACCGCGGCCGTCTATCAGCTGACCCAGACCAACGTGACCACGGCCGATCCGGTGCATACCGGCTTCAGCAGCCAGGCCGGCGAGATCCAGGCCAAGGGTGTGGAGCTGGACGGCCACCTGACGCCCATCGCCGGGCTGAACCTGCAAGCTTCCTACGCCTATATCGATGACGAGATCACCCAGTACACGGGCGCCCTACGGGGCAAAACCCCACCCGGCATCGCCAAGCATACGGCCACCTTATGGGCGGACTATGCGCCGGCGGACGGTGCGCTGGCCGGGCTGACCATGGGCGGCGGCGTTCGTTATGTCGGGCCGTCCTTCGGCAACTACGCCAACGCCTATCAGGTCGATGGCGTCACGCTGGTGGATGCCGTGCTGGGATATGACTTTGCCCATCTGTCGTCCGGCTTGGCCGGCTGGTCCGTGCAGTTGAACGCCAGCAACCTGTTCGACCGCACCTATGTCGCCAGCTGCGGCAACCTGGGCTGCTACTACGGTATCCGGGGCACCTTTATTTCCAACCTGCGATACGCCTGGTGAGACGGCTATGACGGCGGCAACCCTGCGGTACTGGCGTTGGGTCCACAAATGGTCCAGCCTGGTGTGTACCCTCTTCCTGCTGGTGCTGTGTCTCAGCGGCCTACCGCTGATCTTCGAGGATGAATTGGAAGACCTGTTGTCGCCGCTGCCTCGTGCGGCGGTGACGGCAGCTGATCATGACCTGGACCTGGACGCGGCCTTGGCCCAGGGATTGGAAAAGCATGCCGGGATGGTGCCCATGTCGCTGACCTGGCCGGCGGGGACGGAGCATCTGCTCTATCTGTGGACGGCACCGCGCCCCCAAGCCACCCCAGATGGCTTTCGCCTGACCGTTATGGATCTGCGCAACGGCGCCGTACTGGCTGAGCCGCCGATCCGTCGCCGACCCACTGTCATCATCCGTACCCTGCATGCCGAGCTTTTCGCCGGCCTGCCCGGGTCGTTGCTTCTGTGCGCCATGGGCCTGCTTTTCCTGGCGGCCGTCGTGTCCGGTGTGGTGCTGTACGCCCCCTTCATGCGGCGCATGGCCTTCGGCACCATCCGGCGGGAGGGTGCCCGCCGAACGCGATGGCTGGATATCCACAACCTGGTGGGCATTGTCATCCTGGTGTGGACGGTGGTGGTCGGTGCCACGGGCGTGGCCAACACCCTGGCCCAGCCTCTGTTCCGCCTATGGCAGGTGGACCAGCTGAGCGCCATGATCCGTCCTTGGGCCGGAAAGCCCATACCGGACCGAGTGGTCAGTGTCGGCACCGCCGTGGCCGCCGCGCGGAAGGCGTTGCCGGCGGCTCGCCCGGAAAGCGTGGCCTATCCCTATTCCCGCTTCGGCAGCCCGCACCATTACATCGTGTGGATGCGGGGTGGCGAGCCGCTGACCGCCCGGTTGGAAACCCCGGTGCTGGTGGATGCGGTCAGCGGCGAGGTGGCGGAGGTCCGGCCCTTGCCCTGGTACCTGCGGGCGCTGGAAATCTCCCGCCCCCTGCATTTCGGGGATTACGGTGGAATGCCCTTGAAGATCATCTGGGCCCTGATGGATTTGGCCACCATCGCCGTGCTGGGCAGCGGCCTTTATCTGTGGTCGGCCAAGCGAACGTCGGCACGGCGAAGTGGCGCCCGGACGGCTGGCGCCCGGGTCGGCCCCGTGGAGTGACAGGCATGGAAAGGTCTCAAAGGATTTGGCTCTGGCCCGCGGTACTTGCGATTTCGACCATTATCGGCCTGTTGTCCGCGCTGTTGGGCCAGGAGGGGATATGGTGGATTCTATCCTGGATAAGCCTGGCGGCCCCCTTGGGCGTCATTGTCTGGAAAGGGCGTGTCCTATGGTTCACAGGGCGGGCCCGCTGACTCTCCTGCCTCAGCTTTAAATCGGGATAGGGGCGATCCTATGTGGGGCGCACCCCTCCCACACCAGTTGGCACGGCCTTCTATCCGGTTTGAAGTGCGCCCCTGCGGGTCAGGCCAGGGTCTTGATGACTTCCGCCAGGATTGCCACCATCTCCGCGATATGGCCGGGTTCGACAATCAGTGGCGGTGACAGGGCGATGATATCGCCAGTGACCCGGATGAGCAGACCCCGCTGGAAGCAGGAAATGAAGGCATCGTAGCCGCGCCGTCCGGGTTCATCCGCCCGGGGAGACAACTCGATACCCGCGACCAGGCCGATGGTGCGAATATCGATGACCTGGGGCAGACCCTGCAATGTGAACAGTGCTTCTTGCCAGCGGGTGGCCAAATCGGCGCCGCGCGTCAGAAGTTTTTCGCGGTTGTAGACGTCCAGCGTCGCCAAGCCGGCCGCGCAGGCGACCGGATGGCCCGAGTATGTATAGCCGTGGGGGAACTCGATGGTCCCCTTCGGCCCGGCGACCACGCAATCATGGATTTCACGACGGGCAAGGACGGCGCCCATGGGAATGGTGCCGTTGGTGAGACCTTTCGCCAGCGTGATCAGGTCGGGTTTGACGCCGAAATACTCCGCCGCGAAAGGGGCGCCCAATCGACCGAATCCCGTGATCACTTCATCGAAGATCAGGAGGATGCCGTGCCGCGTGCAGATTTCGCGCAGGCGCTGCAAATAGCCAGAGGGAGGCAGCAGGACGCCGGTGGAACCGGCGACGGGCTCGACGATGACGGCGGCGATGGTTTCGGCACCATGGAGGGCGACCAGGTGTTCCAGGTCGTCCGCCAATTCAGCCCCGTAAGCCGGCAGGCCGCGGCTGAAGGCATTGCGGTCCAAGTCATGAGTGTGACGCAGATGATCCACGCCCGGCAATTGAGGGAACAGCCGGCGATTGCCGACGATACCACCCACCGAAATACCGCCGAATCCCACGCCATGATAGCCGCGCTCCCGCCCGATGAGGCGGGTTCGCGTACCTTGGCCGATGGCCCGCTGGTATGCCAGGGCGATCTTCAGCGCGGTATCGACAGCTTCGGAGCCCGACCCGGCGAAGAAGATCCGGTCCATGCCTTCAGGCGCAAGGTCGGTGACGGCATTGGCGAATCTGAATGCCGTGCTGTGGCCCATCTGGAATGATGGGGCGTAGTCCAGGCGCCGCAGTTGCCGGGTAACGGCTTGGGTGATCTCTTCGCGGCCATGTCCAGCGTTGACGCACCACAGGCCCGCCGTGCCGTCGAGGATGCGACGGCCGTCATCGGCGGTGTAGTACATCCCTTGCGCCGTCTCCAGGAGACGGGGGGCCGACTTGAACTGGCGGTTCGCGGTAAACGGCATCCAATAGCTGTCCATGGTGTTGCCTGTCATGATGGCCTCGAAATTTCGATGATGGAAAAACGAAAGGACCTCGAGTCCGAGGCTCTGGGGGGCCGGCACGCGCGCTGTGCGGTTGGGCTAAACGTTGCCCACGCAGGTGTATTTGAGATCCAGATATTCCTCGATGCCATGGCGGGAGCCCTCGCGGCCCAGGCCGGACTCCTTGATGCCTCCGAAGGGCGCGACCTCGGTTGAGATGGCGGCGGTATTGATGCCCACCATGCCGAAGTCCAGCGCCTCGGACACCCGGAGGAAACGGTTGAGGTCACGCGTGAAGGCATAGGCCGCGAGGCCCGAGGTGGTATCGTTGGCCAACGCCACCGCTTCCGCTTCCGTGGTGAAGCGGTGCAGCGCCGCCACCGGTCCGAACGTCTCCTCCCGGGTGATCCGCATCGTCCGCGTCAGGCCCGTCAGCACCGTCGGGCTGTAGAAGGTGCCGCTGTCCCCCAGGCGATGACCGCCAATCAGCACCGCTGCGCCTTGTGATACGGCGTCATCCACATGGCCCGCCACCTTGGCCAGCGCCTGGGCATTGATCAGAGGCCCCTGGTCGGTCGGGCCCGCCAGACCGTCGCCCACCACCAGTGCCGCCACGCGCGCCGCCAGCCGTTGGGCGAAGGCGTCGTGGATGCCATCCTGCACCAGCAGGCGGTTGGCGCAGACGCAGGTTTGGCCGGTGTTGCGGAACTTGGCCAGGATGGCCCCCTCCACCGCCACGTCCAGGTCGGCGTCGTCGAAGACGATGAAGGGGGCGTTGCCGCCCAGTTCCATGGACACGCGCTTCATGGTGCCGGCCGCCGCCGCTGTCAGCCGCTTGCCCACGGCGGTGGACCCGGTGAAGGTCAGCTTGCGCACCCGGGCATCGGCCATCCAGGCATCGCCGATGGCCGGCGCGTCGCCGCACAGGATGTTCAGGACACCCGCCGGCACGCCGGCCTCTTCCGCCAGGACGGCCAGGGCCAGCGCGCTCAAGGGCGTCAACTCCGACGGTTTGAGCACCACGGTGCAGCCGGCGGCCAGCGCCGCGCCCACCTTGCGGGTGATCATGGCCGCCGGGAAGTTCCAGGGCGTGATGGCCGCCACCACCCCCACCGGCTGGCGGGTCACCAGGATGCGGGCGTCGGTCCGGGGTGCTGGGATGGTCTCGCCATAAACGCGCTTCGCCTCTTCCCCGAACCACTCCAGGAAACTGGCGGCATAGGCCATCTCCCCCTTCGCTTCGGCCAAGGGCTTGCCCTGTTCCGCCGTTAGTAGCCGGGCCAGGTCGTCGCTGTGGGCGGTCATGAAGTCGAACCACCGGCGCAGGATGGCCGCGCGGTCCTTGGCTGTCCGCTTGCGCCAGGCGGGCAGGGCCGCGTGGGCGGCGTCGGTCGCCATCCGCGCCTCGGCCCCGCCCATGCGGGGGACGTGACCCAGCACTTGGCCGGTGGCCGGGTTGGTGACGGCCACCGTCTCGCCATCGGCAGCCAGCCAGCGGCCGCCGATATAGGCCGCCTCGCGCAGCAGATCTGGGCGTTTCAGCACCAGGCGGCGCCTTTCAGTATCGATGCTCATCGTGTCACCGTCAGGGCTTGGACCAGAATATCCAGGCCGGCATCCAGCTGCGCGTCCGGAATGGTCAGGGGGGCCAGGATGCGGATGACGTTGCCGTGAACACCGCAGGTCAGCAGGATCAGGCCCAACTCCAGCGCCCGCGCCGTCACTTGGCGGGTGGCGTCGGGGTCCGGGTCGCCGCCGCCACGCTCCTTGAAAATCTCGAAGGCGACCATGGCGCCAGGTCCCCGGATGGCGCCGATGGGCAGGATGTCGTTACGTTCCCGGACCGTTTCCAGCGTGGCCTTGATGCGCTGGCCGATGGCGTCGGCGCGCGCCAGCAGGCCCTCCTCCTCGATGACGTCCAGCACCGCCAGGGCGGCGGCACAGGCCACGGGATTGCCGGCGTAGGTGCCGCCCAAGCCGCCAGGTCCCACCTTGTCCATGAGGGAGGCGCGGCCGATGACGCCGGACAGGGGGAAGCCGCCGGCCAGCGACTTGGCGATGGTGACCAGATCCGGTTCCACGCCGGTATGTTCGATGCCGAACATGCGCCCGGTGCGTCCGAACCCCGCCTGCACCTCATCGGCGATCAACAGGATGCCGTGCGCGTCGCACAGGCGGCGCAACTCACGCAGCAGTTCCGGCGGAGCGGGGTTGAAGCCGCCTTCGCCCTGCACCGGTTCCAGGATGAAGGCGGCCACCCGCTCTGGCTCGATGTCCGACCGGAACAGGAAATCCAGCGCCTTCAGGCTGTCGGCGACCGTGGTGCCGTGGTGCGGTATGGGGAAGGGCAGGTGCCACACCTCCGGCGGCATCGGCCCTGCGTCCTTCTTATAGGGATTGACCTTGCCGGTCAGGGCGGAGGTCATGAGCGTGCGACCGTGAAAGGCGCCGGTGAAGGCGATGATTCCGCTACGGCCGGTGGCGACGCGGGCGATCTTCACGGCGTTCTCCACCGCCTCGGCGCCCGTGGTGAAGAACACGGTCTTGGCCGGGCCGCTGAACGGGGCCAGCGCGTTCAGGCGCTCCGCCAAGGCGACATAGGGCTCATAGGCCGCCACCTGGAAGGCGCTGTGGGTGAACCGCTCCATCTGCGCGGCGGCGGCGGCCATGACCCGGGGATGCCGGTGGCCGGTGTTCAGCACGGCGATGCCGCCCGCGAAGTCGATATAGCGCCGCCCGTCGACATCCCACAGCAGGGAGTTGTCGGCGCGCTCGGCATAGATGGCGGTGGCATGGGCGACGCCGCGCGGCACGGCGGCGGCACGGCGGGCGAGAAGGTCGGCGTTACGGGACATGGGGAGCATCCTCTGGGGCGAGGGTAGGGGGCGGCGATCCCGCCGGTGGGCCGGCGGGCCGAATGGAAGGTCAGGCCGATGACGGTGGCGGGGCGTCAGCCGTGTTGTCGTCGCCGGTCCAGCGCCAGGGTGGCCAGGCAAAGCTGTTCGAACAGGATCTGGGCGCCGACCTGGGCGGTGTTGCTGGTGGGATCGTACTGCGGGGCGATTTCCACCACGTCCGCGCCGATGACATCCAGGCCGGCCAGCCCGCGCAGGATGGCCAGCGCCTCCCGCGAGGTCAGGCCGCCCACCTCCGGCGTGCCGGTGCCGGGGGCGTAGACCGGGTCCAGGCAATCGACATCGAAGGAGATGTAGACCGGCCCGTCGCCCACCACCTCCCGCGCCTTGGCGATCACCGCCTTGGCACCCATTTCCGCCACGTCCTCGGCATGCAGCACGGTCATGCCGGCGTCGTAGGAGAATTCCCAGAAGAACTCCGCGCTGCCGCGGATGCCGATCTGGATGGTGCGGTCCGGGTCCAGCACCCCGTCCAGCACAGCCAGGCGGAAGGGGCCGCTGTGGTGGAAGCGGGCGCTGTCGTCGCCGCCGCTGGTGTCGCAATGGGCGTCGAAATGGATCAGGCCCACCGGCCGCTCCCGGCCCAGCGCCTTCAGGATGGAATAGCTGACGGAATGGTCGCCCCCCACGCTCAGCGGCACCACCCCCGCCGCCGCCAGCCGCCCGTAAAAGGCCTGGATGTCGTGGTGGCAGGCCGCCAGGCTGAGATAGTTGCTGAAGGGCACGTCGCCGATGTCGGCGATACTGGCCTGGGCCGAGGGAACCAGGCGCAGCACATGCTCGTACGGCCCGATGCGGTCCATGCCCCGGATGGCGCGGGGGCCGAAGCGCGACCCCGCCCGGTTGGTGACGCCCAGATCCATGGGCACGCCAACCAGGGCGATGTCCAGGCCGCCGAAATCGTCCAGCGCCGCCAGGTCGGGACGCAAGGGCGCGTCCAGCAGGGTGCCGGCGTCGGCGAAGGGCTGGCGCGGCGCCTCCGCGCCCCGGAACACCGCCTCCGCCACCTCGCGGAAATGCGGGTCGAAGAAATCGGCCGGCGAGGCGGCGCCGTAGCGCTGCCGCAGGCGGTCCAGCTTGGACTGATCCACGGTCGGTCCCCCGTCTCAGCGCGCCGCGAGGATTTCGGCAGCGGCCCGCTCGCCGGACCGGATGGCGCCGTCCATATAGCCGGGCCAGCGGCTGGCCGTTTCCGTGCCGGCCCAATGGATGCGTCCCGTAGGCTGGCGCAAGGTCGCGCCTAGGCTGGTCCAGGCCCCCGGCACCATGACACCGGCATAGCCGCCCCGGGCGTACTCCTCCTCCAACCAGGACAACTCGATATACTCCCGCATGTCGGCTGCCCGGGGCCCGAACAGGCGCGCCAGGGAGCGGGTGATGGCGGCTTGGCGCTCGGCCGGCGCGCGGGCGGTCCATTCCTTGGCCTCGTCCCCCTCGATGAAGGCGACCAGGATGCCGGGCGTGCCGGCGGCGGGGGAGTTGTCGTAGATCAGGCTGACCGGGCCGTCTTCGGTTATGGCCATGCCGGACAGCCCCTCCTCCCGCCAGAAGGGCGCGGGATAGAGGCACTGCACCTTGATGCAGGCGCCCATGGGCATGCGCTGGGCCAGGTGGTCCCGCGCTCCCGGCAGGGGCGGGCTGTAGCGCAGGCGCGCGGCGAGCGCCGGGGGCAGGGTCATGATGACGTGGCCGGCCCGCACCGTTTCGCCCGTCACCGTGGTGATGGTCACGCCGTCCGCGTCCTGGGCCAGGGCGGCCACCGGGGTGTTGAGCCGCAGATGGGGGCGGACCGTGTCCGCCAGACGCTCCGCCAGGTGCTGGGCGCCCAGGCTGAAACGCCGTTCCTGGGCACCGCCGCCCATGCTGATCAGAGCGTCCAGGCCGCCGGCCGCCTTGATGTAGAACAGGACGTGCAGCAGCGACAGCTCCCGTGCCTCCGACGCCAAGACGGACCGGGCCAGGAAGCGCATCCAGAACCGCGCCTCGTCCCCGGCGGCGGTGCGGAGGATCCAGGCGTCGAAGCTCTCGCTGTCCAGGGCGGCGGCATTGGGGCTGGTCCACGGGGCCTCGGCGTCCACCGTCGCCGCCAGGATGTCCAGCGCCTGGAAGGTGGCCTCCACCTCCGCCAGGGCGTCCGGCTCATGGGGCGGCAGCAGGCCGGTGAAGCGCATCAGGCGGCCCTTGTGAAGGCAGAGGTTTTCCCCCTCCTCGAAGGAATGGAAGGTTTCCACTCCAAGTTCCTCTGCCAGGGCCAGAACCTTGTCCTGGCCCGGTCCCACCCATTGGCCGCCGACGTCGATGGGGGTGCCGTCCTGGGCGCGGCGGGTATGGATGCGGCCGCCGACGCGGTCGCGTGCCTCCAGCACGGTGACGCGCAGGCCGGCGTCCACCAAGGCGCGGGCGGCGGTCAGGCCGGCGAAGCCGGCCCCGATGATGGCGACATCGACCGGCTCCGCGCGGGCGGATTCCGGGCGGTAGGCGGACTCGATAGGCTGGCCCATAACGCTCTCCGGTTCTTAGAGGTAGGTGCGCTGCGCGGCGATGATCAGGGACTGCACCGCTTGGCGTGAGCGGAAGCTGTTGGCGGTCGCCAGCCATTGCAGAAGAATGCCGACGAAGCCGGTGAAGATGAAATTGGCCAGGCCGTCGATGTCCGGCTTGATGCTGCCACCACGGACATCGCTGGCGTCGGCCAGGACGGACCGGTACAGGTCCAGATATTCCTCGTACTTGCGCTTGGCCAGCCATTCGGACCCCGGCGTGCTCAGCGCGTAGAGGGTCAGGTTGAACAGGGCCAGTTGCTCATCGGGGCTGCGTTCCACCTCGCCCCGGATGAAGGTCAGCAGGTGATCAATGCGGTCGTGCAGCCGTTCGGGTTCGGAGAAATAGGCGGACAGGCTGGCGCGCGACTGGGCCACCAAGTGGGTCAGCACGTTCATCAGCACGGCGTCCTTGCCGTCGAAATAATAGTGGAGGGTGCCCAGGTTCACGCTGGCCTCGCCCGCGATCTTGCGCGTCGTGGTCCCGTGCACACCTTCGCGGGCGATGACGGTGACGGCGGCGGCCATGATGGCCTCCCGCTTTTCCTCGCTCTTGGACTTCGGGGGCTTGGACACAGGCGTTTCCTCTGGTCTCGCGGGCTGCCGGCCCTTGGGGCGGGCGGTTGGCGGGGACGGCATGCTGATCGGGGTGTTAGCGGGGGTCAACGGAGGCCGACGGCGGCCGCGGATCGATGGGGGTGACGGCACCCAGCCTTTCCTCCAGCGCGGCGGCGGCGGCCAGCACCAGGCCGTCGCGGAACCGGCCGGCCACCAACTGGACGCCCAACGGGCCGTCCGTTCCCCGGTGCACCGGCACCGACAGGGCGGGTACGCCCAGGAAGGCCGTCGCGGTACAGGGGCTGTGTGCCGTCAGCAGCCGCCGGGCCTCCTCCACGCCGCGTACATCATAGCCGACGGGGAAGGGCACCGACCAAGCGGTGGGCATCAGCAGCAGCGGGAAGTCCTCGAAGAACATCTGCCAGGCGCGCTGGAACGTCGTGCGGCTGCCCAGGCCCGCCAGCGTCTCCTCCGCCGTCAGGGCGGGGACGCAGGCCGCCGTCAGGTCCAGGGAGCGCAGGAACACCTCGCCGCCCAGGGCGAAGGCGGCCCGCGCGCTGGGGCTGCGGCAGTCGTTGGACAGCAGGGTCATCCACAGCTCCGCCGCCTCGTCAAAGCGGGGCGGGGCTGCCTCCACCACCTCATAGCCGGCGTCGGCCAGCGCGTCAGCGGCGCGGCGCAGGGCGGCCAGGACGGGGGCGTCGGCCGCGTGGTCCGCGGTGCCGGTGAACAGGGCGACCCGGTGCCGGGCCGTGTCATCGGGAAAATCCAGGGGCGCCGGCACCCAGGCCGGGTCGCGCGGATCGCGTCCCACCATGGTCTCCAGCCCCAGGCGGATATCGCGGACCGAGCGCGCCAAAACGCCCTGGGTGGCCCCCGTCTGCAAACACAGCGACCGCTCGGCCTTGCCTGTGGGGTTGTAGGCGGGGGCCCGGCCGGTGGTGGGGCGCAGGCCGTAGACGCCGCAGGCGCTGGCCGGCAGGCGGGCGGACCCCGCCAGATCGTTGCCATGGGCCAGGGGCACCATGCCGGTGGCGACCGCCGCGGCCGCCCCGCCGCTGGACCCGCCGACGTTCAGGGCAGGGTTCCAGGGATTCAGGGTCAGGCCGTGCGGCTCGTTGTCGGTGAACCAGCGGCAGGAGAAGGCGGGGGCGTTGCTACGGCCCAGCAGGATGGCCCCGGCCTTGCGCCAGTTCGCCACCTGCGGGCTGTCCTCCACCGCCACTAGGCTGGTGAAGGCGGCGACGCCGTTGGTGGTGGCGCTGCCGGCCTGGTCGACATTGATCTTGGTCGTCACGGGCACGCCGTGCAGCGGGGGCAGGGGCACGCCGCTGGCCGTGCGGGCGTCGGCCTGGTCGGCGGCGGCCAGGGCCGCGTCGCGGCTTATTTCGGTCAGGGCATTCACCGCCGGATTGACGGCGAGGATGCGGTCCAGGCTGGCGGTCGTCGCCTCCCAGGCTGAAACCCGTCGTTCCCGGATTGCGGATGCCAGATCCGTGGCATCCCATTGCCAAAGCGCGGTGCTGCCCATGTCCTGTCCCTGTTCCTGAAAGACATTTTTTTAAGAAGGCGTCGGCGTCGTGCGGCGGGTCGTTGCCAGGCCGCGGACCGGTTCCGGGACGCTTTACGGTGCGTCGGGGGCCGGATCGACGTTTGTCATGCTTTCTTGGGTACAGGCCGCAAATGGTACTGTCAATCATATTTGGTCATATGATCAATTTATTTTTGGGGCGGTCCTGCCCATGAGTTCAGCCTATTTCGTCGGTTTTTTTGTCGCGCTTTTTCCGAATGGGGGAATGCATGCATACGGAGATAACGATTAAAATACATATATATAACAATATGTTACTTTGAAACGGCCTGCGAACTGTCGTCATCTGTGATTGGCCAAACCCCAAATCTTTATCCTTGACAACCTTTCCGAAATGCGTCGCACTTGGGGCATAAATTGGTCAATTGATCAAACATTGACGCGAACAGGGTAACTGGCCGTGGGTGGCCGGTGGTGAATTTGATGAACCGGCACGGGACGACCGTCCGGTGATTTCCGATGCAGGCCGCCGTCCTTCGGGGCGCAGGTCCTTTTGGCGGGGCGCGACAGCGGCCCCGGACGGGGATGGCTTGCCGGACAATGGCTGCCGCAAAGGCATGCCGCGATCAAATGAACGGGAAGATGCGGGAGACGGAAATGAAGCAGAAACGGTATGCCTATGCGGCCCTTGGCCTGTCTTGCTCCCTGGTGTTGGGGGCCTCTGCGCCATCGCGCGCCGCCGAACCAGCCACCGTGCCTGCGGCTGGCGCCTCTGATGACGTGCTTCAAGACATCGTGGTGACGGCGCAACGGCGCGCCCAAAGTCTGCAGGACGTTCCGGTATCGGTCAGCGCCTTCGCCGGCGACGACCTGAAAAGCCGGGGTGTCACGTCCATCGACCAGATCGGCGGAATGATTCCCAACGTCCAGATTCACAACGACAAGGGCGGCGGCGCCCCCACCTGGGTCATCCGCGGCGTGGCGCTGTTCGACTTCAACGCCAACAACAATCCCGCCACCGCCATCTACATCGACGACGTCTACCAAAGCTCCGCCGTGATGGGCGGCGGTGCGCTCTATGACCTGGAGCGGGTGGAGGTGCTCAAGGGCCCGCAGGGCGGGCTGTATGGCCGCAACACCACCGGCGGCGCCGTCCAGGTGTTATCCAAGCCGGCCAAGCTGGGCGCCACGGACGGCTATGCCTCCGTCGATTACGGCAAGTGGAACGAATACCGGGTGGAGGGGGCGCAATCCTTCCCCGTCACCGATACCCTGGCGCTGCGCGTGGCGGCGGTGCAGGAGGGCGGCGACGGCTGGCAGAAGACCCTGGCCGGCAATACCCGGTGGGGCGCACCCGACCGGACCTCGGCCCGCCTTCAGGCCCTGTTGCAGCCGTCAGAGCGGTTCACGGCCCAGCTGAAGCTGTTCGGCAGCCGGGACCAGTCGCAGACCACGCTGGCCACCAGCAACGCCGCCTATGACGCCACCGGCGCCTTCTGCGGCGCCGTGGCCGGTGGGGGCAACGGCAATGCCTCCTGCCTCAACTTCGCCCAGTTCAACAACCTGATCACCGGCACCACCGGCGCCCTGTCATCCGCCAGCCAGTCCAACGACGGCCGCGCCGTCATCTCCAGCCCCATCAACCGGCTGGACAATCATGAGTGGGGCGCCACGCTGACGCTGGACTATGACCTCGACGCCGCCCGCCTCACGTCAATCAGCGCGGCGGACTATTTCCACTACGGCCAGGTCTACGACTACGACGCCACCAACCTGCGGCTGGGTGACCAGGCGGAACAGGCCACCATCCGCAACCTGTCCCAGGAACTGCGCCTGACCTCCACCGGCGACAGTCGGTTCAAGTGGCTGGCCGGTGCCGTCTACGCCCAGACCGGCTTCCAGGAGTACCGGACGTTCGACATGCGCGACAACGTGGCCGTCGTCTCCGCCTCCTTCACGCCCTTGGGCGTGCCGCAGCAGGATGGCGTGCTGGCGGTGCAGTACCGGCAGCAGACCCGCCACACCTCGGTCTATGGTCAGGCCGACTACGCCTTGACCGACCGCTTGAACCTATCGGCCTCGCTGCGCTACGCGACGGAGGAGACGGACTTCCGCAACGGCAAGGACTTCTTCCCCCTGGCCGGCATCACCCTGCTGGACAACCTGAATTCCACCTACCGCCTGCATGACCATGTGTCGGGTAAGGTGTCAGCCGACTACCACCTGACCGATACCGTCCTGCTCTACGCCTCGGCGGCGCGGGGCTACAAATCGGGCGGCGTCTTCGGCGGCTTCCCCCAGGAACCGGGCGACGTGACCCCCTACAAGGAGGAAATCGTCTGGGCCTACGAGACGGGGGTGAAGAGCACCTGGCTGGACCACCGGCTGCAGGTCAATCTGGCCGGCTTCCACTATGACCATGACAATCTGCAGGCGCTGACCACGCTGCCCAGCGTGCTGACGCCCGGCCAGTTCATCTTCCGCCTGACCAATGTCGGCAAGGCCACGCACGACGGCGTCGAACTGGAAACGACGCTGAAGCCCCTGCCGGGCCTGACGTTGCAGGCCTCGGGCGCCTATGTCGATGCCGAGGTGACGCAGAGCAACGACGTCCTCTATTCCTTCGACAACCGCGTGCTGCCCTGGCAGGGACGCCGCATCGACTACTCGCCGCGATGGACCGGTTCCTTCAGCGTCCGCTACGACCATGCGGTCACGGCGGACTTGGTAGGCACGGCGCAGCTCGATTTCGACGTGCGCAGCGCGCAGGTCATCGGCGGCACCTTGGTCGACAGCTCCTTGCGCAACATCGGCGGGTACGGTCTGCTGAACGGGCGGCTGACGCTGGCGTCCGACCATGATGGGTGGAGCGTGTCGCTGTGGGGCAAGAACCTGCTGAACCGGCATTACTTCACCGACCGCAGCAATGACGGCCTGGGAAGCTATTACTCGGTGTACGGCCGGCCACTCAGCTATGGCCTCAATTTGACGAAGACCTGGTAAGGCGCGATGGCCCGCCACGCGCCGCCGCTTACCCCTGGGGAGGGACTCATGGCTTCCGTCACCACGTCCACGGACCAACCGGTCCCGCCGATCCTCTCATTGGTGGCCATCACCGCCTTTGGCCTGATCGGGCCCTTCGTCTTCCTGGTATCGCCTGTCATCGCCGGCCAACTGGCCCTTGAATGGCACTGGTCCCCCGGCGACATCGGCTTGCTCATGTCGGTGGAGTTGGGCGGGGCCGCCCTGGTTTCCTTCCCGGCGGCCTTCCTGCTGCGCCGTTTTTCCTGGCGGCCGCTGACCGTGGTGGCCAGCCTGGTGTTCGTTGGCGCCGCGGTGGGGTCCGGCGTCGTCGCCCGGGCGGGGGGTGATGCCACATGGCTCATCCCGTTGCGCTTTATCGGCGGTGCCGGTGGTGGCGCGCTGTCGGTCGTCTGCCTGCTGGCGGCGGGGCGTTCCGCCGATCCCCATCGGGCGTTCGCCTGCTGGACGGGGGGGCAGACGGTGTCGGCGGCCCTGGGCCTGCTCTACCTGCCGCGGCTGTTCGAGCATGTCGGCCTCGCCGGGCTCTACGCGCTGCTGGCCGTGGCGGCGCTGCTGGCCTTGACGATGGTGACCGGCTTGCCCGCCGGCTGGCCGGATGCGTCGGGTGTTCAGCATGGCGGTGGTGGCCAGCATGGTAGTGGCTCGACAGCCGCCCGCCTGAATTTTCTCGCGATCTTTTGCTACTACCTGGCCATCAGCGGCGCCTGGGCCTTCGTCGGTGTGCCGGGTCTGGCCCTTGGCCTGACGGAGGAGGGGGTGGGCACCTTGACGGCGGTCGCCATGTTCACCGCCATCCTCGGGTCCGTCCTGGCCACCCTGTCCGGGCATGCCCGTCGCCGGGATGCCTACACGGTGGGCGTCTTCGGCCTCTTGCTGGCCTGCCTGGTGGCGTTGGCGTTCCCAACGGGGCGGGGCGGCTTCATCGCCGCGGTGGTGCTGCTGCAGGTCTGCTGGTCCTTCCTGGTGCCCATGCTGTTGGCGGCGCTGGCCGATGCCGATGACGGCGGCGGGTTGGTGATCCTGTCCAACATGATCATCGGCGGCGGGGCCGCCCTGGGCCCGCTGCTGGCTGGCTACGCGCTGGACTATGCCGGGACCTATGTCGCCGTGGCGGCGCAGGGGGCGGTGCTGCTGGCGCTGTCGGCCGCCGCCTTCATCGCCGCGCGCCGCCGCTTCTAGAACCCCGCACAGCCCGGCTTCCCACTTTCTTCGGCCTCACTGCTTGGATCGGACCCCATGTCTTCGCTTCCACTTCTCTCCTGCTATATCGACGGCCAATGGCGCATGCCTGAAGGGGGGCGCCTGCTGGATGTCATCAACCCGGCGACCGAGGCGCCTTGCGCCCAGGTGGCTCTGGCCGGCCCGGCCGAGGTGGACGCGGCCGTGGCGGCGGCTCGGCGCGCCTTTGCCGCTTACTCCCAGACCAGCCGCCAGCAGCGCCTGGACCTGCTGGCCGCAATCCTGGAGGCCTATGGCGCCCGCATGGCGGACATCGGCGACGCCATCCGGCAGGAGATGGGGGCGCCATTGGGCTTCGCCCGCCAGGCCCAGGCCGGCATCGGCGCCGCCCATCTGGCGCAGATGCTGGAGACGCTGCGGGATTTCGTGTTCGACGAGGATCGGGGCCCCTTGCGCCTGTGGCGGGAGCCCGTTGGCGTCGCCGGGCTGATTACCCCGTGGAACTGGCCCATGAACCAGATCGTCTGCAAGGTGGCGCCGGCGCTGGCGGCCGGCTGCACCATGGTGCTGAAGCCCAGTGAACTGGCGCCGCTCAGCGCCAACCTGTTCGCGGAGGTGATGCACGCCGCAGGGGTGCCCGCCGGCGTCTTCAATATGGTGCACGGCGATGGTGCCGGCGTGGGGCAGGCCATCGTTGCCCATCCCGACATCGACGTGGTGTCCTTCACCGGCTCGACCCGCGCGGGCGTGCAGGTGGCGAAGCTGGCGGCCGACACGGTCAAGCGGGTCAGCCAGGAACTGGGCGGCAAGTCGGCGAACATCATCCTGCCGGACGCCGATATCCCCCGGGCCGTGCGGCAGGGGGTGCTGCGTTGCTTCAACAATACCGGCCAGTCGTGCAACGCTCCGACGCGCATGCTGGTGCCCGAGGACCGGTACGCGGAGGTCGCGGCGATCGCGCGCGAGGTGACCGAAGCCGTCGTGGCCGGCGATCCCCTGGACGGCGCCACGACGATGGGACCGGTGTCCAACGCCAACCAGTTCGCCAAGGTGCAGCAGCTTATCGAGGTGGGCATCGCCGAGGGGGCGGAACTGATCGCGGGTGGTCCCGGCCGGCCGGCGGGGCTGACGCGCGGCTATTATGTCCGGCCCACGGTTTTCGGCCGCGTCACCCCGTCGATGACGGTGGCGCGGGAAGAGATCTTCGGCCCCGTCCTGTCCATCCTGACCTACCGCACGGTGGAGGAGGCGGTGGCCCTGGCCAACGACACCGTCTACGGCTTGGCAGCCTACGTCCAATCGGGCGATGCCCGCTATGCCCAGGCGGTGGCCCGGCAACTGCGCGCCGGCACCATCTATATCAACGATCCGGCCTGGAGCCCCGCTGTGCCGTTCGGTGGCTACAAACAGTCCGGCAATGGCCGGGAGTATGCCGAGTTCGGACTGGGTGAGTTCCTTGAGCTGAAAGGTGTCGTTGGACGTTGACCAGTGGCGCTTGCGATAACCTTCTGACCTCGCGTGGATTGCTGGTCGGCATGCGGGGTGACATCGACAATCAGGTCTGCGGCCTGCTCAAGACCTTCGGGATCCTGTTCGGCAAGCGGGTCGGCGGGTTCATGAATCGAGCTGTCCGCCAGCCCGGAATTAGGCAAGCTGGTTGGAACGCTACTGAAGACCAGGGCTGTGAATCGGCATCGAAGTGGGCCTCTGGGGAAAAGCGAGGTAATATACTGAAACAGCTGAAGAAAGTGACAAAAGAGCAGGGGCCTGACCGGAGCCGATCGGGACCCTGCCCTCGATACAATTTCTGCTGATCTTTCAGGCTGTTGAGCGCGAGCAAGCTCAGGGCTCCCTTTCGGCGCCGGTTCACACATGGTGTGGCGCTCAGCGACCACGAAGAGAACCGTGAGCCTGGCGGCGATGTCTCCCCAGGTGCCGATCACCACACATGGGCATTGACAGTCCAGATTAGAGAACGCGAGGGGCACGACCTGCTCCCCGTCATCGAAGTGCCGGAGAGATTGAAAGCTTTTGGAATGCAGGTTTCCGTGAGCTGCAAGTATCGTTGGTTGCGGGCCCCCGCAACCATCTTAACTTGCTCGATCAGGTCATCCGAACAGCCCGCCTCGCAAGAGCGCGGGCTGTTCGCTGTTCCGGGCTTGGCTGTGCCGCTCGCGGCGACGGCGAGGATGCCCGCCAGATCGCCGTGCAGATCGACCCGCAGGCCGTCTGTACCCCTCCGCCGAGGGCCGCCTTCCATCCGTGATGTTGTTCGCCCAAGCCGAAAGGAGGTCTGGCTTGTGAGGATGGGAAGTGTCCATGAATGGGATAATGGACACGATAGGTGTCAAGCGCCGCCGTCGAACGTGGAGGCCATTCCCTACAGTTTCGACCCGCCGTCGACATGCACGATCTGTCCGTTGATCCAGCGGCCGTTGGGTGATGCCAGGAAAGCGACCACGCCGCCGATGTCATCCGGTTGGGCCAAGCGTTTCAGGGCCTGGATGCCCAGCGCATGGGCACGTCCAGCCTCTGTCCTGGTGAAGCTGGAAAGTGCCGTGTCGACCACGCCGGGTGCCACGGCGTTGACCCGGATATGGCGCGGGCCCAGGCTGGCGGCGAATTGCCGGGTCAGGCTGTCCACGGCGCCCTTGGTGGCGGCGTAGGCAGCCAGGGTGCCGCCAGCCGATTGTGCGACCAAGGAGGAAAGCAGCGTGATACAGCCGCCGGCTCCCCATGATGGGGAGCAATTGCTGCACCAGGAAGAAAGGCGCGCGCACGTTCAGCGCGAACAGCGCGTCAAAGTCTGTGACGGTGGTCTCCTCCACCGTCACAGGCCTGGAAATGCCCGCATTTGCGACCAGGATGTCAAGCCGGTAGCCGATGATCCGGCGAACCTCTTCCGCCAGCCGGTGTGGGCCATCTGCGGTGGAAAGATCACAAGACACCGCGCTCGCCCGGCCTCCAGCCCCACGGATTTGGGCCACCACCGCATGCGCCTGATCGAGAGCGGTGCCGTAATGCACAAGGACCTGCGCCCCCGATCGGGCCAGGGCCAGGGCGCTGGCCCGGCCGATCCCACGGGACGCGCCGGTGACAAGGGCGGTCTTGCCGAACAAGGGGGACATGCCGGTACTCCTGGGGAGAGGCGCGTGGGCGGTCCGCCCCCATGGTGGGGGAGCGGCATGCACAGGCTCATGGGAAGGGTGTAGTGTCAGCCCGCGGCGGCGGACCGGGCCGGGGCTTCCAGCGCCGGATAGTCGGTGTAGCCTTTGGCGTTACCGTAGTAGAAGGTGGTGCGGTCATAGGGGGCGAGCGGCAGGTCCAGCCGCAGCCGATCCGGCAGGTCAGGGTTGGCGACGAACTGCCGGCCGAAGGCCACCATGTCGGCCCCGCCGCTGGCGATGATGGCTTCCGCCTCCGCTTTATCGAAGCCGCCGGCGGCGATGACCGGCCCTCCGAACAGAGGCTTCAGGGTGGCGGCGGCCACCGCCACCCGTCCGGCCTCATCGATGCTGCCCTTCACGCGGGGCTCGATCACATGCAGATAGGCGAGACCGTACTGGCTTAACGCTGTGGCGATATAACCGAACGTGGCGTCCGGGCCGCTGTCGCCCATGTCGCCGAAGCGGTTGCTGGGGCCGACGCGTACGCCTACCCGATCCGCCCCCCAAACGCCCACGACGGCCTCCACCACCTGCAGCAGGAAGCGGGCGCGATTCTCGATCGGACCGCCATAGGCGTCCAGGCGGTGGTTGGCGTTGTCCTGCAGGAACTGGTCGATCAGGTAGCCGTTGGCCGCGTGGACCTCCACCCCGTCGAAGCCTGCGGATTTGGCGCGTACCGCCGCTTGACGGTATTCCTCGATCACCTCGGGAATCTCGGCCAGGGCCAGTTCCCGCGCCGGCGATGCGATGGCGGGGCCATCCGCCAGCAGGGCCCGGACGTCGGCGGTAATGGCGGAGGGCGCGACGGGCACGGCGTTCGGCGGCAGCAGATCGACGTGACTCTGCCGCCCCGCATGCCAGAGTTGAAGGAAGATCTTCCCGCCCTTGGCGTGGACGGCCGAGGTCACCTTGCGCCATCCGGCCACCTGCGCGTCGGTGTGGATACCAGGAGAGGCGTAGCCACCCCGGCCCAGCGGGGAGATGAAGGTGGCTTCGGCGATGATCAGGCCGCCGACGCCAGCCCTTTGCCCGTAGTATTGGGCCATCAGATCGCCTGGCACGCTGCCTGGCATGTCGGCCCGCATGCGGGTCAGGGGCGCCATGACCACGCGATGGGACAGGACGGTGCTGCCCACGCGGGCGGGGGTGAACAACGTCGGCATGATGCCTCCGGTCTTTCAGCGGAAGGGAAAGGGCTTCGCAGGTTCGCAAGGGGCTGGGTCACCGCCGCGCCCAAGCGCCTGTCACCCCCGCAGCCTAGGGGCGGAGCGATGCGTTAGGAAAGACTTTGCGGGTCGATCGGCATGCCTGATAGGTATGGGGAGGGCTGCGGGCTCCCGCGCCGCCGAGGCGACGCCGGGACCCGCCGCGTCAATCCGGGAAACGATCACCGAACATAGGCAGGCCGCTCTTGGACTGCGCCTTGGTCACCTCGTCCTGAAGCACGTCCCAGTGCTCCGCCAGGATGCCGTTCTCCAGGCGCAGGATGTCCGCGGCGATCAGGTTGGCGGGGGCGCCGCTGCCGCTGAAACGGCCGTGCAGCATAACGAAGTCACCTTCGGCGAAGATCAGCGCGTTCTCGTAGCGGAGCGTGTCGGGAAGTGCTTTCACCAGGTTGAACAGGCCGTCACGGCCCGGCTCGATATGGGCGCTGTGCTGGATGTAGCTGGGGGACCAGAAGGTCTCCGCTCTGCCATAGTCGCGCTTATTGAACAAGGTGTCGAAGGCGTCCAAGACGATGGCCTTGTTCTTTTCCTCGATGGCGGTGCTCATGGGCTCCAGACTTTCTTCAAGGGGGGCTCAGGTCCAGGCGCTGGCGCGTGTGGACAAGCCATAGAACCAGCGGCGCACGGCGCCCAACTCACGGGGCAAGGGGACGCCCAGGGTGCGGGTGGCGACGTCGATGGTTATCAGGGCGGTGATGTCCGCTGCGGAGAAGGCGTCGCCGGCCATGTAGACAGCGGCGGAAAGCCGACTATCAAGATCGGCAAGGAAGTGGGTGAGGCGTTGCCGGTTGCGAGCGTCCAGAGCGGTGGGCTGATCACGCCGCGCAGCTGTTGCTTTGACCGGGTTCAAACCCTCCGTCTCCACCCAGCGGTCCCACATGGCCACGAGGGCCTTGTCCTTGGGCGTGGCGCCCAATAGTGGGCGCTCAGGATACGCTTCCTCCAGATAGCGCCAAATGGCCGGCACATCGTCGATGACCGTGCCGTCACCCAGGAAAAGGACGGGGGGGGTCTGCCCGTGGCGGGCGGCCTTCGCCGGAGCGTTCACCCCGGGAGCATCCCCCAGTTCCACGGATATCTCCTTCTCATGCAGGAATATCCGTACCCGTTTCGCATCCGGGGACGCAGACTTACAATAAAGGGCGGCGGCATCCGCTGGCATGGGCCTCGTTCCCTGGAAGGGGCGCGCCGGGTCCGCGCCCACCCGCCGGCAAGACCGGCTGGGGGCTTAGGATGCGGTCACGGCCCGTCGTCGGTATTGGTGAAACATGACGAAAACGGGCCGATCATTTCCTAGAAGGGCCAACGCGTCGCCGCAGGGGCCAAGATAGACGGCCGCGGGTGGTGTGGGAAAGACCTTGTGAGTTCAGTGCCATGCCTGAAGAGCATGGTATCGAGTTATTCCGCGGTTGTGAGCAGGAAGAGGCCGAAAGCGGGGGCGGGATTGATCCAATGGCGCGCCACCCGCCAGCCGGCGTCCTCGGCCAGGGCGGCGAAGGCCGTCGGCGTGTATTTGTGGGAATTCTCGGTATGGATGCTTTCGTCTTTATCGAAGGATAGCAGCCGGTCGCCGATCCGGACCAACTGTTGGCGCCGGCTCACCAAGTGCATCTCGATGCGGCTGTGGCCGGCGTTCCAGCGGGCTTGGTGGCGGAAGCCGTCCAGATCGAAGGTCGCGCCCAGCTCACGGTTGATCCGCCGCAGGACGTTCAGGTTGAAGGTGGCGGTGACGCCTTGGGCGTCGTCATACGCCGCCAGCAGTTCCGTCGTCGGTTTGACCAGGTCGGCGCCGATCAGGAAACGGGCGTCGGCGCCCAGCAGATGCCGGGCGCGCCGGAGGAAGGCCTCAGCCTCCTCCGGCAGCAGGTTGCCGATGGTGGACCCGGGAAAGAAGCCCATCAAGGGCCGATCCGGCACCGTTGCCTCAACGCTCAGCGCCTGGGTGAAATCCTGCACCAGCGGCACCACGCGCAGCGCGGGGTGCGTCGCGGCCAAGCTGGAAACGGCGCCTTCCAGTGCGCTGACGCTGATGTCGATGGGAACATACAGGTCGATATGCGGGGCGGCATCCAGCAGCAGGCCCGTTTTGCTGCTGGCGCCGCTGCCGAACTCCACCAGCGCGGCGCCAGCAGGAATGGAGGAGGCGATCTCCTTCACCACCCGGGTCAGCAAGGCGGTCTCCGTCCGGGTCACGTAATATTCGGGAAGGTTGCAGATCTCCTCGAACAGGCGCGACCCTTCCGCGTCATAGAAGTACTTGGGATTCAGGGATTTCGGTGTCGCGCCCAGGCCAGCAAGGACGTCCTGTAGGAAGGTGGCGGTGGCGGGCGTGGCATTGCCGATCCGCTGATCATCGGGCATGGCGGGTCTCGATGGGCGTGAGGGGCGCGGCCGTCAGGCCGCGTCGTCCACGGTGATGGCGTCCACCCGGTCCGGGTAGAAGGCCAGATGGCCAGCGATGAGCGCTACCGCCGGATAAGGGGCTTCATAGGTCCAGACGGCGTTCAGGGCGCGATCGCCGCCGGCGGGAATGCTGTAGTAGGCGCAATCGCCCTTGTAGGGGCAGTAGGTGGCGTGGTCGGTGCGGGTCAGGGCCGCCATATCCACGTCCGCGCGCGGGATGTATTGGACGGCCGGATACGACGCTTCCTTAAGGGTCAGCGCGGCGCGGCTATCGGCGATGACGCGTCCGGCCACGGTCACCGTGACGCGGCCCTTGGTGGGGGTTACGGTGATGGGGTGCTCGGGGCTGGGAATCTTGATCACTTTCTCGGGCATTTCCAGCACTCCTCAATAAGGGATCGATCGGCGCACATGCAGGAGCGCATCGCGGCGGAATCATCAAATATGTACGTCCGTAGTACTTTCAAGGTGCGCGTGCCCGGACGGAGATTTTTCCTTGCTTAAGGATGCAGGGGCGGTGTTCAGGCGTCCTGAGCCAGGCGCAGGCCGGTGAACTGCCAGCGGACATGGGCGGGAAAGAAATTGCGGTAGGACAGGCGGTCGTGGCCCGCCGGCGTGGCGCAGGACCGGCCGCGCAGCACCATCTGGTTGACCATGAACTTGCCGTTATATTCGCCTAGGGCGCCCGTCGGCGGCCGATAGCCGGGATAGGGGGAGTAAGGGCTGGCCGTCCATTCCCAGATATCCTGCCGCAGGCCGGCGCTGACCGGTCGTGGATGGGGGTGGGTGTCATCCCTGGGATCGGAGGCGCGGTCTGCCTCCGAAGCCTGCAGGCGTGCCGCCCGTTCCCATTCGAACTCCGTGGGCAGTCGGGCGCCGACCCACAGGGCATAGGCCGCCGCCTCATAGAAGCTGATGTGGCTGACAGGCTCGAAGGTGTTCACCGGTTCCAATCCGTGCAGGGTGTAGACCTGCCAACCCTCGTCGCTCCGATGCCAATAAGCTGGCGCTTCCCAGCCCTGGGCCTGGACAGCGGCCCAGCCGTCGGACAACCAGAATTCCGGCCGGCGATAGCCCCCGTCCGCCATGAAGGCCAGGTATTCCCCGTTGGTCACCGGGCGGTCGGCCAGGAGGAAGTCCGGGATCAGGGCATCGTGCGCCGGCCCTTCGTTGTCGAAATGGAAGCCGCCGTCGAGGTGCGGCTGATGGCCGATGCGATGGATGCCACCGATGATCTTCCACCATCCGGTCGGCGCCGCCAATTCCCGTTCAGCGGATCCCTGTGTGGCTGGATCGGCCCGGGGCACATAGACGGGAAACAGCGGGGATAGCGAGAAGGCGTGCTTTATGTCGGTCAGCAACAATTCCTGGTGTTGCTGCTCATGGTTCAGGCCCAGCACCACCAGGTCGGCCACCTGTTGGCCGCAGGTTGACAAAAGGGATGTCATGGCGCGGTCGACATGGGCGCGGTAGGCGGCGATCGCCCCCACCCCCGGGCGGGTCAGCAGGCCGCGCGCTGGCCGGGGATGGCGGGGCCCTGCCGCCTCATAATAAGAATTGAAGACGTAGGAGAAAGCGGGATCGAAAAGCGTGTAGCCCGGCAGGTGCGGGGAAAGGACGAAGGTCTCGAAGAACCAGCTTGTATGGGCGCGGTGCCATTTGGTCGGGCTGGCGTCCGGCATGGACTGCACCGTCTGGTCCTCCGCCGACAAGGGCGCCGCCAGCGCCTCCGTCCGATCCCGCACGGCCTGGTATTGGCGGACCAGGGCGGCGCGGTCGTCGTCGGTGAAAGGGGCGGCGGCGGGAACGGCCGCCACGGAATGGGGGTACATCAAGCTTTTCCTACGGGATCGGCACGCCGGTCAGGCGTGTGCATAGGGGGGATGAGGCGTTCTTGACGCTCAAAATATGTACGACCATATTTGGTGACATGGCACGGATTTCCAATAGAGAAAAGATTTTGACCGAAGGCCTCCGCCTGGTGCATCGGCGGGGCTTTATCGGGTCCAGCGTGCGTGACATCGTGCAGGCCGCCGGCGTTCCTCAAGGATCGTTCACCAACCACTTCGTCTCGAAGGAGGCATTTGGTTTGGAGATCCTCGACCTATATTTCGAGGACACCCGTGCCGTCCTGCACCTCACCTTGCGCAATGGCGATCTGTCGCCCCTTGAACGGCTGAAGGCCTATGTCGACGCCGGTATCGCCCACATGCGTGAAGGGGAGATGCGCAGCGGCTGCTTCTACGGCAACTTGGGCGCCGAGGTGCCGGAACATAGCGAGGCGTTGCGCCAGCGCCTGATGCAGATATTCGATGAGTTGGCCGCATCCATCGCCGACTGCCTGGCGGCCGCGGTGGTGGCGGAGGAATTGGCCGCCAGCACGGATGCCGGGGGATTGGCCAGGATCATCATAGCCGCCCTACAGGGCTCCATCCTGTTGTCCAAGGTCTATCGCGACGAAGGGCCGATGCTGCAGTTCAAGCGGCAGGTCTTCACCAGCCTGCTGCGCTACGGCTCCCGGGGCGGCCCCTTCGAAACGGCGATGGCGGCGGAACTTCAGCCTGCCGTCTGATCGGCCATCGTCTTATCCGGCGTTGGGAGGACGAGTTCGCCGGAAGGGGACAGTTCGCGCAACAGCCACGCGCGGGCCTTGATCCAGTCGCGGCGGACGGTACGGTCGGTGATGCCCAGGGCCTTGGCCGTTTCCGTCTCGCTGAAGCCGGCGAAAAAGCGGCACTCCACCAACCGCGCCCATCGCGGGTTCACGGCCGCCAGTTGTCCCAGCGCCTCATTGACCTCCAGCAGGTGGCAGTCGTCCGTGGCCACCTCGCAATCCTCCAGCGAGACCATCTCGACGCCGCCACCGCGCTTGGCCGCCAGCCGGTCGCGGGCATGGTTCACCAGGATATGACGCATGGCCAGCGCCGAGGCGCGCAGGAAGTGCGCTTCGTCGGCGAAGCCCGGCGTTTCGCGCAGCTTGAGGTAGGTTTCGTGGATCAGCGCCGTGGTTTGCAGCGTGTCGCCGGTTCCCCGCCGTCCTCGCGTCCGTTTCGCCAGGCGGCGCAATTCGTCATAGAAAACCGGCAGCAGGATGTCCGCGGTGCGGGCCGTTTCCGCCGAGTCCGAATAGTCGACAAGGTCTTGAAGCGCTTGCGTCATGGCCGATCACATCCCGCCGCTGGCTAAGGCGGTATCATGCCTCATCAGGGGCGGGGGGAACAGTTGCGACTATCAGCGCTGGTCTCGGCGCCATGCCCCGGGCGGCTTGCCCACCAGTCGCGTAAACAGCCGGGTGAGGTAGGGCTGGTCACCGAAGCCGCAGGCGACCGCGACCTCGGCCAGGGGCATGTCGGTTTCCGTCAAATAGCGCTTGGCCTGCTCCAGTTTGTGGGCCGTCAGCCAGCGGCGCGGCGGTTCGCCCACGGACTGGCGGAAGGCCCGCAGGAAATAACTGGGTGACAGCCCCACCGCCGCCGCCACCTCCGCGACCGTGGCGCCGGTTTGGATGGAGGACATCAGCAACGACTTGGCCTGTCGCTCTTGCCGCGGGGTCAAGCCCCCCTGCAACCGGCGGGCGACCTCCATGCGGCCATAGCGTTGGGCGATGTAGGCGCAGAAGGCCTGCATCACATGGTCGGTGAAGAACAAGGCGCCGGATTGTCCCTTCTTAAGGGGCGCCAGCAGGTTGAACCCCAGTTGCAGGGCGGTGGCATCCGGCTGGTTGCGCGGGCAGTGCAAGATGGGTGGCGGCTGGGCGTTATGCTGCCGCGCCACCGCTTGCAGCGCGGTCATGGGGATATAGAACGCCAGCGCGTCCAGCGGCGCCGCGAAGAGCCAGACAGGATTGTGGGCCAGATGGGCGATGCTGACGGCGCCAGCGTCGCATGCGCTCACCGGGATTTCCCGGCCGTCCAGCCAGAAACGATGATCGGCCAGGTGTTGGAGGTGCAGCAGAACCAAATAGGCATCCTCCGGCGGGAAGGCCAGGGACGGCAGCGGTGGTGGCGCCTGGGTCTGGAGGTGGCTGACGGCCAGCACGGTGTTGGAGGGGCGCAACGTTGCGACCAGGGCCGGAACCGACGGCAGATGGAATTGCTCCGCCAGCCGCTCGCCATGGGCCCCGTGCGCGGCGTGGTGGGGCCGCTCGGGGGTGAGCCGAAAAGGGAAAGGGGCGACAGTGTTGTCCTGGACAGCGGCCGCTGGGGTGAACATGTCCATGCCCTCGTGTGACGGATGCCGGGTTCACATTGGGGCGGCCGCCGTCACGATGCGTAGACCCCCCATTTGGTAAAACCCAATCCGCGAGCGAATCCGGACATGCCCGACTGGATAATGTTCAGGGCTTTTCCGAGGCGGCGACTGCCGCCTGCGCCTGGCGGATCACCGGGCTTTCCGGCGCATCCATACGGCGGGCGTCGGCCAACGCCTCCTTCGCGTCCTGGGCGGCGCCCGCCTTGTCTCCGGCGGCCAGCCGGATGGTGGCGCGGGTCAGCAGCAGGGTGGTGTGGACGCGCGCGTCATGCAGCGCCTTGACCTGGGCGTAGGCGGTGAAGGCGCTGTCCATCGCCGCCGCCGCCGCTGGGGCATCGCCCCGCTTCAGCGCCAGGCGGGCGCGGCCGGCCCATGCCAGGGCCGGCGTCGTGGAAACCATGCGCAGTTGCGCCTCATCCCGGATGACGTCGTCGATGACCTGGGCGGCGGCCTTGTCGTCCCCCTGGTCTAGGAGGAACCAGGCCCATGCGCCGCGCAGGTCCCGCGTATCCTTCCCGTTCGGTTCATGGGCGAGGAACTGTTCCAGCGACCAGGACAGGGCGGCGCGTGCCTCGTCCGCACGCCCGACCTGGGCATAGGCTTGCCCCAGCATCGCCTTCAGGGCCCAGATGTCGCGGGCTTCATCCGGATGGGCGATGACGTAGTCCAGGATCTCCTGCAGAAGCGGAATGGCCTCGGCGGCGCGACCCTCCGCCCTCAGGCAGTTCCCGTAGATCATCTTGACCGCGGCGGCTGTGTCGCCGGACGAGCGGCTGTGCGCGATCTGGTCGAGCAGCGCCGTGAAGATGGCTAGCGACCGTTCCCGCTCGCCCAGCTGGTGCAGCAGCCGCGCGTGCTCGACCCGGATGAACCCATAAACGCCGCCGACGCCATAGGCGGCGAGCGCCAGGGGTCCGGCCTTTTCATAATTCCGTTCGGCGTCGGCCATCCGGCCCATTTTCTCGAAGACGATGGCCTGGTTGCCCAGCGTGATGGAAATGTGGCGACCATTGTCCGCGTGGGGGTCGCGCCCCCATATCTCTAGCGCCTCCTGATAAAGGGAGGCCGCTTTCTCGTAATCCCCCTTCCGCATATGCCGGACCGCGGCGTTCTGAAGGGTTGAGGGGTAATGGGAGTCGTTCGGGGCATAACGCGCATACAGGTCGATGGCCCGGTCGTAAGCAGGAAGAATTTCCGCCTGTGTATGCGGATCGGCTCCTAGCAGGTTTGCTTCATACATCCACCAGCGGGCGCGGTAGCCGGTGTTGTCCTGCCCGGATGTCCGCAACAGGACATCAAGCCTGGCCATGACCTCCCGTATCCGGTCGATTTGGTTCCTGCCGAGATCGTCGATGGCCGACACCTCGTCCAGCAGCGCCTCAAGGGCCATCGGGTGGGTCTCGCCGAAGGCTTTGCGCGCCAAGTCGGCCTTTTTCTCCGCGACATCGGCGCGGCCCTCCGGATCATCCAGAGCCTGATAGAGGTCGCTGGTGATGCCATAGAGTTCCAGAGCCAGGCCTGGATCCTGGGCGAAATCCCGTTCCACCCGCTTCAGGCCGAGCGTCAGCAGCGTTTCCGCCGATACGTCCCGTCGTTGCTTGTCCTTGGGGAATTTATCATCTGTCGCACTGAACAGGCCGACCACGAAGGATTTGATGGCTTCCGCCCGGGTCGCCGCTTTCTGGGCGAGGACGGTTTCCTCCTGGGCCCGTAGGTACTGCCAGGTGACGCCCCCCAGGCCGCCGACCAGGGTGAGCAGCACGACCGCCGCCGCCGCGATGGGCCAGCGGTGGCGGCGCACGAAGCGATCCACGACGTAGAAACGCGACCCGTCGCGGGCGGAGACGGGGTGCCCCTCGCGCATGCGGGTGATGTCGCGGGCCAGCGCCTCCACCGTTTCGTAACGGTGGGTGGGCTCCTTGCGCAGGGCTTTGGCGACGATGGCGCTAAGGTCGCCGGCCAGGGCCTTCGCGGGCACGGGCGGGACGATGCCGGGTGGGGGTATGACCTCATGCAGCACCGGCGCTGTTTCCTGCAACACGGTGCGTACCGCCACCGCGAGCGGCATCTCGTCCAGCGCCCAGGGACGGACGCCGACCAGCAGTTCGAACAGCAGCATGCCCAGGGCGTAGGCGTCCGTGGCGGTGCTGATGGTGCTGCCTGTAAGCTGTTCCGGTGCGGCGTAGCTGGGCGTCAGGGGCAACTGCAGCGTGGCGGCGTCGGCGGTGGCGGCGATGCGCTTGGCGATGCCGAAGTCCAGCAGCTTCACTTGGCCCTCCGGCGTCACCAGGATGTTGCTGGGCTTCAGGTCGCGGTGGACGATCAGGGTGCGGTGGGCGTAGGCGACAGCGTCGCAAACGGTCAGGAACAGTTTCAGGCGATCGTCCAGGCCCAGGTGATGGTCGCGGCACCAGTCCGTGATGGGCTGGCCGGTCACCAGTTCCATGACCATGTAGGGCTGGCCGTCCAGCAGGCCGCCATCATAGATGCGGGTGATGCCGGGATGCTCCAACTGGGCCAGGATTTCCCGTTCCGCCTGAAAACGCTCGATATGGTCGATGGCGTCGTGGCGGATCAGCTTCAGGGCCACCTGCTGTTGGAAATGGCCGTCCGCCCGCTCCGCCCGGTAGACCTCGCCCATGCCGCCGCGGCCGATCATCGCGACGATGCGGTAGGCCCCCACCCGCTGGCCGGGCGCCAGGCCGCCCACCGGACGGGCCTGATCGGCCTCCATCACCAGTTCCGCCGCGGGGCGGTCCAGCCAGGTGTCGTCACGGTCCAGCTCCGCTGCCAGCGTCTCCAGCTCCCGCTGCAACTGCGGGTCGCCCGCCGCCAACCGGATGATCGCCTCCGGCCGCGCCTGGGCGGGCAGATCCATCAACTCGTCCAGCGCCGCGTCGACGCGCGCCCAATCCACGGTGTTCTTGTTCGACATGGCGAAGCCCCATCCGCTAATGTCCAGGTGGCGGGGGCCGCCGCTCAGCGCATCCAGCAACCCGCTTTTTCCATGAAATTTCACGCCCCGATTGCCGGCAGTATGGCCACAACCCCTTTGGCCCGCCTAGGCATGAGAGAGTCGTGTTTCCCGGCCCGCCGCCGACGTCGGCAGGCGGGCGCCGTTCAATGGTCCATGTTCATCAGGGCGCGGCTTAATTCCACGCTCCTGGCCATCTTGAGACTGGCGCAGCGCCGCGTCCGCTCCTGCATGCGGTCGAAGTCCAAGGCGTCGCCGTCCTGGCGCATCAGGACACCGAAGCGGCGCTCGACCTCGTCCGCCATGGTGGCGGAACAATGGGCCGACATCAGGAAGGGCAGGCGACGGGTGTATGGGGCGCCGTTGGGTGCGCCGATCACCCGGTCGTAGCTGTCCAGGATCCAGCGCGCCGTCAGGTCTCGCGTGGCGGAGGCCGCCGCCAGACCATGGAGCAGGGCCATGCGTTCGCCCCGGCGCAGACGGGCGTCCTCCAGGGTCAGCAGCCAGGTGGCCACCACCGGCATGTCGGTGGACGCGGCGGCGTCCAGGGCGGCATCCCGGAAGACGGGGTCGTCGCTGGACAACGCCCGTTCCACCAGCCGTCGCACGGCGGGCAGACCGCCCCGCCGGGCATAGGCGATGAAGGCGCTGTCCATGAGGCTTTCGCTCACCGCCTGGCGGTCACCCGCGAGGTATTGCTGGGCGGCAACCGCCAAGCGGGCGGACAGGGGGGCGTCCGCCGCCTCCCGCACCAGCAGCAGGGCCACCTGTTGGCGCCGGTTCCGCCGTTCGTCCGGTTCGCCATCATGGGTGCCCGCGCGCGGGTCCAGGCCCAACGCCTGGGCCTGGGGCGTCAATATCCGGCTGACGAAGCGCCGGTAGGCCATCATCGCTTCCGGCGTCACATAGCCGCGATGGACCAGGATGCCCAGGCGGGTGACGCCGGCCAGGGCCGCGTCGGTGTTGGGATGCGCCGCAAGCGAGCGCGTCTCGGCCAACAGCAGGCCGGCCCCCGTCCGACCGGCGGCGAAGGATGCCCACAGGCTGTCGTCGGCGGCCAGGGCCTCCGCCGTCGGCAACTCCGGCAGATGGGCGATCAGTTGGCGCCAGTCGGCCGACGGCAAGTCGAAACGGTAGTATCCGGCGCCATCCACGTTGGGCATGAGGAATGGGGCGGGCGGCGCCTCCAGGCTGGTCGGCTCCGCCCCCAGCAGCCGGCAGGCCTGTGCCGGCCCGGCGCGCAGGCAGAAGGGTATGGACCAGGTCTGGAGCTTGGCATGACTGTCCACTGCATCGCTCAGAGGTGTGTAGCGTGTCTGGGTGGCGACCAGCCCGTTGCCCGCGCGGCTGATGGTGACCAGCGGCACGCCCGGCTGGTCGATGAAGCTGTGCATGGCCGCCAGGATCTGCGGGTCGCCGGCGGTATCCGACAGGGCCTGAAAGAAATCATCCGCCGTGGCGGTGCCGTAAGGGTGGCGCGACAGGTGCAGCCGCACGGCGGTTTTGAAACGCTCCTCTCCCAGGTAGGCGGCGATCATGCCCACCACCTGGGCGCCCTTGCCGTAGGTGATGGTGTCGAAAGTGTCGCCGGCCTCGTCCGTGGTCGTTACGGGCTGGTGGATGGGCCGACCGACATCCAGAGCGTCGGTTTCCATGGCGCGGAACGCCGCCACCTTGCCCTCGATCCCGATCCCCAGGTCCGGCCGCCAGGCGTCGCCGATGTGGAATCCCATCCAGTTGGCGAAGCTTTCGTTCAGCCAGGTGTCGTCCCACCAGCGCGGCGTGACCAGATCGCCGAACCATTGGTGCGACAGCTCATGCGAGAGGGCGTCGCCGAAATGCCGGCGGTCCTCCGTGCTGGCGTCCGGGCTGATCAACAGGATGCGCTCGCCGTAGAGATCCGCCCCGGCGTTCTCCATGGCGCCGCTGAGGTCGGGTGTGGCGATCTGGTCCAGCTTGGGGAAAGGGAAGGCTTGGCCGAAATAGTTTTCCAGCAGCGAGAGGATGGGTGGGGTCTCGCGCAGGGCCGTGTCCAACCGGCCGGCCTGCGCTTGCGGCGCCAGGATGCGCAGGGGCAGGGGCGCCGGCCGCTGTGGTGTGGGCGGAACGGTGCCGACCGCCTGGATGAATGGCCCCACGTTTAGCGCCACCAGATAGGTGGGCAGCGGTGGAGTGGGGGCGAAGCGGTGGGCGTCCAGGTCGTCCTCATGCTCAACGGCCACCTCCGGCATGTTGCTGACCGCCGTCAGTCCGGGATGCGTGCGGATCACCACGGTGAAGGGGGTCTTGAACCGGGGTTCGTCAAAGCTCGGGAAGGCCTGCCGGGCGAGGCTAGGCTCCAGGTGGGTCCAGCTGTACCATTCCCCACCGGATTTCAGATGATAGAAGCCCGAGGGCGTGTCGGTGTAGGGGGCGGAGTAGTCGAAGGACAGCGTCACCGCACCGGCCGGAAGGGGGTCGGCGAATATCAGCCGCGCGACGCCGCTGCGCTCCACCTCCGACCATTGCGCCAGCACCGTTCCACTGCTGGTCCGCGCGGTGGCGCGGATGACCGTCAGGTCCTTCCCGTGCAGGAAAATCTGCGCCGCCTCCCGTTGCAGTTGGACGTCGATCTCAGCATGGCCGTTGAAGCGGGGCTGTTCCGGCAGGATCGTCAAATCCAGCCGGTAGGCGGTCGGCTGGACCGTGTCGGCCAGCATTCCCCGGGGAACGGCCTCCACATCCAAGGCCGTTTGCGCCAAGCCCGCGTCGGGTGCAAGCAACAGGAACGTCGTCACCGCCACGGCCAGCCAATTGCGGCGATGGCTCGTTTGAGCATGGAATGTGAAGGCCATCGCCAAATCTCCGCTCTGTCGGCGAGCGCCTGGCACGGCACGGCCGGGATGCGTCCCGGTCGCGCCGTGCCAGGCTTCCAAGGTGGGATGCGCCCGAAACCGGCGGGCGTAGTCTGTGGGGTTAAGCCTGGGCGCTGGGGCGGGCGGCGACCGCGTCGTGCCAGCGCTTCAGGGCGATGGCTTCCGGCGGGATGGGCAGGTCCAGCGCCTTGGCGGCGAAGTCGACGGCGGCCAGGGCCGTGATATCCGCCACGGAGTAGCGGTCTCCGGCGACGAAGGGCGCTTCCCTGAGGCGCGCGTCGAAGTCGCGGTAGAAGTTGGCGACCCGTAGGCGACCGCGCTCCACCAACTCGGGGATCTGGTCGTAGGCATGGGGGCCGGACAGCGCGCGGCCTTTCAGGCCTGCGACGGCGTTGCGCACGGCCTCGATCGCGGGAAGGAAACCCTCCTGCTCCGCCCGGCGGTCCCACATGGTGATGACGGCCTTTTCCTTGGTCGTCGTGCCCAGCAAGGGCCGCTCGGGGAAGGCCTCCTCCAGATAGCGCTGGATGGCCGGCACCTCGCCGATGGCCGTGCCGTCGTCCAACACCAGGGTGGGAACCACGGCGCGCGGGTTGATGGCGCGGTAGGCGGGGGAGAATTGCTCTTTGGCGCCCAGGTCCACCGGGATCAGTTCGATGTCCAGCCCCTTTTCCGCGATCAGGATGCGGACGCGGCGGGCGTGGGGGGAACCGTTGGAATGATAGAGTTTCATGAGGGGGGTCCTTGGAAGAGGGGGCCGCGGCGGCCGCCCCCGGACTGGGCTACGCGGTGTGGGTCACAGCTTGGAGCCGCCGTCCACGCGGACGGTCTCGCCGGTGATCCAGCGGGCGCTGTCCGAGGCCAGGAAGGCGATGACGTCACCGATGTCCTCCGGCGTGGCCAGGCGCTTCAGGGCCTGCATGCTGAGCGTGAAGTCGCGGCCCGCTTCGGTCTTGGTGAAGTTTGACATGTCGGTCTGGACGACACCCGGCGCCACGGCGTTGACGCGGATGCCGCGCGGGCCCAGGGCGGCCGCGAAGTGCTTCACCAGCGTGTCGACGGCGCCTTTGGTCGCGGCATAGGCGTACAGCGTGCCCACGGCGGCCCGCGCCGCCAGTGAGGACAGCAAGGTGACGCTGCTGCCTTCGTGCAGGATGGGCAGCAGCTGCTGCACCAGGAAGAACGGGGCGCGGACATTGACGGCGAACAGGCGGTCGAAGTCCTCCACCGTCGTTTCCTCGATGGTCGCGGCCTTGGACACGCCGGCATTGGCGACCAGGATGTCCAACCGGTCGCCGACGATGGCGCGGACCTGGCGGGCCAACTGGTGGGCTCCGTCGGCGGCGGCCAGGTCGGCCGATACGGTCTCGGCCCGGCCGCCACCCCGGCGAATGTCGTCGACCACGGCGGCGGCCTCATCCTTGCCTTGGCTGTAGTGGACCAGGACCTGGGCCCCAGCCTTGGCCAAGGCAAGGGCGCTGGCGCGGCCGATGCCACGGGAAGCGCCGGTGACCAGGGCGGTTTTGCCGGAAAGCGAATTCATGGCGGTGTTCCTTGCGTTGGTGGGGGGGCTTAAAGGGGGCATGCGCGCGCGTGGCGAGGGGATGCCGGAGCCGCTCAGGGCCATCCTCGGGCGGAAGCGAGGTCGGGTTCAGAAGAAGGGGAAAGGGTGGGGGCGGCCATGATTCAGCGGAGGGGGAACCGCGGCCGCCCCCTGGCCGCCGTCCCCGGGGGGCAGTTAACCCCGGGGGGCGGACGCTCGATCGGGACTTGGGGGTCGGGACTCAGGCGTCCAGGAACAGCGTGGCCTGCTTCACGAACAGCTCGGGGTATTGGTAGGGCGCGCCATGATTGCTGTCGGGGTAGAGGATCAGGTGCGCGTTCGGGAGGTTCTGCTGCAGGATGAAGGAGTTGATCGTGTAGATGATCACGTCCTTGTTGCCATTCACCACCAGCGTCGGCTGCTGGATGGCCTTCAGATAGTCGTACGCGTCCGGGCGCCGTTCGCCCCACTTGATGACGGCCTCGATCTGGCGGTTGCCGGCGGCTTCCGTCATCTCCGGATCACGGCCCGCCTGGCGCCGGTGCTTGCGCTCCAGGAAGGCTTTGCCGGCCGTCCGGGCGGCTTCGGACGGGCCGAAGTGGACGGCCAGCCAAAGATGTTCCGGCGGGTCGAATGTCGTGCTGAAGATCTTCTGGGCTTCCTGCGTCAGACCGCCCATCCCCTCACCACCGCGGGGGCCGGTGCCGATGAGGATCAGCTTGCGCACCAGGTCCGGGGCCTGCAGCGTGATTTCCTGGGCGACGAAGCCGCCGATGGAAATCCCCAGCACGTCGACCTTGGTCAAGCCCAGCGCCCGGATGAAGGCGATGGCGTTGGCGCCCATTTCCTCGAAGGTGGTGGGCACTTCGCCCGAACTGGAGGAGACGCCGGCGTTGTTGAACAGGATCACCTCACGATCCTGGGCCAGGCCATCGGTCACCGTCGGGTCCCAGTAGTCCATGGTGCCGGCGTAGTGCTGGTTGAACACTACGGGCACGGTGCCGGGCTTACCGAAGCGGCGGTAGGCGAAGCGGATGCCGTTGGCCTCGACATACTGGGTCGGGGCGGTCTGGTGGGTATGGGTGGTCATGTCATGACTCCTCGGAAAGGAATGGATTGCAGAGGCCGGCGCAGTGGCCGGGCATGCTTTTCCAGTTGGGGTGACCAGGTCCTCGAACTCCATAGCCCGGGCGGCGCCGTGAAATGGTTGGTCTGTTGCTCAGGGCCGGGAGCCTGGACTCCGGTAGCGGCGGAAGGCCGGTTTCATTGGGTTCGGAGTGGATCATCGATCGATCCGATAACTGGAATTTAAGGACTTCGAAGCGCGGTGAAAAAGACTTTGTGAGCTGGTGGTCATGCCTGACAGGCATGGGCATTTTCGAGTTGGTTACATCAGCGCTTGCGGCGCGGCGGGGATGGTGCCGGCCTCTAGCGCATTGATTCGCAAGGCTCTTTCCCTGTTCTTGGAGGGGCGCTGATCTCGCTGTTGATGGGATGAAACGCGCGCATCACCCGACAGGCCGGGGGAGGGGTGATGCCTTCCCGTCTGCGGATGGTGGCGGGATTTTCGCGAGCCAGTGCCGCCCCGTCTTGGGTGCAAGTCGTCGGCGGTTGGACGGGAGCGGCGTAATCGGACCTGTATGGGCGCGGAACTTCAGGCGAAGGTGTCGGTTCTTTCCAAGAATTCGACGTGCTTCACGAAGCGCTCCGGGTACAGGATGAAGGACACATGGTTGGCCTCTTCCTGGCGGACGATCGACGGGGCGAAACAGGGTATGGGGCATGCCTTTCCTGGCGGGGCGAAACCGGCTGGCCAATTCGTCAGGTCGGTCGACGGCGTTGACAGCACGAGGCCGCGCCACAACCCAACAGAAAAATATGCTATTTTTATCAAATTGTTATGTCGCTTTCTGCAGCAAGGCGTCGGCCCGATGACCGAGATGGGGGGAGCGAAATCCAGGGCGCGAAAGACTTTGTAAGCCTGACATCCATGCTTATAAGGTATATCGTCAGCCGCTTGGATGGTGTTTGGGTACGGTGGCGCATTGCGCCCGATCACTCGATGAGGTCTCGATGGAATTGAGACATTTGCGCTACTTCGTGGCCGTGGCGGAGGAGGGCAGCCTCACCGTCGCCGCGGAGCGGCGCCTGCACACCGCTCAACCATCGCTGAGCCGTCAAATCCGTGACTTGGAGCATGAGATCGGCGCCCAGTTGCTGGTGCGTAGCCCGCGTGGGGTGGAGTTGACAGAGGCGGGGCGCGTGTTCCTGGATCACGCCCGTCTGGCCCTGGCTCAGGTCGACGCCGCGCGCGAGGCGGCCCGGCGAGCGGCCAAGCCATTGAAGCCGCTGTTCGCCGTGGGGTTCCTCAGCGGACAGGAGGTTAATTGGCTGGCGGCGACGACGCGTGTGCTGGGTACCGATCTGCAGAAGATCGACATGACGGTCTCCAGCGAGAATTCGCCGGAACTGGCCGATGGACTGGCTACGGGGCGTTTGGATATCGCCTTCATGCGGCGTGAGCCCAACCGCCCGGATCTGGATTACATCCAGGTCGCATCAGAGCCTTTCGTCGTTGTCATGCCCAGCGATCATCGCCTGGCCACCTGCCAGCAGGTTGACGTGAGGGAACTGGCGGGAGAGGTATTCATCGGTGGGTCCAGCATCGCCGGTCCCATGCGCCGGGCGATCGAGGACTACCTGGCCGCCAGCGGCTTGGACCTGGAGCCGGCGCATCGGGTGCACAACCTGACCATGGCCATGTCGCTGATCGCGTCCACCCGGGGCGTGGCGCTGCTGCCGGCCTATGCCGAGAATTTCCTGCCCTGGTCGGTCACCAGCCGCCCCTTGGCCGGGGAGCCGCCGCGCATCGACCTGGTCGTCGGCTATAGCCGGACCAACTCGTCGCCCATGCTGGCGCGGTTCCTTTCGCGGGTGGAGCAGTTGCGACCGTAGGATGAGCAGCCGACTTTCCTGGTTGACCCTCGGGCGTCCGTGAACGCGGTCGGATGATCAACTCGCGTGGTCGGCAGGCACTGTCCCGGCATGATCGATAGGTCGAGGGCTCCGACAGGCAAGTCGGAGCCCTCAACCGTGGTGGCTTACTGCATGCCGCCGCTGGTGATCAGGCGCTGGCCGGTCAGCCAACCGGCCTCGTCGGACGCCAGGAAGGTGGCGACCGAAGCGATGTCGGTTGGCTGGCCGATACGGCCCAGCGGCGTGCTGGCGACGATCCAATCATCGAACTCGGAACCGATGAACCCGGCGGTATGGGTGCCTTCGGTTTCGACCAGGCCGGGATTGACCGAATTGACTCGGATGCCCTTCGGGCCCAGTTCCCGCGACAGCACGCCGGTGACGGCATCGACCGCGCCCTTGGTGGCCGTGTAGACCGCCGAGGCGGGCGGGGTGACGCGCGAGACCGTCGAACCGACATTGACGATGGCGCCGCCCTTGGGCAGATGCTTGACGGCTTCCTTGCTCATCAGCAGCAGGCCCAGCACATTGACATCGAATTGCGCGTGGAAATGCGCTTCGGTGATCTCTTCGAGCGGCTTCATGTCATAGACGCCCGCGTTGTTCACCAGCACGTCGAGCTTGCCAAAAGCCGTGATGGCGGCTTCGACGATGGTCTTGGCGTCATCGGCCTTGGAGACGTTGCCCTTGACCGCGACGGCCTTGCCACCGGCGGCGACGATGCCATCGACGATCTTGTCGGCACCCTCTTTGCTCGACGCGTAATTGACGACGACGCTGGCGCCCTCGGCGGCCAGCGACTTCGCGATGGCGGCCCCGATGCCCTTGGAAGCGCCGGTGACGATCGCGACTTTACCGGTAAGTTTGCTCATGATGATGTCCTTTGGAAAAAGCGGCGTGTGCCGCGGGGGGTAAAGGGGGAGGGCGGCGCTTAGACCGTGACGACGAGCTTGCCGACATGGCGGTTCTGCTCGAGGGCGCGATGCGCCGCGACGATCTCGTCCAACGTGAAGGTCCCGGCGATGGCGATCTTGAGCTTGCCGGCCGCGACATTGTCGAAGATGAACTTGGCGACCTTTGCTTGACGCTCGGCCGACTTGGTGATGCCGAAGATGTTGTAGCCCCGGACCAGCAACTCCTTGCGCACCATTGGCAGCATCGGCAACGGGGTTACCTGCTCGCTGAGCGCGCCGTAGACATGGATCGTGCCACCGGCGGCCATCGCTTCGACCAGCTTCGAAAACGTGGGGCCGCCGACCGGATCGAACGCGACCGTGGCGCCTTTGCCACCGGTGATGCGCGACACTTCCGCGACGAGATCCTGTTCCTCGGTCGCGATCACGTGGTCCGCGCCGGCTTCGAGAAGATGGGCGGTCTTGGTGCTGCCGCGGCTGAGGGCGACAACTTTGGCACCGGTCAGCTTCGCCACCTGGATCGCGCCCAGACCGACGCCGCTCGACGCGGCGGGAATGAGAACGGTGTCCCGGTCCATCAGCGGTGTCCTCTCGAAAAAGGCGCCCCAAGGGGTGACGAACGTGCTCCACAAGGCGGTGGCCTGTTCGAACGACAGGCTAGCCGGCTTCTTGACGGTGGCCTTGGCGGGAACGAGCACCAGTTCTCCGTAAACGCCGTAATCGTTCATCGAAAAGGCGGCCATGGTCGTCACTTCGTCGCCGACCGCCAGATGTGTGACCGCGGCGCCGACCGCGTCGACGATTCCAGAACATTCGTAGCCGAGACGCCCGGGCAGCTTGACCGGCTCGACATAGTTTCCGGTCCGCCACATCGCCTCGGCGCGGTTGAGGCCAATTGCCTTGACGCGAATGCGGATCTCGTCCGGCCCGGGCGCGGGGATTTCGGAGTCGATAATTTTCAGGACCTCGGGCGGGCCGTATTGGGTGAAGGTGACGACGCGGGGCATAGCGGTCTCCTAGAAGAAGCGGTTGGAAGGGCGCTGCAACCCGAGGTGATCCCGAAGGGTTCGGCCCTGGTAGTCGCGGCGGAACAGTCCCCGCCGCTGCAATTCGGGAATGAGCAGGTCGACGACGTCATCGAGACCGCCGGGCAGCCAGGGGAACATGACGTTGAAGCCGTCGCAGGCCTCCGACCGCAGCCATTCCTCCATCTGGTCGGCGATCGTGGCCGCCGTGCCGACGAAGGCGAATCCGCCGTAAGCGCCCGCCGCCTGGGCCAATTCGCGGATGGTGAGGCCTTTGCTCCTGGCCAGCGTCACCATGCGTTCGCGCTGTGATTGGCCCCCGTTGGTCTCGGGGATCTCGGGCAGCGGGCCGTCGGGATCGAAGCCCGATACGTCGAAGCCGAGCATCGAATTGAGCGAGCCGATGCCGCTTTCATAGTGAATGAGGGAATCGAGCTTCGCCCGCCGGTCCGCCGCCTCCTCCAGTGTTGGAGCGACGACAATGAAGGCGCCTGGAAGATAGCGCAGTGTCTCAGGACGTCGGCCGACCGCGGCCATGCGCTCGCGAAGATCCTCATAATAGGCGCGCGCGGCCTCAAGCGAGGACGGAGCGCCGAAAACGACCTCTGCGACCTCCGCCGCCAACTGCCGGCCGGCATCGGAGGCGCCGGCCTGCACGATTACCGGCCATCCTTGCGGTGGGCGGGCGATGTTGAGGGGGCCGCGCACGGCGTGTGAGGCGCCTTGATGGTTCAGGACATGGATTCGGGCGGGATCGACGAAGATGCCGCTCTCCTGGTCCCGGACGAAGGCATCGTCGGCGAAGCTGTCCCAAAGGCCGGTGACGACGTCGACAAATTCACGGGCGAGTCCGTAGCGCTCGTCATGATCCATCTGGATCGGAAAGCCAAAATTGAGGGCCGCGTCGGGGTTGGCGGTGGTAACGACGTTCCAGCCGGCGCGTCCTCCGCTGATGTGATCGAGAGAGGCAAAACGGCGGGCGATATGGTAGGGCGCGTCGAAGGTGGTGGAGGCGGTCGCGACAAGCCCTATCCGGTCCGTTTCCATCGCAAGGGCCGACAACAGCGTGAAGGGTTCGAAGGAGGTTACGGTGTGGCTGCGCCGGAGTGCTGACATCGGCATGTTCAGAAGGGCCAGGTGATCGGCCATGAAGAACGCGTCGAACTTGGCCGCTTCCAAGCGACGGATGGACCGGCGCATCTGATCGAGGCTGAAATTGGCCTGCGGATCAGCGCCTGGATACCGCCAGGCGCCGGTATGGATCGCGGCGGGGCGCATGAAGGCGCTGAGATGGAGTTGGCGGCGGGCGGTCATCTTGAAATCTCGTAGCCAGGGCTGTCTGGTGCCCTAGAGATGACCCATCGCGAGGAGGGGAACTAGCCGGTGTTCTTGGTTATCATCTATCCAGTTTTAGGATAAATATGGGCGCTGGAGGCCGAAATGGATACGTTCAACCTCAAGATATTTTCCAGAGTTGCAAGATTGCGCAGCTTTTCGGCGGCGGCGCGGGAACTGTCCATATCTCAGTCCCAAGCGTCCAGGGCTGTTGCCGAACTTGAAGCGGAACTTGGGGTCCTCCTGTTGGCGCGTACGACGCGAGCCGTGGTTCCAACGGAGGCTGGCATGGAATATCTCGGGCGGGTCGAAACCATCCTCGATCAGTTGGAGGACGCGGGACACAGCGTTCGCCAAGACGAATTGCGCGGCACGCTTCGGGTTGGTATGCCGACCAGCGCCGGGGTCCGGGAAATCATCGCCCGCCTGCCGCGCTTCACCGAGCGTCACCCCAAGCTGCATTTGCAGGTCGTTTTGGACGATCGTCGGCAGGATTTGGTGCGTGACGCCGTGGACGTAGCGATCCGCATCGGCACGCTTCCGGATTCAAACGCCACGGCTCGCTTGCTGACGAGCTACGCCCGTCTGGTTGTCGCGTCGCCAGGCTATCTGGAACGTTTTGGCACCCCTCGCAATCCACAGGATCTCGTGGGCCACCGGATCGTTTTTGGCCCGGCGGCGGCACCCGAGACCGCGTGGGTTTTCACCCGGGACGGACACAGGGAGGCCGTGGAGGTCAGCCCCACGATCTCATTCAGCGACAATGAAGGAGCGGTCGCAGGAGCGGTCGCCGGCTTGGGCGTCACGTCGATAGGCTGGTGGGCATGCCGGCGCGAAATTGAAGAGGGCGCGCTGGTCAGGCTGCTGCCCGCTTGGGAGATGGCCTCCACGCGGGTGCATGCGTATTTTCCTCTTGGCCGGGCCACACGGTCGGCAGCACGTGCGTTTATCGACTTTCTGATCGAGGATTTTAATATTAACCAGCCGCACTAAGGGTCTGTTGATAAATTATCGCTTCAATCTGGTCGGTGTGTTTGGCGAAATGGTGTAGTTCCATTCGCCATGGAAGTCATGTCGACGGATGTTG
>NZ_VITN01000022.1 GCF_007828045.1 Nitrospirillum amazonense | reverse complement strand
GATGATCACACCATCATGTTGCCAACTGCCGCTGCATGATCCTCCCGGCCAAACCCGCCGGAGAGCCCGATGGCCAGGCCCCTGTTACACCACGCGGTGGGGCACGATCCTCATGACCTTGGGGAGGGATGACCTGACCAAGGCGGAAACCGTCGTCATCGCCGCGATCGAAGGGGGCGTCCCCACCTTGGTCGATACCAGGAACATTATTGCCGATTTCCAGGGCATGATCCGACGCAAATCCCTCAGCGACCTTGAACCTTGGCTGGACCGGGCCAAAGGCAGTCTGGTGGCGTCATTCGCCAACGGCATCAACAAGGACCGCGCAGCCGTTGCCGCCGCCATTACGTCGCCTTGGTCCGATGGGCAAACCGAAGGCCAGATCACCAAGCTCAAACTCGTCAAACGCCAGATGTATGGACGCGGGAAGCTCGACCTACTCCAGGCCCGCGTCATCGGTGCCGGATGAGCGATCGATCACCAAGTTTGCGTCAGAGCCGTATTTGTCGGCCGAAGCGGTGCGGTTGTGGGGGCGGGATCAGCGGCCCTGGATGGTGATTGTCAGGGTGTCGGTGTAGCTGCCGGCGATGGCCTGGGCGTTGGCGGGGACGGTGACGGCGACGGTGGCGGTCTTGTTGAACTGGGCGGAAGAGCGGACGACGTTGACGCTGCTGCCGCTGGACTGGCCGTCGTAGATGGGGGTGTAGCTGACGGGCTGGGCGCCGGTGGCGGCGGACTTCAGGGTGCCGCCGTTGGCGGAGGAGACGCTGATCTGGTAGCCGGCGCCGTCGTTGCAGGTCTCGACGACGCTGCCGACGGTGACGACGTTGGAGCCGGTCAGGATGTTCAGCTGGGCGCCGGCGTCGGTGACGCTGACGGTGCAGGTCTGGGCGACAGTGCTGTTCAGCTGGATGGTGCCGGAGGCGGCGGCCGTGGCGGCGACGGCGGGGGTGCCCAGGGAGACGGCGGCGACGGAGGCGGCGGCGATCAGGGCGGCGGCGAAGCGGATCATGACGAAGGTTCCTATCGGTTCGGCTGGGCTTGTTGCCCGATTGCTTTGATGTGAGATGTAAAAGCAATCGCGGTGCCAGAACTGGGGGCGGGGTGGCGTTAATCCATTAATGCATTGATATTGTTATATTATCCAATTTATCGCCGCGAGGGCGAGCCCAGGCACGCCGGTGGCGCTGTTGCGTCGCGCACCATGCGAAAGGTTGGGAATTCAGCTGAATCAATGCATTAGGATTTGCAGTCCGCCAGACGCCGGACGCACGAAAGGGCGCCCCCCGGCGTGGGGGCGCCCTCTTCCGAACCGGTGGCAACCGTCGCTGGCGGCTTACTTGCCGGTGATGGTGATGGTCAGGGTGTCGGCGTAGCTGCCGGCGATGGCCTGGGCATTGGCCGGGACCGTCACGGAGACGTTGGAGGTCTTGTTGAACTGGGCGCCGGAGCGGGTGACGGTGAAGCTGCCGCCGGAGCCGTTGGTGCCATCGTAGCTGGTGGTGTAGCCGATGGCCTGGGCGCCGGTGGCGGAGGACTTCAGCGTGCCGTTGTTGGAAGAGGCGACGGTGATGGTGTAGCCGGCGCCGTCGTTGCAGTTCTCGACCACGCTGCCGACGGCGACGTTGCTGGAACCAGACAGGATGTTCAGGGTGGCGCCAGCATCGGTGACGGCCACGGTGCAGGTCTGGAGGACGGTGGCGTTCAGCTTGATGGTGCCCGAGGTGGCGGCACCGGCGGGAATAGCAGCCAGAAGGCTGGAAGCCAGGGTGGTGATGGCGGCGACAGCGGCAGCGCGGCGGATCATGACAGGCTCTCTAAAACGGTTCGGTGGGCTTTTGCCCGTTTGGTTCATGATTGGTTAAAAGCAAATGCAATGCCAAAATGACCAGCTCGCGGGAAAACATATTAATCAATTGATTTATAAAGATTAACTTTCCGGCCCGGCCGTGAGCGCCAGCGGCACAGCTCCGGCTTCGTTGCGTCCTGCATTTCTGGGCGCAAGTTCGTCTTGGCGTTGTGCAATTGCAAAAAATAATGGTGACACGGCCGATTCGGTCGGCCGTGTCACATCCATCGGACTCTGTCGGCGGCTTACTTGCCGGTGATGGTGATGGTCAGGGTGTCGCTGTAGCTGCCAGCGATGGCCTGGGCGTTCGCGGGCACGGTCACGGAGACGGCGGCGGTCTTGTTGAACTGGGCGCCGGAACGGGTGACGGCGAAGCTGCCGCCCGAGCCGTTGGTGCCATCATAGCTGGTGGTGTAGGTGACCGGCTGGGCGCCCGTCGCGGAAGACTTCAGGCTGCCGCCGTTGGCGGAGGCGACGGTGATGGTGTAACCGGCGCCGTCGTTGCAGTTTTCGACCACGCTGCCGACGGCGACGTTGCTGGAGCCGGCCAGGATGTTCAACTGCGCGCCTGCATCGGTGACCGCCACGCTGCAGGTCAGGGAAACGGTGCCGCTCAGCCTGATGCTACCAGAGGTGTCGGCCAAGGCTGGGGTGGCGGCCAGGGCGGAGACGGCGACGGCGGCGGCGATGCGGCGGATCATGACGGAAGGTCCTATCGGTTCGAGTGGGCTTTTGCCCGTTTCGTTCATGTCCGGTTATAAGCAGGCCGCGTGCCAACATGGGCTCTTGGGACGTTTTATTTAACTATTTCAGAGGCTTGTTGTGGAATTTCTTAACAGGAGTTAACCTATCCCTATGGCCTAGGCCATTCCTCATAGGTTTTGCGCTGCAACACGCATCGCACCCTTGGGATAGGTTCTTTATCATGTGCATTGCATACTGCATCGATCACGGAGTCCCTTGACCGCCCGCGGCATCCCGCCTGCAATGCGGCCATCCAACGACCACCAACCAGGGGAAAGACCCATGGCGAGCGACAGTGCGGGCAAGGGCGGTTTCCATCAGGGAGCGTTTCAATGGGACGACGCCCTGCTGCTGGATGATCAGCTGGAGGCGGAGGAGCGGCAGGTGCGCGACAGCGCCCGCGCCTTCTGCCAGGGCCGGCTGGCCCCCCGCGTGCGCGACGCCTTCCGGCATGAGGTGTTCGACCCCGCCATCATGGCCGAGATGGGGGAGCTGGGCTTGCTGGGCATGACCATCGACGGCTATGGCTGCGCCGGGGTGAACCATGTCTGCTACGGCCTGGTGGCGCGTGAGGTGGAACGGGTGGACAGCGGCTACCGCTCCGCCATGAGCGTCCAGTCTTCCCTGGTCATGCACCCCATCCACGCCTATGGCAGCGAGGAACAGCGCCAGCGCTACCTGCCCGGCCTGGCGGCCGGCACGCTGATCGGTTGTTTCGGCCTGACGGAACCGGACGCCGGGTCCGATCCTGGCGCCATGAAGACGCGGGCGCGCCGGGTGGCTGATGGCTATGTCCTGACCGGGTCCAAGATGTGGATCACCAACGCGCCGGTGGCCGACGTCTTCGTCGTCTGGGCCAAGGATGACGAGGGGCAGATCCGGGGCTTCATCCTGGAAAAGGGTATGACGGGCCTGTCGGTGCCCAAGATCGAGGGCAAGTTTTCCCTGCGCGCCTCCATCACCGGCGAGATCGTGATGGACGGGGTGGCGGTGCCGGAAACGGCGCAGCTGCCCGGCGTGGTCGGGCTGAAGGGGCCCTTCGGCTGCCTGAACAAGGCGCGCTACGGTATCTCCTGGGGCGCCATGGGCGCGGCGGAGGCCTGCTGGTTCGCGGCGCGCGACTATACCCTCAACCGCACCGCCTTCGGCCGGCCGCTGGCCGCGACCCAGCTGATCCAGAAGAAGCTGGCCGACATGCAGACGGAAATCACCCTGGGCTTGCAGGGCGCCCTGCGCCTGGGCCGGCTGATGGACCAGGGCCGCGCGGCGCCGGAGATGATCAGCCTGATGAAGCGCAACAATTGCGGCAAGGCGCTGGACATCGCCCGCGCCGCCCGCGACATGCACGGCGGCAACGGGGTGTCCGATGAGTACCCCGTCATCCGCCATGTCCTGAACCTGGAGGCGGTGAACACCTACGAGGGGACCCACGACGTCCACGCCTTGGTTCTTGGCCGGGCGCAGACAGGCCTGCAGGCCTTCGGCTGAGCCCTGGTGAAGGGTGGGCGACCAAACAAATTGCCTGCCGATTGATCCAGCTCAAGAACGGTGCGGCCGACGACGGATAGTCCTGGCCCTATCCGGAACGCATAGCCAGGGAAGCACCGTCCCATGAACCTTATCTTCCCCCATGCCACGGCTGTGGCGGTGTTGGCCCCGGCCCCGGTTTTTGGGGGTGAACTGGCGGGGCTTTCCTTAATCGCCTATGCCATGGGGTGTGCCGCGCGGCGGGATGGACATGCCCTTTTGTCTAATCCTTTTGATGAGGCCGATCCCCTTGGCTCTTTGGGTCATATCGAACCTGCGGGAGCTTGGCGCGATGGTTGGCTGAACGGCGGCTGAAAGCGGGTAAAGTGCCCATAATGCAGGGGTTGTTGCCAATCCGGAATGGTTGTTCGGGCGACCCACGTGCCACCCGGAATCACGCGCGGGCGTCAACGGCCAGAAAATCGGGGGAAGATGTCGGGTGACAAGGTGATGACGTACCCCTAAGCTATATCCCTTGGCATTTGAATTGGATTATGCTGATCGCAACAGCCCATGGGTTCCAGTCCCCGGGGCGGACCGGTCCGGCGAACGGCCTGGGTTTCTAGAGCCGACCCCCAAAGGCGCGCAGGCAGGTGTCCCCGGGGGCTGTTAAGGAGTAGGGAAGCTATGGCGTTGTCTAGGCGCGGGGTCGAACCGCCCAAACCGGGTGAATGGATGGAAGAGGTGAAGCTGCCCAAGCGTCGCCTGCTGGTCCATGCCATCCATCAGCGGGCGGGTCATCCGCCCCATGTCGAATTCCTGGTCGACGGCCGCTCCAGCGACCGCCTCAGTCTGGCGCTGGAGGTTGTGCTGGACAGTGACCGGTTCCGGCGCATGGGCGTATCGCAAAACGCCGCCTGACGCGCGCGGAAACAGATGGATCTGAAACAGCCGGGCCCGCAACGGCCCGGCTGTTTCATTTTCTGGTCAGCGCCCCTGAAGGGAAATCCAATCCCGCGCTGCGCTGAGGGCGGCATCCACCCCATGATAAATGCCCAGGGGGGCAGGCTTGGCCGTCGGGAACGGCGCGGGGTGGACCAGCATCAGGTTGGCGCCCAGGCCGAAATCCTCCACCATACGTCCTTCCGGGTCGCGCCAGTCGCCCGTGGCGTCCTGGGTCAGAGGAAAATGGGCGCGGGTCCGATCCAGCAAACTGGCTGGTGTGTCGGTATAGGCGAAGACCGGCCGGCCCAGCGCCGCCGCAAAGCCCATCTCATAGGCCGTGCCGTCGTCGGCCGAGGGGCCGCGAAAGGGGCTGACGTTGGCCAACACCAGGTCCGTTTTCCGGATCAGGTCCAGGTTGGTGGCGCGGATACGGGCGGCGTGGTCCGCGGCCGTCTCGCCTGGGATCGAGACCACCGCACCATCCATGGGGAAGACGCCAACGATGTCGAAGCGGGCACAGGCCGCGCGCAGGCTTTCGGCGGCGGCGGTCGGATCGGGCAGGAACACCTCCGGCCCTGCCAGATACGCCCGCCAAACCTTCTTTTCCGCGGTCATTTCCCCAGCACCTGGCCGGCCAGCGCAGTCGGCGACAAATCCACGCGGAACAGTTCCAACCCCGGGTCGCCGGGCCCCACGTCGCTTAGGTTGGGGTATTGGGTCAACAGCGTCGCCGCCTTGGCGTTGGTATCGTACAGCACGGTCACCGGCGCGGTGACGGGCACGAAGCCCCAGCTGTGGTTGGTGGCGGGCACCAGGGTGCCGGTGGCGCGCAGATAGTCGGCGATGATCTCCTGGATCGTTTCCGTGCCTGAGTAGACGATGTTCTTACCGTCCAGGCCGGGGAAGTTGCCGCCGCCGTTGGCGCGATAATTGTTGGTGACGACGATGAACTCATCGTCATCCTTCACTGGCTGGCCTTTATGGCGCAGGTCGACGATGCGGTGGTTGTCGCCCGGCGCCAGCTTGCCGTCGCCGCCGAAGCGCGGCGGCTGGGTCACGTCGACCCGCCAGGTGACGCCGTCGATGACATCGAAGTCGAAGCTGGGGACGGCCCGGTTCACCAGCATCTGCGGTTCCTTCTTGGCCGGATCGACGCGGTTGAAGACGCGGGCACCCATCTCCAGCCAGTCGCGCACCTGGGCGCCCGTCACCTTCACCGCCGCGACGATGTTGGGATAGAGGTAGAGGTCGGCCACGTTCCGCAGGCTGATCTGGCCGGCGGCCACGTCGGTGAAATAATCGGGGCCGGGCTTGCCGCCCGCCTTGAAGGGGGCCGCCGCCGACAGGATGGGCAAATTGGCGTAAGGACCGCCGGCCAACGCCTTGGCCACGTACTGGCGCTGGGCGTCCGACACGATGTCCAAGGCCGGCTGGTCGGCGATGAAGCTGAAATAGGTCTCGATGCGGCCGGTGCTCTTGCCCACGGGCTGGCGCACATAATCCAGGGTCGCCTGGTGCGCGTCCTTGGCGATGGCCGCCACCGTCGCGTCCGGTTCCACCAGCGGCGTGGGCTTGCCGTTCACGCGGGTGAGCACGGGCCGGGTCTCGGCATGGCCGGCGGCCACGGTCCAGCCGCCCTTGCCGCCATGGGCCTTGGGGTCGGCGGACAGAATCAGGTCGATCACGCCCAGATGGTCGCCGAAGAAGCCGGCCATGACCACCGGCTTGCCATGGATCAGGCCGTGCGGGATGTCGGCGTCCGGCAGGTTGGCATAGTCGGCGGCGGGGAAGACGCGGTGGGCATGGCCGGTGACGACGGCATCCACCTCGGGAATGGCGGCCACGGCCACGCCAGCGTTCTCCGCCATCTTCTGGTGGGGGGCCGCCGACAGGCCGCTGTGGATGACCGCCACCACCACGTCGGCGCCCTGGTCCTTCAGGTCCCGGGCGGTCTTGGCCGCCACCTCCACGATGTCGGAGGTGGTGACCTTGCCCTCCAGCTTGTCCTTGTCCCACAGCACGATCTGGGGCGTCAGCACGCCGACCACGCCCACGCGCACCGTGTGTTTGGCGCCGGCGCCGTCGGTGAAGTCGCGGTCCAGGATGACGCCGGCGGGGAACAGGGGCTGGCCATCCTCCACCCGGTTGACGTTGCCGGCCAGCACGGGATACTTGGCCTCCTTCTCCGCCGCCACGGCATAGTCCAGGCCGAAGTTGAACTCATGGTTGCCCATGACGGCGGCGTCATAGCCCAGCGCGTTCAAGGCGGCGATGATGGGCTGGAACTTGCCCGGCCCCAGGCCCTGCACCCGGGCGACATAGTCGCCCATGGGCGTGCCCTGGATCAGGTCGCCGGCATCCACCAGCAGGGTGTTGGGCTTTTCGGCCCTGGCCTTGCGGATCAGGCTGGCCACCCGCACCAGGCCGATGCCAGGGTCCGGCTTGTCGCCGTAGTAGTCGTAATCCATGACGTTCATGTGCAGGTCGGTGGTCGATAGGATCTGCACGTCGATCTGGTCGGATTTGGCTTCCTGCGCCCCCGCGTCCAGGCCCCCGAACAGCCCCCCAAGCGTCACGGTACCGGTCAACAGCAGGGCGGCCAGGCGGCGGCAGGCGGGCATGGCGGGGGCATCCTTGATCTGCATCGGGCTTGATCTGTGTCGGGAAGGGGGGCCGGATGCGTTCCGGCCCCCTAGGCTCTACAGGCGCGGTGTTACACCCACGCCATCGCCGCAGGCTTTGATGTAGGTCGCTTACCGGTCTTTCACATAGGCCTGGCCCGCCGCCTTGGGCGGGATGGACTTGCCAACGAAGCCCGCCAGCAGCAGAATGGTCAGGATGTAGGGCAGCACCTCGATGATCTGCACCGGCACCGCCCCCACGACCGGCAGGGCCACACCCTGCAACCGCGCCTGCAAGGCGTCGGTGGCGGCGAACAGCAGGCAGCCGGCCAGGGTGGGGTAAGGCCGCCACTTGCCCAGGATCAGGGCGGCCAGGGCCAGATAGCCCTTGCCGGCGGTCATGTTCTCCTGGAACCCGGCCCCTTGCGCGATGGAGAGGTAGGCGCCGGCCACGCCACACAGCAGGCCGGTGATCAGCACGGCGCGATAGCGCAGCCAGGGCACGGAAATGCCGGCGGTGTCCACGGCGGCCGGGTTCTCCCCCACCGCGCGCAGGCGCAGGCCGAAGCGGGTGCGGTAGGCCACCCACGAGGTGGCGGGCACGGCCAGCACCGCCAGGTAGACCAGCAGGTTCTGCCCACCGATGACCTCGCCATAGAAACGGCCCAGCAAGGGCACGCCGCGCACGGTCTCCGCCAACGGGAAGTGCAGGCCCAGGAAGCGCTGCCCGCCGTCCAGCGAGGGCGTGCGGCCGCCCAGGTCGAACCAGGCGTTGGCCAGCACGGCGGTCAGGCCGGCGGCGATGGTGTTGATGGCGACACCGGCCACCACCTGGTCACCCCGGTGGGTGATGCAGGCGAAGCCGTGCACCAGGGCCAGCACCAGCGAGGCGGCGATGGCCGCCGCCAGGCCCGCCCAGGGCGACCCGGTGACGGCGGCCGTGGCCGCGGCGGCGAAGGCGCCGGTCAGCATCTTGCCTTCCAGGCCGATGTCGACCACGCCGGCGCGTTCGGAATAAAAGCCGGCCAGCGAGGCCAGCACCAGCGGTGTCGCCAGGCGCACGGTGCTGGCCAGCAGCGACACGATCCACAGGGCGGTATCGTCCATGATCTCTTATCCCCGGGATCTTAAGCGCGCTGGCCGGCGGTCGCCGGGGTCTTGGGCTTCAACAGGCGCGCCATCGCCGGGCGGAACATATGCTCCAAGGCGCCGGAGAACAGGATGACCACGCCCTGGATGACCACCACCAGGCGGGGGCTGATCTCGTTGTATTCGAACGACAACTCGGCCCCGCCCTGGTAAAGGGCGCCGAACAGCAGCGACGACAGGACGATGCCCACCGGATGGCCGCGGCCCATCAGCGCGACCGCGATGCCGGTGAAGCCCATGCCGGCCTGGAAGTTCAGGGTGATGCGGTGCTGCACGCCCTGCAACTCGTTGATGCCCACCAGGCCGGCCAGGGCACCGGAAATGGCCATGGCGATGACGATGGTGGTGCGGGCGTTGATGCCGGCATAGCGCGCGGCGGCCTCATTGGCGCCCACCGTGCGCATCTGGAAGCCCCAGCGCGTGTGCCAGATCAGGAACCAGACGCCGGCGGCGCAGAGCAGCGCCAGGACCAGCGACAGGTTCAGCGGCAGGGTGCTGGTGCGGTAGCCCAGGCTGGCGGCGATGTCCTTCACCGCCGGCAGGAAGGTGCTTTCGGCGAATTCCCGGCTTTCCGGCGCCATCTGGCCATGTTCGATCAGCGGCCCGCCCAGCAGATAGACCATGAGGGCGCTGGCCAGGAAGTTGAACATGATGGTGGTGATGACGATGTGGCTGCCGCGATAGGCCTGCAGATAGCCTGGCACCAGGCCCCACACCGCGCCGAACAGCGCGCCCGCCAGCACGGCCACCGGCAACACCGCGTACCAGGGCCAGCCGCTGAGCGCCAGGCACACCAGGCCGGTGCCCAGGCCGCCGACATAGGCCTGGCCCTCGCCACCGATGTTGAACAGGCCGGCATGGTTGGCGATGGCCACGGCCAGGCCGGTGAAGATCAGGCTGGTGGCGTAATAGAGGGTGTAGCTGAGGCCCGTGCCGCTGCCCACCGCCCCCTTGACCATGAAGGCCAGGGCGGAGACGGGGTCCTGGCCAATGGCCAGGATGACCAGGGACGAGACCACCAGGGCGGCGAACAGGTTGATGGCCGGCAGCAGGGCCAGCGTGGCCCAGCGCGGCAGGCCGTCGGTGTTGGTAGACGCGCTCATGCCGCCCCTCCGGCCGCGTCGGTGCGCTGGCCCCGTTCCATGGTGTTGGGTTCGATGTCGTCGGTGATGCCGGCCATCAGGCGGCCGATCAGGCCCTCGGTCGCGTCCTCGGCCGCCAGTTCGCCGGTGATGGCACCGTCGCACATCACCAGGATGCGGTCGGACAGGGCCATGATCTCCTCCAACTCGGCGGAGACCAGCAGGATGGCCTTGCCGGCGTCGCGCATGGCCAGCAGGCGGCGGTGGATGAACTCGATGGCGCCGATGTCCACGCCCCGTGTGGGCTGGCCCACCAGCAGCACATTGGGATCGCGCTCCATTTCCCGGCCCAGCACCAGCTTCTGCTGGTTGCCGCCGGAGAAGAGTGAGGTGCGCAGGGACGGCTGGCGCGGGCGAACGTCCCAATCCTCCATCAGCCGGGCGGTGGCGGCAGCCACGCGCTTCCAGTTCAGGCGCGGGCCGTCGGCCATGGCCGGGTCGTCCTGATAGCCCAGCAGCGCGTTCTGGAAGGCGGGGAAGGGCTTCACCACCGCGCGGCGCAGGCGGTCCTCCGGCACGTGGGCAATGCCCTGGCGCCGGGCCTGGGCCGGGTCCATGGGCGACTCCGGCGTCACGTCGCGGCCATTGACGTGGACGCGCCCGCGCTGAAAGGGCGTCATGCCCGACAGCGCCTCCAGCAATTCCGACTGGCCGTTGCCGGCGACACCGGCCACGCCCACGATCTCGCCCGCCCGCACGCGGAAGGTGGCGCGCTTCAGCCGCTCCACCCCGCGCTCGTCGAACACGCTGAGGTCCTCGACCGTCAGCAGCGGCGCGCCCGCCGGCGCGCCCGGCCGCCGCACGGCGGGGTTGGCGCGCCGTCCCACCATGGCCTCGGCCAGCGCCGCCTCGTTGGTGTCCCGGGTCTGGAAATTGGCGACCACCGCCCCCTGGCGCAGCACCGACACGGCGTCGGTGATGGCCATGATCTCCTTCAGCTTGTGGGTGATCATCAGGATGGTGCGGCCCTGGGCACGCAGCGCGTCCAGAATGCGGAACAGGTCCTGCACCTCCGGCGGCGACAGCACGGCCGTGGGCTCATCCAGGATCAGCACCTGGGCGCCGCGGTACAGCGCCTTCAGAATCTCCACCCGCTGCTGGATGCCCACGTTCAGGTCGGCGACCTTGGCGTCCAGCGGCACGTCCAGGCGGTAGGCCTTCTCCAGCCGTTCCACCTCGGCCCGGGCCTTCTTGATGCCGTCCTTCAGCAGGGCGCCGCCCTCGGCCCCCAGCATCAGGTTCTCCAGCACCGTGAATTCCTCAACCAGCATGAAGTGCTGGTGCACCATGCCGATGCCCAGGGCGATGGCGTCCTTGGGCTCGCGGATGCGCACTTCGGCCCCGTTCACCAGGATCTGCCCCTCATCGGCCTGGTAGAAGCCGTAGAGGATGCTCATCAGCGTGGATTTGCCGGCCCCGTTCTCCCCCACCAGGCCATGGATGGAACCGGCGCGGATCCGCAGCGAAACCGCCTTGTTGGCGTGGACGGGGCCGAAGCGCTTGTCGATGCCCACCAGTTCCACGGCCCAGGGGCCCGGCTGCGGCGGCACGGAGAGGGGAACGGTTTGCGACACGGGGCGGCTGGTCTCTAGTTCTGGGGGGCCGGGAAAGCGGACCCGAGGCGTGGATGGGATGGCCTGTCAGTACTTGCAGCCGTTGGTTTCGTCGTAATTGGCGACCTTGCGGGTACCGTTCTGGATCTCGGCGGACGCCGCGTCCAGCGCCGCCTTCATGTCCGGCGTCACCAGCTTGGTGTTGTTCTCGTCCAGCGCCCAGCCCACGCCTTCCTCTTTCAGGCCCAGGGTGCGCACGCCCGCCTGCCAGGTGCCGTCCTGCGCCGCCTTGATGGCGTTGTAGGCGGCCACGTCCACCCGCTTGACCATGGAGGTCAGGACGGAACCGGGGAACAGGTGGTTCTGGTTGCTGTCGACGCCGATGGAATATTTGCCCGCGTCCTTGGCCGCCTGCAGCACGCCGATGCCGCTCTGCCCGGCAGCGGCGAACACCACGTCCACGCCCCGGTCGAACTGGCTCTTGGCCAGCTCGCCGCCGCGCGTGGGGTCGGACCAGGCGGCGGGCGTGGTGCCCACCATGTTGGCGATGATGTGGTCGTCCGGCGCCACGGCTTTCACGCCCTGCTCATACCCGCATTCGAATCGGCGGATGAGGGGGATGTCCATGCCGCCGACGAAGCCCACGGTATGGGTCTTGCTGCTGAGGGCGGCCAGCATGCCCACCAGGTAGGATCCCTCCTGCTCGGAAAACAGGATGGATTGGACGTTGGGCAGTTTCACCACGCCATCGATCAGGGTGAACTTGATCTCCGGAAATTCCTTGGCGACCTTGGCCACCGCCGGCGCCTGGCTGAAGCCCACGGCCAGGATGATGTCGGCGCCATGCTCCGCCAGGCGGCGCAGGTATTGCTCGCGCTGGACGTCGTTGCTGATCTCCAGCGCCTTGTAATTGATGCCGGTTTCGCTGTGGAACCGCTCAATGCCCGTCAGGACGCCTTCGTTGAAGGACTTGTCGTACTTGCCGCCATAATCGAAGACCACGCCGGGAAAGAAGGCGGCCTCCGCCCCGCGGGTGGGGACGGTCAACGCGCAGCTCAACAGGGCGGCCGCCGCCAACGCCGCGCGGATCGCTCTACTCATGAAGGGTCCCTGCCTCCGTGGGCATACTTTTGGACGGTGGCGAACGGGATGGGCCGCACCGCCTGCTCTGCTGAAACCTAGTCCATTTCCCAAGGTCCCGGCAAGTCGGGGGCTTAGGGGGCACGGCACGGGAAGCAACCCTGGCTGATCCTGACCAAATGGTCAAGGCGGGGCACGCGCCTGGCAGGTTCGCCATGTAGGGTTGCGGCCGACGATACGCTGTGGTTGCAAGGTCTTGCGACACTTTCATGACAGGGCGTCCGCCAAGGCTTTCATGGTTGAACGCGGTTCCACCGGCGGGCACTCTGCCGCGCATTCCCACCTTTGCCCTTCTGGCCCGCCCGCATCGAGACGCCGCCCATGACCCGGTTCAGCCCCGTTCCCGAGGCCACCCGCCGCGCCCTGCTGAAGACCTTCGGCGCCACCGCCGCCACGGCTTTCCTGCTGCCGTCGGCCGTGGGCTCGGCCCTGGGCCAGGCGGCCTTCAGCGACGACCCGTTCTCGCTGGGCGTGGCCTCGGGCGATCCGCTGCCCGACGGCTTCGTGCTGTGGACCCGGCTGGCGCCCGAGCCGCTGGCCTTCGGCTATGGCATGCCCAAGCGCCCGGTGGAGGTGGACTGGGAGGTGGCGACGGACGAGCGCATGCGCAATATCGTCCAGAGCGGCACCGAGGTGGCGCGGCCGGAACTGGGCCACGCCATCCATGCCGAGGTGGGCGGGCTGGAGCCGGGGCGCGACTATTACTACCGCTTCACCGTGGGGGCGGAGCGCAGCATGGTGGGGCGCGCCCGCACCGCCCCGGCCCTGGGCGCCAAGGTGGAGCGCGTGCGCCTGGGCATGGTCGGCTGCCAGAATTATGAGGACGGCTACTACACCGCCTTCCGCCACCTGGCGGAGGAACGGCCGGACTTCGTCTTCCACTACGGCGACTACATCTACGAGAATCGGGTGCGGACGCATGAAACCAGCCGTTACTACGGCGGCCTGGCCCAGCCCACCGCCCGCCGGCATCTGGGGGACGAGCCCTATTCCCTGGACGAGTACCGCCGTCGCTACGCCCAGTACACGATGGACCTGGACCTGCAGTTGGCCCGCGCCGCCTGCCCGTGGATGGTGACCTGGGACGACCATGAGGTCGACAACAACTGGACCGGCACCGTCGATGGCGCCGGCATCGCCCCGCCGGAATATTTCCTGCTGCGCCGCGCGGCGGCCGCCCAGGCCTATTTCGAGCACATGCCCCTGCGCCGCGCCTCCTGGCCCAAGGGGCCGGATATGCAGATCTACCGCCGCCTGGCCTTCGGCAACCTGATCGACCTGCACCTGCTGGACACCCGCCAGTTCCGCACCGACCAGCCTTGCGGCGACGGCTTCAAGCCCGCCTGCGAGGGCCAGGACAGCGATGACGCCGAGATGATGGGCGAGGACCAGGAACGCTGGCTGTTCGAGGGCCTGGACCGCGGTCGCGCCCGCTGGAACCTCATCGGCCAGCAGGTCATGATGATGACCATGAACCGCGAGCCCTGGCACGGCCCCATCTACAACATGGACAGCTGGGAAGGGTACCACCAGCCGCGCCAGCGCCTGCTGCGCCACATCGCTGACCGGCGCCTGAACAATGTGGTGGTGCTGACGGGCGACGAGCACCAGAACTTCGTGGGCGATCTCAAGACCGACTATCACAGCGACAAGGCCGGCGTGGTCGCCACCGAATTCGTCGGCACCTCCATCAGTTCCGGCGGCGACGGTGCCGACAAGCGCCCGCGCTATGAGGAGGTCATGCGCGGCAACCCGCACATCCGCTTCATGAACGACCAGCGCGGCTACCTGATGTGCGACATCGGCCATGACAAGCTGGCGGCCAATTTCCGGGTCATGGACCGCGTCACCACCCCCGGCGGCGCCATCAGCACCCGCGCCAGCTTCGTGGTCGAGCCGGGCAAGCCGGGCGCCAAGCCGGCATGAGGCTCACCCCTCCGGCAGGTCATCGCGGGGCCAGCTCCAGGCCAGCCAGAGGACCGTGGCCGACAGCGCGATCTCTATGGCGCTGAGCAAGATGTAGAACAGCGGCGCGCCGGGCATGGTCAGGGCCACGATGGCGGCATAGACGATGCCCAGGGCGCCGTTCGCCCACCGGCAAACGGGGGCGGGAAGCACCAGGCAGAGGAAGACCAGGACGCTGGGCAGGGCCATCATCAGCGACACCGCCGCCAGCATGCCCGGGCCAGCCTGGCCGATACCGATATCCCCCGCCATTACCGCCTGGATCTTGCCGGGGCTGTAGAGCGCGAAATAGTCGCCGTAGACGTAGCAGAACAGGATGGCGGTCCACGCGGCGGACAGCTTGAGCCGCATGGGGACGTGCCGGTCGATCAGACGGCGGACTGTCATGGGCGTACTCCCGCGATTGGTGGCCAGCGGTTGGGGGATCAATCAAGAGCGGCGCAGGCAAGAGCGGCGCAGGCGGGGAAGGGGGCGTGCACCGGCCAGCAACAGCCACAGGCAGATCAGGATTTCGCCTGTTCGCGGCGCCAGCAGCCAGGCGCCGAGGCCGCTGGCGGCATAGATGGTGGGCGCGGCGGTCTGGCCCACCCAGTCGGCGACATAGCCCAGCCCTGCGGCGATCAGCACAAGGCCCAGGAGCGCGGGCAGGAAGCTGGCTCTCGACGCCAGGTAGCCGAAGGGCAGCAGCCACAACCCCCAGAAAACCTGCAGGATGAGCAGTCCGTCGTCATAGGCGCGCAGTTCCTGGCCGGCCTGGGCGGCGGCCCCGTTCCCCCCGGCTAGATACAGCCCGGCCAGGTGCAGCAAGGCATACAGATGCTGGGCGTTGGCACAGGCCAGGGGCACGCTGGCCGCGGCGAAGGCGATCATCAGGATGGCGGCGTCCCGTCCCGCCGGTGCCAGCAGCCGGTACAGCGCCAGCGGCAGGACCAGGAACGCGGTGTAGCAGGCCAGCGCCGCCACGATGGCCCAGCGGAACAGGACCTCCTGCGCCTGTATGCGTGCCAGGATCGCCGGGATGTCGTCGCCGCCCAATATCCGCCCTGGCATATAGCCCAGGCTGAAGGTGCCAGCGACCACCACCACGGCGTACAGCAAGCCAGCCGTCCGCGCCCGGCGGTGCCGCGCGCCGGCATCCGGCGTTTGCCGTTCGGTGATCAAGAGGCTCCCCGTCATGCAGTCGTTCCTGTTAGATCGGGGCCGTCGTTGCAAGGCGGCCGCCGCCGGGTCCTCCGGCTTCAGCTGGACTCTATCGGCCGCAGGTGGGCCGGACCATGATCGCAAAGGCCAGGAAACATGACTTCAGGCACCACGCCGCCGGCCGCCGGGCGGGGCAGCGTCTCAGCGGGCTTCACCGACCATCTGTTTCGCCATGCCGTGGCCCAGGGCGCCGATCCCGCCATCCTGGCCCGGCGGGCGGGCTTGCGGGTGGAGATGCTGGGTAATCCGGACAGACGCATCCCGCTGGCGCAGTACATGGCCCTGATGCGCGCCGCCCAGGACCTGTGCCGGTCGCCGTCCCTGGCCCTGCACGTCGGCGCGGCGCGCGATTTCCGCGAGTTCTCCATTGCCGGCCTGATCTGCTATGCCGCCCCCACCATGGGTGAGGCCCTGCGTCAGCTGAACCGCTACGGCCGCCTGGCCATGGACGTGCAACTGCCCCAGGTCGGACCCCGCTTCCAGCTGGTCCCGCGGGCCGACGGGCTGTGGCTGGTGGACGGCCGCGCCGATCCCAACGCCTTTCCCGAGCTGACCGAATCCACCTGGTCGCGCTTTATTGCAGAGACGGCGCGGCATTTCCCCCATGCGGCTTTCGCCCAGGAGGTCCACGTCACCCATGCCCGCCCGGCCTATGGCGACCTGTGTGCCGCGCTGTGGAAGGTGCCGGTGGTCTTCGACGCCGCCTGGAACGCCATCCGCATCGATCCCTCCTGGCTGAACATCCCCCTGCACAACCCCAGCCAGTACGCCTTCGGTATCCTCAGCGCCCATGCCGACACGCTGCTGGCGGAGCTGGAAAGCGCCCGGACGGCCCGCGGCCGTGTTGAGGCGGCGCTGCTGCCCATCCTGCATACCGGTGACGGCGGCATGGACCGGGTGGCCGCGGCCCTGGGGCTCAGCCGGCAGTCGCTCTACCGACAGCTCAAGGCCGAGGGGACGCGGTTCGACGCGGTGCTGGACGGGCTGCGCTTCCGCCTTGCGGTTGCCTACCTCATGGGGCGCAAGGCGTCGGTGAACGAGGTGGCCTATCTGGTGGGCTTTTCCGAGCCCAGCGCCTTCTCCCGCGCCTTCAAGCGGTGGACCGGGGTCAGCCCCCGCCACTACCAGCCGCACGCGGGGCAAGCCGGCCCGGACGCTTAGAATCTTAAGGGTGGCGGTTCAGGCCGCCTCCACCTTCAAGGCCGTGCCGTCCACGCCCACCACGCGCACGGTCGCGCCGGCGGCCAGGCCATCGGGGCCGTAGACGATCCAGGCGCCGTCGTCCAGGCGGGCGCGGCCCTGGCCGTTGGTGATGGGCGTCTCCAGCGTCAGGACGCGGCCGACGTATTGGCTGGCGCGGGCGTTCAGGGGTGGGCCGGGGGGCGCTGCCTCAACCCGGCCGCCTCCCAGCCAGCGGCGGGTGGCCAGCAGCAGGCCGGCCGCCAGCACGGCGAACAGCACCGCCTGCCCGGCCAGGGCGAAGGCCGGGAAGAGGAACAGCGCCGTGCCCACCAGCACCGCCGCCACCCCCAGCCACAGCAGGCCAAATCCGGGGGTGACCATTTCCACCAGCGCCAGGGCGACGCCCGCCGCCCACCAATGCCAGGCGTGGGGCGTCCAGGCGGTGAAATCAGGCATGATGTCCTTTCTCCGCGTTAGCGGCCGGGCCACTGCGTCAGCGGCCGGGGGTCAGCGGCCGGGGGTGGACCAGGGACTGTCGCCGGGTTGCAGCTGCCCGCCGGCGGCCGGCGCATCCCCACGGCGGGGCGGCGGTGCCGGACGGCTGGACGGCACGCCGGCGAAGCTGTCCTTGGCCAGCTCGGCGATGCCGCCCAGGGCGCCCAGGATGCCGGTCGATTCCATGGGCATGAACAGGATCTTCTGGTTGGGGCTGGCGGCAAAGCCCTTCAGGGCGTCGACATAGCGCTGGGCGATGAAATAGTTCACGGCCTGGACGCTGCCGCCGGCGATGGCCTCCGACACCACGCGGGTGGCGGTGGCCTCCGCCTCCGCCAGGCGCACGCGGGCCTCGGCCTCGCGGAAGGCGGCCTCCTTCTTGCCTTCGGCCTGCAGGATGGCGGACTGCTTCTCGCCCTCCGCCCGCAGGATGGCGGACTGGCGCAGGCCTTCCGCCTCCAGAATCAGGGCGCGGCGTTCCCGCTCCGCCTTCATCTGGCGGGCCATGCTGTCCACCAGGTCCCGCGGCGGCTGGATGTCGCGGATTTCCACGCGGGTGATCTTCACGCCCCAGGGGTGGGTGGCGGCGTCCACCACGGTCAGCAGACGGGCGTTGATGGCGTCGCGCTGCGACAGCAGCTCATCCAAATCCATGGAGCCCATGACCGTGCGCAGGTTGGTCATGGTCAGGTTCAGGACGGCGCGGTCCAGGTTGCGCACCTCATAGCTGGCCTTGGCGGCGTCCAGCACCTGGAAGAACAGCACGCCGTCCACCGTCACCATGGCGTTGTCCTTGGTGATGATCTCCTGCGACGGTACGTCCAGCACCACCTCCTGCATGGTCTGGCGGGCGCCGATGCGGTCGACGAAGGGCATGATGATGGCCAGGCCCGGCTTCAGGGTGCGGGTATATCGCCCGAACCGCTCCACCGTGTATTCCATGCCCTGGGGCACGGTCTTGATGCTGCTGTAGACCAGGACGATGGCGAAGGCCAGAACGGCCAGGATGAACACGCCGAAGGGCGACAAAGCGTCTCTCCCGCTTGTGGGCGCGGGTGCCGCCGCCGGAACGGCCGCCCCGCTCTGCCCCGCCATCATGCCACAGCGCGGGTGCCGTGGCCCGGTCTTTTATCTTTCTGGTTGTGGCGCCTCAGCTTTGGCTGAGGGCCACCCACCGCGCCTTGGCCTGGGCATAGCTGCCGTCGCCCAGCACGCAGTCCAGTTGTGGCAGGCGGGTGATCAGGGGTTGGTTCGGAACGTCGCCCGCCATCCAGTCGCGTCCCAGCCGCTGGATCAGGGCGATCTGTTCCGGCTCCACCGCGTCGGCCGGCAGGGCCGCCACCTGGGCGAAGCGCCCGTCGGCCAGGCCCGGCGGCGCCTTCCACACCCCGCCATCCAGCACCGGCTGGACGGAGACGTTCAGGCGCACCAGCCCGCCCAGGGTGGCGGGGTCCCGGCCCGCCAGGCGCTGGGCCAGGATGTGGGCCTCCAGGCTGGCGGTGTCGGGTGGATCGTCCAGGGTGGTCTGGGCCAGCAGCGACAGGTCGCCCAGGGTGCCCCGCATCCCCACCGGTTCCGCCAGGTCGTCCGGCGGCTGGCTGGTGCTGGTCACCGGCGCGTGGCGGGTGGTGCCGCTGCCCAGGCTTAGAATCTGCAGATCCGTGCTGCCGCCCGGCTGTGCCAGCGCTTCCATCACCGCCAGCATCACCGGGTTGTTGCAACCGGTCAGGCCGCCGTCCCAGTACAGGCGGCCGTCGCATTGCGCGGGCTCATCGAAGAAGGCCACGGGTGCGGTGCTGCTGGCATTGATGACCTCCGCCAGGGGGGCGGTGGAGGCCTGCGGCTCCGTCACCGCCGTCGCCAGGCCGGCATAGCTGCGGAAGGTCATGGCCCGGCGCTGGGCGTAGTCGAAGGCGGGGATGAACACCTTCACCGGCGCGTCGCCCCGCCGCGCCAGGGGCAGGGGCAGGCGGGCCATGGGGCAGGCCGACAGGGCCAGGGGGCGCACCTGGCCATCGACCGTGGCGGGGGTGGGCGGCACCAGGCCGGGGTCGTCCAGCATGGCGGTCAGCCCGGCCAGCTTGCCCTGGGTACTGTACTGCGGGCCTAAATCCAGGTCGGCCACCAGCCTGTCCAGCCCATCAACCTTTACGAACAGGCTGTCCCGCCGCGTATCATCGACGAACAGGTCCAGGATCTGGGCCGGCGTCAGGTTCTTGATCAACCCGCCCAGCACGATGGCCCCGGCCGAGGTGCCGGCCGCCAGGTCGAATTCCCCAAGGATGTCGTGGCCCGGCGTGTCGCTGCCGTACAGATCGGCCAGGACCATGGCCTCCAGCAGGGCCCAGGGGCCGCCGCCATCCAGCGTCAGGATTCGATAGGACATGTTTCCCCTCCGTCACCCCGCGCATCTCTACGCGGTTTTGAGGGGAATGGGCCAGGGCCACTTAGCCGCGCAGTGCGGCGATGTTGGCCTGATAGCGGGCGGCACCGCCCTGGAACACGGCGGATCCGGCCACCAGCACCTCCGCTCCCGCCTGCACGCACAGGCGCGCCGTCTCATGGTTCACGCCGCCGTCCACCTCGATCTGGATGGGCCGGCGGCCGACCATGCCGCGCAGGGCCTGGATCTTGGGGATCATGGCGGGGATGAAGGATTGGCCGCCGAAGCCGGGGTTCACGGTCATGACCAGCACCAGGTCCAGCCGGTCCAGCACATAGGTGACCGCACTCTCCGGCGTGGAGGGGTTCAGCGCCACGCCGGCCTTTTTGCCCAGGGCGCGAATGCGTTCCAGCGTGCGGTCCAGGTGGGTGGTGGCCTCCGCCTGCACGGTGATGATGTCGGCGCCGGCGTCGGCGAAGGCCTCCAGGTAGGGATCGACCGGGCTGATCATCAGGTGCACATCGAAGGGGCGGCCGGTATGGGCGCGCAGGGCCTTCACCACGGCGGGGCCGATGGTCAGGTTGGGCACGAAATGGCCGTCCATGACATCGACATGTATATAGTCGGCCCCAGCCGCCGTGATGGCCCGCACTTCGGCGCCCAGGCTGGCGAAGTCGGCCGACAGGATGCTGGGGGCGATCAGGGGCTGGCTCATGACGGGGTCCCCCTATCCCCTGCCTGGCTGTCCCCCGTTTGGCTGTCTGGCGTGCCGGCGAACACGCGGCTGGCCAGGATGTCCTCCGCCTCGATCACCGTCAGGTCGTCCACCGACAGGGGGCCTTCGTCCCGCTGGAACAGGCGGCTGGCCTGGCGCAGGCGGGCGCGGTCCAGGGCGTTGCGGATGGACCGGCCGTTGGCGAAATGCGGCTGGCCCCGGCGCAGGGCGATATACTGGGCGAACACCGCCTTGGCCTGCGGGCTGAGGCGGTAGTTCATGGTCTCCAGCTGTCGCTCCCCGATCTCCAGCAACTCCTCCTCGCCATAGTCGGGGAAGTCGATGTGGTGGGCGACGCGGGAGCGGAAGCCGGGGTTGGCCTGGAAGAAGCGGTCCATGCGGTCGGCATAGCCGGCCAGGATGACCACCAGGTCGTCGCGCTGGTTCTCCATGACCTGCAGCAGAATCTCGATGGATTCCTGGCCATAGTCGCGCTCGTTCTCTGGCCGGTAGAGATAGTAGGCCTCATCAATGAACAACACGCCGCCGGCGGCGCGCTTCAGCACCTCCTTGGTCTTGGGCGCCGTGTGGCCGATGTACTGGCCCACCAGATCGTCGCGGGTGACGGTCACTAGGTGCCCGCGCCGGACATAGCCCAGCCGGTGCAGGATGGCCGCCATCTTCAGCGCCAGGGTGGTCTTGCCCGTGCCCGGGTTGCCGGTGAAGCTCATGTGCAGGGTGGGTGCCCCCACCGCCAGGCCGAAGCGCTGGCGCGCCCTGTCCACCAGCAGCAGGGCCGCGGTCTCGCGCAGCCGCCGCTTGATGGGCGCCAGGCCCACCATCTCCTGGTCCAGTTGCGCGAAGATCTCCGGCAGGCCGGAGGCCTCGAAATCCGCGCGCAGGTCTACCGCCTTTGGCGCCCCCGGGGCCGCCGGTGCCGCGTCGGCGGCATCCGGCGGGATTGCCATGAGGGTCGCGGCCATCACGAATACCGCTCCCCTTCCGGCAGCTGGGCGGCGTAGGCGCGGGTGCTGTACAGGATGCGCCGGCCGTCGCTTTCCTGGCGTTCCAGGGCGAAGCCGGGCTCGTTGGCGGGCCGGTTGACGATGAAGGACAGGCGCACGCTCTCCCACCCGTGGCTGGCGTCGAAGCCGGAGATGCGGATGTAGCGGTCGCCGTAAATCTTGCGGCAGGACGCTAGCTCGCCCATGACGCCCGCGGCGTCGCGGATGTCGAACATGGGCAGGCCCCACATGTCCCAATAGGTGTTGCGGGGGTGCGGGTCGTCGGTGAATTCGATGTTCACGGCCCAGCCCTGGTCGATGCAGTACTGCACCTGGGCCGTGATCTGCTCGTCCGTCAGGTCGGGCAGGAAGGAGAAGGTTCCTTGGGTGAGGCGCATGATGAGGTCTCCTTCCTTTAACCAGCGACGCTGGTGGTGGGCACGAAATCCGGTGAGTCGGTCGAGGTGTAGTTGAAGGTCACGTCCTTCCAGACATCCAAGGCCTGGCGCAGGGGCGTGCAGTGGCGGCTGGCGGCGGCCAGGATGTCCGGGCCTTCGTTGACGATGTCGCGGCCCTCGTTGCGGGCCAGCACCATGGCCTCCAGCGCCACGCGGTTGGCGATGGCGCCGGCCTGGATGCCCATGGGGTGGCCGATGGTGCCGCCACCGAACTGCAGCACCACGTCATCGCCAAAGAGGTCCAGCAGTTGGTGCATCTGCCCGGCATGGATGCCGCCCGAGGCCACCGGCATGGTCTTGCGCAGCGAGGCGAAGGACTGGTCGAAGAAGATGCCGTTTTCCAGCCGCTCGGGCAGGAAGTCCTCGCGGCAGACATCGTAATAGCCTTTGGTGGTGGCGGGATCGCCCTCCAGCTTGCCCACCACGGTGCCGGCGTGGATGTGGTCCACACCTGCCAGCCGCATCCACTTGGCGATGACGCGGAAGGACACACCGTGGCTCTTCTGCCGGGTGTAGGTGGAATGGCCGGCGCGGTGCAGGTGCAATATCATGTCGTTGCGCCGCGCCCATTTGGACATGGACTGGATGGCGGTGTAGCCGATGACCAGGTCGATCATGACGATGGTCGATCCCAGGGACTTGGCGAACTCCGCCCGCTCGTACATGTCCTCCATGGTAGCGGCGGTGACGTTGAGATAGGTGCCCTTGATCTCACCCGTCGCCGCCTGGGCGCGGTTCACCGCCTCCATGCAATAGAGGAAGCGGTCGCGCCAGTGCATGAAGGGCTGGGAATTGATGTTTTCGTCGTCCTTGGTGAAGTCCAGGCCACCCTTCAGCGCCTCATAGACCACACGGCCGTAGTTGCGGCCCGACAGGCCCAGCTTGGGCTTCACCGTGGCGCCCAGCAGGGGCCGGCCGAACTTGTCCAGCCGTTCCCGCTCCACAACGATACCGGTGGGCGGCCCGTCGAAGGTCTTCACATAGGCCACGGGCAGGCGCATGTCCTCCAGCCGCAGGGCCTTCAGCGGCTTGAAGCCGAAGACGTTGCCGATGATGGATGCCGTCAGGTTGGCGATCGATCCGGGTTCGAAAAGATCGATGTCATAGGCGATGTAGGCGAACCAGCTGTCGGGCGAGCCGGGCACGGGGTCCACCCGGTGGGCCTTGGCCCGGTACTTGTCGCAGGCGGTCAGCCGGTCGGTCCATACCACCGTCCAGGTGGCGGTGGAGGATTCGCCCGCCACGGCGGCGGCGGCCTCGATTGGGTCCACCCCGTCCTGTGGGGTGATGCGGAAGACGGCGATGACGTCGGTGTCCTTGGGCACGTAATCCGGCTGCCAGTAGCCCATGTCCTGATACTTCATGACCCCGGCGGCATAGCGGTCGCGGCGGTCCCTTTTATCGATCGCGTTCATGGTGTTCTCCTCAAGCGCCGGCGGCGCATCCGCGCCTTGGCTATCCTCGGTTTCCAGTCCGCCTTCGGCTGCCCGTAAACCTTCGGCGGACGCGGTCGCGTCCTGGGTTTAAAAAGGGGAGGGGTGTGGGCTTATTCCGCAGCCACGGGCGTCCGGCCCAGGTGCGGGTCCAGGGATCCTGTGGCGTAGCGCTTGGCCATGGCGGCCATGGGCAGGGGCGTGATGCGGCTGGCGTTGCCGGCGGCGCCGAACTGTTCGAACCGGTCGCGGCACAGCGCCTTCATGGCATCCATCGCCGGCTTCAGGAACTTGCGCGGGTCGAATTCCGCCGGGTTCTCGGTCGCTGTCTTGCGGAACTGCACCGCCATGGCCAGGCGGCAGTCGGTGTCGATGTTGATCTTGCGCACGCCGAAGCGGATGCCGCGCACGATCTCCTCCACCGGCACGCCCCAGGTGCGCGGCATGCGGCCGCCATAGGCGTTGAACAGGTCCTGCAATTCCTGGGGCACGGACGAACTGCCGTGCATCACCAGGTGGGTGTTGGGCAGCCGCGCGTGGATGGCCTCCACCACGTCCATGGCCAGGATGTCGCCGTCGGGCTGGCGCGAGAATTTGTAGGCGCCGTGCGAGGTGCCCATGGCGATGGCCAGGGCGTCCACGCGTGTGGCGGCGACGAAGTCCAGCGCCTGGTCGGGGTCGGTGCACAGCTGGTCCAGCGACAGCACGCCCTCGGCGCCGTGGCCGTCCTCCGCTTCGCCCTGGCCGGTCTCCAGGCTGCCCAGCACGCCCAACTCCCCCTCGACCGAGGCGCCCACCCAGTGCGCGGCCTCCGCCACGCGGCGGGTGATGTCGACGTTGTACTCATAGGCGGCCGGCGTCTTGGCGTCGGCCATCAGCGACCCGTCCATCATGACGGAGGTGAAGCCGTGCTGCAGGGCGGTCAGGCAGGTGGCCTCGCTGTTGCCGTGGTCCTGGTGCAGGCACAGCGGGATGGTGGGGTAGAGGGCCTCCAGCGCGTCGATCATATGGGCCAGCATGAGGTCGCCGGCATAGGACCGGGCGCCCCGGCTGGCCTGCAGGATGACGGGCGCGTCCACCTGCGCCGCCGCCTCCATGACGGCAAGGCCCTGTTCCATGTTGTTGATGTTGAAGGCCGGGACGCCGTAGTCGCGTTCCGCCGCGTGGTCCAACAGCTGTCGCAGTGTAATGCGGGGCATAAGTGTTCTCCTTGTTCCCTCAATCGCCGGGCGCGGCCATCCGGCCGCTTGGCTGTCCTCGATTTCCAGTCCACGACGCTCCCCGGAAATCTCCGGCGGACGCAGTCGCGTCCTAGAACGGAAAAGACCTCAGGCGTGGGTGACGCGGGCGCGGACGGCGGCCATGATGGCGTCGACGGTGATGCCGAAATGGCGGTAGAGGTCGGGCGCGGGGGCGGAGGCGCCGAAGCCGGGCATCCCGATGAAGGCGCCCTGGTCACCCAGCCAGCGGTCCCAGCCGAAGCGCACCGCCGCCTCCACCCCGATGCGCGGGGCGTTGCCCAGGACGATGGCGCGGTTGGCCGGCGGCTGGCGCTCGAACAGCTCCCAGCAGGGCATGGACACGACGGCGGCGGCGATGCCCTCGTCGGCCAAGCGCTCCGCCGCCTCCACCGCCAGCGCCACCTCCGATCCGGTGGCCAGCAGGGTGGCGTCGCGCGGGCCCGGCGTCTCGCGCAGGATGTAGGCGCCGGCGGCGCTGCGGTTCCAGGAGGCGTCGCGGCGCAGGGTGGGCAGGTCCTGGCGCGACAGGCACAGGGCCGACGGCGTGCCGGGGCTGCTCAGTGCCAGTTCCCAGCACTCCGCCGTCTCCACCGCGTCGGCGGGTCGAAAGACGTGCAGGTTGGGCGTGGCGCGCAGCATGGCCAGGTGCTCCACCGGCTGGTGGGTGGGCCCGTCCTCGCCCAGGCCGATGCTGTCATGGGTCAGCACATGGATGACGCGCACGCCCATCAGGGCCGACAGGCGGATGGCGCCCCGGGCATAGTCGGAGAACACCAGGAAGGTGCCTCCGTAGGGGATGACGCCGCCATGCAGGGCCAGGCCGTTCATCACGGCAGCCATGGCATGCTCCCGGATGCCATAGTGGATGTAGCGTCCGGCGTAGGCGCCGGCGTCCATCACCTCCATCCCCTTGGTCTGGGTCAGGTTGGAATGGGTGAGGTCGGCGGATCCGCCCACGGTCAGGTCGGTGGCGGCGTTCACCACCCCCAGCACCAGTTGCGAGGCCTTGCGCGTGGCCATCCTGGGCGCCGTCTCCACCAGCTCCTGCCGATAGGCGGCCAGGGCGTCGGCCAGGGTCGGCCCGGGATCGGCCGCCATGACGCGTTGGAAATCCAGGCGGGACGGATGGACGGCCAGGCGCCGTTCCCAGGCCTCGCGCGCTTGCCCGCCCGCTTGGGCCACGGCGCGCCAGGCGGCCAGGATGTCGTCCGGCACGGTGAAGGGCGGGCTGTCCCAGCCCAGGGCCCGCGCCGCACCTTGCGCCTCCTCCGTCCCCAGGGGGGCGCCGTGGACGCCGCAGGTGCCCGCCTTGGTGGGGGCGCCATAGCCGATGACGCTGCGGCAGGCGATCAGGGTGGGGCGGTCGCTGGCCTGGGCCCGGTTCAGGGCGGCCTCGATGGCCTCATGGTCGTAGGCGTCCACCCGCTCCACCGCCCAGCCAGAGGCTTTGAAGCGCGCCGGCTGGTCCGTGCCGGTGGACAGGGTGGTAGACCCGTCGATGGAAATGCCGTTGTCGTCCCACAGCACCACCAGGTGGGACAGCTTCAGGTGGCCGGCCAGGTCGATGGCCTCCTGGCTGATGCCCTCCATCAGGCAGCCGTCGCCGGCGATGACATAGGTGCGGTGGTCGACCAGGGCGTCGCCGAAGCGGGCGTTCAGGTGCCGCTCCGCCAGCGCCATGCCCACGGCGGTGGTGAGGCCCTGGCCCAGCGGGCCGGTGGTGGTCTCGATGCCCGCCGCATGGCCGTATTCCGGATGGCCCGCGGCCTTGGATCCCAGCTGGCGGAAGCGTTTCAGCTCCTCGATGGGCATGTCGGCGTAGCCCAGCAGATGGTGCAGGGCGTACTGCAGCATGCTGCCGTGGCCGGCCGACAGGACGAAGCGGTCGCGGTCGGGCCAGTCGGGGCGGGCGGGATCGATGCGCATCATCCGGGTGAACAGCACGGTGGCGACGTCTGCCATGCCCATGGGCATGCCGGGGTGGCCGGACTTCGCCGCCTCCACCCCCGCAACCGCCAGCATGCGCACGGCGTTGGCCATGTCGGCCAGCTCAGGGGGGGTGTCAGGCTCGGCGCTTTCGACTTGGCGCAGCGATAGGGTGGGGGTCATGGCGGTGTCCCTCCTTCAACCGGCGCGGCGTTTGCGTTCGACCAGCTGCAGGATCAGCGGCGTCAGGATCAGCTGCATGGCCAGGTCTAGCTTGCCGCCCGGGATGACGATGGAATTGGCGCGCGACATGAAGCTGCCGGCGATCATGGACAGCAGGTAGGGGAAGTCGATGCCGCGCGGGTTGCGGAAGCGGATGACGACGATGGATTCGTCCGGGGTCGGTATCCACCGGGCGATGAAGGGGTTGGAAGTGTCGACCGTGGGCACCCGCTGGAAATTGATGTCGGTCTGGGTGAACTGCGGGCAGATGTAGCGGACGTAATCCGGCATGCGCCGCAGGATGGTGGTCATGACATCTTCGGTGCTGTAACCCCGCGCGGTGCGGTCGCGGTGGATCTTCTGGATCCATTCCAGGTTGATCACCGGCACGACGCCGATCTTAAGGTCCGCATGGCCGGCGATGTCATAGCCGTCGGCCACCACCGCGCCGTGAAGGCCTTCATAGAACAGCAGGTCGCTGGGGCCCGGCAGATCCTCCCAGGGGGTGAAGGTGCCGGGGGGGCAGCCATAGTGCTCCGCCTCGCCCGCGTCGTGGACATAGTGGCGGGTGCGGCCCGTGCCGTCGTCGCCATAGCGCCGGAACAGCTCCTGCAACTCGCCCAGCAGATTGGCGTGCGGGCCGAAATGGCTGAAATGGTGGTCGCCGTCCTTGTCGGCCTGCGCGATGGCCTGCTTCATCTGGGCGCGGTCATAGCGGTGATAGGCGTCGCCATCGATGCAGACGGCGTTCACCCCCTCGCGCCGGAAGACGTGCTCGAAAATCTGCCGGACCGAGGTGGTGCCGGCCCCGGACGAGCCGGTGACGGAAATGATGGGATGGCGGATGGACATGGTCTGGGCCCTTTCCGTCAGGCGCGCAGCAGGCCGCGCTGCCCGAACAGGGGGGCGCGATCGGCCAGGATGGGTGGGGCGGCATGGTGGTTGGCCACCCGCTCCACCTCGGCGCGTGACCCGAAGACCAAGGCCGTGCGCTCATGCAGGTGGCCGGGCGTCAGGTCCAGGATGCGGGTCTGCCCGTCTGTGGCGGCTCCGCCGGCCTGCTCGATGACCAGGGCGATGGGGTTGGCCTCATAGACCAGGCGCAGGCGGCCGGTGCGATAGCCGGCGCGCTCGTCCGTGGGGTAGAGATAGACCCCGCCCCGGCGCAGGATGCGGAAGGCGTCGGCCACCAGGGACGCGATCCAGCGCATGTTGTAGTTCTTGGCCCGAGGCCCGTCCGACCCCGCCAGGCAATCGTCGATATAGCCCCGGATGCTGGGTGCCCAGTGCCGCTGGTTCGACGCGTTGATGGCGAATTCCTTCGTTTCCGCCGCCACCGCGACAGGCCCGGTCATGCGGACGAATTCCGCCGTGGGTGTGGGCGGCGGCGGGGCGGCCCAGCCATTGCCCGCCTGCACCGACACCACGGGCGCCACCGGCCGCTTATCCAGGAAGAAGATCTCGGTGCCCGATCCCAGGGTCAGGACCAGGGCGGTCTGCGGCCCGTAGACCAGGAAGCCCGCCGCCAGCTGGCGGTGCCCGGGTTGCAGCAGCGCCGCCGCCGGGTCGTCGGCATCCTCCACACCCAAAATGGAGAAGATGGTGCCGACCGAGACGTTGGTTTCGATGTTGCTGGACCCATCCAGGGGGTCGATGGCGACTGCCAGTGTGCCTGCGGGATCCAGCAGGACGGGGGCGTCCGCCTCCTCCGACCCCACCACCGCCACCGGGGCGCCGGCCAGGCGGTCGATGACGATGTCATGGGCCCGCAGGTCCAGTTCCTTCTGGGTGTCGCCGTTGCTTTCGCCGCGCACCGCCGCCATCTCGCCCGCCAGGGGGCCCATGGCCACCAGGTCGGCGATGGCCAGGCCGGCGTCGGCCAGGGCCAGGATGGTGCGGACCACGTCCGCCCGCCGGTAGGCCATGTCGTTGGGGGCCGCGCCGTTATGCGCAGCATTGCTCCAGGCTACCAGATGCCGTGCCAAAGTCGTGGCGTCCGCCATGATGTCCTCCCGTTGTGAGCCGGGTTCCCAGTCCCCGTGTCGTTCTTGAGAGGAGTGTGCGGACGATTGCCTTGTTAGAAAATTCGAATAAACTTAGCTTCACGTTCAGTTTTTCTGAAAGTGTGACGGGGGCCCATGCGCAACGTGACGCTGAAGCAGCTGCGCGCCCTGGCGGCGGTGGCGGAAACCGGTTCGGTGACGGCGGCGGCCAAGCGCCTGCACGTGACGCCGCCGGCCGTCACCATGCAGGTGCAGGCGCTGGAGGATCTGCTGGGCGTGCCCCTGCTGGACCGGCTGGGGGAGCGCTTCAAGCCCACTGACGCGGGGCGCGAGGTCATTGAGACGGTGACCCGCATCGAGGCGGAGCTGCACAACTGCGCCGCCGCCATGGAGGCGCTGCGCAACCTGTCCGGCGGCCGCGTGGCGGTGGGGGTGGTCAGCACCGCCAAATACTTCGCGCCCTATGCCCTGGGCGCCTTCCGCGCCGAATACCCTCAGATCGAACTGTCGCTGATGGTGGGCAACCGCGAGGACATCATCGCGGCGCTGAAGGCCGACAGCATCGACATCGCCATCATGGGCCGCCCGCCCCGGGATTTGCAGGTGGACATGCATGCCATCGGCGACCACCCGCACATCATGATCGCCCCGCCGCACCACCCGCTGGTGGGGCGCCGCCACCTGAAGCTGGCGGAATTCGCACACGAGACCTTCCTGGTGCGCGAGGTCGGGTCTGGCACCCGCATGCTGATGGAATGGTTCTTCGCCCAGGCCGACCTGCACCCCCCCATCAGCATGGAGGTGGGCAGCAATGAGACGGTGAAGCAGGCGGTGATGGCCGGCCTGGGCCTGTCCTTCATCTCCGCCCATACCATCGCCGCGGAACTGGAAAGCGGCCGCCTGGCGCCCCTGGATGTGGAAGGCCTGCCCATCGTGCGTCAGTGGTTCTTGGCCAAGCGGTCGGACAAGCGCCTGGCGCCGGCGGCGGCGGCCGTTAAAGCATTTCTGGTGGAACGGGGCCGGGAATTCCTGCCCAGCGTGAAGCCCATCGCGTGACGCATACTCTTTAGGGTCCCTTGCGCGTGAACGGCCAACGCGTTCAGATCTTGATGGGGCGGGCAGGAGCCGCCCAGCCATGCGGATCCGCCGTCTTCCCATCCTTGTCCTGTGCCTGTCGATCCTGTGTCTTCCGGCCACCCGGCCGGCGGCCGCGCGCGCCCCGGCCGAGGGCGTGCCGGCCTGCAATTACCAGCCGTTTGAACCCGGCCCCAGCCGTATGCGCATGGGCTGGGTCATCCTGGATTTGGGGCCGGGCGACAATCCCAAGACGCCGGAGACATGGCGCGGTCCCATCATCATGACGCGGCCGGACCGCAGCTATTGCATCACCGACCTTCACACCGGTGTGCTGCAGCGGCCCTTCTTCACCGATGGCCAGAACGTCGTGATGACGACCTATGCGGATGAACAGCAGACGGTCTTCTTCATCGAAGCCGCCACCTGCCGGGTGCTGTGGAAAAGCCCGGCCTTCTCCGGCGGCGTGGCGTTGACGGCGACGGTGCTGCACACCGGCCGCAAGGCCTGGAAACTGGGGCCGCATTGCCTGCCGGAGGCTGACGCCCCGTGAGCGGTTCGGCCGCCCTTATGCCAGCATTCAGCTTAACTCGGCTGCCCAGTCATGAAAGCGATCCATATCCTAACCATTGCCTTCACCGTCTACACGTCCACGGCGGTGGGCCAGGCATGCGCATACAAGACGCTTGAGCCTGGCGTTGGCAAGGCCCCGGTTGCAGGCGGCGCTATTGATTTGGGGGCGGGGGATGACCCGCTCAAACCACAGGCTTGGCAGGGGCCTGTGGTGTTCACCCACGCTGATGGGACATCCTGTACGGCGGATCCGGACGTCAGTTTGGTGGAGCGGCCGTTGTTCACCGACGGCCGGCGTGTCGTCGTCTCCACCTACTCGGGCAGCGAGCGTCGAATTTACTTCTTGGATATCAATAATTGCCGGACGTTATGGAAAAGCCCCACGTTTTCCGGTGACGTGAGCCTGACGGCGCAGACCCTGCGCCTGGGGGAAAAAGCGCATAAGCTAGGGCCGCTTTGCGTGCCGCCAGCGGCTCCCCACTAAAGGCTTACCGCAACAGAGGAGGTGTATTCCCGCGTCGCGGAAAAAAGATTCTTATGAACGACAGGCTCGTCGAAGGACCGGTTCGCCCATGATGATCTTCTCCAAAGGCAGGGCTTTCGCCTGCGCTGCGGCGCTGCTTCTGCCCGTCGCGGCCCAGGCCGCCCCCCAGCGCCATTTGCCCGTGGTTTGCCCCTATCAGCCGGTGGAGCCCGCGTCGGGCAAGGTCCGCGCCGATGTGCTGACCCTGGACCTGGGCCCCGCCACCGGAGGTGAGGCGAAGTCGTGGAAGGGGCCGCTGACCATCAGCCAGCAGGACGGGACCACCTGCACCGCCGATGCCGCCGTGGCCCCCATCGAGGGCACGCTGTACAGCGACGGCCAGCACCTGCTGGTGACCACCTCGGCCGGCGGTAGCCGCAAGCTGGTCGTGCTCAGCACCACCAGTTGCCAGCCCTTGTGGAAAAGCGGCAGCTTCACCGGCGCCGTCTATTTGAAGGACGGTCAGCTTTACACCGGCAAGACTGCCAACAAGCTGAACCCGGATTGCCTGCCCCTGCCGTGAGGGCGCCGGGGCGCTTCCTTTTCGTGAAATGCCGCTGGCGGCGCGCGTTCCCTTTGGGCGATGATCCCGCGACAGTCCGTGGGGGAGCGTGTACCGCCGATGATCGACCAAAATGGCCAGCCCGTCCGCAAGGCGGCACTGAAGACCTACCTCGACACCTATAACGCCGGCGTGCGCGGCTCCAAGGAGTTCGGCGCCCTGCCCCGGGCCCTGGTGATCATTTGCGATGGCCTGACGCCGGGCAAGACGACCTACGTGAAGTGCGTGGACGGCCAGGTGCAGCTGTCGCGCCGCAAGGACGGCTCGGTGGTGGGCGGCGGGCTGTGAAGAAGCGCTAAAGACGCGCTAGTGTTTTCGCGTGCCGACTGCAAGGCATGCAGTCGTGTCCCTGCCGCCCAGCGCTTGGTGCTGTCAGGATGCGGTGCTTCCCTTCGTGGGAAACAAAGATTAGATTGCGAAATAAAAAGCCCGCCGCAAGTTACTGTGCGGCGGGCTTCAATATAGCTAGGTCAGGCCACAATGCCTTGTGTGTGGAGCGCGCCAAAGGTTGCCTCAATAGGCGACCGATGGCTTGGTAAGCCGTTGATAAATATATAAAATTTTGTGGACTTGGAAAATTGCGGACTTGATATTTGCCGCGACGGTTTGCATAGTTTGGCTCAACCCAGGCCATTCGCGTTTATGGTGAGCGGCAACCGAGGGCACAAATGAAAATGGCCCAGATATCGATCTGGGCCATTTTCATTAGTTTTTTTATCGATATCGGAAAGGTGGTTTTTCGCAGAATGATGGCCTATTTATTCTGTATATAATCCATTCAGGCATATCTGATCTATTATAAATCCGAAGTCCAATACGGTCATGGCGTACGGGATTTATGCCAAGATCACTTATTTGTTTTTTGACATCGTTGCGATTTCCTTTGAATATTTCCATTAAGTCGTCGACAACGACATACTTCTTTTTGAAGTCATGTAAGGACTCTAGTGTCACCATTCGTTGCTTCAGGCGGGTAACAGGGTTCTCCACTACTTCAAACGGAAGCAAAGATTCGTTTACCAAAAAGGTGATCAAATTTCTTCCCCAACCCGTTTGTTCGGCTGCTTCTTGCAGTGACAGGCCGGTCCTCGATCCGTATAAAATTCCTCGAATTTCGGCCGGTGACACATGTACGGACATGTAACCGTAGTCATCCCGATCCTCAATAGTGCCAATTCGACCATCAAAGATGAGTTGGATGATATCAACCGCTGAGCAACGCGCCTTTTTTGCGGCATCTGGGATCGTAAACAATTCTTTATTATAAATTCTGGCAACATCGTCTTCATTTGTCTTATGATTCTTGGTCAGTTTTGCCAAGAATTCGTCAAGATCTCGCTTGGAGAAGGATCGTTCCGTGCTCTTACCATCGCCACCCGCTGCAGATGCTTGCAGAATGCCGGATTTCAGGAGCAACCGCATTTGGACACGAGGAGCATTAATGTAGATGCCCGCTTGCTTCAGGGACATTGTCTCCGCGATCTCTTGCAGGAGCGCGTCGGTATGCCCATCCATACGGAACACAAGGCCGCCGTTGGTAATCACTCCGCCAAGGACAAGGAGTTTGCGCAACCACTTGTGGTGTAATCCCATTGCCTTGGCCGCCACATGGATGGACGACATGGACCGCTCTCCCAATGGAGCCCCGTAAATCTGGGCTGTGGGGGCGATCGGCGTCGAGTCGGCGATCGTCTCGCGGACCATGTTGCGGATGCTGTCGAACGCATTGTCATATGGACGTTTAGCCAGTTGGACATGCAAGGGACCCAGGATGCCGCCTGGCTTCATGATGCCGCCACGTGTGCATGCCATTATGGCAAATCGCTTAATAAATTGGCGGAACGCCTCGGGGCCACCGCTTAGAATCTGCCAACCCACATCACCAGCCGCATGTCGATCCGCGAGCGAGAGTGAGTAAATGGATAGCGCCCTTGCCTTGATCTTATTCGCCGCGATCTCGTGCTCCATGTTGGCCAGGAGGCCGACCGCTTCGCAAAAATCCGCGACCGAGCCAAGGTGCAATCCTTCCAGCCATTTACCGCCCGAAGAAGGCTTGGCCGTTGCGCGATGACGCAGATAAGCCTCCATTCCTGATGGTTGAAGCGGCGTCAGGTTTCCTTGCATGAAGCCCGGACCGATTGCCGGCCATTCACCATCGGCCACCAAGGCCATGGCATGAACCGGGCAGGCGCGCATCCACTTCAGTTGCCACTCCCCGCGAATGAACGGCGCGGCCCCATGCAAATCCGGCCATCGCTCCCGGTCTTCGGCCAGACACAGGGGGCAGAGGCGCATGACGGAACGTTCGACATGGCGCTGCGCCACCGGATGCCCGTTGAACCGGTATCCACGGGCGTGAACGGGACCCTCCAAGTCCCGCTTGAGGGTCACGGCGCGGAGCCGGTCGGCATCGACCCGTCCGAACTCCGCCGCAATGCGGACGGCTTCGTCGGTGCCCTGCACGACCTGCGGCATCGTCGTGCCGATATCGGTCAGGAACCCTCCCAGGGTGGGACTGCCACTGACGATGGCCATGCGGCGGCAGAAGCTGACGAGGTCCTCGCCATCCCCCAGCGGGACCTTGGCGCGCCAGGCGTTCATCGCCGCCCCCGCTTTCCCTGGACCGCCGTTTGCCGCGGATCCGGCGAGGCTTCCCGCAGACGGGAGTTCGCGGGGTCGATTTCCAGCCAGTCCCTGACCAGGAAGATGTTCTGGTCGTCCGTACAACCGCGCTCGCCCTGGTAGGCGATAGCGAAATCCCGGCGGTCCACGACGGCATCGGTGCCGTCCCGCTGGAAGGCGAACAGAACCGCCGCCCGGCACATGTCCACCAGGGAGCCAAGGCATCCTTCCGTCGCATGGCATAGCCGGTGGAGGAATTCGTCGTCGGTGGCCACTTCCTCGTGTAGCCGCATCCGGGCCTGCCCGACCACCAGGCGTTCCAGGATCTCCCGGATCACCGGCGCCTGGGCCGGGAATGCCATGCGGTCGAAACTTAAGGTGCGGCTCCGCCGTTCGATCTGCCGGTCGCCCCCAAGGAGGCCGGAGACGATGGGAAGGCCGGAGATGACCAGTCCGACCGGCCAATCGCGTTGTTGCACCAAGGACTTGAGCGTGTCCCTCAACACCATGAGGTGGGCGTCGCTACAACGTCCCATCGCATGGTGGGCCTCGTCCACCCAAACGAAACTGACGCCGGTGGCCTGAAGCTGGCACCGGACCATATGCCAGATCTCCGGTTCGGTGAGCCTCTGCTGCCGCAGTTCGTAGCCGAGGCCCCGCAGGATGCTCCTGCCCAATTCCTTCGGCGTGCAGGGCGACGGCGCCAGGACCCGGAGGATGGCGTCCCCCTGCAGTTCGGGGATGCGGTCGAGCGCGTGCGAAACGGCGCGCGTCTTTCCTGCGCCTGCGTCACCGACCACGGCGACGATGCCGCCGGCGGAATGGCCGCCGGCCCTCGCCATTGCGACGTGGTCGACCAACCAGCCGAGTTCCTGCGCCAGCGACCGGTCCCGGCCGGTCGGAAGGTAGACCTCCGAAAGGCGCCGGCCGAGTTCCTGGCGCTGTGCCGCAATGTCGGCCCTGGATGTCGTGGGGGCGAGGCCCGGCCTCGGGTGCGTCTTGTGCATTCCGTTCACTCCTCGTCTTCGTCATGGATTTCGAATTGGTCACGTTGGAAATGCTTCCAGTTTGGATCGTCAGCCGGGTCAGGGCCGTGCCGGGCTGGGGCAAGCGGGGTTGGATGGACCGCTTGCTGCTGGTCCGCGACTTGGGGGACGCCCTCCAACAGGTCGGCGCCGCGCGTGCCGTCGTCCTGGAACGCGAAGCTCAGGAAGAGGTCCTTCTCAGCCCGCTCCAGGGCTTCCTCTCCGATGATCGGCGAGCCGAGTTCGGCGCGTTCGGCCGCTGCCAGCCCTTCCCGCCGGATGGTGGAGAGCGCCTCCCGGACCACGGGGATGCCCAGGCTGGCCGCGTCGGCATGCCGCCGCCGGAGGTCGGCGGCGGTGGCCGTCCACTCCCACCAGGTCACGCGGTGCAGGTTGAGGCCGGGCACGGCCGGCTTCACGGTGAGCCAGCCGTCGCCCGCCTTCACCGAGATTTCACCGAGGTCGAACCGATCGACCCGAACCTCCACTTCCGGCGTCGACCGCCGCAACCGTTGGAGTTCCGGCGACTGGTAATGGATGCCGAGGACGCGCACGCCCTTGCCCTGGATGTGCCGGGTGCAGGACAGCCCGAAGACGCTGCGTCGCGTCCGGGCGTCCGGGGGCGGTGTCACGCCATACTTGGCTGTCAGCCGTCGCCAGGCGCTGGCCGGCGTCTCGCCGGCGAGGCCCTCATGGGCGCTGCAGTGATATGCATCGACGACCCATCGCACGAGCGTGCGGTTCAACTCCCCCATGTCGATGGAAGCGTTTCCCTGGGCATCATAGTCACCCCTGATCACAACATTCTCAAAGGTTTGGCCCGAGAAATATTTGACGAAATGGCCTTGGAGCGTCCCAAAGACACGTTCCACGCGGGCCCGCATCTCCGGCATCTTCGCCGGTGGGTTCATGGACCGGATGCCGAGGCTGGTGAGGACGGTCTTCGTCTCGCGCGCGATGAAAGCCGAGCCCGAATCCGTGACCACCTCCTCGATAAGGCCGCACATGTTCCAGGGCGACTGCGCGCTGGCCACCTGGCCGAGGTGGGTCTTATCGAAGATCGCCATCTCGATGGCGGCGATGGCGCTCGCCGACGATGGTGGATCGGCGAAAACCCTGAGCGCCACGATGCAGCGGGTGGCCGCGTCGATGGCCAGCGTGACCCAGGCTCGGGTCCGCTCGACCAGCCTCTTCTGCTCCGCCGTCAGCCGTGCCCAGGCGCCGGCGGCGGTCAACAGCACCTGCAGGGACAAATTGCATTCGTCGATCTCCACTCGCTGCAGCGGGCGGATAACCTGGAGTCCGGCGGCGGTGATCCGATGCTTCCGGCGTGCCGCGTCCACTCCTTCGCGGCCGCATTGGACCTGGAACGGGTCGAGGTTGGAGATGTGCCGGTTGAAGGTACGCGGGCTGACCTTGGCAAGGAGTGGGCCGCCCGCCTCCTCCCGTCGCCGGTTCTCGTCCTCCAACTCGGCCAGGTAGGAGTCATAGACCATGCGCCTGGTTGGCTGCCGCGAGTCGAGGAAGGCCCGCGCGCCGGCCAATGCGAAGGCGTGCGAATCCCCGTCGGCCCGCGGCAGCCGGTTGCCGCACCGCCGCCAATTTTCCCTAAGGCCGACCGCGTTGTAGCCGGCCGCCTGGTACAGCCGCAGCCAGCGCCGCAGCGTGGCGGGTGACGGCGGGTGGCTGACGGCCACCTTGCTGCCGGCGCGGGCCCTGCGCCCGCCCTGTCCTTGCCATGCGGCCTCCAGCGTGGCCACGGCCGCATGGATCTGCGGGATCGCGAGGGTCATCGCCCGGTCGCTGCGCGTCATCGATGGCAGGTCCTTTTCCATCTGGAGGAACCTGTCGCACCACTCGGCCCGCCACAGGATCGTGTGCTGCTCGGTTTCCGGAAGGTCCGCGAGGTTCTCGGCGTCGCTCCGCCGCCGGGCTTGGAATGCCCCCGCGCCCAGCCACCCGGGCCGGACGGTCAGGCGGCCGTCGACATGCAGGGCATAGAGGTCCTCGTGCCGGAACTCCGCCAGGGGACCGTCCCCATCGGGCTCAAGGCCACGCAGGATGTGCCCGCGCCGGTCGACCGACACCGGGCGGTAGGCCTTGCCGTCGACCGCGATGTAGTCATCCATCGAGAAGCGGAAGCGCGTGGCCTCGGAAGGATGGCTCTCAGGCATGTCCGGCCTCCCTTGCGCCGGTGCCGGCCGGAACGGGGCGGATGAGCGCAAGTTCTCCGATGGCCGCGCCCGCGTCCGGGAGTTCGACGGCCCCCTCGTCGATAAGGTTGACGAGGGCGTTCCACGCGCCCGGTCCCAGGCCGGACTGCATGACGACAGCGGCCATGGCTGCCGGCTCCGCCATCGTCGCCGTGAACTTGGCCATGGCGGCGACCTGACCGGGATCGCGCATTCTCCGCGCTTGGAGGATCCATTCGGCGTTCTGAACCATGGTCGGCGTGGCGTGCCGTTCGGTTCTGAGCGCGTAATGGTCGGCGAAGCCTCGGACTTGCCTTCTGATGAGGTCCAGCGTCCGGGCAATGCCGCTGCGTTCGACCTTGGCCGAGGGCTTGACGGCAACGGCGATCCGCGTGCCGCCGACAACCTCGAACAGGAAGTCGAAGGTGTGCCGCCGGCCCCTGCCGTGCTCATCCCGGTAATCCACGGCCGGGGGCTGGTCCCAGATCCCGAGGATGCGCCGGTCGGCTAGTGCCACCAGGGCGATGTTTCGCTCCAAATGGCTTTCGAACAGCAGTTCCCGGTTGGATGCTGGATCTACCAGGGAGCCGCCGCAGTGACCGCGGGATCGGGCCGGTGGCCTGCGGCTGGCGGTGGACGGTGTCGGTGGTAGCCAGAAATCCGAGTCGTTCGAGCCGTCCCCAGCTACCGTGGGGGTGGCAATCGCCTCGGGGAAAGGGGGCTCCGCAGCGGCGGGGGCCCAGCCGAATTCAGCCAGGCCATGGCGCCGGAGATGCAGGTGCTGGGCGATCAATCGTTCCATCGGTTTCGCCTCCGCAGGCCCCGGATGCCGCATGGGCTGTCGGGGGCCAGATCTTCGGTTCAGCCGGGCAAAGGGAGGGCGTTGCCCGGCGCGTGCTCGCGCCTGGCGGGGGATGATCCCTAGCCTCGGCATGGTTCGGTTCGTTCGGGGGTTTAGTGTTTCAGCGGGCCATGGAGGGGCGGGGTCGCCCTGGAGCGGTCCGTCATGCCGTCACCTCCCTATCGCCGATCGAGGCTGCGGTTACCGCGGCCTCGATCTCCGCACCGCTGGCGGATTCCCGTTCCCGCAATAGCGCCGCCACGGCTTCCAGCGCCGGCCGGTGGCGTCCCAGCAGGTCGGTGATCCATCGGTGCTGGTCCACCAGCAGCCTCTCGACCTGGGTAGCCAGGGTCGGGCTCGCCCGAAGGGCGGCCGCCACGTTGGCCGCTGTAATCTCGCCCATCCAGGTCAAGCCGCCATCCAGGCCGTAGCTGGCCACCAGGGAGGCGGCCAATACCGTGGCTTGCGCCAGGTCGCTTTCGGCGTTGCCGCCTGCGCCGGTGGTGCCGGACCCCAACACCAGTTCCTCCGCCGCCCGCCCCGCCAACATGGCGCGGATCCGGGCCAGGACATCGGAGGCCGTACCATGTCCGGCGTTACGGGTAAGGACGCCGCCGGCCATGGCACCGCCCGGCCTGATCGAAGCGCCCATCAGGGTGCCGGGTGATTCCAGTGCGGCGGCCACCGCATGGCCTGCCTCGTGGATGGAGAGGCGGCGGACGAAGTCGCTCGACCAGGCTGGCAACCGCGGCACCTGGGACAGCAGATCCTCCGGTGTCAGTGGTCGGTTGGCCCGGCGAGCCCGCCTTCTGGCGCCTCGGACCCACTGTTCGCAGTCGGCCCCGGTGCCGCCCAACCCGGCCCTGGCCACCTCCCGCAGGCACGCATCCGGCAACTGGTCCGGGCCCAGGTGGTGCCGCAGGATATTCGCGAGGGCCATTTCATCCGGCAGCCCGATATCGATGACGCGATCGAGCCGGCCAGGCCTAACAAGGGCCGGGTCGAGGCCGTCCGGGCTGTTGCAAGCGCCAATGACTACCACGCCGACGCGCGTGATTGCCCCGTCCAGCAGTTCCAATAGGCTGTTCACCACCTGCACCATGTAATCCCTGTTCCGTCCCTCCAGCTTGGAACGGTTTGGGAAAGCATCAATTTCGTCGATGAATAAAATGCAAGGCGCCAGGGAACGGGCTTGGTCGAAGGTAGACCGCATGCCGCGAAGCATATCGCCTTGATGCCCCAGGCTTTGCCACATGCCATGGGAACCGGTAATCAGCGGCACGCCTGCTGTCTTCGCCAAGGCGCCCGCGAACGTGGTCTTCCCCGTTCCCGGCGGCCCGACGAGGAGGCCGCCGCGGTCCACCGCTGTCCAGGGGATGACGCCATCGGCGTAGTCCCCCAGATCCTTGATTAAATCCAATCCCCACGCCACCGCTCCGTCCATGCCGTGGAGGTCCGCGAGGACTGGGCCAGGTAACCGAGGCATCTTGGCCTCCGCCAGGTCCCTCAGTCGTGCCAGCCATGCGTCGGCGCTTTCATTTGGGCGGGCGGCCAGCAGGAAATCATCCGGTTCCAGGGTTCGGCACAATGAGTCAGGCAGGTCGCCCGCCGGGGCCGTGCCGGCAAGGACGACCATCGCCTCTTGGATCGCCGGCCAGTCCGGCGCCGGTACGGTGACCTGGAAATCGACCGCGCGGCGGAGATCCTCGGGTAGGCAGGCCAACGAATGGGATGCCCCGATGACCCCGATGCCCTCGCTCAGGGCGCGTCCGACCTGTTGCCGGTTCGCGGCGATCGTTGGCGCTGCATCCTGGATGATCCAATGCCAACGCGGAGGCTCGTATCCCAGGAGGAAGGCGTCTACTGCGGCGAAGCCATCGATGTCCTCCTCGTAGTCGGGCAAGGCGGCGGGGTCGGGTTCCTGTTCGTTCGCCAAATCCAGATGGCGGCGGATGGCCTCGACGATCAGGTTCACCCATCCCGCGGATGGGGCCTCGACCGCGATGGCGCTACCGCCCCGCCGCAGGGCCTCGGCCAACCCATCGATGGTTGCCATCGCTCGCTCAAATAGAACGCCGGCGATGATTTCTTCCAGCCTCAGCGCGCAACCGGCATCGGCGCGTGCGGGCTCCTGGTCCTGGGGCGAGCCCAGGGAATCTGGAACGATCATGGCGGGGATCTGCCTTGCATCGGAGATTGCATGGCGCCACGGCCCGTATCATCGGGCGGTGGCGGCTCTCACAGGATGCGGGCCGCGCGGGACGTCGGAATTTTACGGAAAAGGGTCTTCCACCCTCCCGACGCCTTACGCGGCCGGGATTATTTTTTTGGCGCCGAGGCGCGACGGCTGGGCCGTGGCGATGCGCGAAAGGGCGGGGGCGTGTGTCATGATTAGCTCAGCGTGCCGCCGCTCTCGGGTAGTGTCAATCGATCGAATACGCGACTGGGTTGTACTGTGCGCATGGCTGTTTCGCTATCCTACCGGCGTGGACCGCTCTTGCCGTTCGACCAAAGTCGTGCGACGCGAGCGGACGCGCCAGTGCTATCCGAAGTCTTCCCGCCACCAAGGGGGTGGTCGGGGGCTCGGTCGTAGCCGGCAAGACGGGGGCTGGGGTCCGTTCAATCGCAGGCGCCCGCTAAAGAGATCCCTTTAAATTCCGGCACCACTCCGCGATATTGCCGTTGTGCCCGGTGGTGTGACTACCGGCCGGGCATCGCTCTACGCGCACACACGGGCATCCCGCTTTGTCGGGCAGCTCGCTGAATGAAATATCCTATTTGCCAACGGGTTACGGCCCATTGTCAGGGAAAATAGGCGGGACGCGTCCGTGTGCGCGTAGTCACCTGCCCGGCGCCAGCCGGGCACAACACGGGGGCTTGTCTAATGCTGACGATGCCAAGTTCGATCGGTTGCGGCTGCGTGATGCTCTTCGGAGCGCGTTTGATCGAAGCGAAGCCCCGAATAGCGGGCTGAACCGCACACAATCCAACAGGGTAGCAGGTAGGCGGTCACCGTGACCGTGCCCTTGGGCGCGCCTATCCCTGCTGTTTCCAAACTCAACGTATCCGTATGGGACCCTGGGCTTTCGCCCGGGTCGCTCCGTCACATCCACCAGGCAGGGGGACCAGATGACCTTGTTCAAGAAGACCGCTTTTGTCGGCATCGCCTTGATTCCATTAATGGCGCTCACCGCCTGTGGCGATGGCGGCCCGTCGGAATCCGACATGCAGGCCGCGTACGTGAAGTACGCCCAGGAACATCAGGAGATGTTGGCCGACCTGATGCATCCCACCTCGGACCGCTCGGCGAAGCCGCAGCCCAGGGCGGAGGTGAAGGCGAAGATCAAGAAGGGCGAATGCAAGCCCGCCCAGGGCAGCACGGCCTATGTCTGTTCGTTTTCGGTCACCGAACCCGTCGATGGCAAGGACCGGACCGACACTGCGGAATTGGCTTTCTTGAAGGCGCCCGATGGCACATGGGCCGTGGTGGGCTTTTGACGATTTTGTGAGGGATGGGCCTCCGCTGTCCGTGTCGGCCCATCCCTCCGAATCCAAGGAAATCTTTCTGATCGAACCGGTAGAGGCGGAAATGGAATCACATACTGGCGTAATGAAGAGATTTGGATCGTCTACCCATGACCTGAGAACAGGTGTGACCAAGGTGCCATTCATCGAGATTGGGGACAAAATCATTAAGAGAGTATTGATGAAGTTTGGAATTCATGACCTTCTCCACGAAGGATTGTCGCGGGAGGTCACATTATACACGATGCAGTATACTCCATTTCATAAGCGTCTTGTGGTATTGCGGATTCCAAATGTTGGATTTTATCGAGAGTCGGTGTCAATATTGCAAATTATCTTTTTTGGAATCATTTCGGCTCTATTGGACTATTGTGTCTTTGCTGTGAACGGCAATGATAAGATGCCACTGGTTTTCTGGGCGATTTTACCCAATTTTGTCTTCATTTATTATCTAATTGAGGCCCGACATCTATTGGCCCTCGGCCGCCTGGGCGCGAGGTCGCTATGATCGGTATGGTTTTTCCGGGCAAGGTGGGCCTTGCCTCCCTCGTGGCGCTGGGCGCCCTGTCCACCGCGCCGACCCTGGCGGCGGCGCCCTCCCGGCGGGACTACGGTGTCCGTGCGGGTCGAAGGCCATCGCAACGTGGCCTGGTGCACGAGCAAGGTCAGTCCCCCTGCTGAAGACGGGCAAGGTCGGCGACGTGGTGGTGGGCGGCATCGCCCGCGATCCGGCCAACGACGGCTGCTTCTCGCACGATGCCCGACGATGGTTGGATGGGCAGAAGCTGCCCGAATATCACGATCCCGCCGATTGATGAGGGGGGAGTATGTCGGTTTACCGTTGGCCGTCGGCATCAATGTTCGCGACTTCCGCCTGAGTGGCCCGTGCCCAGCGCTTGGCCTGGAAAGCCGCAGTGAGGTTCGGCTGGCCGACTCCGACTTCGGCAAGGCGCTCAACGGCGTACTGCGGTTGACCATGAAACTGTGAAGGAGCCCTTGGAGGACACTGCGATCCTGAGCAAGCTCAGCGACGGTTGGCGCCTTCAGCCGCTGGGCGTGGGCCGCCGTGGGTTCATCACCGCATTTGCGGCACCGGCAAAACTACGGCGATAGTGATCCGATATAGAGGCCTAACCACCTATAATGACTCATCTTTTTTTCCACAACCCACTGACTCAAATGGACTCTTTCCAGATTCGGCTTGACAATGCTATATTCGACTACCGGTATCGCCTCCCGGCGCACAGATCCTAGTGCGCCCATTTGTTGTCCGTAAAGGACGGCTACCAATAAGGGGAGAACCATCTTGTTCGCACATATCGGACCGATGTCAGAGATTGGCCTCCGCCATGCATTAGAAGACGGATTGGTGATAGTTCGTGACGGCGAGGTAACCAATTCTCGTAGAGAAGAGGTTCTCGATGAATTGGCGGATATGTTTTCCGGTGCCCGGCGAGGGATGGAGATTGTCCGCGCCCAGAGCCTGTTCGTTCAGGCGGACGATAAGCCGGCGTTCGAGGCATTCGCCATGATCTTTCGCTATCTGAATAGCGTCTACGGCGAAGACCTGTCCGACCATATCGCCGCCGCAAATGAAGTCATCGACCTCCTAAAGAAAGGAGACGTGCCGGCGGAGCAAACCAAGGGGGCGGTTGCGGAATTTTTGTGCAAATTGCTAGAGGCACTCAAGCTCGAAAGTGCCTTTCGCCCTTTGCGGGCGCCGATGACACTGGGGATGGCCTGAGGTCCTGATGCCACTCGAAAACGCGAGAAAGGCCAACGGTCTGTTCCTGGCCAGGCTTGAGGAGCAGGTGGCTGCCCTCCAGTTGACGACCTTTCCTGGAAGGCATCCCGGCCCCTACTGCTGGCTTGCCATTGTGAGGGGAATCATTGACACCGCGAACGCCTACCTATCTAGTTCGAGGGACGCGGAGATTGGCATTGATCAGGCAAACAAGCTTGTCGTCGATGCGGCAGCACTTGGCCAGCTCGCGGTCAAGTGCTTGGGCGATCTGAAAGGCGCAGAAGCGTCCGAACTGCCCTATCAATTGGTCCGCCCCCTCCAGCGGTGGTTGGACCAATTAGGTATCGACCGGACCACATTCTTCAGGGCTGAGCACGCGCCCAATTACGAGCTTGCTAAGTTTGGGCCCGGTTATTTCCAGGTCCGAGACCCGTCGCCTTCTTTGCAGGAGGCCATGAAGGGCATCGAGTGGCCGATCCATCGGGTAACGGTTCCCAGCCGTTCACTCGGAATGCTGCCATATTTCGCCGTTGTGGCCCATGAGGCAGGGCACGCGATTTTTGAACGTATCAGCTCAGACATCGAACAGGGTCTTAACGGACGATCGGACGCGGCTGCCGATCTACTGGAACGAGTTGCTGGACGCCTTGGGAAGAACGCGTTGGAGACCGCTGAAACAATGCGGGTGATTAAGGTTTTGAGCAACTGGATAGAGGAACTCGCGGCAGATTCTGTAGCTCATATTATCGTGGGACCTGCGTTCTACTTTGCCCTGTTTGGATTCCTGGAAATGTCATGGCCGAGTTTGGGGATCGCCGAGACTCATCCGCCGAGTGACCTGCGGCGGAGTTTGCTTTTCGGAAAGATGCAGAGCCCTCATGGAACAAATTATGCCCAAGTCTTCCTCTCCCGGACCGGCGTCGAGCTAAGGAAGGACATCAACAGTCCCGGCCTCACGCTTTGCCCTGATCCCGACGATCTTTTCGACAAGCTGAAGGCCTTTGAAATGCTGAAGGCAGGCGGACACCCCGAACTCGATGCGGCGATCATGACAGAAATGGTCGCCTATATGGAAGAGGTCCATGACGTGGTCCATTCCTGCTGTGAAAATTATCTAAAGGCCAATTTCGCGAACCTCGTATATACCCCGGACAAATTCGAGGCGGATCTTGATCGCCACCTTAATGCCCTCTGCGCATTGATTCCACCCATTGAAGCAGAGGAGGAAGGCATCCTCCGCCCAGCGGCTTTGGCGACAATCCTGAATGTGGGCTGGGCCGTGTTACTCACCAGGATGGACGTGATCCCCTCACCCAACGGCGCCTACGGGAATGAGGATGCGAAACGCATGGAACGGGTGCATGCGTTGCTCGTGAAGGCCGTCGAACTCGCCGAAGCCCGCCATGCTTGGGAGGATGCGGCATGAGTGTCCTCGACGGGCAGGCGATCTGGGCTCGTTTGAAGGAGCACGATTTGGCGAAGCGCTTAGTCGTGAGTCCCCTTCTCGATCCCCAAGGTCAGGTGAGACCCGGTCAGGCGTCGGTGGACGTACGCTTGGGTTTTGAGTTCGCGTTGGTGACTGCTTCGGCAACGGGAGTTGTGGACGAATTCGCCGAAGCTTCGAGGCAGCTTAGCCAACTCTCTTTTTCCAGCCTTTACCGGAAGGAATACGTGCCTCTTGGGGCATCGATCGTCATTCATCCGCACCAGTTTATCCTGGCTACGACGCTGGAATACATCCGACTCCCCTCGGACCTCATGGCCTATGTCGTTGGACGATCGACTTGGGGACGGTTAGGTCTGATCAACGCCACGGCCGTCGGCATCCACCCGGGTTTCGCTGGCAGCCTGACCCTTGAACTCAGAAACCTCGGGGAAACTCCGCTGGCCCTCTATCCAGGCCAGACCATTGGTCAACTGTTCTTTCACAGGGTGGAGGGCGGCGATCCTCAGGTGGCTGTGACCGGGCAATACGGTGGGACTGTGGACATGGTCCCCCAACGTATCTCCTCCCCGAAAACAGCGGAGAGGCTGCGGGCGCTTTCGCGCCAATTCAATGGCATCACCAACATCTGATTCAGCCAGCGCAGCGGGGTCCGTAATTGATCCTCCTAAACGTTCCAGTCACGTTTAGGCGCATCCGTATCAGACATCATCACCAGCCAGATGCCGGTCGACCGCTGGTACGAAATCATCGGCGATTCCACCATCGCTGACGCCATTCTCGACAGCCTCGTCCTAACGCCTATCGCCTCGAACTCAGCAGCGACAGCTTCAGGTCGGAATTCCGTTGGGCTTCGTGGGAATCCGCGATTAAATTCATGGGCGATGTTAGCGGCTTGCCGGGAAGGCGTCTTTCTACTTGGCACAAGACTCGCGCCTTGGTTTAATGGAATTCAGGGAAAAAGGACGAGTATGCTATGAATACCATGCCGCTGTTTAAGCGGGACATACTCGTGAGCATTCGCCCGACGTACGCCTCAAAGATTTTGAGCGGCCTTAAGACCGTCGAACTGCGGCGAAAGTTTCCCGAGGCATCTGCTATTGGCGCCACCGTGCTGATTTATTCGACCAGCCCTGTGCAGGCCATCGTCGGCTACGCCAGGATCAAGGACGTTCTCCGCCTGCCCGTAGAGCAAATCTGGCAGGACCATGGCGAAGCGGCTTGCATCGAACGACATGATTTTGATGCTTACTTCGATGGATTGGCCTACGGCTTTGCCATTTTGTTGGATAAAGTCCAGACACTGAATCAGCAGTTGAATGTCGCCGAACTTAAGGATGAGTTCGGGTTTGTGCCGCCGCAATCATTCCGTTACCTTGACGAGGGATACACTTCATTGTTGAGCGATGAACGGCTTCAAACTCCTTATCGACACAAACATCGTAATCAGGCTTGAGGACGCTCAGCCGGTTCAAGCGTCACTTGCCGAACTGGTCCGGCTCTGTACCGAAAATTCCGTTGGACTGTTCGTTGATGGCGCCAACTATGACGATATTGCCCGAGACAAAGATGCCGCCCGCCGGGCAGTGACGTTGAGTAAGCTCGCAAAGTTTCCCCAATTACGCGATATTCCCTTGCCGCCCGAGGCAGACCTGATTGCCCGATTTGGCGAGATTAAGCGCGACAATGATCGATCCGATGTCCGGCTCCTGGCGGTACTCGACGCAAAAGCGGTGGACTTCCTTGTAACCGAGGATATTGGCCTCCATCGTAGGGCGGACCGCGCGGGAATTGGCGCAAGCGTCCTGACGGTAGAAGAAGCGCTTGAATGGTTGCGCCAGACCTTCCAGGCGAAAGCGGTTAGGCTGCCCTATGTCGAGGAACGGAAGGCCTATGAGATCGATCCGAAGGAACCAATACTAGGAAGCCTTCGGCGAGACTACCCCGAGTTTGACGGTTGGTTCGATAGCTGTCGAAAGAAGCATCGGGACTGCTGGGTGCTGGAGATTGACGACCAAATTGCCGGTATCGTAATTCGCAAGGATGAGGCCCACGCCGAAGCCGGTACAGTCAACCCTGGTCCAAAAATCCTAAAAGTCTGCACTTTCAAGATTCGGGACGAGTTCCGGGGCGAGAAGTTCGGCGAACTGCTCCTGAAGCAAGTGCTCTGGTTTTCACAGCAAAATGGTTACGACCTTGTCTACCTGACCGTTTTCCCCAAACACGGATTTCTCATCGACCTGCTTCGCTCGTACGGATTTGAGGCCACTGCGGAACGAGGAAATGGTGAATGGGTAATGGAGAAGGTCATGATTAAGGGGCCACTCCCGGCACCCAAGGCCTCAATCTGCGAAGAAGACCGTCTCGTCTATCCCCGTTTCTACGATGGCGAGGTGGTGCGAAAGTTCTGCATCCCCATTAGGCCTGACTATCACAGGCGCTTGTTTCCGGAAATCGCCGAGGGCAAGACGCTTCCACTGTTCCCTAGCGAAGTCCGCATGCTCGATCATCGTCGTGATAGAACGCCGGGAAATACCATCCGCAAGGTCTATCTATGCCGAGCGAAGATAACGAAATTGCGCCCTGGGGATCTCCTGCTCTTCTACATGTCCAAGGACGAGGCTTACAACTTTTCCCAATCCATAACTACGGTTGGGATCATCGAGCAGGTGAATCACGCAGCTGCGACTGACGACCTCATTCGCCTGACAGCGAAACGCTCGGTCTTCAGCGAAAAAGAACTGGACGGGCTGGCGGCTTCGCCGAAAAGTCCAATCAAGGTCATCGACTTTCTATTAGCCGGACATATCTCGCCTCCCCCGACTCTGGATAATCTTCTTCGGTCGGGCGTCTTCAATGGCAGTCCGCCCCAATCAATCGCTGAATTGAATGCCGCGCGGTATGCCGCCCTTCGCCCCAATATCAAGTTGGGATTCGACCTATGAGTGGACGTGTGATTGCTGTTCTCGGTATTTCTGGTGTAGGCAAGACAACAATGGTGTCTGCCTTCACCCAGCGCCATCCCTGGGCGCACAGCGTCCGTGCGAGCGCGCTTCTCAAAGAGGCCTCTGCTGTTTCGGATACCGAGGCGTTGCGGACTGCATCGGCGTCGGATATTCACGCCAATCAAGACCGGCTCACGTCTGCATTTTCCGAGCTACGCCGTCGTCATCCCAACCGTCACATCATCTTCGACGGCCACAGCCTAATTGATAACGACGACCGTCTGGTGATTGTGCCCACTACCACATTCGTCCAATTGGCACCGGACATGATCGTGTTCCTTGAGGACGATGAAAATGCCATTCTTGCGCGGCGTCTTGCTGACGTTGGGCGAGTAAGGCCGCACCGGTCCGCCGACGAGATCGCGGTGCATCAGAACGCTGCAAAAGAGGCCGCGTTCGAATATGCAAGTGCGCTCAGCATTTCATGTGCGACTGTCCATTCAGAAGATTTCCAAGCCTTCGAAGAAAGCCTGCTCGCCAACTTTCAACAGCCGTAGGGATATGAATGCCTCTCTCCCCATCTCAGCCAAGCCTGAGCATGGAAATCGTGAAATTGGTCGCCCAAGGCACGCGAGCCGTGCTGCTTACGCACCTTTCCGCAATGGACGTCCCACCGGTTTTTCGGTTCTGATGATGTTTGCCCGCTGCGTATGCTTGAGGGGGCGGTTACGATCTCTGAGGATCGCAGCCAAGCGCGCGCCGTCCTCAGGGCTAACGATGATGCTAACAGTCCGGGCGATGCCCGTAGAATCACACGACGCAGGCCGGATGTGAATCCTATGTTTGCGTCAATGCACTAGCCGGACCAAGACACCATGATCATGCACGCTCACTCCAAAAAACGAACCTCGGTGGCCAACGCCACCTAAAGCGCGCTCAGGCTCCCGCTGGCCTGGGTATTGCCCCAGACCATCCGTTGGAGCCCATCATGGTCCGTATTGCGGTCTTTTCAGACCTTCATTCAGAATTTTCCCCCTGGGCCCCGCCCCCTGACCTGCAGGCCGATGTCGTCGTGCTCGCCGGCGACTTGTGGACCAGGGGTCGCGGCGTGCGCTGGGGTGACGCCCGAGAGACGTTCGGCTGCCCCCATGTGGTTGCCGTCGCCGGCAACCATGACCTCTATGGCACGTCTATCGACGATGGCATGCTCAAGCTCCGGGGCAACCTGGCCGCCCAAGGCGTCACCCTGTTGGAGCGCGGGGAGACCATCGTCCACGGCGTCCGCTTCCTTGGCGCCACCCTCTGGACCGATGTGCGCCTCTTCGCTGGCGACGACCTGCGGCGGGTGAGGGCCGACGCCACCATGCTGGTCGGCGAGCGGCACGGGCCGCGCATCGCCGACTACTGGCGGATCCGGGTGGCGCGGGGCGGTTACCGCCGCCTCCGCCCCCGGGATACCGCCACCCTTCACCAAACCTCCGTGGCCTGGCTGGACGAGCGTTTGGCCGCCCCCCACGACGGCCCCACCGTCGTGGTCAGCCACCATGCCCCGTCCGCCCAGTGCCTGCCCGCCGGTGCCCGTCACGACCCATGGAGTTGTGCCTATGCCAGCCACCTTGACTGGTTGATCGAGCGGCACCGGCCGGCGGCCTGGGTCTACGGCCATATCCACGACCCGTCCCCCGGCTTCGTGGTCGGGGGCACCCCACTGCTCGCGAACCCGCGTGGCTATGACGACGATGACCATGGGCTGAACCCCCGGTTCGATCCCTATGGCCTACAGTTGGAGATCTGAGGGCGCCGCCAACCTCACGGGTTTGCCTGTGCTTCCGATCAAGCCGCGCCAGATAAAAACGGCCCGCCACGGTTTCCCGTGGCGGGCCGAATTTTGAACTTGAGCCACACTATGGTGTGCCTGAGGCAACCTATGGTGCCTTTCACACAAATTTACCATAACACTACTCAGCTGCACCCGGTCGTGCTGCCACAGGTGTCGCACTTGAGGCATGTACCGTTGCGCACCAGGGTCATGTTCTGGCACTCGGGGCAGGGGTCGCCTTCGTAGCCCTTGGCGCGGGCTTCCTTGACGCGTTCCCAGCGGGCGTCGCCGCCGCCGGAGACGGCGCCGCCGTAGCTGGTGCCGGTCACCACCTTTTCGGCGCGGCTCAGGGCCGAAAAGGCCTGGGCGGCGCCGTGGGTGCCGGTGGCCACGTGTGTCTCGACACTGGCGGTGGCGGTGGCCGTCTGGAAGGCGGCGACGGCGCGGCCGGCCTGGCCGCCGGGCAGAACCCGCAGGTTGGGCAGGTTGTTGCGGACATAGCCGGTGGAGGTGATGCGCGCCACGGCGTTCAGCGTCTCCTCCGCCACCTCGGCCGCGTGCGGGGGCAGGTCGCTCTGCTTCACGCCGCCGCCCATGGTGTCGGGCAGGATGTCGTCCGGCGTGGCGTGGGCCAGGTCGGTGCGCGACAGATAGCTGATGGCCAGCTCACGGAACACATAGTCCAGGATGGACGTCGCCATCTTGATGGCATCGTTGCCCTGCACCATGCCGGCGGGCTCGAAGCGGGTGAAGGTGAAGGCCTCCACATACTCCTCCAGCGGCACGCCGTATTGCAGGCCCAGGCTGATGGCGATGGCGAAGTTGTTCATCAGCGAGCGGAAGGCAGCCCCCTCCTTGTGCATGTCGATGAAGATTTCGCCCAGCTTGCCGTCCTCGTACTCCCCGGTGCGCAGATAGACCTTGTGGCCGCCGACAGTGGCCTTCTGGGTATAGCCCTTGCGGCGGTGGGGCAGGCGCTCACGCTGGGCGCGCACCACCTTCTCCACCACCTTTTCCACGATGCGCTCGGTCACCACCTCGACGCGCATGGCGGCCGGGGCCTCCAGCACGCGCTCCAGCGTGGTCTCGGTCCCCTCGTCCTCGTCATCCTCCTCCAGCACCTGGGCGTTCAGCGGCTGGGACAGCTTGCTGCCGTCGCGGTAGAGCGCGTTGGCCTTCAGGCCCAGGCTCCACGACAGCATGTAGGCGTCCGTGCATTCCTCCACCGTGGCGTGGTTGGGCATGTTGATGGTCTTGGAGATGGCGCCGGAGATGAAGGGCTGCGAGGCCGCCATCATGCGGATGTGGCTTTCCGCCGACAGGTAGCGCGTGCCGATCTTGCCGCACGGGGTGGCGCAGTCGAACACCGGCAGGTGTTCGGCCTTCAGGCCCGGCGCGCCCTCCAGGGTCATGGCGCCGCAGCAATAGACGTTGGCCGCCTCGATCTCGGCCTTGGCAAAGCCCAGGTGGGACAGCAGGTCGAAGCCGAACTCTTCCAGCGTGTGCGCCGGCACCCCCAGGGCGCCGGTGCAGAAGTCGGCGCCCAGCGTCCACTTGTTGAAGACGAACTTGATGTCGAAGGCGTTGGCCAAGCCGGCTTCCAGCTTCTCCAGCTGTTCCGGGCCGAAGCCCTTGGCCGCCAGCGTCTCATGGTTCACGCCCGGCGCGCCCTTCAGCGTGCCGTGGCCCACGGCATAACGCTCGATGCGGGCCACGTCCGTGGCGGAGTAGCCCAGGCGGGACAGCGCCTCCGGCACCACGCGGTTGATGATCTTGAAGTAGCCGCCGCCGGCCAGCTTTTTGAACTTCACCAGGGCGAAGTCCGGCTCGATGCCGGTGGTGTCGCAGTCCATGACCAGGCCGATGGTGCCGGTGGGGGCGACCACGGTGGCCTGGGCGTTGCGGTAGCCGTGCTTCTGGCCCAACTCCAGCGCCTCATCCCAGGCGCGGCGGGCGGCGGCGATCAGCCGCTGGTCGGGACAATCCTCGGCGTCCAGCGGCACCGGGGTGACCGACAGGCCCTCATACCCCTCGCCGGCGCCATAGGCGGCGCGGCGGTGGTTGCGGATGACGCGCAGCATGGCCGTGGCGTTGGGGGCATAGCCGGGGAAGGGCCCCAACTCGCCCGCCATCTCGGCGGAGGTGGCATAGGCCACACCGGTCATGATGGCGCTGATGGCGCCGCAGATGGCCCGGCCCTCGGCGCTGTCATAGGGGATGCCCTCGGCCATCAGCAGGCCGCCGATGTTGGCGAAGCCCAGGCCCAGGGTGCGGTACTCGTACGACAGGCGGGCGATCTCCTTGGAGGGGAACTGCGCCATGAGCACGGAGATTTCCAGCGCCACCGTCCACAGCCGGCAGGCGTGGCGGAAGGACTCGGTGTCGAACGAGCCGTCGGCCCGGCGGAACTCCATGAGGTTCAGGGACGCCAGGTTGCAGGCCGTGTCGTCCAGGAACATGTATTCCGAGCAGGGGTTGGACGCGTTGATGCGGCCGGACTCGGGGCAGGTGTGCCAGTCGTTGATGGTGGTGTCGTACTGCACGCCCGGGTCGGCCGACTGCCAGGCGGCGTGGCCGATCTTGTCCCACAGGTCGCGGGCCTTCAGCGTCTTGGCCACCTTGCCGTCGGTGCGGCGGATCAGGTTCCAGTCGGCGTCGTCCTTCACCGCGCGGATGAAGGCGTCGGACACGCGGACGGAGTTGTTGGAGTTCTGGCCGGAAACGGTCAGGTAGGCGCTGGAATCCCAGTCCGTGTCATAGGTCTGGAACTCCATCTCCGTATAGCCCTGGCCGGCGAACTGGATGACCCGCTGGATGTAGTTTTCCGGGATCATGGACTTGCGGGCCTCGATGATGGCCCGCTTCAGCGCCTTGTTCTTCGTCGGGTCCAGGCGGTCGGCGTCGGGGCCCATGCCTTCCGTCGCCGCCGCCATGATGGCGTTCAGGTGCTTGTTGGCCAGCTTGGACCCGGCCACCAGGGCGCAGACCTTCTGCTCCTCCACCACCTTCCAGTCGATGTAGGCCTCGATGTCCGGGTGGTCCAGGTCCACGGTCACCATCTTGGCGGCGCGCCGCGTGGTGCCGCCGGACTTGATGGCGCCGGCGGCGCGGTCGCCGATCTTCAGGAAGCTCATCAGGCCGGAGGACTTGCCGCCGCCGGCCAGCCGCTCCCCATCGCCGCGCAGGCGGGAGAAGTTGGAGCCGGTGCCGGAGCCGTACTTGAACAGGCGGGCCTCGCGCACCCACAGGTCCATGATGCCGCCTTCGTTCACCAGGTCGTCGGCGACGGACTGGATGAAGCAGGCGTGCGGCTGCGGGTGCTCATAGGCCGAGGTGCTGGCCACCAGCTCCCCCGTCTTGAAGTCGACATAGTGATGGCCCTGGGCGGGGCCGTCGATGCCATAGGCCCAGTGCAGGCCGGTGTTGAACCACTGCGGGCTGTTGGGGGCCGCCATCTGGCGGGCCAGCATATGGCGCATCTCGTCGAAATAGGCGCTGGCGTCGGCCTCGCTATCGAAATAGCCGCCCTTCCAGCCCCAATAGGCCCAGGTGCCGGCCAGGCGGTCGAAGACCTGACGGGCGGAGGTCTCGCCGCCCACCCGCTCCTTGGCGGGCACATCGGCCAGCGCGTCCTCATCGGCCACCTGGCGCCACAGGAAGGACGGGACGTCGTTCTCCTCCACCTTCTTCAGGCGGGCGGGCACGCCGGCGCGGCGGAAATACTTCTGGGCCAGGATGTCACAGGCCACCTGGCTCCAGTCCGCCGGCACCTGGATATCCTTGGCCTGGAAAACCACCGAGCCGTCGGGGTTGCGGATCTCGCTGGTCGCCGTGCGGAAGGCGATCCCCTCGTAAGCGTCCCGACCGTCGACCGTGAACCGTCTCTCGATGCGCATGGTGCCCCGACCCCCGAATGAAATGCCGCGATGGTGGGGTGGGTGTCGCGGGGGCGCCGAATTCCGGAGATCGTTGTCCGGACCTGGGGTCCTGGAAACAGGCAAAACCACCCCAAAACCTGGGCTGGTCCCCGGTGCTCTACGCCGCGACAGCACCCCTAGATGCTGTATGTCGGGGAAGCGTATGCCACCATGTTTCGACCATCAACGACATTTTGTGGTCTCTAAAGGGGAGGTGCATACGGGTTGTGGTTGACTCTTCGGGTAGGGGGCGATTCTTCAACGAAACCGAGCCTTTCATGGTTTTGGCTCACCCTGGTTCGTAAGCTGAAGAATGCGTCCGGCCGCCCACTTCTCAGGCAGTGCGTCCGGCGGTTCGGGAACACCCGGGGCGCCACCGCGCTTTTGGGTTTCCAACCCCCCCTGGAAGATGGCAGGGTGCCTCTCCGGCACCGCAGGTGGTGCGGCGTCTTGGCCCCTTGTCTTTGAGAATCACCGTCCCGAATGCCCCCTGAGCGCAGCCCAGACCAGCGCCCCGACCGACCGACTTATCATCACCCGGTGGTCATCGATCCGGCGGCGCGCGCGCCGGCGGGGGAAAAAGCGGAAGGAAGCGCGGTGGATGACAAGGCGGTGGGTGGTGATGCGGCCAAGCCCAACTGGATGAAGCGCCTGACCACCCTGGTCACGGCCCTGGTGCTGCTGGGCCTGGTGGTGCTGGCCATCCGCCATGTCGCGCGCGACTTCCGCCCTGCGGAGGTCTGGGCCTATGTCCGGCTGCTGCCCTGGGCGCGGGTGGCGCAGGCGGCGGGCTTGGTGGCCTCCGCTTACCTGGTGATGACGCTCTACGACGTCTCCGCCCTGAAATACCTGGGCATCAAGCTGCCCTACCGCACGGTGGGTTTCGGCAGCTTCGCCGGTTACGCCATTTCCAACAACGTGGGTTTCGCCGTCATCAGCGGCGGGTCGGTGCGCTATCGCGTCTATTCGGTGGCCGGCCTGTCGGCGGCCGACATCGCCAAGATCGTGGTCTTCTCCACCACCACCTTCACCCTTGGCATCACCTTCACCGGGGCGCTGGGCGTGGCCATCGGGCCGGAGGTGGGGGCGGGCCTACTGAACGTGCCCGCCTGGCTGCTGCAGGGTGTCGCCGGCCTGTTGCTGGTGGGCCTGGGCGCCATGACGGTGGCGGCGGCGGTGACGCACAAGCCCGTGCGCCTGTGGCGCTGGTCCTTCGCCCTGCCGTCCTCGGGCGTGATGCTGTCGCAGATCGTCATCGCCTCGCTGGAGATTCTGCTGTCGGCGGCGGCCCTGTGGACCCTGCTGCCGCCGGAGACGGGCGTGGGCTTCATGGAGTTTACCGCCCTGTTCTGCGCGGGCTTGGCCATCGCCATCGTCAGCCATGTGCCGGGCGGCCTGGGCGTGTTCGAGACCATCCTGCTGCTGGGCCTGCGCGACCATGGGCCGGCGGGCGGCGCCATCGGCGCCCTGTTGGCGTATCGATTCCTTTATTATGTGCTGCCCCTGGTGCTGGCCGGCATCCTGTTGATGACCTGGGAAATCCGCGCCGACCACGGCCCCGTCGCCGCCTGGCGGCGCTGGCGGGCGCGCAAGGCCGGCCGATCCCAATAGATGTCACGCGGGGGAGCTACCCGCTGGCTGCGGCCCCTCAGCGTATGGACGCGCGGGGCCGAAACTGCCATAGTCCGGCCGGTCCGTTTCAGGGGGCCCGCTGCCAGGCGCTTGGCCCTGTTCACACTTTTCTGGTTTTGGCCCATGACCCAACGCATCTCCATCCTGACCTGGCTGTCCCAACTCTCGATCCGCCTGCTGATTTCCCGGCGGGGCGAGTTGGTGGGCACCGACCGGTTCGGCAACCGTTACTTCCGGGAAAAGAAGGCGCGTCCGGGCATGAAGGTGCGCCGCTGGGTGCTGTTCGCGGGTGAGCCTGAGGCGTCGGCCGTCCCGGCCGAGTGGCACGGCTGGCTGCACTACTCCATGGAACAGCCCCTGCCGGAGAACAGCGCCTACCACAAGCCGTGGGTGAAGCCGCACGAGGCCAACCACACCGGCACCGTGGACGCGTACCGTCCGCCCGGTCACACCTATGAAGGTGGCCACCGCGCCGCCGCCACCGGCGATTACGAGCCCTGGACCCCTGCATAAGGGACCCCCGCGTAAGGGGGCACCGGCCTGCAGGATGCGCGGCGCATCGCCGACGGTGACGCCGCCCCGACATCGTGACAGGGTGGGTAACAGGGCTGGGGACCGGGCAGTGGCACCGGTGTCCCCCCGACAGGCGTCGGCCAAGGCCCCTCCCGGGGCCTTGCGTCTTTCCGGACCTGTCCTATTTCTAGGGTTTTCCAGAGGAAGCGAATGCGCAGCAATGTGATCGAGACCGTGCTGGGGGCCGTCGTCCTGGTGGTGGCGGCGTTCTTCCTCTATTTCGCCTACACCACGGCGAACGTGCGTGCCGTGTCGGGCTATGCCCTGCAGGCCCGCTTCGCCAGCACCGGCGGCCTGACGGCCGGCAGCGACGTGCGCATCAGCGGCGTGAAGGTGGGATCGGTCACCAAGGCCTACCTGGATCCCAAGACCTACCAGGCCGTCATTGAGATGCAGATCGACAGCCAGGTGAAGTTGCCCGAGGACACCAGCGCCGGCATCGCGTCGGAAAGCCTGCTGGGCGGCAAGTTCCTGAACCTGCAGCCCGGCGGCGAGGAAGAGATGCTGAAGCCCGGCGGCCGCATCCAGTACACCCAGTCGGCGGTGAACCTGGAAGATCTGCTCGGCCGCTTCATCTTCAGCGCTGGCGGCAGCAACGCCAACAAGGGCGGCGATGCCGGCCAGCAGAACCAGGGCCAGCCGGCCCAGCCCGCCCCGCAGCAACAGCCCGCGGGCCAACAGCCCAAGGCCGACCCGTCCAAGGGGCTGCTGAACGGCGGCGGCAAATGAGCCAGCGCCGCCTGCTGATGGCGGCGGCCTCGTGCCTGGTGCTGGCCGCCGCGGCCGGCGCCCAGGCCCAGAACGCGCCCCAGAACGCGCCCTCGGGTAACGCGCCCACCATTCCCGGCACGCCGCCGGCCCCGCCGGCCGCGACTCCGGATCAGAAGAAGTCCGGCGACCAGGCCCCGGAAGAGCAGCCGCCCACCAGCCAGCCCGTGACCGGCCCCGGCGCCGCCGGCCAGTCGCCGCAGCCGGCCCCGGCCGAGGGCGCCACCGCCCCGGCCGAGGGCGCGGCCTCACCCGTGACGCCACTGCCCCCCTTGCCGCCGCAGCCGGCCGTGGCGCGCACGTTCGAGGACATGAAGATCGCCGTGCTTGGCGGCCTGGACAAGGTGACGGGCCGCGTCTCCACCGTGGAGATCGCGGTGGGCCAGAGCGGCCGCTTCGGGCAGCTGACCGTGGCCGCCCGCGCCTGCCGCAAGACCACCCCCATTGAGGAACCGGAATCGGCCGCTTTCCTGGACATCGTGGAGGCCAAGCCGGACGATCCGGCGGCCAAGGTCTTCACCGGCTGGATGTTTGCCTCCAGCCCGGCCCTGTCGGCGATGGAAGACCCCGTCTATGACGTCTGGGTGGTGGACTGCAAGAACCCGGCGACCAAGGCGCCCTCGTCCAAGCCGCAGTGAAACCGCCCCGGCCGGGGCAGCGCCCGGGCCAGCCGCGCCTGATATTCGGCGCGGGGGATTTCTACCGCGCCGAACTGCGACAGGTGGGTGGTCACGAACTGCGTGTCCAGCAGGCTGTAGCCGCCGGCGCGCAGGCGGGCCACCAGGTGGACCAGGGCCACCTTGCTGGCGTCCGTCTCGCGCGAGAACATGCTCTCCCCGAAGAACGCCCCGCCGATCGATACGCCGTAGAGGCCGCCCACCAGCTGGCCCTCGCGCCGGCATTCCACGGAATGGGCCCGGCCCTGGCGGTGCAGGGCGACATAGGCCTCCAGGATCTGGGCGTTGATCCAGGTGTCCGGCCGGTCGGTGGTGGATTCGCCGCAGGCCCGCATCACTCCTTCGAAGTCGGTGTCGACGCTGACCTGGAAGCGCCCCTGGCGCACGGTGCGCAGCAGGCGGCGCGGTGCGTGGAAGCCGTCCAGGGGCAGGATCCCCCGCTCCGGCGGGTCGAACCAGAAGATTTCGTCGTCATCGGCGGACTCCGCCATGGGGAAGACCCCCATGGCGTAGGCGCGCAGCAGCAGTTCCGGCGTCAGGCGCATCACGGGGTCTCACCTGGCGTTAGATTGGCCGGCACCCGCGCTGGCGCGAACACCACCCGCTGGTAGACATAGCCGATGCCCATCAGGCACAGGCCCAACCCCAGGAAGGACAGGATGCGCAGCAGTCCGGTCAGGTCGGCCATATCGGACAGGAAGACCTTCAGCACCGTCACCAGCAGCACGGCCAGCGAGGCGTAGCGCAGATCCGCCCGGCGCGTGCGCACGCCCAGCGTCAACAGCACCAGGGCGAAGGCCAGCCAGGCGGCGGAATAGCTATACCACTCCGCGTCCGTCCGCTCCCCGCCATGGGCCCACAGGGTCAAGGTGCTGCCGTGAAAGGCCTGGCGCACCTCCAGCGACACCCAGGTGAAGGCTAGGACCAGCACCAGGATCACCAGGGCGCGGCGCGCCAGCCCGGCTTCCCGCCGCCAGGCCGCCAGGCCGAACAGCAGGGCGGGCAGGGCGTAGACCAGCAGCAGCAGGTTGAACACCGGCCAGGGCCCCACCGGCTCCACCGCCCACAGGGGGTTCAGCACGCCCAGTTGCACCAGCACCACCTGGGCCGCCGCCACCCGCACCAGAATGCGGGCGCCGATACGCGCCACAGGCCCGGCGGCGCTGCCGGCCATGATGCCCCGCCGGCCGGTCAGGACCAGGGCCACCGCCAGGAACAGCACGCTGCGCAGGCTGGTGGGCAGCAGGGCGAAGGGATCGCTGGCCAGGCTACCGGTCTGCATGACCTGGATTTCCAGGCAGGCGAACAGCAGGCCCAACACCAGGGCCGCCGCCGCCAGCCCCTGCGCCGGCCGGTCGTCCCGCCGCTGTCGCAACAGCCAGGCGCCGGCGGTGCAGGCCAGCGCCGGCACGCCATAGCCCCACAGCAGCCAGTTGAGGGGGGAGGTGCCGTTCAGCGGATAGTCGAGCAGCCAGGGGTTCAGGGTCAGGCGCGTCACCACCACAATAGCCACGGCCACCGCCCCGCGCCGCAAGGCGCCAGCCAGCGGGGAGGCCGTCGTGCGGCTTTCGATCAGCGCCGCCGCCGGCACCAGCAGCGACAACGCCGCCGTCAGCCAGGAGGTGCGCAGCAGGGCGGCCAGCGCCAACCCAGCCAGGGCCAAGGCCGCCAGGACGAAGGCGCCGGGCACCGGTTGCGGGCGGTCTGCCCGCCCCGCCCAGGCGGCGGCCCAGGCCATGCCGCCGGCCAGCGCCACGGTCCCGCCCGCCCAGGCGAGATCGGGCAGGGCGCCAGTATGATCGAAGGTCCAGCCGGCCCAGGCCAGTCCCACCAGGGGCAGGGCCGCGCCCCATGCCCAGGCCCGGGGCAGACGGTGCGTGCCGGTCAGGGCCCGCAGTCCCGCCGCCGCGAAGCCCAGGCCGAAGGCGGCGGCCACGCCCAACTGGGCGGGATAGGACAGGCCGGCGGTGCGCACGGTGTAGCCCTGGGCCAGCGCCAGCGTGGCCAGCAGGGCGGCAATGGGTGCTAACGCCTCCGTCACCTCCGGCCTGTGGGACGGCGCGCGCGCGGTGGCGATGGCCAGCAGGGCCAGGGCCGCCAGTCCAGCCACGCCAATGGCGTCATAATCGGTGGCCACCAGCAGCAACCAATCCAGCACCATGGGCAGGCCACCCAGGGCGGCGACGATCCAGGCATCGGTGACGACCGGCCGTTCCCGCCGCAGGTCCAGCAGGCCGAAGCCCAGCCCGGCGGCGGACAAGGCCACCAGGAACAGGGCGATTGGGGCGGCGGCTACGGTGTGCGAGGCGGCGGTGACCACCCACAGGGCCGCCCCGGCCAGCACGGGCAGGCCCAGCCAGGCCGCCGGCAGGCGCCAGCTTACGGCCAGGGTGGCGGTGTTCAGCAGGGCCAGATAACCGAACAGGGCCCAGGCGGAGGGGTGGTCGCTGGGCACCAGGGCGGGCACGGCCAGGCCGCCGCCCAGACCCAGCAGGGCGATGAAGGCGCCGGGGGACAGCCCGTCGCCCCCGCCATGGCGCAGGGCCAGCAGGAAGGCCACGGCGGACAGGGCGCCCAGGCCGGCGAAGGTGGCGCCGGGCCCGATCAGCCCGTGCAGGGCGTGCGCGGCATAGACGCAGGCGAAGGCGATGGCAAGCCCCGCCGCCGTCAGGGCCGCGGGGATGGAGGCGGCGGACAAGGGCGCCTTGGTCGTCCTCGCGTCCCCGGCGCGGCCGCGCATCGCGTCGCCGGCGGTGACCAGGGCCGCGCCGAACAGGCCACCCAGGGTCAGGCGTACGGCGGGGCCCAGCAGGCCCTGGTCCACGGCATATTTGGCCAGGAACACGCCGGCCAGCGCCACGGCCAGCGCGCCCAGCCAGACCAGCCAGCGCGTGCCCAGCGCCTGTTCCAGCGACGGGCCAGCGGGCCGGGGTGCGGGCCAGGAATCGGGTTGGAGAACGGCTTTGGGAATGGGCGCCGGCGGCGGTGGGGGGACCTGGATGGGCGGCGGGACGGAGGCTGGGGATACCGGGGCCGGCGGCGCCACCGCGGGCTGCACGGGCGGGGCACCCCCTTCCAGGTGGCTCAACCGGAGGGTCAATGCCTCCAGCCGCGCGTTCAGCTCCGCCAGACGGCGTTCCGACTTTTCACTGCGGATCAGGGCCCACAGGGCCACCATCAGGGCGATGAAGACAAGAAAGGCCATGCCGGTCCCAGGGTCGCGCTCAGTGACAGGAAGGGTAGTGCATTTCCCCGGTCCGTGCAGGCCTGTAAAAGCGACGGGCCCGGACCGACCGTCACGGTCGATCCCGGGCCCGCGCTCAAGCGATGCCGAAGGACGGGAATTAGCCGGCGGGCTGGTTCTTCATCCATTCCTCCAGCCAGCGGATGTCATAGTCGCCGTTGATGAAGTCCGGCTGGGCGATGATGCGCTGGTGCAGGGGCAGGGTGGTGTCGATGCCGCCGATGACGAATTCCTCGATGGCGCGGCGCAGGCGCATCAGGCACTCGTTGCGGCTGTTCCCGTGGACGATCAGCTTGGCGATCATGCTGTCGTAGTGCGGCGGCACGCGATAGCCGTCGTACAGGGCGCTGTCGACGCGCACGCCCAGGCCGCCCGGGGCGTGGTACCCGTCGATCCTGCCCGGGCTGGGGGCGAAGGTCACCGGGTTCTCGGCGTTCACGCGGCACTCGATGGAATGGCCGTTGAACTTGATGTCGTCCTGGCCATAGCCCAGTGGCGCGCCGGTGGCCACGCGGATCTGCTCGCGCACCAGGTCGACGCCGGTGATCATCTCGCTGATGGTGTGTTCGATCTGCAGGCGGGTGTTCATCTCGATGAAGTAGAACTGCCCGTTCTCGTACAGGAACTCCATCGTGCCGACGCCGCGGTAGCCGAAGGCCGCCGCCGTCTTGGCCGCCAGGTTGCCGATGAAGGCGCGTTCTTCCGCGTTCAGCGCCGGCGACGGCGCCTCTTCCACCACCTTCTGGTGGCGGCGCTGGATGGAGCAGTCACGCTCGCCGAAATGCACCACGGTGCCGTGGTGGTCGCCCAGCAGCTGGATTTCGATGTGGCGCGGCTTGGCCAGGTACTTTTCCATGTAGACCTGGTCGTTGCCGAAGGCGGCGCGCGCCTCGCCCCGGGCCAGCTGATAGGCCTCCCGCAGCTCGGATTCGGCCCAGGCCACTTTCATGCCCTTGCCGCCGCCGCCGGCCGCCGCCTTGATCAGGACGGGGTAGCCGATGCGGGCGGCATTCACCAGGGCCGCCTCCACCGTCTCCACCGGGCCGTCCGAACCGGGGACGACCGGCAGGCCCAGGTCCAGCACCGTGCGCTTGGCCGTGACCTTGTCGCCCATGATGCGGATGTGTTCCGGCGACGGGCCGATCCAGGCGAAGCCGTGCTCCTCCACCATCTGCGCGAACTGCGCGTTCTCGGACATGAAGCCGATGCCGGGGTGGATGGCGTCCGCCCCGGTGATGGCCGCCGCCGACAGGATGGCCGGAATGTTCAGGTAGCTTTCCTTGGCCGAGGGCGGGCCGATGCATACGCTCTCGTCCGCCAGGCGGACGTGCATGGCGTCGGCGTCGGCGGTGGAATGCACCGCCACGGTTTTGATGCCCATCTCGCGGCAGGCACGGTGGATGCGAAGCGCGATCTCGCCGCGATTGGCGATCAGGACCTTTTCGAACAGGCCGCCCATGGTCAAACCCTCACTCGATGATCAGCAGGACTTCGCCGTATTCGACCGGCTGGGCGTCGCCAACCTGGATCTGGGTCACGGTGCCGGCCTTGGTCGCCTTGATCGGGTTCATGACCTTCATGGCCTCGATGATCAGCAGGGTCTGGCCCACCTTCACCGCGTCGCCAACCTTCACGAAGGTTCCGGCGCCCGGTTCCGGCGCCAGGTAGGCGGTGCCCACCATGGGGGACTTCACCGCGCCCGGGTGCTGGGCCGGCGGCACGGCGGCCACCGGAGCGGCGGCGGGGGCGGCGGCGGCCACCGGGGCGGCGGCCACGGCGATCGGGGCCACGGCGGCCGGCGCGGCGCGGGACAAGCGGATGCGCTTTTCGCCTTCCGCGTATTCGATCTCGGTGAGACCGGTCTCGCCGAGAAGCTCGGCCAACTTGCGGACGAATTCGCTGTCGAGTTCGAAGGTCGCCATTGTCATGATCCTGGGTACTGGGCTGCGGTTAAGCCGCCGATGGGTCGATCGATTTGTTGGGGTAGGCCGGTTGCCCGTGGGTGCTGCGCCGGTGCCGGCGTTACGATTGCCCTGTCACGGGTCACGCTGGGGATGGGCTGTCGATCAGGCGGGCCGCCGCCTGCAGCGCCAGCAGGTAGCCCTGCGAGCCGAAGCCGCAGATGACACCCTTCGCGACCGGCGACACATAGGAATGGTGCCGGAACGGCTCGCGCCGGAAGATGTTGCTCAAATGCACCTCGACCACCGGCAGGCCCACGGCGCTCAGCGCGTCGTGGATGGCGATGGATGTATGTGTGTACGCGCCGGCGTTCAGGATGATGGCATCATGTTCGCCACGGGAATCCTGAATCCAGGTCACCAGTTCGCCCTCATGGTTGGACTGGCGGAAATCCACCTCCAGGCCCAGGCGCGCGGCCGTCTCCTGGCAAGCGTTCTCGATATCCTCCAGCGTCTCCGCGCCATAGATGTGCGGCTCGCGAATCCCCAGCATGTTGAGGTTCGGACCGTTCAGGATCAGGACGGAGGGCGCGATGGCCAAGGGTGTATCGCCTTTGCGTACGTACGTCTCAAAAACCGAACGTGCGGGGGTATGCGTCCCCCGCGCGGCGTTCGTCGAAGGCCGCTTTATAACACGGGCAGCAGCGGGGGCAAGAATCCACGCACACATGTGGCGGGGCCCGCCCATGCGCCCCGCTGTCCGTCCGTCGCCCTGAAAACCGGCCTGACGCCTGCTGGTGTGACCTTACGGGGGATCAGCTCTTGGCGCCGCGGGCCTTGGCGAACAGATCCTTGAAGGCGTCGGCGCCGATGGCGCCCGGCACCAGGGTGTTGCCGATGACGAAGCCGGGCGTGCCGTGGATGTTCAGCGTGTCGGCCAGCGCCAGGTTGGCGTCGATCTCCTTCTGCACCGCCGGGGACTCCATGTCCTTGGCCAGACGGTCGGTGTCGGCGCCGGCGTCCTTGGCGATGGACAGGATGCGGTCCTTGTCCAGCTTGCCGGTGGCGGCCATCAGCGCCGCATGCACGGTGTCGTACTTGCCCTGCATGTTGGCGGCCAGGGCGGCCTTGGCGGCGATGACCGACGCCGGGCCCAGGATGGGGAATTCCTTGTAGACGATGCGGACCTTGCCGTCCTTCTTGATGGCGGCGTCCATCTCCGGCTGGGTGTGCTTGCAGTAGCCGCACTGGTAGTCGAAGAACTCCACCATCGTCACGTCGCCCTTCAGGTTGCCGCCGGCGGGGGAGGTTTTGGAGGCGAACAGCTCATCCTTGTGCTTCACCAGCGCGTCGGCGGCGGCCTTGGCCTCTTCCGCCTCGCTCTTGTCCTGCAGGGCCTGCACGGCCTCGGCGATCACCTCGGGATGGGCCAGAAGGTAGTCATGGACGATCTGTTCCACCTGTGCCTTGTCATAGGGGCCCTTGTCGGCCACCGGCTTGTCGCTCATCGGTTTGTCGGCGGCGAAGACGGGGCTGACGACCGCCAGGCCGGCGAGCGCCACGGTGGCGTAGAGGGTGGCGGCGATGGTACGCGACATCGAGACGAACTCCGGTTTGCGGCCCGAACCTTCGGGGAACGGCGAAGGCCGGCAGCATGGACCAGCCGGCGACGGGGCGCAATGCCGCAAGCCTTGGCGGGACCCGGGTGCGTCGTCGTGCGCGAACGGGCGGCTGCCTACATTTGTAGGCTACCTATCGTCGCGCTTGCCAGGGCCGCGGCGCTGTGCGGTCATGGACTGGCCCGGGGTCACGAGGGATCACGCCGGCGGGGATGCGTTTCCACGCCCGGGCACGACGGTGGGGTTGGCCATGACCATGGCGGATGATGACGACGATTTCCTGTTCCAGGACGAGGAAGAGGACGAGGCCGACGAGGTCTCGGAACTGGTTCCGGGCATGCCGCCCTGGCAGGTGCTGATCGTCGACGATGATCCCGAGGTCCATGCCATGACCCGCCTGGTCATGCGCAAGTTCGCGTTCCAGGGCCGCGGCTTGGCCTTCATCTCCGCCTATTCCGCCGCCGAGGCGCTGGAGGTCATGAAGGGGGAGCACGACATCGCCATGATCCTGCTGGATGTGGTGATGGAAAGCGATGACGCGGGTCTGAAGCTGGTGCCCCGCATCCGTGACGAACTGGGCAACCGGGCGGTGCGCATCATCCTGCGCACGGGCCAGCCGGGCCAGGCGCCGGAGGATGCGGTGATCGCCGGCTATGATGTGAACGACTACAAGGCCAAGACGGAACTGACCGCGCGCAAGCTGGTCACCGCCACCATCACGGCGCTGCGCGCCTATCACCACATCCGCATGCTGGAACGCTCCTGCCTGGGCATGGAGCGTGTGGCGGGCCTGGGTCTGTGCCAGATGGCCCTGTCCGGCCCGTCCTCGGCGGCGGGCGCCGCGCTGGACCAGATGGCCGAGGTGCTGGAGCAGCCGGCGGATGGCTTGTTCTGCGTCATCTATGGTGCCGACCGCCTGTCGGCGCGCATCCTGGCGGGGCGCGGGCGCTATCAGGACGCGGCCGGCCATCCCCTGGCCACCGTGGCCGACACCGGCGCCCTGGCCACCGCCCTGCGCAGCCCCGGCGACCTGCGGCACGAGTTCACCGACGACGCCATGACGCTGGCCTGGCCGCTGACGCCCCAGGCCTCCAGCGGCGGCGGCGCCCATGCCGGGGCGGTCGCCATGCTGCACCTGCATCTGGCGCGCCCCCTGGATGAGATCGCGCGCCGGCTGGCCTTGCTGATGATGATGCGCATCGCCGACGCGCTGGTCACCGCCTGGGTCCTGGAACAGGCGCGTGACCCGGCCTGACGGGCCCCCGGTGGGCCGGGCGGCGGGCTCGGGCGGCGCGGCGAATCCGCTGCGGTGACAGAAAAAGAAAGCGGCCAATAAGGATCAGCGTCCGCCGGGTTGTGGACCGCCACGGCCCGCGCCGCCCAAGGGCGTTCCCGCCGGCGTTCCAGCCATCGGCCCCCCCAGCGGGCCCCCCAGTGGCCCCCCAAGCGGGGTTCCCGTCCCCAACGTGCCCAGGCCCGTGGGGCCGCTGCCGATGGTGGTGGCGTTGGGCAGGTCGGCGACGCTGGGGAAGCCGGCCCCGATGGCGGAGATTCCGCCGGGGGACAACGCGTCGTCCGGCATGCGCCCGGTGGAGATGATGGGCGTGTCGGGCGAGGCCAGGCCGCTGCTGGGCGCCAGTTGCGGGCGCATGTTGTGCGGCAGGCGGCTTTCCACCAGCACGCGGATGTCCTGGGCCCGCACCCAGTCGGGCGACCCGGCCGGCAGCATCTGCTCCGCCCGATCGGCGTGATAGCGGGCGGCGCGGATGTCGCCCCGGGCCAAGGCCTCTTCCGCGCGGGCATAGGCCAGCTGCGGCGCCATGTCGGCGCGGGCGTAGGCGCTGGCCAGCAACAGCCACGTCAGCTCCACCAGCGGCTCGTCCCGGGCGGAAGAGCGTAGAACATCGATGGCCTCGCGCACCAGCTTGTCGTCGCCAGCCTCCAGCAGGGCATGGCCCAGGGCCATGCGCAGCTGGGCACTGTCGGGGGCATACTTCACGGCATTGCGGTAGGGATCGACCGCTTCCTTGGCGCGGCCGTTCTCGAACAGGATCTGGCCCTTCAGCTCATAGAAGTAGGGGTTCTTCGGTTCCTGCTCGATCAGGCCGTCGACGATCTTCAGGCCCTTGTTGATGTCGCCCACCTGGTAATAGGCGATGGACCGGGCGTAGCGCGCCGGGACGCTGGTATCACTCTCCGGATATTTGCGCAGGGCCAGGTCGGGATGGATGAAGCCGTAAAGCTTGGCCCGCATGCGCTGGTGCATGTCGTAATAGGCCGAGGGCATCTTGGCATTGGTGAACTTCGAGATGTGGTCGACGAAGTTCTCGATGTATTCCACGCGGTTCTTGGTCAGCGGGTGGGTCATCAGGAACTCCACCTGCTTGGTCTGCGGCAGGCCGGCGTCCTGGCGGCGCAGCTTCTCCATGAATTCCAGCATGCCCCTGGACGAATAGCCGTTGGCTTCCATGTAGGACAGGCCGGCCTCGTCCGCCGACGCCTCCTGCGCGCGGCTGAAGGCGAAGAAGGAACGGGCGCCCAGTTCCTGCGCGCCGGCGATGCCGCCCATGGCGGCACCACCACCATCGCCCCGCCGCGTGCCGCCGATGGCCGCCGCCACGCTCAGCAGCGTGGCCAGGGTGGACAGAATGACGGCGTTCTCGATGGCGTCGCGTGAGCGCACCTGGTGCCCGCCGGCCATGTGGCCGGTTTCGTGGGCCATGACGCCGATCAGCTGTTCCGGCGTGTCGGCCGCCATGATCAGGCCGGTGTTGACGAACATGTTCTGGCCGCCCGCCACGAAGGCGTTCAACTCGTCATCATTGACCAGGACCAGGGTGACCGCGTCGGGAACGATACCGGCCGCGCGGAAGATGGGGGTGGCGAAGACGCGCAGCGTGTGTTCGATTTCCGCGTCACGCACCAGGTTGATGCCACGGTCCTGGGCCAGCACCGGCTCCACGGCCAAGGCCGAGGACAGCAGGCTGACCAGGATCAGGCGGGCAAGGCGGCGCGGTCGCAAGAACATAGTCAATTCCATCGGCGGTGCCGTCGATACCCGAACAGGCGAGCGGTAAGGTATGATCCCTACATACTCCAAGGATGAATTTCCACGCGCGGCGATGCGCCCGGCTGTCGCTGTACGCGCCAGCACCATCTCCCCCTTCATGGTGATGGAGGTGCTGCGCGCCGCCAACGCACGACAGGCCGCCGGCGGCGACGTCCTGCATCTGGAAATAGGCCAGCCGTCCACCCCGGCACCGAAGGGGGTGATCGCCGCGGCCGCCCACGCCCTGGCCGCCGATCGCCTAGCCTACACCGATGCCCTGGGCCTGCCAGCCTTGAGAGAGGGCATAGCACGTTGGTACCAGGATCGCCATGGGGTGGTGATCTCCCCGCACCGGGTGGTGGTGACCACGGGATCGTCCGGCGCCTTCCTCCTGGCCTTCCTGGCGGGCTTCGACCCGGGCGACCGCGTGGCCCTGGCGGCCCCCGGCTATCCCGCCTACCGCAACATCCTTAAGACGGCCGGCCTGGTGCCGGTGGAGCTGCCGACCGGGCCCGAGACGCGCTTCCAGCCCACGCCTGCCTTGCTGGACGACCTGCTGGCGCGGGGCGGGGGACCCATCCGGGGGCTGATCGTGGCCAGCCCCTCCAACCCCACCGGCACCATGCTGGATCCCGCCGCCATGGCGGCCGTGGGCGACTGGTGCCGCCGCCATGGCGTCTGGCTCATTTCCGATGAAATCTATCACGGCATCGAATACGGCACGGTGCCGGCGGCCACGGCGCTGGCGGTCGATGGGGGCGAGGGCGCCATCACCGTCAACAGCTTCTCCAAATACTTTTCCATGACCGGCTGGCGCTTGGGATGGGCGGTGGTGCCGGAGCGCTTGGTGCGGTCGGTGGAATGCCTGGCGCAGAACCTCTACATCTCCCCGCCCACCCTGTCGCAGCATGCGGCGGCGGCGGCCTTCGATTGTGTGGAGGAACTGGAAGGCCATGTCGCGCGCTATCATCGCAACCGCGACATTCTGCTGGACCTGCTGCCCAGCGCCGGATTCGGCAAGCTGGCCCCGGCCGACGGCGCCTTTTTCATCTATGCCGACATTTCCGACCGCACGGATGATTCCCAGGGCTTCTGCACCCGTCTGCTGAACGAGACGGGGGTGGCGCTGACCCCGGGGGTGGATTTCGACCCCTTGCGCGGTCATCATACCGTCCGCATCAGCTTTGCCGGCGCCGAGGCCGAGATGGTAGAGGCCGCCCGCCGCCTCAGGGCCTGGCGGGCATAACACAAAAGGCCGGTCAGCAGAGGCGCTGACCGGCCCTTCGCGCTTCAACCTTCATGAGGGATGCTCCGGGGGCGGGCCGGTCGTTCGGGTGCCGGCACCTATCCCAATAGTCGCCGATCAGTTCAGGGCGATCAGCTGATGCGGGACGCTCCGTCCGGCATGGGCCTTGATGATGGTGGTGGTCGTGGCCTTGCAGGGCACGGCGAGGCCGCCCGCCTTGCCGCCGCCGTCCATACGGGTGGGCAGGTGGGCGGGGATGACCTTCAGCTTGCCGGAGGGCGAGGCCGCCAGCGTCGCGGCCGGGGCGGGCGCCACCTGTGCCACGGCGGCGACGTCGGGGCGCGGTGCTGCGGCCAGGATGGCGGGGGCGACCAGGAAGGGCAGGCCCAGGAACAGGCCGGTGAGCAGGCTGCGAACGGTCGTCATAATACCACCTCCATAAAACGATCGGCCCTGAGCGGCGTCTGTTGCTAGGCCGAACGACTGATGGGCGTGGAATTGAAACTCGCGGCCAACCGTGGCGGAACCATGGCGAGAACCGGAACTTCCCGGGGCAGGCGCAGACTCCCGGGCCCCTGTGGCCGATGGGCAACAGGTCGCCCCTGGCCGCTCCCCCTGGCCCCTGCGGGACACCCATGCGGCGGCGATGTGCGATTGGATGAAAGAGAGGGCTTGCGGCGGCCGGCGGATGTCGATATATACCCGCCCACCCCGAGACGGAGAGTAGCTCAGCCTGGTAGAGCACTGCTTTCGGGAGGCAGGGGCCGGAGGTTCGAATCCTCTCTCTCCGACCATCTCAGGGACGCACAAGCGGCCGGCTTCTCCCGAAGCCGGCCGTTTCGCTTTTGGGGCGATGGCATCCACAGCCAAGCAAAAAGGCGCGCCGGTGAGGACGCGCCTTCCCGAAATCCGGATTCGAACGGGCTCAGAAGTCCCGGTCGACGACGAAGTCGATCACGTCCAGCAGGGCGCGCTTAATGGGGCTGGCGGGGAACAGGCCCAGGGCGTCGCGGGCCATGGCGCCGTAGTGGCGGGCGCGTTCCACGCTGTCGCGCAGGGTGTTGTGGCGCTGCATGAGCGCCAGGGCGTGCTCCAGGTCGCCGTCCTGTTGGTCGATGTCCTCCAGCGTGCGGCGCCAGAAGGCCCGTTCCTCGTCATCGCCCCGGCGGAAGGCCAGGACGACGGGCAGGGTGATCTTGCCCTCGCGGAAGTCGTCGCCGATGGACTTGCCCAGGCGGGCCTGCACGGCGGAATAGTCCAGCACGTCGTCCACCACCTGGAAGGCGATGCCCAGGTTCAGGCCGTAGCTGCGCAGCGCCTCCTCCTCCGCCGCCGGGCGGCCGGCCACCACGGCGCCGATGCGGCAGGCGGCGGCGAACAGCTCCGCCGTCTTGGCGCGGATGACCTCCAGATAGGCCTCCTCGCTGGTGGTGGTGTCGTTGGCGGTGATCAGCTGCAGCACCTCGCCCTCGGAAATGACGGCGGAGGCGCTGGACAGGATGCGCAGCACGTCCAGCGACCCGTCCTCCGTCATCACCTGGAAGGCACGGGAGAACAGGAAGTCGCCCACCAGCACGCTGGCCTTGTTGCCGAAGACGGCATTGGCCGAGGGCTGGCCGCGGCGCAGGTCGCTTTCGTCGACCACGTCGTCGTGCAGCAGGGTGGCGGTGTGGATGAATTCGACGCAGGCCGCCAGCGGCTGGTGGCGTTCGCCCTGATAGCCGCACAGGCGCGCTGCGGCCAGGGTTAGCACCGGGCGCAGGCGCTTGCCGCCGCTGGCCACGATGTAGCCCGCCAGTTGGGGGATCATCTCCACGTCGGAATGCATGCGGCGGATGATGAGGTCGTTGACCGCCGCCAGGTCGGTCGCCACCAATTCCACCAGCGCCTCCAGGGCATCGGTACTGGCCTTCCGGCGCTTGGGATCGAGGGGGGTGACGACGGCCACGAAACGAACTCCTGCCAGTAGGGGCCAACGGTGGCGGAACGCAGACCTGTTGACGGCCCTGGATAGGACAGCGAGCATACCGGCGCAACCCCCGTGGTCAAGCTGGCAGACCACATCGCCGCCCCCCATCTATGCCGCATGCGTCAATCGGCATGCGATGCGTCGCCAACCGGCGCACTTCCTATGAGGCCTTCATGCAACCCATCCTGACCAGCAACAACGCGGTGGAGATATCCTGGGCGCGGGCCGTGCTGGCCGACGCCGGCATCGAGGCCGTGCTGCTGGACGACTACACCGCCGCGGTGGAAGGCAGCATCAGCGCCATTCCGCGCCGCCTGATGGTGGCGGACGGCGCCGTCACGGCCGCCACCGCCGCGCTGGCCATGGCCCGGGCGCAACTGGAGGCCGCCCCGTGATTCTCGCCTCCGCCGCCCCGGAACCCCGGAGGGAGGATTGCGCGGACGGCGGCATCACCGAGGACCGCCTGCTGAACGGGCGCGTGCGTCTGTTGCAGCCGGCGCAAGGATACAGGGCCGCCATCGACCCCGTGCTGCTGGCCGCCGCCACGCCGGCCGAGGGGGGCGAGCGGGTGCTGGATCTGGGCTGCGGCGCCGGGGCCGCCTCCTTCTGTCTCGCTGCCCGGCTGCCCGGTGTCTGCGTCGCGGGACTGGAGCTGCAGCCCGAAGCGGCGGACCTCGCCCGGCGCAATGCCGAACTCAACGGCGTCGCCGCCCGGGTGCGCATCACCTTGGGCGACGCGGCCCAGGCCCCGGCTCACTTGCCGCCGGGATCGGATCCCGACCTGGTGGCTGGCCGCTTCGACCATGTCATGACCAACCCGCCCTTTTATCCCGGCGGCCGCCATACCCGTTCCCCACGGGCGGGCAAGGCGGTATCGCATGGCGAGGGCACGGCCGATCTGGCCACCTGGGTCGCGGCGGCGGCCCGCCTGCTGGCGCCGCGCGGCACATTGACCATGATCCATCGCGCCGACCGGGTGGATGAGATCCTGGCCCGCCTGGCTGGCCGCTTCGGCGCCGTGGTGCTCTATCCCCTGTGGCCCCGCGCCGGCACGGAGGCCAAGCGCGTCATCGTCCGCGCCCGCCTGGGCGCCCGCACCCCGGCCCGCCTGCTGTCGGGCCTGGTGTTGCATGATGAGGGCGGGCGCTACACGCCGGCGGCCGACACCGTGCTGCGGGACGGCGCGGCCCTGGACTTCTGATGGTCTCCGGCGTATCCCGGGCGGCACGGCACAACCGGCAGATAAAGTGGGAACCCAGCATGGACGTGAAGCGTCTGGACATCGATGGCCTGGTCATGGTGAAGCCCCGTCGCTTCGGCGACGAGCGGGGATGGTTCGTGGAGAGCTGGAACGACGAAAAGCACACGGCCGCCGGCATCACGGGCCCCTTCGTCCAGGACAACCAGTCGCTGTCGCGAATTCAGGGCACGGTGCGCGGCCTGCACTTCCAGTTGGCGCCGGCGGCCCAGGGCAAGCTGATCCGCGTCATTCGCGGCCGCATCCTGGACGTGGCGGTGGATCTGCGCCAAGGCTCCCCCACCTATGGCCGCCATGTCGCCGTGGAACTGGACGCCGAGGAAGGCTGGCAGTTGTGGGTACCGGTGGGCTTCGCCCACGGCTTCTGCACCCTCGTCCCCGATACCGAGATCGCCTATAAGGTGACGGCGCTTTACAGCCCCGCCCATGACCGTGGCCTGCTGTGGAATGATCCCGCGCTGGGTATCCCGTGGCCGGAATTCGCCGGCGCCGTGCTGTCGGACAAGGACGGCAAGCAACCCACCCTGGCGGACATCGGCACGCCGTTCCCGGCCTGAGTGTTTCAGGCCCTGACCACCTGGGCCAGCGCCGCCGCCAGGCGGGGGCCCAGGACCGCCAAGTCATACTCCCGCGCCACCAGGTCGCGGCCGGCGGCGGCGAGGCGGTGGCGCAAATCCAGGTCGGTGCGTAACGTTTCCAGCGCCTGTACCCAGCCTTCCGGGCTGTCGGCCCAGAGGCCGGTGACGCCATCGGCCACGATGCGGCGGTTCTCCCCCACCGGGCTGGCCACCACGGCCTTGCCGGCGGCCATGTACTGCAGCAGCTTGAAGCCCGACTTGCCCTGCGCGAACGGCGTATGGGGCAGGGGCATGATGCCGGCGTCGATGCCGGCCAGGGCGGCGGTCTCGCCCGCCTCGCTCCAGGGAATGAATTCCTCCGGTACGCCGGGCAAGGCGACGGGGTGGCGGGCGATGGTCACCAGGGTCAGCGGACCGCTGGCCGCCAGGGCCGCCAGCGGCTCAGCCAAGGCGGCCAGGTAACGGGCGGACGACGGGGTGCCGATCCAGCCCACGCGAAATTCCCCAGGTGGGCGGTTCCCAGGTGGGCGGTTCCCAGATGGGCGATCCGGCGCCAGTGCGGCTTGGTAGCGGGCCAGGTCCACAGGCGTGGGCAGACGCAGCAGGCGGCGGGCGCCGGCGGCTTCCGCCCATGAGGCCAGGGCGTCGTTGGCCACGACCGTCAAGGTGGCGCCCGCCACCAGCCGTTCCAGCTTGTGGCCCAGCAGCCGCCGTACCGGCGCCAGGCGATGGCCGGCATAGCGCAGGTGCCAGGCGTCGTCGAAATCCAGCACATAAGGCCGGCCCCCGAACAGGCGACGCTCCACCCCCGCAGGCAACCAGGGCAGCGCCTCCTTCTCGATCCACAGCAGATCCGTTCGCCCGGCCGCCTTCATTGCGGCCATGCGCCGGCGGTAACGGCCGGCCAGGGTCCAGCCCTTCACCGGCTGGCCGGCGTACAGCCGTCGCAGGTAACCGTCGTCGAAAAAGGGTGCCGTGCTCACGTCGAGACCCGCCGCCGCCAGATGGGGCAGCGGGTCGAAGAAGCGCAGCCGGCTGCTGGCCCCCAGCCGGTCATAGCGGGGCAAGGCCAAGACCCGCCCCGAAGGGTGGGGGGCGGGTGAGGGAAAGGGTGGCATGGCGGGCGGACGCAAAGGGGGGCCGGGTTCAGCCCTTGCGGGCGACGACCAGCAGACGCTCCACCCCGGCGGCGGTGGCGGGCGGCAGGGGTACCGCTTCCACGATCGTCATGCCCGCCTGGCGCAGGGCCGTCTCCACGGCGTCGCGGCGATGCAGATAGCGGCCGTTTTCCTTCAGCGTCACGGCGGGGGCCCAGGGTTCCGCCGCGTCCATCACCAGGGCCAGGATGCCGCCGGGCAGCAGCGCGTCGGCGGCCGCTGCGGCCAGGGGCGCCAGGTCGCCCAGGTGGTTGGCGATGTCCGTCGATACGATCAGGTTGGCGCTGCCGGCAGACTGTTCCAGCACCTGGGCGTGGTCGCCATGCACCAGCTGGTCATAGAGGCCGCTGCGGGCCGCCATTTGCAGGGCGGGGTCGGAGGGATGCACGCCCACCAGATGGGCGGCGTACGGCTTCAGCAGCGGCGCCAGGGCGCCGACGCCGCAGTCGATCTCCAGCACCTGCAGGGTGCCGGCCGCCGGCCCCAGGTGACGCGCCAAGGTGCTGGCCAGGGTCGGCGACAGCGTGGCGGCGGCGCTGGCCACCGTCTGCTCCGTCAACATCGCGGCCTGGGCGTCGTACATCTGCCGCAGATAGGCGGGGTCGGCCCTGGGGGGCGTGGGGGCCACGCCCAGGGCGGCCTCGGTATGGCGCAGGATGGGGGTGACGCCGCAGGCCCGCCACGCGCTCACCAGGGCCTGGGCGGCGGCCCCGTTGCCGCCCGCCTGCAGCGCGGCCGCGATCTGCGCCGCTTCCAGTTCCGCTGAAATGGTCGGTTCCGGCCGGCCCAGCGCCTGGCGAATCGCGTTGGCCGCCTCGGTCAGGTGCCCCAGGCCACGCAGGGCGTGGGCGCGCCCCACATGCGGGGCGGCCTCGAAGGGGCGCAGCGCCGCCAGCCGGTCGAAGGCCGCCAGCGCCTCTTGGTACTGGCCGGCCTCGTTCAGGACCAGGCCCAGGTTGGAAAAGGTCTGCGCCGCGTCGGGCTGGGCCTGGGCGGTGGCGCGCAGGTAATCCAGCGCCTCGCCCAGGCGGCCCAGGCGGCGCAGGACCAGGCCCAGGTTGGCGGCGGCCTCGACATAGGCCGGTCGCGCCTCCAGGGCGTTGCGATAGTGCTGCTCGGCGATGTCCAGATGGCCGGCATCCTGGAACAGGGTGGCCAGGTTGAAATAGGCCTCCGCCAGCATGGGTTCGCGCTCCAGCGCGTCCAGGTAATGGGTGGCAGCCTCATGGCCCTGGCCCAGGCGCTGGCAGGCGGCCCCCAGGTTGAAGCGATAAATGGGGTTGTCCGGATCCAGCGCCACCGCCATGGTGTAGGCGCCCTTGGCGCCCTCGTTATCCTGCTGGCGTTCCAGGGCCATGCCCAGGTCGGCGCGCAGGACGGCATCGTCGGGGCGCAGGCCCACGGCCTGGGTCAGCAGCGATACCGCCTGGGCGCCGTCGCCGCTTTCCAGTGCCGCCAGGCCTTCCGCCTGTAGGGTCAGGGCGGCCGCGTCTTCCGGCGTGGCGGGTGTGCTGTCGGTGGTGTCAGTCATGCTTCCTCCGCCGGCCGGCCCCGTCCCGGGATTGCCCCTGGGGCCCGCCTCGCTTCTCTCATCGCGAGAGGATAGGGGGCGCCGCCCCTGGTGAACAGAGGCAAGATATGCCCACTTGGCGCCGATTCACCGGCTATTTCAGGGATTTCGCCCGGCGGACGCGTCCCCCAACAGCCCGTGGCGCGCCAGTGCGTCACCATGGCGCGTCACATGGTCGTGCAAAAGGTCCGTCTGCAGGGTGCGCAGTGCCGGGTTGTGCAGGATGCGGAAATATCCGGCCAGGGCCCGTCCGTTGACTTCGACGTGGCTTTTATAGACGTCCATGAACCAGTAGCCGCAGGAAGTGCAGTGCACCAGCCGCACGGTTCGGCCCCGTACCCCATAGCCGTCGCCCGACGGGCGGATCAGCGGCAGCAGATGATTTTGCGGCTGCCATTCCACCGGATCCAGCAGCAGCGCCCGGCCGGCATGACCCCAGCGGGGCCCGTGGATCAGCAGGGCCATGACGTTCTGCTCAAACAAGGAATGCGGTCGCATCCCCCGGCTGCGCCGGTCCCATTCGACCAGCAGGTCCCGCGACCGGCACAGCCAAAAGCCGACGCTGATATAGGGGGCCGCGGGATCGGCGCCGCTATCGGCCAGCAGGGCGCGGAAGGGCGCCATGCCGGTGCCGCCCTTGTCCATGGCGGCCACGTCGGACAGGGCCAGGCTGTTGATGTCAGTAGTCAGCGCGATGTCGGCGCCGCTCGCCTCCAGGCGCTGGAACAGCTGGGCCATGACGGTGCCGTCCAGGCCGACGGCCAGCATGTCGGCATCGATCCAGCACAGCGCCCGCCACGGCAGCCCGCCGACATAGTCCAGGATGGCCGCCTTCATGGCATAGGGATGCAGCGTGTCCGGCAAGTCCTGGGGCCGGGGCAGCAACTGCCCGCGTTCCGCCAGATAGGCCTGCTGACCGGGTGCCAGTCCATAGTCGCAGACCATCAGCCGCGCGTCCGGCAACCGCCGGGCGAAGCTTTCCAGCAGCAGCAGGGTGGTGGCGAAATAGCGCTCATCGGCGCCGGTGACGTAGAGGATGCCGCTCATGACGGCGCCTCCAGGTTCAGGCTGGCGGGCCAGCCGGCGCCATGGACCAGCCGCAGGGAGGGGTACCAGGGGGTGCGCTCGGCCCCTGCCGGCCAGCGCCAGTCGGCATTCACTGGAACCAGTACCACACCGGGACGACCCATGGCGCCGGCCAGGTGGGCCAGCGGCCCGGCCGGCAGCGCCACGGCGTCCAACGCCGCCAGGGTCGCCGCCAACCGGCCCCAGGCTTCGGGCTGGTCGGCGGCGGGGATGGCCAGGGGCACGGCCGTCATGCCCGCCGGCACGGGCGGCGTCAGGGATAACGGCGTGTCGGCGGCCACGCCCACGCCCGGTCCTGCGAACGGTTGCGGCGGTATGCCGGCCGGCGGTGCCAGATAGGGACCGCGCCAGAAGTCCCCGGCATCCCATAGCGACAGCCGGTCGGGCAGTTCCTGAAGAGGCACCTGCAAATCGGCGCGCACCGCATCCGTTCCCCGCGTGGCGACGGCGATGCCGGCCAGCGGCTGGCCCGGCCCCGTGGGCAGCAGGGCGGCCCAGCCGGTCGACACCTCCACGATCACCTCCGCCCCCCGCTCCCGCAGGCGGGGCAGAAGGCGCGCCAGGTGGGGCAAGGCATCCAGCTCCGTCTCGTCCCAGACCAGCAGGCGTCGTCCGGAAACGTCCTGGTCGGCCCGTTCCCATAGGGGGATGGTCCCATGAAGCCGGGGGGCGGTGGGGCGCATCCAGCGCCAGGACAGATCGGCGAAGCCATCCCGCCACGCGCCCAGGCGCAGGCAGGCTTCGGCATGGGCCAGCCGGGCCGCGGCGTGGCCTGGCTCCAGCGCCAGGGCCTGGGCATACAGGGCCCGGGCGCCGGCGATGTCACCCTGGACCTGAAGAACCTTGCCCGACAGATGGCGCAGGTCGGCGGTGACACCACCGGCGCGTTCCATCTCGACCAGGGCCGTCGCCGCGTCTTGCGGCCTGGATGTCATCAGCAGCTCCGCGCGCAGGCCCTGGGCCATGGCATGGGCATCGGCATTGGGCACGGTCCGCGGGGACTCGGTTGGCGGAAGGCCATCCAGCAGGGATAAGGCCTCAGCCCGGCGTTCCCGCGCGATCAACAGCTTGGCAAGGCCCACCCTGGCCGGCAGCTCTTCAGCGCTGCCGGCCGGGCCGGTCGGCAGCAGGGCGCGGTAGTGCCCCTCGGCCTCCGTTACCGCCTGCACCAGCGACAGGTTGTCGGCCAGAGCCAGGCGATCGGCCGGCGTCAGGGGCAGGCCCAGCTCATGCGCTTCCAGCAAGGCTTCCAGCGCCCGGGTCCGGGCACCCGCCATGGCATGCGCGCGCGCCAGGGCGCTCAAGCCGCGCCCCAGGTTGGCGGCGATATCGGGGATGGCGGCGGCATCCGGCTGGGCGTGGGCGCGGCGGATCAGATTGACGCCAGCCGCCACCCGGGCGGGATCGGCGGGCACCGCGCCCACCGCCCGTTGCAGGGTCAGAACACCCGTCAGGTGCAGGGCGTCGATCTGGTCCGGCACCTGCGCCAGGATGGCTGCGTACAGGGATTCCGCGTCGTCCAGCCGACCGGCCTCATGATGGGCGACGGCGGTGGACAGGACTTCGGACAGGGACGCCAAAGGGGATCAGGCGCTGATATCGACCAACTGGCCGCGACCGTCGGTGGGGGCGGGACCGGCGCTCTGCCCCGTCAGCAGTTCGGTGGCGACGGCGGACTGGGCGTCCGTGGTCTGCTTCAGGGCCTGTACCTGGAATTGCAGGCTGGCCTGCAGCACGTTGGCGGCGGTGGCCGCGGCGGCCTGGCTATCGATCTGCATCTCAACTACTCCGGCGGCCGCGCCCGTGGGGGCAGGCCAATCGCTCGCAGTATCGCGCCGATCGGCCGGCCGCTCAAGGCATAGAGTCGGGCGCGCGCCATGAAGATTTGGCTAGCTGAGCGAGCTCATGATGCTGAAGCACAGCTGGTCGCCCTGGGCGTGCAGGGTCTTCAGCGCGTCCTTGGGCAGGGGGATGCGCTTTTCCCGGCAATAGGCGACGATCAGGCGGGCCAGCTGGTAGGACTCCACCTGGATCTCCTCCCGCCCGCCGCCAGTGGGCAGATCGCTGGACAGCTTCACCGTGGGCGGCGGCCCCTCCACCACCTGGATGCTCAGGATGCGGCGGCTGGCGTCGAAGCCCTCCAGCGGCACCGTCTGGAAGACCAGCTTCAGCTCGTCATTGGAAAAAATGATATGCCGGATTTCCGTGATCATGACCGTTTCCTTGGACTTCAGGCCGTGGCGCGCTTTTTCTGGCGGCGGCGGTAGATGGTGCAGGGGTTGATCTCCAGCAGCGCGGCGGCGCGGGTGATGTTGCCCTGGCAAAGGCGGATGGCTTCCTCGATCGTCTCCTCCTCCACCATCCACAGCGGCCGGATACGGCGCTCGGGATTGGGATCGGAGTCGTGGGTGGCGGCGGGTGCGTCGTCCAGCGGAATGGGGGCGGCCCAGCTGGTGGCGCCGGCGGGGACGCCGGGGATGCGGGCACCCCCCACCGACACGCCCCCCGGCGCCGGTGCGGCCGGTGCCATCGGCGGCATGCCGAACCCGCTTGGCGCCACGCCGCCCAGCGTTCCGCCAGAGGCCGGGCCGGCCAGATTGGCGGCTGGCGGCGGCGTGAAGGGGAAGGGCATGGGCCCCGCCATGGCCGCCCAGCGCGGGTCGTTCAGCATGGGCGGGACGATCATGGTGGGCTTGTTCAGCGGCGGCGGCAGCATGAAGGGCTGGATGACGGCGCCGTCGTTCAGCACCACCACGTTGCGCACCACGTTCAGCAGCTGGCGGACGTTGCCCGGCCAGTTGTAGGTGCGCATGATCTCCTCCGCCTCATCGCTGAAGCCGGTGAAGGACTTGCGTTCCTCCTGCGTGTACTTGGCCAGGAACTCCCGCGCGATCAGCAGGATGTCGTCGCCACGGTCGCGCAAGGGCGGCAACTCGATGGAAATGACCTGCAGGCGGTAGAACAGGTCCTCGCGGAAGCGGCCGGCCTGCACCTCGGCGAAGGGGTCGCGGTTGGTGGCGCAGACGATGCGCACGTCCACGGCCTCCGCCTTCTCGCTGCCCACCTTCTTGACCATGCCGGTTTGCAGGAAACGCAGCAGCTTGGCCTGCAGCGACAGGTCCATCTCGCCGATTTCGTCCAGGAACAGCGTGCCGCCGTCGGCCTGCAACGCCGCGCCGGCGTGATCCGTCGTCGCCCCCGTGAAGGCGCCCTTCACATGGCCGAAGATCTCGCTTTCCATCAGGTCTTTGGGAATGGCGGCGCAGTTCACCGGGATGAAGGGGCGCCCGACGCGCGGGCTGCGGCGGTGGATGGCCTCCGCGCAGACCTCCTTGCCTGTGCCGCTCTCACCGGTGATGAACACCGTGGCCTTGGATGGCGCCGCCGCCTCGATCATGCGGTAGACGCCGCGCATGGCGGGCGAGGTGCCGACGAAGCCCAGATAGCCCAGCGGATCCTCCACCGGGGCGGTGGGCGGGGCCGCCTCCAGCACCTTCGCCCGTTCGGCGAGGGCGGCGGCCATGGCTTGGCGCAGGCGCTCCGTGCCCGCCGGCAGCAGCAGCACGTCCACCGCGCCGGCGCGCATGACGTCCACCGCCATCTGCACCGAGCCCTGGGCCGTCAGCGCCACCACCTGCGGCGCCTTGGCGTCGGCCTTCAGTTCCTTCAGCAGATCCAGGCCGTTGCCGCCCGGCAGCTGCAGGTTCAGCAGCACCACGTCGGCCGGCGCCTCCGCCAGGGCGCGGCGGGCGGCCGGCGCCGTATCCACCACCTGCAGGGCATGCCCATCCTTGCGCAGCGCCTGGCTGTAGGCGGCGGCCAGGGACGGTGTGGGTTCGACGATCAGGACGCGGCGCGGACGGGTTTCCATAGGGCGGACGCTTTCACCGAGACTTGAAGCCAGCGCCTATCCTCATCGGAAATGCGTCAGGCATTGCAGCTTGCAGTTTCTCAAGCAATCGCCCAGCGCTGTCAACGTTGGACCTTGCAGGATGCAACGGCGCCGACGTGTTCTTTAGGTTAGGGCCGGGCGGGGTTGGTTGCCCCCGCTTCTACCCTATGGACCTTATTTGGACGTATCCGCCATACGGATGGGTAGGGGGATATTACAAACGTCCACGTGCCCCGCCGGCACGGGGAAGAAATCCTCCCGCCGGTTACGCCGCGCCTCGACATAGGCGGCCCAGGTGGGGGTGTCGGTGCGCAGCACCGTCAGCTTCTCGCGCTGGTCCGCCGGCAGGTCGGCCGCCAACCGCACCTTGGCGATGGGAACGCGCTGTTCCGGCTTGTCGTAAAAGCCCAGGGCGGCGGTGCCGCGTGGCAGGCTGCTCAGGATGTCCATGCCGCGCAGGACCCGGCCCACGACGGTGATGTTGCGGTCCAGGTGGCGCGGCGCCTGGCCGATGACGGCATACAGTTCCGCCCCGCTGCCGCTGTCCAGCGCCATGTCGCGGCCCACGCCCACCATGCCGTAGCAATGGATCAGCCAGGCCTGCTGGCCCTTGGCGTCGCGCGCCGTGGGGAAGCTGTCGCTGTAGCCCGCCTCGGGGGCGTAGGTGTCGCGGTCGGGCAGGGGGGTGAAAGGCAGCTTGGCCACGGCGGCGCCACGCACCACGAATTCGGGCGCCAGCTTGGTCTGTGCCGTCTTGGGCGTGCGGGTGTTGTCGGCGTCGCCCCACTGGGTGACGTAATTGTCCTGCACCCGGTCCACGGCCAGGCCGTCAAACCAGCCCTCGCGCACCAGCTTGCGGATGTTGTCGACATGCGCCGGGGCGAAGGCGGGCGCCAGCTCGATGATCACCCGGCCCTGGGCCAGGTCCATGTACAGCAGGTTTTCCGGGTCGGGGGACCGCCAATCCGCGGGGCTGGACGCGGCCAGCACGTCGGCCGCGACGGGGCCGGCCTTCGTTGCCGGCTTCGGGGCCTCGGCGGCATGGGCGGTGGCGGACAGGCAAACCAGGGCTGCCGCCAGGCGGGCGGCTACCATCGAACGACGCATCGCTTCCCCTTCATTCCTCGTGGCGGCCATCTCACCCGGAAAAGGGGGGCCGCCTTCAGGCCGCAGGATCGGTCCTGGGCCCGACCAAGGGCAAGTGATTTGAGGAGTTATTTCGCGGCGATCGAGATGGTGACCGTGTCCTGGTACTGCCCGGCCACGGCCTGGCTGTTGCCCGGCAGGCTGACGGCCAGCGTGCCCTGGCGGGCCTGGCCGGACCCGGACCGGTCCGTGGTCAGCGACCCGTTCTTGGCGACCGCCGTGTTGTCGTAGGTCAGGTTGTAGGCCACGGCGCCGGATCCGGTGGCGCTGCTTTTCAGCGTGCCGCTGTTGGCCGACGCGACCGAGACGGTATAGCCGCTGCCGGCGTTGCACTGTTCCGTCACCGATCCGACGGCCACGGCGTTCTGGCCGTTGACCAAATCCAGCGTGGCGTTGCTGTCGGTAACCGCGACGGTGCACACGGTGGGCACGGTTGCGCCGATATGGATGGTGCCGCTGGTGCCGGCCGCCCAGGCGGCGGAGGCCAGGGCCAGGGTGGCGGCGACGGTCAGGGCCAAACAAACACCATGCGCGGGGGCATGGGGCGTATCGGGCAGATGCTGGGACATTTTAGTCTCCAAGGACGCCGGCGGGGCCGGCGCCATCTGTCGTGCATGTGGGGTCACCGCCTTCTGCGGCCCCCCGCGTCGGATCAAATGGGTGATCCTGGACGCTGATCCAGAGCTTACGTCAGTTCGCCGTCACCGTCATCAGCAGATAGTCGGTGTAGGTGCCGGCGATGACCTTGGTGACGTCGCCGATGACGACAATGAAGGTGTGCCGGTCCAGGCTGGAATAGCTGTAATACGTCAGGGTGGTGCCGCTGGACGGCACGCCCCGGCCATCCACGGTCATGCTGTAGGGAATCGAGGTGCCGGCACCGTTGTTCACCAGCCTGCCGCCGTTCTGCGACTGGATGGAGACGCTGTAGCCGGTGTTGCCCGACACCTCCAGGTCGAAGCTGCGGCTGGCGCCGGTGGTCAGCTCTCCGAAATCCACGTTGGCGGCCGACGCGCCCAGGTTGGTGCGCACGCCGCCGACATTGACGGTGGCGGAGACGGAGGTGCGCACGGTCGCCCGCACCTGGACGATGGCGCTGTCCATGACGGCGACGACCCCGCCTGAGCTGTTCAGCTGATACAATGTCACCGTCACCTGGTCGAAGTAGTAGCTGGACCCCACCAGCTGGCCGGCGGGGACGGAGGCGTAGAAGCCGGTGGTGGCCGTCTGGGTGCCCCGGCCGTTGTTGACCGAGCCGGTGATCAGGTTGCTGACGTTGCCGGTGCCGGAGTCGCCCACCCGCTGGGTCAGCGCCGCGTCCTTGTACAGGTCATAGCTCAGCCAGTTGCCGCTGAGGCCCAGCATGCGCCGCGTGCCGCCCCACAGGCCGCTGTCGATGCCGATGCCGAAGGTGCAGTTGCTGCCGGCGATGTACTGCACCGTCACCGTGTTGTAGGTCGGGGGCTGCAAGGCCGCGAAGGGGTCGTAGCTGGTGACGGGCGTCACCTGCGACAGGCCGCTCAGCAGGGCGAAGCAGCTCTGTAGCGCGCGGGCCGTGGTCGCCGGCAGGGCCATCAGCACGGCCAGCGCCAGCAGGGCCCAGAGATGGACGCCCCGGAACCGGGCGGCAAAGGGCGGGCGAAGGCGGGTCGGCTGGTCCATGGCATCCAAAATAGCGGCGTCCCCGCCCGGGCGCACCCGGTCAAGGGGATGGTCCCGGCGGCGGGGGCCGTCGGGCGATGCCGCGTCATCAAGCAAGAAATGTTCCGGCCGGTCGCCTTGGGCGTCCCAGGGCCCGGACCCTATCCCCATGATCTTCAAGGTCCGGTTCCTCATGAGGGGCCGCCCCCCGTCGTCGATGCCGGCCTGGTGGGCGACAGGTTGATGGTCTGGCCGGGCAACGCCTCCAGCTTCAGCGTGCCCAGCGGGAACATGCCTTCGGCCTTGGGCGGCACCGTCACGGGGATGGGCTTGTGCGGCACGCCCGTCAACTGCATCAGCCATTCGCCGGGGCGCACGCCCTCCACGCGGAAGCGGCCCTTGCGGTTGGTGAAGAACTGCACCTCCTGCCCGGTCTTGGGATCCTTGACGTTGGCGGCCTTCACGCCCTTGCCGTCTGTGCGGTGCAGGACGCCGGCCGCCAGGGGCACGGGCTTGCCCTCCGGATCCAGCAGCACGCCGTCCAGCGACACGGTGGCGTCGGTACCGATGGGCACCAGGGTGCCGGTGTGGTTGCCCGGCACGATGGCCGGACGGTCGTTGCCGATGTCATAGCCCATGGGCGCGTCCGGCACGTCCAGCAACAGCGGCCGCACCAGGTAGGCGGAGATGTTGGGCACCACCGGCGGGCCCAGCCAGTCGCTGGACGACAGGTAGTGGCCGGTGACGGGATCAACGCCAATCTCCTCATCCGCGATGCGGGGGTGGGGGACCACCAGGGCGAAGCTGTTGGTCACCGGCCGCGTGACGCCGACATGGCCGTCGGCGAAGACCAGGCCGGTGGCGAAGTTCAGGGTGGTGCGCTCGTCATTCTGCAGCGGCCCGTCCAGAGTGGACAGGCGCTGGCTGTAGTCATGGCGGACGGACGCCTCGAACCGGTCCATGGTGTAGCCGGCCGAGCCGCTGGCCTGGTAGGTGCCGGTGGTGTTGGTGGCGTCCACCGACAGGTTCCAGGAATTGGTGGGCCACGGATCCTGGTAGCGCCAGTCCAGCTCACGCTGGCGGCTCAGCGTGTCCATGGTGTAGCCGGCGGACTGCACGCCGTCGCCGAAGGTGTAGCGGAAGGCGAGGTAGGCGCTGTTGTCCGCCTCACGCGTGACGGTGTTGCGCGCCCGGCTGAAGGTCAACTCCAGCGTGGCGTGGCGCCCGAAGCGGCGGCGGAAGCCCAGATCGACCGAATAGCCGTCGATCTGGCTATCGTCGCGCACCAGCTGATAGCGGCCGCTGAGCGTCGCGGTCAGATCCTCGTCCAACGGCTGGCCGTAGCGGGCGGACAGGTCGTAGGACACGGTGTTGCGCGGGTCCAGGGTGCCCAGGCTGGCATAGCCGCCGGACCGCCAGCTGCCCTGCGCCGTCAGGGTGCGCTGCTGGTAGAACTGCTCGTCGTTCGTATAGTCGCGGTAGGTCAGGTCCACGGACGCCCCACGCGACGCGCCCAGGCTGGCCCCTGGGTTGATGCCGATGGTGCCCAGGCCGGTGACGAACAGCACCTCCGTGCCGATGACCTGCTGGCTTTTGTCCGCCTGCAGGCTGGCGCCCAGGGTCAGGTCGTCGGTGATGCCCTGACGATGATAGGCGGAAAAGGTGGGGCGGCTGCGGTCATAGATCAGGCGGTCGGTGCCGGTGGTGTAGGGGATGCCCACCGTATAGTTGAACTCCGACACCCCCTCGGCCAGCAGCTCGGAATCGAAGAAGAAGGGGAAGTCGATGATCCGCGTCTGGCCATAGGCGTCGGTGATGCGCACCTGCACGTCGTTGGTGCCGGACGTGCCGGGAAAGTCGGACAGGTTCACGGGCCCGGCATCCTCACGGAAGACGCGGGTGGGACGGCCGTTCACCAGCACCTCCACCGTCGATGGCGAATCCAGGATGAAGTCGCGGCTGCCCGTGGGTTGGATGGCGCGATAGGGCTGCAGGGTGTAGTTGCGGGCGATGGACAGGCCGGTCAGGGGCCGGTTGGTCTGGATGCCGGTGATGGAATAGTCCAGGTCGCCGGCCTGCAGGCGCACGGCGTCTTCGGGAAAGTCGCGGATCAGCCGGGCGGTGCCGCGCATGAAGTGGTGGCTGTACTGTTCCTGGTACTGTCCTTCCCATTCAAAGGACCAGCCGTCGATGTTGCCGCCGCCATCCAGCCCGACGTTCAGGGGCTGGCGGTAGTTGCCGCTGTCGGTGGCGGGTTGGGCCAGGAAGACCTGGGCGGTGCGCAGATTGATGTAGGCGGCGGCGTCCGCCGGCTCCAGCACCTGGTAGCCGCTGGCGGCGTTGGCGCGGTTCACCACCGTCAGGTTGCGCACGGCCCGCAACTGCGGCGGCACCTTGACCGACAGGGTCAGCTCCTTGGGGTCCACCGTTATGGAAATGGCGGCGGCCCCCGGGCCGCTCCTGGGGCCGCCGGCGGGCCCGCCCAGGCTCAGCGCGCCCAGCTTGGCATAGCCGTCGGGCCCGGCCTGGGCCACCAGGTCGCTGAGCGCCTTGGGTTGGACGAAGTCGCGCAGCAGCAGGGCCAGGCGGTTCAGGTCCACCTGGGTTTCGGCGGGGTCGGGCGCCACCTTGGCCGGCACCTGGCCGACCTCGCGCCCCTCCACCTTCACCGGCAGGTCCAGGGTGGTGGCCTTTTCCGCCTTCTTCTTCTTGCCGAAGGTCTTCTCAAACAAGGCCTCGGTGTTCTGGTTGGCGGGCGGGGCCGTCTGGGCCTGCGCCGCGCCCGACACCAGCAGGGCCGCCATCAGGGCGCAAACAAGCGCGCCCCGGCGCAAACGGCCGGGGCGGTCAAAGGGAAAGGCGCCGCCGAACAGGCGGTTACCGGTATTCAGGCGCGACAGGCGCAACGCCGTCCTCGTCTCAGGGTACTAGGGGGAAAAGGTCAGGGCACCGACAGGGTCACCGTGGCGGGGCCCTGGGGCAGGTCCGCCGGCCAGGGGATATGGAAATGGCGGGTGACCCCGGCAAGGACGTTTTCACCGACCATGCCCGTCAGCTGCTCCTTGCGCAGGGTGACGGTCTTGCCGTTCACTTGGGCGGTCACCTCCAGGTCGCGCATGACCTGGCGCGAGGTGCCGTCGTTGCGCACCACCACTTCCATGACGGTGCCGGTGGCCGGTGCCGTGGCGGGCCTGGGCCCGGCCGACACCACGGTCAGCTTGGGCTTGGCCCCCTCAGGCACGACGTAGAGCGAGGCGACGTACTTCACCAGCAGCTTCACCTGCCCGCCCTGCACGGGCGTGCCGCCCAGGTCGATGGGCAACTGTTCCGCCACCAGGCGGAAGGGCAGTTCCTTGGCCGGCTTGGGATCGCCCGACCATTGCACGCGGATGGACTGGTTCTCGCCGGGCTGCAGGATGATCTGCTCGGGCACGATGGCGAAGCTGTCTTCAGCGTCGGTCAGGACATCCTGGCCGTCCTGGTCCATGCCGCGCGCCATGACCTTGACATCGATGGCCACGGGGTCCTTGCCGTCGTTCTCCACCCGGAAGATCTGGGTGGCGCCGCGCCCGCTGGGCTCCATGTCCATCTCTATGGGGATCAGGCGGAACGAGGCCAGCGCGCCGGTGGACAGCAGCAACGCGCCCGCCAAGGTCGTGGCCAGGATCCGCGTGAAGCGGGAGAAACGGAACCGATGAAGTGCCGACATGGATGATCGCCCGACTCTTGTAGCGTTTTAGTACAGCGCGTGTGAATGCGGCCGCAGGTGTTAAATAACGGTGTACGGGTCTACTTGAACGCCGCCCCCTGGCGTTTGCGGCCTCACCATACCCAGATGCGGCCAGCGTTGCATCCGCTTCCGTGACACGTTTGCGCGAATTCCGAAAGTGTCGCGATTGGGGGCGCGGCTAAATCTGGTCTCCACCGGCGCCCTGGGGTAGACCAGGGGATCGCCTTTCAACAACAGACTGGTTCCCATCATGGCCACCCTGTTCGTCGCGCGCAGCGCCAACCTGTCGAAATGGGCGTCCGATGTCGGCCTGCCCAAGAACATCTTCAAGGTGGGCGTGGTCGAGGGTGGCGCCGATGCCGTGGCCGCGGCGCTGGCCGCCGGCTGGGCGGCGGAAAAGGACTGGACCCTCGTGAAGAAGGTCGAGGTTGGCGATTGGACGGAGGAAGAGGCGCTGGAACGCCTGTCCGCTAAGGAAAAGCCCGTCGACCCCAACTACTACCCCCGCCTGAAGGGGGCGGCCGGCGTCTACAAGCTGACGCCCACCACCGTGGGCAACCACCTGATCGTGGCCCGCGCCATGGCCGGTAACGAAAGCCTGGACTTCAAGCTGAAGGTCGCCGACTACGCCAATTACCTGATCCAGTTTGCCCAGCCGCCGAAGGCGGCGAGTGAATAAAGTGGCCGAAGGCGGCGAGTGAATAAAGTGGCCGAAGGCGGCGAGTGAATAAGACGGCCGAAGGCGGGGGATGCGTAACCTGCGCCTGGCAAAAGGGGCTCAGGCTTTCGCTTTCATGGGGCACCGGCCCGGTGGGGAAACCTGCCGGGCCGTTTGTTATCCGGCAAGGATGATTGACGGTCGAATATTACCTGACTAAAGTCAGAAATATGGACGACGATCAACTCTCTCGCGTGCGCCGCTTCAATCGGGCGGTTACCCACCGCATCGGTGTGCTGGACGGCAATTACCTGGGCAGTGGCCGCCCGTTGGGGGAGGCCCGCCTGCTGTTCGAGATCGGCCGTGACGGTACGACGGTGCGTGACCTGCGCGCGCGCCTGGGCCTGGACTCGGGCTATATCAGCCGGATGCTGCGGGCCTTCGAGGCGGAGGGGCTGACGACATCCACGCCCGACGCGCGGGACGCGCGGGTGCGGCGCGTGACCTTGACACCCCAGGGCCGGCGGGAATGGGACATGCTGGACCAGCGCTCCCGGGACCGGGCGGCAGCACTGCTGGAGCCGCTGGGCCTGTCGCAGCGCCAACGCCTGCTGGACGCGATGGCGGAGGTGGAGCGGTTCCTGCGCGCGTCGGCGGTGGTGATCGAGCCGGCCGACCCTTTCAGCGACGAGGTCCAGGCCTGTCTCCAGGCGTATTTCCAAGAGTTGGCGGCGCGGTTCGACACCGGTTTCGATCCGACGCGCAGCGCCCCGGCGGAGCCCGGCGAACTCGTGCCGCCCTCAGGCTGGTTCTTGCTCGCACGGCTGGACGGCGCGGCCGTGGGCTGCGGGGCGCTCAAAATCAAAGGGGATGGCTACGGGGAAATCAAGCGCATGTGGGTGGCGCCGTCCGTTCGCGGCCTGGGTGTCGCCCAGCGGCTGCTGCGGGCGCTGGAGGAACGCGCGACCGCCGCCGGCGTGGACATCCTGCAACTGGACACCAACGGCAGCCTTACCGAGGCGCGCAAGCTCTACGCCCGCAACGGCTATGGCGAGATTCCGCCGTACAACGACAATCCCTACGCCCAGCACTGGTTTGAAAAGCGGGGACTGCAACGGCTCCGCTGAACCGGTCACGCGGCTTCCGCGATCTTTTTCAGCGCGTTCTCGTAGGCCTCGGGCGGCTGGCCGCCGGAGATGAGATAGCGGCCGTTGACGATCACGGCGGGCACCGACTGGATGCCGCGTGACAGCCACAGCTGTTCCGCCTCGCGTACCTCGGCGGCATAGCGGTCGCCGGTCAGGAGGACGCGGGCCTCCTCCGTATCCAGGCCGGCCTGGGCCACGGCCGCCAGCAGGACCTCGGTGTCGGACGGCGCCTCTCCCCGGGTGAAGTAGGCCTCGAACAGGGCCAGCTTCAGCGCCAGTTGACGCTCCGATCCCTGGCTTTCCGCCCAGTGCAGCAGGCGGTGGGCGTCGAAGGTGTTGTAGATGCGGCGCTTGGCGCCACCCGCACCCGTGGCCGACATGGTGAAGCCGACGGCGGCGGCGCGGGCGCGGATCATCTCCCGCGTCTGGGCCATCTGGTCCGGGGTGGAGCCGTATTTCTGGCTGATGTGCTCATCCAGGTCCTGGCCCGCCGCCCCCATCTGGGGGTTCAGCTCGAACGGCCGGAAGTGGATGTCGGCCTCGACCTCGCCCTCCAGCCGCGCCAGCGCTGCCTGCAGGCCCTTCAGCCCGATGACGCACCAAGGGCAGGAAACGTCGGAGACGAAGTCGATGTGCAGGCGTGTGGGCATGGGGCAAGTCTTCCGGCGGGCGGGAACTGGGGCGGGAACCATGGGCCGGCGGCGTGGGGCGTGCCGTGCCGCCCGTCACAGCCGTCTTAATACACCAGTTCATCGTCGCCCTTGCCGGAGGCGATGACGATTTCGCCGCGGGCGGCCATGTCCTTGGCCAGTTGCACCATGTACATCTGCGCCTCGTCCACGTCGCGCAGGCGCACCGGGCCCATGGCGGCCATGTCCTCGCGCATGATCTTGGCCGCGCGCTCGGACATGTTGGTGAAGAACAGGTCCTTCAGGGTTTCCGAGGCGCCCTTCAGCGCGGTCGCCAGCTTGGCCTTATCGACGGAGCGCAGCAGCGACTGCACGCCCGAGGGGTCCAGCTTGCCCAGATCCTCAAAGGTGAACATAAGGGCGCGGATGCGCTCCGCGCTGTCGCGGTTGCGTTCCTCCAGCGCGGCGATGAAGCGGCTTTCCGTGCTGCGGTCTAGGCTGTTGAAGATTTCCGCCATCATCTCGTGCGCGTCGCGGCGGTTGGTGCGCGCCAGGTTGGACATAAACTCGGTGCGCAGCGTGCGCTCGATGTCGTCCACCACTTCCTTCTGCACCGATTCCATGCGCAGCATGCGCATGATGACTTCCATGGCGAAGCTTTCGGGCAGCAGCTGCAGCACGCGGCCGGCGTGGTCGGCCTTTATCTTGGTCAGGATGACGGCGACGGTCTGCGGGTATTCGTTCTTCAGGTAGTTGGCCAGCACCTGCTCGTTCACGTTGGCCAGCTTGTCCCACATGGTGCGACCCGCGGGACCGCGGATCTCTTCCATGATGGTGTCCACCTTCTCCTTGGGCAGAACCTTCATCAGCAGGCGTTCGGTGCTGTCGAAGGTACCGACCAGAGAGCCGGTGGAACTGATCTGCTCCGCGAACTCGACGAACAGGCGCTCCACGATGTTGGAACTGACCGAGCCCAGGTTGGCCATGGTCTGGGACAGTTCCTTGATTTCGTCTTCCGCCATCAGGGCGAACAGGCGGCTGGCATGCTCCTCGCCCAGCGCCAGCATCAGCACGGCGGCCTTTTCCGGCCCCGTTAGACCCCGGTAATCTTCACGTACCCGGATCGCCATGTATCGTCGTCTCCTGCCCGGCGGGATGATGCCGCCGGATTGTTCCGTAAGGGCCGGGCTTTAGTCATGCCACGGTCCCTGAACCACTAGGGAAAGTACACCCGGCCCCGGCGGCAGGATAGAATTTTTGTCGCAAGCGGGTCAGGCCGGAACTCCCCCGTATAAGGGGTGTGGAACCGGGGCCTTCCAGGGCCGTTTCCACGGCAATTCGGGAGTAGGACGATGACCAAGCGGTACGTGCAGATATGGGCGGTGATGGCTTTGGCCCTGGCGGGCTGCCAATCCGCCCCGCCGGACGGGGCCACCAAGGATGGTCCGGCCAGTGGTGCCGTGGCCTCGGCGGCCGAGGCGCCCGGCGACAGGCCCCCTGGCGCCAAGCCCCCTGGCGCCAAGCCCATGGCGGCGCAGCCGGCCTGCTTCTTCACCCGTGACATCGATGGCTGGAACAGCATCGACCCCTACACGGTGCGCATCCGTGTGGGCGTCAACAAGCGCTATGACCTGAAGCTGTTCATGCCGCAGCCCGACCTGTCCACCCGCCTGCAACTGGCCATCGTGACCAAACCGGGCGGGTCGGATTGGGTCTGTTCCCCCATGGATATAGAAATCATCGGTGAACCCCTGCACCTGCGCGTGCCGGTGCGGGAAATCATCGCCGTGCCGCCGGACCCGAAGGGCAAGGGCGGGGACCATGACAGGGATGGGGATGGCGCGGCCAAGAACCCCGGCCCCGCGGCCGCCCCTTATCCTGGCCCTAACCCCGGCCCGAATCCCGGCCCGAATCCCGGAGCGACGGGCGCCTGACCCGGCTGGAGGGAACGGCGGGGCTACGGGCATAACGCCCGGCCCCGCGGGTCCTTGACGTTTACTCTTCGCTGTCGCCGTCGGCGGCCGAACCCGGAGCGGCGCGGCGGCGCGGGGGGAAGCGGTCACCCCCGGCCGGGCCGCCATGGCTGCGTGGCGGCGCCTCGGCCCGCTGGGCGGCGGCGCCGTCGATGGAACCGGTCCAGCCGGACGACCGCGGACGCGCGCTGCGCTCCTCGGCGGCGGCGATGGTGCCTTCCAGTTCGCGGATACGCTCCTTCAGGGGGGCGATCATCGGGCTGCTGCGATTGCGGGCCAGATATTGTTCCAGGTCGCCCTTCAGGCGCTGTAACTGATTGCGCAAGGTCGCCAGGTCCGTTTTCGGCTTGGCGGAGCGGAAAACCCGTTCCTCGTGTCTGGTCACACCCGTCCTCCATTCGCGCCGGCGTCAACTGTCGGCGGCTGGTCTGCCCCCCAGGTATAGCAGCGACGGGCGTTTCATGAAACCCGGCGCGATGGGGGAGGGGTGACCCGTTCTTATCGGGGTAGTCCCGGCTCTGCCCACCCGCCTTTTCCCCCGGGGGGCGGCGGTCGCTACGGGGCGCCCAGACAGCGCGACATCGCCTGCCGCAGCTGGGTGCTGTCCAGGGGTTTGGGCACGATGGCGAAGCCCAGGCTCTCCGCCTCCGCCACGCGATCGCCATAGCCGCTGACCAGCAGGATGGGCAGGCCGGAGTACAGGTGGCGCACGGCCTGGGCCAGTTCCAGGCCGTTGCGCCCCCCGGGCAGCACGATGTCGCTCACCATCAGCGAGATGTCTGGCCGGTCGGCCAGCAGCGACTGGGCGGCGTCGGCCGTCGTGGCGGCCAGGACGCGGAAGCCCAATGCCTCCACCATGTCCCGCATGACCTTGGCCACCGTCGGATTGTCCTCCACCAGCAGGATCTGGCGTCCGTTGCCGGCGACCGTTGGAACACCGTTGGCCGGAACACCGTTGGCCGGAACACCGTTTGCCGGCATGGTGCCGGTCCCCGCGGCGGAGGCGTCCTCGTCGGTCCGGGGCAGGTAGAGGGTGATGGTGGTGCCGGCCGCGGCACTGTTCGGGATGGCCGGGTTCAGGCTGTCGGCCAGGGCCGCGCCGCCGGACTGGCGGGCCAGGCCGTGCACCTGGGCCAGCCCCAGGCCGGTGGACTTGCCGTCCTGCTTGGTGGTGAAGAAGGGGTCGAAGACCCGATCCAAGATGTCGGCCGGAATGCCCGACCCCGTGTCGCAGACCGTCAGGCGCACGAAATCGCCCATCAGGCCGCCGGTGCGCTCGCTCTCATGGCTGGCGGGGTCGATGTGGACGTTGGCGGCCGCCAGGCGCAGCACGCCGCCCCGGGGCATGGCGTCGCGGGCGTTGACCGCCATGTTCAGCAGCGCCAGGTCCAACTCCGTCCTATCCACGCGCAGGGGCCACAGGCTGGGCGGCAGCGCCGTTTCCAGGCGGATGTCGCCGCGCAGCGCCGGGCGCAGCAGATCGGCGATGTCGCCGGCCATGTCCGACAGACGCACCAGATCCAGGTGCAGGCGGGGCCGGCGGCTGAAGGTGCGCAGATTATGGGTCAGCCGTTCCCCCCAGGCGATCGCCTGCAGCATGGCGTCCAACACCTCGCGCTGGGGTTCGGTGTGCGGGCGGCGGCACAGCACCTCTGCCCCGCTGCGCACGGTCATCAGCAGGTTGGCGAAGTCATGGATGATGCCCCCCGTGATCTGGTCCAGCGCCTGCAGCCGCTGGGTGCGCAGCAGCGCGCCCTCTGCCCGCTCCCGCCGGGTCTCCGCCGCGCGCAGGGCCTGGGCCGCCAGCCTTTCCCGCCGGGCGCGGCGCATGGCCAGCAGCGTGGTGGCGCACAGCGCACCCATGACCGGCAGGGCCAGCAGCGCCAGCCGGCCCAGGCGCCGGTGCCATTGGCGGTCCAGCTGGGTCCGGTCCACGCCCACCATCACCGTCAGCGGCGCGTTGGCGATCAGCCGGCAGGCCGCCAGCCGCTGCCGCCCCTCGTTCGCGGCGCTCGCATCCGGCGGACTCGCGTCCGGAGTGCCATCGGGAGCGGCGGCGCGCCAGGTGGCGCGGGCGCCGGGACAGGCGGGGTCGACCCGCGCGCCATCGGTCGCGACCGGGCGGCCCGCCATGATCATGCCCTCGCGATTGACCAGCATGACGGTCGTGGCCGGATCGTCTTGCGTCACCCGCCGGTAGAAATCGTCGAAATAGGCCAGCGACATGGAAACGGCGGCGATGCCGGCCAGGCTGCCGTCGGGGTGGCTCAGGCGGCGGGCCAGGCTGAAGACGCGCTGATCGCCCGATGTCCCGCTGCCGGCCGACAGGCTGTCGGACGGGGGAATCAGCATTTCCGTCTGGCCGGCGCGCAACTGGCCGTAGGCGGGGCTGTCGGTGATGTCGGGCCTGCTGGCGGTGGGGGTATGGCGGCTGGCCGCCAGGGGCCGGCCCTGCGCATCCCACAGCCACAGCGCCTGGATTTGGGGAATGCCGGCCACCATGCCGGCCAGGGCGGCACCCACCTGATCCGTGTCCCGGGGGCGGGCGAGGTCGAGATGGGCGGGGTCAAGGTCGCGCACCCGGTCCAGGATCAGCCGGTCGCTCTCGATCACCTTTTGGGCGTGTTCGTCCACCGCGGCGGCGATGCGCTCCACCCGGTCGCCGGCTTGGGTGACGATGTCCCTGCGGCTTTCCAATCCAGCCGCAGCCAGCGGGGCCAGGGGGATCAGCACGGCGGCCAATATCTGCAGGCGCAGGGCCGCGATGGTGGAGGGCGCGCGCGGCGGCTCCGCCTCCGCCACCCGCGGCGCCCCGATGTCGGACCCGATGTCGGAATTGACCGTCACGACCGCCCTTGCGTCCCTTAGCCTACGCCAGGCCCGATCATATGGTCTGGTTTACGCGGTCTCCAATGGTGTTGCAGCCTATCCTTTTAGTTGAATTCAGGGTAGGCCGACAGGCTCGGCGGGGAAGGCCAGCTCATGCCGCGCCCGCCACTCGGGCTTCACATAGTTGATGATGATGGTGCGGCGAATGCCCTGGAAGGGGCGTCGGGCGAAGCCGTGCCAGGTGTCGCTGCCGGGAATGAACACCAAGCCGGTGTTGAAGCGGCCCGACGCCCGGCCGGCGTGGCCGCCCTCGGGCCCGTCCATGATGTCGGTACCGAGGTTTTCCGCGTCCGGCCCGGTGCTGAGGTAGACCAGCATGGTGAACAGCTTGGCGCCGATGTCGGTGTGTGGCTCCAGCCAGAACCCCTCGCGGTCCAGGCAATATTCGATGCGCAGGGACGATCCGCCGAGGTCCACGCCGAACTGGCGCGCCAGGGTGGACACCGTCTCAGGCGCCTGAAAGGCGGCCGCCACGGCGCCGCACACCGGGTATAGCTGCTGGTTGTCGGTCGACAGGAAGGTGCGGGTGGAGTTGTGCGTCTCCCGCCGGCCCCGGGTGTCGTCGATCTCCGGCGCCGCGAAGGGCAGGGTGGCCAGCGCCTCCGCCACGGCGGCCGGGAAGACGCTGTTGAGATACCAGTGGCGGTAGGGATGATCATCCCGGTCCGCCGCGTTCAGGCAGGCGCGCACATGGTGGCCGGTGGCGGCGTCCAAGGCCTGCGGGTCGAAGGCGGGCGTGTCGGCCTTGGGGGCGCCAGGGTGGGGGGCAGGAAAGCTCATCACATGTCCCCCTTGCCGGAGAAGGCGTTGCCCAGGCGCTTCAGGCCGGCGGTGACGCCGTGGCGCAGGGTCTCGCGCCGGGCGGTGCCTGCATCCACCATCCAATTCAACATGATGTAGCGTCTCACGCCGTCGTGTGGCTTGTGGCCGTGGAAGGAGTTGTCGGTGCGGCGGAACGCCACCAGCGTGCCGTCCAGGGGCAGTACCTCGGCCAGCATGTCCTCCATGTCGTCGGCGCTGCGCAGCAGGCGCAGGCGGCCGCCGGGCGCGGTCCATGTGTCGTTCAGGTACAGCAGCGCCGTCAGGCGCTTGGTCACGCTGTCGGTGTGGATGCGCCCGTCCTTGGGCACGCAGCGGCTGCGCACCGTCACCATCAGGGCGTCGGGATCCAGGTCCAGGCCGAAGGTCTCGGCGAAGGCCTGCGTCGTCTCCGGCGCCGTCAAGGCGGCCAGCAGGCGGGTGAAGCCGTCCAGGTCGCCCCGCTCCAGCTCCGCGCGCGATGGGGCGGGCACCAGACCGCCATGGGGGCTGTCGGGAAAGTCGTGGCGGGCGGTGACGGCTACGACGGGGGCGATGAAGCCGGTCATCACCAGGTGGGGAAACGGTTCCGTGGCCGGGCGCAGGGCGCGCAGGCCATCCAGGTTCAGGACGCCATCCGTCCGATTGGCCGGCGGCACCTGGGCCACGGACGGGGCGGGAGAGGAAAGGGCGGGCATGGGGCGGAGACCTTGAGAGGAGCCAGCCGGGGCGGGCCCCCTGGCGATGCTCTCTTTTCCACCTGTCCCGCCGGCGGGGCGTTGATCCAGGTCAAGGCCATATCCCTCCGCATACGTCGTCCGCGTTAACCGAATCCACCAGATTCATCATGGAAAATGCCGGCAGCGAGGGTGCGCCTATACGGGGGTCGCCCTCCGGGATTTCTGGAGTGATGACGATGCGTTGGATTTCCGATCTGGCCTTGACCCGCAAGATGGCCATACCTCTGGGCATGCTGTTGATCGTGGTCTGCGGCCTCATCCTCTATGCCGGGACGGCGATGACCACGCTGAACCGCCAGGCGGACCAGTTGGTCGACGTGCTGGCCCTGCGCCGGCAGACGGTGATGCAGCTGGCCAACGCCATGAATGAGGGGACGATCGCCGAGAAGAACCTGCTGCTGGAGCGCAACGCCGAGGCCCGCGCCGGCTTCGACAAGCAGCGACACGACTACTTCGCCCAGGCCGTGGACCTCGCCAACCTGCGCCTGGCCCAGGTGGACACCACCGCCGACCGCCCGCTGACGGAAGATATGGTAAAGGCGGTGAAGCGCCGGGCCGAGGTGTCGGACATCGTGGCGCCCATGGGCCTGCGCCAGGAACTGGACCAGGCCTATGACTTCTCGGCGAAGGAAGGTCGCACCGCCCGCAAGGCCGCCGCCGCCGCCATCGCCCAGCAGGTCAAGATGACGGATGGCGAGCTGGCGGCCGGCAAGGCGGCGGCGGCGGAACAGGGCCGCCGGGCCATCCTGCTGCTGGTGGTGGCCAGCGCCATCGGCCTGGGCGCCGCCGTCACCGTGCTGTGGCTGATCGTGCAGCGCCTGGTGGCGCGTCCGCTGGTGCGCATGGCGCACACCATGGAACGTCTGGCGGGCGGCGACCAGGACATCACCGTGGAGGGCACGGACCGCAAGGACGAGGTGGGCTCGCTGGCCCGTTCGCTGGAGGTGTTCAAGCAGAACGCCCAGCGGGCGGAGATGCTGGCCCTGGAACAGGTGGCGGCGCAGGAACAGCGCATGCGCCGCACCCAGGTGGTCGAGCGGCTGATCGTGGACTTCGACCACGCCGTCGCCGTCGTGCTTGACAATGTCTCGACCTCCGCCGACCGGCTGCACGGCGCCGCCGGCACCATGAACAGCATGGCCAACGAGACGCGGGAGCAGGCGACCGTGTCGTCCGCCGCGGCGGAGCAGACCTCGGCCAATGTGCAGACCGTGGCGGCGGCCACGGAGGAGATGACCAGCTCCATCGCCGAGATCGGCCGGCAGGTGGTGCGCTCGTCCCAGGTGGCGTCGCGCGCCGTGGATGACGCCCGCACCACCAACCAGACCATGCAAGGCCTGGCCGAGGCGGCGACCCGCATCGGCGCCGTGGTGCAGATGATCCAGGACATCGCCGGGCAGACCAACCTGCTGGCCCTGAACGCCACCATCGAGGCGGCGCGGGCGGGTGAGGCCGGCAAGGGCTTCGCCGTCGTGGCGGGCGAGGTAAAAAGCCTCGCCAACCAGACGGCCCGGGCCACGGAGGAGATCTCCGGCCAGATCGCGGCCATCCAGGCGGCCACGGGCGGGGCGGTGGATGCCATTCAGGCCATCGCCGCGACCATCGGCGACATTTCGGAAATCACCACCACCATCGCGTCGGCCGTGGAACAGCAGAACGCCACCACCACCGAAATCAGCCGCAGCGTCGCCCAGGCGGCGGTGGGCACGCAGGAGGTGACCAGCAGTGTGGTGTACGTCACCCGCGCCGCCGGCCAGGCGGGCGCGGCGGCGGGCGAGGTGCTGTCCTCCGCCGGCTCCCTCTCCGGCCAGGCCGCCACCCTGAAGCGCGAGATCGAGACCTTCCTCCAGGGTATCCGCGCGGCGTGACGGCTATTCGGGCTTGAGGCGGGGCGGGGCTGCCAAAGGGTGGTCCCGTCCCAGCTATTTTGGCGGAGAGTTCGGATTCACACGGCGGCGGGTGTCCGCATCCGGACAGTGTTCGCATCCGGACGCCGATGTTTGTGTCCAACCCATTGATAAATAAATAAATCTGGATCTGGCATATCCTTTGCCAATGGGAAGCCCGCAGCGTCCGCTTCGTGATTGGGCGCTGGCGGGGTGGTCCCTTCCCGGCCTGCCCTGTCCGACTGAAAAGGAAGTGGGGTTATGATGGTCCGGAACGACATCCTGATGGATATGCAAGAGGTCGCCGATACCCGGTCGCTGATCGAGCGGGTCGAGGATGCGCTGCTGTCGGTCAATCCGGACCTGTGGCTGGTCAGCGCCCTGCTGGTGGTGGCCATCCGTTGCCTGGGGGCGCTGTGATGGGCGCGCCGGGTTCGCCCAGCGTGGAGGGTTCCGTTGGCGGTGTCCACATCGTCAAGGCGACGGGCGTGGGCGGCACCGGCGGCATGGGCATCGGCATGGACCGCCGTGTGGAAAAGCCCAAGGGCTGGAAGGGCTGGGTCCACCGCGCCCGCACCGACAAGCGCGCCTGGGCGGCTGGCGCGGCGCTGCTGGCCCTGGCCGGCGGGGCCGCGGTCCTGACCCAGACCCAGGGCGGCCAGACGGTGCGGGTGGCGGAATCGCGCCTGACCGTGGCCACGGTATCCCAGGGCACGTTCGAGGATTTCATCCCGGTGCGCGGCGCGGTGGAACCGCTGAACAGCGTCTATCTCGACAGCATCGAGGGCGGCCGGGTGGAAAAGAAGCTGGTGGAGGTGGGCCAGAAGGTGAAGGCCGGCCAGCCGCTGGTGGAGCTGTCCAACACCCAACTGCAGCTGGACATCATCTCGCGCGAGGCGCAGGTGATGGAACAGATCAACCGCCTGCACGACACCGAGTTACAGCTGGAAACCAACCGCATCAGCAACCAGCGTGAACTGGCGGAGTGCGACTACAATGTCTCCTGGCTGTCCAAGGACCTGGAGCGCAAGACGGCGCTGATCAAGACGGGCGCGTCCTCGCAACGCGACATCGATATCATCCGCGACCAGATCAAATGGTATGAGCGCCGGCGCGACCTGACGCTGGAGACCATGCGCACCACCGACAAGATGCGCGCCAGCCAGTACACCGAGATGCAGGACAGCACCCGCCGCCTGGAGGAAAACCTGGCCATGGCGCGCAAGAACCTGGACAGCCTGGTGGTGCGGGCGCCGGTGGACGGCCAGATCACCGTGCTGGACGTGGAGATCGGCCAGACCAAGCAAAAGGGCGAGCGCCTGGGCCGCATCGACCGCGACGACGGCTTCAAGGTCCAGGCCCAGATGGACGAGTTCTATCTGTCGCGCCTGGAACTGGGCCAGACGGCGGAGGCCGCCATCGGCGCCGGGGAGTACAAGCTGAAGGTCGCCAAGATTTACCCGCAGGTCCGCGACGGCCAGTTCCAGGTGGATCTGGAATTCTTGGGCGCCGCGCCGCAGGATATCCGCAGCGGCCAGACCCTGCAGATGCGCCTGAAGCTGGGCGCGGCCACCACCGCGCTGTTGATCCCTAACGGCGGCTTCTACCAGGACACGGGCGGCGACTGGATCTTCGTGGTACAGCCGGGCGGAACCTATGCCGAGAAGCGGCGCGTGCACCTGGGCCGGCGCAACGCCCAGATGATCGAGGTGCGCGACGGCCTGGCGGCGGGCGAGCGGGTCATCGTCTCCTCCTACGGCGACCTGGCCCGCATGGACCGTATCGAACTGAATTGATCCGCCTACGAAACGATCATTGAATTTGTTGTCATAAGACGGGGATGGCAAGGATGCTGAAACTAGTCGACCTGACCAAGGTCTACCGCACGGAAGAGGTGGAGACGACGGCGCTGAACCAGGTGAACATCCACATCAAGCAGGGCGAGTTCGTGGCCATCATGGGCCCGTCGGGCTGCGGCAAGTCCTCGCTGCTGAACATCGTGGGCATGCTGGACAACCCCAGCAGCGGCCAATACTGGTTCGGGGATGAGGATGTGGCCGGCTATGGCGAACGTAAGCTGGCCGACATCCGCAAGAAGAACATCGGCTTCATCTTCCAGAGCTTCAACCTGATCGACGAGCTGACGGTGTTCGAGAACGTGGAGCTGGCGCTGCTGTACCACGACATCCCGGCGCGCGAGCGGAAGGAGCGGGTGAAGGAGGCGCTGGCCAAGGTCAACATCGCCCACCGTGAAAGCCACCTGCCGCAACAGCTGTCCGGCGGCCAGCAGCAGCGCGTGGCCATCGCCCGCGCCGTCGTCTCGCGCCCCCGCATGCTGCTGGCGGACGAGCCGACCGGCAACCTGGACAGCGCCAACGGCGAAGAGGTCATGAACATGCTGACCGAGCTGAACGGCGAGGGCACGACCATCGTCATGGTCACCCACTCCATGCCCCACGCCCAGTATGCCCGGCGCATCATCAACCTGTTCGACGGCCAGGTGGTGGCGGAAAACCTGCGCGCCGCCTGACGCCGCGCTTCCGTCCGTCCGCCTGCCCGCTGTCTGCCGCCGCCCTTCGCCGGAAAGGGGGAATGCCGCCCCATGTTCGCCAACTACCTGACCGTGGCGTTGCGCATGCTGGTCAAGCACAAGCTCTATTCCGCCATCACCGTGGCCGGGCTGGCGCTGGGCCTGGCGGCGGCCATCCTGATCGGCCTGTTCGTCCATAACGAACTGACCTACGACCGCGACGTCACCGACGTTGATCGCATCCAGCAGGTGCTGGTCACCGCCACCCTGCCCGGCCGCGCGCCGGAGGACGGGGCGTCGCTACCCATGCCGGTGGGTCCGGCGCTGAAGCAGGCCTTCCCCCAGGTGGCGGACGTGGCCCGCGTCGCGGCCCAGACCTCCAGCCTCAAGCGGGACGAGACGCTGTTCAGCGAACCGGCGGCCGTGGCCGACGCCAGCTTCTTCCGCCTGTTCGACTGGCCCTTCCTGGCGGGCGCCCGCGCCACGGCCCTGGACGATCCCAATTCCGTGGTGCTGACGCGCAAGACCGCCGCCAAGTATTTCGGCGACGCCGACCCGCTGGGCCGGACGCTGCTGGTGGACGGCCACCTGCTGCGCGTGACCGGCGTGGTGCGCGACCTGCCGCCCAACACCCAGTTCGCCTTCGCCCTGCTGCTGCCCATGGACAGCCCGGCCAACCAGCTTCCGGATTACCTGCGGGAACATTGGGGCGGCCTGATCGCCATGACCTTCCTGAAGCTGAAGCCGGGCGCCGACGCTGATGCCATCCAGGCGGGGCTTCCCGCCTTCGGCGCCGCCATACCGCCCATCCGCAGCAATACCGGTGAGGTTCATCTGGGCGACGTGTTCAAATTCTTCCTGGTGCCGCTGACCGAAGCCCACCTGCATCCCGTGCGCAACGCCATGGTGGAGGGCACCAGCCCCCTTGAGATCGGCATCTTTACCGCCGTCGCCGTGCTGGTCCTGGCCATTGCCTGCATCAACTTCATGAACCTGGCGACGGCGCGGGCGTCCTTGCGGGCACGCGAGGTGGCCTTGCGCAAGGTGGTGGGCGCCAGCCGTGGCCAGATCATGGTGCAGTTCCTGGGCGAGTCCATCCTGTTGACCACCTTGTCCCTGATCCTGGCGGTGGCGCTGGTGGAGATGCTGCTGCCGTCCTTCACCACCTTCCTGGGCAAGCCGTCGCTGGCCTTCGATTATCTGCGCGACGGGCGCGTGCTGGGCTGCCTGGCGGCTCTGGTCCTGGTGGTGGGCGGCGTGGGGGGGCTTTATCCGGCCGTCTTCCTGTCCGCCTTCCAGCCGGGTCCGGTGCTGAAGGGCAACAGCGGCGGCAGCGGGGCGGGCGGGCGTCTCCGCGTGGTCCTGGTGGTGTTGCAGTTCGCTATTTCCATCAGCCTGATGGTGGCGACAGGCGTGGTTTACGGCCAGCTGGCCTACGCCCAGGGGCGGGCGCTGGGCTTCAACAAGGAAGACGTGGTCATCCTGACGGATCTGTACGGTCCTGATGTGCGAAAGGCGGAAACCTTGCGGGACGCCTTGCGCCAGGATCCGCGCATCGTCGCGGCGTCCCTGGCCCAGTCCTATCCGGGCAGCGGCACGGAAAACAATACCGGGGTGCACCGTCCAGGCGCCACGGTCGATGACGGGGTGGTGCTGCGCCAGGACGCCGTGGATTTCGACTATTTCGCCGCCCTGGGGGTGCCGCTGCTGGCCGGCCGCGTTTTCGACCGGCGGTCGGCCGCCGACACGCTCTCCCCCGCCGATCCGGCCCACCCGGAAAAGATGCGTCACGGCGGCCTGATCCTGAACCGTGCCGCCGTTCAGCGCCTGGGCTACCCGACGCCCGAGGCGGCGGTGGGTCAGCTGCTTATACTGCCCAGCAACCTGGGCAGCGCGGGTATAGAAATGACCGTGGTGGGCGTGGTGGAGGACTTCCACCAAGCCAGTGTCCACACCGCCGTGGCGCCGCAGATCTTCTTCGTGGCGCCCTCCCCCAGCGATGGCCAACTGCTCATCCGGGTGAAGGCGGGGGAGATGCCCGGCGCCTTGGACCTGATCGACCGGACCTGGCGGCAGATGATGCCGGACCGGCCGGTGCCCCGGGTGTTCCTGGATGCCCAACTGCAAAGCGTTTACGAGCGCGAGATCAAGACCGGCCAGCTGTTCGCCGCCTTCTCCGGCCTCGCCATCGTCATCGCCGCCCTGGGCCTGTTCGGTCTCGCCTCCTTCACCGCCGAGCGGCGAACCAAGGAGATCGGGCTGCGCAAGGTGCTGGGCGCCGGCGTCACCGACATCGTGCGCCTGCTGGTCTGGCAGTTCTCCAAGCCCGTGCTGGTGGCCAACCTGATCGCCTGGCCCATAGCCTGGGTCGCCATGCGCCACTGGCTGGACGGCTTCGCCGACCGCGTTTCCCTCAATCCCCTGCTGTTCGTGGCGTCCGGCCTGTCGGCCCTGATGGTCGCCTGGGCCACGGTGGGGCTGCACGCCGCCCGGGTGGCGGCCACCAAACCCGTCGTCGCCCTGCGGTATGAGTAAAGGAGTCCCGGTCATGAAGATGTTGGGCAATTTCCTGCGGGTGGCGGTGCGCATCCTGGTGCGCGACCGGCTGTACACCCTGCTGAACGTGGCCGGCCTCGCCATCGGCATCGCCGCCGCCAGCATGCTGGGCCTCTATGTCTGGCATGAAACGCACTACGACGGCTTCTTCAGCAAGGCGGGGCAAATCTACCGCGTGGACAAGACGGAATTCGTGCCCGGCCGCATGCCCATCACCTACGATTCCACGGCCAAGCCCCTGGGTCCGGCGCTGAAGCAGGATTTCCCCGAGGTCGAGGCCATGGTGCGCATCGACAGCGATTCAGTCGTGGTGTCGCGCGACGGTAACGCCTTTCGCGAGCGGATACAGGTGGTGGACGGCGATTTCTTCCGGCTGTTCGACCTGCCCTTCATCGCTGGCGACCCCGGCACGGCGCTGGCCGCCCCGGGCACCGTCGTGCTGCCGGAAAGCCTGGCGCGCAAGTATTTCAATGGCGTGGATATTCTGGGCCGCACGCTGACGCTGACCAACGGTATCAGCCTGACGGTCAGCGGCGTCATCCGCGATCTGCCGACCAACACCCACCTGCGGCGCGACGCCATGCTGACCAACATCGGGACCCGGCTGGGCGATAACTTCGACGGCTGGTTCACCCGGATGGACACGGTGTGGAACACCAACTTCATCCGGACCTACATCCTGGTGAAGCCCGGCACCGATCCGGCGGCGCTGACGGCGCGGTTCCCGGCTTTCCTGGCGGCGCGCGACCCCAACTATCTGTCGACCGGCACCAACAAGCCGGCCAAGGCCCTGGTGCTGACCGGCCTAACCCATATCCACACCGATCCCACCGGGGTCAGCGCCAACCTGCTGGGCGTGCTGCATGGCCTGCTGGCCGTGGCCGCCGTGGTGCTGGGCATCGCCGTCGTCAACTTCGTCAACCTGTCGACCGCGCGATCCTCCCTCAGGGTGCGCGAGGTGGCGGTGCGCAAGGCGCTGGGTGCGCCGCGCGGCATGCTGATCGGGCAGTTCATCGTGGAATCGGTGCTGCTGACCCTGGTGGCGGCGGTGCTGGGGTACGTCCTGCTGGAAGTGCTCATGCCCACCTTCGTGTCCGCGCTGGGCATCCGGTTTGACCGGGGCTACCTCTACAGCCCCTGGCTGCTGGTGGCGGAATTGGCGGGGGTGCTGGCGGTGGGCGGGCTGGCCGGCCTTTATCCCGCGCTGGTCCTGTCGCGGCCCACCGCCTCGGTCCTGCTGAGAGGCGGGACGGTGGCATCGGGCGGGTCGGCGGTGCGCACCCTGCTGGTGGTGGCGCAGTTCAGCGCCGCCATCCTGCTGGCCATCTCCACCGTCGTCATCTTCCAGCAGACGCGCTACGTCAGCAGCCAGCAGCTGGGCTTCAACGCCGAAGGCGTGCTGCTGATGCGCGAACTGCACCAGCCGGAGGCGCGCGCCCACATCGAAAGCTTCCGCCAGGCGCTGCTGCGCATCCCGGGCGTGGGCCAGGCGGGCGCCAGTTTCCACGCGCCCAGCGACGGGTCGGACAGCACCGACAACTATCACGTGCCCGGCACGGTGGACGACGGCACCATCGTCTTCCGCAGCGAATTCATCGGGCACGACTACCTGCAGGCCATGGGCGTGCGCCTGCTGGCCGGCCGCCTGTTCGACCGCGCCGCCACGGCGGACGCACTGCGCGATCCCAAGGCGGCGGCACCGGCCGAGGGTATCAACAATGTGCGCCCCACCGACCCCCTGGGCCGCACGGTGGTGCTGTCCTGGCGCGCGGTCCAGCGCCTGGGCTTCCACACGGCGGAGGAGGCGGTGGGCCGCCAGGTGATCTACGACGTCGACTATCCGCTGACCATCATCGGCGTGGTGGATGATTGGCAGTTCAACAGCGCCCGCACGGAACTGCAGCCCACTGCCTTCCTGCTGGACGAACGGGGCCTGGACGTCATGGCCGTGCGCCTGACGCCCGCCGCCGGGGCCGCCACGCTGGCCGCCATCGATCAGCTGTGGAAGGACACCTTCCCCACCATCCCCGAGAACCGGCAGTTCCTGGACGACCATATCCGCGACGCCTACACGGGCGAGACGCGCCAGGGAACCCTGCTGGCGGGCTTCACCGGCCTCGCCATCCTGATCGCCTGCCTGGGCCTGTTCGGCCTCGCCGCCTTCACCGCGCAGCGCCGGACGAAGGAGATCGGGTTGCGCAAGGTGCTGGGCGCCGGCGTCACCGACATCGTGCGCCTGCTGGTCTGGCAGTTCAGCAAGCCGGTCATGGTGGCCAACCTCATCGCCTGGCCGCTGGCCTGGCTGGGGCTCAGCCGCTGGCTGCAGGGTTACGCCTACCGCATCGCGCTGAACCCGCTGGTCTTCGCCGTGGCCGGGCTGGCGGCCCTGGTCATCGCCTGGGTGACCGTGGCCGGCCATGCCGCCCGCGTGGCGGCGGCCAAGCCGGTGGACGCGTTGCGCTACGAATAGGCGCCGGCGGGATTGGCCAGCGGGAATGCAAAGGGGGGAGGGCGCATTATGTTCGGCAATTTCCTGAAGGTCGCCGTGCGGGTTCTGGTGCGCCAGCGCCTCTACACCGCCCTGAACATCGCCGGCCTGGCGCTGGGCATGGCCACGGCGGCCATGATCGGCCTCTTCGTCTGGCACGAGATGCACTATGACGGCTTCTTCTCCCACGCCGACCGCATCCATCGCCTGATCCGTACCTACCACACGCCCAGCGGGGCGGCGGTGACCGTGGCCGCGCAGTCCAAGCCCCTGGGCCCCGCCCTGGCGCGCGACTTCCCGGAGGCGGAGGCCGTGGTGCGGGTGGTGAACCACGCCGTGGCCGTGCGCCGCGACAGCGCCGTGTTCGAGGTGCGCCTGACCCTGGCCGACGCCGACTATTTCCGCCTGTTCGACTGGCCGTTCCTGGCGGGCGATCCCGCCACCGCCATCAGCCAGCCCGGCACCGTGGTCCTGACGGAGAGGACGGCGCGCAAGCTGTTTTCCAGCGTCGACATCCTGGGCCGCGCCGTCACCCTGACCTCGGGCGTGACGCTGACGGTGGCGGGCGTCATCCGCGACCTGCCGTCCAACACCGTCTTCCATATGGAGATGCTGGCCAACATCGCCACCCGTCTCAACGACGGCTGGGATGAGCCTTTCGCGGCGGCCGACACCCAATGGCACCACAGCTTCCTGCGCACCTACCTGCTGCTGAAGTCGGGGGTGGAGCCGGCGTCCCTGGTGGCGCGCTTCCCCGGCTTCCTGGCGGCCCGCATGACGGAGTACCTGGATACCGCCACCGGCAAGCCCAGCGTGACCCTGGATTTGCAGCCCCTGACCCGCGTGCATGTCGAGGGCATCAGCGACGACGGCGTGCCCCTTAGCCTGCTGGTCACCTTTCTGGGCGTGGGGGCGTTGGTGCTGGGGATCGCCGTGATCAACTTCATCAACCTGTCCACCGCCCGCTCCTCCCTGCGCGCGCGGGAGGTGGCCATTCGCAAGACCCTGGGCGGGCGGCGCGGTGTTCTGGTGGCGCAGTTCCTGACGGAATCGGTGCTGCTGTCCTTCATCTCCGGCGCCTTGGCCCTAGTGCTGGTGGAACTGGCCATGCCGCGCTTCCTGGCGCTGCTGGACCTGCGCATGGATGCGCACTTCATGTCGGGCCTGTGGATCGCGGCCATATCCCTGCCCCTGGTGGCGGTGGTGGGTCTGCTGGGCGGGCTCTATCCGGCGCTGGTCCTGTCGCGGCCCCGGCCAGGCGACCTGCTGAAGGGCGGCCCCATGGCGGCCGGCGGCGGGCGGCTGCGCGCCATCCTGGTGGTGGCCCAATTCGCCGCCGCCATTGTGCTGGGCATCTCCACCGTCGTCATGCTGCAGCAGACGCGCTATGCCAGCACCCAGCGCCTGGGTTTCATGCCGGAAAACGTCGTGTTGCTGCGCGGGCTGGACACGCCGGCGGGCCATGCCCACCAGCAGGCCCTGCGCGAGGCGCTGCTGCGCATCCCGGGTGTGATCGCGGCGGGCGGCAGCCTGTGGACGCCGGGCGACGGCGCCGATCGCTTCTCCTCCTACCGCCTGCCCGACACGCCCAAGGAGAAGGAACTGCAGCTGCGCACCGAGGGGGTGGACTTCGGCTACATGGAAGCCGTGGGCATGAAGGTTCTGGCCGGCCGGCTGTTCGATCAGGCCCACCCCCAGGACGGCCAGGTCACCCGGCCGGACGCGCCCGAGGATGAGGAAGCGCCCCAGGGGGACAGCATCGTGTTGTCCGCCCTGGCTGTGACGCGCCTGGGCCTGGGCACCCCGGAACAGGCCCTGGGACGCACGGTGATCTATGGCGACCACACGGCCGTGACCGTCATCGGCGTGGTGGACGACGTGCAGTTCGACAGCGCCAAGTCGGTGCTGGAACCCACCCTCTACCTGATCGAGCCCCGGTTCATGGACGTCATGGCGGTCCGGGTGGCCGCCGGCGGCGGGGCCGGTACCTTGGCCGCCATCGACGACACCTGGCGCCGCCTCTACCCCGACCTGCCGTTGAAGCGGGAATTCCTGGACGACCACATCCGCGACACCTACGCCGCCACGGCGCACCAGGGCCAGCTGCTGGGCCTGTTCTCCGGCCTCGCCATCCTGATCGCCTGCTTGGGATTGTTCGGCCTGGCGGCCTTCACGGCGGAGCGGCGGACGAAGGAGATCGGGCTGCGCAAGGTGCTGGGCGCCACCGTGCCCGACATCGTGCGCCTGCTCGTCTGGCAGTTCAGCAAGCCGGTGGTCGTGGCGACGCTGGTCGCCTGGCCGGTGGCCTGGGTGCTGGCCGGCCGCTGGCTGGGCGAATTCGTCTACCGCGTCGATCTCGATCCCCTGGTCTTCGTCATCGCCGGCCTGGTGGCGCTGCTGATCGCCTGGGTGACAGTGGCCGGCCACGCCGCCCGGGTGGCCGCCGCCAAGCCGGTGCGCGCCCTGCGCTATGAATAGTCCTCGCTGCGACCAGGTTGGGATGCCGCCCATGCTGTTGAACTATGTGCGTGTCGCCTGCCGGGTGCTGCTGCGTCAGCGGCTCTACACCGCCTTGAACGTGATGGGCTTGGCGCTGGGCATCGCCACGGCGGCCATGATGGGGCTGTACGTCTGGCATGAGACGCACTTCGACGGTTTCCACAGCCAGGGCGGGCGTATTTTCCGCATCGTCCAGGCCCAGTACGTGCCAGCCCAGGCCCCGATCCGCCGGATCGAGACACCCAAGCCCCTGGGCCCCGCGCTGGCGCAGGACCTGCCCGCGGAGGTGGAGACCATGGTGCGGGTGGTGCGCCATGCCATCGTGCTGCGCGACGGCGGCACGCCGGTGGAGGACACCATCTACCTGGCGGACGCGCCCTTCTTCCGCCTGTTCGACTTTCCCTTCCTGGCGGGCGACCCCGCGACGGCTCTGGCGCAGCCGGGCACCATAGTGCTGACCGAAAGCCGGGCGCGGCGCTATTTCGGCTCGTCCGACGTCCTCGGACGCACCCTGGAACTGACCTCGGGCGTCCGCCTGGTGGTGACGGGCGTGGTGCGCGACCTGCCCTCCAACACCATATTCTCCCGCGAATTTCCCGCGACGCTGTGGACCAACGTTGCCACCCGGTTCCAGGATGGCTGGGATGCGGAGTTCGCCGCCAAGGACACGCTGTGGCGGGATGAGTTCCTGCAGACCTTCGTGATGCTGAAACCGGGCGTGGACGGGGGCGCCTTGCCGGCACGCTTCCCCGCCCTGCTGCTGGCCCATCGCGAAGGCCGGCAGGACATCGCGCCGGGCCTGGTGGAAACGCTGGAGCTGCAACCCCTGACGGCCATGCACACCGACCCGATGGCGGGCCTGGGCATCGCGCCCGGCGCCTTGGCGGCCTTCATCGGCATCGCCTGCCTGGTGCTGGGCATCGCCGTGGTCAATTTCGTCAACTTGTCCACCGCTCGCGCCTCCCTCCGGGCGCGGGAGGTGGCCATCCGCAAGACGCTGGGCGGTCGCCGTGGCCAGCTGGTGGCGCAGTTCCTGCTGGAATCGGTGCTGCTGGCCCTGGCGGCGGGCCTTCTGGGCCTGGTGCTGGCGGAATTGGTCATGCCCCGCTTCCTCGCCCTGCTGGCCGTCAGGCTGGACGCGCGCTTCCTGGGCGGCACAAGCCTGGCGGCGGCGGTGCTGCTGCCAACCCTGCTGGTGGGCCTGTTGGGGGGATTGTATCCGGCGGTCGTGCTGTCGCGGCCCCGACCCACAGACCTGCTGCGCGGCGCGCAGGCGGCGGGGGGCGGGCGCCTGCGCGCCGCCCTGGTCATGCTGCAGTTCACCGCCGCCATCGTGCTGGTCATCGCCACCATCGTGATGGGGCAGCAGACCCGCTACGCCAGCACCCAGCAGCTGGGCTTTCGGGCGGAGGGGGCGGTGGTGTTGCGCGGCCTGGCCCGGCCGGCGGGGCGGGCGGGCTTGGCCAGCCTGCACGACGCCTTGGCGCGCATTCCGGGCGTCGCCGCCGTGGGGGCCGCCGCCAACGTGCCCAACGACCGCAGCGAATGGACCAACAATTACCGCCTGCCCGAGGCGCCGGACGGGACCCGTGACCTGCTGTTCCGCACCGAACCGGTGGACGTGGACTATCTGCAGGCCCTGGGCGTGCCCGTGCTGGCCGGCCGCGTGTTCGACCCGGCCCGGCCGGGCGACGTCACCAGCCACGCGGCCATCCGGGCGGGGACGGCCGGCACCACCATTCCCGTGGTCCTATCGGTCACGGCAGCGGCCCGCCTGGGCCTGGGCGCGCCGGACCGGGCGGTTGGGCGCACCGTGGTTTACGGCGACAGCCTGCCCCTGACCGTGGTCGGCGTGGTGGCGGATGTGCAGTTCGGCACCGCGCGCCAGGCTTTGGAGGGCACCGTCTATCTGGCCATGCGGGATGAGCTGTCCGTCCTGTTGGTGCGGTTGGCCCCCACAGCTGACGCCGCGACCCTGGCCGCCATCGACGACACCTGGCGCCGCCTGTTCCCCGACCTGCCCCTGAAGCGGGAGTTCCTGGATGAGCATGTGCGCCAAGTCTACGCCGACGAAGCGTTGCAGGGTCAGTTGCTGGCCCTGTTCTCCGGCCTGGCCATCCTGATCGCCTGCCTGGGCCTGTTCGGCCTGGCGGCCTTCACGGCGGAGCGGCGGACCAAGGAGATCGGCATCCGCAAGGTGCTGGGCGCCACCGTGGCCGATATCGTCCAGCTGCTGGTCTGGCAGTTCAGCAAGCCGGTGCTGGTGGCTAACCTGATCGCCTGGCCCCTGGCGTGGATGCTGATGGGCTGGTGGCTGGGCGGCTATGTCTATCGCATCAACCTCAATCCGCTGGTCTTCGCCTTGGCCAGCCTTGCCGCCCTGCTCGTCGCCTGGGTCACGGTGGCGGGCCACGCCGCCCGGGTGGCCTCGGCCAAGCCGGTCACGGCGCTGCGGTATGAATAAGATGGCCGAATAGGCGCCATGCCTGACGGCGGCTTGCCTTGGGCAGGGCGGCGGTCCAGCCTGACCCCTCGGTTTCAACGAGGGGAAACGCATCATGGCGGCGATGGCGGTGACGGGCGCGGATGTCGAGGCGGCGGCCCAGCTTCTGGCGGGCAAGGCGGTGGTCACACCGTTGATCACCAACGCGGCGCTGGACGCGGCGGTGGGCGCCCGCGTGCTGCTGAAGCCCGAGGTGTTGCAACGCACCGGTTCCTTCAAGTTCCGCGGCGCCTACAACCGCCTGGGCCGCCTGACGGCCGAGGAACGGTCGCGGGGCGTGGTCGCCTGGTCATCCGGCAACCATGCCCAGGGCGTGGCGGAGGCGGCCCGCCTGGTGGGCACCAGGGCCACCATCGTCATGCCCGCCGACGCCCCCGCCATCAAGGTGGCGGGCACCCGTGCCCTGGGCGCCGCGATCGTGTTCTACGACCGCCTGACGGAGGATCGCGAGGCCATCGGGCGCGACCTCTGCGCCCGCACCGGCGCCGTGCTGGTGCCTTCCTACGACGACGTGCACATTATCGCCGGCCAGGGCACCGTGGGGCTGGAGATCGGGCGCCAGGCGGCGGCCCTGGGCCTGACCGTCGACGCCTGCCTGGTGAACTGCAGCGGCGGGGGCCTGGCCACCGGCACCGCCCTGGGCCTGAAGCAGACCTTCCCCCAAGCCAGCGTGCACACGGCGGAGCCCGAAGGCTTCGACGACATGGCGCGGTCGCTGACGGCCGGTGAACGGCTGGCCAACGCGCCCGGCGCAAAATCCTCCTGCGACGCGTTGCTGGCGCCCATTCCCGGTACCATCACCTTTCCCCTGGCCCAGGCGCTGTTGGGTCCTGGCCTGGGGGTGACGGAGGCGGAGGTGCGCGCCGCCATGCGTTTCGCGGCCGCGAACCTGAAGCTGGTGGTGGAGCCTGGCGGGGCGGCCGCCCTGGCGGCGCTGCTGGCCGGCAAGGTGGAAACGGCCGGCCGCACCATCGCCGTGGTACTGTCCGGCGGCAATGTCGACCCGGTTTTCTATGCCGAGGTCTTGGCCGAGGCGGCCTGAGCAAGCTTGCAGTAAGGGAAATAAATGACCCCAGCGCCAGGGGCATAGGAAAGGGATGAGCGGCATGGAATTCGAAGACCGGTTGGCGGTGAAGCTGCTGGCCCAGGCTCAAGCCCTGCTGGGCAAGGCGATGAACGAGACGCTATGCACCCATCCCGACCGCCGCCTGGTCCGCGCCCTGGTGGACGAGGCCCAGGCGATGATCGCCGAGTTCGGGGACACGTATTTCGAGGACAGGGCCGCTGAGGATCAGGCCGCCTCTGGCTGACCGGCCCCGTTGCCGTCCAGCTGGGGGCCTTCCCAGCTGCGCCAGATCTGGCCGCGGCTGTCGCGGGTGCGGCGCTGGTCGGCGATGGCCGCCTCCAGGCTGCTCACGGCCCGCTCCAGCGCCCGCACGCTGCGGAAACGCTGCCCGTCCAAGGCCTGGAACAGGCTGTGCGAGGCGAAGAACTGGACGTCCCGGCCGTCCTGAACGGCCAGCCCCGCCGTATGGCGGGCGGTCTCGATGATGACCGCGGCGGGCGCGGGCGCCCGGACGGTATCCTGATTTTGAATTCGCTGGCTCATGGTGAGCTCCCTCTACACCCCCGCCATTACGGGGGTGTGAAAACAACACGATGGTTTTATGGCTCGAACCCCCGAGCGGGGAGGAGCGCTGCGGCTGGACAAGGGCGGGGCGTGCAGGTGCGCGCCCGGCGGATCATCAACAGCGGCAGCCCATGCGCATGCGGGGACAGCGGCCGGACAAGGCGGTGGCCTTGGCGGGGAAGCGGCGTCGGGTCGGGAAAGTGCGGGTCATGGCGTCATCCTTCACGTTCCGGAGGAACCACGAAGGGGCTTCGTGGCGCTTTAGCGGTTGGTGACGCGGCGCAAGCTGCTCCGTCAAATGGCCGCGGGCCGGTTGGCCGGGCCCCCACCGGAAAAAGGGAACGAACGGGCGGTTGTTCCTGGACGGCGAAGGGCCCGGCACTGGCCGGGAAGGAGGGCTGGGAGCGCCCCTTCCTTGACGCCAAGGCTGTCATCCGCAGTTCGCACTGTCAATAACGATAATAATGACGATTCTTTAATGTTGAATTAAGGATGGCGTCACTATCGGCCGTTTTCCTGGGGTCTATCCCCCTGCGATGGCGGGGTGGAGAATGCCGATAGGGCCAACCGCTGTCGGTGACGATCATCACGCCGGCCCTATCCCGTTCGGCCATGCGGCAATTCAACATATTGGCGTGTTGAATTTACGGTAGATCACGCACGCAGGCGCGGGCATTGACAGTTTGCCGCACATGCCGATCCTATGCCGGCCGGCTTAATCCCCGCATTTCCGGTTACACCTCGAAAGGGAGCTGCCCCATGCGTCGTGCCTATTCGTCCCTGCTGACGGCCCTGCCGCTGATCGGCGCGCTGCTGGCGGCCCCCGCCACCCAAGCGGCCGACCCGGTGGTCCACATCGGCTACATCCCCGTGCTGGGCGCGGCGCCGGCCTACATCATCAGCCAGGAGGGGTGGGACAAGCAGGCGGGGTTCGAGCTGAAGCTGACGCAGTTCGACAGCGGCCCCAACATGATCCTGGGCCTGGCCTCCGGCACGCTGGAGGCCTACATGGGCGGCATCGGCCCCCTGATGGTCGCGGGCTCGCAGGGCATCACGGTGAAGGTGGTCGCCTCCACCGCGGTGGAGGAGCTGGTGGTGGCCGGCGGGCCGGATCTGTCGGCCGAGGCGGCCAAGGGCGGCACCAAGGCGGAGGCCATCGCGCGCCTGGCGGCCAAGCTGGGCCGGCCGGTGAAGATCGCCACCCAGCCCGTGGGCTCCATCCCCGATACGGTGCTGAAGTACTGGCTGCAGGAAGATGAGCACGTCGATGCGGCCAAGGTGCAGATCGTGCCCATGGGCATCGACGCCACCCAGCAGGCGCTGCTGGCGGGCGCGGTGGACGCCGCCACCGTGCGCGAGCCGGCCCTGACCATCATCCAGGACCGTCTGCCCACGGTGAAGGTGCTGGCCTATGGCAAGGACATGATCAAGGACCAGCCGGGCACCGTGCTGGGCGTCACCGGTGCCCTGGCCAAGGATCACCCGGAACTGGTGCAGAAGCTGGTGGAACTGGTGGACAAGGCCGTCACCCTGATCGCCCAGGATCCGGCCCGTGCCGCCGCCGACGTGGAAAAGGTGCTGGGCCGCGGCATCGTGGACGTGAAGACCATGCAGCGCGCCCTGACCTCCCCCGCTTCGCAGTTCGTGGTCGACCCCCGCCGCATCGTGGAAAAGACCAAGACCTTGCAGGACTTCCAGGTGAAGACCGGCGTCTTGAAGAAGGCGGAGCCGCTGGATACCCTGTTCGACGCCAGCTATTACGAAAAACTCCATAAGTGAGCGTCGTCGTTTGACCCCCCCGACATCGCCGGATCAGCCCGGGGCCGCCCTGCCGGCCCCGGGCAAGCGCATACCCCCGTCCGCCTTCCTGGCCAAGCCGTCCCGGCGCCATCGCGGCCTGTGGGCGTTGCTGGGTGTCGTCGCCTTCCTGGCGGTGTGGGAGGCGGTGCCGCGCCTGGGCCTGGTGCGCCCCGTGCTGCTGCCGCCGCCCAGCGCCATCCCCCAGGCCTTCGCGGCCGAGGTGCGCAGCGGGGCCTGGACGGACGCCATCCTGCAAAGCCTGGGGCATTATCTCTGGGGCCTGGTCATCGGCTCGGTCGGCGGCATCGCCGCCGGCGTGCTGACCGGCATGTCCCGGCGGCTTGAGGATTTCACCAGCTGGGTGGTGCGCCTGCTACGCCCCATTCCCGGCCTGGCGTGGGTCCCCTTCGCCATCATCTGGTTCGGCGTCACGCCCACGGCCGCCATCTTCATCATCGTGCTGGGCGTCTTCTGGATCAATTACTTCGCGGCATTGGGCGCGGTGCAGGCCGTGGACCGCGACCTCCTGGAGCTGGCCGACGCGTTCGGCCACCGCTCCACCCCGGCCAAGCTGGTCAAGATCGTGCTGCCCGCCGCGTCCGGCGCCATCCTGGCGGGCCTGCGCACCGGCCTGGGCCAGGCGTGGATGTCAGTGGTGGCGGCGGAGCTGTTCGGCGTGCCGGGATTGGGACAGCGCATGATGCAGGCCAGCTCCCTGCTGGCGACCGACATCGTCATCGTCTACATGGCCACCATGGCCCTGTTCTATGGCCTGGTCGACATGGGCTTCGTCGCCGTGCGCGACCGCCTGATGCGCTGGAAGGCTTAAGATGGCGGAGAGGGCCCCCATGATCGAGATCCACGATCTCAGCCTTGCTTTCCCCAACCCCGCGTCGCCCGATGGCCGCACCGTGGTGCTGCGCGACTTCAACCTGTCGGTCGCGGCCGGGGAATTCATCGCCATCGTCGGCGCGTCGGGGGTGGGCAAGTCCACCCTGTTGCGCGTGGTGGCGGGCCTGGTGCCGCCCAACAGCGGCACCATGACCCACGCCCAGTCCGGCGCCCTCAAGGGCCGCCGCCCCTACGGCCTGGTGTTCCAGGACGCGCGCTTGCTGCCCTGGCGCACCGTGCGCGCCAACGTCGCCTTCGGCCTGGAAGGGCTGGGCCTGTCCCGCGCCGAACGCCGGCGGCGGGCGGAAGAGGCGCTGGCCCTGGTGGGCCTGGCCGACAAGGCCGGCCGCTGGCCGCACCAGCTGTCGGGCGGCCAGCGCCAGCGCGTGGCCATCGCCCGCGCCCTGGCGGTCAATCCCGACCTGCTGATGATGGACGAACCCTTCGGTGCCCTGGACGCCATTACCCGCCAGTCCCTGCAGGACGAATTGCTGGACCTGTGGCGGCGCACGTCCAAGACCATCCTGTTCGTGACCCACGACATCGACGAGGCCGTCTACCTGGCCGACCGCGTCATCCTGCTGGCGGGATCGCCCGCCACCGTACGGTCGGAGGACAGGATAGGTACCGCCCGTCCCCGCGCCCGCGATGACAACGCCGCCCGCGCCCTGGCCACCCGCATCCGCGATCGGTTGTCGGACCTGATGGATGGCGGCGGCATCTGATGTCACCATTCACGGATGAATAGTTTGTCTAAGGATTTGGGGAATTTTGGCGCATGACTGAATAGGTCAGGGTTGGGCATTGATCGTTTCCGCCTAAGGATCTGACATCATGCCTATTCCCGCCCTGTCCCGCCTGCGCATCGCCGCCGCCGTGATGGCGCCGCTTATCCTGGGCCAGCCCGTGGCGGCCGCGCCGCCATCCCTGGCCGTCGCCGTGCAGAACCCCGATGCCGTGTGGAACGCGGTGGCCGTGGACGGCGCACGGGTCTTCCTGGCCGGCCCGCGCTGGACGGGCACCAAGTTGCCGCCCCTGGTGGTGGTGGACGGTGCCGGCACGCCCCATTCCTATCCGGATGCCGCCTGGAACGCCTGGGCCCCCGGGGCTGATCCGTCCCGCGCCTTCGTGAACATCAACGCCATTCATCGCGACGAGGCCGGTGGCCTGTGGGTGGTGGACACCGGCGCGCCCGACTTCGGCGGCAACCCGCTGCCGGCTGGGGCCAAGGTGGTGCGCATCGACCTCAAGACCGCGCGGGTGGACCGCATCATCCCGCTGGGGCCGGAGATCGCCCGCCCCGGCAGCTACGTCGATGACATCCGCTTTCACGGCGATCACGCCTATCTGACCGATGCCGGGCAGCCCGGCCTGATCGTGCTGGACCTCATCACCGGTGCCGCGCGCCGGGTGCTGGACCGCCATCCCTCCACCCTGGCGCCGGCCGATCGGCCGGTGGTGGTGGAAGGGGAGATGGTCATGGCGCCGGATGGCCGGCCATTGGCCGTGCATGCCGACCCGCTGGAGGTCAGCCCGGACGGTGAATGGCTGTACTACGCGCCCCTGGAAGGGCCATGGTCGCGGGTACCCACCCGCCTGCTGGACGATCCGGCCGCGCCCGCCGCCACCCTGGCGGCGGCGGTCCAGCCCTGGATCGACCTGCCGCCGGTGGGCGGCACCGCCATGGGCCCCGATGGCAGCCTGTACTACACCGACCTGGCGGCCAACGCCGTGCGCCGCCGCGCCCCTGACGGCGGCGTGACCACCCTGGCCCAGGACAAGCGCCTGCATTGGGTGGATGCGCCCTACCTGGCGGCGGACGGCACCTTGTGGCTGCCGGCGGCGCAGATGGACCGCGTGGCCCTGTTCCACCATGGGGTCAGCCGGGTGCGGCCGCCCATGACCGTCTTCACGCTCTACGCACGCTGAACGCAAAAAAGGCCGGGGACATCCCCCGGCCTTTTCCATCGGTGCGCCAGGCATGGCGCGAGGTGCGTAAGCACCGAGAGCCGGGTTGGTAACCGGCTTGTGACTTGGAGGTGGAAGTCCTCTACGGACCCTG
>NZ_VITN01000021.1 GCF_007828045.1 Nitrospirillum amazonense | reverse complement strand
TGTTGCCGGTGACAGTACCGCTGTTGACCAGCACGCCCAGGCTGGCGCCGGTGTCGATGTACAGGGCCGTCGGCGCCGTGATTAGGCCGCTGTTGGCCAAGGTCCCGATGGTGCCGGCATTGTAGACGCCGTAGGTGGCGCCCAGGATGGTGCCGCCGTTCAGCACCGTGGCGATGGCGCCGGTGTTGTAGAGGCCGGCGGCCGTGGGCGCGCCGGCATCGATCAGGGCGCCATTGTTGACGACCACCTCGATGGTGCCGGCGTTGTTCAGCGCCATCTGGCCGGCGACGGTGCCGCTGTTGCTGAGCGTGCCGATGCTGGCGCCCGCCTGGTTGCCCAGGCCGGTGACGGTGCCGGTGACGGTGCCGGTATTGCCCAGGGTACCGATGGTGCCGCTGTTGCTGACACCGGCGATGGAGCCGCCGACCGAGCCGTCGTTGCTGAAGCTGCCCACGGAACCGGCGTTGGCGATGCCGGCGATGGAACCGGTGACGGTACCGCTGTTGGTCAGCGTCCCCACGGTGCCGTTGTTGACCACGCCCGCCACGCTGCCCGACAGCGCGCCGCTGTTGCTGACACTGCCGACGCTGCCGCCGCTGCCGACATAGAGGGCGGTGACGGCAACGATGGTACCGGCGTTGCTCAGCGTGGACAGGGTGCCGCCGATGTAGTTGTTGGAAACGGTGGCCACCAGGTCGGTGGCGGCGCCGATGGTCACGGCGCTGGCGGCCGCCCCCAGGCCCGTCACGTTCACCTGGGTGAAGACACCGGTGTAGCTGGATCCGGCGCCGCCGATCACCAGGGTGCCCAGGATGTCACCCCGCAGATAGTTGACGTTGGTCGCCGCCGCGATGCTGGTGCTGACCGTGCCGCCGCTGAGGCTGGCGACACCGCTGACCACCAAATGGTTGCCCGCCAGGGCCAGGGTGCCGCCGGTCTGGCTGTAGGCGCCGGTGATCGTCAAGGTGCTGGACAACAGGACGTTGGCGCCGCTGTTGACCAGGGTGTGGCCGGTCACGTTGACGGTGTCGTTGAAGGCCAGGCCGCCCCCCGCCAGCACCACGTTGCTGGCCAGGTTGGTCAGGGTTCCGCCGGTGAAGGTGCCCGCCACGGTGCCGCCACCGGTGATGGTGAGATCCTGGGCGCCGGCGTTGGTGATGTCACCGATGATGGTGCCGCTGTTGGCCAGCAGGCCCAGCACGCCGCTGCTGGTGATGCTGACCACACCATGGGCGGCGGTGATCATACCGCTGTTGGCCAAGGTGCCCAGCGTGCCGCTGACACGGAAGGCGGTGGAGGCGCCACCGGTCAAGGTGCCGCTGTTGCCAATCAGCGCAACCCGGCCGGCGATGTCGGCCAGACGGGCGCCGGTCAGCACACCGGCGTTGCTGAAACCGCCCAGGGTGCCGCCCAGCGCCACCAGGACGGCGGCGGTGCCAGCGGCCAACGTGCCGCCAGCCATGTTGCTGACCGTACCCACGGTGCCGCCGCTGCCGACCTCCACCGCGGCCGCGCCACCGGTCATCTGACCGCCGTTGGTCAGGCTGCCCAGGGTGCCCCGCACCAGCGCCCCCACCCCCAGGTCGGAAGCGATGATACCGCTGTTGCTGAGCGTGTCGAGGCGGCCACCCGCCGCCACCTGTACGCCGGCGGTGGAGGAGCCGCGGATCAGGCTGGTGTTGCTGATCTGGTCGATATGGCCCCCGGCCACGGCGAGACCGTTGAGGGTGCCCGCAAGCGTGCCGTTGTTGACCAGGGTGCCGATGCTGCCCGCCGCCGCCACGTAGAAGGCGGTGGGCCCGCCCAGGGCGGCGGTGTTGGTCAGGCTGTCCAACGTACCGCCGATGTAGTCGTTGGCGATGCTGGCCGTCAGGTCGGTGCCCGACAGCCGCGTCACCATGGCCAGGCCCGTCACGGTGTTGGTGATGGAGGCCGAGACGCTCAGGCCGCCCGCCGCCGACACCAGGGTGGCGATGGACCCGCCGAAGTAGTTGACGCCCGCGTCATAGGCGGCTGCCACGACGCCGCCCGACAGCGTGGCGGCACCACTGACTGCCAGGCCGCCGCTGCCCGCGGTCAGGCCCAGCACGCCGCCCGTCTGGCTGTAGTTGCCGGTGACGGACACAACGCTGTTGAGCACCAGGGCGGCGCCGCTGTTGACCAGGGTGTGGCCGGCGACGTTGACGGCGTCGGCCAGCAGCAGCGTTCCGGCATTGAAGGCCACGTCGGTGCCGGTGCCGGTGATGGTGCCGCCGGCCAGGGTGCCCACCTGGGTGCCGTTGCCACCGCTGATGGTCAGGCCGCCGGCCGCCAGGTTGACGATGTCGCCCTGGATCAGGCCGCTATTGATGATGCTGCCGACGCTGCCGCCGGCAGCAACGCGCAGGGCCGTGATGCCGGACAGCGTGCCGCTGTTATCGAGCAGACCGATGGTGGCAGCGTTCAGCAACCCCACCTGGCCACCCTGGATCAGGCCGGTATTGGCGACGGTGGCGATGGTGCCGGCCCCGCTGTTGGCGATGGCCGTGGCACCGGTGACGAGACCGGCGTTGGCCAGCCGGCCAAGGACGCCTTGGTTGGCTATGCCGCCCGCCACGGTGCCCGTGGCGGCATTGAGCAGGAGGCCCAGCACGCCGCTGTTCGCCACACCGGCGGTGGTGCCGGTGATCAGGTTCGCATTGTACAGCGTGCCCAGGGTGCCGAGGTTGGAAACGGCGTCGACGCCGCCCAGCAACACGCCGCTGTTGGCGAAGCTGCCCAGCGAGCCGGTGCTGGCGATGCGCAAGGCGGTCGCGGCGCTGACCGTGCCGGTGTTGACCAGACTGCCCAGGCTGCCGCCGATGTAATCGCTATGGGCCACGGCCAGCAGGGCGTTGCCCGCCACCGTGCTGCCGATGTCAAATCCGGTCAGGTCGTTGGTGATGGACAGGGTGTAACTGGACCCGGCGCCACCGGACACCAGGGTGGCCAGGGCGGAGCCCACGGTGTAGTTGGCCAGGCCGCTGGCGCCGGTGATGGTGACCACGCCACCGGTCAGGGCGGCACTGCCGCTGACCGCCAGCTGGCTGCCGCCCAGCGACAGGATCAGGCGGCCGCCGGTCTGGCTGTAGTTGCCGGTGACCGCCACGGTGCCGCCGATGGTCAGGTTGGCCCCGCTGTTCACCACCGTGTTGCCGCCGACATTGATGGCGTCGGCCAGCAGCAGATCGCCGGCGATGAAGGACACGCCCGACAGGCTGTTGACGATGGTGCCGCCGGCCAGGGTGCCCACCGCCCCGCCCCCTGGGCCACCCACCACCACCAGGTCATGGGCCGTCAGGTTGCGGATGTTGCCGGTCAGGGTGCCGCTGTTGACCAGCGTGCCCAGATTGCCGCTGGTGGCGATATAGAGCGCGGTGGCGGCGGCGATGGCGCCGCTGTTGGTCAGCGTGGCCAGGGTGCCGCCGATATAGTCGTTATCGACCATCAGCAGCAGGTCGCCGCCGGCGGTGAGGCCGCTGGACGCCAGGCCGGTGACGGCGGTGACGATGGTGGCGCCGGTGTAGGTGGAACCGGCCCCGCCGGCCACCAGGGTGCCCAGCGTGCCGGCCAGGTAGGTGGCGCCGGCGCTGACGCTGGCCACGACGGTGCCGCCGGTAATGCTGGCCGCGTCGGCCACCACCAGCTGCCCCGCGCCCCGGCTGAGGTCCAGCGTGCCGCTGGCCTGGCTGTAGGCGCCGCTGATGCTGACGATGCTGGTCAGGATCAGGTCGGACCCGGCGTTGACCACGCTGCCCGCCACCTGGTCGTTCAGCCAGAGGCCGCCGCCGGCGAACACCAGGTTGCCGCCGGTGACGGTGATGGTGCCCTGCGTGTTGGCGGCATAGCCGGTGAAGGTGCCGACATTCGTGCCGCTGCCGCCGGTGATGCTGAGGTCGCCGATGGTGGCGACGATGTCGCCGGCCACGATGCCGCTGTTGGTGAAGCCGGCGACCTGGTTGCTGAACCGCGCCGCGACCGGGCCCTGGATCAGACCGGCGTTGTCGATGACGCCAAAGGCGCCGGATAGGGCGACGGTGCCGCCCACCACGGTGCCGGTGTTGACCAGGCTGCCGATGCCGCTGTTGCTGAAGACGGCGCTGCCGCCGCTGAGAAGGCCGCTGTTGTTCAGCAGGTCCAGGCCATTGATGCTGACGGCCCCAAAGCGGCTGAGAATGCTGCCGCTGTTGAGGATCGTACCGGTCGTGCCGCCGGCGCTGACGCCGGCATAGCCGCCGCTGATGGTGCCGCTGTTGCGCAGCAGGCCGATGGCGTTGTCATAGACGACGCCCTGGCCGGCGGTCATGCCGGCGGTGAGCGTGCCGCCCTGGATGGTGCCCGCGTTCACCAACGTGTCCACACCGCCATTGACGTGGACGCCGATGGTGCCGCCGTCGATGAGGCCGCTATTCGCCAGCGTGCCCACGGTTCCGGCATCAACGCCACGGGCGCCGATGACCTGGCCGCTGCCGGTGATGGACAACAGGCCGATGCGGCCGTTGCCGCCGACGCCGGTGCCCATGGGTGCCTCGGCACGGATCACGCCGCTGTTCAGCAGGGTGCCGATCGTGCCGGCGTTGTCGATGGCGAAGCCGGTGCTGCCCGTGGCCCAGATGGTGCCGCGGTTGTTCAGCAGGTCGATGGTGCTGTTGGTGCGGCGGTTGTTGATGCCCGTGCTGGCCCCCTGGACCAGGCCGTCGTTGGTCAGGGCGCCGATCCGCTCCTCACTCTGGAGGCCCAGCTGGGTGCCGGCCAGCACGCCGCCGGCGCCAATCGACAGGCTGTCGATGGTGCCGCCTTGCGCCAGGTAGATGCCGTTGGCATTGCCGCCTATGGACCCGCTGTTCAGCAGGGACAGCACCCGGCCGCTGACGTCCACCTCGGTGATGGAGCCGGCATTGTCCAGGATGCCGATGGTGCTGCTGCCGTCAACGGCCACGGCGACACCGGCGCTGATGGTGCCAGTGTTGGACAGGCTGCCGATGCTGGCCTGGGTCAGGTTGATCCCGGTGGGGCCGCCGCTGATGGTGCCGCCGTTGCTGATGAGGGCGACCAGGCCGCCGGCGCCCAGGCTGCCCATCCAGCCGGTGTTGACCAGGCTGTCCAGGTGGCCGCCCAGGGCGACCAGCACGCTAGAGAGGCGGCCACTATTGTCCACGGTGCCCAGCGTACCCGTGCCGCCCACGGACACGCCGCCCATGGCGCCGCTGTTGGACAGCAGGCCCAGGGTGCCGGCGATGCCCACCTGGTTGCCGGCGGTGCCGATCACGCCGCTGTTGGACAGGGTGCCGACGCTGCCGATGGTGTCGATATGGACGGCCAGGCTGTTGCCGCTGAGGCTGCCGGTGTTGACGAAGGTGCCGATGACACCCGCCACATCCACCTGGAAGACGCCGCCCGTCAACCTGCCGCTGTTGGTGAAGCTGCCCAGGGTACCGGTGCCGGCCACCGTCAGGAAGCTGGAGGCCAGGCTGCTGACAATGGTGTCGCTGTTGCCGGCCGACGCCAGGCTGCCGCCGATGTAGTCGCTGGTGGCCACGGCCATCAGGTTGCCGCCGGTGGAGATGGCGGCCACGCCCTGGTAGCCGGCGGTGAGCGAGGTGCCGCTGTAGTCGGAACCCGCGCCCCCGGCCACCACCGTGCCCAACGTGCCGGCCAGATAGTTGCCGGTGGCCGTCTGGCCGGTCAGGGAGAAGACGGCGCCGTTGATGCTGGCCACGCCGCTGACGGCCAGCTGGTTGCCCGGGGCCATGGTGACGGTGCCGCCGGCCTCGGCATAGTCGCCGGTGATGCTGATGCTGCCGGCCAGGGTCAGGGCGATGCCGCTGTTGACCACCGTGTGGCTGCCCACGTCGATGGCGTCGTTCAGCGTCAGGACGCCGGACGCGAACACGACGTTGCCGCCGGTGTTGCGAATGGTGCCCTGGATGCTGGCGCCGTAGCCGGTGAAGGTGCCGCCACCGAACGTACCTGTGGATCCGGCGTTGTTGATGGTCAGGTCCCGGGCGGCCAGGTTGACGATGTCACCCGCCACCAGGCCATCATTCTGGAAATAGCCCAGGGTGCCCAGCGCACCGATGGTCAGGGCCGCGGCACTGCCGGCCAGGGTGCCGCTGTTCAGCAGGGCGCCCAGCGTGCCGTCGTTGGCGAGGCCGACGACGCCCTGGATGGTACCACTGTTGGCCAGGGTGCCGAGGGTACCCAACGCGCCGGCCGAGCCTTCGTTGAAGATCGCGGCGCCGTTGGCGCTGGTGATCAGGCCAGTATTGTCCAACCAGGCGATGGTGGGGCTGAGCGCGCCGCTGACCATATTGTCGATGCCGCGCGAGGTGCCGCTGATGGTCCCGGCGTTGGTCAGCGTGCCCATGCTGCCGCCGCCGGCGTTGCCGTTGCTGCCACCAACCCGCACGCCGGTGGGACCGGAGATCTGGCCGTCGTTGATTACAGCCGCCAGCGTGCCGGCATCGACCAGGCCCGTGAACCAGCCGTGCATGATGCCGGCGGTGCCGATGCTGACCAGGCCGATGGTGCCGCCGTTGTACAGGCCTTGCAGCACGCCGGTGTTGGACACGGTGCCGATCACGGCCCCCCAGTTGTTGGCCAGGGCCGAATAGGGGTAGGAGGACGCGATGGTGCCGCTGTTCTGGACCAGGCCGATGGATCCGGCGAAGTTGTTGACGGCGGCATAGCCGGTTCCGGCCAGGGTGCCGCTGTTGGCCAGGGTGCCCACCCGGCCGCCTATGCCGACGAAGACGGCGGTTCGGCCGGTGATGTCGCCCCGGTTGACCAGGGTGTCCACCCGGCCGGCCGTGCCGTAAGGGCTGATGGCCACGGCGCGGCCGCTGGCGGCGATGGCGCCGGTGTTGGTGAAGGTGCCCAGGCTGCCGGTGCCGGCGACATACAGGCCGGTCATGACACCGGTGATGGTGCCGGTGTTGTTCAAGGTGCCCAGCGTGCCGCCGATATAGTCGCTGAAGGCCACGGCGACCAGGGCATTGCCGGCGATGCTGCTGCCGATGTTGAAGCCGGTGAGGTCGGTGGTGATGGACAGGCCGGTGTAGTTGGCGCCAGCACCGCCGGAAACCAGGGTGGAGAGGGCGGAGCCCACGGTGTAGTTGGCTAGGTTGCTGGCGCCGGTGATGGTCAGGTCGCCGCCGGTCAGGGCCACGCTGCCGGACACGGCCAGCCGGCTGCCGTAGAGGTCCAGCAGCAGGCTGCCACCGGTCTGGCTGAAGTTGCCGGCCACGGCGACGGTGCCGCCGATGACCAGGTTGGCCCCGCTGTTCACCACCGTATGGCCGGTGACGTCGATGGCGTCCTCCAGCCGCAGCGCGCCTTCCGTGAAGGTCAGGTCGGATTGGGTATTGCGGATGGTGCCGCCGGTCAGCAGGCCCAGACCACCGGCGGTGTTGCCGGCGATGGCCAGCGCGTGGGCCGAGGCGTTGGTGATGCCGCCGCTGAGCGTGCCGCTGTTGACCAGGGTGCCCAGGCTGCCGGTGCCGGCGATGTAGACTGCGGTGACGGCGCTGAGGCTGCCGCTGTTGGTCAGGGTCGCCAGCGTGCCGCCGATATAGTCGTTGTTGGCGACCACCAGCAGGTCGTTGCCCACGGTCTGGCCGACGACGTTCAGGCCGGTCAGGTCGGACGCCAGCGTGACGCCGGCGTAGCTGGAGGCGGCGCCGGCCGCGACCAGGGTGCCTAGCGTGCTGGCCAGGTAGTTGCCGGTGGCGGTAACGCCCTGGGCCACCAGCACGCCGCCGGTCAGGCTGACGGCGTCGCTGACCGCCAGGCTCATGATGGACAGGGTGCCGCCCGTCTGGACGAAGGCGCCGGTGATGGCGCCGTTGCCCAGCGTCAGGGTGCCGCCGCTGTTGGTCACCGTCTGGCCGGCGGCGTTGATATCGTCGTTCACCAGCAAATTGCCGGCGGCGAAGGTCAGGCTGCCCAGCGTGTTGTTGATGGTGCCGCGCATGCCGCCGGCATAGCCGGCAACGGTGCCGACGGTTCCGGTGCCGCCGCCGGCGATGACCAGCGCGTGGCTGGTGGCGTTGGTGATGTCGCCCGCGATGACGCCGGCGTTGGCCAGGGTGTCCAGCCGGCCGGTGATGGACAGCGCGCCGTCCTGGCCGGCGATCAGGCCGGTGTTGACCAGGGTGCCGATGGTGCCGTTCAACTGCACCGCCGTGTTGGACCGGGCGGACAAGGTGCCTTGGTTGGTGACGGTGCCGATGGTGGCGGATGTGGCCACATAGGCCGCGACGGCGGTGCCGTCGATGGCGGCACTGCTGACCACACTGGTGGTCGAGGCGCCGAGGTAGTCGGTATGCGCCGTCACCAGCAGGTTGCCGCCGCTGACGGCGCTGGTGATGGACAGATTCCACCCCTGGATGGTGGCGCCGCTCACGCCCAGGGTGCCACCCGCCTGGGCGATGGTGCTGACGTCGCCCGCCAGGATGTTGGCGTTGCCGGCGTAGACCGTCACCTGGCCGCCCGCCAGGTCGATGTTGCCGCTGGCCCGCGCCGCGCCACTGGTGGCGACGACGTCCAGCTCACCCGCCGTCTGGCGGTAGTTGCCCAGCACGTTCAGCGGCGCGTTGGACAGGATGGTGGCGCCGGTGTTGCGCAGCGTCTGGGCGCCCACGTCGACGACATCGCCCAGGGACAGGCGGCCGGCGGCCAGGACCATGTCGGCGGCCCGGCTGCGGATGGTGCCGTTCTGGAAGGCGCTGGCCTGGCTGCTGTTGCCGACGATGGTCAGCACATGGCTGCCGGCGTTGATGACGTTGCCGTCCACCGTCTGTTCATTGTCCAGCACGTCCAGCACGCCGCCGACGGCGATGGAGACGGCGGCCAGGGTGCCGGACAGGCGCCCGCTGTTGACCAGGGTGCCCAGGCTGCCCGTGCCCGCCACATAAACGGCCGTGTTGGCGCTGATGCTGCCGGTATTGGTCAGAGTCGGCAGGCTGGCGCCGATGTAGTCGTTCTGGAAGGTGGCGATCAGGCGGCCGTTGCCGTCCACCGTGCCGGCCACATTCATGCCCGCCAGCCCGCCGACCGTGGCGGCGCTGTAGTTCGAGCCCGCCGCGGCGCTGACCAGGGTGGTGGCCTGGCTGACGGTGAAGTTGGCGGCACCCTGCCCCACCACCACGCCGCCGGCGACGGTGGCCTGGCCGGTGACCAGCAGTGGATTGGCGCTGTTGACCTGCAACGCGCCGCCGGCCGCCTGGGTGTAGGCGCCGGTGACGGTCACCGCCGACCCGATGGCCACGGCGGCGGCGCCGTTGACGACGCTGCCGGCCACCTGGTCGTTCAGCAGCAGATTGCCGCCCGCCAGCACCAGGTTGCCGCCGGTGACGGTGATGGTGCCCATGGTGTTGGCGGCATAGCCGGTGAAGGTGCCGACATGGGTGCCGCTGCCGCCAGTGATGCTGAGGTCGCCAATGGTGGCGACGATGTCGCCCGCCACGACGCCGCTGTTGCCGAAGCCGGTGACCGCGCCCGTGAACTGGGCCGCCACCGGGCCCTGGATCAGGCCCGAATTATCTATGCCCCCGAAGGCGCCGGACAGGGCCACGGTACCGCCGGCGATGGTGCCGCTGTTGACCAGGCTGGCGACGCCATTATTGCTGGAAACGGCCCCGCTGCCGCCGCTGATCAACCCGCTGTTGGTCAGTACGTCCAGGCCGTTGACGCTTATGGCCGCATGGGCGCTGACGATGCTGCCCTGGTTGTCGACGGTGCCGTGGGTCCCGAAGGCGCCCACGCCCACGTAGCCGCCGGTGATGGTGCCGGTGTTGCGCAGCAGGGTGAAGTCGTTGTTGAACACGACGCCCTGGCCGCCGATGAGCGTGCCGCCGAAGGTGCCCCCCGCGATGGTGCCGTCGTTCAGCAGCGTATCCAGCACGCCATCGGCCAGCACGCCGATCGTGTAGCCGACGATGGTGCCGCTGTTCGCCAGCGTGTTCATAGACTCCGCCACGATGCCGCGCGCGCCGGTGACCCGGCCGCTGCCGGTGACGGTCACCAGGCCGATACCGCCGCCGCCGATACCGGTGCCCAAGGGGAACGCGGCCGTGATGGCACCGCTGTTCACCAGTGTGCCGATGGTGCCCTGGTTGTTGATGGCGATGCCGCTGCTGCCGGTGGCCCATATGGTGCCCTGGTTGTTCAGCAGGTCGATGGTACTGGTGCCCCGGCGGTTGTTGATGCCGGCGTCGACGCCCTGGATCAGGCCGGCGTTCACCAGGGTGCCGATCCGCTCTTCACTCTGGATGCCCAGCTGGGTGCCGGCCAAAACGCCGGCGGCGGTGATGGACAGGTTGGCGATGGTGCCGCCCTGCGCCAGATAGATGCCGTTGGCGTTGCCGCCGATGCGGCCGCTGTTCAGCAGGGACTGCACCTGGCCGCTGACGTCCACCTCGGTAATGGAACCGGCGTTGTCCAGGGTGCCGATGCTGCCGCTGTCGGCCAGCCCGCCGATCCAGCCGGTGTTGGACAGGCTGCCGATACCGCCCTGGTTGGACAGGCCCCAGGCGTTGCCGGCCAGCGTTCCGATGTTGGAGAGGACGCCGACGGTGCCGCCGGCCACATGCAGCGCCTGGCTGGCGGCGGTGAGCACGCCGCTGTTGCTGACCGTGCCGATGGTGCCGGCGACATGCAGCAAGTCGCTGCCGCCGCCGGACAGGCTGCCGGTGTTGGTGTAGCCGCCCAGGCTGCCCGACGCCGCCACGTACAACTGGGCCATGCCGCCCGCGACCTGGACGGTGCCGCTGTTGCCCAGCGTCGCATAGGTGGTGCCGATATAGTCGTTCAGCACCAGGCCGGTCAGGGTGCCATTGGCCGCCACGCCCCCCACGGCCAAGCCATCGACGCCGCTGAGGTACTGCGCGCCGCTGTAGTCGGACGCGGCGGCACCCGTCATCAGCACGCCCAGGGTGGGGTGCAGGTAGTTGGCCATGGCCGAGAGGTTGTTCACCTGCACGGCACCGCCGCCGATGCTGATGGTGCCGCTGGCGCCCAGGGTGCTCGTGGCGTTCAGCGCCAGGATGCCGCCGCTCTGGCCGTAATCGCCCGAGATGCTGGTGGCGGCGGCCAAGGTGATGGTGGCGCCGGTGTTCCGCACGGCATGGCCGGTGGCGGTGATGTCGTCGTTCAGCAGCAGGGTGCCGGCCGAGAACACCACGTCGCTGGCCGTGTTGACGATCTGGCCCCGATCGCCATTGAGGCCGGTGAAGGTGCCGGCCAGGGTATCGCCGCCCTGGATGCTGAGGGTGTTCGCGCTGCTGTTCCGGATGCTGCCGGCAATGACACCGCTGTTGATCAGCAGGCCCAGGGTGGCATTGTTGCGGATGGTGAGGGCGTTGCCGGTGCTGCTGATCAGGCCACTGTTCAGGATGGTGGCGATGCTGCCGAGGTTGCTGACAGCCACAGCCCCCACGTCACCGGTGATCGTGCCGCTGTTGCGCAGGGTGCCGATGGTGCCGCCGTTGACGCCAACGGCGGAAATGACGGCCGAAACGGTGCCGCTGTTGTCCAGCAGGCCGATGATGCCCGCATTGACGACGACCGCGCCCACCCGGCCACTGACCAGCCCGGCATTGACCAGCGTGTCGATGGTGCCGCCGACGCCCTGGCTGCTGCTGTTGCGGAAGGCGAAGTTGCCGGCGGTGAGGATGCCGCTGTTGGCCAGCGTGCCGATGCTGGCGATGTTGTACAGGCCGGTGTTGGCCGCGCTGATCATCCCGCTGTTGCTGAGGCCGCCGATGACGCCGGTGTTGCGCAGCCCGACCGAGGCGCCGATGGCGTTGCTGAAGGTGCCGCCGCGCTGGTTGATGGTGGCGGCGTTCACCAAGGTGCCGATCGTGCCGTCGTTGCTGAGGCCCGCGTACTGGCCGGTCAGCGTGCCGTTGTTGGCCAGGCTGCCGATGCTGCCCGTCGTGGCGACATACAGCGCCGTCTGGCTGCTGATGGTATCGATGTTGGCCAGGCTGCCCAGGGTGCCGCCGATATAGTCGTTGCCGATCAGGGCCAGCAGGTCACCGCCGATGATGCTGCTGGCGATGTTCAGGTTGCCCACGCCGGCGGCGGTGACGGCCGCCCCGCCGGTCAGCGTACCGCCGGCATGCACCAGGGTGCCCAGGGTGCCGGCGAAATAGTTGCCGGTGACACTGAAGCCCGCCATGGCCACGGTGCCGCCCGTCAGACTGGCGTTGCCGCTGACGTTCAGTTCGCCGCTGGCCGGCTGTATCACCAGGGAACCGGCGGTCTGGCTGTAGTCGCCGCTGACGGCGATGGTGCCGCCCAGCGTGACGTTGGCGCCGCTGTTGACCAGGGTGTGGCCGGTCACATCGATGGCGTCCGCCATCGACAGGTCGCCGCCGACCAGCGCCAGGTCGCTCGCCGTGTTGGTGATGGTGCCGCCGGTGAAGCTGCCCACGGCGCCGCCGGTGCCGCCGCTGATGGACAGGGCGCGGGCGCTGCGGTTGACGATGTTGCCGGCGATGGTGCCGCTGTTGGACAGCAGGCCCAGCGTGCCGGTGCCGGCGATGTAGACGATGGTCCCGGCGCCGATGTTGCCGCTGTTGGACAGCGTGCCGAGGCTGCCGCCGATGTAATAGTTGGTATGGAAGCCCACCAGGGCGGTGTCGCCGAAGGCGTTGCTGCTGACGCCGCCGAACACCGCCATACCGGTGACGCCGGTGACCTGGGCCGCGCCGAAGTCGCTGCCGCTGCCGCCGGCGATCAGGGTCTCGACCTGGCCCAGGGTGGCGGTGTCGGTGGCCAGGCCCGCGAACACGGTGCCGCCAACGGTCCCCGCGCCGGTGACGGTGAGGTGGGCCCCGCCGCCCACGCGCAGGATGCCGCCCGCCGCCTGGGTGTAGGCGCCGGTGATGGTGACGGCGTTGGTCAGCGTGACGTCGGCGCCCAGGTTGCTGACCGTGTGACCGCCGACGTTGATGTCGTCGTTCAGCCATAGCTTGCCACCGGTGAACGCCAGGTCGCTCAGGCGGTTGAGGATGCTGCCCTTGCCGGTCAGGTTCTGGCCGGTGAAGGTGCCGACCAGGGTGCCGGCGCCGCCCTGGATGGACAGGTTGGCGGCCACCGTGTCGACGCCCAACCCGACCAGGTTGTTGTCACCGTTGACCAGGGTGCCAGCGATCACGCCGCTGTTGACCAGGGTGCCGATGGTACCGCCGCCGCCCAGGCCCAAGGCGTAGGCGGCATTGATGGTGCCGGTGTTGACCAGGGTGCCGATGGTGCCGCCGGCGTTGGCCACGCCGGCCGCCAAGCCGCCCAGCGCACCGCTGTTGCTGAGCGTGCCGATGCTGCCGGTGCTGGCCACATACACGCCATAGCCACTACCGCCTAGGGTGCCGGTGTTGTCCAGGCTGGCCAGGCCGGCGCCGACATAGTCGTTCAGGTAATGGACGACCAGGGCGCCGCCCTGCTGCGCCACGCTGCCGCTGAAGCCGGTGAGGCTGGCCAGCGTGGCGGCGCTGTAGTCCGCGGTGGCGGCCTGGATCAGGGTGGAGGTGTCACCCGCCAGGTAGTTGCCCCGGGCGTCCGTCAGCACCCGGCCGGTCAGCGTGGCGCTGTCGGCCGTCAGCAGGTTGGGGTTGGTGCCGATCAACAGGCCGCCGGCCATGCGCAGGGTGCCAGTCACGGCCACGGCGCCGCCCAGCGTCACCAGGGCGGGGCTGTCGATGGATAGCGTACCGGTGCCGGCGTTCACGGAATCGTTCAGCCGGATGGTGCCCTGGGTGATGTGGATGTCGCCCTGGGTGTGGGTGATGGTGCCGCCGGTGAAGGTGCCGATGCTGGCGCCGCCGGCCAGCATCAGGCTGGCGCCGGCGCGGTCGTCGATGACGTCGCCGGCGATCACGCCGCTGTTGACCAGGGTGCCCACGGCCGTGGCGCCGCCGGCGATGTAGACGGCGGTGGCGGCGGTGACGGTGCCGGTGTTGGTGATGTCGGCGCCCAGGCTGCCGCCGATGTAGTAGTTCTGCGCCGTCACCACCACGGCGCTGTTCGCGATGGTGTTGGTCAACGTCAGGTGCGCCAGGTTGCTGGCGATGGTCGCGGCGCTGTAGTCCGACCCCACGCTGCCGGTCACCAGGGTGGCCTGCTGGCCCGGCAGGAAATTGTCGGTGGCCACGCCCGCGCGCAGCTGGCCCGCGATGGTGGCCCGGCCATCGACGGCCATCTGGCCGCCCTTCCCCACCACCAGCGTGCCGGCGCTGCCCTGGACGTAGGTGCCGGTGACATCGATGGTGCTGGTCAGGGTCAGACTGGCACCGCTGTTGAGGGCGGTATGGCCGGTGACATCGACATCGTCATTCAGCAGTAGGCTGCCGCCGCTGAACACCAGGTTGCTCAGCTTGTTCTGGATCAGGCCCTTGGCGGCCTGGCCGGTGAACGTGCCGACGGCCCCGTTGCCGCCGCCCTGGATGGTCAGGTCGCCGGCGACGGTGTCGCTGGGCAGGAAACCCAGGACGCCGGTGTTGCCGTTGACGAGGTTGCCGGCGATGACGCCGCTGTTGATCAGCGTGCCGATGCTGTTACTGCCCTGGGCGCCCGCCATCAGCAGGGCGTACTGGGCGTTGATGGTGCCGCTGTTGACCAGCGTGCCGATGCTGGAGGCCGCCATCAGGCCGGCGTAGGAAATGCCGACGAGGGAATTGTAGGCGCCGGTGATGGTGCCGGTATTGGTGAAGCGTGTGGTGCTGTCGCCAAACAGGGCGACAGCACCCCGGACGACGCCGGTGTTGAGTACGCTGCCCACGGTACCGGACAGCCCGATGGCGGTGACGGCGCTGACGGTGCCGGTGTTGACCAGGGTATCGACGATGCCGCTGAGGACCACGGCCTGCTGGGTCCCGATGACCGCGCCGGCGTTGGTCAGGGTGCCGACGCTGCCAGTCGTGGCGACGGCGATACCGGGAAAGGCGCTGGTGATGGTGCCGCTGTTGGTCAGGGTGACCAGGCTGCCGCCGACGTAGTCGCTGCTGAACTGCGCCAGCAGCGCGCCGCCGCTCTGGACCAGGGTGCCCAGGACGATGGCGCTGCCCGTGCCGATGGTGCCGTTCAGGGTGGCGCCGCTGTAGGCGCCGCTGGTGGCGCTGATCACCGTCTGCGCCTGGCCGACGACATAATTGCCCAGGCCGTCCAGGCCCACCTGGCCGCCGGTCACCGTGGCGCTGTCGGCCTGCAGGGTGTTGGCGTTGCCGATCACCAGCGCGCCGCCCCCCTGCACATAGGTGCCGGTGACGGTGATGGCGCTACCCAGAGTGAGGGCGGCGGCGCTGTTGATGGCGCTGTGACCCGTGGCCAGGATGTCGTCGTTCAACAGCAGGTTGCCGCTGGCGAAGGTCAGGTCGCCCGTCCTGTTGTCGATCAGGCCCTTGCCGGTCAGGCCGGCGAAGGTGCCCACCGTGGTGCCGGTGCCGCCCCGCAGGGTGAGGTTGCTAACGACGGTGTCCACCTGCCCGGTCCATGCGCCGGTGGCGTCCCCGTTCATGATGGTGCCCTGGATCAGGCCGCTGTTAACGATGCCGCCCAGGCTGGAATTGCCATAAAAGCGGAGGGCTGTGCGGGCGCTGATGGTGCCGGTGTTGACCAGGGTGCCTAGAACGGCGCCGTATTGCCCCACTATGGCGATGGCTTGGCCACCGGTCAGGATGGCCCCGGAGTTGACGACGGTACCGATCATCGCGTTATAGCTGGAGATGGCCGTGCCGCTGCCACTGACGCGGATCGTACCCTGGTTCAGCACCGTGCCGATGCTGCCGTAGCTGTTGCTGATGCCGCCGCCGCCATGGTCTGCCGCCATCAGGCCGTTGTTGACGACAGTGCCGATGGTGGCGAAGTAGCCCGTCAACAGGCTGACACTGGCATTACCCACGCCGGTGAGGGTGCCGCTGTTCGTCACCAGGGTGGCACGCGTGAACTGCAGGCTGATGTCGCTGCGACCGCTGATCAACCCCCGATTGTCAATAGTGCCGATGACGTTCGAGCCGCTGTTGGCGCTGAAGATACCGGCACGGCCGGTTATGGTGCCGGTGTTGGTGATCTGGCCGACGGTGCCGCCATTGTTGACGATGGCGTAAATGCCGTAGACGCTCAAATCACCGGGGGCGTTGGCGACGGCGATCACGCCGGCGTTGGTGATGGCGCCGATGGAGGCCAACTGGCCATTGTAGATGGCCGCCGTGTCCTGGTGCAGGGTGCCGGCGGCGGTCACGGTGATGGTGCCGCCGGCCTGATTCTCCAGCAGGCCCAGGGTGTTGTAGTTCAGGATGGGGCGATAGGCGCCCGTGACCAATCCGCTGTTGCTGAAAGTGCCGAGGCTGCCGGTGCCCCCGACCTGCAGGGCCACGGCACCCGCCAGCGTACCGCTGTTGGACAAGCTGCCATAGCTGGCGCCGATGTAGTTGCCGGTGGCGAACAGCGCCAGGTTGTTGCCGGCCACCGTGCTGCCCATGCCGGGGATGTTGCTGCCGATCACCGTGGCGCCGGTATAGCTGGACCCGGCGCCGCCGGCCACCAGGGTGCCGTAGATGCTGCCGACGAGATAGTTGCCGGTGTCGGAGAGGGCGGCGGCCGCGACGGTGCCGCCGCTGATGGTGGCGGCACCGCTGACTACCAGTTCCGCCCCTGTGGCCAGGGCCAGCGTGCCGGTCGCCTGGCTGTAGTTGCCGGTGACGTTGACCACGGTGGTCAGCGACACGGCGGCCCCGGTGTTGGCCAGGGTGCCCGTGCCGACATTGACGGTATCGTTCAACAACAGGCTGCCGCCCGCCAGCACGACGTTGGCCAGCGTGTTGGTGATGGTGCCCTGGTTGGTCAGGCTGCCGCCCGTCAGGGTGCCGGTCGCGGCACCGGTACCGCCCAGGATGGTCAGGTCGTTGGCGCTGTCGTTGGTGATGGCGCCGGCGATGGTGCCGCTGTTGGCCAGGGCGCCCAAGCTGCCAGTGCTGGCGATGTACAGGGCCGTGGGCCCGGACAGCAGGGTGCCGCTGCCCACCGTGATGGTGCCATAGCCGGCGCCGATGTAATCGGTGGTGGCCAAGGCCAGCAGCTGGTTGGACGTGGTGCCGTCGCGCAACTGCAGGTGCCCGTCCAGCGCGGTGGCGCCCGTCAGGCTGCCGCTGTAGGTCACGCCGCCGTCAGCCTGCACCAGGGTGCCGGCCGTGTCGCCCACCATATAGTTGGCGGCCGCGTCGCCGGTCAGGGTGGCCTGGTACTGGCCCGCCAGCCCGGCGGCGCCCGTGACCGACAGCCCGCCGGCCGTGCCCATGGCCAGGGTGCCGCCCAACTGGTTGTAGGCGCCGGTGATGGTGACTGGCGTGTCCAGGGTCAGGGCGGCGGCGATGTTGGTGACGGAATAGTTGGGGACGTAAATGTCGTCGTGCAGCAGCAGGGCGCCGGAGGTGAAGGTGACGTTACCCATCGTGTTGGAGATCATGCCCTTGGCCAGCATGTTCCCACTGGTGAAGGTGCCCACCGTGCCGTTGTCGCCGCCCTGGATGGTGAAATCCGTGCCGATGGTGTCGCTGGCGTAGAGGGCGCCCGTCACCGTGCCCGCGATGACGCCGGCGTTGATCAGGGTGCCGATGACGGCCCCGTTGTGGTTGGCCAGCGCGTAGCCGCTGTTGCTGGAGTTCAACAGGGTGCCGGTGTTGATCAACACGCCGATGGTGCCGGCGTCAGTGTTCATGATGGCGCCCGTGCCGCCGCTGATCACGCCGCTGTTGATCAGCGTGCCGATGCTGGCGATGCTGGCATAGTTCAACACCCCCATCCCGCCAGCGACGATGGTGCCGCTGTTGAGCACGGCGCCGATGGTGCTGCCGGCATAGTTGACGATGCCGTTACCGCCATAGCCCGTCTCGGTGATCAGCCCGGCGTTGGCGATGGTTTCGGCCCTGGCGCCTTGCAGCAGATTGATACCCGTCGCGAACACGGCGGTGCCGCCGATGGTGCCGGTGTTGGTGATCAGCCCAGCCTGGGCGTTATACAGCTCGATACCTGAGGCGGCGGCGGTGATGGTGCCGCTGTTGGCGATGGTGCCCACGGTTCCGCCCGTGTCGACCTGGACGCCGTTCCTGGCGACGACGGTGCCGCTGTTATCCACCACGCCGATGGTGCCGCTACGATCATAGACGCCGATGCGGGTGCTGCCCGTGAGGGACATCAGCCCGCTGTTGCTGAAGGTGTCCAGGGTGCCGAGGCTGCCCACCAGCACACCGAAGGTGCCCGTCAGGGTGCCGGTGTTGGCCAGGCTGCCGTAGGTGCCGCCGATATAGTTGCCGGTGGCGCCCAGCAGCAGGTTATCGCCGACGACGATGCCGCCGACGCCCCCGATCGCCGCGCTGTAGTTCGTGACCGTGACGCCGTCATAGCGGGACCCGGCGCCGCCCGTCACCAGGGTGTCCAGGATGGTGCCGGCCAGGTAGTTGCCGGTGGCGGACAGCGCGCGCGTCGCCACCAAGTCGCCGCCGGTGATGCTAGCCGCCCCGCTGACCGCCAGCGTGCCGCTGCCGCCCACGGACAGGACGCCGGTCGCCTGGCTGTAGGCGCCGCCGACGCTGACCAGGGTGGCCAGCGTCAGGTTGGCCCCGCTGTTGATCAGGGTGCCCGTGCCGACATTGACCGTATCGTTCAACAGCAGGCGGCCACCCGCCAGCACAACGTTGGCCAGCGTGCTGGTGATGGTGCCCTGGTTGGTCAGGCTGCCGCCCGTCAGGGTGCCGGTCGCGGCACCGGTACCGCCCAGGATGGTCAGGTCGTTGGCGCTGAGGTTGGTGATGGCGCCGGCGATGGTGCCGCTGTTGGCCAGGGCGCCCAAGCTGCCGCTGCTGGCGATGTACAGGGCCGTGGGCCCGGACAGCAGGGTGCCGCTGCCCACCGTGATGGTGCCGTAGCCAGCGCCGATGTAATCGCTGGTGGCCAGCGCCAGCAGGGCGTTGGTGGCGGTGCCGCTGGTCACGGCCAAATGGCTACCCAGCGCGGCGGCGTTCAGCGTCAGGTCGGCGGTGTCGCTGAGGGTGCCGGCCGCCAGCAGGGTGGCAACGGTGTCCCCCACCAGATAGTTGGCGGTGGCGCTCCCCCCGGCGGTGGCCTGGATCACGCCGGCCACAGTGGCGCCGCCACTGACCGTCAGCCCGCCGCCGTTCAGCACCAGGGTGCCCGCCGCCGACTGGCTGTAGTCGCCGGTGACGGTGATGATGCTGTTCAGCGCGATGGTGGCCGCCTGGTTGCTGACCAGGTGGCTACCGGCGTTGATGTCGTCGTTCAGCAACAGGCTGCCGCCGGTGACGGTCAGGTTGCTCAGCCGGTTGTCGATCAGGCCCTTGTTGGCCAGGGTCTGGCCGGTGAAGGTGCCCACCGTGCCGCCGGTGCCGCCCGCGATGGTCAGGTCGCCGGCGATGGTGTCGCCAAAGGAGGGGTTGCCGTTCTGGACGGTGCCGGCGATCAGTCCGCTGTTGACCAGGGTGCCGATGCGCGCGTCGCCGGTCAGCTGGATGGCGGTGGGGGCGGTGATGGCGCCGCTGTTCAGCAGGGCGCCGATGGTGGCCCCGCCGTTGGCCTGGATGCCGTCCCGGGTGGTGGCGATGACGCCGCTGTTGATCACGGTGCCGATGGTGGCGCCCGCTTGGTCGGCACGGATGCCGGCCGCCCAGCCGGTGATGGTGCCGCTGTTGGTGATCAGGCCGATGGTGCTGTAGGCGCCGTAGACGCCGGCCACAGGCGTGCCGGCGCCGGCGAAGGCCAGGGTGCCGCCGTTGGCGATGGTGCCCAGCGTACCCCAATACGCCCCGATGCCATAGACGCCGCCCAGGATGGTGCCGCTGTTGCTGATCAGCGTGCCGCCGCCGAACTCCTCATAGATACCGATGGTGCCCCGGATCAGGCCGCTGTTGACCAGGGTACCGATGGTGCCAAGGGTGGGGAAGTTCTGGCTCTGGTTGTGAATGCCGATCGAGCCGGTGATGGTGCCGCTGTTGTCCAGCAGGTCGATCTGGCCCTTGTTCCGCAGCCCGTCGCTGGATGCGCCACCGGCGATCAGGCCCGCGTTGGCCAGGGTGCCGATGCTGCCGCCCACCGTGTTGAGGATGGCGGTGGCGCCAGCGGTGATGGTGCCGAGGGCCTGGTTCTCCAGGGTGCCGATGGTGGCCTGGCCGCTGACCTGGATGCCGCGCCCGGTGGCGGTGATGAGGCCGCTGTTGGCGATGGTGCCCAACGTGCTTGCGTTCGCCACGATGCCATAATTGGCGCCCAGGATGGTGCCGCTGTTGCTGACCAGCGTGCCGCCGCCGAATTGCTCATAGATGCCGATGGTGCCCCGGATCAGGCCGCTGTTGATCAGGGTGCCGATGGTGCTGAGGGCGGAGGAATTCTGGCCCAGGTTGTGGATGCCGATCGAGCCGGTGATGGTGCCGCTGTTGTCCAGCAGGTCGATCTGGCCCTGGTTCGCCAGCCCATCGTTGGCTGCGCCACCGGCGATCACGCCGGCGTTGGCCAGGGTGCCGATACTGCCGCCCAGGGCGTTGAAGACGCCGGTGGTGCCGCCGCTGATGGTGCTGAGGGTCTGGGTGTCCAGCCGGCCGATGATGCCGACGTTGGTGATGCCCCTGTGGGTGGCGGCTATGGTGCCGCCCGCCTGGTTGGTCAGGGTATCGACGGTGCCCGACCGCACGAAGATGCCGTTCGGCCCCAGTATGGTGCCGCTGTTGCTCAACTGGCCGAGGGTGCCGGTGGCGTTGACGCCCACGCCGGTGTGGCTGCCCGCGTAGGCGCCGATGGTGATCAGGCCGGCGTTGCTCAGGGTGCCGATGCTGCCGCCGGCCTGGACGCCCGCCCAGGTCACCCCGAAGGCACCCGACACGGCTATGGTGCCGCCCACCTGGTTGGCCAGGGTGCCAATGGTGCCATCGCTGAGGATGCCGCTGACGACGGCGCCGATGTAGCCACTGTTCAACAGGGTGTCGATGCGGCTGTGGTTGATGATGGCAGCACCATTGAACAGGTTGGTGCCGCTGGACACGACAATGCTGCCGTCGGCCAGGTTTTGCAGCAAGCCGATGGTGCCGTTGATGAACTGGGCGTTGTCGACGATGACGCCGGTGTAGGCGCCCTGGATGAGGCCACCGTTCGTGAGGGTGTTGATGCCGCCGTAGACCTTGATGACGCCGCTGTTCCCGCCGGTGATGGTGCCCCCGGTCCGGTTTTGCAGCAGGCCGACGGTGCCGTCGGTCTCGATCGCCAGATAGCCGCCAGCAATGGTGCCGGCGTTGCTGAGCGTGCCAACCGTGGCGGCCGTGCCGTTGTTGGAACTGGGGCCGACGACCAGGATGGCGAAGGGGCCGCCGATGCTGCCGCCCACCTGGTTCTGCAGCAGGCCGACCGTGCCCCGCACCAGCATGCCCAGGCCAAAGCCGCCGCCGTTGCTGATGGTGCCGCTGTTGCTGAGCGTGCCGATGGTGCCGTTGGCGTTGAAGCCGCTGCTGCCGCTGACCAGGACCAGGCCGGCGTTGTCCAGCGTGCCGATGGCGCCCAGGTTGGTGACGCCGTTGGCCAGGGTGCCGGCGTTGTCCAGGGTGCCGATGCTGCCCAGGTTGGTGGCGCCGTTGGCCAGGAGGCCGGTGGCCTCGTTGCGGAAGCTGCCCAGGCTGCCCGTCGCGGCCACGTACAGGTTGTCGATGGTGCCGGTGTTGACCACGCTGGCCAGCGTGCCGCCGATGTAGTCGTTGCCCGCCAGGGCCAGCAGGTTGCCCGCGTCCGTCCCCTGCACGATCACTAGGGGGCTGACGCCGCTGCTGACGGCGAAGGCCATGCCGCCGTAGGTGCCGCTGCCGGCGGCGACCAGGGTGGCCAGGGCGTCGCCCGCCACATAGTTGCCGCCCACGGTCAGGCTGGCGAGGGAGGCCGCGACCACCCCGCCGCCGATACTGGCCGTTCCGCTGACCACCAATCCGTTGGCGCCCAGATTCAGGGCGCCGGCGCTCTGGCTGAAATCGCCGGTGACACTGACGATGCTGACCAGGGTCAGGGAGGCGCCGCTGTTCACCACGGTGTGGCCGATGGCGTTGATGCTGTCGTTCAGCAGCAGGTCGCCGCCGGCGAAGACCAGGTTGCTGAAGGTGCTGGTGATAGTGCCCTGGCTGTTGGCGGCAAAGCCGGTGAAGGTGCCGACCGTCCCGCCCGTGCCGCCCACGATGGACAGGTCCTCGTAGACGGAGAAATTGTCGCCATTGATCACGTCACCGGCGACAAGACCGGAATTGACGAAGTAGCTGATGCCGCCACCGTTGGTCATCACCAGGGCGCGGGGGGCGGCAACGGTGCCGCTGTTGATGACGGTGTTCTGCCGCGCACTCAACCGCATGCCGATGCCGGAGGAGGAACCCACGGTGATGAGGCCACTGTTGATCAGCGTGTTGATGGCGACAGGGCCGCGGATGGCGGTGCCGGAGTTCGCGACGATGATGGTGCCGCTGTTCTCGACGATGCTGGTGGGATTGGCGCTGACGAGGCCGCCGCCGGCACCGGTGACCGTGATCACGCCGCTGTTGGACATAAGCCCGACCACAGCCTGACTGAGGATGCCGAACTGACCGATGATGGTGCCGGTGTTCGACAGGGTGGCGACGGAACCCCCGTCCACGCGGATGCCAAGCTGTGTGAAACCGCCGCCGGCCGAGACGTCGATCAGCCCGGTGTTGACCAAGGTGCCGATATGGGCGCCGGATTGGACATGGAGCCCGACCTCGCCGCCGGACAAGCTGCCGGCGTTGACCAGCGTGCCGATACTGGCGCTGCCGGCGACGTAGGCGTTGGTGCCGCCGGTGTGCACCGTGCCGGTCAGCGTCAGGCTGCCGGCCGTGCCGCCGACGTAATCGTTGGTGGCCTGGGCGACCAGATTGCCGCCCGCAGTGCCGGCGCCGATGGAAAGACCGCCGATTCCGCCCGCGAAGCTGGTGGCCAGCCCGGTGTAGGTGCCGCTGTTGGCGGCGACCAGGGTGGCCAGCGTCTGCCCCACCAGATAGGTATTGCCGCTGGTGATGCCGGACAACGTGGCATTGACGGTGCCGCCCGTCACATTGGCGTCGCCGCTGACCACCAGCTCCGCCCCGGCGCCCAGCGCCAAGGTGCCATCGGACTGGCCATAGTTGCCGGTGACGCTGACGATGCTGGCCAGGGTGACGGAGGCACCGCTGTTCACCAGCGTGCCGCTGGCGCCGACGGTGATGGCGTCGTTCAGCAGCAGGCTGCCGCCGCCCAGGGTCAGGTTGGCCAGCGTGCTGGTGATGGTGCCCTGGCTGCCGGAGACACCGGTGAAGCTGCCGATGGCGCCGCCCGCGCCGCCGAAGATCATGACGGCGCTGTCGCCGTCCAGCAGCAGATTGCCGGAGATCAGGCCGCTGTTGACGATGGAGACCAGGGTGTTGCCGGCGGCGATTTCAATGGCGTTGCCGCCGCTGGACACGATGGTGCCGCTGTTCACCAGGGTGGTCAGGGTGACGTAGCCGGTGCCCCCCGTGCCGTCCAGGTACAGGGCGCGGGTGGGGCCGGTGATGATGCCCTGGTTGAGCAGCAGGTCGTGCCCGCCGGCGATGTATTTCAGGGCGGGGCCGCCGCCGACGGTGTTTTCGCTGATGGTGCCGGTGTTGGCGATGACCAGGTTGTTGGCGCCACCGCCCATCACGTACCCGGTCGTACCGCCGGTGACGGGGGGAGGGTCGGCGGCCACCGCCCGGCTGGACGTCAGGGCGGTGCCCATGGCCAGAAGGGATGTGCCCGCCAGCAGCAGCGTGCGCGACGCCTGGCCCGTCCTTTTCAGGTCCTTGCGCGCGTCCAGCATCATCTTGCCCATGCCCATTCCCCTTAACCAGCAACCCGACCTTCGCCGGCGCCACCCCCACGCGCCGGAACGCGCGCGGGGGACAACGGTCCCAGCACCTCTGAGTACCCGAGTAACCCCCTCGGTGAAAATTTGCATCAAGATAGTAGAGACATAATCGTCAGGCATATCGGTGAAGGTTATGTACGGCACATAAACGGAAAATGTGGGAAAATACAGCATGGTTATGGTCTTTGCATTGGCGTCATAAAACACCATCATTCTTCAATTGCTTTTGAAAAATGCACAGTTTGGCCATATATGTGCAGCAGATAACGGCAAGATATTCTGACGTAATCTCCACAAATGACTGGAGTGATTTATTCGGAATGCCTGAGCATGCGTTTCCTGTCCTGTGCCCCGACAGCCGGCACACCAGTTTGGAAACAGGAAAGGGGGTGCGCCGGCCACGCGGATCTCTCGCTATGCGCCGCCCGCAAAGCTGTCCTTAAACCGGCCCCGCATCTAGGATTTCCAGCACCTTGCAAACGCCCGGCTGGCCGATCCGGGCCCGCCTCCCGCGCTCTGAAAGGGCTCGCGATTCAGCCCGCCGGAAGATGGGTCCGGCCTCTTCCTTTTACATACGGCGGAACCGTTGGTGGCAGAACCGTGCCGGAGCCGACCTGCCCAAAAGAGTAGGGCGGATCGAAGGCCGATCCGCCCTGCGCGGACCGGGCGATTGCGCTGATTCAATTGGGGACGGCTGATAAGGACGGGAGCCCTTGGCAGCAAGGGCCTGGCGCGGGAGGCAAGTCCCTCTGCGAGAGCACCCGCTGTGACCGGCTATTCCTTGCGGTGGCGCAACAGCCAGACGACGGTGGAAATCTGGCAGGGGGCGGCCGCCAGGGTGAAGACGGTCACCAGGACGCTGCCACCAACACCGCCGGGCTGGGTGAACAGCAGGCCCAAGGCCACGATTGTAGCCACGACCTCGACCGCGAAGATGGCGCTGAGCAACAGGCGAACCAGGCCCTGGGTCCGGCTGGGCACGCGGCCCCAGAAGATCAGGCGGAAGCTGAAGACCAACGCCCAGCTGAACAGGAAACCGACCAGCCCGGCCCCATCCAGCGCTTCCACCGGATCAAGCTGCGCCCGCAGCTTGAGCGAACCGTCCAGGCCAATGGCCAGGAAGGTGATGCCCACCACCGCGAGCGCCAAATGGAAAAGGTATCCGGGAGAGGGGCGCCTGGATGCCGCCGCCATTGTCGGCGCGCCAGGGCCAAAAGGGGTCGGAGTAGTCCGCATCCGTCACTCTTTACGATAGCGAACCAACCAAATAATAGTACCTATTTGGCAAAGTGTTGCCAGGATAGTGAACCACAGGATAATGATAGAACTGCTCTCCCCACCGACTATATCCCCTCTGGGTTGCGTGGAAACCAAGAATAGAGCATAGGCAGTCAACAGCACTTCGCCACACATTATAAGGCTGAGCACCGTGCGTGTCAGATTCTGATAATGGCGTGGAATTCGCCCCCAAAATATCAGACGAAACGCATATAGCAAGAACCAGACGAAGATCAGGGCGGGAAGGCCAACACCATTGATCGCATTGAAGGCATCCTCCTGGGCCCTTATGTCCAACGAACCCCCAACCGCCGTGGCGCCAAAAACGATGCCTACCAACGCGAAGCCGAGCGACGCATAATAGCCGGGGGACGGCTTTCGCCAAGAATGTATTTGGGTTGTGTCCGTGGTCATCTGTGCACCGAAACGCTGTGAACCTGAAGACGCCGGGCAATCTCATGCAGTGCTGATTCATCGCTCATTATTTCCTCTCTTATCAAGAGGGCACCCGAGCCGACGCCGGCCGCGCGAGGTGCAACTTCCAGCGACATACCCGCTTGAATCTGTTTCGCACGAAGTTGTGACCGCAAATGGGCGCGCTCAGCAATTTGCGCATATCGTTCCGCACGCGAGGCATTGGCCGTCCGAGCGGCCATCGTTTCCGCTGCCCGGGCAGTGGTCGCATCCGCTTGCAATAATTCTCGTGCTTCCGCCAGCTCTTTCAAGGCTTTTGGTCCGCCAACAACGATATCGGGCAAGGTCATCACCGTCGCCACGATGCGCCAGGCTTCGGTCTGCTTCTTGAATGCCTCTGCCCGCTCGTCATCACCGGCCAATTCCAGCGCGTAGGCGCCGCCATCCATGCCAAGCAACACGGCACCGCCAATAAAGCCGGCAATACCCAAGGCCCCTAGACCCGTGGGCAGCAAAGCCAGCGAGGCCACGACGCACAAAACGTCCAGCGCCACGCCCAACCCGTCATCACGATGCGAAGTAAACATGCGATTGAGGGCGCGCCCCATCGCTTGGCTCATGGCCAGGTCGGCCTCGCTCTGCGCGATGGCAGCCTTGCCCTGCGCTTCCAGGCAGCTCTCCATGAAGGCCTTCACCCGATGCCAGAAGTCGGGCGGCGGCTGATGCTTGGGCGGCGGAGCGGGAATGTGGCTCCACTGGAAGACGAACACGTCGCCGAAACCGCCGGCGTCCCGCGTGGGGCCGCGCAATGGATAGACGAAGCCATTGGTGGCCCAGGAAATCCCGACGCCAGGCCCGCACACCTTATCGACATAGGCGCACAGGCAGGTCGTGGCCTCGGTCTCGTTGCGGAAGGGCCCCCAATCACTGTTCAGGACGACTGCCAAGGCATTTCTCCCAATCTTACTTATCTGGATTTAAGGATCTAACGAATCTATTGAGGCTGGCGCGGCGGGGGATGCAGGTATTCTTCCAGGGTGGGGCGTGCCGGACAGTCGATATCCTTACGCACGTACAAATAGTCGTTGGACCGATCCGCCGGTTTGAAGCAGCGCTTATACCCGTGCGCCGACGCCCAAAAATCGCCGGCGAAGATGCCGATAAGCAGCGTGGCGACGAAGGCGATGGCCGAGATCTGAATGATCCGGATCTCAAGGGTCATCGGCTTCCGGTATTTCCGGGCCATCGCGACGTACATCGCGATCCGCAGTCCATATAGGAAAGGTCCGGCGAAGAAGCAGAACACATACCTGTCGAACAGCACGTGATCCGGATGCGTGTCGAACACCAGCAGGTCGGGATAAGACGCCCAGATCAGCCAGATGCAAAATATAAGAAGCAGGTCGAAAAAATAAAAATACCGAGTCCTCAAGGACGGCCGGCCTTGTCCTTTTTCACAGAGATGAACATTCGCGGCGGTCATGATCGTCAGCCTGCTTGAACCCGGGCGGTGCCCAGCGCGGCGTGAGCCACGCGGGCGCGAAAGATGCCCGCGTGGCTGTCGCTGCCTTGACGACGTTCGGCTTACTGGGCCGCGGACTTGGCCGCCGCCGCCGACAGGTCTTGGCACAACGGACTCAGGCCCGATGGACATGACGATGCCGACAGCGTCTGGATGCTGCCCAGATCCTTGGTATCCAGCGTGGCGTCGACATGGCGCAGCACGAAGCCCTTGAGTTGCGGGTTCCGTTTGATAAGCGCGTCCAGTTGAGGCAGCGTCTTCCAGTGATCGACCAGCAACCGCGCCACCGCCTCGGAATTACCCTCGGCGATCTCGCCATCATCGCAATGCCCGTACTTGGCATAGGCGACACTGACTTTGGCCCAGCTGTCCATTTGATCGACCATCTCGTCGGCCTTTTCCGCATCCTGCGGCGTGCAAGTCTTCCCGGAAGCCGGCCCTATGCCGATCAATGCCATACCGGCCGCAGCGCACAGGGCGGCGGTGATGCAAGCGCGCCCAAGGCTGGATTTACGCATATGCGCGCCCCTGAAGGCTTTGGTGGTGGTTCACGATCGAAGCTATGCGCGCCGCCGAGGCATCGTTATTGAAGACCTCAATCGTCGCCAACGGATCCCGGATCATAACACCGCAAATGGCAGCCATCGCTTCGTCCGAGGTGCGGATGCACCCCATGGTGGGGTGTTCCGGGCCCGGCAGGTGGCGGGCGTGCGCGCGACCGGAGTGGACACCGATGCCCGGATGACCGGGGACATCGAAGCGGATGATGCCGTGCAGGCCGTAAGGGCCATCCGCCGACGCGGTATGATGGTGGGGCCGGATACGATCCTGGATCGTGTAGATGCCATTATGGATGTGACGGATGGTCGCGTGACTGTCGACGTTGTTATACGCGGCCCAGGTTCCGACTGCGCTGCCCGAAGCATTGATCAGCGCGATCTGATGCTTCACGCCGTCGAACTGAAGCTTGGACATTCGGCAGAACTCCCCTGTTCTAGGCTGGCTCGGATTGCCCCGACTCTGTCGCTTGGAACCTGATTGCCCCTCTGCAGTTCGGGTATGGAACCGGGCGCGAATGGGACACTGCGCAATGGGGAAAACGGGGGGGAGAGAAACCTGTGGGCGTGCGAACGCCCACAGGTCGCCCAAAACCGATCAAGCCGACTTGGTGGTGGCCAGGTCGTAGGAGGCGATGATCGGGGACTGCGGGTTGTGCTGGCTGTCGTACGGGGTGTACTTCATCTCCACCTTGGTGAAGTTCAGCACGATCTGCTCTTCCGGCCGGTCGCTGGAGGCCGAGATGTTGTAGGACGAGATCAGGGTGTTGGTCAGGGTGAACTCGATGTAGGTGTCGCCAGGGTTGCCGCTGGTGACGATGTGGATCTTGGCGGTCACGCCCGAACGGCCGCTGCAGGCCTGGGAGAACAGCTTCACGGAGGAGCTGTCGCTGGTCTTGGTCAGCACGACTTCACGCACCGACGGCTCGGAACCTTCGCGGTTGGCGGTGGCGCCGGCCAGGGTGTTCATGGACCGGGTGACACCCCACTGCAGGGTCTTGATGTCCGTCCACTGCTGGTGGTTCTGCTGGGTGGCGTCGCCGGAGATGCCGTCGATCTGCAGGTAAATGGGCATTCGTAGTTCTCCTCACTTCATGGACTTTGGTTGAACGCGGGTTTGCGTCGGTGCACCGGACTGGCGGGCGGCCAGCGGCCGGTGCGGTAGGTACGGTGCGCCGGGTGACCCCAAGCGGCTTGGGTCCGGGCGGTGCCTTGGCGGCTTATTCCGCCGCGGACTCCACCATCGGCCTTTCGGCCAGTGGCACCGTTTGGATGTCGATCCGGAAATCCCCGGTCTCGTCATCCCAATCCACGGTCGCGGCGGCGACGGTGCGCCGGGCGGCCAGGGTTTCCAGAAGGCGCTTGGACAGCGCCGGCATCAGGCTGCGCGACAGCACATGGTCGATGGCGCGGGCCCCGACGTCGCTTTCGCCGCACCGGGCCACCAGCCGTTCGACCACAGCCGGCGACACGGACAGGGTGGCGCCATAGGTCTGCTCCACCCGCTGGCGCAGGCGGCCCAGCTGCAGGCCGACGATGTCGCGCAGGCGTTCCGCCGTCAGCGGCAGGTAGGGCACCACCGTGACCCGGCCCAGGAAGGCCGCCTTGTAGTGCTTCAGCAATTCCGGATGCAGCGCGGCCGTCAGCCCCGCCAGATCCGGCAGGGTCTCGCGGTCGGCGGCCAGCGCCGTCAGCAGGTCGGAGCCGGCGTTGGACGCCATCAGGATGGTGGTGTTGCGGAAGTCGATGTCGCGGCCTTCGCCGTCGCGCAGCACGCCCTTGTCGAACACCTGGTAGAAGATGTCCTGCACGCCGGGGTGCGCCTTCTCCATCTCATCCAGCAGCAGCACGCCGTAGGGCCGGCGGCGCACCGCCTCGGTCAGGATGCCGCCCTCGCCATAGCCGACGTAGCCGGGCGGCGACCCCATGAGGAGGGAGACCTTATGCTCCTCCTTGAATTCCGACATGTTGATGACGGTCAGGCTCTGCTCCCCGCCGTACATCATGTCGGCCAGCGCCAGGGCGGTCTCGGTCTTGCCCACGCCGCTGGGGCCGGCCAGCAGGAAGATGGCCGGCGGCTTGCGCGGGTCGGCGATGCCGGCGCGGGCGGTGTGCAGCACATCGGCGATCAGGTGCAGGGCGTCGTCCTGGCCCACCACCCGCTGGCCCAGGCGTCCTTCCAGGCCCAGCACCGTCTCGATCTCGCTGGACAGCATGCGGCCCACGGGGATGCCGGTCCAGCGCGCCACCACCTCGGCCACCGCCTGCGCGGTGACGTCGTGGTGCATCAGGGGCTGCTCGCCCTGATGGTCGGTCAGGTCCTGGTGCAGGCGGGCATGACGGCCGCGCAGGGCGGCCGCCTCCGTGTCGCCCTGCGCCGTTTCCAGCGATCCCCGCACGCCGACGATCTCGTCGATCAGGCGTCGCTCTTCCGTCCAGCGCCGGTGCAGGTCGGCCTGGCGCACCTGGGCGTTGGCCAGCCGTTCATCCAGGGCGGCGATGGCGGCGCCATGGTCGGCGCCCAGAACCGTCTCGCGCAGCAAGGAGGCCTTTTCCGCCTCCAGCCCCTCGGCTTCGCGGGCCACGGCGTCCAGCGCCTCGGGCCGTCCGGCCTGGCTCATGGCCACCATGGCCGCCGCCGTGTCCAGGACGCTGACGCATTTGTCGGGCAGCTGCCGGCCGGTGATGTAGCGGTGGGACAGGTGCACCGCCGCCCGCACCGCCGCGTCCAGGATGCGCACGCCGTGGTGCTTCTCCAGCGTCGGGACCAGGCCGCGCATCATGGCGATGGCGGTCTCTTCGTCCGGCTCATCCACCTTCACCGGCTGGAAGCGGCGGACCAGGGCGGCGTCGCGCTCGATGTAGCGCTTGTATTCCGCCCAGGTGGTGGCGGCCACCATGCGCAGCGCACCACGGGCCAAATCCGGTTTCAGCAGGTTGGCGGCATCGCCCTGCCCCGCCTGGCCGCCGGCGCCGATCAGGGTGTGCGCCTCGTCCACGAACAGGATGATGGGCTTGATCGAGCCCTTGACCTCATCGATCACGCCCTTCAGGCGGTTCTCGAACTCGCCCTTCACCCCGGCGCCGGCCTGCAGCAGGCCGAGATCCAGGGTGCGGATGCTGACCTCGCGCAGGGCCGCCGGCACCTCGCCCGCGGCGATGCGCAGGGCCAGGCTTTCCACCACGGCGGTCTTGCCCACACCGGCCTCGCCCACCAGGATGGGGTTGTTCTGGCGGCGGCGGGTCAGGATGTCGATCACCTGCCGCACCTCGGCGTCACGGCCGGTGATGGGGTCGATGCGGCCCTGGGCCGCCTCCGCCGTCAGGTCGATGGTGTAGGCGTCCAGGTTGGGGGTACGGCCGCCGGGCTTGCGCGCGGCCTGGCCGTCAGGGGCGGCGGCGGCACCCTCGGGAACCTCGGCCTCGATCAGGGCGTCCAGCGCCTGCGGGTCGATGGCTTCCAGCGCGGCGGCCAGATCGCCGAAGGCCAAGGCGCCCTTGTCGTCGGCCACCAGGGCCGCCAGCAGGTGCAGGGGCGACACCGCCCCCGCCTTGAAGCGCAAGGTGGCCAGGAACCAGGCCTCGCGCATCAACGACACGACGCGCGGCGAGAAGGCCGGGGCGCGGCTGCTGCCGGTGCGGCAGCGGGCAAGCCCACGGTCCAGCGCGCGCTCCAGCGCCTCCGGCCCCAGGCCCACCTTGGGCAGCGCCTGGCGCAGGCCGGTGTCCGGCCGGTCGAGCAAGGCGTGCAGCCAATGCTCGATCTCAATCTCATAGTGGGTTTTGGCCATGGCGCCGCCCGCGGCGGCTTCAAGCGCCCGGCGGGCCGTGGCATCCAGCCCATCGACCAGCGTCCTTAGATCCATCGAATCCATTTCAAGACCCGCGCTTTTGGTTGACGTATTCCCCTATCCCCATCGTCCGGCCCAGGTCCGCCGATGGCACGACTGCAAAAATAAAACTCAAACGGCGATTGGAACTTACCCAATGGTTATAGTATCGAATTTTCCATCTGTTATTATGCCGTTCATGTAACATTACATTAATAGAACGGCATTACTTCCGATATATGCTTCAGGTGATACTAATCGGTGTCATTGATACTGATGATTGCATCGTCCGGGTCGTGCAGCATGGGCAGCGACGCCAGCCAGCTGTCGTAGCCCAGGCGCGGGGCCGTGCCGTCCCGCCCGTCCAACTGGCAGGGCGGCACCTCCTCCCGGTGCAGCACCAGCTGCACGTCGAAGCCCAGCTCAGGCCCGGCATAAAGACGCGCCAGTTCCACCAGGCGCGTCAGCCCCGGCCGGCCCGGCAGATGGTCCATGAACTGACGTCGCGTCAAGGGGCCCAGGATGATGCGGAACTGGCCCTGCACGTCCCACATGCGGGCGCCGGCCACGGCGTCCACGCCCAGGCGATTGTAGGACGGCGTCTTGCCCCCTAGCCTGAGGCAGGACTGCTCCTCCGCCGGAATGGCGATCCAGCGGCCGGCGAACTGCTGCACCTTGACGGGCAAGCCGCAGGCGTCGGCCAGCATGCGCTCCAGCGAAATGGCGGCGCGCGGCTGCTGGCTGAACAGGCCGGCATAGTAAACCGCCACCTCATCCCGCACCGACAGGCGGCCGCGCAGGTGCCCGGTGCCAAAGCCGGCGATGCCGAACAGGGCGGCCGTGGCGGCGTCCCCGCCCTCAAGCCCGCGATGCTCGTACAAGGCGGGCAGACGATAACGCCGCCAGGCGCGGAACAGCAGGGTGGCGATACGGTCGTTGAACAGGTCGAGGAAGGCGGCGAAGCCCGGCGTGCGGTCGCGCAGGCTCCGGATGGCCGTCTCGGTATAGGCCTGCGGCAGGGCCGAGACGGGCCCCGTCAGGGTCATGACGTTCAGATCCAGCCGGGCGGGCTGCGCCGCTTCGCCCTCTTCCCCGTCTTCAGCGGGGTGAGGCAGGTGCAGACGCTGGATCTCATGCGCCGGGAAGCACAGCGATTGGTGCGCGGCGAAGCGGATGGGCAGCTCATCCTCTTCGGCCGAGGCGCCGAACTGCCGCTCCAGCAGCTGGATGGCCCGGAACAAGTCGAAGCGGAAGGGCTCATGCCGCAGCATGTCCAGCAGGGCGGGCGAACCGCCCCCCAATGAGGTGTGCGTCGGCAGGGGCACGATGGCGTTCATGCCGTCACCTTGGCGCCGATGCGGGCGCCCCAGCGGACCAGCGCCTCCTTCCGGCCCTTGGCCCGCACCGTCAGCCGGGTGAAGGAGTTGATGGAGGTGTAGAGGGCGAAGAAGCGCTCCAGCACCGCCGAGGGCAGGTAGATGCCCATGGCGCCGGCCCGTTCCGGATCCATGACCAGGTCGATGTCCACGCCCCGGCACAGGGCGGCGAAGTCGGCGTGCGGCGCCCGGGCCGTGGCGCGGCGGTAGCCGATGCCGGTGACGCTGTCGATGATGGCCCGCGTCTCCGGCGTGTCCTTCAGGTCGTAGAGCTTCAGCAGCTCCCGCAAGGCCGCCGCCCCGCCCTGGCCGTCCCCCTTTTGGCCATCCATCAGCGACAGATGGTTGAGGTTGAGGTGGGAAATCAGGCGCCAGCGGGCGCCGTCGCCCGTTTGCGGCCGCACCACGGCCGTGGGCGGCGTCAGGCAGGTGACGCCGGCGATGGGCCCGCCCTCGGTCAGGTGCATGCGCGGATGGCCGCCGCCGAAGGGCAACTGCGCCGGCAGGTCGCGGTTGAAGCACAGGGTTTCCACGCTGACCGTCCAGTCGGGCGGGGCGTTGGGGTTGAGGCCCAGATCGACCAGCGACAGATACATTTCGCTGCTGGCGTCGCGCCCGCCCCGGGGGCGGCGCATGGCGTGCCAGAAATGCTGGTGGCGCGACGGGTCGGTGCCGTGATGGTTGCCGTAGAGGGGCAGGAACTCCGCCTTCTCCCCCCGGGGGGAGGAGGCCCGCACCCGTTCGATGGCGTAGATTTCGCGCGCCTCCGGCCGGCGGGCGTCGGCCTGCACCAGATATTCGGTGGCGTCATGGCCCAGGATGATGGGTTCGGCCGACTGCCGGAACAGGTTGACCACCGGGGCGCAGCCCAGGGCGAACACCTGGGGGCGCACCAGCCGCTCCCCCTCGGTCCAGACGCGGTCGAGGTAGAGGTAGACCTCCATATGCTGGCCCACGCCGCGCAGGGACCGCGCGCTGAGGCCATGCAGGTCGATGAACAGGAACTTTTCCGGGAAGGCGAACAGCTCGCTCAACAGGCGATAGCCCAGGAAGGACTGGGCGCCATAGGGCACCATGCCGTCCTCGGGCTCGAAGCCCACCGGGGTCAAATGGTCGGGCCCCAGCTCCACGGGATTGGGGTCGTTCACATCCTCCACCACCGCCATGCCGACGACGTTGTTCAACAGCAGCTCGTGCAGGGTGAACGCCACCTCCGGCGGGCCGGAGAGGAACAGGCGCAGGCGGTCCACACCCAGGTCGGTCAGGCCCTGCCCTTGGGCGGTGGAGCTGATCTTCAGCCGCAGCACCGACTTGGCCTGGCGGGTCGCCGCCACCAGGGGGGCCGCCGCCGGCAGGGCGGCCAGGCTGGCCGCCGTCACCTCCACGGGCCAGATCTCGGCCGGCATGGTGGTCTGGAAGCGGCAGGCCTCGCCACGAACCGCCTCCGTCTCCACCTGCGCGCCGCGCGGCACGGTAAAACTGCCCGTCAGTTCCGGCGCCGCCTTCATCTGCACGATGGCCATGGAGGGCAGCGGCGTCACGTAGTGGGGATAGAGCACCCCCAGCAGGGCATCGGTCAGTTCCGGAAAATCATCGTCCAGCTTCTGGCGCACCCGCGCCGTCAGATAGGCGAAGGATTCGATCAGGCGGGCGACGTGGGGGTCGTCCACCGTGGTCGGGCTGATGCGGAGGTTGCCCGCCACCTTGGGATGCTCACCCGCGAAGCGGGTCGCCGCCCGCCGGATGGCCGCCAGTTCCTGGTTGTAGAAGGACAGGAAGGTGTCAGGCATGAGGGTCGCCCTTGATCAGGAAGGTCTGGCTGACGGGGTCCAGCACGGATTCGAAGACGATGGGCTCCGGCGAGGGATCCAGGCGGATCACCGCCTCCACCCGGAAGCGCAGCGTGCGGTCCAGGTTGCGGCCGCCATTCAGCAGGGTGACCGCCACGGACGACAGGCGCGGCTCGAACTCGCGGATGGCCACTTCCAGCGCGCGGCCGAAGGCGGCCTGGCGCTCCGGTGCCGCCATGCTCATGGCCGTGAAATCGGGGATACCGTACTGCAGGGGGGACCGGTGCAGCTCACCGACATCGTTGCCCAGCTTGCCCGGCCGCCGCCGCGTGTTCAGCATGGCCTCCAGATCCCGGCGGATGGAGTTCTTGAGCTGCGACAACGCCGCGTTCCAGCCCAGGCTGCGCACGGCCGGCCCTTCCACCGGCTGGATCAGCCGGTCGAGGACGGAGGGCACGATGGTGGCGGGCTGTTGCGCCGGCATGGCTTACGCCGCCTCCACATCGGCCTGGGTTTCATCGAAGCGCAGGGTGGTGAGATCGGCGGCCCCCACGGCGTCGTCGCCGACCAGGAAGCAGCGCTGGCCCCGCCCCAGGATGGCGCCATCGCGTTCCACCCAGTCGGTCAGGCGGCCCAGCCGGTGCTGGTCGGTCAGGCCGTCGGCCCCGGCGCCGGCATAGATCATGGGCATGTACAGGCTGCCGGCCGTGCCGTCGCGCAGGGTCAGGCGCAGGGGCCGCCAGATCAGGTCGGACAGCCGCTTCGCCGGCGCGAAATCCAGGCCCAGCACCTCGTCCACGCCGACCCAGAAGTACTTGCCGTCGGCGCTCAGCACCTCCAGCAGGCCGCCGCAAGCGTCGTCCAGGTCGCGGAAGTCACTGAAAGCCGCGCCCTTGTGCTGGCCCGTGGTGGCGCGGCGCAGCGTCTCCGCCTCCGCCAGCGTGGCGGCGGCCCCCTGCCCGTCCCCGGCGCGGGCCTTCACCCCCGCCTCCAGGTGCAGACGGGCGGCGGCGGTGATGGCGGTCAGGAATTCCGGCGGCCGGCCCTCGCGGTACCAATCCTGGCGCGCCGTCTCCGCCCGGATCAGCTGGCGCAGCAGCGACACCGGCATCATGGAGCCGGGGTCCTGGTTCAGCACGACGGACAGCTGGTTGTCCGCCCGCTCCAGCTGTCCCGCCACGCACAGGATCTCCGCCAGCAGGTAGCGGGCGCCGGTGTCGGTGGGTGCCTTCTGCACATGCGCGGTGGCGGCGGACAAGGCGCCGGACAGATCGCCGGCCTCCAGGGCGTTGGTCATGGCGGTCTGGCTCATGGGGTCCTCTCCCGTCAGGCCTGCGGGCCGACGAGTTCCGTGACCAGGCGGAAGCTGGTCTGGACGTCGTCGAGCTGGAAATGCGGTTTCAGGTGGATGACGCAGCCGAAGGCGCCCGGCCGGCCCGCGATGTCACGGACCTGCACCTCAGCCTCGCGCAGGGGATAGCGGGCCTTGAAGGAGGTGCTGGCGTCGTCGTTGGCCAGGCAATAACCCCTGAGCCAATCGCGCAGATGTTCCTCGAAATCATGCGCCGTGGCGAAGGAGCCGATCTTGTCCCGGCCGATCATCTTGATGTAGTGCGCGAAGCGCGAGGCGCAGAGCACGTACTGCAGCATGGCCGACAGCCGGGCGTTGGACGTGGCCGTCGCCCGGTCATAGACCTTGGGCTGGTGCAGCGACTGGCAGCTGTAGAAGACGCAGGCATCGACGTAGCTGACCCGCGACAGGGGCACGATGCCCAGGTCGCTCAGCTGCTTTTCCTGCCGGTCGGACAGGTAGACATCCAGGGGTGCCGCCGGGGCCGCCGCCCCGCCCAGGGTCGGGAAGGTATGGCCCGGGAACCGGTCCACCAGGCCGCCGCCGTTCAGGTCGTCCGGCGCGCCCCGGATGTCGGCGAACCAGCCGTACTGATGGAAGGCGCGCATGACCACGGTGGCGAAGGCGAAGGCGGCGTTGCCCCAGAGATAATCCCCCGCCCCCGGCCGGCCCGTGCGTTCCATGAAGCGGAAGCCGTCGATGCGGTTGGGATCGTGGCGATAGGGCGGCCGCATCATCACCTTGGGCAGGGCGATGCCGATGAAGCGGGCGTCATCCGCCTCGCGCAGGGCCCGCCAGCGGATGAACTCATGCCCCTCGAAGGAGCGGGCGAGATCCACGTCGCTGGCCATGTCGCCGAAGCTGTCCAGCCCGAACAGCGCCGGCGAGCAGCTGGTGACGAAGGGGCAGAAGGCCGCAGCCGCCACGGCGGCGATGGCCTTCAGCGTGCCCACGTCGTCGGTGGGGTGGTCGGCGTCGCGCTGATGCTGCACGGCGTAGTCGCCGATCAACAGGCCGAAGGGCTCCCCACCGGGCGTGCCGAACTCATCGCTGTACACCTTGGTGAACAGCTGGCTCTGGTCGAACTCGATGGCGCGTTCGAAGTCGCGGCACAGTTCGCGCCAGGATACGTCCAGCACGCGGATCTTGATGGCGCGGGTGGAGGCCGAGGCCTCCACGAGTTGAAGCAACCCGCGCCACGACGCCTCCAGCTGCTGGAAGCGGGGATTGTGCAGGATGGCATTGACCTGGGCCGTGAGCAGAGCGTCGATCGCCGCGATCAGCTGGTCGATGACCAGGCGCTTGTCGGGATGGCGGCTGAGGTCCAGCCGCCAAGCCGGGGGCGCGTCGGGCCGGGGAACCCGGCCTTCCGTCGTGTCGATGCGTCGTTCCACCCCCGGGGCTGCCGCCTCAAGGGTCTGTTGCATCAGAGCTTGCTCGGTATCCGTGCCACCATGCGCAGCGAGGTCGTCAGCTCCTCCATCTGCAGCCAGGGCCGCAACCAGGCGATGGCGTTATAGGACCCGGGCTTGCCCGGGATTTCCTTCACCGTGATCTTGGCCTCGCGCAGCGGGTAGGCGGCCTTCATTTCCTGGCCGGCGCCCTCGTTGGCGTTGACGTAGTTGTTGATCCAGCGGTTCAGCCAGGCCTCGCAGTCCTCGACCTCCAGGAAGGAGCCGATCTTGTCGCGCGCCATCACCTTCAGGTAGTGGGCGAAGCGGGACGTGGCCATCATGTACGGCAGGCGCGCGGAGATGGCGGCGTTGGCCGTGGCGTCCGGGCGGTCGTACTTCTTGGGCTTCTGCACCGTCTGGGCGCCGAAGAACACGGCGTAGTCGGTGTTCTTGTAATGGCAGAGCGGCAGGAAGCCCAGCTTGCCCAGCTCGGCGTCGCGGCGATCGGTGATGCCGATCTCCGTCGGGCACTTCTGGTCGGGGTCGCCATCATCGCTGACGAAGACGTGGGTGGGCAGGGTTTCCACCTTGCCGCCGCCCTCGGCGCCGCGGATGGCCGTGCACCAGCCGTACTTGGCGAAGGCCTCGGTGGCGCGCGAGCCCAGCACGTAGGCCGCGTTCATCCAGCAATACTCGTTATGCTCCAGCGCCAGCGACTTGCCCGAGGGGTCCAGGGGCGCCTCCTCGAAATTGAAGTCGTCGACGCTGAGGGTGGCGGCGCCATAGGGCAGGCGCGCCAGCACGCGCGGCAGGGTCAGGGTGGTGAAACGGCTGTCCTCGCTGTCGCGGAAGCTGCGCCACTGCGCGTATTCCGCCGTCTCGAAGATCTTCTCCAGGTCGCGGGGCTTGGCCAGCTCCTGGTAATCCTGGAAGCCGAACAGCTTGGGGCTGGCGGCGGAGACGAAGGGGGCGAAGGCCGCCGCCGCGATGCTGGAGATGCTGGACAGCATCTGCACATCCTCGGGGTGGTTGGTGAACTCATAGTCGCCGATCAGCATGCCGTAGGGCTCACCGCCCGGCGTGCCGAACTCGTTCTCGTAGAGCTTCTTGAACAGCTCGCTCTGATCGAACTCCACCGCCTTGGCCAGATCCTTCGCCAGCTCGCGCTTGCGCACGTTCAGCACGCGGATCTTCAGGTTGGCGCTGGTCTCGGTGTTCATGACCAGGTGATGCAGGCCGCGCCAGCTGCCTTCCAGCTTCAGGAATTCCGGGTGGTGCATGATGGCGGCCAGCTGCTTGGACAGCTTGGCGTCGATGGCCTTCACCGCCGCGGTCAGCGTCTGGGTCAGGTTGCGGCTGTAGGTGACGGTGCCGCCCAGCGCCTCTTCCGTCAGGGTGCGCAGCAGTTCCTGCACGCGCGCCGGCTCGGTCTGCTTGGTGGCGCCGATGGCCTGGTCCAGCAGGGAGAGGCCTTCGACGGTGCCGGCCGCGGCTTCTTCGCGGGATACGGTCAGGGTGTCGGTCATCACTTCACCTCCTCGGCGGTGGCGCCCAGCTGCTGCGACAGCTTGCGCAGCTGGGTGTCGTCCTGAAGAATGGATTCCAGCAGGTCTTCCAGCTGGGTTGAACGGTCGGCCTTGGTCAGCAGGTCGCGCAGCTGGTTGCGCGTCTCCAACAGCTTGCGCAGCGCCGGCACCTGGCGGACGATCTGGCCGGGCTCCATGTCCTCCAGCGAGGAGAACTTCAGCTCCACGGCCATCTCGCTGCCGTCGTCCTCCAGCTCGTTCCGCACGCGCAACGACAGCGACGGCTTCATGCGCGCCAGGATCTCGTTGAAGTTGTCGCGGTCGATCTGGATGAACTTGCGGTCCTTCAGCGGCTTCAGGTCATCCGTCGGGTCGCCGGAGAAATCGCCGAGCACGCCGACCACGAAGGGCAGCTCCTTCTCGACCATCGCCCCATCGGTTTCGACCTCGTATTTGATGTGCACGCGCGGCTTGCGAACCCGCTCGAGCTTGTCATGAACGCTGGCCATCTACCTTCTCCTACCCATGGGTTGCTGCATGTCGTCTGGGGTCGCCCCGAAACGGAATTGATTGGTCATCAGGGGTTATTGTCCGTTGCCCTGCACCGGCCGGATGCCGGCGGTGGTCAGCAGGGTGTTGCGGGCACCCGCGTCCGCCAGCAGCTCGGCCAACAGTTCGGGCAGCGGCATGCGGCCGCGCCGGACCAGGTCCTCGATGGTGTAGGACAGGGGTGAATGCGGTTCCGTTCGGCGGAAGTACTGGCCGATCTCCGCCAGCAGGGTCAGCGCCTCTTCCCGGCTGGTGATGCCCTTGGCCGGGCGCAGCGGCGCCGCCGCCTCGTCCACGACCGGGGCGCCGGTGGCGGAATGCAGGATGACGTCGGGCACGGCGGCCTCCTCCACCTCTTCCTTGGCCGACAGGCCGGTCAGGAACACCACCGCGTCCTCCACCTCCTCCAGGATGTGGGTGATGGTGGAGGTGGGCGGGGCGTCGGCGCCCGCCCGTTCGGTCAGCAGCCGGTCCAGGTCGCGGAAGGCCTGGCGGCAGGCGCGGATATCGGCCAGCAGCGCCCGGTTGCGCGTCGCCGGCACTTGGCTCATGCGCTGGGACAGGGCGTCCAGCGTGGGCGGCGGGGTGCGGCCGGGACGGCTGCGCGTGTCCGGGGTCTGGCTGGCGCGCTGGGCCAGGGCGTAGTGCCAATAGGCGATGGGCTGGTCCTCGCGCAGCAGCGGCACCTTGCGGATGGGCTGGATCAGCGTGCCCTCCGCCCCATGGCCGTTCAGGCCGCCGATGGGCGCCAGACGAACCGCGATGCCATCCTCATCCGGCTGGGGATGAACACCGTCCCAATACTGCTCCACCAGGCCGGCCAGCAGGCGGAAGCCATCGGCCAGGCCTGCGAAGCCCTCCAGCCGCACGGCGGCCTCGGTCAGCCAGACGGCGACCTCAATGTCCTTGGTGCGCTGGGCCAGGACGCCGCGCGCCAAGTCCTGGATGCGCTGCCATTCGGCCAGCGAGGTCTGGGCCTCATCCTCGGAATCCGCCCGCCGCTCGATGGCGCGGGCGGTGGCGCGCAGATCCTTCAGCTGGAAATAGGTGGCGTCCCCGCCGTTGTGCACGCGCAGATCCGGCCCGCAGGGCTGGTCGCCCGGGATGGGGGCCAGCAGGGCGGGAAGGTCCAGGACGCCGGGGGACACGATCACGCCGTTATCCATCATGCACCTTTCCGCGACGGCCACAGCCGACCCCAGAAGCCGCCCCTGCCCCCGGCAGCGGCGCTAGCATCCAGTGCACGCAGCAGGGCGGCCAGGTCCGTGGGCCGGCGCTTGGGATCGGGCTGCAACATCGTGGCAACCACGCCGCGCAGGCGGTCGGGCACGGCGCTGATGTCGGGAACCTGGCGCCGGGCGGCCATCGCCTCCTCCACCGTCTGGCCCATGGCCAGCTTCTCGCCCCGCGCTGCGGCGACGATGACCAGGCCCAGGCTGTAGATGTCGGACGCGACGCCGATGGCGCCGCCGTGCATGCCCAGCTGCTCCGGCGAGGCGAAGGAGAACTTGCCGGCGAAATCCAGCCCGTCGCGCGGGGTGACGCCGTTGCGCATCTCCCGCGCCACGCCGAAATCGATCAGCTTGGCCGCGGCCGGGTTGTCGCCGGGCAGCAGGATGTTGTCCGGGCTGACGTCGCGGTGGACGATGCCGACGGCGTGCACCGCCGTCAGGCCCGCCGCCAGGCGCCGCAGCAGGGCCTCCAACGCCGTCAGGCCCAAAGGCCCGCGCCGCAGGAAGTAGGACAGCGACTGGCCGTCGATATACTCCAGCACCAGCATGGACCGGCCGTCGCCGTCGCGGTACAGGCCGGCGCAGCTCACCACGGCGTCATGGCGGATGCGCTGCAGCAGGCGGCCTTCCTCGTGGAACAGGCCCACGATCTTGGCGTCGTCGCGGTATTCCGGAATGATGACCTTGATGGCCTGGTCGGTCTTCAGGTCGCGATGGCGCACCCGGTAGATCTCACCCATCCCGCCGCGCGCCAGCAGGGTGCGCACGATGAAGGTGTTCAGCATGGTGCTGCCCGGCGCCACCGACCAACCGGTGGGATCGGCCTTGGGCGCCCCCGGCGTGGCGCTGGCGGCCGGTTCCGGCCCATCCTCCCATGGGCGCTGGGCGGCCTGGATGTGGCGGTCCAGCGCGGCACGGGCGCCGCTCAGCAGGTCCAGGGAGGCGACCTCGTCGAGGCCGGCGCGGTGCGCCTGCGCCCGGACCCCGGCGATGAAGCCCGCCACCTGACTTTCCACCACCTCGCGCGTCGGCACCACCGGGGTGGCGTTCGGCGCGGCGATGTCCGGCGCCACCATGACCTCGGTCAGTTCGGCCGGGGCGAAGCGGGTCAGTTCATCCGGCGCCTCGGGGCTCAGCAGCAGCGAGGTCATCTCGTCCGGCTGCTGCGGCTCCTCGTTCGCCACGGCGGCGCCCGGGTTGGTCAGGACGGCGGCCTGGCTCATTCCGCACCCCCTTGGCGCACGTCCTCAAGCGCCGGCGGCTGGGGCACCGGCGCGGCCGTGGCATGCATGGCGGCCTCGGCCACCGGATGATCGCTTTCAGGCACGTCGACGATGACGGCCGTCAGGTTGTCCGGCGCGCCGCTGACCAGGATGTTCTCGACCAGGGCGTCCACCGTCTCGCGCGGGGGCATGCCCCGCATCAGCGTGGCGATCTCCGTCTCGCTCAGCACCTTGGTGACGCCGTCACTGCACAGCAGGAAGCGGTCGCCGGGCTGGATGACGTCCTGCACCATGTCGATCTCCAGCGTGTCGGCGGCGCCCACGGCGCGGGTGACCAGCATGGTGGCGCGCTGCTGCTGGTTGATGCCGGCGGCCACGTGGTCGGTGGTCAGCTGGCGCAGCCGACCGTCGCGCAGCAGGTAGATGCGGCTGTCACCCACCCACAGGCAATTGAAGCGGTTGGCGTAGATCAGCAGCACCACGGCGGTGGAGGCGATCAGCGCCTGGTCGCCCAGGGTGGCGGCCTGGGCGCGCAGCTTGTCGTTGGCCTCGACCAGGGCCTCGCGCACCTCTTCCACGAAGCCGCCGTAGGACAGCGGCGGCATCACCGCGTCCAGCGCCTTCACGGTCAGGGCGCTGGCCACCTCACCCGCCGAATGGCCGCCCAGGCCATCGGCGACGCACCACAGGCCCAGGTCGGGCCGCAGCAGCAGGGCATCCTGGTTGATGGTGCGGCGGGTGCCGGGATGGGTGCGGCCGTGGCTGGGCAGCGCCACCACCGGACGCAGCAGCAGGATGGGCAGTTCCTCGTCCGCCAGGTGCAGCGCCGTGTCGGCCGGGCGTTCCCAGCCCCAGCGCTCCCAGCGCCCGTCCAGGAAGGCGGCGTAGTTCTGCGGCGCCGGCAGGCCCGGGGAGATCAGCAGCGAGGACGCCACCTTGTCCGACCCGGTGGTCCACCACAGGCTGAAGCGGTTGTTGAAGCCGATCAGCACCTGGTCCAGCAGTTCGGCATAGGCGCCGCCCAGGGCGCCCCGGCCGCTGGCGCCGCCATTATTGGCCAGCCCGACGCGGAAGGCGCTGCTTTCCACCGGCCCGCGCGTGGTGTCGTAGGGCGGCGCGCCCAGCACCCGGGCGGCCTGGTCAAAGCTGTCGAAGTTGAAGTCGTCGTCCAGCGAGGTCAGCGCCAGATCCTCCACCTTGTCGAACCAGGCGCGACCGCTTTCGATCAGGCGGATGGGGGCGACGCAGCCGGGCAGCGGCGTCGCCAGCACAAGGGGGAAGTAGCGCCCCACCCGGTCGACGCTGGGCATCAGCACGCCGGCCATGGCCGTGTCGCCGCAGACCCCCGGCCCCAGAACGAAGCGCCAGACCGGCGTGTCCAGGTAGCTGGGCAGCCACGCCTCGCCCATCTGCCGCTGGCTGGTGGCGAGCGACGCCTGCAGCCATTCGTCCAGCGGGCGGACGATCGCTGGGTCCAGCCGCCGGGAGACGAAGTCCCCCCGCGCCGGGATCTTGCCGAAGAAACCCGGCTCGTGAGCCGAGACGGCGCCATTCAGAAAGAGACTGGACAACGGAACGCCCTCAGTTCTTTGAGGATGAAGGGGTTGAGCGAGGTGCTGGACTTCACCTCGAAGCCGGCGTTGTGGGTGCCGGAGGCGAAATTGACGCGGAAGTTGTCACTGCCCAGGGGCGTGACCGTGCCCTGGTCCACCAGGTGGAACAGCGACCAGGGACCGCTTTTCAGCACGCTCTGCGGCAGGCCGTCGGTTACCTCGAACACCACGCGGCTGACGCCGTTGGGGTCGTTGTCCGGCCATTGGAGCGAAGCCGGCCACTGCGGCCCGTGCTGGTATTCGATCTGCTGGCCGCCGCTGGCGAACAGCACGCCGGTGGACTTCGGATCCAGGGTCACCGGCGTCACCTGCAGGGCGACACGGGGCTGCTGGCCGCCGTCGGGGAAGAAGGCGTCGCGGATCTGGGCGGCATACTGGAAGGAGGCCAGCACACTGTCGGGAATGCCCAGGCCGGTGTCGCCCACCTTGGTCCAGCGCCACTTGGTGCCCGAGGTATCGACCAGCGTCTTCAGATGGTTGTTGAAGAAATTGTCCAACATGCCGTTGGGGGCGAACAGCCGGGTGAAGTCACCCACCGAGATTTCCTTGCTGCTGTCCTTGGCGAAGGGATAGCGGCCGTTGACGGCGCGGGTGCAGAAGCCGCCCACCTCGCCGCCCCAGAGATTGCTCAACTGGGCCCGGGCACCGCCCACCGACTGTTCCGACGCGCTGCCGGTGATGGTGGCGATCCAGCCGTTGACCGGGCGCGGCATCTGCGCCGCCTGGGTGTTCAGCATCTGGATGGGGCCGCCGGCACCGCCGTGTGAGGCGCGGGTGTACATGGCCATGCGGCCGTTGCCGGGCCCGCTGGCGACGTTGCTCAGTTCCTGATAGGCCTCGCCCAACAGGCGCACCAGATCCTCCGCCCGCGCCGGTGCGCCGTTGCTGGGCGTGACGAAGTCGGCGATGGGCTGGAAGTGCTGGGCCACGGCCACGGCGCCGGCCGGCGCGTCCGGCGTGGGCAGGGCCGCCGGGGCGGGAGCACCGCCGGGCCCCGGGATGGCCTTGGGCAAGCCCGGCAGGGGGACGATCTGCGTTTCCGCCGCAATGTCCTTCAGCAGCTTCAGCATCGGCATGTCGGGGCTGGACACCAGGTTCAGCACAGCGATGGTCTGCTGCATGTCGGCCAGCGGCACGATGCGCAGGTCGCCCAGCATGGTGTCCCACTGCTGGATGTAGTCGGCGTAGTACAGCTGCGTCACCCGCTCGCGCAGGTCATCGGCCTGGGCCGCCTGCTGCGCCTGGGCGTTGGCCCCGGCGGGCTTGTCACCCAGCACCCAGCTCTGCCCCTGCACCTCGGCGATGACGGCGGAGAGCGCCGGCTGGAAGGCCTTATAGCCTTCCGGCGTGTATAGGCCTGGGATGCCCTCGGTCAGCGGCTTGCCGGAGACGCGGGTGAAGACATGGTCGGCCGTGGCGCCGGCATGGTCGACGGGGCGCCACTGCGGCAGCTGGCTGATGCCTTCGTGCTGGCGGACCAGGGCGTAGACCCGCTCGGCCGGGGCCAGCTTTTCCAGGCTGCGCCGCGACTGGGTGATCAGGTTGGCGTCCAAGGGGATGGGCGTCAGGCTGCCCCGGGTCAGCAGGCTGTCCAGGTGGCGTGCCAGGTCGTCGCGCAGGCCCTTGTTGGCCTCGCCCGGCCAGGTGGCGGCCCAGTCGGCCACCATCCACTGGCGCACGGCGGCGGCGTCCAAGGGGCCGCGGCTGCCCAGCATCAGGTAGATCTTGAGCGCGCCGGCCACGAAGTCGTCGTCATCCTCGTGCGCCCGGATCTGGTCCTGCAGCCGCACCAGCAGGCGGGGCAGCATCAGGCCGTTCAGCGCCCGGTGGTACACGGCGGCGTGTACCGTCTTCAGCTTGTCGCCCTGGTAGAGGCCGAAGGTCAGCCACTGGCTGGCCACACCCTCGTTGTTCTCCAGGCCCGTGGGCAAGTTGCGCAGGATGTTCAGCGGCTTGACCACGCGGGCCAAGTCGGCGTCCGTCACGCCCTGGCTGGGGATGCCGGCGGCCGCCTTGTCATAGGCCTGCAGGCCGTCATCGATCAGGGCCACCTGGCGCTTGTTCTCCTGGTAGCCGGTGCTCCAGGCATAGGCCAGTACGGCCAGGATGACGGCGGCGGAGGCGTACGTCGCGATGCGCAGGCGGCGGCGGCGCTGCTCCACCTTGGGGTTCAGGCTGACGACGGCGGCCTCGGCGAAGATCACCTCGTTGAACAGCCGGGTCAGGAAATAGCTGCGGCCCTGGCGGTTGTTGGCCGGCATGCGCACCGGATCCAGGCCGAAGGTGGCGGCGATGGTGGCCATGGTGCGGTCGATGGGCATGCCCACCTGCACGCTGCTGGTGAAGTAGCTGCCGCGCAGCAGGGGCCGCGTCTCATAGGGGCTGGCGCGGAAGATTTCCGTGAGGATCTCCAGCAGCGCGTCGCTGAGGCTGGCCACCTGGTTGGGGAAGTTGAACACCAGGCCGCGGCGCTCGATGTCCGCCTCCTGCTGCACCCGTTCCAGCAGCCGCTCGTTCAGGCGGATGACCAGGCCCTCCAGCTCCTGCGGGAACTGCTCGACCACGCCGGGGCTGTCGGCGGCGCCGTCGTCCAGGGGGAAGGTCATGCCCCAGACCTGTTCGCGTTCCGACTTGCCCAGGTTGTCGAAGTATTCGACGAAGCCGGGCACCAGATCGACCTTGGTGAACAGCATGTAGACCGGGAAGCGCAGGCCGAAGCGGTCGTACAGCTCGTTCAGGCGCAGGCGGATGGCGCGGGCGTGGTTCAGGCGCTCGGTGGGATCGGGGGCCATGAGGTCGGCCAGGCTCATCACCACGATGGCGCCGTTCACCGGCTGGCGCGGGCGGTAGCTTTTCAGCAGGTCCAGGAAGCCCAGCCAGGCGGCCTGGTCCTGGTGCGGATCGCTGTCCTGCGTGGTGTAGCGGCCGGCCGTGTCCAGCAGGATGGCTTCGTCCGTGAACCACCAGTCGCAGTTGCGGGTGCCGCCGATGCCCTTCAGGGGGTCGCGGCCGATGGTGGTGGACAGCGGGAAATTCAGGCCCGAGGTCAGCAGGGCCGAGGTTTTGCCCGAGCCCGGCGGCCCGACCATGATGTACCAGGGCAGCTGGTAGAGATAGCCCCGGCCCATGCCCTTGCGGCCGGCCTTCTTGCGCAGCTGGCTCAGCGCCTCTTGCAGGCGGTCGCGCAGCAGGCGGAGTTCCTCGGCGGAGGCGGCGTCGGCGCCGCGGCGCTTCTCCTCCTCGCTGGGGTCGGTCAGGTCGTGGACCATGCGCCGGTCGGTCTGCCGGGCCTTCAGGTTGACCTGAAGGTTGAAGGCGGCCCAGGTGGCGAACACGGCGCAACAGGCGATCAGGCGCACCAGGTCGCCTTCCAGCGGGCGGTGGCTGCCCACCGCCACCAGGGCGCCGAAGAACCAGATGACCAGGGCGAAGCCGATGGCCCATACCAGGGACCAGGCCCAGCGGGCGCGGAAGGGCTGCGCCAGAGCGGAAATCAGGGGCTGCGCGAAGTAAACGCTGCTGGGGACGTTCATTGGGCCGTTCCCTGGTTGGCAGTCGGGGCGGGCGTCGCGGTCGGGGTCGCCGAGGCGGCCGACGGCACCGGCTGGGCGGCCGCGGGCGAGCTCAGGATCACATCGATGCGACGGTTGGCTTCCCGGCCGGCGTCCTGGTCGTTGGTGGCGATGGGCTGGGTGTCGGCCATGCCCTGGGCCTTCAGACGGGACTTGTCGGCCAGGTGGGTGGCGATGACGGCGGCGACCGCGTCGGCACGGGCCTGTGACAAATGCCAGTTCGACGGGAACCGGATGGTGCGGATGGGAATATTATCGGTATGCCCCGTGATCAGCACAGCGCCGGGCCGGGTGTTCAGGGCCTCGCCGATACGGTTCAGCAGGGCGGTGTAGCTTTCGTTCACCTCGCTGCTGCCGGACGCGAACATGCCGGCGTTGCGGATGCGCACGACGGTGTCCGTGCCCTGGGGCACCACGGTCACCAGGCCCTGGGCGATCTCCGGCGCCAGGAAGGCGCGGAACTGGTCCAGATCCTTGGACTTGGGCTGCACCGGCGCCGTGGGCTGGGCCAGGGCGACGCTGGGCTGTCCCACCGGCGGCAGGGTGGCCATCTTTTCCAGCGTGGCGTCGGAACTGCCGTTCAGCGCGAAGCTGAAGCCCGTGGCCATCACCGTGATGATGATCAGGGTGGCCGCCATGACGGTCCAGAACTCGATGCTGGGCAACAGGGGGCGGAAGGGTGCCTCCACCCCGCGCCAATGCACCGACAGCTCACGCTCGGCCTCGCCGCGCCGCTGGGTCAGGATGCGGTAGAGGTTGTCGCGGATGCGGGAGTGTTCCAGCGAGCCCTGCGGCAGGATGCGCAGCCGGCCCTCGAAGCCCAGCGACAGGCACAGGTACATCAGCTCCAGCACCTGGAAGTTGGCGGCCGGATCCTTCAGCAGGTGGTTCAGCAGATCGTAGAAGCGCTCACCCCCGGTCACGTCGATGTGGAAGGTGATGACCATGCCGGCCCGCGCCCAGGTGCTGCTGGCACCCCACGGGGTGTTCAGCACGATATCGTCGATGGTGGCGCACAGGGCGTAGTGGGCGGCGCGCGCCGCCTCGTTGGTGACGCCGGTGCCCTGCGCCCGCTTCTCGAAGGTCTTGATCTCGTCGGCGACGCGCTCGCGCAGTTCCTCGATATTGGACTGGGCGGCGGACGTGCGCAGGCGGCGGGCCAGCGTCAGGATGGGGCCGGCGGCGGCCACCAGCGGGTTGAGGCCGCCCAGCGTCAAATCGACCGTGTCTTCCGGCGCGTAGTCGGTGGGTGGCGCCACCAGTTGCACCGGCGCCGAACGGCGGCCGCCGGGCGTCGGCTTGATGATGGTCGGCTCGTGGGCCGTCTGGCCGTAGCTGGGATAGGACATCACGCACCCCCCTTGATGGCCCACAGCTCCATTTCGATCTGCGCGAAATCACCCGCCAGGTGCAGGGCGATGCCGCCGGACTTTTGAAGCTGCTTGAAATGCTGGCTGCTGCGGTCCAGCTCGAAGAAGACTTGGCCGCTGCGGTATGGAAGCTGGCGGGGCGCCACCGGCAGGGGCCGGACATTGATGCCGGGCAGCGCCACGTTCACCAGCTGGGCGATCTGTTCCACCGGGCCGATCTTCACCTGGTTGGGGAAGACGCGGCGCAGGTGCTCCACCGGCATGTCCGCGTTCACCGCCAGCACGAAGGTGGCGTTGAACAGCAGCGACCGATCGACGATGACGCCGACCTTGATGCCATGGCGGCGGGCCTGCAGCGGGATGGCGACGGCGGTCTGCTCCAGCACGGCGCTCAAGGAGGCGCGCAGGTCGGAGAAGACGGGCCGGAAGGTGTTCTGCAAATCCTCGTGCCGGTATTCGGGGAACACGGCGGCGCGCTTGGCCTCGGTGGTGAAGGTGGCCAGTTCCCCCGCCACCTCGACGCAGAGGCGGTAGAACCGCTCCGGATGCAGCATGGGCGCCGTGGCGGCGTAATGGCGCAGCAGCGGCTCATACCGGTTCACGGTCTGCAACAGCAGGAAGTCCGCGATCTCCGCCGCCCCCTTGGCCGAGGGGCCGGACAGACGGCCGGCCAGGGCCTCGGCCCGGTGCTGGATCAGGGCCTGCAACTCGGTCAGGAAGGCGGCCAGCGGCGCCTGGGCCGCGACCGAGGTGACCGGGGCGATGAACTGCTCATCCAGGATGATGGCGCGGTCGGACCGCACCTCGACCACCCGGGCGATGGCGATCTTTTCATATCCCGCAAGCGGCTGCGTCTCCGGCGCCAGACGCAGGCGCAGCCGGGCGACATCCATGGCCGCCGCCTGGTCGCTGCCGAGGTTGGCGTCCTCCGCCTCATACCGCGCCGGGACGAAGCGGGTGATGGCGTCCTCGGAATTGGTCAGCCCCACCTCGGCGCCGCCCGGCTGGCGCACGGGCAGCGTCAGGTAGATGACGCAGTTCTTGGTGGTGTCGAACAGCTCCAGCGGCGGCGGATGGTCGGCCTCGTCCGGGATGGAGAAGGGCGTGCCGTCGGGCAGGATGCCCTTGGCGGAGACGATGGCGAACTTGCCGATGCCCAGCAGTTCCCGGTTTATCGTCAGCTCGCTCAAGCCCCAGGAGAAGGGGGTCAGCGGTTCGGTGCGCGCGTGCAGCAGCCGTTCCACATGGCGGTCGGCTTGCTGGAAATGCTGGACACGCAGGAACATGCCCTCGGTCCAGACCACGCGGTTGGCGGACATCATGGCCGGGGCCTCACTTGGTGGGGGTGCGCTTGGACGCGTCGGCCGCCGCCGCGGTGCCGGGCGGGGTGCCGGCGTCGGCCGTGTCGCGCTTCACCACCAGGCCGTTGGCGCCGACGGTGACGTTCAGCGTCACCGGGCCGGTGTCCGGCAGGGCCACGACCTCCCGCCAGTTGGCCTGGTCGATGGCGCGATAGGCGGCGACGATGCCGACGTAGTGCACCTTGTCGTTCTGCGGCAAGACCATCTGCTTCTTGTCGCCGGGCTGCAGCACGAACTCGTCCCGGCCCAGCTGGTCGGTGCCCAGTGCCTGGGTATCGTGCTGGATCAGCTGAATGGGGGCGGCGATGGTGAACTTGTCCTTGGACGCCAGCTGGTAGACGCGCGTCACGATGGGCGACGGACGGCCCAGCGTGTCGGGATTGGCGTCGGGCCCGACGTTGATCGACACCGGCACGGTGGTGCGCACCGGCGGCGGGGGCGGCGGCTCGTGCGAGCAGGCCGCCAGCTGCAGGACGGCACCGGCGAGCACGGTGGCGAGGGCCGCACGGCTCATGGGGTGCTGGGTGGAACGGCGGGCGGTGGTCGTGGCGAAAGGCATCGTCTAGAGGACCCTGTTAGTCTGGGCAGTCTCGGGGCTGGGGTTATCCCCAGGCGGCTGGCGGACGGGTGGAGGTGAGGCGGGTGCCAGGCGGGGACGAAAGTGATCCCAGGCGGTTCAGAGGCTTCTGAACTGCTGGGTGTAGGCGGAGGAAAATTTGCTGCCGAGGGGCGGTCCCGACGACTGTTCGCCCATCATGCGCTGGTGGACCTGCTCGTACCGTTCCCAGCAGCGGGCCTTGTGCACCTGCGGCAGCATGGAGGCGCTGACGTCGTTCTTGATGGTCTCGGGCGACAGCTGTTCCAGCACGTCGCCCACCACCGTCTTCATGCCGGCGATCAGGGCCACCTCGTGGGCCTTGATGTCGCGCAGGCTTTCGCGGATGGCCTCCGGCGCGTCCATGAAGCCCATGACCCGCCGGCCGATCAGCACGGACAGCGTGCCGTCCAGGTTGGCGGAGAACTTCAGGGGATTGTTCTCCTTGGCGCGCAGCAGCGTGTGCTCGATGCGGAACTCGGATTTCAGGAAGGCGCGCAGTTCCAGCAGCTCACGCAGGCCGTTGACCGCCTCGCGCAGGGCGACGCCCATCTTGTGCATCAGCGCCGGGGCGTCGGATGCGTCCACCGCGTCCAACGGCAGGCCGACGCCGGCCAGGAAGGCCTCGAACACGTCGTTGGGGATCTGGGGGGGCGGGTTCTGGGGGTTGGGAGCCTGGGGGTTGGGAGCCTGGGCGGGCGCCGACTGGAGCTGAGCCTGGGCAAGGGGCGAGGCCTGCGCCGCCGGCTGAGGCGGGGCGACCGGGACGGCCTGCGCCACCGGAGGCACGGCCGGTGTGGCGAGCGCCGCCGGGTTCATGGTGCCCAGCCCCACGACGGGTGCGACGGCGGGGGAAACGGGAGGGACCCGCGCCACGGGGGTGGCCACCGGCTGGGGCCGCACCTGGGCGGCGGCGGAGTTGATGGGCAGGATGGTGGCGCCGGCGCCATTGACCGGACCAGCGGCCGGACTAGCCGGGGCGGGGCTGGAAACGGCAGGGTTGGCGACGCGGGCCGTGGCCTGGCCGTTACGGGTCCCGGCGAAGGCCTCCGCCATCACCTGGGCGGCGGCGCTGACGGACTCCAGCTCATCCTGCGCCGCGACGCCATCGACGCCCTCGGCCTGCCAGTCCATGGGGATGACCGGGTGCTTGACCTCAGGCGCCTCGAAATAGGCGCCGGTACCGGAATGGGCGGCCAGCGACGGGGCCAGCGCGCCACCGAACGGCGCCTCCACCTCCGCCTCCCCTTCCCCCAGCATGTCGGTCAGCTGCATCTCGGCGACGCGGTCGCCGGCCAGGACCTGGGTCAGCGAGGGGACATAGCCGGTATGGCCGTTGTTGAGCCCCTCCAGGCCGTAATCCATGTCTGGATCAGCCAGGGCCCCGCTGGTCATGCCCGATCCGGACAGGGGATGGCCAATGCCGGCCACACGGCCGGCGCCGTTCACCGTCGCCATGGGGGACACCGAGGCCGCGGGCTGGTCGCTGATTTCCAAGCGCAGGGTGCAGGGGCCCAGATTGATGACATCGCCGTCATTCACCGGCTGGCTGTTGCCCCGGCCCAGGGGGGCGGCCGCCCCGCCGACGTAGACGCCGTTGGTACTGGTGTCCGTCACGAAATAGGTCTGGCCGCGCAGATCTATCCGGCAGTGCTGCTTCGACAGGTGGCGCTGGGGGTCGTTGACCACCCAGTCGTTCTCGGCGCCACGGCCGATGGTGAAACTGGCGCCATCGCAGACGCGGGTTTCGCCTTCGGATATGGAGCAGTCCCCGGCCGAAAGAACACGTAAGACAAGGGCCATCTGATCCTCGCTGCGCAAGGACGGCATTGGCGACGTCACTGAGAGGTCGACAACGTGTCCAATCTTTTAACGATAAATTTACCAAGCAATGCACGCTGATATAATTCGGAAGATAGTTCCGTCGACCCCCCAGAAACGGTTCTCGGCGGCTTATCCAGATAGAGGTAGAGATATGGGCGGACCGCATCGGCCCCCAGTCATAGGGCATAGCTTCAAAGTATATTTTGAACACAATTTTAATCGATATTTTAAGCAATCGCCTTTGTAATTGCTGGGGAAATTCCGGAAGCCTATTCCTTATCCCGTGGCTCTATAACTGCCGGAATGAAGCGGATATATATCTACAAAACCTAGGTCATATGACCCGGCGGACAGGTGCCCTGACACCCCTTGGAACCAGCTTTCCGCCCCCCGGTCCAACCCAATAACGCGTTAATACGAAGGTGCCTACCCCCCTGAACCGCGCGGAATCCCTTGGGTTTACCGCCGCCTTGCAGTGAAAGCAGGCGTTCCGGCCGGCAATTGGGTCCGCCATCAGGATATGCGGCATCAAGCTTCCTATACCGGAAGGGCGTAACCCTTCGTGGAATGGCCAAAGCGCCGGCAGCAAATCAGAATTGAAGCACGGGCGTTCAATTCTACAGTAACGGCCGATTTTTAAAGCTACATCAACATGAAGCCACCTCCCATTCACCTGCGGTTAAAGAATAAATTGCGTCACTTTCTTGCCGTATTCATGACGGCATAGGAAACGCGCCAGCACGCGCGGCCCTTGACGCCCCGCCGCCGGCCCATAGTTCTGTGTCGCGCCGAAGTTACAGGGGCGGTCTGAAAGGTTTTGAAATCACACCGTGTGAACGGTGGGTTAACAGATGATGACAGTAGCAGCCAGGCGGCCATGCCGCCGCGACTGAGGACGTTCGGCGCGCATCCGTCCGCCGGGCATACGAGGATTTGATGGACGGTTACACGCAAGCGGAACGGTTGCTGGGGATCGAGAGCCCCTTGGGGCCCGACCAGCTTTTGCTGGAAGCGCTGGAGGGGACGGAGGGCGTGTCGATGCCCTTTGAGTTCCGCGCGACCGTGCGCGCCATGGACGACAACGTCGATCCCGCCGCCCTGGTGGCACAGAGCGTGGACCTGAAGCTGCGCCTGGATGACGGCGTCTACCGCGTCTTCAACGGCGTCGTCGCCTCGCTCACCGGCGGCCATGCCGCCTCCCGCGGGCAGCGGCACTATGTCCTGCGCGTCGTCCCCCGCCTGTGGTTCCTGACCCGCACCAGCGACTGCCGCATCTTCCAGAACAAGACCACCCTCGACATCCTGGAGACCATCTTCGGCGAGTTGGGCGTCACCCAGTACGACTTCTCCGGCGTCAGCGCCCCGCCCCCGCGCGAGTACTGCGTGCAGTACCGCGAGACCGACTTCGCCTTCGTCTCCCGCCTGATGGAGGAGGACGGCCTCTACTACTTCTTCCGGCATGAGGCGGGGAAACACACCCTGGTCCTGGGCTCCCAGACCTCCGCCTACCAGACGGGGGATGAGCCGCTGATCCCCTTCAGCGCCACCTCCTCCCGCTCCAACCACATCACCGAGTGGCACCGCAGCCACGCCTACCAGGCCAGCGCCTGGGCCATGACCGACTACAACTTCCAGACCAGCAAGCTGGACCTGAAGCGGACCATCCCCACCGTCTCCAGCTACAGCCAGGATCCCCAGCACGAGCACTTCGACTATCCCGGCCTGCACGACAGCGCCGGCGATGGCGAGCGACGGGCCAAGCTGGCCATGCAGGCGGAGGAGGTGGAGCGCGAGACCGTGCAGGGCGCCAGCGACTGCCGCTCCATGACCCCCTGCGGCCGCTTCCAGCTGACCGACCATCCCGTCGCCGCCGAGAACGGCGCCTATGTCGTGCTCTCCGCCAGCCACCGGGCCAGCGACCTCAGCTATGAGGGCGGCGGCGCCAGCCATTCCGGCTACGCCAACCACTTCACCTGCCTGCCGGCCGCCACCCCCTTCGTGCCCCGCCGCGCCACCCCCCGCCCCACCATCTCCGGCCTGCAGACCGCCGTCGTGGTCGGCCCCAAGGGCCAGGAGATCCACACGGACAAGCACGGCCGGGTGAAGGTGCAGTTCTTCTGGGACCGGCGCGGCCAGTCCAACGAGGGCAGCTCCTGCTGGGTCCGCGTCGCCCAGGGCTGGGCCGGCCGCGGCTTCGGCGCCCAGACCATCCCCCGCATGGGCATGGAGGTCGTCGTCGCCTTCCTGGAAGGCAACCCAGACCGGCCCGTCATCCTGGGCTCCGTCCCCAATTCCGAGACCACAGCCCCCCTCGGCCTGCCCGCCCAGAAAACCCAGACCACCTTCCGAACCGCCAGCAGCCCAGGCGGCGCAGGCTTCAACCTCTTCACCCTGGAAGACAAGGCCGGCGCCGAGGAAATCGCCTTCCACTCCCAAAAAGACCTCTCCATGGTCGTCCAGAACAACGCCTTCGAGACGGTGACCAAGGCGTCGGTGCGCCAGGCGGGGCAGGTGCTGGCCTTCAAGGTGGGCAACAGTTCCATCCAGTTCACGCCGGACAACATCATCCTGTCCAGCAACGGCAGCACCGTGGTGATGGACAAGGACGGCATCCGCCACAAGGGCGGCAAGATCTGGCTGAACATGAAGGAGCCGGCGCCGGCCAAGCCGCCGGGCCAGGACTTCAAGGCCGAGGGCTCCGCCTGGGCGGCCAACAAGACCACGGGTCCCGTCACCGCCAAGGTCCTGGGCGCGGAAGGATCGATCACCGCCCACGCCGACCCGACCAAGGCGACGGTGGACGCCAAGGGCGAAATCGCCATGGCCCGCATTTCCGCCAAGGGCAAGAACAGCTGGGGTGAAGTTTCCGGCGGCATGGACATCTTCGCCGCGGAGGGCACGGGCCACGCCGGCGTCACCACCAACGGCCTGGGCGCCCAGGGTGAGGCCAAGGCGGCCATGCAGCGCGTCACGGTCGAAGGCATCGCGGGCGACCTGAACAAGGGCGGTGGCGGGGTGAAGGGAACGGGCGAGCTGTTCTCCGCCGACGCCAAGGGCCAGGCCCTGCTGGGGGACGACGGCCGCTATATCGGCGCCGCGCTGGGCGGCAAGGCCGGGGCCCGCGTGGCCCAGGCCAGCGCGGAAGAGAACGTGACCATACCCATCGGCTGGCTGCCCGGCGTGCCCGATGACTGGACCATCGCCGTGAAGGGCGAACAGGGCGTTTCCGCCGGCAGCGCCGGCATCGGCGCCGGTGGCTACGGCTACTACGACCGGGTGGACCAGCGGACGCATGCTGGCATCTTCGGCGATATCGAAGCCGGCCTGGGCATCAAGACCGGCCTGGACGCCAGCATAGGCCCCGCCCCCAAGGGAGGTGCCCCATGACGCCCCATGTCCGACAGGACCGTGGCGTCCTATTCTTCATCCTGGCGGCCGGCCTGCTTGCCGCCCTTACACCGCGTACCCACGCCGCGGAGACCATCACCGCGAAGGAACGACCCATGGCAGACCTGCGAACCACCGTTCAAGCCACCCGCGCGGAGGTGGAGCGCGACTATCTGCACCAGGCTTTCCCCAGCCCGGTTCCGGCCTTCGCCTTTGAAGTGATGATTCCCAAGAATTGGCAGTGGTTCGAAAAGGACGGGCGGCCCGCCAAGGCGGACGGCGGCCTGCAACTGCTGGCCCGGTACGGCGGGCAAAGCCAGGACGCCATCATCGAGGTTTACGCCCAGCAGATCGAACGCGAGGTGGCGCCGGAGGATTGGCTGGATCCCTGGATGGCGGCGAACCACTACACCGTGGTGGCCCGCCGCAGCATTCCCTCGGACGCGGGGCGCAACGCCGACGTGCTGGCCTCGCGCACCGTGCAAGGCCAGCCCTATCTCTACCGGCTGCGCACCTTCAAGAACGGCAAGTTCATCTATCTGCTGCACAGCTTCGCCCCCGAACGCCGCTATACCACGGCGGAGGATACCTTCCTGGTGGCGGCCGCCTCCTTCAAGCTGACGGAGGCCAAGCCCCAGCCCTACATGGAAATCCTTCAGGATGTCGCCTTGAACAAGGTCTTCCAGCTGGGCTTCAAGGTGCCGGCATCCTGGACGGTGCGGGCAGACGAAAGCGTCGATGCCGATTGCCAATCCTGGGGCTTGTCCAATGGCACGGGCGCGGACCGGGCCGGCATGATCAACGTCTACACCGCCCCGCGCGGCCGCTTCCGCGCGCCCGACCAGATCGCCCATCTGGTGGCGGACGGGATGCGGCATCTGGGCGCCAGTTTCGCTGACGGCACGCTGCGCGAGGTGTCCACGGGCACCGCCGGTGTTACCTTCTGGACGGCGGACACCCCCGCGACGCTGAGCGAGCGCTCCGCTCTGGTGCGGCAGACGGTGATCGCCACGGCCAAGGGCTGGGCGGTCTTCACCCTGGTCACGCCTGCCGGCCCTTCCGATCCCTACCTGGTGACGGCCATCAACAAACGCGCCTTCGACATCGCCATCACCAGCCTGTTGACCGCCTTGGCTCCGGCAGGCTGATCCGCCATGTCCCTGTCTCCCCCCACCACCCCACCGCCGACCCTGGGCCTGCTGGCCTCCTTGGCCGCGCGCCTGCCGGATCGGGAGCGGACGCCCAGGGCATTCCTGGCCCTGTTCGGGCTGCTGGGCGTCTGCCTGGCCCTGCTGGCCCTGGGCGGCAAGTCCATGTCCATGGTGCTGGCGGCCCCCCTGCTGGCTGCCGCCGGCGTGGCGGCGCTGTCGCTGTTCCTGATGGTCGGCCTGCTGCAGTGGCGTGCGGCCATCAAGGCGTGGGTGGCCAGGACCGGGGGAACCGGCGCGTTCCCCGGCCTGTGGCGCCTGTTCCTGGCGCCCTATCGCAAGGCGGACGTCGACCACATGGTGGCGATCGGCCGCCTGCCCGAGTTGATGGCCTTTTCCATGATCATGATCATTGTGTCCGGCCTGGTGATCGCCGCCCTTGTCGGCGTTCGACCGGCCGGCGCCCAGCCTATGTGAGGGCCCCCATGGACGGTTACACGCAAGCGGAACGGTTGCTGGGGATCGAGAGCCCCTTGGGGCCCGACCAGCTGTTGCTGGAAGCGCTGGAGGGGATGGAGGGCGTGTCGACGCCCTTTGAGTTCCGCGCGACCGTGCGCGCCATGGATGACAACGTCGACCCTGCCGCCCTGGTGGCACAGAGCGTGGACCTGAAGCTGCGCCTGGATGACGGCGTCTACCGCATCTTCAACGGCGTCGTCGCCTCGCTCACCGGCGGCCACGCCGCCTCGCGCGGGCAACGGCACTATGTCCTGCGCGTCGTCCCCCGCCTGTGGTTCCTGACCCGCACCAGCGACTGCCGCATCTTCCAGAACAAGACCACCCTCGACATCCTGGAGACCATCTTCGGCGAGTTGGGCGTCACCCAGTACGACTTCTCCGGCGTCAGCGCCCCGCCCCCGCGCGAGTACTGCGTGCAGTACCGCGAGACCGACTTCGCCTTCGTCTCCCGCCTGATGGAGGAGGACGGCCTCTACTACTTCTTCCGGCATGAGGCGGGGAAACACACCCTGGTCCTGGGCTCCCAGACCTCCGCCTACCAGACGGGGGATGAGCCGCTGATCCCCTTCAGCGCCACCTCCTCCCGCTCCAACCACATCACCGAGTGGCACCGCAGCCACGCCTACCAGGCCAGCGCCTGGGCCATGACCGACTACAACTTCCAGACCAGCAAGCTGGACCTGAAGCGGACCATCCCCACCGTCTCCAGCTACAGCCAGGATCCCCAGCACGAGCACTTCGACTATCCCGGCCTGCACGACAGCGCCGGCGATGGCGAGCGACGGGCCAAGCTGGCCATGCAGGCGGAGGAGGTGGAGCGCGAGACCGTGCAGGGCGCCAGCGACTGCCGCTCCATGACCCCCTGCGGCCGCTTCCAGCTGACCGACCATCCCGTCGCCGCCGAGAACGGCGCCTATGTCGTGCTCTCCGCCAGCCACCGGGCCAGCGACCTCAGCTATGAGGGCGGCGGCGCCAGCCATTCCGGCTACGCCAACCACTTCACCTGCCTGCCGGCCGCCACCCCCTTCGTGCCCCGCCGCGCCACCCCCCGCCCCACCATCTCCGGCCTGCAGACCGCCGTCGTGGTCGGCCCCAAGGGCCAGGAGATCCACACGGACAAGCACGGCCGGGTGAAGGTGCAGTTCTTCTGGGACCGGCGCGGCCAGTCCAACGAGGGCAGCTCCTGCTGGGTCCGCGTCGCCCAGGGCTGGGCCGGCCGCGGCTTCGGCGCCCAGACCATCCCCCGCATGGGCATGGAGGTCGTCGTCGCCTTCCTGGAGGGCAACCCAGACCGACCGGTCATCCTGGGCTCCGTCCCCAATTCCGAGACCACAGCCCCCCTCGGCCTGCCCGCCCAGAAAACCCAGACAACCTTCCGAACCGCCAGCAGCCCCGGCGGCGGCGGATTCAACCTCTTCACCCTGGAAGACAAGGCCGGCGCCGAGGAAATCGCCTTCCACTCCCAAAAAGACCTCTCCATGGTCGTCCAGAACAACATGTTCGAAACCGTCGGCAAGTCCATGGTGAACGTGGCGGGCGAGATGGTGGTGCTGCAGGTGGGCAAAAGCTCCCTGCAGATGACCACCGACCACATCATCCTGACCAGCAACGGCAGCACCGTGGTTCTGGACAAGGACGGCATCAGCCAGGACGGCCAGAAAATCTGGCTCAACTGCAGCGGCTGATACCAACGCGCGCGATCCCAAGCCAGACACCTTCATTTTCCCGGGAGATTTCCGGATGTTCGACCTTCCCGCCCTGATCCAGCCCGGCGCCATCGGCGCCAGCCTCGGCATCCAGCCCTACACGCCCCTGTCCATGTCGGCGGCGCCGGCCGGCTTCGGTTCCGCCGGCGACCTCGGGGCGCTGGCCAACGCCGCCGCGCCGGCCCTGCCCTCCTCCGTCGGCGCCCCCCTGGGCAGTGCCACGCAGGCGGCCCAGTTGCTGAATGGCGGCTCCGGCTTGGCCAACCCGTCTTTGGGCGCGCCCGCTCTCGGCGCTCCTTCCCTGGCCAGCCCGGCCATCCCCGGCGCCTCCAGCATTCCCGGGGCATCGACGGCGTCGGGCCTGTCCAACCTGGCGTCGGCCGCCGGCGTGAACACCGGGCTGCCGGCCATGCCCCAAGCGCCCTCGGTTGCCGCCCCATCCCTTTCGGCCGCCCCCACCGTAAGCACGCCCCCCCTGGCAATACCCGGGTTCACGTCCCCGACCTTGCCCTCCACGGGCCTGGCGCAGCCGTCCTACACCCCGCCTTCGGCGATCGCATCCGCCGCGCCGCAGGCTGGATCGTGGGGCCAAGGTGGCGCCCTGCCGGGTGTCCAGGCATCCAGCTACCAGGCGCCCACTTATCAGGCCCCCAGCCTTCAAGCACCAAGCTACCAGGCACCCGCCTTCCAAACCCCGGGCGCGGGGCAAGCCCCCTTGCCGGGTCAAACACCGACCCTGGGCCAGACCGCCTCGGCCTTGCCCAGCACCGGCAACGCGGACGCCGACAGCGCCGTCGCGGTCGCCCGCATCCTGGGCCAGATCTAAAGGAAACCCGCCATGCCGCAGACCTGCCGCACCCTCGACTTCAGCATCCAGCTGCCGGACAGCTGGATCGACCGTTCCATGGTGGCCTGGTCCGCCCCGCCCAGCGGCAGCCCGGTGGTGCCCAACATCATGATCGCCTATGACCGGCCGCAGGCGGAGGAAGGCCTGGGCGCCTACGTCAACCGGCAGCTGAAGGACCTGATCGCCCGGGCGCGCAGCTTCCAGCTGATCACCCGGCAGGACGTCATGCTGGCCGGCCGCCCGGCGGTGGAACTGCTGTTCCAGTGGGACGGCGGCGCCGGCCCTATCAAGCAGCGCCAGATCTACAGCCTGCTGCCCGACGGCCGCTGCATCACCATCGTCAACACCGCCCGCCTGACGGAGTTCGCGGACGCCGACGCGCAGTTCATGCAGATCCTGAACAGCTTCGCCTGGCCCGGCCCCACGGCCACCGCCTGATCCCAATAGCGCCCACGCCGCTTTCGACCCGCCTGACCGGAGCGACCGGATGATCCTTATCGCCGAACCCCGCGCCCCCTTCCCTGGACGGGAGGGCTGACATGTCCGGCGCGCCGCAATACGGGGCCGCCCGGCTGGGGGATCCCATCCAGCACACCAGCGCGCTGTCCGGCTTCATCGCCGGGGCGGCTATCGGCCTGGGCGCCGCCCTGGCGGTCATCGCCGTGGTGGGTACGGGCGGGGCGGCGCTGGGCGTCATCGCCGCGGTGGGCGGCGCCATGGCGGCCACCGGCGGCGGCGCCCTGCTGGGCGAGGCGCTGGGCAGCACCTTCGCCGACCAGACCGGCGTGATCTCGCCCGACTGCTCCGACAATGTGCTGATCAACGACAAGCCGGCCGCCCGCGCCATCCAGGACGCGGCCGCCTGCTCCCGCGACGGGCCGCCGGACCAGCACATCGCCCAGGGCAGCAAGACGGTCTTCATCAACGGCAAGCCCGCCGCCCGCATCGCCGACAAGCTGGAGTGCGACGGCTCCATCATGGACGGCTCGCACGACGTCTTCATCGGGCGCGAGCCCGGTACCTACATGTCCATCCATGGCGAGGTGCCGGACTGGGCCAACACGGCGGCCGAATACCTGATGATCGGCGGTTCGCTTCTGGCGCTGGGCGCTGGTGCCGCCGGCGCCTTCATGGCGGAAGGGCTGTGCGGCCTGGCGACCTTCGGCGAGACCACGGTCATCAGCATGGCGGGGGGTTACGCCGGCTCCAAGGTGGGCGGCGCCATCGGCCAGGCGGTGGGCGGAGAGCGGGGACGCATCATCGGCGAAGCCCTGGGCGGTGCGGCCGGCGGCTTTGCCGGCGGCAAGCTGGCCACCCGCTACACCGCCGGCCACCCGGTGGACGTGGCCACGGGCGAGCTGTTCACCCAGGCCACGGATTTCGAGGTGGCGGGCGCCCTGCCCCTGGTGTGGTCGCGCACCTGGATGTCCAGCTCCACCCTGGTGGGGGAACTGGGGTCCGGCTGGCACCACCCGCACGACATGGTGCTGTACCGCTGGATCAACGGCGGCGGCTGGGCCGCGCGCCTGGCCGACGGGCGCCTGGCCTTCTTCACCGACGCGGCCCCCGGCCGCCCCAGCCTGAACGTGGTGGAACGGCTGGTGCTGCATACGGACGGCCAGCGCTATTGGCTGGCCACCTATGGCGGGCTGGCCTACGTCTTCGGCGACCGCGACGATCAGACCGGCCTGCGCCACCTGGCGCACGTCGTCGATCCCAACGACAACGCCATCCTCCTGCGGCGCGGGCCGGGCGGCCGCCTGACCGGCATCCAGGACAGCGCCGGCCGCGCCTTCGCCGTTACCACGGACGAGGCCGGCCGCATCACCGCCGTCGATGGCCCCGACCCCGCCGGCGGCGACCAGCCCCTACGCCTGGTCAGCTACACCTATGACGCCGCCGGCGACCTGGTGGAGGCACGCGACGCCCGGGGCAACGCCTGGCACTACCGCTACGACAACCACCTGCTGGTGGAGGAGACGCGGCGCGGCGGCCTGCGGTTCCAGTTCGTGTGGGACGACGTTGCGCTGGGCCGCCGTGCCCGCTGCGTCGACACCTGGGGCGTGCACCTGTCCGGCGAAGCCGGGCTGTACCGCGCCCGGATGCTCTACGACGTCCAGGCCCACACCACGGTGGTGACCAACGGCCTGGGCGCCGTCACCCGCTATCGCTGGAACAGCCTGGGCCTGGTGGAGGAGGAGGTGAACCCCCTGGGCGGCGTCACCCGCCATCGCTACGACCCCGCCGGCAACCTGTTGGCCCTGACGGGGCCGGACGGCGGCACCCTGCAACTGACCTACGACGCCCTGGGCCGCCTGGTGCAACGGACCGAGATCGACGGCGCCGTCACCCACCTGGCGTATGAGGGCGGGGACATCCCGCCCGACCTGGCGCGGCCTGGCCTGGGGCTGCCCAAGCGGGTGACCCGGGCCGACGGCAGCGAAGACAGCTTCACTTACGACCGGCGCGGCAACCTGGTGACCCACACCGACGCGCTGGGCCATACCACCCGTTATACCCGAGATACCCGTGGCCTGCCGCTGGCCATCCAGGATGCGCTGGGCCTGGTGGCGCGCTTCACCTGGTCCCCCACCGGCGACCTCCTGGCGCAGGGCACGGCGCGGGCCGCCCGCCGCCGCTATGCCCATGACGCGTTGGGCCGGGTGGTGGAGATGCGCCGGGGCGAGGATGCGCCCGTGCGGCTGGAGCGCGACGCCAACGGCAACGTCACCACCGTCCACCGCCCCGACGGCGGCACGGTGACGCTGGAATACGATGCCGAGGATCATGTCACCCAGCATCGCGACCCGCTGGGCCGCGTGACCCGCTGGCGCTATGACGGCCTGCCCTATCCGGTGGAGCGCACCGCCGCCGACGGCTCAGTCTTCCGCTATCATTACGATAGCGAACTGAACCTGGTGGCCCTGCATAACCAGAAGGGAGAACAGTACCGGCTGGACTATGACCTGGCGGGCCGGCTGGTGGGGGAGACTGGCTTCGACGGCCGGCGGCTGGATTATCACCGTGACATGGCCGGCCTGGTCACCGCCGCCGTGGACCAGGGTCGCGTGACGCGCTTCAACCGCGACCCCGCCGGGCGCCTGTTGGAGACGCTGTACGCCGACGGAAACAGCCATCGCTTCGGCTATGATCCGCTGGGCCGGCTGCTGTCCGCCGAGACGCCCGACACCCGCGTGGCCTTCACCTATGACGCCGCCGGACGGCCGACGGCGGAGCGGCAGGGCGACCAGGAAATCCGCTTCCAACGCGACGCCCGAGGCCGGCGTGTCGCCACCATGCTGCCTGATGGGCGGCGGCTGGAGGTGGCCTGGGGCCCGGACAATATGCCGGCGGCCGTGGGGCTGGACGGCAAGGCCCTGGCCCGCTTCGCCCGCGACGCGGCGGGGCGGGAGGTGGAGCGCCTGGCCGGCAACGTCCACCAGATCCAGGCCTTCGACCCCCAGGGCCGCCTGGTCCGCCAGGAGGGCCGGCGACGGCCCAGCGGCGGGAGCGGCGGTGAGGCCGTCTACACCCGCGCCTATGGCTATGACGGCGCGGACACCCTGACCGCCATCGAGGACGCGCGGCGGGGGGTGAAGCGCTATCACTACGACGCCTGCGACCGCCTGCTGTCGGTGGAGGGCACGACCCCCGAGAGCTTCGTCACCGATCCGGCCGGCAACATTCTGGCCTCGGGCCCCGACGCCGCCTTCTGGGGCGGTGAGGCGCGGGGCGACCGGCTGCTGGTGCATGGCGACGCCAAGTTCGAGTACGACGCCTGGGGCAACCGGGTGAAGGAATGGCGCGCGGCCGGCGGTGCCGTGACCGTGGACTACCGCTTTGATGCCGGCAACCGCCTGACGGCGGTGGAGGAGACCAGCCGCCGGGGCACCACCCTAACCCGCTTCGGCTACGACGCCTTCGGCCGCCGCGTGTGGAAGGAAAGCGCACACACGGCCCCCATCCCGGCCAACGACACGGGCGCGGCCCCACCCGCCGCCGCCCAGCGCACCACCTTCCTCTGGGACGGCGACACCCTGCTGGCCGAAAGCGCCCCGGTGGAGGTCAAGGCGGCGGACGCAGCACCGGCACCCGCCGACCCCCTGGCCACCGTCTATGTCTACGAACCCGGCACCTTCCGCCCCCTGGCCCAGTTGCGCCGGGCGGAACCGGGGCAGCGGACCCAGGCCTACCACTACCACCTGGACCATCTGGGCACGCCCCAGGAACTGACCAACGATAATGGCGATGTGGTGTGGGCCGCCGACTACAAGGCCTGGGGCGCGCTCGCCCGCCAGATGGTCGCCACCGTCCCCAACCCCCTGCGCTTCCAGGGCCAGTACCACGACCCCGAAACCGGCCTGCACTACAACCGTCACCGCTACTACGCCCCGGCCCAAGGCTGCTTCATCACCCAGGACCCCATCCGGCTGAGGGGCGGCAGCAACATCGCCGCCTACGCCCCCAACCCGGTGCAGTGGGTGGATCCGATGGGGCTGGCGTGTGGGTTGGACGGCGAAGCGGAGCAGATCGCGGCAGCACGGGCGCGTCAGGCGCAAATGCTAGAAGACGACGTGGGTTACAATATTAGCCCCACGGCCTGGGACCAATATCCTACTATTGGTCGTGCAGGCACTTTCGTCACCGATCAGGAAGGTGCCATGAAGTATTTCGGCGATGTCAGCGGTAAGCAAAGCATCACCATCCCCCGCGCCACTGCTGTGCAAATGGAACAGGATATGGGCCTTAACCCCGGGTCTCTGCAAGACGGCTTCAAGGTCCGCCAAGTGTCGGGGCTACAGGATCTAGCTCCCCGTAGCCCATTGGAAGGTAACGATTATTTCCGCGGCGGTGGGAATCATTTGCCTGGCGGCGCACCGGAAATGGTTGTTAATTCGGTTCCCACCACGGACAATAGCTATGTTTCCACCCTGCTGAACGTGAGTGTCGGGCCATGACCTTCCCCGTTGACAAGATCGTTGTCACCGAAATCGCCGGCAAGCGTGCTGTGGCCAAGGCATCAACAGGGCCGCAGCAACAAGCCCTGTTGAATCTGGGCTTTGCCCAGGCCACGACGGAGTTTGTGCGGCCCATTGCCTCAAATGACGACCGAATCGAGCTGGTGAACGCCCTAATCACCATCGGCGCCCTGTTTTCCGGCGGCCGTGATTGGAGCCCTGAGGAGTTGGTGGCGTATTACAAGGATAATGGTCATGTTAAACAAAGTTACCAGACCATAAATTGGCGATCTAAAAATGAGTACATCATCCGCCAGGCTTAATGTGGCATTACATATGCATTTTGATTGAGTGTTCTGGAGTAGCGGTTAGTCACTATATTCATCTTCGTTTAAGCAAGAACCATGATGATAGAATTCGACCTGCATAAGAGAATATACTTCCAGAATCGGAAGGTCCCAGGTTGGTGCTATTCGCGCCGCTGAGTGATGTCGAAAAGACTTTTGGCCATCCCCAAAAGATTTTGGAACCGGGTACTGATTGGATTGTCTTAAGATAGATATAAAAGCAAATATCAATATCGAGGAAACTAGAGAAGAAATGTTCGATATTAAAACTGGGAATGTGATAATTGAAGAAACCAGCCTTCATAAGGACCAAGAATTAGACGCAATCACGGCTGGAGGAATATCATTCTTCAGGGAATTCGATATTGGGAATGGCTGGGTTCACAAAAACTCAGGTCCCTACATTTTTTACGGGAGAGAAATAATCACCTCAATGGCATTTCTTAAAAACAATCTGATGAGTATAAATATCTATATTGGCGACATAAGTGCAACAGATTCACAACAAATGAAACCGGAGCATGATGCTTTTTAGAAACTATACTCGGAAATCCGACAGAAAACGATAAATATCACCTTATATATAAATACCCATGGGGCGAAATTACCTCCTATTACGACCCTCGAGGGGGCGACTGCGCAATTGCAGTTTCCTGGACCTAATTCGAGAAAAAAAGATCGAGGTCGCGCAACATAAACGATGGAACACGCTGCTCCTTCCTCTCGGGAGCTATGACATCTTCTCAGGCTCACGTTGGATTGGCGATAAGACTTCAGAAAAATATAGTATATTAAATGAAAGCGGGATTAGAGCAATAAGCTGGGCATTTAGTTACTCGTGGAAATAGAGTCAGAATGTGCATAAATGAATGGCGCGCTGACATGACGTAATTCAATTTGATGTGGAGGCTGGTCCTATCGCCCCATGGTTCGGGCAGCCAGGCGGGGCTACGCAGTACCTGTTCCCAACATCGGCAGGTGGGATTGACGGCCTGCTAGCCGCTGGGAAAATTCGACCGATCACGGGGGTGGACTATGAGTAAAGAACGGAAATATATCGCGTTTAACAAATCTGAAGGCTATCCCGCTGGAAAGAAGATATTCTATGAGTGCCTTATTTGCGGAAGCGTAGTGGAATCCGTGCCTCTTCATTTTTCGGAATGCACTTGCGGTAATATTGAGATCGACAGAACCGGAGGCAGATTAACAATTGAAGACCCGGATAAGATGAAAATATTCGAGGATAAATAAAATGAATTTATGAATTTATCGACTGCGGCCTACAGTGTCTATTTGTGAAAATCTCAGCATGCGAGTTATGTGACACCCACTAAGATGTAAATCTATATCAGAAAACACCAACAACTACTTGGATAAATATTGCGTCTTCCGAGGATAATTTTCATAAATCAATTAATGCTGAATACGTGTCGATGTTTTGACGCATAGAGCTTTAATAAAATTGGCACATTAACAGAAAGGACATCCATGACATCGAAGGCAGTGTTGATCGGTGTCGCCATCATCGCCGGCGGCGTGATCGGGTTCGGATATACCCTCATCAAAAGCAGCCATCCCGACGTCGCCACCTTGCGCAAGAACATTACCGGCGGGATGATGGAGCAATGTGCCAAGGCGGCACGCGCCGCGCCGGGGATCAGCGAGCCCCAGGTCCAGGCCTATTGCGGCTGCACCGCCACCAAGCTGGACGCCGCCATGAGCGATGACGAGGTCAAGCATCTGGTGGACCTGGAGAATCAGGGCCAAACGGGCATGCCGCCGGAACTCGCCCCTAAGCTCGACCTCATCTCGAACACTTGTCGCAAGGAAGCGCAAATCTCAGACTGACGCTGACAAAGCGCCCATCCCGACGCCACACCGAGGCAGGGGTATCCATCGTCTGCGCGGCGAGCAGTCCAGCGGAACCGTGGCCGGACTGGTATTCCGGTTATGGTCCTGAGGAAGGCGCCTTGGTCCGGCTGGGCCGGGCCTATTGTCGGCAAGTGTAGAGGCCTTAAATGACATGATCATCGCCAACGCCCACGGTGTGAAAATCATCAAGGAAAACGACACGCTATATGCTCGATATGATCGAGGGGAAATCGTTCCTGAATTTGTGGACGTAGAGATCAACCAGGAGGAGGCTGATAGGATACTGAAAAGTGAAAGGGACGCATATTTCGTGATTATGCAAACCCAGAACGAAAATAGGCGACATGAGAAAGTAGAGGTGTGATGTCCCATGGATCCGCAGGCCACCATAGACGCCGAGCGCGGCACGATTGACCTGGAAAATGGACTATCGCTCCACAAAGGGCTGAGCCACGCCACCACCAAGGCTGCCGGCCTCCCCACCGTTGGAGAGCAGGACATGAAAACCGGCTGGGTGTACCTGTGGATCGGCCCCTACGACGTTGACGGCAACCAGGCCCACTTTTCCCTATCCTTCGCCCAGAGCGCGTTGGACCGGATCAGCTTTTCCTTCGGCCGGAAGGGCGTGCCGATGGAGGAATTAATCCGCATCCACGACGAGTACCTGCTGGGCAAATTCGGGCCGCCCACTGATCGGGAAAAGTGGATTACACGCTATGTTTTTCCCTGGGGCACCCTAGCTTCTTGTTACGACCTCAAGGGCGGCAGCAGTTCCATCATCATGACTTGGACATAAGGGTCCATCAGAAGGAATCGGACGATGAAGGGTACGGACATCGCCGTCAGCCGCGACCATCGCTTCAGCATCGGGGTGGAGCGGGATGGTGGCCGGTTCTATCTGTCCATCCCCGTCAGTAACCGCCTGGTCGATTACGAAGAGCACTATGAGATCAGCCAGGCCGAATTCGATCTCTATCGACAGGATCTATCGACTGCGCTGCTCTTGGTGGACCAGTGCCGGCGCCGCCAAGCCGATAGCCGGCTGATGACGCCACCCGGTGCAGACCGCGGTGTCGCGACGTAAGGGCGGGAAGGCGCCATGGATGGATTGATGACGGTGCGGAAGGGCGAAAGCGTTTCCTGGGTGCGCGAAGATGGTCCCCTCACCCTCTTGGTTCCCGGCGCCGATTCAGCCTACGCGCAGGGCGACCTGTTGTTCGTCCTGACCGCCAACCCAACTGACTTGCCACATAGGTTGAGCGTCTTCGGCCCAGATGGGATGCGGCTGGCGGAACTGCCCTCGCCACCGGGCTATGCCTTCCAATACCTGTCCCGCCACACCGAGGCAGGGGTGTCCATCGTCTGCGCGGCGGGCAATCCAGCGGAACCGTGGCCGGACTGGCATTTCGGTTACGACCCTGAGGAACGCGCCTTGGTCCGGCTGGGCCGGGCCTATTGAGGGACAGGCGCTTCATCGTCCTGAGAGGCCGAAGATGGACTACACCGTGACCACCGTCTCCCGGGGAGGCGTGTATCTGGAAAGCCGCGCCGGCAAGGCGGTGGCGGAGGGTGAGGGCCTCGCGCCCGGCGACCAGTTCCTGCCGGGCTATGTCGTCTACCTGAACGCCATCTTCATGCTGGACGCGGCCGGCGCCCGGCGGCCGGCCACCGGGGTCGAGAAGGAAAACATCGTGAGGGCCATCCAGAGTCATTTCGACATCCGGGGGACGCTCGTTGACTTCGAATAAGGCGGCGGCCATGCCGGACGAGGGGATTATCATCACCGAATTGGCCGGGAAGCGCGCGGTCGCCCGCGCGGTGACGCCCGCTGACTGGGAGGCCCTGGCCCTGTTGGGCTTCCTGTCGCAGGATGGCCAACTGTCGCGCGCCGTGCCCACGGAAGAAAGCAGGATCGCTCTCATCCGCGCACTGATCGACGTCGGCGCCCTGTTCAGCGACGGGCGCGACTGGTGTCCGGCGGAACTGGTCGCCCATTATCGGGAAGCCGGGCACATCCGCCAACCGTTCAGGGTAATATCCTGGAATAGTCCCAGTAGTTTTCGGATCCGCGAAGTGTGACGGCAACGGAACCGTATTTGATTCAAAACATTTAGCTCAAGCCCGCCCGACAAACCCGCCCCATCCGTCCAAAATCCCTGTACACTTGGGATACATAGTACGGAGAGCCGCCGATGCCCATGAGCAAGACCTGGATAACCGCCGCCATCGTCGCCGTCTGTGGCGCGGCCGGGTTTGGGGTCGCCTTCATGCGGTCGTCGTCGCAGCCGTCGCCCTCATCGGATGTGGCCGATTTCCGCGCCGCCATGTCGGCCAACTTCGCCGCCCAATGCTTTCAGGCGGCGCGGTCATCGTCGCCGGCCGAGGTGACGAACGCCAAGCTGCGCAGCTTTTGCGACTGCACCGCCACCCGCGTGAACACGGCGCTGAGCGATGCCGACGTGAAGGTGCTGGCGGAGCAGGAGCGCAAGGGCGTGACCGCCCCGCCGGCCCTGCTGATGGACAAGGCCAAGCCCATCGCCGCCATTTGCCGCAAAGAGGCTGGCCTGACCGGCTGAACCTGACCACCGGCTGAGCCCCAAAGTAAAGGAGGCGCCCCGCAGGACGCCTCCCCTCATACCCAAACGCTGAACGCCATTACCGCGCGGCGGCCGGCAGGGTGGCGTCGGGCAGGTGCACGGTCACCGTGGACGTGATGTCCTGGTAGGACGTGCCGGTCATCACCTTGTAATCACCGCCCTTGATCTTCCAGGCGTGCGCGGCGGTGTCGTAGGTGGCCAGCAGGCGCGGGTCCACGGTCAGGCTCACGCTCTGGCTTTCGCCGGCCTTCAGCGCCACCTTGTGGAAGGCGCCCAGGCGCTTCGGCGCTTCCCAACCGCCGGCGGCCGGGGCCACGTAGACCTGGGCCACGGCCTTGCCGTCCCGCGCGCCGGTGTTGCGCAGGGCCAGGCTGACCCTCAGGCCCTTGCCCTCAGGGGCGGCCGCCAGGTCCGACGTGGCGAAGGTCGTGTAGCTGAGGCCGTAGCCGAAGGGGAACAGCGGCTTCAGGCCCTTCTTCTCATACCATTTGTAGCCGATGGCGGCGCCGTCGATGGTGTAGTCGACGTGCGGATGCTCCGCCTTGTCCTTGCGGTCGCCGTCCACCACCTTGCGCGGCAGTTGGTCGATCGAGGCCGGGAAGCTGACCGGCAGGTGGCCAGAAGGGTTGACCTCGCCGGCCAGCACGCGGGCGATGGCCTCGCCCCCGCTGGTGCCCGGGTACCAGGCATCGACCACGCCGGCCACCTGATCCAGCCAGGGCATGACCACGGGGCCGCCATTCTCCAGCACCACCACCGTCTTCTTGTTGGCGCCGGCCACCGCCTTGATCAGGGCGTCCTGGTCATTGGGCAGGTTGAGATCGATGGCGTCCTGGCCCTCGCCCGTCCACTGGGTGGCGAAGACGATGGCGACGTCGCTGCCGGCGGCCAGCTTGGCGGCGGCCTTGGCGTCCTTGCCGTCGATGTAGGTGATCTTGGCCTGGGTCAAACCTTCCAGCGCCTTCAGGGGCGAGGACGGGTCATAGACCGTGGGGCCGGGAAAGACGGCGGGGCCCTCGTTGGGAATGATCAGGCCGTTGGCCGGGGCGCCGTAGGGGTAGACCTGGGCCGAGCCGCCGCCGGACAACACGCCCACGTCGGCATGGCCGCCGATGATGGCGATGGTCTTGACGGTCTTGGCCAGGGGCAGCACGTCGCCCTGGTTCTTCAGCAGGACGATGCCTTCCTCCGCGTCGGCCTGGGTGACCTTGGCGTGGGCGGCATAGTCGATGGTGGCCGCCTGGTCGCCGTTCAGCGGATGTTCGAACAGGCCGTTGGCGAACATGGCATGCAGCACGCGGCCGGCCATGTCGTCCAGGCGGGCGGCGCTGACATGGCCGTTGTTCACCGCCTCATCCAAGGCGTCCTTGAAATAGGGTGACTTGTCGAAGGGGTAGCCGGACTGCTGGTCCAGGCCGGCATTGGCGGCCGGCGCGGTGGAGTGGGTGGCGCCCCAGTCGGACATGACGAAGCCCTGGAAGCCCCAGTCCTTCTTCAGGACCTGATTCAGCAGCCAGTCGCTCTCGCAGGCGTAGGCGCCATTGACGCGGTTGTAGGAACACATGACGGAGCCGGGCTTGCCCGTCTCCAGCGCGATCTCGAAGGCCAGCAGGTCGGACTGGCGGCCGGCCGCCTCATCCACCTTCACATCGATGAAGTTGCGGCTGGTCTCCTGATCATTGAAGGCATAGTGCTTCAGCGTGGAGATGATGTTGTTGGACTGGATGCCCTTGATGGCATGGCCGACGATGGTGCCGGCCAGCAAGGGATCCTCGCCGCCGTATTCGAAATTGCGGCCGTTGCGCGGCTCACGCATCAGGTTGGTGCCGCCCGCCAGCTGCACGTTGAAGCCGGACCGGCGGGCCTCGTCGCCGATCATGGCGCCGCCGGCGAAAGCCATCTCCGGGTTCCAGGTGGCGGCGGTGGCCAGGCCGGACGGCAGCGCGGTGCGCAGGCGCGGGGTCGGGCTGGCCTGCGTGGCCACGCCGACGCCGGCGTCGGTCTGCGACTGGGCGGGGATGCCGAGCCGTGCGATGCCGGGGATGTAACCAGCGGAATCGGCCATGCCGCCCTCGATGCGCGTGTACGCCTTGGGCTTGAAGTCGGTGGAGAAGTAACCGAACACCAGCTGCAGCTTCTCTTCCCGCGTCATCACCTTCAGCAGGGCGCCGGTGCGCGCCTCGGGCGACTGAGCGGCATCCTGCCAGGGACCAGTGACCGGCGCGGCCGTGGCCGCCGGCGCATCGGCGGCCAGCGCGGGCCTGAATCCGGCATAGGTAAGCGTTGTCATAAGCAACGCAGTCGAGAGCAGCAGGTGATGTTTAACCGACATGGACGTTTCCAATTTTCGTTTAGTCGTCGAAGCGACATCGCCGATGGCGACATCGCTGGCGCGGACCTCCCCGGCGTACCCGGGTGGGTGCGCACCCCCTCTTCATACCAGCCCTGGCCAAATGGGCGAAGGCGATAATTCCGGGATATCGGATATCCCATGACTATTGGCGCGGCGGCCGTACACCCTGGCCCCGGTCCGCCCGCGCTTCCGGTGGGAACGGCTTTGCGGTAGAAGGCCCCACACTCCGCATAGGGGCGCCCCATAGAGGGGACCCATTCCCACCAGGGCCCAAAGCATGACCGGCGACAGCGAGCAGAAGACCACCCTTTACCAATGGATCGGCGGGATGGAACCCGTCGGCCGCCTGGTGGAGGCCTTCTACCATGCCATGGACACCCTGCCGGAGGCGCGCGACCTGCGCGCCATCCATCCGCCGGACCTGACCGAAACCAAACGCGTGCTGACGCTGTATCTGGCGCAATGGATGGGCGGGCCCGGCGACTATTCCGCCGAGCGCGGCCACCCCCGCCTGCGCGCCCGCCACATGGGCTTTTCGGTGGGTGAGGCGGAACGGGACGCCTGGCTGTTGTGCATGAAGCGGGCCTTGGATGAGACCATCCCCGACCCGCGCGGCCGCCAGGCCATCCTGGGCGCCCTGGCCCCGTTGGCCGACTGGATGCGCAACCAGCAGCCGGCGGGCCAGCAGCCGGCGGGCTGACGCTCAGCGGTCCGCGGGCGGCCGCACGGCCAGGTAGACGGTACTCCACAACTGGGCGGCGTTGGCCTCGTCGGCGTCGGCGCCACTGGCGCCGAAGGCCACCGGCTGGTACCGGCCGTCCTGGTAGGCCCACGACCAAAGTTCCGAATTCTGAAGACCGCGCGTGGCCTCGATGGCCCGCCACAGCGCCGCCTGGGCCTGGCGCAGCCTCTCCTTGGTGGCGCGGGGCAGATCCGGACGGCGCGCCTGCCGTTCCAAGCCTGTCGCCATCATCGCCTGCTGCCAGGACCAGACCACGCTGCCGTGATAGGCGTTGCGGGTGAAGCGGGCCTGGACCTCGGGCGGGGCGAAGACGGGGTTGGCCACCACCATGCCGGCGCCGGTCATCAGGCCCGCCGGGAAGGGGCGCATCAGCCCTTGCGCCACCTGGTCCAGGGTGCGGGCGTCGGGCCGGCGGAACAGCAGGCCGAAGCCCTCATCGGAATGCATCACCCGCACCGGCGCGCCGTCGCGGTCCAGGGACAGGGCATGGAACCGCACCGCCCCCCGTCCCAGCGCGGCGGCGGTGTCCGGCACGCCCAGGTCATGGGCGTAGGCCGCCACCTGCGCCTTCGCGCGGCGCTCTGGAATCGTGACGGTGAACAGGGGCGGCGCCTTGGCCCGCCACACCGCCGCCATGCCGGCGGCACGCGACAGCAGGGGGCGGTCGCCCGGGTCCATATAGGGGTCGAGCAAGCCGCTTTTCAGCAACGCGGCGCAGGCCTCCAGCGCGGCCGGCACCAGGACGGCATTGACGTCATAGGCATAGAGGCCGCCGCCCAGGCCGTCATTGCTGTCCCGCCACTGGCCCACCGGCAGGCCGTGCTTCAGGCGGATCATGTTGGAATAGCGCGGCTCACGCGCGAAGGCGGCGGCGTGCAGGATGACATAGCGCAGGTTCTGCACCAGATCGCGCCCCACCGGGCCCACCTGGTCGGTGCGGCCATCGCCGCTGGCCAGGAAAGCGGCCGCCCGTGCCCGGCCCTGGGCATCGTCCAGCAGCCAAGCCCGCGTTACCGCCGGCAGCATGAAGTCGCCGTCCACCATCTTGTAGTCGTAGACCGGGTCATCCGACGCGGTGGCCTCCCGCTTCAGATGGTCCAGGATAGCGAATTCGCCCACATCCTCCTCATGCGCCACCTCGCCGATCAAGGACAGGCGCGCGAAGACGGAGCGCAGGCCCGCCTCCACCGCGTCCCCCTGCAGGGCCGGCATCAGCAGCATGAGGGACATCATGGTGTCCCGCCCGAAATAGGTGTCGAAGCGCCAGGAGCCGGCCAGGAACTTCTCACGGTAGCTCAGGAAGGCCAGGGTGTCGCGGGTCGCCGTGTCTTGGGCTGCCTGGGCATTCAGCAGGGCGTCCACCGGCAGGGGGGTCAGTGGCGTCTCTCCCGTCAGCGCCGTGACGCGCAGGCCGATGGTGCCGTCCGGATCGGCCTTCAGCCCGGTTTCCGTCGCCTGCCCGTGCACCACCTCCACCGTCAGGCGGTAGCCGGCCTTGCCGTCCAGCCGGTCGCGCGCCCAGACGAAGCGTGCGCCATCGCGCACCAGGTCCGGGCTGATACTGTCGGGCACGGTGCGCAGGGCATCGTAATCGCGCAGGACGCGGACGCTGGACAGCACCGCCTGGCGGATGCCCACCGTGCCCGCCGCCAGGCTGGCCTGGAAGGTGATGCCGTGCAGGGGCCGGCCCTGGCCGTCGCTCTCCGTCACCGCTATCGGCGGGGTGGTCAGGGTCCAGTCGCCGGACCCCTGCCCCTGCGGGATGTCCAGCCACAGGCCGGCGCCGCTGTTACCGGCGGGAAAGGCCACGATGATGCGCGGGTCGGCGCCGGAGCGCAGCAACAGGTGGGCCGCCACGTCGCCATCGCGCACGAAGTGGTTGATGTTGCGCCCCTCGATGCGGCCATAGGACAGCGCGCCGGTATCGGCGAACGCGGCGGGCGCCCCCATCAGGGACAGGGCCAAGGCGATGGGGGCGAACAGGCGGGCGAAACGCGGCATGGCGGGCGGCACCTTCAGGCGTCGGGAACGGCGGCGGAAGGTAGATAGTCCGCGAACCGGTTCCGTCGAGGATGCGCCCCCCGGCGGGAGGGGCCTCGGGCGACATACCCCTTGCAGGCCTTCAGGCGGAGGAAGGATTACCCCAGCCCCAGAAATCGGCCGGAATCATCACCTTCCCGGCGTTGAAGATGCCCCGGTCGGCCCCCGGCTCGGCCAGGAAATAAGGTCCGTCCAGATCGACCACGTCGCACAGTTGCGACAGGACGAAGCCGGGGGCGGCCGCCAGGACCGATCCCGCCATGTTGCCCACCATGACGCCCAAGCCCAGGCGCCGGGCCTCCGCCGCCATGGTCAATGCCTCGGTCAGGCCACCGCACTTGTCCAGCTTGATGTTGACGATATCGAAGCGGCGGTACTGCTCGCGCAGTTCCTTCAGGTCCAGGATGCTCTCGTCCGCCGCGACGGCCAAGGGCGCGTCCCAGCCGTCCAGCAGGTGTTCACTGCCCCGGCGCACCGGCTGTTCCAGCAGCGCCACATCCTGGTCCACCAGCATGGCGGCCAGCGGTTCCAGATCCCCGGGCCCGAAGCCCTGATTGGCATCGACCGACAGCCAGACGTCCGGCCGGGCGCGGCGCACGGCGCGCACCCGTTCCGTGTCCGCTGCCAGGTCGCCCTCCAGCTTCAGCTTGATGGAGGTGGCGCTGGTGAAGGCTTCCAGGCGGCGTAGGATCTCCGCCGGGTCGTCGGCCGGCAGGGTGAAGGTCGTGACCTGGGGCCTGGGCTCCGGCACCCCCGCCAGCCGCCACACGGGCGTAGCCTTTTGAAGGGACTCCAGCTCCCACAAGGCGCAGTCCAGCGCGTTGCGGGCACCGCCGGGCGGCAGCAGGGACTGCAGGCCCCGGCGGTCCACCCCGGCCTCAAGGGCATCGCGCACCCGCTCGATCTCCCGCTCCATATGCGGCGGGTCGTCGTTCAGGTAATAGACGCCCGCCGCCTCGCCCCGGCCGAAGTGGGTACCGTCACCCACGGTGACGACCGTGGCGGGCATGGCGTGCAGCATGTAACCGGAGATGCGGAACGGCTCACGCATGCGCATGGCGTCCCGGCGATAGGTGACGGACAGGCTCACCGACTGACACTCCGAGCGGTTCGGGAGGCATGGAGGAAAAGCAGGATGGCGGCCCCGGCCAAGGGGGCGATGACCAGCGTCAACGACTGCCCGATGGCCAGGGGGTCGGCGAAGACATGGTCGGTGACATAGCCGGTCAGGGTGGCGCCGCCGCCCAGGCCCAGCATGATGTTGCCAAACGCGACGAAGGAGACGCTAAGGCCCCGCGCCCGGTTGGGCACGATCTCCTGCACCGCCGTGATGCCGATGGTGCCGGCGGCGCTGGAGAACAGGGTCCATAGGGTGACGGCGGCCAGCACCTGATTGGAGGAGGAGGCCAGCGCCACCAGGGCGAAGGGAAATGCCAGGACGGCGCACAGGGTGGCGACCCAGATGCGGCCGGAGGGGCCATAGCGCTTGACCGCCATGTCGCTGAGGACACCGCCCGCCACCGTCGCCACCACGCCGGCAACGACGACCAGGGAGCCCAGCGCCAAGCCCACCGCGTCCGGCGTCATGGCATAGCGGCGGCTGAGCAGGGCCGGCGCCCAGGCGATCAGGGCGAAGTCGCCCACCGACATGAAGGCGCAGCAGACGATGACCGGGATCAGCACGGTGCGCACCGTCGCCAGCTGGGCGAAGATCTCCCGCAGGGATGTCGCCTCTTTCTCACCCGCCAATGCCTCGCTGCGCCGCGCGGGCTCGCGGATGGGCAGCAGGGCCAGCAGCAGCGGCAGGCCCGCCAGGCCCAGCAGGACCAGGACGGCGCGCCAGGCGGCCAGGCCGTCAAGCAGGGGTATGCCCTGGAAGCCGCCGGCGGCCGCCAGGCCCAGCACGGCCCCGCCGATGGCGATGGCGACACCGCCGCCGATGGTCATGCCCATGACGAAGACACCGGTGGCCAGGCCCCGGCGTTCCGCCGGGAACATGTCGGCGATCATGGACATGGCGGCGGGGGCCAGCGCCGCCTCCCCCACCCCCACGATCAGACGGCCGGCGAACAGCACCCAGAAGGACGGGGCGTAGCCGCACAGCAGCGTGCCGATGCTCCACAGCCCCACGCCGGCGCAGATGACGGCGCGGCGCGGCAGCATGTCGGCCAGGCGGCCCAGCGGCAATCCGGCGATGGAGTAGATCAGGGCGAAGGCCACCCCCTGCAGCACCCCCACCTGGGTGTCGCTGATGCCCAGGTCGGCCCGGATGGGGTCGACCAGCAGGCTCAGGATCTGCCGGTCCGTGTAGGACAGGACGGCCGCCACGCAGAACAGGGCCACCGCCGACCACGCCGCGACAGGGCGCGGCCACGGTTGAAGGTCCCTGTTCGTTATTTTCCCGCTGGGGATCTCCCCGTTGGGAATTTCGTTGTCGGGGGGTGCGATCTGCATGATGGCATCAGCATCACACAGCCCGGCGGGTGTTTCAATATCGGAAACAGCGTGTCAAACCGTTTCCTCGTCCGTGGCCGGCGACAGCTTCCACGCCTTGGCCGCGGATTGGGCCAAACGCTGGATTCCGGGCCCGGCGCAGACCGACAGCACGCGGCATGTCTCCTCGCTCACCCGCACATAGACGTGGCTCATGCCGCTGTCGAAATAGACCGAATCGCCCGCCTCCAGCCGCAACGGCGCATAAAGGTCAGAGTGCAGTTCCATGGCGCCGGACAGGACGTAAAGGTATTCCTCCCCTGAATGGCGCACCATCCCGCCCATCTCCGCCACGCTGCGGGCCCGCACCTCGATGATGATGGGAACCATCAGCTTACCCAGCAGATCCGCCGCCGGATACTGGTGGGCGTGCACATCCGAGGTGGCGCCCGGCGACCGGCCGGCACGGGAAACGCTGCGGCGGCCGCCGGCGGGCGGCGGCTCGGCCTCCGGCCCCGGGCTGCTGACCAATGTGCCGATGTCCACGCCCAGCCCCTGCGCCAGGCGCAGCAGCTTGTCGTAGGTCATCTCCATCTTGCCGTTCTCGAGCTTGGAAAGGGTGGAGAAGGGCATGCCGATGCGGGCCGCCAGGGCGCGCAGCGTCAGCCCCTGCTTGATCCGCGCCGCCCGCAGGGCCAGCGCCGGATGCGCCCGGTCCGGTGCGGATTTGGCCATGCCTTCCCCTCCCTCATTGTCCAAGCCCGTCAGCCCCAACCCCACGTTCACGTTTCCCATCGGCGTTTCCGGGCGTTTCATCATCCAAGGTGCACCAGCCGCCTGGAGAAAACCAGCGTCGTGGCACAGAAGCATTCGTGCTGCAGAAACGCTGTTGCCAAATCTGAAACACATGCCATCATGGGCCCAACATAACGATCAGGGAGATCGGGAAATGAAGCGGGGAACCAGGGCATTCCTCTGCGCGGGCGTGGCGACTTTGGCCATCAGCGCCGGCGCGCGGGCGCAACAGGCACCGGATGCGGGGTCGCCAACGGCGGCACCGGCGGACGCGGCCGACATGCTGGCGGAGATCGTCGTCACGGCACAGAAACGGGTGGAACGCCTGATCGACGTGCCGCAGTCCGTCTCCGCCGTGTCGGCGGAGGCGCTGCAACAGGCCCATGCCGACCGGCTGGACGACTTTTTCACCCGCGTGCCCAGCGCGGCCCTGGTGGAAACCCAGGCGGGCCAGGCGCGGCTGATTCTGCGCGGCATCAACACCGGCGGCGTGGGCGCCACCGTGGCGACCTACGTGGACGAGACGCCCTACGGCTCCGCCACGTCCCTGGCCAACGGCGCCATCCTGACCCCCGACCTGGACCCGTCGGACCTGGAACGGGTGGAGGTGCTACGCGGTCCCCAGGGCACCCTTTACGGCGCCAATTCCTTGGGCGGCCTGGTCAAGTATGTGACGGTGGCGCCCAGCACGGACGCGGTGCACGCGGCCGCGGAACTGAGCACCGAGGATGTGGCCCACGGCGACACCGGCTGGTCCGGCCGGGCCTCGGTCAACGTGCCGCTGGCCGACACCCTGGCCGTGCGGGCCAGCGGCTTCTACCGCCGCGACCCGGGCTTCATCGACGATCAGCATGAGAAGGACATCAATGACGGCCGTACCTATGGCGGCCGCGTCTCCGCCCTGTTCAAGCCCACCGACGCGCTGAGCCTGCGGGCCTCGGTGGTATTGCAGAACCTGGACAGCAACGGCACCAACCAGGTCGACGTCGACCCCCTCACCCTGAAACCGGTGCTGGGCGACTACAGGCAGGCCCGCGTGGTCGCCCAGCCCAGCGATATGCAATACCGCGTCTACAACCTGACCGGCAGTTACGACTTCGGCCCGGTGCAGCTGTTATCCTCCACCAGCTACAGCTCGCTCTACCAAAACGCGCTGGAGGACGCGAGCGGCCTGTACGGCGACTTGTTGACGGGGGCCTTCGGCGTGCCGCTGGGCGCCTCCCAGGTGCAGCAGGTGCAGCAGCGCCGCCTGACGGAGGAAGTGCGCCTGGCCTCCACCGACACCGGGTGGCTGGAATGGACGGTGGGCGGCTTCTACACGCGCGAGCGCAACGCCATCAACCAGATCATCGACGGCGTGGACGGCGCCAGCGGCGCCCACATCGCCGACTTCTCCGGCCTGGCACTGGCCAACCTGGCCTCGCGGTATGAGGAATATGCCGGCTTCGCCAGCGGCACCGTCCACCTCAATGACCAGTTCGACCTGACCTTCGGCGGCCGCTACAGCCACAACGAACAGGACGCGGTGCAGGTCAGCAGCGGCCCGCTGGCCGGCGACTCCGACTACACCGCCCATTCCTCGGACGGGGTGTTCACCTATTCCGTGGCGCCATCGTTCAAGCCCAATGAGGACACCACGATCTATGTCCGGGTGGCCAAGGGCTATCGTCCCGGCGGCCCCAACGTGCTGCCGCCCGGGGCGCCGGACGCCGTCCCCCACCAGTTCGGCGCCGACACCACCACCAATTATGAGATCGGGGTGAAGTCGGAACTGCTGAACCGCAAACTGTCGCTGGAACTGACCGGCTTCTACATCGACTGGGACAACATCCAGCTGTTCAGCTCGGTCGACGACTACGGCGTCAACATCAACGGCGGCACCGCCCGCAGCCAGGGTATCGAGGCCTCGGTCACGATGCAGCCCCTGACCGGCCTGACCGTATCGCTGAACGGTGCCTTCGTCGACGCCACCCTCACCAGCGACGCGCCGCCCCTGGTGGGCGGGCTGAAGGGCGACCGCCTGCCCTACACCGCCCGCTTTTCCTCCACCCTGGCGGTGGAATACCAGCGACCGCTGAGCGAGACGGTGGACGGCATCGCCGGTTTCAGCTGGCGCTACACCGGCGACCGGCTGTCGGCCTTCGACACCAGCTACGGCCAGCGGCATCTCAGCGCCTACAGCCAAGTGGACGCCCATGCCGGCGTCACCTTCGGCGCGTACCGGATCGATGCCTTCGTGCGCAACCTGACCGACAGCCGTGGCATCCTGGATGTCGGCGCGGCCGGGTCGGCCCTGGATGGCAATGTCACCGCGGCCATCGTGCGCCCCCGTTCCTTCGGGGCCACGCTCGGCTATCGTTTCTAAGGCAAGGACAGAACACGATGTGGAAGGTTCGCCTCTTAGCGCTTCTCATGACCGCCCTGGCCCTGCCGGCCACGGCGCAGTCGCCCGCCGACCTCAAGCCGACCCCACCCGCCCAGGTGCCGGCGGCCAGTGAGGCGCCGGCCTCGGCCCCGGCGCCCGCGTCCACGCTGACCAAGGCGGACGTGGACACCTGGCTGGACGGCTACATGCCCTACGCCCTGCAGACCGGCGACATCGCCGGCGCGGTGGTGGTGGTGGTGAAGGACGGCCAGGTGCTGACCCAACGCGGCTTCGGCTATGCCGACGTGAAGGAGAAGAAGCCGGTGGACCCCGCCGGCACCCTGTTCCGCCCGGGCTCCATCTCCAAGCTGTTCACCTGGACGGCGGTGATGCAGCAGGTGCAGGCCGGCAAGCTGGACCTGGACCGGGATGTCAACGACTACCTGGACTACAAGATTCCGCCGGCCTTCGGCAAACCCATCACGCTGCGCCACATCATGACGCACACCCCCGGGTTCGAGGAGACGGCCAAGTACCTGCTGCTGAACGACCCCAAGCTGGCCAAGCCGCTGGGTGAGGCCATGAAGCGCTGGGTGCCCACGCGCATCTACGCACCGGGGCAAATCCCGGCCTATTCCAACTACGGCGCCTCGATGGCGGGCTATATCGTGGAGCGGGTGTCGGGCGAGCCCTTCGCCCAATACATCCAGAACCATATCTTCACGCCCCTGGGCATGCAGCATTCCACCTTCGTCCAGCCGCTGCCGGCCAACCTGGCCGGGGGCATGTCCAAGGGGTACGAGCAGGCGTCCAAGGACCCGCAGCCGTTCGAGATCATCGACATGTCGCCAGCGGGCGCCCTGTCCGCCACGGGGGCCGACATGGCGCAGTTCATGATCGCGCACCTGGCCCACGGCGGCCCGCTGCTGGACAAGGCGACGGCGGAGCAGATGTACGCCAACGCCAACACCCCCTACCCCGGCCTGCCGTCCATGGGGCTGGGCTTCTATCATGAGGACCGCAACGGCCACCGCGTCGTGGGCCATGGCGGCGACACCGACGTCTTCCATTCCGACCTGCACCTGTTCATCGACGACGGCGTCGGCCTCTACATGTCCTTCAACAGCGCCGGGCGCGAAGCTGCCGCCCATGTGCTGCGGGAGCATGTCTTCGTCGACTTCACGGACCGCTATTTCCCCCAGCCCAAGCCCGAGCTGCCCACGGCCCCCACCGCCAAGGAGCATGCCCAGGTCATGGCTGGGCACTATGTCAGCAGCCGCGGTTCCGAGACCAACTTCATGCGCCTGTTCAGCCTGCTGGGCGAGGCCCAGATCGTGGCGAACGACGACGACACCATCACCGTCTCCGCCCTGCTGGACGCCGCCCGGGTGCCCAAGCGCTGGCGCGAGATTGGCCCCTGGCTGTGGCAGGACGCGGAAGGCAAGGAGCGTCTGGCGGCCGTGGTGAAGGACGGCAAGGTGGTCATGTTCTCCATCGGCGCCTACGCCCCCATCATCGAGTTCGTGCCGGCGCCGGGCTCGCTGAATGCCGGCTGGATCACGCCGGTGATGGCGGTGGCGCTGGGCGTGCTGGCCCTGACCGCCCTGTCCTGGCCCGTCGTGGCCCTGGTGCGCCGCCGCTACCGCTACAACCCCGGCATCACCGGCCGGCCGCTGGTTCTGCACCGCGCCACCCGGGCCGCCGCCTGGCTGGTCCTGGTCTTCGTCCTGGGCTGGGGGATCATGCTGTCGGTCATCAACCACGGCGTGGACGCCCTGGACGGCCGGCTGGACATCTGGATGCGCCTGATGCAGCTGGTGTTGCTGGCCACCATCGCCGGCACCGTGGCCGCCCTCTGGAACGCGTACGACATCGCCACCCGGGGCGGCCGCCGGCCCTGGGCCACCGCCTGGGCGGTACTGGTGGCCCTGTCGTTGGTCTTCTTCGTCTGGGCCGCCATCAACGTCAAGCTGCTGACGGCCTCGCTGAACTTCTGAGTGTGTCAGGGCACTGAAGGCCGGCCGGGATCATGGTCCCGGCCGGCTTCTTTTTTGGTTCATCGCTGATTTTCAGGGCGCCGGGGCGGGAACGGACGATGGGTCGCCTTGGTTCGGCGCTTCCTGGCCGGGGCCGGTCCAGACGTCCCCCGGTTCCAGCGCGCGAAAGCGGTCGGCCGCGATGCCCGCCAGCGCCAGCGCCTGGGCCAGTTCCCGCGGCGGGGCCAGGCGTTCCTCATCCGACAGGGGAAAGGTGCCCCAATGCACGGCCAGCCCCTGGCGGGCGCCACAGTCGGCCAGGATGCGCACGGCCTCCGCCGGATCGCAGTGCTGCTGCTTCATGAACCAGCGGGGATCGTAGGCGCCGATGGGCAGTATGGCGACGGTGGGCTCACCATGGTGCCGTCTCACCTGGCGAAAAATGGCGCCGTCGCCATAGCCGGTGTCGCCCGCCACGTAGACCGGGCCCGCCGGCGTGCGCAGCACGAAGCCGCACCACAACGCCATGCGGCGATCACCCAGCCGGCGTGCCGACCAGTGATAGGCGGGATGGAAGCTGGCGGTGACGGCCGGGCCCAGCGCCACCGTGTCGCCCCAGTCGCCGGTTTCCACCGGCAGGGGCCCCACCTCGCGCGCCACCACGCGGTCATTGCCCAGGGGCGCCACGATGCGGGGGCGGTGGGCGGCCCACAGCCGGCGCAGGGTGCCCACGTCCAGATGGTCGTAATGGTTGTGGGTCAGCAGCACGGCGTCGATGGGGGGCAAGTCCTCGAAGGCGACGCCCGGACGGTTCACGCGGCGCGGCCCCAGCCATTGAAAGGGGCTGGCCCGTTCCGACCAGACGGGATCCACCAGCAGGTTCAGTCCCGCCACCTGGATCAGCACGCTGGCGTGACCGACCATGGTGACCGCGAGCCCCGCCACCCGCGCCGCCGGACGTACCTGCCGCCCCGCCACCGCCGTGGGCCATACCGGCCGCTTCCCGCCCCAGCGCCAGCGCAGAATTTCCCCCAGGCTGCGATCGGTCGGGGCTTGGCCGGGATTGAAAAAGCGGACACCGTCGAAATGATCCGTCACAGGACCGGCATAATAGGGATTCCCGGGCATTCGGCGTCCGCATCGTTGGGTGGCAAGAAGCTTCCCTTGTATCGGCACGGGCAGGCCTCGTTTCAAGGCGGCGCCCCTTCATTATTGTGCCATGTCAACGACATCCCCGAGCCGCGACGCCCACAGTCGCGCCACCTGCCGGCCTATTGGGATGCCCCCCGTGAGTCTCGACCCGACCGATCCACCCCCCTTGTCGCCCGTGCTGCTGGCCGGGCTGGCGGCGCGTGTCCTGCCGCCCCTGCCGCTGTTGGGCCGTCCGCTGGCCGGACCCGTGGCCGCGCGCCTGTCACAGATGGCCTTCGACCGCCTGCGGCGGCAACATGAAGCGGTGTTCCAGCGCCTGGCGGTGCTGGGGGAGCGGACCTTCCTGGTTGATCCCAGCGACCTGCCGGTGCGCTTCCTGCTGCGGCCGGCAGGCAATCGGCCCGGCCTGTGGCCCATCGCCGATGGCAGCATCCTACCCCCGGCGGCCGCCACGCTGCGGGCGCCCCTGACGGCGCTGCTGGCCTTGCTGGAGGGGCGTGTCGACGGCGACTCCCTGTTCTTCAGCCGGCAGCTGATGATCGAGGGCGACATGGAGGCGGTGCTGATCCTGCGCAATGCCGTGGACGGCGCCGGCATCGCGCTGGAGCGCGACCTGGCGGCCCGCTTGCCCCGCCGCGTCCTTACCATGGCGCGGCGCTGGTACGGCGATGTCGATGGCCTGCTGCATCTGGTGGCCCGGGCCGCGCATCAGCCCGCCGCCCTGGCGGTGGCGGAGGTTCAGCCATGACGGCCTCTCCCCTTTCCCTCGTCTGCCCCGCCGGAACGCCGGCGGCATTGGACGCGGCGGTGGAGGCGGGCGCCGATGCCGTCTATTGCGGTTTCGCCGACGCCACCAACGCCCGCAACTTCCCCGGGCTGAACTTCAGCCCGGTGGAGATGCGCGCGGCCGCCGCCCGCACCCACAGGGCCGGCCGGTCGCTCTACATCGCCATCAACACCTTCCCCCGGGCGGGGGAAGATGCCACCTGGCACCGCGCTGTGGACAACGCGGCCGAGGCCGGGGCAGACGCGGTCATCCTGGCCGACCTGGGCTTGCTAGCCTATGCCCAGGCCACGCACCCCTCCCTGCGCCTGCACCTGTCGGTCCAGGCCGCCGCCTCCACACCCGAGGCCATCCGCTATCTGGCCCAGACCTTCGGCGTGCAGCGCGTGGTGCTGCCCCGCGTGCTGACCCTGGCGGAAGTGACGGACCTGACGGCGGCGGTGGCGCCGGTGGAAACGGAGGTGTTCGCCTTCGGTGGCATGTGCGTGATGGCGGAGGGGCGTTGCCAGCTGTCCAGCTACGTCACCGGCCAGTCGCCCAACACCCATGGTGTCTGTTCGCCCGCCGGCGCGGTGCAGTTCCGACGCGAGCCCGGCGGCGATGTCACCGCCCGGCTGGGCAGCGTCACCATCGACCGCCACTCTGCTGGATCGCCGGCCGGCTATCCCACCCTGTGCAAGGGCCGGTTCCGCGCCAACGCCACCACCGGATACCTGTTCGAGGAGCCGACATCGCTGAACGCCGCCGACCACCTTCCCGGCCTGATCAAGGCGGGAGTGCGGGCCTTGAAGATCGAGGGGCGGCAGCGGGGCCGCGCCTATGTCGCCCGCGTGGTGGGCGAGTTCCGCCGCGCCATCGACGCGGCCGTGGCCGGCGGCTTCACCGTGCCGGATTTGGCCAGCGAGATGGAAGGCGGCCGCGCCACCGCCGGGGCCTACGACCAGCGCTGGCGCTGAGCGGGGAGGATGATCATGAACCTCGAACGTCCCAAGCTGACCCTGGGCCCTTTGCACTTCCACTGGCCGGCTGCGCGGCGGCGCGACTTCTATGCCCGCATCGCCGATGAGGCGCCGGTCGACACCGTCGTCCTGGGCGAGGTGGTCTGCTCCAAGCGCGCGCCTTTCTTCGACGGCCACATCCCCGAGGTGGCGGAACGCCTGCGGCGGGCCGGCAAGGAGGTGGTGCTGGGCAGCCTGGCGCTGGTCATGCAGGCGCGGGAGCGCCAGGGCGTCATGGAGCTGGCCAATGACAGCGATTTCCTGGTGGAGGCCAACGACCTGACGGCCGTGGCCGCCTGCGCCGGCCGGTCGCACGTCGTGGGGCCCCTGGTGGCCGTCTACAACCCCGGCACCCTGGAACTGATGGCCCGCCAGGGCGCCACCCGGGTGTGCCTGCCGGGGGAGCTGACGGCTGACGCCATCGGGGCATTGGCGGGGGCCGCCACGGCGACGGGCACCCAGCTTGAGGTGCAGGCCTTCGGCCGCCTGCCGCTGGCCATCTCCGCCCGCTGCTACCACGCCCGCGCCCATGGCCTGCACAAGGACGGCTGCCGCTATGTCTGCGAGAAGCACCCTGACGGCATGGACCTGGACACCCTGGACGGCGCGCCCTTCCTGGCGGTGAACGGGGTGCAGACGCTATCCGGGAGCTATCTGGACCTGCTGGGCGATCTAGGCCGACTGCGCGCCCTGGGTGTCAGCCGCTTCCGCCTGTCACCGCAGGATTGCGACATGGTGGCGGTGGCGGAAACCTTCCGTGCGGTGCTGGACGGCATCCTTCCGGTAGCCCCGGCCCGCGACCGCCTGCGCGACCTCTGCCCCAGCCGCCGCTTCAGCAACGGCTTCCTACACGGGGTGGAAGGCATGGCCTATCGGGCGGCGGCAGGCGGCGGCATGGCCTGAGGCCACATTCCGCCTTTTGCCGCGGTCCCAAGCTCCAGACACGGGCTTTCGCGGGTTCCCGTCGAAATGCGGGCGGGACGGAACAGGGCGGACGGGGCAGCGGTTTCCTCAATTCAAAACGGCCAACTTGAGACGGGCGGAAAACGCCCTTCGATCAGTGAGCAAGGAGGAACCCCATGGCTTCTTTCACGCCGCCCCACCCTTCCGCCGAACCGCCCCGCCCACGGCCCCGCACCAAGCTGGAGCAACTGGCGGAGGGCGCCTATCACGGCACGGGCGAGACCCCGCCCCCGCCCAGGCAGGCGCCCCGCACGCCGGGTGCGAAGCTGACCGACCTGCTGACCAGCGCGCCCGTGGCCTACACCGCCTTTGGCGTGGTGCTGGGCTTCATTTTCGGCAGCAGCCGGCGCTGAACGCGACGAGACCCGCGGGAGGGTGCGCCTCCCGCGGGTCCCGTCGGCTTCGGACGCCAGGCGTCGTTAGCTCTTGGCGTAGTGGAACGCCGGCTGGTTCTTCAGCGCGTCCTTGTTGCCGCCCGGCAGTTCGATCTTGTCATCGGTGATCTGCAGGGCGCTGTAAGGCACGGCCACAAGGCGGTCACCGACGCCCAGGAAGCCACCCACCGACAGGATGGCGTAGGGCACGCTGTCCCTGGGCGAGATGATCAGGTCATCGACGGTGCCGACGGTGTCGTTCTGGTCGTTCACCACCTTGGCGCCCACGATCTTGGACGAGCGGTGGCCGGTGGCCACGGTCGCCACATCCACCTTGGTGGAGGCGATGCGCTGGGTGGTGCCCTGCGCCAGGGTCGGGGCGGCGGGCAGGACGACGGCGGTGCCCAGGGCGGACACGCCCAGGGCGGCGGCCAGGAACAGGTTGGCGCGTTTCATGGTAACTCCTCCAGTTGGGGCGGGCCGCTTTTCCCGTATGGCGCATGGCGCCTGGGCGGGCCACCCGGTTGTTGCAAGGCGGTTTTGCTAACCGCTTGAACAACAACCGAAAGGCGCCTGCGGTTCCCGGTACGGGCCGCCGCCCCACAAATGCCCCAGGCGTTAACGGCTGGCATCCACGGGACGTCAGGCGGCGGCCCGGTTCAGCCGCGTCCTGGCCAGCATGCTCAGCCATTCATCCGTGGCCTTTTCCTCGTCCAGGCTGAGGCGCAGCAGCTGGGCGCTGTCGGCCCGGCCCAGCATTTGGGCCCAGGCGACCAGGGTGCCATAGCGCGCGATCTCGTAATGCTCCACAGACTGCGCGGCGGCGACGAGGGCGGCGTCCAGGACGCCCTTGTCGGCGACCTCCCCCACCACGTCGTCGGTCTCATCGATGATGCAGTCGATGGAGGGGCACTTCGCGGCCTCCGGCACGGCACCATGCATCTGGAACACCTGTTCCAGCCTGGCGATCTGCTCCTGCGTTTCACGCGCGTGCGTCTCGAAACCGTGCCGCAGCTCAAGATCCGCCGCGCGCGCGGCCATCTGGGGCAGCGCCTGCGCGATGCGGCGCTCCGCATAGTAAATGTCCTTCAACTGATACACGAACAAATCGTGCAGCGTTCCGATGTCCTTGGTGAACATGCCCATGGCCGTATCCTCCGCGTGCGGGCGGGAGTTTCCCGTCCACCGCCTTGAACACGGATCTGCACGTTTTTGTTCCGAAAGATCACGCCTGCTGCAACTGATGCAGCTTGTCCAGGCGCATGGAGCCGCCAAGACGCGAGCGATGACACGGCGGAGGGGCCGTGTTTCCCCTAGTGACGGGTCCACTGGGTCGTGGATGTCGCGTCGGCACCGGCCGGCAAGGTGGTGGCGCCCAGGGCGACGACACGATTGGGCAGGCCCATCAGGCCGGCAAGCTTGGTGCGCGCCCGGTTCACGCGGCTTTTGATGGTACCCAGGGCGCAGCCGCAGATCTCCGCCGCCTCTTCATAGCTGACGCCGGCCCCGCCCACCAGGATCAGCGCCTCGCGCTGGTCCTCCGGCAGGGCGGCCAGGGCCGCCTTCAACTCACGCCCGGTGATGCCCCATTCCTGCGCCGGCTCCATCATCATACGACCGGTGTGAAAGCCGTCCGGATCGGCCACCTCGCGTTGGCGGCGCTTGGCGATGGAATAGTGGCGGTTACGCAGGATGGTGAACAGCCAGGCGCGCAGGTTCGTACCGGGCGTGAACTGGTCGGCATGCGACCAGGCGCGCACCACGCAATCCTGGACCAGGTCGTCGGTATCGGCGGTGTTGCTGGTCAGCGACCGGGCGAAGGCGCGCAGCGCGGGCAACAGGCGCAACACCTCGTCACGAAATTCCGGATCCCGCTTGTCCCTGTTCAGCGCACCCGCTGATAGGTCGGTCGATAGTAAATCAGATGGCATAATCCGCCCCGTATCAAGATGCTCTCAAGGAAAACGGGATCCTTGAGAATCGGATGGATGAGGTCTTCAGGTTGATTTGAGATCATCGCGGCGCCTTCTGCGGCACGCGGTAAAAGCATAGACCCATAAAACTGCGTCGTGTTCGGATTTTCCGGGAGGGGTCGCACGTCTCTATTGTGTCACGAACACGTATATGTCGTAGGCGGAAGCGCCTATACCAAACGAATTCATTATGGCATGCGCCCTAGCGCGAAAACGTGCATCGAAAGTTTCCAGGGCCCAGGAAACTTTCACGCCGGTCGGCAGGTTCGGAAACCAAATCGCCAGATCCAGATGCCAGATCCAGATAGAGAGGAGCGACGCAGATCATGCCGGCACACAGCAACGCCTCCGCCGACCTCATCACCGAACAGCTACCCTGCCTGCGCCGCTATGCCCGGGCATTGACTGGCAGCGCCATCAGCGGCGACGCCTACGTCCGCATGGTGTTGGAAACGCTGGTGCAGGATGGCGTGGGCATCCTGGGGCCGGACGCCAACCGCGGCACGCTGTTCCATCTGTTCCACCGCATCTATGCTGGCGGGCATCTGGAACTGGGCGACGAAAGCCCCGTCCCCGACACCCTGGGCCCCGGCGCCCTGCTGCGCACCCTGCCCTGCGAACGGCGCGAGGCCTTGCTGCTGACGGCGGTGGAAGGGTTCACAGCCGATGAGACCGCCTGGATCCTGGGCCTGCCGCTGGAGGTGGTGGAGCACCAGATCAACCTGGCCCGCCAGGCCTTCCGTGACGGTCTGCGGTCGGGCGTGGTGATGCTGGAGGACGACATGACCATCCGGCTTCCTCAGGCGGGCGATATGCCATCGCATGCCCACGCTTCCGGTGGCGGATGGGGCGCCGGCTTGCAGTAAATAAGCTCCAGGGGTGGTTGACCGCCGGCGGCTCAATTAAGCTGGCTGGATCGGCGGCGCCTGTTGATAATGATCGTTCCAGCCGGCGGGGGACATGCGGGCGCCAGGGCGCGCCGGCCCAAACAAGGCCCGATCACCAGGGCCGCATCCAGGGGATCCGTCATGACCAAGCAGCCGAAAGCCCCGAATGGCAAGCGATCGCTGCTGACGGCCAGTACCCGCCGGATGCCGCCCGGCCCACAGACTGTGCTGGACCGGGGCCTGCGCGAGATGTTCGAGGATGAGGCGGCGGAGCCCGTGCCCCAACACCTGTTGGACCTGGTCGATAATCTGCATCGGAAAAACCGCAAGCACTAAACCGGTGGCAAGGGGGCCGGCGGCCAAGCCGCCCCTATGCGCGACGCGTGAGAGGCTAGGCGCCTCAGGCGGGCACCGGCGCGACGTTTCGCTGGGGGAAACGATGGCGGCGCATGGCCTCGACGAACAGCGTCAGCGTGTCCTCCAGTGTCTCGCCGGTGATGACCCCCTCTTCCTTCAGCACGGTGGGCAGGTTGGCGGCCGCCAGCACCTGTTCGCCCGTGCCGATGGCGGCGATAGGCTTGCCATGCAGGAAGGCCTCGTTGAGGAAATGGCGGAACAAGCCGCTGGCCTGTAGGGCGCTGGTGCCCGCCCCGCTCGGCACGATCACCGCGTCATAAACCACCGACGGGGCGTTGGGTGCCGCGCGCGTGACGGGCACCAGGATGCCGTCACCGCCCTGCACCATGCCGGCGGCAGGGGCCACCACCTCCACGATCGCCTCCTCATCCATCAGTGTTTCCTGGATGATGGTCAGTTGTTCGGCGCTGACGCCCTTGTCCACCAGCACCGCCACTTTGCGGCCCCGAATGTCTTCCGCCACCCGGTCCATGCTGAGCGCGGGTGAGCGGCCGACCTTAAGATCGGCGTCGGTCTGGCCCGCTGCCGCCGGATGCGCCCGGGCCTCCGGCAACGGAATGCCCGTCCGGGCGGCCACGCGCTGCGCCAATTCCAGCGCGATGTTGCTCAGGATCACGTCCATCACCCTCTGGCGCACCACCATGTCGGTGCACTGGTTCAGCTCGAAGGAGAAGGCGGCGACGATGTGGTCCTTCTCCCACCCCGTCATGCTGTTCCAGAACAGGGTGGCCTGGCTGAAATGGTCACCGAAGCTGTCGCTGCGCACGCGGATTTTGGCGCCGTCCACCTTCTCCGCATAGCTGCGGAAGGCATCGGCGGCCTCGGGCGAATGCATGGGGCAGCCGTGGGCCAGGCCGTTGGGGAAATAGGCGACGCGGCCCCGGTTGATCTGGCGGCGGCCCATGCCGTCGCGCTGGTTGTTGTCCACCCGCTGCAGCGGCCGGTTGATGGGCAGTTCGGCGAAGTTCGGGCCCACGCGGCGCAGCTGGGTATCGAGATAGGAGAACAGGCGCCCCTGCAGCAGCGGATCGTTGGTGAAGTCGATGCCCGGCACCACATGGCCGACGTGAAAGGCCACCTGCTCGGTTTCGGCAAAGAAGTTGCCGGGGTTGGCCGTCAAGGTCATCAGGCCCACCCGGCGCACCGGCACCATCTCTTCCGGGATGATCTTGGTGGGATCCAGGATGTCGATGCCGTACTTGAACTCGTCCTCCTCCTCGATGACCTGCAGGCCCAGTTCCCATTGCGGGAAATCGCCGCGCTCGATGGCATCGAACAGGTCGCGGCGGTGAAAGTCGGGATCCTTGCCGGCGGTCTTCTGCGCCTCGTCCCACACCTGGCTGAAGACGCCCTTCAGCGGCTTCCAATGAAACTTGACAAAGCGCGCCTTCCCCTCGGCATTCACCAGGCGGAAGGTGTGGACGCCGAACCCCTCCATGGTGGCGTAGCTGCGGGGGATGGCCCGGTCGCTCATCACCCACATCAGCATGTGGGCGGACTCCGGGGTCAGCGACACGAAGTCCCAGAAGGTGTCGTGCGCTGACTGGGCCTGTGGAATCTCGTTATGCGGTTCCGGCTTCACCGCATGGATCAGGTCAGGGAACTTGACGGCGTCCTGAATGAAGAAGACGGGCATGTTGTTGCCCACCAGGTCCCAGACGCCCTCCTCCGTATAGAACTTGACGGCGAAGCCGCGCACGTCGCGCACCGTGTCGGCCGATCCACGCGACCCCGCCACGGTGGAAAAGCGCACGAACACAGGCGTTTCCTTGGCCGGGTCCTGGAAGGGCGCGGCGGTGGTGAGGTCGGACAGCGGCTCATACACCTGGAAGATGCCATGGGCGGCAGCACCCCGGGCGTGCACCACCCGCTCCGGGATGCGTTCGTGATCGAAGTGGGTGATCTTTTCCCGCAGATGGAAGTCTTCCATCAACGTCGGCCCCCGGGGTCCGGCGCGCAGGGAATTCTGGTCGTCGCTGACCTTCAGACCCTGGTTGGTGGTCAGCGCCGACCCCGCCTCCTGACTATCCGGGGCCAGGTCACGCTGCTTGGCCGTATCACCGCCGACGAAGGGCACGCTGGGCATCGCGGGTTTGACGGCCGGCTGGGCCATCGCGTCCGGGGTGGGGCTGGGCGTGGGCGGCACGGGGCGCACGGGCGTGTCGTCGTAACGGGTGTCGGACATGGGCTTCCTCTTCGGCGGGACGGCTGTGGCGGGAGGGCGGTCCACGGCTCCAACCACCCGGCTCAGCTCAAGTTCCCCGCGTCCTGGCGCTTTTCCGCCCGGCGCAGCACGGTCAGCACCGCGGCCTCCGCCGGGGACAGCCCCGCCGGCCCGTCCTGGCGCAGGCGCAAACGGAAGCGGCCCGCCAGGTAATCGTCCATGATCACCGGGTGGACATAGCATTGGCGGCAGATGGTGACGGTGTTGCCCAGACGGGCCGCCACCTGTTTCAACGCGGCGGTGACCATGCGCCGGCCATGGGTGGGGCTGGTGGGCGGCGGGCTGTCGTTCAGCGCCAGGGCCATCATGACCGTGCCGGCCCAGGTACGGAAATCCTTGGCCGTGACCCCGTCTTCGCGTGTGGGCCCCTTCCCTTCCGCCGCCTTGCGCAGGTAGGCGTTCACATCGGCGGAGCTGACCTCTCGCCGGTTACCGTCACCGTCCAGATATTGGAAAAGGGGCTGGCCGGGCAGCTCCTGGCAGGCCTTGACGATCCGGGCCACCCGCCGGTCGGTCACCTTCAGCCGCCAGAGCTTGCCGCTCTTGCCCTTGAAGTCGAAGCGCAGGGACGACTTCTCCACGCTGACGTGGGCGGCGCGCAGGGTGGTCAGGCCGTAGCTCTGATTGTCGCGGGCGTAATCGGCGTTGCCCACGCGGATCAGCGTCGTGCCCAGCAGGTGGACGATGGTGGCCAGCACCTTGTCGCGCGGCAAACCGGGCAAGGCCAGATCCCTTGCCACCCGGTCGCGGATTTGCGGCAGGCGGCGGGCGAAATCGATCAGGTGGTGGAACTTGGCCCCCTCCCGCGCCTGGCGGAAGGCGGGGTGGTACATGTACTGCTTGCGCCCCTTGGCGTCGCGGCCGGTAACCTGAAGGTGGCCATGGGTGTCGGCGCAGATCCACACATCCGTCCAGGCGGGCGGGATGACAAGGGCCTTGATGCGGGCCCGTAGCACGGGGTCGCGCACTGTGGCGCCGTCCGGCAGGCAATAGCGGAAGCCCGATCCGGACTTCCTCCGCCGGATGCCGGGATCGCTATCGCTGACATAGACCAGGCCCGCCTCATCGCTCATTCGGCGGCCTCAGGCGCCTTCCTGCGGCACTGGCTCAGATATAGTGCCTGGCCGACGACGGCCGTGGCCAGAATCAAGGCGTTGGTGGTGACGAACACCCAGTTGCCCAGCAGCCAGGAATAGGTGACGAAGCCGATGGAGGTGGCGATCTGCCCCGTGAACAGCCAGGGCGACACCCCCTTGGTCGAGCGCTCGCGCCATTGCGTCCAAATCTGGCACGCCAGGGTCAGGAACAGCAGCAGCGCCGCCAGCCAGCCGATAAGGTCCGCGAAGCCGGGCGTGATCATCCGTTGTAGGCCCCCGCGCCGACCTTCACCCCTAGCACGCGGCAGGCCGCGGCGCCCAGATCCTGCTCCAGCTCAAAATAGCGGGCCCAGGGATCGGCGCGGCGCATCAGGGCCGGGGCATCGGCGGTGGCGTAGAAGTCCGCCCGTTCCACCTTGGCCAACTCCTCCCAGCTGACCGGGCAGGCGATGGGGGTGCCACCGCCGCCGCGCGCGGGCTTGGCCCGGGTCGAGTAGGGAGCGATGGCCGAGGAACCCCGCGTATTGCGAAAATGATCGATGAAAATGCGACCCTGGCGCCGGGCCTTGCTCATGGTGGCGACGTAGGCATCCGGGTTGGCCTCCACCAACTGTTCCGCCACGGCCTTGGCGAAGGCGGCCACCACCGGCCACTGGCGACGTCCGCCGGCGGCGCCGGGACCCAGCGGAGCCACGACATGCACGCCCTTGCCGCCCGTCAGCAGGGGGAAGCTGGCGAGGTCCAGCGCCGCCAGCACATCGCGCATGGCCGCCGCCGCCTTGACCTTGGTGAAGGGTAAGCCGGCGTCGGGGTCCAGGTCGAACACCAGCCGGTCGGGCGATTCAAGCTTCCGCACCGGGCTGCCCCACAGGTGCAGTTCCAGCACGCCCATTTGGGCCGCCGCCCGCAACCCCGCCGCGTCCGTCAGATAGAAATAGTCGATCTGCCTGCCGTCCTTCTCCTTCACCGCCTTGCGCCGCCATGGCGCGGGCGTGCCGGCCCCCGCATGGCGTTGGAAGAAGCAGGCCTGTTCCGTCCCCTCTGGACAGCGCAGCAGGCTCAACAGCCGGCCGGCGGCATAGGGCAGCATGCGCGGCGCCACCGTTTCCAGATAGTCGGCCAAGCGCTGCTTGGTCAGGCCGGAGACGGGGTCCAACACCCGTTCCGGATGGGTCAGAGCGATATCGCCCATGGACAATCCCCCTTCCTTCACGGGTTGCCCCCCGGGTTGTCCCACGGGTTCCGCCTTTTCCAGCACCACGGCCCTGGCTGGCTTGTCGGCGCGCAGGCCCATGAAACGGCCCTGCCGCACCAGCCGGTCGCCGGTAAACCCCGCGAAGGCGATTTCCGCCACCAGCTCAGGCTTCACCCAGCGCGCCTTCCGGGCGATGGCAGGGGGCACGCTGTCGGCCGCCACCGTCGGCGTCTTACGCGCCAAGGCGTGCAGCCTCGCCTCCAACCCCGCCTGGGTGTCGGCGTCGAAGCCGCTACCCACCCGGCCGGCGTAGCGCAGGGCGCCATCCTCGCGCAGGCCCAGCAGCAACGAGGCGAAGGCCCGCCCGTGGGTAGAGGGCGACCAGCCGACGATGACGAATTCCTGACGGTTGCCGCACTTCACCTTCAGCCAGTCGTGGCACCGTCCCGGCTGGTATGGCCCGTTGGCCCGCTTCGCGATGATACCCTCGAATCCCTGTTCGCACAGGGTGGCCAACAGGCCGCCGCCGCCGCCCGTCACGTGGTCGGTGTAGAAGACCGGGCCGGTTTTGCCCGCCTCCCCCAACAGGGCGGCCAGCCGCGCCTTGCGCGCCACCAGCGGCCGAGGTCCCCAGTCGCGCCCAGCCTCCGCCAGCAGATCGAAAACGTAGTAGCTGAGGGCCGCCTGATCGTCCTTCATCGCGCGCTGCAGGGAGTTGAAGTTGCTGAGCCCATTGGTATCCAGGGCCACGATCTCCCCATCCAGCAACACCGGCGGCAGGTCCAGCGCCGCCAGCGCCCGTACGATGGTGGGGAAGCGATCGGTCCAATCCAGGCCGGAGCGGGTGTGGATGCGCACCTCCCGGCCTGACACCGCCACCACGGCGCGATAGCCGTCGAACTTGGCCTCGAACAGCCAATCCGGTCCCTCCGGCGGGCTATCGACCAAAGTGGCCAGCGCCGGCTCGACGAAAGCGGGTGGTGGAATGTGTTTGCGAGACGGCGGCATCTTGGCTGGTGCCTTGGACGGCGCCTCGGACAGATGGTCCAGCACCTCGTCATCGGGGATGTCGCGGCCCATGGCATCCCTCGATCAATGGGTCAGCCGACCGACCAGGGCGCGGGCATCGTCGGGCGCCCGCAGCTTGTCGGTGTTGTCGAAGTAGAGATAGACATCGCGGGGCGCCGGCTGCGGATCGCGGGGCGCCTCGATATAGTCGTCGCGCCCATAATCACCGGCGTCCAGCGGCCGGCCCCCGGCCCAGGCGGCGACTCGCCGCGCCCAGCGATCCAGTTCGTCGGTGCCATAACCGCTGCGGTATAATTCACTGGAGCCGTGCAGGCGGCAGTAGACGAAGTCCGACGTCAAATCCATCAGGCGCGGCCATTCGACCGTGTCGGCGCAGACCAGCGCCACGCCGTGCTGGCGCAGTAGGTCGGTGAAGGCCGGATCGCGAAAACTCTCGTGGCGGATTTCCACGGCATGACGCAAACGGCGATGGGGACCGGGCCGCATCCAGGCACGGGCCTTGAGGTTGTCGTCGTGGCGGTGGGCCAGGTCGGCCGCGTGTTCGGTGTCGTGGGGCAACAGCGCCAAGAAGTCGCCCAGCAGTTGGGCATCGAATTTGAAGCTGGGCGGGAATTGCCACAGCAGGGGTCCCAGCTTATTCCCCAGCCGCAACAGGCCAGAGGCCAGGAAGTTGGCCAGCGGCGCCAGGGGATCCTTCAGCCGGCGGATATGGGTGATATAGCGCGGCGCCTTCACCGCGAAGACGAAGCCGTCGGGCGTCTCCTCATTCCACCGGGCGAACACGTCCGGCGTCTGCAGCCCATAAAAGGTGCCGTTGATCTCGATGCTGCGGAAGACGCCGCTGGCATATTCCAGCGCGCGGCGCTGGGGCAGGCCTTCCGGATAAAAGGCCCCACGCCAGGGGGCGTAGGTCCAGCCGGAGATGCCGATGCGGACGTCCGCCTGGGGCGCCATGATGCCGACGGTCCTTCCTTACCACCACTTGCCCAACCACCAGGCCAGCGCGAAGGCCACGATCACCAAGGCCAGGCTGACCAGCAGGACGGCCAACACGGGCCGGCCGAGGGTGGCCCCCCGCGCCTCCCGCGCGGTCAGGACGACATGGTCTTTCTTACGTTCCATCTTCGGGCCCTCGCTCGCTGCCAGGTCACAGCCAAAGCAACCGCCGGATGCCGCGCAGGGTTCCGTGGCGAGCGGGAACGGGGCGGGCGGGAAGGGGGCGGGCGGGAAGGAGGCGGTGGCGGGCACCAGCGGTGCCGCCGATGTGGACACCCCGACCTGGGTACCATTGATTTCCGCAAGGGCCGCGATATGTCACTCGCTGAGGTCCGACCAGGAAGAAGGAGCAGGCGTGACGCTACTGAGATCAGTGCTGCGCATGGGTACGGCAGCCTGCCACGCCACCCTGGACAGGCACTTCGCCGCGCTGGATGTCAGCCACCTGCCGGATTACATCCATCTGCTGAAAGCCCAGCACCCAGCGTTGCGCGCCGTTGAATTGAGCCTCGAGGCGGCAGGGGTGGAGCTGATCCTGCCCGATTGGCAACAGCGCCGCCGTCGCCACGCGCTGGAGGCGGACCTGGCGGCGCTGAATGCCAGCAACCGCCTATCGGCCGTGCTGGTGGAAGCGCCCCTTATCCGCAGCCGGGCACAGGCCCTGGGCCATCTGTATGTGCTGGAAGGGTCACGGCTGGGCGCCGAGGTGCTGTTGCGCCGGGCGCTGGACGCAGGCGATCCTCTCATTTCCCAAGCGACCCGCTTCCTGGCGCATGGCCGGAATCGCCCCTTCTGGCGCGGCTTCGTGGCCCTGCTCAACAAGGAAGCCGCCGACAGCACTTTCCGAGCCGAGGCCGTGACGGCCGCGGTCGCCTCCTTCGGCCTATTCCTGAAGGCGGCCGAACAGGTCTTGGGCCATTATCAGGCTAGCCGCGGCCGTGGGCAGGTGTCAGAAAAATGAGCCGCGGCCCCATATTTGCCTTAAATTTCCAGCAAATGGCTGGTTCACGGTTCCTTGGACAAATGGGTCTGCCCCATGGTCACGTCACATAGCCCAGGAAACGGCGATATCGCCCCGGACGTACCGCCTGTGCCCCAGCACCTGCTGGACCAATGCGCGCGGGAACCCATCCGCATTCCCGGCGGCATCCAGCCCCACGGCGCGGTGGCGGTGCTGCGGCCGGACGATCTGGTCGTGATCCAGGCCAGCGCGAACCTGGGCGCCATCCTGGACCGCCCCGTCGCCTTCGACGGCAGCCAAACGCTGGGTGACCTGGTGGGCCCGCGCACCGCGTTGGAGAATGACGTCCGCTTCTGGGCCGACGGAACCGATACCACCTTTCTGGAGCAGTACCAGATCGACGGTCGCACCTTCCATGTCAGCGGCCAGCGCACTTCCCAGGGCCTGATCCTCGAATTCGAAGCGTTTGACGAGGACGAGCGCGGGCGCAGTGCCAGCCTCTATCAGCTGCTGCGCGACTTCCTGGACAATTCCGATGGGCTGAAGACCGTGGCGGATCTCAGCGCCGGTGTTGCGGCGGAAGTGCAGACCCTGACCGGCTTCCACCGCGTCCTGATCTATCGCTTCGATGAGGACTGGAACGGCACCGTCATCGCGGAAAAGGGGGACGGCACCCTGCCCTCCTACCTCGATCTGCGCTTCCCGGCCTCCGACATTCCGGCCCAGGCACGGGAATTATACCGCACGAACCGCCTGCGCCTGATCCCGACCGCCACGTACACGCCCGAACCGCTGATACCCGCTCTGTGCCCCACAGACGGCGCGCCGCTGGACATGAGTTTCGTGGCGTTGCGCAGCGTCTCGCCCGTGCATCTGGAATACATGCGCAACATGGGCACGGCGGCCTCGCTGTCCATCTCCATCGTCATCGACGGGCAGTTGTGGGGCCTGATCTCCTGCCATCATGCCCAGCCGCGCCACGTCGGCCCCCCGATCCGCGCCGCCTGCGACTTCCTGGGCCGCATCGTGGCGCAGCAGATCGCGGCCCGCGAGCGGGCCGCCGAGATCGACGAACGGCTGCAGCTGAAAAACATCGAGACGGAACTGGTGGCCCACCTGGCGCGGGCGCCTGGTTTCCAGGCCGGCCTGGTTGACTGCGCCAGCCAGTGGCTGGCCCTCACCAACAGCGCCGGGGCGGCCGTCGTCACCAACGGTGTCGTCCTGGCCGCCGGCAAGGCACCACCCATCGATAGCATCCTGGCCCTGGTCGAGTGGCTGCGAAACCGGAACGTCGACCAAATCTACGCCACCAGCACCCTGAGCGCGGACTGGCCGCCGGGCAAGGACATCGCCGGTGTCGCCAGTGGCGTCATCGCCATCCCCATCTCGCGCCTCCATGCCAGCTTCATCCTATGGTTCCGGCCGGAAGTGGTGCAGACCGTACGCTGGGGTGGCGACCCCCGCGCGGCCAAGGCCACGGACACCGCGGGCCGCCTGCATCCGCGCCTGTCGTTCGAGGCCTGGAAGCAGGAGGTGCGCGAGCGCGCCCAGCCCTGGCGGTCGGCCGAACTGCTGAGCGCCGCCGACTTCCGCGGCGCCATCATCAACTTCGTCCTGCAACGGGCGGAGGAGCGCGCCCAGCTGACGGAGGAACTACAGCGCTCGAACAAGGAGTTGGAGGCCTTCTCCTACTCCATCTCCCACGACCTGCGGGCGCCTTTCCGCCACATCGCGGGCTATGCCGAACTGCTGGGCGAGGAGGAGCCCGATCTGAAAGCCCTGTCGCGTCACTACCTGGACGGTATCATCGCCGCGGCCCTGTCGGCGGGTGAACTGGTGGATGACCTGCTGCATTTCTCTCAGCTGGGCCGCACCAGCCTGAAGATGACCCGCATCGACATGGCCAAGGTGATGGCGGAAATCCGGCGCAGCCTGGCCATCACCGAAGGGCAGCGCCCGGTTGAATGGGAAATCGGCGTCCTGCCCCCCGCCTGGGGCGACACCACCTTGGTGCGCCAAGCCCTGTTCAACCTGGTCGACAACGCCTTGAAATACAGCCGGGACGCCACCCCGCCCCGCATCAGGGTCTGGGGCCAGGACCGGCCCGACCATGTGCTGTACTGCGTGGAGGACAACGGCGTCGGCTTCGACATGAACTATGCCGGCAAGCTGTTCCAGGTGTTCCAGCGCCTGCACCGGCAAGAGGACTTCGAGGGCACCGGCATCGGCCTGGCATTGACGAAACGCATCATCGACCGACATGGCGGCACGCTGGAAGCCAAAGGTGCCGTCGGCCAAGGCGCCGCCTTCAGCTTCACCCTACCTAAGCGCCAGACAGGAGGAAACCGTGGCCACGCTTAGACCCATCCTTCTCGTCGAGGACAATCCCGCCGACGTGGAACTGACCCTGGCCGCGCTGAGGAAAACCCAGCTGGCCAACGAAATCGTCGTCGTCCGCGACGGTGTGGAGGCGCTGGAGTACATCTTCAGCGAGGGCCAGTTCGCGGATCGCGAGCCAGGCGCCCCGGCCGTCGTGCTGCTGGACCTGAAACTGCCCAAGGTGGATGGCCTGGAGGTTCTGGAAAAGGTGAAATCACACCCCCGGCATCGCGCCACCCCCATCGTCATGCTGACGTCCTCCCGCGAGGAGAGCGACGTGGTGCGCAGCTATCACTACGGGGTCAATTCCTTCGTGGTGAAGCCGGTGGACTTCAAGGCCTTTTTCGAGGCCATCCGCGACCTAGGTATCTTTTGGGCGGTGCTGAACGAGCCCGTGCCTGGAGATTTTTAGTGTCGCCACCCGCGGAAAAGCCTGTCGCCCTGCTGTTGGTGGAAGACAGCGACATCGATGCGGAACTGATCGCCCACCAGTTCCGCAAGATCGATCAGCCCTTGATCCTGACGCGCGTGGCCGTGCGGGGGGACTATGAGGCGGCCCTGGCCGGGGGCGGTTTCGACATCATCCTGTCCGACTATTCCCTGCCCGGCTTCAACGGCCTGGCGGCGCTGGAACTGGCCCGCACCCGTGACCCGGCGGTGCCTTTCATCTTCATCTCCGGCGTCATTGGCGAGGAGTTCGCGACCGAAGCCCTGCGCGCCGGCGCCACCGACTATGTGACCAAGCGTAACCTGGCCCGCATTCCCATGGTGGTGACCCGCGCCCTGCGCGAAGCGGAAGACCGCCGCCAGGCGCGGCGATCGGCCCAGGCCCTGCGGGAAAGCGAGCAGCGCTTCCGGTCCATGGCGGACAACACGCCCGCCCTGATCTGGTCGTCCGACGCCGAAGGCCGCATCATCTTCGCCAACCGCCGCTTTGAAACGGAATTCGGCATTCCACCGGCGCGCATGGAGGCGGAGGGTTGGGCCGCCCTGATCCATGAGGATGACTGGCCGACGCTCAGTGCCGTGCGCCGGGCGCTGTTCGTGGGGCGCACCCCCTTCTTGGATGACATGCGCGTGCGCAAGGCCACGGGCGAGGTGCGCTGGCTGCGCTGTGAAAGCAGCCCGCGGTTCGACGACGCCGGCACCTTCCTGGGCTTCCTGGGCTGCGCCATCGACATCACCGAGACCAAGCTGGCCCGCGACGCGCTGGAGGCGGAGGTGGCGGCGCGCACGGAGGAGCTGCGCGTCAAGGAAGAGGCGCTGCGCCAGTCGCACAAGATGGAGGCCATCGGGCAGCTGACCGGCGGCATCGCCCATGATTTCAACAACATGCTGGCCGGCATCGTCGGTGCCGCCGACCTGATCCAGAAGCGGGTGCGCGACGCCCGTTTCGACAGCATCGGCCGCTATGTCGATAACATCCTGTCCTCCGCCCACCGGGCGGCGGGCCTGACCCACCGCCTGCTGGCCTTCGCCCGGCGCCAGACCCTGGATCTGAAGCCCGCCGACATCAACCAGCTGGTGAGCTCGCTGGACGACCTGCTGCGCCGGACCCTGGGCCAGGGCATCGACCTGCAGATCTCCCTGGCGCCCGGGGTGTGGCCGGCCATCACGGACGCCAACCAGTTCGAGAGCGCCATCCTGAACCTGGCCATCAACGCCCGCGACGCCATGACGGCGGGGGGGCGCCTGACCATCCAGACCAGCAACGTCACCATCGGCGAAGGGGACGAGCGGGCGTCCGCCGACCTGCTGCCCGGCGACTACGTCCTGACCTGTGTCACCGACACCGGCACCGGCATGGCGCCCGAGGTGCTGGAGAAGGCGTTCGACCCCTTCTTCACCACCAAGCCCATCGGCCACGGCACGGGCCTGGGCCTCTCCATGATCTATGGTTTCGCCCGCCAGGTCGGGGGGCATGTCACGCTGGCATCCACCCCGGGCAAGGGAACCACCATCTGCCTGTACATGCCGCGTGACCGCAACACCCCGGCCACGGCGGAGGCACCGAGGCCGAACCTGCCGGAAGCCACGCCCAAGGGGCGGGGCACCGTGCTGGTGGTGGAGGATGAACTGGTGGTGCGCATGGTGGTGATCGACATTCTGGAGGAGCATGGCTACGGCGTCATCGAGGCCGAAACGGCCGCCGACGCCCTGCCCCACCTGGAAGGGCCCGGGGCCATCGATCTGCTGCTGACCGATGTCGGCCTGCCCGGCATGAACGGGCGCGCGCTGGCGCATGAAGCCCGCCGCCTGCGGCCCGGCCTCAAGATCCTGTTCGCCACCGGCTACGCCGAGGGCGCCAGCCAGCGCTCCGCCTTTGTGGGCGAGGGCATGGACTACATCGCCAAGCCCTTCGACCTCGACGAACTGGGGCGGAAGATCCGGGCGCTGACGGTGGGGTGACATCCCCTAAATAAGCCAATGGCCGGCGGCATGCCAAAGCGATGGCGCTTGCCTTTGGCGGCCGCCACCCTTTCTTCTTGCGGGTCCCAACCTCCGGAAAGAAGCCTTCGCATGCTGACCCTGTATCGCCTGGACAAAGGCAACCTGAAGCGGCGGGATCCGAATGCCGACTGCCTGGCCGACGACCTGTGGATCGACATGATCGCTCCCACCAAGGAGGAGGAAGCGGCGGTCGAAGCGGCGCTGGGGGTGGAGATCCCCACCCGGGAAGAGATGCGGGAGATCGAGACCAGTGCCCAGGTGTACAAATCCGGCGACGCCCTGGTGATGACGGTTAGGGTGCTGACCCGTCAAGCGCCATTGGGCCCTGCCCTGGCCGACGCCACCTTCATCCTGACGCCCCAGCATCTGGTGACGGTGCGCTACCTGGACAGCACGCCCCTTCCGCACCTTCTCCACCCGGGTGGACCAGGGCAACGACGTGCCCACCGACCCCGAGGCCATCCTGCTGGGCATCCTGACCGCCATCGTCAGCCGCGTCGCCGACGTGCTGGAAGAGGTGAAGGATGGGTTGGACACCCTCTCCCGCTCCGTCTTCAGCCAGGGCGGGGAACAATCGCCCAGCATCATCGACGCCGACCTGCAGAACGCGCTGAAGCGCATCGGCCGCAGCGGCGACCTGGCATCCCGCGTGCGGGAGAGCCTGCACAGCCTGGCCCGCACCGTTTCCTTCCTCAAGGCGGCGGAGAAGGCCACGCCCATCGCCCCGGAAATCAAGCTGATCCTGAACACGCTGAACGGCGATATCCAGTCGCTGCTGGACTACAACCTCTACCTGGCGCAGACGACGCAGTTCCTGCTGGATTCAACCCTGGGCCTGATCAACATCCAGCAGAACGCCATCATCAAGATCTTCAGCGTGGCGGCCGTCATCTTCCTGCCGCCGACGCTGATCGCCTCCATCTACGGCATGAACTTCAAGCACATGCCGGAATTGGACCTGGTCTTCGGCTATCCCGGCGCGCTGTGCCTGATGGTCATCTCCGCCATCCTGCCCTACTGGTATTTCCGCCGCCGGGGCTGGCTGTGACAATCAGCCGGCCTTAACGGGGGTTTCCGGCACAGGCGTCAGCACCGGCCGGCCCTCGGCCCAAGCCACCAGATTGTCCACCACCAGCTGACCCATCGCCTGACGGGTATGGGTGGTGGCGGAACCGACGTGAGGCAGCAGCACGGCGTTGTCGAGGCCCAACAGCGCCGGAGGTACCTGGGGCTCCTGCGCGAACACGTCCAGACCGGCCCCCAGGATGGTGCCATCGCTCAGCGCGGTGATCAGCGCCTGCTCGTCCACCACCGTGCCGCGGGCGATGTTGATGAGGATGCCATTGGGGCCCAGGGCTTTCAGCACTGCCGCGTCCACCAGGTGGCGCGTCTCCGATCCGCCTGGGGTCACTACCACCAGCACATCCACCGCCCGGGCCAGCTCGACAGGCGTCGCGTGGTAGGTCAGATCCACATCCGCCTGCCGGTGACGGCCGTGATAGTGCACCGGCACATCACAGGCGGCCAAGCGCCCCGCGATGGCCTTGCCGATGCGGCCCAGGCCCAGGATGCCGGCCGTGCGGCCCCGCAGCGTGGGTGTCAGGGGGAAGGACCTTTCCAACCAGCGGCCGGCGCGCAGGTAGCGTTCAGCCTGGGGCAGGCGGCGAACGGCCATCAACGTCAGGGCCAAGGCCGTATCCGCCACCTCCTCCGTCAGCACGTCGGGCGTGTTGGTGACCGTGATGCCGTGGGTTCCGGCCCATTGGGCGTCGATGCTGTCGTAGCCCACGCCGAAGCTGGATACACAGCCCAACCGGGGCAAGCGCCTCATCAGGTCGGCGGTGATGGCCGCCCCGCCGCCGGCGGCGATGGCGCGGATGCGGGGGGCCACCTCGGCCAATAGGGCCTCAGCATCCGCCGCCAGCCAGAGCTTGTGCACACGGAAGGCTTGGTCCAGCTGCTCCATGACAAAGGGCATCATGGGCGCGGGCATGAGCAGGTCGATATCAAAGCGAGGTGCCATTCTGCCAAGGTCCTCTTGCCGTTCCGGGACGGGCCCCCAATTTGCTGGGGTGGGTTGCCGCCAGCATAGGCCGTCCCTTGGCCGCTTGTCTGCCCTTGCCTGCCACCGGGAGTCGGCAGGGCGCCCGCGGCAGGCGTGTTCGCATGATGGCGGGCCGGGGGTGGAGGGGTGTACAGTGATGTGGGCGAGCCGGCGACGGTTTTCCCGGCAGCCCTGTGATGGCGCTCTTTGCCATTGGCGCGGACATGGGTTATGGTTTGAGAATGATTTGCATCTGCGGCGCTTAGCCTCCCCTGGCGTTGGGGTGGAAGCGGCCGGGAGACTGATGATGTCGTTGATGGATGCCATTGCCGGAACGATGGACCACACGCCGGAATTCGGCCCCGGCGAGCATTTGCTGGTGTGGGCCTTGCGGCGCATGGTCAAGGGCAAGGACTACGGTCCCCTGGTGGGCCGGGAGTTCGCCGACACCTGCGGCGAGGATGGGCGGGAGGTGCTGGCCACCCTGCACACTTTCCTGTTGGCCCTGATCCATACCTGCCGTCGGGAACTGTCCATCGGCCATCCGGGCTGCCCCAGCCTGACGGCGGATGAACGCCAGGTGCTGCAGTTGGTCGCCGCCGCCCAGAACGGCAAGGAGGCGCAATTCGACGCCCAACTGCGCTGGTTGGCCATGGACGAGGATCGCCCCGCCCTGGCCATGACGGCGCGGGCCCTGGCTTTCGCGTTGAGGCACAACCAGCTGACCCTGACCCTTCCCGCCGCGCAGCTGCCGACCACATGCGAGCGGGAGGCACTGAGCGCCTAAACCGCGCCTGTTATCGTAGTGTGCGTGCATTGAACGGATGGTGTAGACGCCCCCCCTTTCCCCGGCATCGCGGATGCGGCGTAGGCTGCAGGTTGGCCATTCAGGCGCGGTTCATCGCTTGAGCAGTCCGGGATTAGTCTAAAGACGCCCACGGCGATAACTGAATCGCTTTGACAGTGTTGGCGGTGCGGCGGTGTGACTCGGGGGCGTGGGGTTCCGGTGCCGAGCGGCGCGTGGTATTGAAGGGCATGATCGACCGGCGCGGGATTTTGCAGCGATGGGAGGCTGACGGCTCGAAGCGTGACGAGCCGGGCCGACGGGTGTTTGCCGCGAGCGAGGCTCGTGCTGCGGGTTGGGGCGGTCTGGCAGCGGTTTCGCAGATCCATGAGCCGGGCGGGCAATGTCTGGGACAACGCCGCCATGGAAAGCTTCTTCTCCTCGCTCAAAACCGAGCCGGCTTGGGGCTGGTCGAGCGTCCGGGCTTCCAGAAGCTGGTCGGCGCCGTCTTCTGTATCGAGGCGTCACGCCTGGCTTTCGATCACCCATGCGCTGGAGATCGAGTTTCTAAAGGGGGCGCTGAAGCACGGATGCTCCAGCGAAAGCGGGACTATCTCGCATTCAAGGAACAACAAGCCCAATCACCGGTCAATTCCGCAGCTTGAAGCTATCCACGCCAAGGGGCGCACTCCACATGTTTCATTATCCCTGGAAAATCTTTGACTAAGAATTACCTGGCAGCGACATCACCGGCTAATCAGATTATGCTGAATCGTGGAGCAGAAGCATCCGGGCTAAAATTGTACGTGGCCCCTAGGCCACGGACGTGCTAAAGCATTAGCAGCTTTTTTGGACAGTGTAAGGCGATGATCAAACGTCAACGGAGCGAAGATTCCTTGCTGCCCCAGCCAAGAGAAATAGTTTATTCGCTGCCGCATAGAATATACACGCACATGCCTTGCAGAAGTGGCGCCTATATCTCTCAAAACGCCTAGAGTCTCCGAGTATTATATATACACCTGATCCTCAACGTAGGTACCTTCTAAAATGTCACCGACCCCAAATAGCGATTTTCGATTTGAGTTCTCTTTGGGCGGCAATGGAATTGCGCTACTGCGTAATGGCTGGTCTTGGCCGGAGAACAACTATACCTGGGCCATATCAACAAGTTCGGAAATCGCTATGCCGAAAATGGAATTCCCAGGCGACACTGTCTGGGAATTCCATGTGGCGCCGTGCGTGAAAAAGCCCTATCGCACTCTTCAGCGTCTAAAAATTTACGTTAACGACTTTCTCGTAATTAGCTGTGAAGTTGACCGTTCAGTACTGGTTAAATTTACCTTGCCAAAAGAGGTTCTGAATCGGGTTGGTGAAAACTGGGTGCGACTTTGGCATCCGGACTCATTACAGCCATCCACCATCATGAAATCTAATGATGCCAGAGATATATCAATATGGCTGAAAAGTATTGTTGTTAGAACGGCGTGCAAGTCTGAATCTCTCCATAATTCATCGGATGAACACTCATTTCATTGGGAAGGAAAAACAGAGGGTCATCCCTCAGCGCATCTTGGCCGCGGCTGGGCGAGAGAGGACACCCCGCGAGGAGTCCGCTTGTGGATGGTGGGAGATGACTCGGAGGTCTGTTTGCCGCCCTTATCCAAAAAACTGACCGGCAAATTGTCAATGGACATTTCCCCCTTTATATTGCTCCCATATCGAACCGTTCAACGTCTCAGCATCGAGATTAATGGGCACCGGGTTGATCAGCTGGATTTATCGACGAAACGGAACGTTACCATTCTGTTTCCCTCAGCCTTACTATCCGAAACCGAACAAAATTTGGTTCGTTTCCATCATCCTGATTATATCATCCCAGATGACGTGGTGGGCAATTCTGATCGCCGTGAAGTGGCCACGTTCCTGGAAAATCTTTATATCGATTTTTCGAGGGAAACTCGGCATGACGAGGCCGAAGCCGACATCTCATTGCGGGACTTAATGCTTCGCTTTGAGAGCCTTGGACAGAATTGTGAGTTCGGGCTAGTTCAACGCCGCGCCGGTGCGGACCCTCTTGGTTTGTTCCGGTGGTCATCGACGGCCATTTCTTCAATCCTTCGTGGTATCAAAAGTGAATTCAAAGATATCGGTGCAGCCGACTCCATAGTCGTAGAAACTGCACCATCTCGTGAATTTATGGTCCGCGAAAAGACGTATGGTCTTTTCTACCACACATGGATATTCGAAGGACAGGCTAACGCCGAAGAAATCCGGGCAAGAGAAACAAAGAAACTTTTATTTCTTGCCCGCAAATTCATGACGGATTTGGAGGATGGAGAAAAAGTGCTCCTCTATAAGCATGATCCGAGATTGAATGATGCGCAGTTAATGGAACTAAAAGATGGAATCAGAAATGTTAGCAATAACCCAATACTTGTTGTTTCGATCGCAAATAATGAACCGCCTGGATTAGTGGTCGACGTAGGCGATAATGTTTACCTCGCTTATATGGACCGATTCGCACCTAGTCAGAATGCATATGACTTTTCTTTTAACTGTTGGGTGCAGATTTGCCTGCAAACTGTGGCAATGATTGAGGCGCGAAAATCTGGGTGTGTGGTCCCTGAATGAGCTAATGCGGATCAATCTTGAAGATTGATCGGTCTTTGGTTCAGGCCTCGCAGATCACCTTGTAGGGGGTTCGCCAGCAGAGCCTTCAGGTGTTTGGCGAAGTTGTAGGCGGTGACGAAGGCCAGGACATGGGCTTTCAGGCTTTCCAGAACACGCTCGATCGTCAAGCGGGCAATCCCTGTGATCTGCGAAACCGCTGCCAGATCGCCCCAACCCGCAGCACGAGCCTCGCTCGCGGCAAAATCCCGCGCCGGTCAATCATGCCCTTCAATACCACGCGCCGCTCGGCATCGGAACCCCACGCCCCCGAGTCACACAGCCGCACCGCCAACACTGTCAAAGCGATTCAGTTATCGCCGTGGCGCCCTAAGTCAAAACGACTCTAGCAGAATTCTTTTCCCTGACAACCCGGACCAGATCGCCGACATTTCGCAGGCTATCAAGCTCGCGGGTATGGAACTTGAAACCAAATTGGGACTCAACGGCAATAATGATTTCGATCTGCTTGAAGGAGTCCCAGCCAGCCACGTCCTTCGCCGATAGCTCAGGAGCCAGGACGATGTCGTCTCGCATGAAGACGTCCTCGAATATAGGCATCAAAGCGGCATAAATAGCTTCGTCCTGCATCATCTACTCCGAAACGATGGTTATCGCCGTCGGCTTGGGCGAAAAATTTTGAATGTCCAACACACTGCGACTCCCTTGTTCATCGGCATGAACGATGGTGAAGCCCAGGTTCTGATAATGCTCCCTTACCATGCCATTCTTCGCGGTGGCAATGTAGTCCCCGACTAGACGGCGAGCCCCGAGGGCACGAGCACGGTCGGCGATCAAGTTCAAGGTAATGACCTCCACCTGACGCCCTAGCACCCGGCAGCTCATCAACCAAGTGTCGATGACGAAGTCCGCCCCCTCAAGGCGACCGATAACGATGCCAATGATGCCGTTATCGCCGAAGCGATCGGTGAGGCGGAGTTGCAGCCCCACGGCGGTACCATCCTCCATGACGCCCTGCACCTGGGTCTCGGTGTAACGACGGGTGGTTAAGTTGAATTGGTTGGTCTTGTTGATCAGCTGCACAATGCGCTGTAGACCGATCCGGTCGAAATCGCGGGGGATCAAGCGCATTTCCAAGCCGGCCAGATACGAGGCCATATCCATGGCCTGAGACCGGAAAGATTCCCGCTGCTGATTGCCCACATACTGGGTGGTGCGGGCTAGGTCGTCCTTTGTCACCACCAGTCCCTCAAAATAGCCGGCTGTCGCCAGGATTTTGGGAAAATACGTGGGGTCATCCGAAACCTCGGGCACCGCCACCATGGGCAGTTCCTGGCGCACGAAGTTACGCTCAAATGGATTGTCATCGACGAACACGATGCTGTCAATGCCGATGTTAAGTTCCTTGGCAATGCGCCTCAGGTTCGTAACCTTGTCCGTCCAGTTAGCTACGAAACAGGCGATGTCCAGCGTTCGCAGGATCATGTCGGGGTGGCGCTCAAACGGCTCCCTCGCGTTTTTCTCGTCATTCTTGGAACATACAGCTAGAATGACGCCCCGGCGTGACAAATCGCGGACATAGGTTTGGAAGGCGACATAGGCCTCTCCAAGGGCGCTGCCTTGGCCCAGGGTGATGCCTTCAAGCCCGTCATCGCCGATGACGCCGCCCCATAGGGTATTGTCGAGATCCAGGGCTAGACACTTAAACGACCGCCCCTGCTCCGCCGCCACTAAGCGTGCGACCAAGTCCCCATAGAATGGCGCTGCGGTCAGCGCCACCTCCTGCCTCGAACGATGCCAGAGGGTCTCGCTGTGCCAAGCGCCCAGACCATGTTCGACCACCCGAGCATCCACTGCCAGGATGTGTGCACCCTCCTCATCCGCGATAGCCCGCAAACGGTCATTGATGTAGGTAACACCCCAGGCACGGGAGCCGGGCAGGCGATGCTCGTTGTTTCCCAGCATGGATGGAAACACCGGCAAGCACGCCTGTTGGACTACTATACCTTCGAATATGCGGCGCGCTAGACGCCAACAGTGCCGCACCTCTTCCAGGGTGGCATTCAGAGCGCTACGGGCCTCTGACGCGCTTTGGCCGATGCGTAAACCGCTGGTCAGCGTCGCCGCGTCCAAGGCGAACAACACCACAGTGGGGCGGAAGGCATATAGGGCGGATCCTTCTTCCTCCAGTTCCTGACGGTACTGTCCATAGTCGTTCTCATAAACCGTGATATGCAAGCCACGGCGCAGGCCACCCACACGGATGCTGGCCTGCAAATGCGCCAACGTGGAACTGCCGAGGATGGCGAGCCTAATGGGCTTGCCGGTGATTCCGGTTGGAACCTCCTCCCCCCAGCGACGACGAACAATCTCGTCCAAGGCATTGGTCTGGAAGAAATCCAAACGGAAATTCGCCAAGTCTACGGCTTGCGCCCAAGACGCCTCCGCATTCTTGCTAAAATCCTTCAAAGCCCCCCGCCAACCACTAGTCTCTGGAAGCCAAGACAAGTCAGTCATAACACCGCCCAGTAATTTTAGAGCAAGAACCGCCTTCGGATTCAGGACCTCACCCAAAAGAGGCAATTGCCACGAAGATCAATAAAAAACAAGCCTCATAATTAGATTATGAAAATATTTCTCAATTGCCGCCGCGCATCCGTCCACACCAAACAATTGTCAGTAATAATTTACCAGAATTAAAGAAAGAAAATTATGGAATGTCGTTCCAACAAACACACTACGAGTATTAAAATAGTATTATACCGTGGATTATACTTAAAAAGTGTATTCTAATATGATTATATTATACAATAATAACCATTATAAATCATACTTCGGATAAATAAGCTTAATATATGAAATATATACGACTATACAATGTGAAGTGTTAGGTGGTATTGTTGATTTTTTCATTTCATGAAACCAGCGTATTCCAGGCTATGATATCTTTTAGACATCGTTATTGCAGCTAGAGCGTTTTCCCCTCCATCAGAATCGATATGGATTGAACGAACCCGCTGGCGCGGAAATGGTGCTGGTATTGTCGTATGAGGTCTCCGGTCTGAGGATTGTGGTTGTCGAAGCCGCATCCCCAGACGGGAGGTATCCCGATGGCCGAGTTGAGCCCTCTACGCCGGCGTATGATCGAGGACATGACGGTCCGCAATCTGTCGCCGGCGACGCAACGATCCTACGTGCACGCCGTGTCGAAGTTCAGCCGGTATTTTGGGCGTTCGCCGGACCGGTTGGGTCTTGAGGACGTCCGTGCCTTCCAAGTGCATCTGGTCGCCACGGGGATATCGTGGCCGGCGCTGAACCAGACGGTCTGCGCCCTGCGGTTCTTCTACGGCGTGACGCTGGGGCATGGCGACCTTCCCGAACGCATTCCGTATGCCCGCGAGCCCCGCAAGCTGCCGGTGGTGTTGAGCGCGGACGAGGTGGTGCATTTCCTGGAAGCGGTGCCGAGCCTGAAGAGCCGGACGGCGTAGACGACGGCCTACGCGGCGGGTTTGCGTGCGTCGGAGGCGGTGAGCCTGAAGGTCGGGGATATTGACGCCGGCCGGATGGTCATCCGGGTCGAGCACGGCAAGGGTGGCAAGGACCGCTACGTCTGGCGCTTGGCCCGGCCAGAACATTGGCTGTTTCCCGGCCGGGACGAGAGCCGGCCAATGGACGTGCAGGTGCTCCATTCGGCCTGCCGTTCCGCCCGTGCCGCCGCCGGGCTGGCCAAGCGCGTGACGGTCCACACGCTCCGGCACAGTTTCGCCACCCATCTGCTGGGGGATGGCACGGACATCCGGATCATCCAGGTGCTGCTGGGCCACAGCAACCTGTCGAGCACGGCGCGCTACACCCGGGTCTCCAACGGCCTCATCCGGCGCACCGAGAGCCCGCTCGACCGCCTGAAGCTGGAGGTCGTGCCTCCTGCCTGAGCCGGCATCGCCATGCCGGCCGGACTGGAGGTGGCGGACGTCTTTCGCCGCCACGGCGACGCCTATCGCCGAGCGCACGACGGCCATATCGGTCGCGTCGAGCGCCGGGTGATGGGTGCGATCGAAGCATGCCGCACGGCGACGCTGGGCGGCCATGCCGAAGCCTACCCCGCGTGTGGCCTGGTGCGGTGCGCCTACAATTCCTGCCGCAACCGGCACTGTCCGAAGTGCCAGGGTGCTGCACGGGCGGAATGGCTTGCCGCCCGACAGGCCGACCTGCTGCCGGTGCCCTACTTCCATGTCCTGTTCACGCTGCCAGCACCCGTGGCGGAGATCGCGTTCCAGAACAAGGCGGTGGTCTACGCCATCCTGTTCAAGGCCGCCGCGGAGACCCTCCGGCAGCAGCCCAGTCCAATGGCCAAACAGAGGGGCAGATCACCAAGCTCAAACTCGTCAAACGCCAGATGTACGGTCGCGGGAAGCTCGACCTGCTCCAGGCCGCGTCATCGGCGCCGGATGATCTGGCCATCACCAAAATTGCGTCAGAGCCAAGGTTCGGTGCTGATTGACATCAGGCTGCAAAACACAGGCATCGCGCCAATATGGGCTGGCAAAATGGCCAAACTACAGTTATCATCAATTTAGGTAATGTTGTTCCATTTCATAAATTCCGTTGCGCGACGCGGGATCGGCTGCGTTGTGTCCCTACCCATTGTTGCGCTGTTAACGTAGATGCGTGTGATTTGGTAGTGCGGCGAAATAGGGGAAATGCTGCGATTATTTTATTTCGACCTTCATCAGCGCAATAGATTTCAGTGCGCCTTACTCCAGGGATTTTCGTAAAAATGCCTAATGTCACAAATGATGACCTGGTCCTGATTGGCAAATTTCAACTTGAACAGAATCCAAAACACCATGGCCACCTCGAATACTACGGTGACGGGGTTACTGTTGGCGGATGGGCAGTTTTGCCAGATAATCTTCATTCTTTTGATGTTTTTCACGGCGATGTCTTGCTTGGCAGCATACATCCAAATGGGGAGCGCAAGGATGTCGAGGCGGCCTTCCCCGACTTGCCCAACGCCCTCAAGTCAGGCTTCAAAACCGAAGTTAGCTTGGCCGGCGTGGCGCCAGAATCACGCCACGGGGCGGTGCTATCCTTCCGCATGCGCCGATCCGGCAAAGTCATTCATGAAACGTCAGTTACCCTTGTCAAGGGACTGCCCACCGGGGAATTCCATCTAGATAATGCCCGGTTCGACAAGGGGGCTATACAAACCGCCACCACCAATGTCCACCTAGTGGGATGGGTCGTGGCGCAGGAGGCGATTCGGGCCGTTTCAGCCCATCTAGGTGATGATTCCGTCATGCCGGTGCAATTCGGCATTCCCCGCGCCGACGTCTTGGCGGTACGGCGATCCAATCCAAACGGTCTCAACACCGGCTTTTCCCTCTTCATTCCGGAGTTACCGGAAGGGATTCATGTGCTTAAGTTCCGGATCGAATTGAAGACTGGTCACGTGCTGGAACGTGACTACACCATGAAGGCGTCGCGCTCGACAGAAGACAATCGCACCGTGCCTGTCCGGACTTATGCCGAACGTCGCTTCTGGGAGCTTACTGCCGACCGAGATTTGGCGAAGGGCGGCGCGGAGCCCGGAACAACCAATATCCGGGCATTATGGGCAATCGTCGTGTCGGGACGCCCAAGTGAATCTGTCCCTTCCAAGGACAACGCGGAAATAGAAGTGACGTTGGCTTCCTTACAGCGCGTGCCCCTTCATGGCTGGGATGTCCAGATCCTGGTTCCAGCAGAACTCGACACGGCCGGTGACTTGGCCGAGCGGATGGCGACCGCCGATGGCCATCTAGTTTACCGCGACATCGAGCGCTTACAGTCCCTACTGTCCAGCTTGGCGAGCCGGCACACCGGTGCGACTTTTGTCAGCTTCCTCGCACCGGGAGAGACCATTGATCCCATCGCTCCTGCCGTGTTGGCGACGCAAGGTCACTGCGATGAAGTAGACCTGTTATATTGGGACGAGCGAGCCACGATTGCGGGGCGACCCAGCCTTCTGCGCAAGACACCAGGCGCCCCGTTCGTCACCGCGTTCCATATGAATTTCATCGGCCGGGGATGGGCGACACGGCTGACCAAGGCTACTTTGGCCACCCTCGCCGCCGGTGGGCTGGAGCGGTTCATCGCCGGCCATCCTCTGGAACTCTTCTATCATAAGCCTCACCGCTGCCTCCACGTGCCCGAATCCCTCTCCATCACGCAGTACCTGCGTGATTTGCGGGACTTGTCGCCTGTGGAGCGCGAAGCGCGGGCGCGTATTCTGGCTGATATCACACCTCGCTATGGCACCGTCCTGCCGTTGGAACCCTACGAGGACTTCAGGGGCACCGGACCAGCTCCCCTGCGCTTAGCGGCCGACCTAGAGGCCGTAGCTCCCCTGGTTTCCATCATCATACCCACCAAAGGAGTTCGCGGACGGGTTTTCAAGTGCCTTGAGGACCTGCGGCACCGCACCAGCTACAAAGCCATCGAAGTCATCGTCTTGGATCATATCGACTTCAAGCCAGAGACCTTGGAAGACAAGCACCGTCTGCGCGATTTGGCGGACATCGTCGTCCCGGTTGTCGGCCCCTTCAACTGGTCACGGTTCAATAACATGGCCACCGCGCTGTCCAGCGGTGACGTATTCATATTCCTGAACGACGATGTGGAAGTAGTCGATGAGGATTGGATTGAGCAGCTCCTGGCTTATCTGAACCTGCCGGCCGTCGGGGTGGTGGGGCCGCGTTTGCTGTTGGCCGGCAATCGCATGGTGCAGTCCGCCGGCGTGTCGCTGATGAGTCAGGCCGGCTGGGCCCGCAATGACTTCGCCTTCAGCGCCGCCGACTATCCGCTGACGGGCGGCGTAAATCAGGTGCCGCGCAATTGCACGTCGCTTCTGGGCGCCGCCATCGCGGTCCCGCGCGACCTGTTCCTGTCCATGGGTGGCTTCGAGGAAGGCCTGGCGCTGACCTTCAATGATCTTGACTTCCACATGCGGGTGCGTGACCGGGGCCTCCAGGTGGCCGTCGTCCCGCAAGCCGAGTTGATGCATCATGAGAAGACCTCACGTGCCGAACTGGTGGAAAGTGAGATGGAGCCCCTGTATTGGGAACGCTGGGGCGCCCGCCATGCCGCCGGGGATCCTTATTGGCACCCGACCCTGGAACGCGAGAGCGGTATCTACAGAGTAGATCCCGAGCCGGTGGAAGCGATCTGGTCGGCCGGTATCGTCGGTGTGCGTGATGAGGTGCGTCGCATGCTGCTGCTGCGCATGGACCATGTCGGCGATTTTATTTTGACCCTCCCCGCATTTCGGCAGCTGCGTGATGCCTTCCCCAAGGCAACCATAGAAGTGGTGGTAGGGGCCTGGAATCGGGATTTGGCTGTCCAGTCCGGCTTGTTCGACGTGGTCCATGTCTTCAATCTGTATGCCGCTCGGTCGGGCGATGGACGGGCAATGGACTCGGACGCGGCCGCGGAGGAATTATCTGCCCTCTTCCACGGTCAGTCCTACGATCTGGCTATGGATTTCCGCGCCGATGGCGATACGCGCTTCCTTTTGAAACATATTTCCGCGCCCATACGCGCGGGTTATTCCCAAGGCGTCAGCTACCCCTGGCTGGACGTGTCCGTGGAATGGGAAGGCAATCTGCAACAATGGCGCAAGAGCGCCAACGGCGCGATACAGATGCGGCGTCTGGTTTCAGCATTGGAATTGGCTTTCCCCGAGACAGCGCCAGCCTCCCTCTCCTTCTGGGGCAGCGATCAGGTGGCATTACCCGCGGGCGGAGAATACCGCCTTGTCGTCCTCCATCCCTTCGCTGGCAACGATATCAAGATGTGGCCCGCCGCCCATTGGACAGGCCTGGTATCTATGATGATAACGGCCGGCTTCACTCCGGAAATCATTGGCACACCGGCTGAAAGGGCCAGTTATGCCAGCATGGTTGATGATCTCGTGGCAGCGGGAGCGAAGGATCGCATCGGGCAATTCACGTTGCCCGAACTTGTCGTCTATATTGGCGGCGCGGACTGCTTTGTGGGATCGGACAGCGGCCCCAAGCATATCGCCGCCTCTACCGGCATTCCGACGGTGGCGATCCAGTCCGGCTTCGTCGACCCCGTAACTTGGTCCCCTTTCAACGCTTTGGGCGTCAGCGTTGTCAAACGCGTGTCTTGCGCCCCTTGTTATTTGGACGATGTCCACTTGTGTGGTCGCAACCATGATTGTATGCGCAAGATTTTCCCAGCTCACGTTTTTCGGCATATGACAACTTTGATAGGTCGGGGCCGGAATCTGAATCAGCAGCCCGTTCACGCGCCGGCGACGCGAGCGGTTCGTTCACGTCGATCCTTGGCCTCCTGACATAGTCATGACTACCATGAATTCAAGCAAGCGAAGGGAACTCACCGTGACGACCGCCGGTACGCCTCGGGCCAAGAAAAAGATCGTAGGTGACACGGCGACGCCCCCTGTGCCCTCGCTGCAGGTGGTTGAGTCGATGACATCGACTGCAGGCGTGTCGAAAGCCAAAAAGGCAAGAACGGGGTCCTTGGCGGTTTCAGCCGTCCAAGCGGCACCCGCCAAAGATGCGAAAGCGAAACGCCCCGCATCACTGGGCGGGGCCAAGATCATTGTGGACAGCAAAGTGACCACACAGGCGCCCGCGATCAATCAGCCGCAAGCGTCGCCATCCGCCACGCCGACCAACGCAACGAAGCGTGTCCGTAAAGCGAAGGCGCCCAAGAGGGACAATCCGCTCGCCATCCCCCCCGCCACTGGCGCTTCCAATCCGCCTCTGGGTGAAACCGCGCCGGAAATCCCCGAGGCGCGTCGCTCTGCTCAACGCCGCTCTCGCTCCTCGGATGCTGATTCAGCGGCATCAAGTAGCGCTTTCCAAAACCAACAGATTCGAAATCTGTGGAACAATTTCCGTCGCGTGGATGATTTCGCCAATGGCCTCGTCCTGGAAGTCACTCAGTTGCGTCATCAGTTGGAGGCGACGGAAAAAAGCCGCGTTTCGGAATCCCGCAAGGTGCGGGAACTTCAGTCTGAATTAGCGGTGCTGCGTGAACGTCCGGATACAGCTGAGCTGAACCGGGCTTTAACCGAAACGGAGAGCTGGAGGCAGAACTACCAGATGCTCACGCATCAGTTCGGCCAAGTTACGGCTCAGCTTGAGGAACTGCGCCATGCTGCGGCCGAACTGGAGAGGCTACAGGGCAATCAAGCCAAACTGGAGCAGGCGCAACAAATGCTGGCCAGGGCAGCGGACGGCCTTGCCCCTCTTGGGTTGGCTAACAACTTACAGAAATGGCATGACGCCGATGGCGGCAATCGTTTTGGCAAAGAAGCCTGGGCTTTCTACCGTGTCTCAGCAGCCTCCTTGACGTGCCCGTCACTGTTGAATATCGACCTTCAACTCCAGCGCCTCGTGCCGTTTTACGAATCTTCTGGCTTGAGCGGCGTGGTAGAGAAGGTCGCGCCAATCGGGGACAGCTATCAATGCACCGGCTGGGCGACAACTCGCATGGTACCTAACATCGCTTCGCTGGTGGCGGTGTTCGACGATAGCGGCTGTCTCGGGTACAACTATCCCAGCCTATGCCGTCAGGATGTGGCTTCAGCCCTGAGCGGTTGCAATCCTGACTGCGGTTTCCAGATCACATTTCTACGTCAGAACAAGGGCCCGCTTCGGGTCTATTTAATAGTACTGCTGGAGGGCCAAGCACCGTTTGCATTGTTGCTTCCGTTTATGGCCTGAAGCGTTGAACTGCAGAAGGCTGCCTTCCAATAGCACTTTACTTGGTGCCCGCCACGAAATCGTGGCGGGCACCTGCTCATTCGGCGGCCGTAACGTAGCCGCCGAATGAATGGGGAGCGCGAGTTCCACCCGTTGGAAAGCCTGGACTCAACATGTGATACCAGCTTGCGGTAACTGAGACTCCTGCCGGGGATTCCCAAGGCCGTGCAAATATGAGTCACTCTGGCAACTCGTTGGAGGTTTGCCATGGCAGTGCCTGTCCCGCTTCGCCCGGATTACGATAGCGCAAGTCTTCGTTCCCTTGCCCGCCGCTCAGAGGACGCGGACCAGACGCGGCGTCTGCTGGCCCTGGCCGTGATCTATGACGGGGGCAGCCGGAGTGAGCGACTGTCTGTTTCGTCAAGTGGGCTGCTGCCGGATTGGATGACACCGGGATAAGGTGTTGATCCAACCGGAGGACGAAACTTGGAGCGCAAACAGTACAGCCGTGAATTCAAGATCGAAGCGGTGAAGCTTATCGAAGAACGGGGTGTCAGCGTGGCGCAGGCTGCGCGGGATCTTGGGGTTCACGCGACCATGCTGCGCAAATGGGCGCGGGCTCTCGGCCGGGCTGGCAAGGATGCCTTTCCCGGCCACGGCCAGCGGACGGCGGAGCAAGAGGAGATCGACCGTCTTCGGCGGGAGGTTACCCGGCTGAAGGCGGAGCGTGACATCCTAAAAAAAGCGGCGGCCTACTTCGCGAAGGAGAGCCTATGAGGTTCGCCTTCATCGCGAAGCACCGGGGAATTTGGCCGGTCGCGTGGATGTGCGAGGCGCTCGGTGTCAATCGGCGGCGTAACGGGACCCCGTATCGGCGCCCAATAGGGACCCCAGTGATGAGCTGGCAATCGGGTTGTCCCGGTAGCGCATAGGAGG
>NZ_VITN01000020.1 GCF_007828045.1 Nitrospirillum amazonense | reverse complement strand
CTATCCGTTTATAGTCCATAAGGGCGGCCCTCGTGTTGGAGTGTGACAACCCAACTTTGGCATCCGATGCCATGGGGCCGTCCACCCAAACAGCGTTGCTCCCTCCCGGCTTCGCCTGCGTGGGTGCAGCTTGGGCGGCTGAACGATGTCGCCACAGTGCGCGCGGCGGACATGACAGGCCGTTTGGTTCGGGTCACGCTGATCCAGAACGTGCCTTGTACCATCGGCTTGGCCTCTAGCCAGGCCTATTTGCCCGTCGCGCATTTGCCCTGGTGGCTGTGGCCCAGCCATGGACTACTTTTCGCGGGCGATCTGTGCGCCTGGTGGTGTCCTACCTTGTAGCGCCGGAGCCGGCGCGGGCCGTGCGTTACAGGGCATATTCGGCGCCACCCACGCCTTCCTGCCGGAACGCGCGTCGGAGGCGGGCTGGAAGGGCGGCGAAGCGTCCCACGGGCACCGCTAGGGCGAGTGCGGGATCGCTTTGATACGCCGGTAACTCCCGTGGGTTGAAGGCGGCGGCGGCCATCCCATCCGGACAACCCCGCCACTTTCCGAAGCCAGCCGCCTTCGCTTCCTCCAGGCGGCCGGCAGGTTCTGGCCACGTCGGCGGCGTGGCCAGAACCCATTCGCGTATAGGCGCCAAAGACTTAAAGAAGTTCAATTATCCTCTATTACGACCAAATAAATATCCCGCTTTCATTAATGGAATTGTTGGTCCCCCCCATGATCTAAATGACGACTGGATAAGACATCGGCGGTCCTATTTCGCGACCGCCGCATGATTGAGGGCATGCCGTTGGAAACGGATATCGCGACCGGTGAAGCGCAAGGGGGCGACAGCCGGCGGTTCCAGCGTCTCGTGGACGCCATCCACGACTACGCGATCTACATGTTGGACGCGACCGGCGTGGTCAGCAGCTGGAACCCCGGCGCCCGGCGCTTCAAAGGCTATGAGGCCGATGAGATCCTGGGCCAGCACTTTTCCCGCTTCTACACGCAGGAAGACCGCGAGGCCGGAGTGCCCGAGCGGGCCCTGGCCATCGCCACCAACGAGGGCCGGTTCGAGGCCGAGGGTTGGCGCGTGCGCAAGGACGGGACGCGGTTCTGGGCCAGCGTCGTGATTGACCCCGTCAGGGATGAGGCCGGCACCCTGATCGGCTTCGCCAAAGTCACCCGGGACATCACGGAGCGGCGCGAGGCCCAGCAGGCCCTGCGGGAAAGCGAGGCACGCTTCCGCCTGCTGGTCCAAAGCGTCACCGACTATGCGATCTACATGCTGGACCCCACCGGCCACGTGACCAACTGGAACGCCGGGGCCGAGCGGATCAAGGGATACCGCAGCGAAGAGATCGTCGGCGAACATTTCTCGCGCTTCTATACCGAGGAGGATCTGGCCGCCGGGTTGCCCGCCCGCGCGCTGACAATCGCGGAGGCCGAGGGCCGTTATGAGAAGGAGGGGTGGCGTGTCCGCAAGGACGGCACCCGGTTCTGGGCGCATGTGATCATCGACGCCATCCGGGACGACAACGGCAAGCTGGTGGGCTTCGCCAAGATCACCCGCGACAACACCGAACGCCGGGAGCTGGAGGAACGGCTGCGCCACGCCCAGAAGATGGAGGCAATCGGCCAGCTGACGGGCGGCATGGCCCACGACTTCAACAATCTGCTGCAGGCCATCTCCGGGTGCCTGCAGATGATCGGCCGCGGCGAAGACAAAAGACGCAACGCGCGCCTGGTGGAGGCCGGGATGCAGGCCGTGGACCGGGGCACCAAGCTGATACAGCAGCTCATGACCTTTTCGCGCCAGCGCCAGATGGATGTGGAGCCGGTGGACCTGCGGAACGCCCTGCTCAGCTGCATCGGGCTGATCAAGCAGGTGGTCCGCAGCGATATCGAGGTGACGCTGGCGCTGCCCGGCGGTGTCTGGCCGGTGCAGACCGACCCCGTCCAGCTGGAGGTGGCGCTGCTGAACCTGGCGGCCAACGCCCGCGACGCCATGCTGGCGGGCGGCAGGCTGGTGCTGGGCGCGGAAAACGTCGGCGCCTGGCAAGGGCGGACCGACGCGGTGCGGGTCTATCTGTCCGATACCGGGGGCGGCATGCCGCCCGAGGTGGTGGCCCGCGCCTTCGACCCGTTTTTCACCACCAAGGCGACGGGCAAGGGCACCGGATTGGGCTTGTCCCAGGTTTACGGTTTCGCCCACCAGTCGGGCGGGGCCGCCCGGATCGACAGCGCCGTGGGGACCGGCACGACCGTGTCCTTGATATTGCCCCGGGCGGCGGATGCGCCCAAAGGGTCCCAGGGTTCGCCCCAGGCCTTCGCCCCCCGTGGCACCGCCCGCATCCTGGTGGCGGAGGACGACCCCATCCTGGCGCCCATCATCGGATCCGCGCTGGAGGATTTGGGCTACAACGTGACGCACGTGCCCAGCGGCCAGGAGGCGCTGGACCTCATCCTGGCCGGCCGGGACTTCGATCTGCTGTTCAGTGACATCGTCATGCCGGGCGCGATAAACGGGCTGGACCTGGCGCGGGAGGTCAAGCGCCTGCGCGCCGACCTGCCGATCATCCTTTCCACCGGCTACAGTGAAGAGGCGGCCGCGCAACAGGGCTATCAAGTGCTTGCCAAGCCCTACCGCATCGAGGAACTCGCCCTGGCCATCGGCAACGCGCTTGAGGCCGCCTGACGCGGCCCTATCCCGTGCGCTTCAGCTCACAGGCGGCCGCGTCCCCGGTTCCGGGGGCGTCGTCTTATTGCGCCATGATCTTCCTGAGGCGCTGGGCCAGGACATCCATGGGGAACGGCTTGGTGATCAACTCCATGCCCTGCGCCAGGAAATCGTGCGAGGGCATGGCGTTTTCGGCATAGCCGGTCATGAACAGGACCTTGAGGCCGGGCCGCGCCGGGCGGGCGGCGTCGGCGATCTGCCGGCCATTGAGGCCGGGAAGCCCGACATCGGTGATCAGCAGGTCGATCTGCTGGTCCGATTGCAGGATAGCCAGGCCCGATGGCCCATCGTCCGCCTCCAGCACCCGATATCCCAGGTCGCCCAGCAGCTCGACGATCAGCTTGCGCACCACCGGCTCGTCCTCGACGACCAGGACAACTTCATCCGAGCGCGCGCGATTGTCTTCCGGCAGCGTCGCCAGGTTCGCCGCCGGGGCGTCCGTCTGCCCGCCGTGGTGCGGAAGGTAAAGCTTGACCGTCGTGCCTTTGCCCAGGTCGCTTTCGATCCGGGCGTACCCTTCGGACTGGCGCATGAAGCCGTAGATCATGGACAGGCCCAGCCCCGTCCCCTGGCCCAGCGGCTTGGTGGTGAAAAAGGGATCGAAGGCCCGGCGGATCGTTTCCGGGGACATGCCCATGCCGGTGTCGGTCACGAAAACGCAGACATAGCGTCCGGGCCGCACATCGCCGGCATCCACGACATGCCGCCCGTCCAGATGGACGTTGCGCGTCCCGATCAAAAGCCTGCCGCCATCCGGCATGGCGTCGCGCGCGTTGATGCACAGGTTCAGGATGGCGTTCTCAAGCTGGTTGGGGTCGCACAGCGTCGGCCACAGGCCGTCCGCCGGCATGAGTTCCAGATCGATGCGCTCCCCCAGGCTCCGGCGCAGCAGTTCCGCCATGGAGGCGACGAGGCTGTTGGCATCGACCGACGTCGGTTTCAGCGGCTGGCGGCGGGAGAATGCCAGAAGGCGGTGTGTCAGGGCGCCGGCGCGATTGGCCGAGGCCATGGCCGCGGCGGTGAAGCGTTCCACATCGCTGGTCCGTCCTTGCATCAGCCGGCGGTTGACGAGATCCAGTGACCCGGTGATGCCCTGAAGAAGATTGTTGAAGTCATGGGCGATGCCGCCGGTGAGCTGGCCCACGGCTTCCATCTTCTGCGACTGGCGCAGTTGTTCTTCGATTTCACGCTGGGCCGTGATGTCGCGCCCGACGGTATAGAGCAGCCCTTCATCGGGCGATGCTGTCCAGGCGATCCTGCGGAAACTTCCATCCTCCGCGCGCAGCCGCCCCTCGAAGTTCGATATCGGATCGCCGCGTTTCAGCCGCCGCATCTGGTGCTTGATGCCGCCGGCATCCTCGGGGTGGACCAGATCGAACAGGCTGGTGACCCGCAGGTGCTCTTCCGGCCACCCCAGCGCGGTCGTCCAGGCGTGGTTCACGGATAGCAGCGCGCCTTCGGCATCCAGGACGGCCATCAGGTCGTTCGACAGCCGCCACATGCGGTCGCGCTCGCGCGTGCGCTCCTCGACCCGCGCCTCCAGGGTCGCGTTGGCGTCTTGCACGTTCTGGAACAGGCGCGCGTTGTCCATGGCGACGCCCGCCTGGGCGGCTAGGCCGCTTGCCATCAGCGCCGACCGCTCATCGAAAACGCCGGCGTCCGGATGGCCGAAGAACAAGCCGCCGAGCCTGTCGCCCGAGCGCGAGAGGACGGGCACGGCCAGATAGCTGGCCATGCGGGGCGTTACCTGTTTCAGACCATTTCCATCATGCCGCCGGTCCCGGGCGATGTCGTCACTGCGGATCAGGTCCAACGGCATGGGAAACGCCGTGAAGATATCCGCCTGCGCGCCCGACCAGGCAAAGGGCTGGCCGGCCCCTCCGGTGGCGGTGGCGTGGAAGGCGCCATAGGCCGCCCCGGTCAATTCCACGCCGGCGTCGATGACGCGTTGTCCCACCGCCCGCAGGTCAAGGCCGGCCGCAATTTGCATGGCGGTCCGGTTCAGCAGTTCCAGCATGTGGGTTTGGCGGGCCAGCAGGTCGCGGTTTTCCCGCAACTCCTCGATGCGGCTGCGGGCCTCATACTGCCGCCGGCGTCCCCGGGCGGCGGATCGGATCACGCTGACCAGCGAGGTTGGACGGAACGGCCGCTCCACGAAGGTGACGTTGCCTAATCCATCGGCCACAACCTGGGCCGTGGGCCCGATGACGGGGGTGGAGCGCAGGGTCAGCACGATGAAGGGCAGATCGGACCAGGACGGCTGCTCCGCCACCCAGCGGAACAGGGGGTCCGGGTCGGCTTTCAGCAACGCCTCCTCGGTCACCAGCACCATGCCGGCCCCGGTGAGGAGTTGTTGATGCAGCTCGCCCATGTCGGCGCAGATGAATGACGAAAGACCCGCGTCGTCCAGGATGCCGGCCGCGATTTTCGCATCGCGCCCCATCGGCGTCAGGATCAGGGTGCGAAGGGACTGCTGCCCAGGGATCACGCTGGATTTCCGTCAAACAGGGCGGCCTGCGCGCCGGTATAGAGCGGGGTCCCCCGCAGCACGCCCTGAAGGGTGCGCAGGGGTTCGCCCAATTGAAGGCCGCCATCCGCGATGCGGTATTCCCGAATGGTGCTTTCATGCGGGCCGGTCCGCTTCTTCACGACGGACATCGCCCTGCGGATATCGCCGTCGGCCTCGAAATAGCGCAGCAGGATCACGGTGTCGGCAAGGTAGGTGATCTCAACCGGGCTCTCCATGCTGCCGAACAGCCCGTGCTGCGCCACCGTCACGAATGTCGTGACCCCCTGGCGGTTGAGGTAGAGCAGGACTTCGTGAAGGTGAAGGACCAAGGCGCGTTCCTCCGGCATGGCCGCCTCATAGCCCGTCAGGCTGTCGATGACGACGGTCTTGATCCCCTGCTCGTCGACGGCGGCGCGCACCCGGTGCGAGAATTCGCCGGGCGACAGTTCCGCCGCGTCCACCTGCTCGACGAACACGTCACCCCTTTTGCGCAGCGCCTCCAGATCGATGCCGAAGGCCTTCATCCGCTTGAAGAGCAGGCCGATCTCTTCATCGAATGCGAAGATCGCCGCCTTTTCGCCGCGTGCGACAGCGGCGACGACGAAAGTTATGGCGAGCATCGACTTCCCGGTTCCCGCCGGACCGATGACCAGCGTGCTGGAACCCGCTTCCACCCCGCCACCCAGAAGCCGGTCCAGGGCGGGGTTGCCGCTCTTCAGCTCGTCGCGCGCGAAGCGCGTCTTGTGTTCAATGGCGACCAGGCGGGGAAAGACGCGGACACCCTCGGCGCTGATGATGAAGTCGTGGAAGCCGCCTCTGAAGGCCGTTCCCCGATATTTGAGCACCCTCAGCCGCCGGCGTTCGGCGCCGTAGGCGGGGGCCAGCTGTTCAAGGTGTACGACGCCGTGGGCGACGCTGTGAACCGTCCTGTCCCAGGTGTCGGTGGTCAGGTCGTCCAGCATCAGGACTGTGGCACCCAGGCTGGCGAAGTAATGCTTCAGCGTCAGCACCTGGCGGCGATACCGCAGAGAGCTTTGGGCGAGAAGGCGCAGTTCCGACAGGCTGTCCAAGGCAATGCGGTCAGGCTTGACGCGTTCGACCTCTTCGACCAGGCGCTCCATGCTCTCGCCGAGTTCCAGATCCGAGGCGTGGATCAAGGTCTGGCGTTGATCCGCGTCCAGAAGCGCCTCGGGCGACACCAGCTCCAATATCTGGATGCTGGGCGGCAAAGCCCATCCCCGCGCGGCGGCACCCTCGCGGAGTTCGGCCTCCGTCTCGGACATGGTGACATAGAGGGTGCGCTCTCCCTCGGCCGCCCCTTGAAGCAGGAACTGCAAGGCGATGGTCGTCTTTCCCGACCCAGGCTCCCCTTCCAGCAGGAAAACGTGACGGCGCGACAGCCCGCCGGCCAGAACATCGTCCAAGCCGGGTATACCGGTTGCGGCCCTGGATGACAGGGTGTTCATTTCAACCAAGGCGGCCCTCGTTCCGAATTACAGATTGCGGACGCTCCCCCCCGGATGCCCCCCCGCCCGGATGCCCCCCCGGCTGAGGGCTCCCAACCTCGGAACCCGTCGGTGGTTCCGGCGAACCCGGCCTTTAGCACGGTGAATGACGAGAAGGCGGGCCAGGAGCGGGATTGTAAAAAAAACCGGTGGGGAGGAGTGGTTCTGGGAAGTTCCCAATCGGCAGAAAGAAAAACATCGAATTCCACAGCGAGAAATCGGCCATAGGGACATAAGCCGGAATATGCGGAACGGCCCCGCTGGAATTCCTCGGGAATACCCCCGATGGCCGGACGACGCGCCTTGGGGAACCGGTGGGGTTCAAGCTTCTTGACACGGCCATACCCCGATGGCTGTGGAGGGTTCCTTCCGATGAACCGGCAGGCTGACACGACCGTCCGGTCTTGGGCGGCGGCAACGCGCTGGGCACCTCCCCCCGTGTGCAGACAAACCGGGCCAGCGCCGCCGGTTCCGTGGCGATGAGGGAGGCGGTGGGAATCTCAATAATTCCACTGAGAATTATTATGAATCCCCACACATAAGCGAAGCTATGTCTCGGCAATTACTTTTGACGTTTCGTTTTACTGGAACAATTCCAGATTCGTAGCCTTTTAAAAGGCGCTTCCAGGGCGCGCGCCGTCGCCCATGGGTCACGACAGGAATCAGAAGGACGAAGACGATGTTCATGCACAACAAGCGCCTGCAATACACGGTGCGGGTCGCCGAACCCAACCCCGTCCTGGCCAGCCTGATGCTGGAGCAGTTCGGCGGCCCGCAGGGCGAGCTGGCGGCCGCCATGCGCTATTTCACCCAGGCGCTGGGTGAGACCGACCCCGGCCGCAAGGACATGCTGTTCGACATCGCCACGGAGGAGCTGAGCCACCTGGAGATCATCGGCAGCATCGTCGCCATGCTGAACAAGGGCATCAAGGGTGACCTGGCCGAGGCCAACATGGCGGAGGCCGACCTCTATGCCGCGCTGAACCAGGGCGGCGACAGCCATACCCAGTCGCTGCTGTATGGTGGCGGGCCGTCGCTGACCAACTCCTCCGGCGTGCCGTGGACAGCGGCCTACATCGACAGCATCGGCGATCCCACCTGTGACTTGCGCTCCAACATCGCGGCGGAGAGCCGGGCCAAGATCGTCTACGAACGGCTGATCAATGTCACCGACGATCCCGGCATCAAGGACGCCCTGGGTTTCCTCATGACGCGGGAGATCGCGCACCAGAAATCGTTCGAGAAGGCACTCTACGCCATCGAACCCAACTTCCCGCCGGGAAAGCTGCCGGGCAAGGCCGAATTCGCCGACCTTTACGTCAACACGTCCCAAGGCGAAGGGGACACCGAAGGCCCGTGGAACACCGGCGGGGCCTGGCAACGGCTGGACGATGTGGAGGGCAGCCTGCCGCTGGACGGCGGCGACGGCTTGCCGTCCGTCACCTTGACCGACGCGCAGAAGGAGGCCGCCCGGGCCCTGATGGCCCGCACCATGTCGAACCCCGAAAGCGACCCTGTGACCGGCGCCGACCTCGGGTCCGGCAAGGTCGCGGCGGAGATGGCGGATGTTTGATTCCACCTGGGCGTTGGCCGGGCGTTAGGGCCTGGGCACCTGCCCGAACGCTGGAAAAGCACCTTCGGGGGCCCATGGTGGCCCCCTTATACGCCACGCCGGCTTGTCGCCGGCGTGGCTTTTTTTATCCGGGCATGGCTGATATCCGGGATTATGATGAGTGATGGTATAGCAAACCCATCACTCATCACATATTTTGGTGGGGTAACTTGATGCTGCGCCCTGCCCAGCAATGCGGGGTCACGAATGGCTCCTCGCCTGTGTCCCCTTTCGGGGCGGCGGCGCGGCGCATTGCCGGAGACAAAAGATGTCCGCCTCTGTCCAGAGAGTGCTGCGCGCGCCCATTGGCGCCTTGATCCTGATTGGAATTATGTCCAGCCCGGCGCTCGCCGCGCGGCCGGATGACCCGGCGAAAGCCTTCATCGCGTCATTGGCGGGGGAGCGGGACGCCGGGGTGCCGCACGATCCCGTCCACCTTGAAGCTCAGCCCGGGCCCACGGCTCAGCCGGCCCCCGAGGCTCAGTTGGGGGAGGATCCGGCGCGGCGGTTCATCACCGGGCTGGCGGGCATGCATGACCGCCCGTCCAGCATCGCCGCGCCCGAGGTGGGCATGCCGCCCGACCGCGACTTCATAAATCGTCTCGCTGGCCGGACGCCCTGACGCGGGGCCCGTCCGCCAGGTCTCCGTGGGAAGCGCGCGGTTGGATAGGCTATCGGTCCCGCCCCGCCACCGCCGCTTCAACCCGGGTCAGCAAATCTTCAGGGTCCAAGGGCTTGCACAGGAAGGCCGCGGCACCGGCGTCCAGCGCCCGCTGGCTCAGGGCGGGATCGGCGAAGGCGGTCATGATGATGATGGGCAGGTCGTTTCCGGCGTCCCGCAGCGCCGCCTGCAGGGCCAACCCGTCCATGACCGGCATGTGCAGGTCGGTGACCAGGCAGGCGGCCTGGCCCCGCGCGGGGGAGTCCAGGAATGCCACCGCCCCGTCGAATCCCCGGGCATCGAACCCGGCGGAGCGCATGAGGCTCAGCAGGCTGCCGCGGACTTCCGCGTCATCGTCGACGATCGCGATAATGGGATTGCTCAGGGCCCTTACTCCGCCTTCAGACACGCACCCGCCGGATGACGGCTGGTGGGGATGCGCGCCCATCGTGCCGCACGCCTCCTTGAACGCATCCCTGTACCCTGGGGGCGGGCGGGGGCCCATCATACATAGATGTTAATTCGGGTGTCAGGTGTCCGGGGGCCGGCGACTTGGCACGGCGATCACGCGGCGTGCATGCCGCCACTTTCCCCGACGCCGTCGCCAGCCGCCCGCTCCTCCGGCGCCGCCGGCAGGGTGAAGGCGAAGGTGGCGCCCGGGCGGCCGCTTCCGGGGGCGGCACCGTCGTTGTTGGCCGCAGTGATCTGCCCGCCGTGCGCCTCGATGATGGAGCGGCAGATAGACAGGCCCATGCCCATGCCATCGGCCTTGGTGGTGAAGAAGGGTTCGAACAAGGTCGCCGGTTCCACGTCCTGAATGCCGCCGCCGCTGTCCCGTACGGAAACCCTGACCAGATTATCCGCCCGCTCCGCCAGGATGGTGATGTCGCGGGCCGTATCGCCGTCCACCAGCGGGTTCCCCTGCGCGGCGGTGGCCTGGATGGCATTCATCAGCAGGTTCATCAGCACCTGCTGCACCTGCACCTTGTCACCCCGCACCGGCGGCAGGTCGGACGGGCACAGGACGCGGACGGCGATGGCCTTGGCCTGCACCTCGCGCCCCACCAAGGCCACGGTTTCGGCCACCAGGGCCTCCACCACCAGGGTGTCGGTCTTGGGCGGCGCCTTGCGGGCCAGGGCGCGGATGCGGGCGATGACGTCGGCGGCGCGGGTGCCGTTGGTCACCACATGCTGCAGGCAGTCCTCCACCTCATGCGCATGCTCGGGCCCGCGCGCCAGCCAGCGGCGGCCCGTCTTGCCATAGGTGATGATGGCCGACAGCGGCTGGTTGACTTCATGCGCGATGGATGCCGCCAGCTGGCCCAGCGTGCTCATGCGCGATACATGCGCCAGTTCGGTCCTGAGCTGCGCCAGCTTGGCCTGGACCTGGTTGCGCTCCGTCACGTCCAGCGCCATGACCAGGATGCGCGACCAGTCCTCATCCTCCGGCGGGACGGTGACGCGCAGCACCACGTCCACCATGCCGCCCGACAGGGTGCGGAATTGGCCCTCCGCTTCCACCATGCGCTCACCCGCCGACAGGGCGGCGAACACCTGGACCAGGGCGGCCTCGCTGCTGGGTGTGTACATGGCGACGATGCTGCCCGCCAGCAGCTGCTCCGCCCCCTCCGCCTCGAACAGGCGGACGGCGGCGGCGTTGATGGCGCGGATGCGGGTCGCTTGACCCGCCTGCCGGATCAGGTCGGGGTGCAGGGCCAGGCCGGCCTTGAGGTCGCCGCCACCCAGGTCGCGCGCCCTTTCCAGCACGCGGAAGGCGTCCGTCCAGTCCGACTCCCAGATGGCGAAGCCGGCGGCGTTGAAGATGGCGCGATAGCGTCCCTCGGATCTTTGGCGTTCCGCGTCCGCCCGCCGCTGTTCCGTCAGGTCGGCGCTGGTCTCGATAATGCCGATGTTACCGCCCTGGCCGTTGAAGCGCGCCAGCCAGCGGCTGGCCAGCACGATGCGGCGACCGTCGCGGCGCACCCGTGTCAGCTCGCCGGACCAGTGGCCGGCCTGGGCGAGGGCTTGGCGCACCTCGTCCGCCGGATAAGCGGTCTGCAGCAGCTGCTGACAGGGTTGGCCCAGCGCCTCCTCCCGGGTCCAGCCGTACAGATGTTCCGCGCCATCGTTCCAATAGCGGATGATGCCGTCGGCGTCGTGGATGACCACGGTGTCGTGCGTCAGCTCCAGGATGCGGGCCTGCTCCGCCATGGCGGTGCGGGCGCTGCGATTGCTGAGCGACAGCAGGGTGGTGATGAGGATGGCCGTCAGGCTGACGGCCAGGCGCATGGCCGCCCCTTCCGACAGGTCATCCATATGGCCGGCCAGGAAGGCGCCGCCGGTCAGCGCAGCGCAGGCCAGGCCCGTGAGCATCACCGCCCGGCGGCCGTGGGAGATGGCGACCAGCAGCACGACGGCGGTGTGCAGCACCGCCACCGCGCCCTGCAGCGGGCTGAAGGCATCGGCGGAAAAGATCAACAGCGCCAGCACGGCCGCGGCCAGGCATTGGGTGCGGCCATGGCCAGCCAGCGTCGCCAGGGACCGCGACCGCCGGTGCGGCGCCGGCCGATGGGGGGGCGCCGGCCGATGGGGGGGCGAAGGAGAGGGGCCCATGATCCGCCGTGTTATTCTGTCCAGGCCGGGCCTGCGGTGTTGCGTAGCGGCCAGGATAATCAAGGGCCTAGCGGTTCGTAAATAGTATCGCATTTGTGCAACGAAATCCGCGCGTGGCCGACCGGGTGCGGGCCGAATTGCTGCGCCGCATCGGGCTGGAGGGCATCTTGCGGCCGCATCCGTATGGCCAGCCGGGGGCGCTTCCGTTCCCGCACTGGCAGCCGGCAACCGATACCGCTACTCTCCCGCCATTTGGCATATAAGTCTGATGCTGGGAGGAAAGCGGTGAAGTCCCTAAACGTTCTGTCGGCGTTCGTTCTGTCGCTTACGGCCACCCTGGCTGCCGGCCCGGTCCTGGCCAAGGAGCCGCCGTCCCTCAAGGGGGCGCCCAAGGTGGAACCTGTGGCCGATCTGCCCGCCGGCGCCACGGCCCTGCCGGGGCACATCGGCGGCCGGGTGTTGGCCGAGGGGACCGACGGCGGTTTCCGCCGGCAATGGCCGGGCACCTATGTCGAGAGCCGGTTCCAGGGCAGCTCGGCGCTGTTCCGCGTGGGCCCGGGCGACGTCAGCCTGCGCATCAGCGTCGATGGCGGCACGCCGACGGCGCTGGTGAAGCCTAAGCCGGGCATCTATCGCGTCACGGGACTGAAGCCGGGCGCACACACCCTGCGTGTCGACACCGCCAGCGAAACCCAGGCCGGCCCCAGCGCCTTTGGCGGTTTTTACGCCCCGGCGGGCACCAAGCCGCTGCCCACTCCGGCCCGGGCGCGGCAGATCGAGTTTATCGGCGACAGCCACACCGTGGGCTACGGCAACATTGCGGACCAGGCGGCGTTCCAGCAGACATGCACGACGGCCGAGGTGTGGGACACAACCGATACCTCGCAGGGCATCGCGCCGCGCCTGGCCGGCCGCTACGGTGCCGATTACCAGGTGAACGCCATTTCCGGCCGGGGCATCGTCCGCAACTACAACGGCTTCGCCGCGGACACCCTGCCGCAGGCCTACCCTTACACCCTGTTCGACCATGCCGTCCGCTATGAAGATGCGGCTTGGCATCCCCAGGTCATCGTCATCGCCCTGGGTACCAACGACTTCACCACCCAGCTACATGCCGGGGAGAAGTGGGCGACGCGCGACGCCCTGCACGCCGATTATGAGGCAACCTACGTCGACTTCGTGAAAGCCCTGCGCGCCCACAATCCCCAGGCCTATTTCCTGCTGTGGGCGACCGACATGGCCGATGGCGAGATCGCGGCGGAAGTGGCCAAGGTGGCGGACAAGCTGCACGCGGCCGGGGAGAACCGCCTGGCCTTCCTGCCCATGCACGACATCGCCTTCAGCGGCTGTCATTCCCATCCCAGCCTGGCCGACGACGCCAAGATCGCCAAGGCGCTGGGCGACTACATGGATGCCCATTCCGAGGTATGGCAAGCCAAGTGACCCCAGGCGCGGCGGAGGGTGCGCGCCCTCGCGGCCCATGGAAGTTCTGAAATCAGAACTTCCACGTTGGGCGATGGGGGTGGCCGATGGGGCGCCTCCATCTCACGCCAGGGTGTTGATCAGCCCGCCTTCCAGCCGGATGGCGGCGCCGTTGGTGGCGGCCGATAGGGGGCTGGCCAGGAAGGCCACCATGTTGGCGATCTCCTCCGGTTCTATCATGCGTTGCAGCAGCGATCCGGATCGGGCGGTGGCGAAGAACTCGGCCTCCGCCTCGGCCACCGTGGCGTCCGGCTTGCTGGACACGCTACGCAGGAAATCCACGATGCCTTCCGACCGGGTGGGGCCGGGCATCACCGAATTGACGGTCACCCGCGTGCCCTTGGTCTGGCCGGCCAGGCCGCGCGCGATGGACAGCTGCGCCGTCTTGGTCATGGCGTAGTGGATCATGGCCGGATCCACTGCCAGGCCCGTCTCGCTGGAGACGAAGATGACCCGGCCCTCGTTGCGGGCCAGCATCTGCGGGAAATAGTGGCGCGTCAGGCGCACGCCGCTCATGACGTTGACGTCGAAATAGCGCTGCCAGTCCGCGTCCGAGATTTCGGCGAAGGACTTGCTTTCATAGATGCCCAGGTTGTTGACCAGGATGTCGACCGACGGCACCTGGCCCAGCAGGTCGGCCGCGCCGTCGGCTGTGGTGATGTCGGCGCGCACGCCGCTCACATCGACGCCGCCCGAGGCGCGGATGCCGGCGACCGCCTGGTCCAGCTTCCGGCCGTCACGGCCCGCAACGATGACGGCTGCCCCCTCCAGCGCCAGCTTGCGGGCGATTTCCAGTCCGATGCCGGCCGTCGATCCGGTGACCAGGGCCGTCTTGCCCGCGATCTTCAGGTCCATGACCCATACTCCTTCCATCACGTCCCGATGACGTTTCGACGCCAAATCTAGGCAGCGATCGGCGGTGGGAGTATGGAGTATGGAAGAATAATATCTATGAATGGCAGGCACAAATGGCGCGCGTGCAGATGGAACGCTCTGGCGAGATGGAGGTGTTCGTCCGCGTGGTGCGGGAAGGGGGCTTTTCCGCCGCCGCCCGCACCCTGGACCTGACGCCGTCCGCCGTCAGCAAGCTGATCGCCCGGCTGGAGGCGCGGCTGGGCGCCCGCCTGCTGAACCGAACCACCCGGGCGCTGACCCTGACGGACGAGGGACGGGGTTATCTGCAGGCGGCGGAGCGGGCCCTGCGGGCGCTGGACGACGCCGATCAGGCGGTGGGGGCGGGCACCGTGCGCGGCCGGCTGGTCATCAACGCCTCCGTCCCCTTTGGCACGCATGTCCTGGCGCCTGCCCTTCCGGTTTTCCTGGCGCGCCATCCCGAGTTGACCATCGATCTCAGCTTCACCGACGACGTGGTGAACCTGCTGGCGCAGAAGGCCGACCTGGCCTTCCGCGTGGGTACGCTGCCCGACAGTGCCCTGGTGGCACGCAAGCTGGGGCAGAGCCGCCGGGTGATCTGCGCCGCTCCCGATTACCTGGCCCGCAAGGGCACGCCGCGAAGCCCGGCGGACCTCGCCCAGCACAACTGCCTGGGCTTCAATTTCCGCCGCAGTCGCGTGGGCTGGCCCTTTCGGGAGGACGGCCGCGAGGTGGAGGTGCCGGTGGCCGGCAGCCTGCTGGTGAACAATGGCGAGACCTTGCGACAGATGGCCCTGGCAGGCATAGGGCTGGCACGGCTCAGCCATTGGCACGTGGTTGACGCCATGGCGCGGGGGGACCTGGTGCCTGTGTTGGAAGCCTATAATCCCGGCGATCTGGAAACGATCAACGCCGTATATGTCGGCGGTGGCCAAGTGCCTCGCCGAGTGCGCGCTTTCATTGACCATATGGTCAATGTGGTGGCGGCGTCGCCGTTGTTCGTGGGAGCCATTAAGCCGCCGGCCATGTCCTCATTCGTGGGGTGACCTGGTCTCGCCGATGTGGATGGCCAGCCAGACGGTGGGCTGGTCGGCGTCGGTGAAGGTCACCCGATGGCTGGCGTTGGCCGGGATGAACAAATGGTCGCCGGGCGCCAGGGCCGTTTCCGTGCCCTCCACCTCCACCCGCGCGGCGCCGGCCAGGACCAGCACCCATTCGTCATGCGCCTGAACGTAAGGTTGGTCGATCGGCGTCACCTGCCCCTGGGACACGATACGCTCAATGCGACAGCCGGGCCGGCGCAGGATGTCGGTGAAGCATTCCGCGTCCCGGGCCGGGGGCAGGGCGGTCAGCAGATTGCCGGGTATGGCCATCAGGGCGGTCCCCTTCACGGTATCACGGGCACTCAGGCAGTGTGGCGCCGCCGCGGCTGGGCGGCAACGATGGCGGCGTTCTCCCCCTCTTGACAGAGATTTCGCACTGAATAAATTTTTTTCCCGCGGTTCCGGCCCGTCGTGGTGTTTGGTCAGGGCGCCTTCGCGGCCCGCGCGGCGGCGATGGCCTTGACCAGGGCGTCCGGCGTCATGGCGCCGGAATGCACGGCGTCGCCGATGACCAGGCCGGGCGTGCCCCGGATGCCGATGGTCTGGGCGAGCGCGCGGGTGCGCTGCAGCCGGACGACGATGTCCGCCGACTGGCTGTCCCGCTCCAGCCGGGCGGTGTCCAGGCCGGCGCCGGCCGCGATTTCCTTCACGCGCGCCTCGGTCAGCTGGTGTTCCGGCGTCTTGTCGGCCATCAGGGCGGCGTGCAGCGCCAGGTATTTGCCCTGTTGCTGGGCCGCCAGGGCATAGCGTGCCGCGATTTCCGAGCCGGGGCCCAGGACGGCCAGTTCCTTCAGCACCACGCGCACGCCGGGATCGGTCTTCACCACCACTTCCAGTGTGGGCGCCATCATCTTGCAGTAGGGGCACTCGTCATCAAAGAATTCCACGATGGTGACGTCGCCCTTGGGGTTGCCCAGGACGGCATCCCCGGCGTCGGCCACCAGGGCGTCGTGGTTGGCGGCCAGGGTGGCACGGGTCTGTGCCTCCCGCTCCGCCGCCTGCTTGGCCGCCAGGGCCTGCTGCATTTCCGTCAGCACCTCCGGGTGGGCCAGGAGATAGGCGTGGATGCGGGCGTCAAGATCATCCGGCTGCCGGGTGGCCGGTTGCGCGGCCTGGGCGGCGGTGCCGGCCAGCAGCAGGCAGGATGTCATCAGGGCGGAAAGGGTGGTTCGCACGGGCGGTCGGTCCTGGATTGCGGAGGGGATCAGCGGGGGCCGGAGGGGGTGGCGCCGGCGCCGGGGCTGGATGGCGGGGACGCACCCGGGCCCAGGGGAATGGGACGCGAGGGCAACTGGGAATTACGGGCCGGCGCCTGGGTGAAGACCCAGTCGGCATAGCTGTCGCGGTTGCGGAAGTCTTGGTAGGCCGCCGGGAAATTGTCCCGCTTGATGGGATGGCCCGGCGCCTGGCTGTAGATGCCGATGATGCCGGCGCCATCCGGGCTCATGACCAGACCCCAGGGCAGGTCGCCGCCCAAGGGGTCGGGCGGCACCCGGCGCAGGTAGCGGCGCACGCCCGGATAGCGCGGATCGCGCACCAGGTCCTGCAAGGTGCGGGGGGATCGGGGCAGGCCGGCGGGCGTGCTGTCGGCGTAGCTGCGCAAGGCGGTGCGGAAGTCCGACCCGATATCCAGCAAGCTTTCCTCGGCCGTACGCCGCTGCACCAGGGCGCCGGCCTGCAAGCTGGCCGCGGCCACCACCCCGATGATGGCCAGGATGATCAGCAGGCCCAGGTAGGTGAAGCCGGCTTCATCGGGGCGGATGGCGTCATGGCGGTCCTGCATCACATGTCCCCGAAGGCCTTGCCATCATGGCTGGTGCCCGGCGCCCCGCTTTTGATGTCGTAGACGTTGCCGGTGAACTGCTCCTCCGGCGGGACGATGATCCAGGCGCTGTCACTGTCGGCCACCGGGTCGAAGGGCAGGGCCCGCAGGTAATGCTTCTGCACCAGCTCGTCCAGGGCTTCGGGATAGCGGCCGGTGTCGCCGTAGAACTTGTCGATGGCGTCGCGGGTGACGCGCAGGTTTTCCGCCAGCACTCGCTCCTTGGAGGTGTCGATGGCGTGGTAATAGCGGGGCAGGGCCAGGCTCAGCAGCATGCCGATGATGGCCATGACCACCAGCAGTTCCACCAGGGTGAAGCCCGCCGAGCGCCTCTTCGCCGCGCGTCGTGTCATGGCCCTCACCATTTGTTGTAGGGGATGCCGTTGAGGCCCAGCCGCGGGCTGGCGGCGTAGACGTCATAGACGTCGTCGCCCTCCTGCGGGTCGTCGGGTTCGCTGGCATAGCTGCGTTTGGCCCAGGTGGCGGCGTCGGCCAGGTCGGGATCGCCGGCCAGCGGGTTGCGCGGCAGCCGGCGCAGGAAATAGATCTTGTGCTTCTCCGGATCCTTCTGGTCCTCCACCCCCGTCACCAGCACGTCCAGGTCGGGGGGATAGCCCGTGGTCCCGGCCTCCTTGGCGATGCGGCCGTCGTCGCTGGCGCGGTGATAGGCGTCGATGGCGGCGCGGATGTCGCGCAGGGCACGGCGCAGCTCGGTCTCCTGCGTCCGCTGGGTCGCCACCTGGGCCACGGGCAGGACCAGCGTGGCCAGCAGGCCGACGATGGCCAGCGTAACCAGGAGTTCCACCAGCGTGAACCCCGCCTCCGAGGTGCGCCGCCCCGTCATTTGGCGGCGACCTGCACGGTGTAGGGGCTGGGCGACAGCAGGGTGATGGGCACGCCGTCCACCCCGATGGGAGAGGCGGAGGCCACCTGCACGCTGGCCGGCCCGGTGGCCAGCGCCTTGAAGGTCACCGTGGCCAGGACGCCCTGGCTGGTGACGCCGGCGCCCCCGGTGCTGCTGTCGGCGATGATGACCTGGCCGTTGCCCAGGCGGCTGGAAAAATTGGTGCTGGCGCCGTTCTGCTTCAAGAAGGGCCCTTCCGCGATGTTGGTGACCTGCAGCTTGGCGGCATCGAAACCCAGGGTGACGGGGAAGCTGGTGACCCCCTGCGTCGCCTGCGCCAGCAGGTTCACGGTGACGGTGCCGCCCACCGCCGCCTGGTTGCTGCCCTGCAGCTGCAGCTGGGCGGTACCGGCCCCCGGCACGGCGCCCACGGCCCCTTCCTCTGCCGACCCGCCGACCGTGCCGCCCACGCCATTCTGGCTGAGGCCGAGGCCCAGGTCATTCACTGCCCCCGTGCCACCGCCGGTGGTGGACGACGACCCGGTGCCGCTGGTGGCGTTGGGGGCGGCCGGCGGCATGGGCGATACCGGTGCCACGGTGGTGGTGACGGTGGAGGTGGTGGACACGCTGCCGCCGGAACCGGGCAGGGCGGTGTGCATGCTGGTCTCGGTGCCGGCATTGAACATGGCGTCGTTCACGTCGGGGCGTTGCAGGTTGCGCACCAGGTGCGGGGTGATGGACAGGACGATTTCCGTCTTCTGGTCGTCGTCCGTGGTGGCGCCGAACAGGCGGCCCAGCACGGGCACGTCGCCCAGGCCCGGCAGCTTGTTGCCCGAGGTGCGTTCCTGGCTGTCGATCAGGCCGGCCAGCACGTCGGTCTCCCCGTTCTTCAGGCGCAGGGCCGTGCTGGCCGTGCGGGTGCCGATTTCGTATGCGCTGGTGCCGGTCTGCGTCGTCACCTGGCGGATGATGCTGCTGACCTCCAGCGTCAGCTTGATGCCGACGTTGTCGTCCAGGTAGATCGTGGGCTCCACATTCAGGGTCAGGCCCACGTCGATGTAGTTCACCGACTGCGACAGGAACCCCGTCGAGGTGGCGGTGGAGGTGATGTTGGGCAGCCGCTGCCCGATCAGGATTTTGGCCTTCTCATGGTTGCGCACCCGGATGCGCGGGTTGGTCAGCAGGCGCGCGTCGGAATCCTGCAGGTTGGCGTTGGCCGTGGCGCTGCCCACGCTGACGCCGATATTGCGCGTGGTCTGGTGCGTCAGGTCATACAGCGACACGGCGGAGCTGGTGTTGCCGCTGCCGCTGCCCGACGAGCCGCTGGAGGAGCTGTCGCCGCCGGTCGTGATGCTGCCCAGGGGCGACGGCTGGAAGCTGGCGGAGGCCGGCCATTGGATGCCGAAGTTCTGCAGCTTGCTGCGCTGGATCTCCAGCACCTCCACGTCCAGCATGACCTCGGGGTCCGGCACGTCCTCCACCGCCACCAGCTTTTCCGCCATGCGGATGGCCTCGGGCGTGTCGCGAACGATGACCATGTTCAGCTTTTCGTCCACCGCGATGTCGCGCACCTTGATGATGGTCTTCAGGGTGTTGGCGATGGTCTTGGCCTCGGCGTTGGCCAGGTAGAAGGTGCGGACGCTCAGTTCCTGATAGTCTTTCTGCTTGGCCTGGGTGTTGGGGTAGATCAGCACCGTGTTGCCGTCCAGCACCTGCTGTTCCAGCTGGTTGGTCAGCAGCACCAGGCGCACCGCCGCCTCGATGGTGCTGTTCCTCAGGAAGATCGAGGTGCGCTGGTCCGTCTTCACATCCTTGTCGAACAGGAAGTTCAGGCCCGAGGTGTGGGCGATGACCTCGAACACCTGCTTCAGGCTGACATCCTTGAACTCGATGGTGATGGGCTTGTGGTAGACCTGGGCCAGCCGCGCCTGGGGCGTCGAGGCGGCGAGGCGCGTGTCGATGGCGTGCTTCAGCGCCTGGGCGCGCGGGTCGGCCGGCGCCTCCGTCAACACGCGGGCCAGCTTCTGGCTGGCGGCGTCCACCTGGCCGCGCGACAGCAGGGCGTCGGCCTCGTTCATCCAGCCGGCCTGCCGGGCGCGGGCCTCCAATGCCGCCAGGCCGTCCTGCGCGCGCTCGTAATTGGCGTTCAGGCTCAGGGCGTGGCGGTAAAGGGCGCGCGCCTCGTCATACGAGCCGGCGGCGGCCAGCTTGTCCGCGCGCTCCACATCCGTGGTCAGGGCCCGCTCCCGCGTCTGCAGATAGGCGGTGCGGACCTGCACGTCGCGCGGATCCTGGCGATAGGCCTCCTGCAGCTTGGCCAGGCCGTCGTCCATCTTGCCTTCGGCCACCAGGCTCACGCCGTCCTGATAGGCGGAATGCCCGGCACAGGCCGTCAGCGCCACGCTGAGCAGCAGGGAAATCCCTGTGCGCGCGCCGGATCGCCACCCCCTCACAACCCCCATCACTCTTCCCCGCCGATCGTCATCGTCTGTTGCTGCTTGGTTGGTAGGTAGGTCATCGTCAGCACCGGCGGCCTGATCTGGTTGACCGCGTACTTCTGGTCGATGACCGTGCCCTCGCGCACGAAGTAGGTCTGGTCCCCGATGGCCAGGTAGACCTCCCACGCCGCGTTCTCGTACTTCTTGCCCAGGTAGGTGAAGGGCAGCCCCGGCGTGGCGGACGACACCGCCACGGGCATCTGGGTGCCGGCCCCCGCCGGCGCCCGGTCCAGGCTCTGCGCGATGAACAGCGTGGACTCCGGCCGCTCCTCATCGCGCGGTCCCATCAGGTCTTCGCGCGGCAGCAGGGCCAGGATGACCGCCGCGTGCTTGTGCTTGGCGGTGGGCGTGGCCGCCTTGGGAGCCGCCGCCGCCGGCTGCGGGCGCGGCGCTGGCTCCACCGTCTCGCCGCCGCCGTTGGGCGTGCGGTCGCCGAAGATGGCAAGGCCGGCGGACGCGGCCAGGGCCGCCAGCATCAGGGCTTGGCGGGCCTTCATCGCGCACCCCCGTCCACCGGCTTGCCCGGCGCGTAGTCCGCCGGGCCGTCGAGGTACAACGCCAGGCGCAGCCGCGCCTCCACCGTCGCGTCGCCAATGGCGGCGCGCTTGACGCTGACCTCTTCCAGGGCGGCATAGGGCAGGGACAGCAGCACCTGCCGGCAGAAGGCGCGGATGGCGGCGTAGCTGCCCGTCACCGGCATCTGCATGGTGTAGACGTGATAGAGGCCGTTCTTCTCATAGCCCAGCTTGTAGTCGGCCTGGGCGATGGTCAGGCCCTGGCGATCGGCCTCGTCCAGGATGACGGCCACGTCCTGGTCGACATAACGCACGTCGCCCAACGCGTCATAGAAGGCTTGCAGGTTGCGCTGCGCCGGCGGCAGCGGGGCGGCGGCCGGCTGGGGCTGCCGCCCGGCCCTGGCCACCCGCGCCGTCACCTGCGCCAGGTCGGCCTGGCGGGCGTCCACCCGCGCCTGCAGGGCGGGCAGGCCGATGAGGAAGGCGGCGGCGCCCGCGATGAACAAGACGCCAGCCAGCAGGCTGGTCCAGCCGGCGCGGCCCAGGGCCAGGCGGGCGCGCAGCAGCAAGGTGGGGGCGGGGGTGGCCAGCAGGCTCATGGCGTCCCCCCGGCGGCCAGCCCGGCCTCGATCTGGAAGCGCAGGGGGCGGCGCGCATTGGTTTCCTCCGTCCGGTGCTTCACCAGCACGGCGCCGGCCAGCAGGGGCTGCTGCTTCAACTGTTTCACATAGGCCAGCATGGTCTCGCCATCCGCCGCTTCCGCCTCGATGCGCACCAGGCCGCGCCGCACGTCGGGCTCCAGCGACAACAGGGCGACGGTCTTGGGCGTGCCCGCCTCCACCGCGTCCAGCACGGCGCGCCAGGGCAGGTTCAACTGCCGCACCGCGCCGTTCACCGCCGTGGCCTGCGCTTCGGGGATGGGGATGTCGGCCACGGGCGCCCGCCGGCCGGCGCGTGCCGCCAGATCGCCCTCCGCCCGCGCCACCGCGTGGTCCAGCGCCGACAGGCGGTCCAGCCGGTCGCGCGCCTCCAGCGCCGCCGCCAGGCAAAGGCCCAGGCCGAGGATGCCCAGCACCTTGGCGGCGGCGGGGGTTTCCTGTTTCAGCCGGGTGTAGCCGTGGGGGGCGAAGTTGATGCTCTGCCGTCTCATCCCGCGCGCTGCCCCCCGCCGAAAAGGTAAGCGAACGCCTGGGCGGCCGTGGGCCGCGGCGCGGGCGGCTGCCATGTCAGGGTGGGCGTGCCCGTTGTGGGGGCGGTCAGGCCGGCCGGGGGGCGTCCCACCAGCTTGACGGCCACCGGGTCCGCCAGGCCATGGCGTAGCGCCACGACGCGCAGTTGATCGCGCAGCCAGCGGGCGTCCGCCCCCGGCGGCAGGGCCAGGCGATGCACCGCCATCAGGCCGGCGGCGCCCCCGCCGGGCGGAACGTCCACACATCCCAGGGTGATCGCCCCCTCTTGCGCCACGCCCAGCCAGGCCCCATTCAGCCGCCGGTGTTCGGCATTCCAGGCGGTGACGAAGCGCGGGGTGAGGACGGTCAGCGCCAACCGGTGCGTTCGGGCCAGGTCCAGCAGGGTGGCGTGCAGCGCCTGCGGCATGGCGCAGGCCAGGAAGGGCCGGTCCACCGCCGCGTCGAAGGTCAGGCGCCAGGCGGCCAGGTCGTCGCCGTAGAGGCGCTGGAAGCGCAGCGCCGCCACGGCGCGGATGTCGCCCAGGCCGCGCGCGTTGCCGGGCGGCGCCACCATGAACAGCCGCACCAAATCGTCGCCCAGCGTGACCGACAGCGGCAGGCCGGCAAGGCGGCCCGCCGCCAGGGTGGGGGCCAGCATGTCCGGGTGGAAGGTGTTGGCCAACGGCAGCTCCACCAGGGGAACGGAGGCCCCCCAAGCCGTGCGCCGTAGGGCCAGCGACAGGCTGGCACGGGTCAGCGTCAGCTCCAGCCGGCCGCCCAGGAAACGGGTGAGGGCGGGGAGGGGGGGCTTACGCATGCTGGGTCACCCGCTTGACCTCGGCCAGGGTGGTGCCGCCCTCGCGCGCCAGGGCCATGGCCACGTCGCGCAGGCTGCGCGTGCCGTTGCGGTAGGCCGTGTCCTTGATCAGGCGTATGGGGCTTTTCTCCACCACCATCTCGCGCAGCTCATCCGTCAGGGTCAGGATCTCGGCGATGGCGCGCCGGCCCTTGTAGCCCGTGCCCCGGCAATCACCGCAGCCCGGGCCACGGCGGAAGCGGAAGCCGGAGATGGCCTCCCCCGTCAGGCCCAGGCGCTGCAACTCCCCATCCTCCGGCACGTAGTCGGCGGCGCAGTGGGGGCAGTTCACGCGGATCAGGCGCTGGGCCCAGATGCCGTTGAGGGCGGAGACGAAGGCGTAGGGGTCGATGCCCATGTGGGTGAAGCGGCCGAAGACGTCGAACACGCTGTTGGCGTGCACGGTGGTCAGCACCAGATGGCCGGTCAGCGCGGACTGCACCGCGATCTCCGCCGTTTCCCGGTCGCGGATTTCGCCCACCATGATCTTGTCCGGGTCGTGCCGCAGGATGCTGCGCAGGCCCTTGGCGAAGGTCAGGCCCTTGCGCTCGTTCACCGGGATCTGGAGGATGCCCGGCAGCTGGTATTCCACCGGGTCCTCGATGGTGATGATCTTGTCGCGCCCGTTGTGGATTTCCGTCAGCGCGGCGTACAGCGTCGTGGTCTTGCCCGAACCGGTGGGGCCGGTGACCAGCAACATGCCGTGCGGCTCCTCCGCCAACTCCCGCAGGATGGCCAGCGAAGCGGCGTCGAAGCCCAGCGTTTCCAGGCTGAGCGCGCCGTAGGCCGCCATCATGGCGCGCTTGTCCAGGATGCGGATGACGGCGTCCTCGCCATGGATGCTGGGCATGATGGAGACGCGCAGGTCGATCTCCCGGCCCGCCGCTTCCACCCGGAAGCTGCCGTCCTGCGGCACGCGGCGCTCGGCGATGTCCAGTTCGGCCAGCACCTTCAGGCGGCTGATGACCTGCTCCGCCGTCTCCGTGCCATTGATCGCCGCGCCCCGGTCCAGCACGCCGTCGACGCGGTACTTGATGGCCAGCCCGGTGGCCGTGCTTTCCATGTGGATGTCCGACGCGCCGGCCTTCAGCGCGTCGTAGAGGGTGGAATTGACCAGCTTCACCGCCGGGCTGGCGGCCTCGCTGACGCTGGCGAAGGACAGGATGGCGGCGGTGCGGCCGTCGCGGCGGTCGCCGTCGCCGGCCTGCACCACGCTGTCCATGGCGCGCACGGACTCTTCCAGCTTGGACAGATAGGCGTGGATGTCCGCCTGCAGGGCCAGGGCCACGCCCATCTCGGCCCCCGCCTGGGTTTCCAGCCAGGTCAGCAGGTCGGCGTCGAAGGGGTCGGGGACAGCGGCCAGCAGTCCACCGCCCTCGGCGCGCAGCAGGGCGCAGTGGCGCTGCATGGCGCGGGGCAGGGGCAGCAGGTCCAGGGCCGGCGTCATGGCCAACATGGCCGCCGTCTCCAGCACGGGCAGGCCCAGCACCTGGCCCAGGCGGTGCAGGCGCTGGCGCGGCTCCCCGCCGGCCAGGGTGTCGAACTCCGCCAGGATGCCGCGCCGGCTGGTCAGTGCTGCCTGCCGCGCCCGGCGCAGCAAGGCCTTGTCATCCAAAGTCAGAAAGGGGGCGTCTTGGCTCATTGCAGGCTGTCCGCCAGGTCGAAGATGGGCATGTAGAGCAACACGACGATGGCGCCGACGATGATGCCGATGGCGGCCATCAGCAGGGGTTCGAAGACGCGGGTGAAGCGGTCGATCCAACGCCCGATCTCCCCGTCGTAGAACTCGGCGGAGCGGGTGAGCATGGCGCCCAGTTCGCCCGAGCGTTCGCCCACGCGCAGCATGCGCAGCGAGATGGGCGTGGCCAGGCCCTGGGCCTCGAAGGCGTCGGACAGGGGCGTGCCGGCCTGCACGGCCTCGCGGGATAGTCGCAGGCGGGCGGCCACGTCGGCCGACATCATGCCTTGGATGGAGGTCATGGCGGCGACCACGGTGATGCCACCTTCCAGCAGCATGCCCATGGTGAGGTAGAGGCGCGACAGCTCGTAAATCCGCACCCGCGCCGCCATGCCGGGAATGACGGCCAGCAGCCGGCCCACGCCGCCGCGCCGGACGACATGCCGGGCACCGAGGGCGACCACGGCGGCCAGGGCGACAATGCCCGCCGCCAGTGGCGCGGAATGCGCCCCGGCGAAGCGGCCCCAATCCATCAGCAGGCGCGACAGGAAGGGCAGGGAACGTCCGGTGCCCTGGTAGATCTGGGCGAAGCTGGGAACGACGTAGCCCACCAGGAAAAAGGACACGGCGCCGCCCACCAGGGCCAGGATGCAGGGATAGATGGCGGCGCTGACCACCTTGCCGCGCACACCATCCACCCGCTGGCGGTAATCGAGGTAGCGCGCCAGCGAGCGGGGCAGGTCGCTGGTGCCCTCCGCCGCGCGGACGATGCCGACATACAGGGGCGGGAAGTGCGCCGGCTGTTCCGCCAGCACGACGGACAGGCGCTTGCCGTCGCGCAGGCCGGCCAGCAGGCGCTGCAGGATCGTGCGCGCGGTCTCGTTCGCCTCCTTCTCCAGCAGCGCCTCCAGCCCTTCGACGATGGAGAGGCCGGCGCGCAGCAGCGCCAACAGTTCCTGGCTGAACAGCACCAGGGACCACTGGCGCGCCGTGGCACCCCCGAAGGGACCGCCAAGGGTGCCTGGCATCCGCAGGCCCTTGGCCGGCCACACCTCGGCCACGGCCAGGCCGCGCATCGCCGCCTGGCGGCGCGCGTCGTCCTCGTCCTGGGCATCCAGGATCAGCTGGGTCATCAGGTGATCGGGCGACAGCGCCCGGACCTCATACCGCATTCGAAATGATCCCCGCCGGCCTGGCTACTCGTTGCTGATGTCGGCGTCCGGGCCGGTGCCGCCCGGCTGGCCGTCGCGCCCGTAGGAGGTGATGGCGAACTCCCCCTTCTCCCCGGGTGAGCGGTAGAGGTAGGGGTGCCCCCAGGGGTCGGGGATCACGTCCTTACGCAGGTAGGGGCCGTTCCATTTGTCGCCATCGGTGGCGGGGCGGGTCATCAGGGCGGCCAGCCCTTCCTCCGTTGTGGGGAAGCGGCCCACGTCCAGGCGGAAATTATCGACGGCCTTGGCGTAGGCCTCGATCTGCGCCTTGGCCGTCGTCACTTCGGACTTCGACACCTGCGAGAAGTATTTAGGCCCCACGTAGGAGGCCAGCAGGCCGATGATCAGCACGACGACCAGCAGTTCCAGCAGGGTGAAGCCTTGTTCCCGCGCCCTGTTCCTGAACCCCTTCATTCCCTTAACCCCCAAAGATAACTGGTCCCAAAACGCGAAGAAGCGGCGACGCCCCGGGGGCGCCGCCGTTCCTTTCAGTCCTTGATTGCCGCCGCCATCACCAGCCGATGCCGAACACCGCGTGCTCCGGCTTGTCGGTGGTGATGGTGGAGCTCTGGTCCGACACGTCGTCGTAGGCGAAGCCGTAGGCCAGGCCGCCGACGCTGTGGTCGTGCCAGAACTTGGCGTAGAAATTGGCCGGCGCCGCGCTGTACCAGACGGACGGCGTGGCCCAGGCCGCGACGTTGTCGGTGATGTGGCGGTTGAAGGCCGCGCACAGCTGGGCCTCCAGCGCCAGCTCGGTGGCGTTGCCGGTGGCCAGCGCCCCGGCGCCGCGCAGCACGTCCTGCGTCGTCGGCTTGTTCACGACGTAGCTGCCGCCGACATAGGCGCCGTTCTTGAGGTCGACCTCGCTGAACACCATCTGGCCGCCCTGGACCTGGCCGGTGAAGCGGCGGGCGCCGCCCCACATGTCGATGGTCAGGGTGTTGGTGGCGTAGAAGGCCCAGATCTGGTCGACGTAGCCGTCGAAGTAGGTGGCGTTGGCCTGGCCCGCGTCGAAGGTGCTGTTGTACGGCGCCATGATGCGATAGGGCGACAGCGGGGCCGAATGGAAGGCTGCCGGCGTCTCCGCGACATAGGCGTCGTACAGGGCCGCGCGGCTCTGGTTGATGCCGGTCTGCTTGTGGAAGCTGTTGTTGGACCCGTACACGTCCAGCAGCAGCGGCAGGCCGAACTGGTCCACCTGGGTGGTGTTGATCCACAGGCCGGACGCGTTGTAGGTGAACTCGTACCAGTCGTAATAGACGTTGATGTTGGGGTCCGTGCCGTTCAGCGGGTTGGGCCCCGCGTAACCGACCTGGTTGTTCGCATCCATCAGGATCTTGATGTACAGCGGCTCACCCAGGGCGATGAACACGCGCCCGCTGTCCATCTTGGGCAGCTTCAGCTGCTTGGCCTGGGCCAGGGTGAAGAAGTAGTTGCTGTAGTTCTGGCCGTTCTTGGTCAGGTGGCCGGCGCCGTCGTTGTCGGCGGCGCTGGCGGCCGTCAGGGTGCCGTCCGGCTTCAGCCAGGCGAACTGCCCCGTGGCCGGGTCGCGGCCGATGACGGCCACGTACACCTGGTCGTCACTGTAGGCGCCATGGGTGTTGTTCTGCAGGTCGACACCGACGAAGCCGGGGAAGACCGTGTAGGGCAGGCCGCTGGAGTTGACCGTCAGGATGGCCGGGGTGCTGGTGACCTTGGCCCCCTGCGGGCCTGTCACGACGACGGCGTACTGGGTGGCGTTGTCGGCGCTGGTGGTGGCCGGCGTGCTGTAGCTGGCGCTGGTGGCGCCGGCGACATCGGCACCATTGCGCTGCCACTGGTAGGTGAAGGGGCCGGTGCTGCTGACCGTGACCGAGAAGCTGGCGCTCTGGCCCAGGCCCACGGTCTGGTTTTGCGGCTGACTGGTGATGGCGGGCGCCTGGTCCGTCTGGTTATTGAACACCTGGAAGCTGAACAGGCTGTAGCCGTAGGGGCTGGACCGCTGCGTGCCCAGCAGGCGGACGTAGCGGGCGGTCACGGGCGTGAAGCCCAGATCCTCCACCCCGCCCTTGCCGGCGGCCTGGGTGTAGACGGTGGTCCAGTCCTTGTCGTCCGCGCCGCCCACGTTGGACACCTGGATCAGGTAGGCGATGCCGTGCGCGTTCTCCCAGTTCAGGACCAAGCGATTGAAGGTCTGGGCGGAGCCCAGGTCGATGGCGATCCACGACGGATCGACGAAGGCGGAGGACCAGCGGGTGTTGGGGTTGCCGTCCACCGCGTTGCCGGCGGGATAGCCGTCATTCTCCGTCCCGCTGGCCGTGGCCGCCTTGCCCGCCGCCAGATCGACGCCGGCCGAGGCCGGGCCGAAGGTGACGGCCAGGCTGTGCGGCGCCAGGACGTTGGTGAAGGTGTAGCCCGCCTGGGGACCGATGTCCTGCCCGTCCACCGCCACCTTGGTAACGACGAAGCCGTCGGCCGCGGTGAAGGTGTAGCGCGGGTCGGCCCCCTGCAGCACCTGGGTGGTGCCGGACGGGGTGACGCCGCCGTTGTCGCCCGCTGTCGCCGTGACGGTGAAGCGGGGCGTGCTGGCGGTGTTGTAGACCTCGAACTCGAACAGGCTGTAACCGTAGCCGGAAGAGCGCTTCACCCCCTGCAGGCGGACGTAGCGCGCGTTCACCGTGGCGAAGGAGAGGTCCTCGTCCCCGCCCTTGCCGTTGGTCTGGGTAAAGGCGGTGTCCCAGGTCTTGCCGTCGGTGGAGGTCTGGATCAGGTAGCCCACGCCGTAGGCGTTCTCCCAGCGCAGGACCACGCGGTTGACCGCCCGCACGGCGCCCAGGTCGGCCTGCAGCCAGGCTTGGTCGTCGAAGTTGGAGGAGAAGCGCGAGTTGGTGCTGCCGTCGGCGGCGTTGCCGGCGAGGTAGCCGTCATTCTCCGTGCCGCTGGCCGTCATGGTGACACCCAAGGCCAGGTTGGCGTTGGCGGAAACCGGCGACGTGCCCCCGTTACCGGTGTTGCCATTGCCCGTGTTGCCGTTCCCGGTGTCGCCCGTGCCCGTTTGGGGCGGGGCGGTCACCGTCACCGTGGCGCTGGCACTGGTGACGGTGCCGGCCACGTTGCTGACGACCACGGACACCATGGTGCCGCTGTCGGCGGTGGTCAGGCTGTTGGTGGTGAACAAGGGGGCGTCGGTGGTCGCGGCCAGCGTGCCGTTCACATACCACTGGTAGGTGAAGGGGGCGGTGCCGGTGGCGGCCACGGTGAACTGCGCGGTCTGGCCGGCCGTCACCGTGACGTTGGCGGGCTGGGCCGTCAGCGCCGGCGGGGTCGGCATGTCGTACACCTGGAAGGACCAGAGGCTGTAGCCGTAGGGGCCGGACCGCTGGGTCAGTTTCAGGCGCACATACTGGGCGGTCACCTCGGTGAAGGTGATGTCCTCGATCCCACCCTTGCCGGTGGTTTCGGGGTGGACCGTGGTCCAGTTCTGGTCGTCGGCGCCGCCCACGTTGGACACCTGGACCTGGTAGCCCACGGCGTAGGCGTTTTCCCAGCTCACCACCACGCGGTTGAAGGCCTTGGGCGCGCCCAGGTCCACCTGCAGCCAGGCGGTGGGCCCGACGGCGGACGACCACCGGGTGTTGGGATCACCGTCGACCGCGTTGCCGGCGGGGTAGCCCGCGTTCTCCAACTCGCTGGAGGTGGCGGGCTGGTGCAGGGCCAGGTCCACCGCCGCTGAAGAGACGCTGAACGTGGCGGCCACGGTGTGGGTGGCCTGGATGTTGGTGAAGGTGTAGCTGGCCACCTGGCCCACGCTCTGGCCGTCCGCCGTCACGCCGGTGGCGGCGAAGCCGTTGGCCGGCTGGAAGGTGAAGGTCTGGCTGGCACCGGCCAGGACCGACACCGTGCCGGGCAGGATGGCACCGTTGGCCCCGGCCGTGGCGGTCAGGGTGTACTGCGGCGTGGTGGCGGTGTTGTAGACCTCGAACTCGAACAGGCTGTAGCCGAACTGGCTGGAGCGCTTGGTGCCGCTCATCCGCACGAACTGCGCCTGGGTGGCGTCGAAGCGGATGTCATCCACCCCGCCCTTGCCCTGGGTTTCGGTGTGTACCGTCTTCCAATGCTGATTGTCGGTCGATACCTCGATCAGATAGCCGACGCCGTAGGCGGCTTCCCAGCGCAGGACCACGCGGTCCACGGTCTGGACGGCACCGAGATCGACCATGATCGATTCCGTGTCGCTGAAGCCCGAGGACCAGCGGGAGTTGAGGGCGCCGTCCGTGGCGGCCGACGCGGGATAGCCGTCGCCCTGGTCGCTGGTGGCCGTGGCCTTCTTGCCGGCGGCCAGATCCGACGCCGGGGACTTGGTGGGGGGCGCCAGCGGATCGACGCTGCCGCCCCCGTTATTGCCGCCCCCGGTGTTGCCCCCGCCATTGTCGCCGCCGCCACCGGTGTTGCCGCCGGTATTGCCGTTGCCGTCGCCGGCGGTGCCGTTCAGGGTGAGGGTGGCCGTGGCGCTGGTGGCGCTGCCGCCGCCGTTGCTGACGATGACGCTGAAGGACGCGCCGTCATCGGTCGCCTGCAAGGGGGCCGTGGTGAAGGTGGGAACGGTGGTGATGCCGATGGGCGCGCCGTTCTCCAGCCACTGGTAGCTGAAGGGGCCGGGGCCGCCGACACCGACGGTGAAGGTGGCGGTGCCGCCCAGCGGCGCCGTCTGGTTGGCGGGTTGCGCCGTGATGGTGGGGGCGGCCAGTGACTTGCCCACCACGCACAGGGCCCAGCCCGGCGAGTTGTCGGTGATCTGCGAGGACGACTGGCCGGCGGAGGAGACGAAGTAGGACCGGTCGGTCTCACCCGCCACGTCGGTTTCCGTCCAGGTGGTCCAAGGGTTGGGGAAGGCGCAGGCCGAATAGTTGTTACCGGCGATGGTCAGCGCCTCGTCCTGGGTGGGAACGCGCATGCCCACGGAGGCGCAGTACTGCTCGGCCACCGGCCGGGTGAACTGGGCGCCCGCCTGGGTGAAGGTCGTCACGTACTGCTGCCAGGTCAGGCCGCTGACGTTGTCGACCACGGTGGGCACGAAAGGCCCGTTGGGGATGCCGGCGATGGGCGAGACATAGGTGCCCGACTTGGCCGGCTGCAGGGTGTAGCGCTCCGTCGCCGTGCCGCACTGGGGCACGTCATAGACCTGGAATTCGAACAGGCTGTAGCCGTAGTCGGTGGCGCGCTTGTTGCCCAGCATGCGTACGAAGCGGGCGGTGGTGCTGGGGAAGGCCAGGGTTTCCGTGCCGCCGTGGCCCACGGCCATGCTGCCGTCCGCGGGGTACACGGTGGTCCAGGTCTTGTTGTCGCCTTCGTCGTTGGAAACCTGGATTTGGTATTCCGAGGCGTAGGCGTTCTCCCACACCAGGACGACCTCATCGAAGGTCTGGAGGGAGCCGAGGTCCACGCCCACCCACGACGGGTCGATCTGCGGGGCGGAGGACCAGCGGGTGGTGGCGTTGCCGTCGAAGGCGTACTTGGCGGTCAGGCCGCCGTTCTGCTCGCTGCTTTCCAGCGGCGTCTTGCCCTGGGCCAGGTTGGTGCCGTTGCTGCCGCTGACCGACAGGGTGGCGGCGGGCTTGGAGGTGATGGTGCCCGCCACGTTGGTGACGGTCACCGTGTAGGCGCCGGCGTCGCCCGTCTGCACCGACGGGATGACGAAGTTGGCGGCGTCGGGGCCGACGGCCACACCGTCATGCGTCCACTGGTAATGCAGCGGCGCCGTGCCCGAGGCCAGGACCGACAGCACCACCGTCTGGTTTACCGGCACCGCCTGGCTGGCGGGCGGGGTCAGGATGGTGGGCGGGGTGGCGGCCCCCACGGTCAGGACGGCGGCGTCGGAGGTGACGCTGCCCGCCGTGTTGGTGATCACCACCGTGTAGCTGGCGCCGTTGTCGTCCAGCGTCAGCACGGGCGTGTTGTAGATCGCCCCCGTGGCGCCGGCGATGGCGGTCTTATTTTTGAACCACTGGTACTTCAGCACAGGCGAGCCGCTGGCCTGGACGCTGAAGCTGGCGTTCTGGCCGGCGATGACCGTCGCCCCCTTGGGCTGGGTCAGCACGGTGGGGATGGTGGGGGGCACCACGGACAATAGGGCGGCCGTGGAGGTGACGCTGGCGCCCGAGGCGTTGGAGACGATGACGCTGTAGGCGGCACCGTTGTCGCCCAGGCTGGTGGCGGGGGTGGTGTAGCTGTAGCTGGTGGCGCCGGGGACGGCGACGCCGCCCCGTTGCCACTGGTAGCTCAGGGGCGCCGCCCCCGCGCTCAGCACCGTGAAGGTCGCCGTCTGGCCGACGGTGACGGTCTGGTCCTGCGGCGGGGTGACGATGGACAACTGGCCGGCCGGCGTGGCCGGGACGGACAGGTTGCCGTTGGCGCCCAGGCTGGGCCCGGTGGTGGGCACGGTCTGGAAGCGGGCGGTGCCGGCGCCCAAGCCCGGGGCCGTGGCGGTGACCGTCACGGTGCCGGGGACGAACTGGGCACGCACGGCGATGCGGGTGACGCCGCCCTCGGCCGTCAGGTTGGGGTCGCCCGGGGCATGGTAGCCGTCGGGCTGGCTGTCGTTGACGTAATGATCGGCGCCGCCGCGGTAGGTGCCGGGGCCGCTGACCGCGAAGGTCAGGGTGGGGGAAACATTGGGCACGCGCACATTGTTGGCGTCCACCACCTCCGCCGTGATGAAGGCGGCGTCGGTGCCGTTGGCCTGCACGGCGAAGGGCTGGCCGCTGGGGCGGACCAGTTCCGGGGTGACGGTCAGGCGGATGTGGTCCGGCGTGCCGGCGGTGACCTGGGTGTCCTGGATGGGGTTGCCGGCGGCGTCCAGCACCACGCGGGCGTTGGTGTCCAGGCACTGGGCGGTCAGGGTGCCCGCGGCCCACATCACATCCCAATGCACCTGCGTGGGCAGAAGGGTGGTGTTCTGGGTCATGTCCGGGCTGACGTCGCTGGTCAGCGGGTTGGGCGTCATGTCGCCGCCCTGGCGCTGGCCGTTCAGCAGCAGGCGCACGGACGGGCAGTTGGAGAAGGCGTTGACCCGCACCTGGCCCATGCGGTTCCAGTGATAGGCCAGCTTCACCACCGGCCGGGTGTCGTACGGGGTCCAGGCCGCCTGGTAGATGTAGTAGAGCAGGCGCGGGATGCGGTTGGCGTCCATCATCGAGGCGCCGTTGCCACGAATGCTTTCCGGGGTGTGGCCGCTGGCGGAACCGGTGGGCGAACCGGGGCCATCCACCTGGGTCACGATCTCGCCGGGCGTGTCGGCCAGATACCAGTGGGCCATGCCGAAGGACTTCATGGCCACGCTCTGCACCCACTGCTTCATGTACAGCGCGGCAAAGGGCAGTTCGAAGTCATAAAGGTCGCGGCCGACGCCGTTGTCCCAGTATTCCGAGCCCCAGGCCGGAACGTTGGGGTTGTCGCGCTTCACGCCGATATCGCAGCCGTCGCCCGAGCAGCCCAGGATGTCACCGTTGGCGGCATCGGGCGTACGGTCGGATTGGGCGCGGGTCAGGACCGGGTCCCAGGTTTCCGACAGGGACTTCAGGGCGCGGGCGAAGCCGGTATCCGTGACGCCGTTGTCCGCCTCCCACGCCAGCACGGACGGGTTGTTGCGGTCGTGCACGATCATGTCACGGTGCACCTCCTTCTTCATCTCGATGTCGAGGGTGGAAGCGGTGCAGTTGCCGACATAGGTGTCGCCCGGGCACAGATGGGCGAAGCCGTTCTCACCATCGCCGCTGGGCTGGACCATCATCACGCCAAAGGCGTCGGCGGCGGCCAGGAACTCCGGTCCCTGGGCGGAATGGCCCGGGCGGTACAGGCTGCCGCCGGCGTTGGCCAGCAGGGCCACGTCGCGCCACTGCTGTTCCTCCGGCACGGCGGAACCCAGGGCGGGATAGTCGTAGCGGCCCGACGCGCCCCACAGATAGTGGGCGTGGCCGTTGATGATGGGGAAGTTCTGGTCCCAGGCGATGGTGCGGATGCCCAGCGGCGTGGTGGTGGCGTCGACCACGACGCCGTCCACGCTGACGGTGTGCACCACCGTGTACATGTAGGGGTGGCCCCATTGACTGTTGTTGGGGTACCAGAGGGTAGGGTGGTCCACCGTGAGCGTCTGGTCGAAGGTGGCGGGCGGCGGCGCCGTCTCGGGCGCGTTCTGCGCCGGCACGGCCGGCAGTGGTGCCGAGGCCAGCGTCTTGGTGTCCTGGGCGGACGCGACCACGGTGCCGGCCGCGTCCACGATCTGGGTGTTCAGCGTCACCGTCTGGGCGTTGGCGTACTCGTTGGCGACGTTGGTCTGCACGCGCACGGTGGCCGACGCGTCGCTGGCGCTGAGCGTGGAGACGTAGGTGCCCCAGGTGTTCAGCACGGCGTAGGTGTTGCGGGGGATGTGCACCCGGTCGGTGATGTACATCCACACCGGGCGGAACAGCCCGCTGTCGGCCTGGCCGAAGCGGAAGGCGCCGGAGAAGTTGGGATTGGTGAAGAAGGTGTCGCCCCGGGCCACCTTGACCGCCAGGACGTTGTCGGCGCCGTCGAACTTCACGTAGTCGGTGATATCGACGATGAAGGGCACGAAGCCGACGACGTGCGTGGCGTTGGGGTTCACCAGGCTGTTGCCCGGAATGAAATGGCCGTTGATGAAGACGCGGGCGCCCATGTGCGCGCCCTCGAACTCCACGAAGATCTTGCGTGTCTTGTAGGCGTTATCCAGCGAGAAGTGCTTGCGATACCAGGTGATGTTGCCCGTCAGCTGGCCCTGGCCGCCGCCGGACTTCAGGTTCAGGAAGGTATCGTTGTCGCTGGGCGAATGGGGCACGCCGACCGAGGTCCATACCTCGTTCGGGTTCGGATTGCTGGAGGTGTCGTTATAGGCGGGATCCATGGCGTTGGCCGGGTCGCTGTCCTTCAGGAAGCGCCACGGCGTTTCGCCCAGGTTGATGGAGATGCGATTGGACGGCGGCAATGCCGTGCCGTCATCCGCCCATGCGGCGGGCATTCCCAAAATACCGCTAATAATTAACCCGACAAACAAAACCCTCAGCGCCCCTAAGGACGCCAGCAAGGCACGAGCTGTCATTTTAAGCCCCCAACTTGCGAGAGACATGCCCCGTCTTCTCTTGCAGTAGCGCCGCCTGAGCGGGCGCGTTTCTTCGGAGGGCTGTATAAGCCAACGTCGTCGAATCAAAAAAGCGGTTAATTCCTAAAATGTTATCGATGTCGTTCCCAGAGTTACTGGACCATGTTCTGATTTCATATGGCCGCAATGGTTATAAAATTTGAATATAACTGTCCAAAAGGGGAAAGCCTTCGCTTACAACTTTGGACATGATGCAATGGTATACATTGTTACCTGGAGCGGAGAGATGTACCTCGGCAATGCGCAATCCATCGAAAGGACAGGTGCGTCGTGTATCCGGACAGGTAACCGGTGACATCGAACCTGTACTTAAAATTTTGAAAGATTCAAAAGTGTGGCGCCGTTCCGGTGGTGTTAACGGCTCATTTCCAGCCGCCGTCGCCGATTGGCTGTTGAAATCCCTCGCGAATCGGAGGGGTATGGCGGGCGGTCCCATGGGGGCCGGGGACGCGTTGGGAAACGGAAAAGTGGACATCATCACCCTTTGGACATTGCTGATCGCCGCCCCCTTCGTCGGCAGCTTCCTGGGGGTGGTCGTGACCCGGTTGCCGGCGGGGCGGTCCGTGGTGTGGGGGCGGTCGGCCTGCGACCGGTGCGGCCATACGTTGAGTCCGGCCTCCCTGGTGCCCATCCTCTCCTACCTATGGTCCAAGGGGCATTGCCGCTATTGCGCGGCGCCCATCGGCGCGTTCCATCCGGCGATCGAGCTGGCGGCCGTCCTGCCGCCCCTGTGCATGGCCTTCCTGATGCCCTTGGATGCCCTGACGCTCTGCGCGGGCGCCGGCCTGGGTTGGGTCTTGCTGGCTTTGGCGTGGATCGATCTGCGCCACATGATCCTGCCCGACGCGCTGACCCTGCCGCTGATCATCGCGGGCATCCTGATGGGGTGGGCCCGGGATGGGCATTTTCCGATCGACCGGCTGGCGGCTGCTGCCGTGGCCTATGCCGGGCTGGTGCTTGTGGAAACGCTGTACCGGCGGATCAGGGGCCGCGACGGCATCGGCCGGGGGGATGCTAAGCTGCTGGCCGCTGGTGGCGCCTGGGCGGGACCCGCGGCCGTGCCCCACATGTTGCTGATCGCGGCGCTGGCCGGCCTGCTGGCAATGGCGGCGTTGCGTCTGGCCGGCCGGCGGGTGGACGGGACCACCCCCATGCCCTTCGGCCCCTGCCTGGCGCTGGGCATCTGGGCCGCCTGGCTGTTTACTCTTTCAGACCTGTGACGGGCGGGGGGGGACATGGATGCCTTGAAGGACCGCTTATCCGGCCTGCTGGGGCGGCGCGTGCTGTCCCTGCGCCGCATGGCGGGGGGCGACCTCTCCGTTGTCTATGAGCTGACGCTGTCGGATGGTGCGTTGGCGGTCGCCAAACACGGGGACGGCGCCGGGCGGGAAGGCACGATGCTGCGGGCCATCGCCGCTACCGGCGCTCCGGCGCCGGCGGTGCTGGCGGCGGATGACGGCTGGCTGGTGATGGAAAAGCTGCCCGCCGAGGGCGCGCTGGCGGCGGCCTGGCATGATCTGGCCACCTGCCTGAACCGGCTGCACGCGCCCACCGATGAGCCCTATGGCTGGCCGCACGACCACAGCCTGGGGGCTGTGGCCATGCCCAACCCCAGGACCGACGACTGGCCCGCCTTCTGGGCGGCGCAGCGGCTGCGCTGCCATATAGCCCATGTCGATGCCGGCCTCGGCGCCCGTATCGGGCGTTTGGCCGAGCGGCTGGGCGACCACGTTCCGCAGCGCCCGCCGGCGTCGCTGCTGCACGGCGACCTATGGGGCGGCAATGTGCTGGTGTCCGGTACCGGGGTCTCCGGCCTGATCGATCCGGCCTGTTACTTCGGGGACCGCGAGGTGGACGCGGCCATGCTGACCCTGTTCGACCGTCCGCCGGCGTCCTTCTTCGACTCCCTGGCCTTGGAGCCCGGGTGGCGCCAGCGGTTGCCGGTCTACCGGCTCTGGCCGCTGCTGGTCCATCTGCGGCTCTTCGGCCCAGCCTACGCCGCAGGAGTTGATGCCGACCTGCGGCGGCTTGGTGTCTAAGACAGGAGGAGCCGGTGGTTGAGGGCCGGCCTTCACGCGGTCGATCCACGCTGTTCCACGCTCTCTTGACGGCCGTTAGGTCGATCAAGGCGCGGCGCAATACCCAGGACAGGAGAGCCCGCGTCTTGCAGCCATGTCCTGGCGGGATGCCTAAACGCTTGCGGTTTTGAGCTGGGGGAGCCATGCTGCCCGGGTCGACTTTGCTACTGGGCTATCTACCGGCTGACGCTGGTTCTGTTCCCTGTCGTGACTTTGATGCCCGTCCGCACTCTCGCGCCGGGCAGCTTCGAACGGGAAAAATCCCAGAAGGCATCCCATGTCCACCGGTACCGTCAAGTGGTTCAACAGCACCAAGGGCTTTGGTTTCATCCAGCCCGAGGATGGCTCCGCCGACGTTTTCGTCCACATCTCCGCCGTTGAGCGCGCCGGCCTCAGCGGCCTGAACGAAGGCCAGAAGGTCAGCTTCGACGCCGTCCGCGACCCGCGCAAGGGCAAGACCGCGGCGGAAAACCTGCGCGCCATCTGACCTCCTCCTCATCTGAACGAGCGGCGGCGGCATGCCTAGGCGTGCCGCCGCCTTTTTCCTGTTTGGGAGGATGCAATGGCCAAGGAAGAATTTCTCGAATTCGACGGTTATGTCGAAGAGGCGCTGCCCGACGGCCGCTTTCGCGTGAAGCTGGAAAATGGGCATGAGATCATCGCCTATACCGCCGGCAAGATGCGCAAAAGCCGGATCCGCTCGCTGGCGGGTGATCGCGTCACGGTGGAAATGACGCCCTATGACCTGACCAAGGGGCGCATCACCTACCGTCACAAGGATGAACGGTCCGGTCCCGCCGTGCCGGGGCGTCGTCCCCCGCCCCGCCGCCGGTGATGCGTCGCCGTTCCATGTAGGGTGGCGCCATCGATACCCACCCCGACCATCCCCGTCACCCTGGTTACAGCCGTGGAGAGTACGCCGCGGATGCCGTGGTCCACCTGCTGGGGGTGACGGCCGGATGGTCGGGAGGTGTCTGGCTGGTCCTGTCGCGATCAAATTCCCTGAAGACCAGCAGCCTGGTGGCCGTGGCCATCTACGCCATCGCCATGGCGGGAATGCTGACGGCGTCCGCAGCCTACAATTTGAGTTTCGGACGGAAACTCAAGGAACGCCTGCGTCGACTGGACCATGCCTGCATCTACGCCGCCATCGCGGGCACCTATACGCCGTTGCTGACGCGCCTGCCGGGGGAGACGGCCACCGTCGCCCTCATCGTTGTCTGGGCCATCGCCACGGCGGGAATCCTGCTGAAACTGCTGTGGCCCCGCCGCTATGAACGGTTGGGATTGGCCCTCTATGTCGGCCTGGGATGGATCGGCCTACCCATGATACCGGCTCTGTCCGGCCGCCTGCTGGCGGACACGGGGCCATGGATCGCCGCCGGCGCGCTGACCTATACGCTGGGCGTCGGTGTCTATCTGGCGCACCGCGTGCGCTATCACAACGTCCTGTGGCACCTCATGGTGCTGGTGGCCGCTTCCTTCCATTACGTGGCTATCGGAAACGAGTTTCCGTGATCAGAAGAAGTGGTGCCGGAAGGGCGGGGTGGCGGCCCCCAGCGCCGCGCTGTCCCCACCCGTGCGGGAGGCGATCATCATGCTGGGGGGCAGGGCGCACCAGCCTTTCAACTCGACACCCCCCACGCCGGATCGGACCGGCTGGCCCGGCCGGTTTCGATATGGCCAGCCAGGCGCCAGTTCAACTGCCCCCCGGGCCCCGCCAGGGTCAGCGTCGCGTCGTACCATCCGTCATTGGCAGCGGTGGGCCAGGACAGCACATTGGACGCCCCGGCCGCGACTGTCGCCGAGACGGGCGCCGCCCCGTAGACGCTGTCAGCGAGGTGCCATCGCACCGTCTCGTCACCATGGTTACGCACTGTCAGGGCCAGCGTCAGGTCGGCCGCGTCGGGCGTGGCCGACAGCGACAAGCGGCCAGCCATGTCCGGTCCGACCGTGAGCTGGCGTAGGAAGCCGTTGGGGCCCAGCACCAGCACATCGCATCCCTGTCCGGCCATGAGCGGCACTGGCGTGGGCAGGCTGGTGCCCGGGGCCACCGTGTGCCGCGCCGGGCCGGCACCGGGTGTCAGGCGATCGAAGACGTGAAAGACGGTGGCGGCCCGGCCCCGGTTGTGGAAGACCAGGGAGGCAGGCCGTCCCGGCGCCGCGACCAGATCCACCGCCAAGTCATACGGCATGGGCCGCAGCGGGCGCTGGCCGGGTTCCTGCGGTAACGGCGTGTCATGGCGGCGAAGTTTCGGTTCCGGCCGGTGGGCCTGCGCCTCCACCTCGGCGCGATAGCCGCGCGTGTCCGGCAGAGCCACCGGCGCCTGTGGCGCCTGCGCGAAGTCGAAGGCGCTGGTCAGGTCGCCGCACACCGCCCGGCGCCAGGGGCTGATGTTGGGCTCCGCCACCCCGAAACGCGCCTCCAGGAAGCGCAGGACCGAGGTGTGGTCGAACACTTCCGAGCAGACGGCGCCGCCCGTGGTCCATGGGGAAACGACGATCATGGGCACCCGGGCCCCCAGGCCGAAGGGCTGGCCATCGCCGGCGTTGATCTCGCCGGCCAAGTCCACGTTCGACAGGCCGCCGCCCGGACCCGTCGGCGGGGCCGGCGGCAGCACATGGTCGAAGAAGCCGTCGTTCTCATCGTACAGCACGAACAGCGCGGTGTGGCGCCACGTTTCCGGATTGGCGGTCAGCGCTTCCAGCACCGTGGCGATGTAGGCGGCGCCGTCCAGCGGGGCATAGCGCGGATGTTCGGAGTGGTTGTGCGGCGGCATCAGCCAGGAGACGGCCGGCAGGCGGCCCGCCTTGGCATCGGCGGCGAAGACGCTGGGTGGCCGGCGGGTCATCGCCTTGGCGTGCAGCGGTGACCCCACCGGGGCGTGGGCGAACTGCGTGAAGAAGCGCAGGGAATTGAAGCAGCTGACACCGTCATTCTCGTCCAATGCCGGGCGATGCCGCGGCCGGATCATGTCCTGGACGTCGATGGTGAAGGGGCCGTCCGCATCCACCCCCTGATAGACGCACCAGGAGATGCCGGCCTGTTCCAGGCGCTCAGGGTACGTGGTCCAGGAGAAGGGCGGGCCGTTCAGCGGCTGGAAGTCCGGTCCCTCCGCCGGCTGTTTCAGCACCGGACCGCCCGCCCTGCCGAAGGGGTCGGGGGTGCCCGTCATCAGATGGATGCGGTTGGGATTGGTGGCGCTGGGCGTGGAGCAGAAGAAGGCGTCACAGATGGTGAAGGCGTCTGCCAGGGCGCAGTGAAAGGGGATATCGGCGCGGGTGTAATGCGCCATGGTCAGCGCCCCCTTGGCCGGCACCCAGTTGTCGTTGCGGCCCCCGTTCCAGGCGGCATGCCCGTCCACCCAGGAATGGGGCAGGGAGGCGATGTTCTGCGCGGCGGTCGCGGCGCCATCCAGGGGGAAGGGGCGCACATGGCCGCCCTGGCCGTCCGCCTGGCGCCAGATGTCGCCGTCGCTGCCGGGCGCGGTCGCCCGGTCGTGGAAGCCGCGCACGCCGCGCAACGTCCCGAAATAGTGATCGAAGGAGCGGTTTTCCTGCATGAGGATGACGACATGGCGGATGTCGTCCAAGCCGCCGCCGGTGGGGGGCGGTGACAGGGCCAGCGCCCGCCGGATGGGGGCCAGCAGGGCGGCGGCGCCGCCGGCGGAGAGAAGATGGCGTCGGGTGAACCGCACGGGGGTGGTCTCGCGTCGATAAGGTGGAAAGATGCCCCGGGGACGTTGCCCCCGGGGCTTCCGGTCCGTCACAGGTCCGGCGTGAACCGCACGCCCACCCAGAACACGGTGGGGACGGAGTAGCTGTCCTTCAGCAGGTTCTGGTTGGGGCCGACCAGGCTGGTGAGGCGGCTGTGGGTGAGGTTGCTGGCCTCGCCGAACAGGGTGACGCTATCGCGCACCTTGTAGCTGGCCTGCAGGTCCAACTGTTCGCGCGGGGCCCAGTACAGGTCCTGCCAAGCGATGTCGGGCGCGATGGACCGCAAGGCCTTGCCCTGGCGGTTGTAGGCCAGGCGCACCTCGAAATCGCTGTCGCTGTAGAAGACCTGGAGGTTGCGCGTCTGGTTGGGCTGGCCCACCAGGCGGCTCAGCGTGCGGGTGGCGCCGCTGGATTGCAGCACCGACAGTTCCCCTTCCATGAAGGACCAGTTGCCGCTGACGCCGAAGTCGCGCAGCCACGGATGGATCCATTCCAGCGAGTTGACGATGGCGTTCAGCTCCACGCCCCGGATGGAGGCGTTGCTGGCGTTCTGCGGGGTCGAGACCACGGCGTTGCTGTAGGTGACACCCTGGTAGGTGTAGCCGATGGAACTGGCCGTGAAGATTTCGTCCTTGATGTCCTTGTTGAACAGGGCCAGCGACAGCAGGCCGCCGCCCTCGTTGGGCAGCTTGTAGTCGAAGGCCAGGTCGACGTTGGTGGATAGGCGCGGCTTGATGTTGGGGTTGCCGACGGTGACCGACACGCCGGTGGCATTAGGGTTGCCCAGGTCGGACGCGTTGGTGAAGCTGATGGAGGTGCGCGCGGCGTAGCTGTCGTAGCTGGGCCGGCCTATGGTCTGGCTGGCGCCCACGCGGACGTCCATGTCGTGGCTGATGTCGTAGCTGGCCAGGGCGGAGGGCAGCAGGTAGTCATAGCTGGAACTGGTCTTCAGGTCCGTCCACGCGCCGGAGATTTTGGCCCGGCTGACGGTATCCTGGTCGGTGCTGTCGTTGTGCAGGCCCACCTGGGCGTGGAAATCGTCCAGGGCATAGGCGACGGTGGCATAGGCGCCCACCGTCTGTTCCGTGTGCTTGAAGTTGTCCTGATTGTTGTAGGATGACTGGTCGGTCAGGTTGAACCAGGACGGGTTGGCGTTGAACGCGGCCCAGGCCTTGGCCGGGTCGATGGTCAGCAGGTTCAGGCCGTTGGAATATTTCATGGGCGCGCCGGCCGGCCCGGCGGCGTTGACCAGCAACAGGCTGCCGGCGGTGTTGTTCGGCTCCCAGTCGTAACGCCAGACGTTGTAATCGGGCCGGTCGTCGGTGAAGCTGGCGCCGACGGCGAAGCCCAGGCCCTGGTCCTTGGCCCCCATGTTGTAGCGATAGTCGGCGCGGGTGTTCTTGATGTCGTCATCGGCCGAGCGCTTGCCCTGGCGCCAGTACAGCCCGCTATAGTTCGACAGGTTGTAATAGGCGCTGGGCGCCATGGCGAACTGCTGGTTCAACTGGCTTGTGTCGTAGGTGAAGCCATAGGCGGGCTTGGCCGCGTTGGTGGTGATGGCGCCGGCGCTGCCCGGGGCCGGATAGCTCAGCCCGGTCATGTACTTCACCATGTCCAGGGGCTCGCGGTAAGTGGAACGCGAGATATCGCCCCGGACGGACAGCACCTGATTGGTCGCAGGGCGCCAATCCAGCCCGGCCTGTGCCAGATTGGTGGTGGTGATGATGTTGGCGTGCTCATACCCCACCTCCACATCGCCGCCGGGATAGCTGCCTGACGTGGCGGTCTGATTGTACACAGTGCCCGTGTTGCGGGGATCGAGGATGACCTCGTTGCGGTCCATCGTGTCGACGAAGCGGTAATGGCCCAGCGTTAGGAAGCCATAAAGCGTGTCCGTGGGTTGGACTTCCAGTTTGGTGGTGGCGCCCACGCGTTGCCGGCTGTCTTCCACATACCAGTACTTGTCCTGCTGCGGCACCGCGATGCCGTTGCCCAGGTTGTTGTTTTTCTGCAGGACGCCGGCGCTGTTGTAGAAGTCGTAGTGGACGGTGTCCGTCGTCATGTGGGTGTCGGTGAAGCTGTCCAGCTTCTGGTAGTTGGCCGACACCACCACGCCGAACATATGGTCGGGCCCGAAGGTCATGCTGCCCGTGCCGCTGATGCGCCGGCCCAGCGGGTCCTGGCTGCGCGGCTGGCCGTGGTCGTTGGCCATGCCCAGCGCGCCCTCGGCCGTGAAGAAGGGGCGGCCGCCATTGTCGAAGGCGCTGCGCGTCTTCAGGTTGATGGCGCCGCCCACAGCGTTGGGGTCGAGATCGGCGGTGAAGGTCTTGGTCACCTGCAGTTCGCTGATCATGGAGGTGGGCAGGATGTCCAGCCGCACGCCGCGCCCCATGGAGCCCAGGTTGCCGTTGGGCGTGCCGGGACTGGCGATGGGCACGCCGTCGATGGTCACGTTGTTGTAGGCGGGGCCCAGGCCGCGGATGACGGGTGTCGCGGCCTCATCACGCGGGTGCTCGTTGTCGGTGGCCGGCAGGACGGACAGGCCGGGCACGCGCCGCAGCGCCTCGACGATGGTGCGGTCCGGCAGGGCCTGGGCGTCGTCGGCGCTGATGACGTCGGTGACGCCGGGCGTGTTCAGCTTGGTGTCGATGGCCTTGGCGTTGGACCGGCGCACGCCGGTCACGATGATCTCTTCCGGGCTGTCGGCGGTATTGACGGGTGCGGCCGTTTCCGCGCCCGCGGCCGGCTGCGCCCAGGCGGTTGCCGCGTGCAGGAGCCCCCAGGACAGCGCGGACCCCATCAGCATGCGCCGGCGGCGTTTGTCACAGAGCATGATCCCCAACCTCATTTCTTTCCCCTGGCCTGTTCCGGCCCTTGAACCGCGGATGGAACCGCAGGCGCCTATGGCGCGTTAAATGTATGCAGCATGCATACTATACAGAATGTATGACGCCTTGATGACGGCGTGGGCTTGTGTCTCTATGACGCTGTCCTCACCGTTACCGGCTGCCTGTTCTCATGCGGATGTTCCCCGATTCAGATCCCGCCCTTCCCATGGTTTCCGTCGCCCGGCCCGTCAGCGAGGGCGGGCGGCGCATTCTGGACCTGCTGTTGAAAAGCGGGGGCTTGAGCCAGGCGGAGCTGACGCGGTCGCTGGATCTGTCGCAACCGACGGTGACGCGGCTGCTGCAGGGGTTCCACCAGGACGGGCTGGTGCGCACGGCGGCGCGGCAGGCGGACAGGCCGGGCCACCCCAGCGTCCACGTCTCCCTCAACCCCGATTTCGCCTATGCCCTGGGCGTGTCGCTGCTGGGCGACGCCGTGTCCATGACCCTGATGGATTTCACCGGCAGGGTGCGGGGGCAGCGGCGCGCCGCCATGCCCACCATGGCGCGGCCGGTGGTGCTGGAGCGGTTGCGGGCCTTCCGCCGGGAATTGGAGGAGGAGACAGGTATCGATCCCCGGCGCCTGGTGGGTGTGGGCGTGGGCATTTCCGCCTTTTACGTGGGGCGGGGGCGGTTGTTCAATCCGCCGGCCTACCTGGACGATTGGGCGATGGTGGAGATCGAGCCCATTCTGGAAGGGGCGCTGCGCCTGCCGGTGCGGGTGGACAATGACGGCACGGTGGCCGCCATCGCCGAAAGCCTGTTCGGCGTGGGCCGGCGCTGCCGCAACTTCGCCTACCTGCACCTGACCAACGGCTTCGGCGGCGGCATCATCGCCGATGGCAAACCCTTCCGGGGCCAGAACGGCAACGCGGGGGAGTTCGGCGGCATCTGGACGCTGGCCGGCGTGACCTATGCCAACCTGGACCTGCTGCAGACCTGCCTGAAGAATCACGGTCACGTTTTCGCGACGGTGGAGGAAATGGTGCAGGCCATCGACGTGGGCTGGGATGGCGTGGCGGATTGGCTGGACCAGGCGCAACCGTCCTTCGCCATGCTGTGCGGGCTTCTGGCCTACAGCATGGATCCCGGCCTCATCGTCATCGGCGGCCGGCTGCCCCCGTCCATCGCCCGGGCCCTGGCCGACCGTATCGTCGTGCCGGTGCCGACCAACCGCCGGGGCTATCCGCCCCCGCTTCCCGCCGTGGTGATGGCCGAGGCGCCCGGCGATCCGGTCGCGCTGGGCGCCGCCGTCATGCCCCTGCGCGAGGCGTTCTTTGCCTGACATCCTGTCATAAAGCCGCAATGGCGCGCAGGCTAGTGTGCCGCCCGAACAATGCCGGGTGGGCCGGATGTCCAGCATGGATGGGAATGGCGGCCCGGAATGGGCACGGATGCTGCGGGTGGCCGTCTGGCGCGCCTACAGCGTCGGCCATTATGGCAAGAGCCTGATCTGGTACAGCAGCGAACTGCTGTTCGCCTATTTCCTGACCGAGGCGTGCGGCCTGCCGCCCCGCGCCATGGGGGCGGTGCTGGCGGTGTCGCTGGTGATCAACGGCGCCACCGACATGGTGATGGGACATATGCTGCGGCGCCGGGCGGCGACCGTTCCGGCGGCCGCCCGCCTGCACTTCCTGGGCAGCGTCTTGGCGGGGGCGGCCCTGTTGCTGTTCCTGGCCACAGGGCTGGTGCCCGCCGGTTGGCGCATCCTGTACGCGCTGGGCACGGGGTTGCTGTTCCGCCTGACCTACGCCCTGTACGACGTGCCGCAGAACGCCGTGCTGGGCATGGTCGCCGGTGACAGGGCGCGCACCGCCCTGTCGGCCTTGCGCTTCGTCGGCGCCGGTCTCGCCACCCTGTCCATCGCGGTGGCGGCGCCGCTGCTGCTGGCGCGGAGCGGGCCGGAGCAGGCGCGCGCCTTCGCCGTCTTCGCCCTGGTTCTGTGGGGGATGGGCATGGCCAGCGCCGGCTGGTTCTGGTGGGCTGCGCGTCGCGGCCTAGTCCTTGAACCTTCGGTGCCGGCGATGACGCGCCCTTTCCTGTCGCAATTTCGCTTCCCCATGGCTCTGGCCGCCGTGCTGGCGGCGGAGTTCGTCCTGTCTGGGACGGCCTCGGTGTTCACGCGGCTGGAGCCTTATTTCGCCGCCACCGTCCTCACCTCTTCCCTGGCGCGGGGAACCGTCATGGCCTGCGTGGCCATTGGTGGGCTGGTGGGGCAGCCGCTGTGGACCCTGGTGGTGGACCGGCACAACCCGTCGGCCGCGTTTCGCGCCTCGGCGGCGGCGGCCATCACCGGGGCGTTGGCCTTTCTGGTCTTCGGCGCCCACAGCCTGCCGCTCACCGCCGCCGCCGCCGGTTTGCTGGGAACGGGCCTGGGGGGCATGAGCATGCTGTTATGGGCGGCGGCGGGGGCCTGTGCCGCGTCGCCCGCGATGTCGGGCCATCGCCTGGCGCCAACACAGGTGTTTAGCCTGCTGACCTTGTGCATCAAGGTGGCGTGTGCCGTCGCCATCCTGATGGTCAGCGAGATCCTGGTGTGGCGGACCGGGGATCGCCAGACGGTCGTTTCCGCCTTGGGCCTGATCCTGCCCATGACCATCCTGCCTTCCCTGGGTGCCATGCTTTGCCTCGTGCTCACCCCCCGCCTGCGCCTGACATGACGCTGCTGCATGGAATGGAATTTCCAAATAATATAAATATGAAATAGTCATTGCGACTCCGGAAGCCGCCCGTTAGCATCCACCAAGCAAATCAGCGGGGGGAGGGCGCGGTGGTGGTCAGCGACGGGGGCATTAGCCGGCGGCAGGTGTTGAAGGCGGGCGGCGGCGTGGCCGTGACGGCGGCCGGATACGGTCCCCTCACCACCGCGCGGGCCTTCGCGGCGACCGCCGGGGCGGCACGGCCCGCCGCTTCCTCCCGCGAGGTGTTGGCGCTGGACCAGGGGTGGCGCTTCTTCGAGGGCGACGTCCCGTTCCCCGAGATCCTCAGCCAGGACGATTCCTACGATAACGCCAAGGCGGGCAAGGCCTGGGGGGCGGCCGCCCCCGGCTTCGATGATTCCGACTGGGCCGACGTGCGTCTGCCGCATGATTTCGTCAGTTTCCAGCCCATCGAGGCCGATGCCAACCGGGCCCAGGGCTACCGCCGGCGGGGCATCGCTTGGTACCGCACCGCCCTGCGCTTCGACCCGGCCGACCAGGACCGCCATATCGAGCTGCAGATCGACGGCATCGCCACCCATGCCACCATTTGGTTCAACGGCACGGTCGTGGACCGGAACTGGAGCGGCTACAACGGCATCACCATCGATCTGACGCCCTTTGCCACCTTTGGCGACGATCTGAACACCCTGGCCATCCGCGTGGACGCCCATGCCATGGAAGGCTGGTGGTACGAGGGCGGCGGCCTGTACCGCTCCGTTCGCATCGTGAAGCGCGATCCCGTCCACATCATCACCGATGGGGTCTATGCCCATCCGGTGCCGGCGGGCGATGGTTGGGTGCTGCCGGTGGAGGTCACCGCCTACAACAGCGGCAAGACCACGGCCGCCATGACCGTGATGAGCACCCTGGAGGATGCCGAAGGCCGGGTGGTGGCCAGCGGCCAGGCGCCGGTGATCATCCCGTCCCTCGACCAGAGCGTGGCCCGGCTGGATCTGGCCGTTGCCAATCCCCGGCTATGGAGCGTGGAGGCACCCGCCCTTTATCGCGTCCAGACACGGTTGATGGCGGGGGACCGGTGCGTGGACGCGGTCACCACCACCTGCGGCTTTCGCACCACCCGGTTCGACAAGGACAAGGGCTTCTTCCTCAACGGCCGGCCACTCAAGATCAAGGGCGTGTGCGTGCACCAGGACCATGCCGGCGTCGGCACCGCCATACCCGACGCGCTGTGGGACTACCGCATCCGCCGGCTGAAGGAACTGGGCTGCAACGCCATCCGCTGCACCCATAATGCGCCATCGGCCGTGGTGTTGGACTTGTGTGACCGCCACGGTCTGCTGGTGATGGATGAGAACCGGCAGTTCAACCCGTCGCCCGACACCCTGGCCCAGCTGGAATGGATGGTGCGGCGTGACCGCAACCATCCCTCCGTCATCCTCTGGTCGGTGTTCAACGAGGAACCGATGCAGGGGTCGGCCGCCGGGTATGAGATGGTGCGGCGCATGGCCCACGCGGTGAAGGCGCTGGACACTACCCGCCCGGTGACGGCGGCCATGAACGGCGGCCTATTCACCCCGGTGAACGTGTCCCAGGCGGTGGACGTGGTCGGCTTCAACTACCAGCAGGACAAGTACGACGCCTTCCATGCCGCACATCCCGACGTGCCGCTGATCTCGTCGGAGGACACCAGCGCCTTCAGTACCCGTGGCGCCTATGTGACGGACAAGGATAGCCGCACCATTGCCGGCTACGACGACCCGGTGAAGGACTGGAACACCCATCGCGCCGCCTGGAAGGCGATCGCGACGCGCGACTTCATCGCCGGCGGCTTCGTCTGGACGGGCTTCGACTATCATGGGGAGCCGTCGCCCTGGGGCTGGCCTTCCAATTCCTCCTTCTACGGCATCATGGATCTGTGCGGCTTCGCCAAGGCGGCCTTCCACATCCACCAGGCCCAGTGGGTGACGGACCGGCCCGTGCTGGCCCTGCTGCCGCATTGGAACTGGGCGGGGCGGGAGGGCCAGCCCGTCAAGGTCATGGCCTGCGCCAACGTGGAGGAGGTGGAGCTGTTTCTGAACGGCCGCTCCCTGGGCCGTCAGGCGGTCGATCCCTATGAGATGAACCACTGGATGGTGGCCTATGCCCCGGGCCGGCTGGAGGCGGTGGGCTATGCCGGGGGCAAGGTCACCGCTCGCGCCCAGGTGGAGACGACGGGCCCGGCCGTTGCCCTGAGACTGACGCCCGATCGCAACCGCCTGCGCGGCGACGGGCTGGACGCCACGCCCGTTATGGTGGAGGCGGTGGACGCCCAGGGCCGGCCGGTGCCCCTGGCCCAGGACATGGTCACCTTCGCCATCGAGGGCGGTGACATCATCGGCCTGGGCAATGGCGATCCCAACAGCGCGGCCCCCGAGAAGGGGAACCGCCGCGCCCTGTTCAACGGCCTGGCCCAGGTGACCGTGCGGACGCTGGCGGGTGGCCGCGGCCCCCTGACGCTGGCGGCCACGGCACCAGGCCTCAAGCCGGCGAGCACGCGCGTGGCGATTGAGCCGGCGGCGGCCCCGGCGGGGCAGGCGACGGCGCCCACCGACCTTATCTTGGAAACGTGGTACGCCGCCCCCCTTGCCGCCACGGCGGAAGCGGCACTGGCCTATCAAGGGGCGGACATGGCCGGTTGGGATGATTTCGGCACCCGCTGGGCGCACGACCCGCAAACGGCGGATGGCTTCACCCTATGCTCCGTCCGCTTCACACCGCAGGCCAAGGTGGGGCGCCAGGGTGGGCGCGTGGCCTTTCTGAGCCTGGTCGGCGCGTGCGACATCTATGAGGGTGGCCGCCTGCTGGGCCGCAAGACGGAAGTGGCGCCGGGGCCGCTGACGGTGGCCCTGGCCCCCGGAGCCGGCGACCGGCGCCTGGACGTGCTGTTCCGCACGCCGGCCGGGGCCGAGTTCGGCTTCAGCCGCAACGTCGCGGTGCGTCAGGCCTGACCACTGGCCGGGGTACCGCGCTGGGCTTCCCCTTGGGCCTCCCGCTGGGCCCGTTGCGCGGCGGTCTTCTGCAGGACGTCATGCCGGGGCAGCAGCCGGTGCAGGAAAGGCAGGGTGGCGGCCCCCATGGTCATGGCATCGGGCGCCACCACGATGCGGACGCGGCCCGGCAGGTGGGGCATGTCGTCCAGACGCCGGTTCAAGGCGCGGGCCAACTGATCCAGCAACGGGCCCGGCAGCCGGCCGCTGAGATGGATGGCGGGCGGGTTCACCAGGCAGGTGATGGTCACGATGGGCCCCTCCAGCAGGCGGGCGCAGGTGTCGATCCAATCCGCGGCCAGGGCGTTGCCCTCTTCCGACAGGGTCGATAGCCCGTCCAGGCTGTCGGTGGCCAATCCCTGGGCCGCCATGTGCCGGTGCAGGCCGGGCAGGGAGACGATGCTGCCCATGCCTTGGGGGCCCATGTCCCCGGCGGCCGACGGTCCGCCATGGGGGATCAGCAGATTGATGTCGTTGCCATGCCCCCCGGCTCCGGTGAAGGGGCGGCCCCGCAGAACCAGGCCGCCGCTCGACTCCCGCCCGATCAGAATCTGGAAAAAGCTGGGTTCGCGCAGGCCGGGCCCGAAGTGCAGGTCACCCGCGGCGGCGGCGGCCGTCATGGTTTCGGCGTGGACGGGATAGGGCAACCGCGCGGCCAGCCGGTGCGCCACCTCCGTCGCCAGGGCTTGGCCGGGCTCCGATGCGTAGGCCAGACCCAGCCCCATCGGCACCATGCCACCGGCATCCGCCGGGCCGCACAGGTCCCCGATGCCGGTTTGGATGGCGTCCGCCCAGGCGGGCGTCGCCTGGCGCGGGATGAGCTGGGTCAGGCGGTCCACGACCCGCCCGCCCAGGTTCATCAGCGTCAGGGTCAGCCGGTCGCCCTCCATGTCCGCGCCCAGGGCCAGCGCCCCGGCGGGATTGATGGACAGCAGCCGCCCCGGCCGGCCCCGGGCGGGAACCGGCGGGTCCCGTTCCACCAACAGATCGTCCCGCACCAGGCGCCGGCAGATATAGGCCACCGTGGGCCCGGTCAATCCGGTGATGGCCGCTACTTCCGGCCGGGACAGCGCCCCGGCGGCGCGGATGCATTGCAGGATGATGCGCTGGTTGTGGTCCCGCGCCTGGGCGCCGGTCGTCCCCGACAAGCCTTCGCCCACGGATACCCGGCGGGCGGTGCGCGGCGGTGCGGGCGATGGGCTCATGAGCTGTCCTTTTCCTCGCGAGGCTTGGATCAGCAGTGGATGCAGCGGTCCAGCAGATCGTGCAGCAGGGGATCCGACGGCTCCCATTCCCCAATGGCGGGATGGATCAGGAAGGCCATGCGCGCCGTCAGCCGGTCGGTGTTCATGGCGGACCGGATGGCCGCCCGTTCATAGGACTTGACCGACTGCACCAGGCCGTGGACTTCGTCGGGCAAGGGCTCCAGCGGTTCGGGGACGATGCTGTCGCGGCTGATCTGGCAGGGCGTTTCGACGATGTCGTTGTCCGGCAGGTTGGGCACGGCGCCGTCGTTGCGGGTGTTGACGATGATGCGCGCGGGCTTGTCGCCGCACAGCGCCGTCATGACGTCCAGGGCGATGCGGTGATAGCCGCTGGCCACGCGGAAGGGATCCTCGTCAAACGGCGCGTCCTTGTCGAAGGCCGAGCCGGCCGACGCCTCCAGCTTCATGTAGGAACCGGAGCGGCGGTTGAGATAGGCGGCATAGGCGGCGACCGCCCCCTCGCCATCGTCGGCGCCCAGGCGGTCCTTCAGGGTGGCGAACAGCTCGTGGTTCAGCTGCTCCACCTCCGTGCCCCGGCTGCTGCCCTGGCGCTTCTGGTTCTCCAGCGCGCGGCGGCGACTGTAGTAGAAGAACAGGTACTCCGTGGGGATCAGCCGCAGGGCGCGGATCATGGCGAAGTCGAACAGGGGGGCGGTGTACAGCTGCGACAGGATGCGGTCGTCGTCCAGCACACGGTCGGTCACGTCCTCGCCGCGCAGGCGGATGCGGCGCACCCAGCCCAGGTGGTTCAGCCCGACATAATCGCACACCACCTCGTCATGCCGGGCGCCCAGCGCCAGGACGATGCGGTGCAGCAGCTCGGTGGGGGTATCGCAAATGCCCACCACCCGCGCCTTGGTATGGGTGCTGATGGCCTGGGTGATCAGGCCCGCCGGGTTTGTGAAGTTGACGATCCAGGCGCCGGGCGCCAGCCGCTCCACCACCCGCGCATGGTCCAGGGCCACGGGCACGGTGCGCAGCGCCATGGCGGCGCCAGCCGGGCCGGTGGTCTCCTGCCCCGGATAACCGTGCTTGATGGCCGCCAGCTCATCCGCCGCGCGCGAGGCGATGCCGCCGACGCGCACGCTGTTCAGGACGAAATCGGCGCCCTCCACCGCGTCCTCGATGGCAGCGGCTTCCCGGATGACCAGGCTGCCGCCCTCCTTGGCGACGACGGCGCGGCCCAGGGCGGCGATGACCTTCAGACGTTCCTGGTCCGGGTCGTACAGCACCATCTCGCGGGCGCCCAGGGCCTCCGCCGCCTCGTTGATGCCGAAGATGACCAGCGGGGTGCGCACGCCGCCGCCGCCGATCATCGCGATCTTACGATCGGTAGGATTGCTCATAAGTGCTCCATAGTTCCGTTCGGTCGGGGATGCCCCCCAAGGCGCCCGCCACCCGGGTGGACAGGGCGCCGCATATGCAGGCGCGGCGCAGGCGGTCCAGCACCGGCGTGCCGTCGAGCAGCGCGTCGATGTAGCCCGCGTCGAAGGCGTCGCCGGCGCCGGTGGTGTCGATGGCGTCCACGGGCGGTGGGGCCACGCTGAGGGCCGTGTCACCGTCCAGGCCCAGGGCGCCGCGCCGCCCCAGTTTCAGGACGGGGTTGGGCAGGGCCAAGCGGCGGGCCAGGGACAGATAGTCCTCCGCCACGTCGCTGCCGCAGAACAGCGCCGCCTCCTTCTCGTTGGGCAGCAGATGATCGACGGCGCGGCAGGTGGCGTGGTTCGCCGGGTCGGGCAGCCACCCGGGCTGGAACCCCACGTCCAGCGAGGTGGTGCAGCCGGCGTCCCGCAGGGCGGGCAGCAGGGCGTCGGCCACGGCGCGGTCAAGCGGCAGCGCGAAATGCACGTGGCGGGCGCGGGCCAGGCCGGCCACCGTCGCCGGGTCGGACAGCAGGGCCGGCAGGGCGCGGTTGACCCCGATATGGGTGAAGAAGGACCGGTCCTCGCGGGTGGAGACGCTGATGCTGATCCCGGTGGCGCCGTCACCGACGCGCAGGCCGCCGGTATCCAGGCCGTAAGGGGCCAGGCGGTGCCGGAACCAGGCGGCGTCGGCCTCGCCCACGATGCCCACCAGCTGGACCGCACGGCCCAGGCGGGCCAGGCCGCAGGCGGTGTTGGCGGCACCGCCGCCCACCTCGCGGGTATAGGCGTCGGTCACCACCTCCTCCCCCGGCTGGGGCCAGGCGGTGAAGCCGCTCAGCACGTGGTCGATGTACAGTTCGCCGACCACGGCCACGTCATGGGTCTTGGTCATGGTCATGGCGCCCGCCAGGCCGGCACCCGGAAGGGCCAGGCCCCCTCGCGCCGCGATTGCACCAGATAAATCGCGACACCCAGCGCCAGCATGCCGATACCGATGGCGATGTGCCGGGGCTGGCTGGTGGCGACGATGTACAGCCAGCCGGCGATGGTGATGATGACGGGCAAGGGGTATAGGGGCATGCGGAACTGCCCCGGGACTGCCGCCCCCTGGCGGCGCAGCATGACCACGGCCACGCACTGGGCGGTGAACTGGAACAGGGTCTGGATGACGATCAGCACGGCGATCAGGTCGGCCAGCGAGAAGAAGCAGGCGATGGCGGACGCCACGCCCATGAACAGCAGCGACACGGTGGGGAAGCGGCCCGTGGGATGCAGTCGGGCGAAGGGCTTGAAGAAGCGCCCGTCCACCGCCGCCGTGTAGGGCACGCGGGAAAAGCCCAGCAGCACCACCAGCGCCGATCCCCAACTGGCGATCAGGATGAGGACGGAGACGACCACCCCACCCCAGTGGCCATAGATCACCTGCATGAAATCCGCCACCACGGCGCCGGACTTCTGCGCCGTCTGCCAGGGCAGGGTGCCCAGGATGGACAGGTTCAGGCCCAGGTACAGCAAGGCGACGATGGCGATGGACAGCAGCACGGCGCGGGGGATGATGCGGCCGGGATTCTTGATCTCCTCGCCGATCATGCAGACGTTGTTGTACCCGCCGTAATCATAGACCGCGATCAGGGTGGCCGAGCCCATGCCCATCCAGAAGGCGCCGGTGGGCTTGAACGCGCCCTCGGGGAAGTCGAAGGCCAGTCTGGCGTCGAAATGCAGGGCGCCGCTGAACACGATCCATAGGCAGGCGGCCACCACCACCACCGTGATGGCGATGGACAGGCGCTGGATGGAACGGATGTCGCGGTACAGCAGGGCGGTGTTCACCAGGCAGACGGCGGCCGCGATGGCCATCATGTGCCAGGGTTTCATCTCCGGCGCCAGGAAGCTGGCGTACTGCGCCAGGCCCACGGTTCCCGAGGCGATGGACAGCGGACCGATCAGCAGCGACTGCCACAGATAGAGGAAGCTGAACAGCCGGCCCAGGCGGGCGGGACCGAAGGCGTGCAGCAGGTAATGGTAGGGCCCGCCAGAGCGGGGGAAGGCGGACCCGAGCTCCGCCCACACCAGGCCGTCATAGGCGCACAGCACGGCGCCCAGCAGCCAGCCCAGCATGGCCTGCGGCCCGCCCATGGCGGAAATGGCCAGGGGAATGGTGATGAAGGGGCCGATGCCCACCATGTTCAGGATGTTGGCGGCCAGGCCGCCGCCCAGCCCAATGCCGCGGACGGGCCTCAGGGCCGATTGGGAAGCAGGCTCCGGGGCCGTCGTCATAGGCGCACGGCCTGGCCGGTGGCGACGGATCGGGCGGCGGCCTCCGCCAGGGCCAGGGCCGCCACGCCGTCGGCATACCCCACGCTGGGTTGCGCCGTGCCGGCCAGGATCTCGGCGAAATGGGCCGCCTCTTGCCGGTAGGCCTCGGCATAGCGGTCCAGGAAGAAGTTCTGGAAGGCGTCGCTGGCAGCACCCGGGTTGCCGCCGGCCCCGCCCCAGGTGGAAACGCTGCTTTCCAGGATGTTGTCGGCGCGCAGCAGGCCCTTGGAGCCGAAGGCCTCGATACGCTGGTCATAGCCATAGCCGGAGCGGCGGCTGTTGCTGATGACGCACAGCTTGCCCGTGGCGGTGCGCAGGACGGTCTTGGCGGTGTCGATATCTCCGGCGGCGCCGATGGCCGGATCCACCAGGCAACTGGCGGCGGCGTAGACCTCCACCACCGGTTCGCCCAGCAGCCAGCGGGCCATGTCGAAGTCGTGGATGGCCATGTCCTTGAACAGCCCGCCGGACACCTTGATGTAGCTGACGGGCGGCGGGGCGGGGTCGTGGCTGGTGATCTGCAGGGTTTCCAGCGCCCCCACGGCGCCGGCCTCGAGTCGGGCCTTCAAGGTGGCGAAGTGCGGGTCGAAGCGGCGGTTGAAGCCCAGCATCAGGGGAACGTCGCCACCCAGGACGGGGGCGGCGGCCTGGGCGCGCGCCAGATCCATGTCCAGCGGCTTCTCGCACAGCACGGCCTTGCCGGCGGTGATGGCGCGGGCGGCCTGGTCCAGGTGCAGGTCGGTGGAACTGGCGATGATCACGCCGCGCACGCCGTCGTCCGCCAGCACCGTGTCCAGGTCGGTGACCGTGGCGCCGGTTTCGGCCGCCACGGCGTCACTGGCTGCGGCGTTGGGATCGGTGACGTACTTCAGGCGCAGGGCCGGGTGGGCCGCGACGTTGCGGGCGTGGATGCGGCCGATACGGCCGGCGCCCAAAATGGCGATGTCGAACATGCAGGCTCCCTGTCAAGGCCCGGCCGCCCGGCTGGCCGGCTTTTCGGCGCCAGCGGGGCGGTCATCAACACATTATGGAATGAAAATATCATACCATGGGGTATGATGGAATATCCATAACGCCGGGCGGCGTTGCCTTCACCCGGTGAGCGTCTATTCTTGGGGCCACATAGGATTTTGGAGGGGCGATGACGGGGAGTGCCACCGTGCCGCGCACGGCCGAGGAACTGCGGGCCGCCATATTGGAACGCTACGACACCTTCAGCAAGCGGCTGCAGCAGATCGCACGCTTTGTCCTGGACCATCCGGACGATTTGGCGCTGGAAACCCTGGCCGTGGTGGCGGAACGCTCGGGCGTCCAGCCATCGGCCATCGTCCGCTTCGCCAAGGCGCTGGGCTATTCCGGCGCCATGCCCATGCAGCGCCTGCTGCGCGACGGCCTGCTGGCCAACCACACCGCCCTGGGCTATGGCGAGCGCGTGCGCCAGTTCAACGCCGCCCTGGACCACCAGGCGGGGGCCGGCGACGGCGGCGACCTGCTGGCGGAATTCGTGGAACGCGACACGCTGGCGCTGGAAAACCTGGGTCAGACCGTGACCAAGGCCGACCTCGCGCGCGCCGTGAAGCTGATCGACCAGGCGCAAACCCTGTATATCATGGGTTTCCGGCGCGCGTTCCCGGTGGCGTCATATTTGGCATATTCATTCCAACAGGTGGGCAAGCGCACCATCTTCGTCGATGGCGTGGGCGGCCTGACCAGCCAGCAGATGGGCGCGGTCGGGGAAACCGATCTGCTGATCGCCGTCAGCTACCACCCCTATGCCGAGGAAACGGTGCATGCCGTCGAGGCCGCCGCCGCCGCCGGCGCCAAGGTCCTGACCATCACCGACAGCCTGGTGAGCCCCATGGCCAAGATGGCGGTCCATGTCCTGCAGGTGCGCGAGTCCGAGGTGCGTGGCTTCCGCTCGCTGGCGGCCTCGCTGTGCCTGGCGCAAACCCTGGTGATCGGCCTGGCGTTTGAGCGCGAACGGGCCAGCGCCAGTGGCGTATCGCGGCCCCGCCGTCGGAAAGCCTGACCAGTTTGGCGATACGTTATTTACAAAAACCGGAAACGTGGAATATATGTTCCATTCTATCGGGCGCCGATCCGGCGCCCCCAAGGCTGGAACCGGCATGGCGTCTTCTGCGCAATCCCCCGTCCAAACCCATCCCAAGTCGCTGGATCTGATCGCCATCGGCCGATCCAGCGTCGACCTCTACGGCCAGCAGATCGGTGGCCGGCTGGAGGACATGGCGTCCTTCGCCAAATACCTGGGCGGCAGTCCCACCAATACCGCGTCCGGCGGCGCCCGCCTGGGCCTGCGCACGGGCCTTATCACCCGGGTGGGGGCGGACCATATGGGCCGCTTCATCCGGGAAGAGCTGGAGCGTGAAGGGGTTGACATCACCGGCGTCGTCTCTGACCCCGACCGCCTGACCGCGTTGGTGGTATTGGGCATCCGCGACCGCGAAAACTTCCCCTTGATCTTCTATCGCGAGAACTGCGCCGATATGGCGCTGGATGTGGGGGATCTGGACCGCGACTGGCTGCGCCACACTGGCGCGGTGCTGATCAACGGCACCCACCTGTCCCAGCCCCGGGCCTTCGCCGCCAGCGTGGCGGCGGCGCGGCTGGTGAAGGAAAACGGCGGCCGCGTCGTGTTCGACATCGACTACCGTCCGGTGCTGTGGGGCCTGGCCGGCCGCGACCGGGGCGAGGATCGCTTCGTCGCCCATGAGGGCGTCACCACCCGCCTGCGCGAGGTGCTGCCGCTGTGCGACCTGATCGTCGGCACGGAGGAGGAAATCCACATCCTCGGCGGCGTGACCGACACGCTGGCGGCGCTGGGCGCCATCCGCGCGCAGACCGACGCCCTCATCGTCTGCAAGCAGGGGGCGGGCGGCTGCACCGCCTTCCCCGGCGCCATTCCAGCCACCCTGGCAGAGGGCGTCGTGGTACCCGGCTTCCCGGTCGAGGTGTTCAACGTCCTGGGCGCCGGTGATGCCTTCATGGCGGGCTTCCTGCGCGGCTGGCTGCGCGATGAGCCGCTGGAGCGCTGCTGCGTCTGGGCTAACGCCTGCGGTGCCATCGTCGTGTCGCGCCACGGCTGCGCCCCCGCCATGCCCACTTGGCCGGAACTGGAATGGTTCCTGGCCCAGCCCAGCCTGCCCCACCGCCTGCGCGACAGCGCCGAGCTGGAACACATCCACTGGGCCACCACCCGGCGGCATCGCTATGACGAGCTGACGGTGCTGGCCGTGGACCACCGCAGCCAGTTCGAGGATCTGGTGGCGGAGCTGGGCGCTGATCCGGCCCGCATCCCGCTGTTCAAGGCTTTGGCCCTGCGGGCGGTGGAGACGGTGGCGGGCGGCGACGACCGCTTCGGCCTGCTGCTGGACGGCCGCTATGGCTTCGAGGCCTTGGCCAGTTCCGCCGACGACCCCTATTGGATCGGCCGCCCCATCGAGGAGCCCAAGTCCCGCCCGCTGGTGTTCGAAAGCTCCGCCGACGTGGCGACGGAACTGGCGGAATGGCCCCTGCACCATGTGGTCAAGTGCCTGGTCTTCTATCATCCGGACGACGCCGCCGACATGCGCGACCGGCAGGAGCGGCAGTTGCTGCGCCTGTTCGACGCCTGCCGCAAGACGCGACATGAACTGCTGCTCGAGATGATCGTGCCGGCCGGCCTGCCCGTCGACGCCATGACGGTGGCCCGCGGCATCCGCCGCCTGTACGCCTTGGGCATCAAGCCCGACTGGTGGAAGCTGGAGCCGGTGACCGACCCCGAAGCCTGGCGCAATATTGAAATGGCGGTGCTGGAAAACGACGCCTATTGCCGGGGTGTGGTTTTGCTGGGCCTCTCGGCGCCGGAGGAGGAACTTTTGGCCTCCTTCCAGGCGGCGGCCCCCTCGGGCATCGTCAAGGGCTTCGCCGTCGGGCGGACCATCTTCTATGATGTCGCGCGCGGCTGGCTTGCCAACCGGCTGGACGATGAACAGGTGGTGGCCATGATGGCGGGCAAGCTGAAGACCCTGGTGGACGCCTGGCGGCAGGCCCGCGCGTCTGTGGTCGAGGGGAAGGGCAAGTGACCACCGGGATCCTGCGCCTGACGGCGGCCCAGGCGACCGTGCGCTATCTGGCGGCGCAACGGGTCGAGGGGGCGGACGGGCAAGCGGTGCCCTACTTCGCCGGCTGCTGGGCCATCTTCGGCCATGGCAATGTGGCCGGGTTGGGCGAGGCCTTGCAGGCCAGCCAGGACACCCTGCCCACCTATCGCGCCCATAACGAGCAGGCCATGGCCCACGCCGCCATCGCCTTCGCCAAGCAGGCGCGCCGCCGGCGGGCCATGGTCTGCACCACCTCCATCGGGCCGGGCGCCACCAATATGGTGACGGCGGCCGCCCTGGCCCATGTCAACCGCCTGCCCGTGCTGTTCCTGCCGGGCGACGTCTATGCCGGCCGCCGGCCGGATCCGGTGCTGCAGCAGATCGAGGATTTCGGCGACGGCACCGTCTCGGCCAACGACTGTTTCCGGCCGGTCTCACGCTATTTCGACCGGCTGACGCGGCCCGAGCAGATCCTGGATGCCCTGCCCAAGGCCATGGCGGTCCTGACCGATCCGGCCGCCTGCGGCCCCGTCACCCTGGCCTTCTGCCAGGATGTGCAGGCCGAGGCCTGGAATTATCCGGAGGATTTCTTCGTCCCCCGCCTGTGGCGGTTCCGCCGCCCGCCGGCCGATCCCTTCGATCTGGCGGATCTGGTGGTGCGCATCCGTGCCGCGCGGCGGCCCTTGATCATCGCCGGCGGAGGCGTGCTGTACGCCGGCGCGGAAACCCTGCTGGCCGACCTGGCGGCGGCCACCGGCATCCCGGTGGCGGAGACGCAGGCGGGCAAGGGGGCGCTGCCTTGGGATCATCCGTCCAACCTGGGCGCCGTTGGCGTCACCGGCACCGGCGTCGCCAACGCGGCGGCGGCCGAGGCGGACCTGATCATCGGCATCGGCACGCGCCTGCAGGATTTCACCACCGGTTCCCGCGCCCTGTTCCGGGGGGCCGCGCGCACGCTGGTGCAGGTCAACGTCTCGGCCCACGACGCGGCCAAGCAGGGTGCCGTGGGCGTGGTGGGCGATGCCAGCGCCGTGCTGGCCGCCCTGGCGCCGCTGCTGGCCGGCTGGCGCGTTCCGGCGGATTGGACGCAGGTACTGGCGGCCCCGGCACTGGCCTGGGACCAGGCTTGGGAGGCGGCCATGGCGGCCCCGAAGGGGGACGCCATGGCCCTGCCCACGGACGCCCAGGTGCTGGGCGCCGTGTGGCGCCAGACGGCCGAGGACGCGGTGGTGGTCTGCGCCGCCGGCGGTTTGCCGGGGGAACTGCACAAACTGTGGCGGGTGCGGCGGCCCGGCGGCTACCACGTGGAATACGGCTATTCCTGCATGGGCTATGAGATCGCCGGCGGCCTGGGCGTGAAGATGGCGGAGCCGGGGCGCGACGTCCACGTCGTGGTCGGCGACGGCAGCTATCTCATGATGAATTCCGAGATCGCCACGGTCGCCATGCTGGGCCTGAAGCTGACCATCATCGTGTTGGACAACCGTGGCTACGGCTGCATCAACCGCCTGCAGCGGGCCACCGGCGGCGCGCCCTTCAACAATTTGCTGGCCGACGCGCGCCACGCAACCCTGCCGGCCATCGATTTCGCCGCCCACGCCGCCAGCCTGGGTGCCACGGCGCGCAAGGTGGCGGACATCGTCGGGCTGGAGGCGGCCCTGGCCGAAGCGCGATCAGGCACCGGCGTGCACGTCATCGTCATCGACACCGACCCGGCCGTGTCCACCGCCGCCGGCGGCGCCTGGTGGGACGTGGCCGTGCCCCAGGTGTCCGACCGCGCGGCCGTCCGCCAGGCCCGCGCGGCGTATGACGAGAAGACAAAAGACCAACGTTAGGGAGATCAGCCCCCATGTCTACCCGCTTAGGGTCCATCCGCTTCGGCGTCAGTCCCATCGCCTGGATCAACGACGACATGCCCGAGCTGGGCGGGGCGACGCCGGTGGAAACGGTGCTGGCCGACGCCCGCGCCATTGGGTTCAGCGGCATCGAGCTGGGTGGCAAGTTCCCCCGCGATCCGCGTGTGCTGAAGCCCCTGCTGGCCGGCCATGGGCTGGACCTGGTGGGGGGCTGGTACAGCGGCAACCTGCTGGCCCATGACGCGGCGGCCGAGATCGCCGCCCTGCAAGGGCACCTGGCCCTGCTGAAGGCCATGGGCAGCACCGTCTTCGTCCATGCCGAGACCAGCAACGCCATCCATGGCGACCGCGCCCGCCCGTTGGCGCAGACGCCCCGGCTGGACGCCGACGGGTGGGCCGTCTTCGGCCGGCGCCTGACCGAGGTCGCCGATCATATCGCCGGGCAGGGGGTGCGCTTCGCCTATCACCATCACCTGGGAACGGTGGTGGAGCGGCCGGATGATCTGGCCCAGTTCCTGGCCCATACCGGCCCGTCCGTCGGCCTGACGGTGGACACCGGCCATGCCGCCCTGGGCGGCATCGACGCGGTGGACGTCATCCGCGCCCATCCGGGCCGGGTCGCCCATGTCCATTGCAAGGACGTGCGCCAGCCGGTGTTCCAGGCCCTGTTGGACCGGGGCGGCAGCTTCCTGGACGGCGTGCTGGACGGCATGTTCACGGTGCCGGGCGACGGGCGTCTGGACTATGCCGCCGTTATGCGCGCCCTGGCCGACATCGGCTATAGCGGCTGGGTCATCATCGAGGCGGAACAGGATCCCGCCAAGGCCGACCCGCGCCAGTACGGCGAGATGGGCCTGCGCCACCTGCGGCAGGCGGCGGCGGGCGCCGGCCTGACGGTGGCGTCATGACCGCGTCGCCCTTGCTGGTGCGTTCCCAGGCGCCCGGCGCCGATGGCCGCGTGCTGGAGGTGACGCCGGAAAGCGCCGGCTGGACCCATGTCGGTTTCCGCCTGTATCGGCTGGCGCCGGGGCGGACCCTCGATGGGGTGGAGCTGGGGCGCGAGGCCTGCCTGGTGGTGCTGTCCGGCACGGCGCGGGTGACGGCGGGGGGCCAGGACCTGGGCCCCGTAGGCGGCCGCGCCAGCGTTTTCGAGGACAAGGCGCCCGGCGCGGTCTATGTGCCGGCGGGCCAGCCCTATGGTGTGATGGCGACGGACGCCGTCGAGCTGGCGGTCTGCACCGCGCCGGGCCGGGCCGGTGCCCAGGCCCGCGTCATCGCCGCGGATGAGATGCCGCGCGAGATGCGGGGCCAGGGCACGAACACCCGCCATGTCCGCAACATCCTGCCGGAGGGCAAGCCGGCCGACAGCCTGCTGGTGGTGGAGGTCATCACCCCGGGCGGCCACTGGTCCAGTTATCCGCCGCACAAGCACGACACGGCCGAGACGGGGCAGGAGACGGCGCTGGAGGAAACCTACTATCACCGCCTGAACCCGCCCCAGGGCTTCGCTTTCCAGCGTGTGTATACCGACGATCGCAGCCTGGATGAGACCATCTGCGTGCAGGACGGCGACGTGGTCATGGTCCCCCGGGGCTATCACCCCGTGGGCGCGCCGCACGGCTATGACCTCTATTACCTCAACGTGATGGCGGGGCCGGAGCGGCGCTGGATATTCCGCAACGATCCGGCGCACGATTGGATCATGCGCCGCTGAGGCTGATTGTCCTCGCCAACTTTATCTATTTTATCTATTTTAGATAAAGAGGAGCGGAGGCCATGAAAATCACATCCAGCGAATTCCAGCAGCATGTCGGGCGCTACCAGGATGCCGCGCAACAGGCTCCGGTGGCGATCACCAAGAATGGCCGTACCCATACGGTGCCGGTGTCGGCGGCGTTCTTTGAGATATTGATGAAGGGGCGGGTTGCCCGCAAGGTCGAGGACCTGGATGTGGACACCCTCAAGGCCATCGCCGACAGCACCGTGCCCGCCGAATTCGATCATCTCGACAAGCTTCTTGAAGACTGACCTTCATGAGCCTACCGACGCCGCGGCCGGGCCTCGTGATTTCCTACGCGTATCTATGGGAGCGGGAACACCGCCAGGGCGCGGAAGATGGCCGGAAAGACCGGCCCTGCGCCATCGTCGCCGCCCGCCAGATCGTTGCGGGGCGGGAGGTAGTCACTGTCGTGCCGGTGACACATACACCGTCGAATGATCTTGCCGAAAACCAGCCCGCTTCGAGTACGGAATGCTGCCGCCTAAGTTCTTCGCGCTGGTTCGCGACAGGATCCTGCATGCACATCTCCTCCGCACGCTCACGAGGGTGAAGCGGACGGAGTAGGGTGGCTGGAACCCAGCTCCGGCCGCCCGCTTCCATTCCATCACTGAAGGTCCAGGCGGATCACCCGGTCCCAACCGTCCATAGCCTCGCCTGTCGCGGCCGGCAGGGTCAGTTCCAGACCGTCCGGCCGGGTCTGCACCGGCACGGCGCTGCCGTCGCGCAGCAGGGTCGCCTTGCGCACGGCCTGGGTCAGCGGCAGGAACAGGGGCCCATCCTTCCAGTCCAGGACGTGGACATAGACCCGGCCCGGTGCCTGGGTGGTGACGCCCCAGGGGCGTGGCGCCACGGGGCCGCCCCGGGTCTGGTAGACGCTCTCACCATAGCGCTTCAGCCATTGTCCCATGTCCTTCAGGGTCTGGACGTTCTCCGGCTGCAGCTCGCCATTGGGCATGGGACCCGTGTTCAGCAGGAAGTTGGCGTTGCGGCCGGCGGCGCCCACCAGGCTGCGGATCAGGGTCGCGGTCGACTTGTACTGGTCGTCGATCATGTTGAAGCCCCAGGAGCCGTTCATGGTCTCGGCCATTTCCAGGGGTAGGGCGCTGACGCCGGCTGTGTTGAAACCCATGCTGTTCTCGCCCGGCAGGTCGCGCTCGAACATCTGGAAGTCTTCGCCGGGGAAGGGCGCCTGGTGGTGGTTGTTGCCAATCAGGGCGGCCGGCTGCAGGCCGTGGATCAGGCGGTAGGTCTCATCCAGGCGCCAGCGGTCGCGCATGGCCGTGTCCTTCTGGTCCCACCAACCGTCGAACCAGATGCCGCCGATGGGCCCATAGTAGGTCAGCAGCTCACGCAGCTGCGCCTGCTCGAAATCAATGTAGCGGTCCCAGTCGCCGCCGGCCGGCCGCTCCGAGGCATGCCCTGTCGTTCCTTGGGGGAAATAGTCGGGATGGTGCCAATCCAGCTGCGAGTAATAGAAGAACAGCTTCAGCCCGGCCTTGCGGCAGGCGGCGGCCAGTTCGGCCAGCGGGTCGCGATGGAAGGGGGTGGCGTCGACGACGTTGTAGGGGCTGGCCTTGCTGGCGAACATGGCGAAGCCCTCATGGTGCTTCGACGTGATGACGACGTAGCGGGCGCCCGCCGCCTTGAAGGTCTGCGCCCAGGCGTCGGCGTCGAAGGCCGTGGGGTTGAAGAAGCGGGCCAGGCGTTCGTAGTGGCGGGCGGGGATCTGGTTCTCATCCATGATCCATTCGGCGATGCCCATCTTGCCGGCGCCGCCCAGTTCGCTATACAGGCCCCAGTGCAGGAAGACGCCGAACCGGGCATCCTGGAACCACTGCCGCGCGGCCAGGTTCTCCGCCGTCGGCGTATAGGCCTGGGCCGCAGCCGGCGGCGCGGTGTCCGCCCTGGCCCCAACGCCGAGCGCCATGAGCGTGGCGAGGGCGGTGCCGGCCAGGATGGTGGCGAGGCGGTGGCGGATGACGGCCATGGCTGCGGCTTTCCCTGTCATGTGGCGGGTTTGTTTCGATAAATATATTCCCATTTATCAAAAGATGGAAATTATTTTCCATACGATTGCCGCGATGACGGCCCTCGCGAGTCGGAAAAGCAGCGGGGTCCTGCGCGCCGCCTGAAACCAAATGAGTGCATCCTAAGGGTTTCCTCTGGTCTGAGGCTATGCATCGGCAAGTGGCGTCGCTGCCGCGGAAGGGTAGGGAAAGCGCTCTTTTCGCACCCCTGTGAAACAGCACCTTGCGGCATGCTCGTTCTGCTGCGCGATGCGGCCGTATGTCTTGTCCCGGCAATGCAAGCGATTCCAATATCTTCGCCGGCGGCCCCTTCTATCTTCCTGAACTTTGGTTCCATGTAGGAAGGGGATTAGAATGGAATTTTTAGATCAAAAATAAGAAAAATGGAAAAAATGAATTGACTTGGCCCCCGGCCAGGCGTTCCTCTGTAGGTAGAACGGCGTGCTGAACCACCCATTCCCCAGGGACCGATGCCCCGGGGAAACCAGCCGCCGCTCCACTAAAATCGGGGAGCAAGACATGGGCCTGGGCAAATTCAGGGCTGGCCTTCTGGCGGGATCGACGGTAATGGCGTTCTCGCTGCCGGCCATGGCAGGTAGCATCACTGGCACGATCGTGGACCCGGGCACGGGTAAGCCGCTCGCCGCCACGGCCATCACCATTCCCGGTACTGGCTATTCCACCGCCTCGGGCGAGGACGGGACCTTCACCTTGGCCAATGTGCCTGAGGGCACCTACACGGTGACGGCCTCGCGGGCCGGCCTGCATACCAGCTCGACCCGCGTGACCGTACCCAAGGACGGCACGGTGACCGTCAGCTTCGAGGCCTATACCGCGGCGCTGCAAGAGATCATCGTCGCCGCCAACCGCTACCAGGCCTCCAGCCTGCAGATGAACGCCAGCAACACCGTCGACGTCATGTCGGCGGCGGACCTGGAGCACACGGCGGTGCACAACGTGGCCGAGGCGCTGGGCCTGCTGCCCGGCGTGAACGTCATGAGCCAGGGACAGTCCTTCGTGGGCGGTATCGGGGCCGCCTCACGCGGCGAAGGCATGTTCACTTCCATCCGCGGCCTGAACGGCGAATACAACGTCAACCTGATCAACGGCGCCAACGTCGCCCAGGGCATGCCCTACAGCCGCGAGGTGCAGCTGAGCCTGCTGCCGCCGTCCGGCCTGAACACCATCGTCGTCAACAAGACGTCCAAGGCCGACATGGACGGCGACGCCATCGGCGGCACCGTCGATTTCCGTACGCCCACGGCCTTCGATTACAGCGAACCGCTGATGTTCAGCTTCACCGCCAGCGGCCGGCTGGAAACGCGGGCGCAGGATTACAAGAAGGACAGCCTGGGCTACGGCCTTGCGGGCGAGGGGGCGGGCAAGTTCGGCCGCGATAACCAGTTCGGCGTCTATGTCAGCGCCTATTACGACATCCGCCACTACGCCAACAGCGAGATGGGCGCGGTGGCGGAAACCACCTGCTGCGACAACGCCTGGGCCTTCGCCGTGGCCAATGCCGACGGCACCAATCCCAGCAACCTGAACCCGGCCAAGAATCTGGAGACCACCGGCTTCAACGTCGGCGTCTCGACCGGCTTCACCAAGCGCTACGGCGGCAACTTCTCGGCGGACTGGCAGCCGGACGAGACCGCCAGCGCCTACTTCCGCCTGAGCTACGCGGTCGCGGAGACGCAGCAGAACAGCAATTTGAGCCAGCTGGTCGGCATGAATGTCACCTATGACCAGATCGGCAGCACGGCCCTGTACCATCCCAACATTCAGTACCTGTCCACCCGCTTCTGGTATGAAACCAACCCTGAATATTCCGACTTGGCGACAGCCCAGCTGGGCGGTGAAAAGAAGTGGGGCAATTGGACCTTCAGCCCCAATGTCTTCATGAGTTGGGGTGATAACGACCGGCCCGACCACATCGAGATTTCCACCCGTTCCGTCCAGAACGGCGGCAACGGCTTCGCCTACGGCAACAACACCCTGGCGACTTACGTGAATGACTTCCCCTACCCGCTCGTCGGGTCGGATGTCATCGCGCAGCTCGGCAACGTCGCCAGCCTGCCGGCCCGCGACCGGGGCGAGATCACCGCACAGCTCAGTGGCCAAGTGAAGGGTGGCGGCAAGTTCGATACACGCTACGACGTCAACGCCGGCCCGCTGGAGTTCATCAAGTTCGGCGCGAAATATCAGGTCAGCGAGCGGCAGGTGACCAACCGCGACTGGTACAACGGCAACTTCGATGACGGCCGCACTTTTGGTTCGCTCGGCATCATCAGCGGCAACTACTCCTCGGTTTATCCGGGCATCTACAACTGGTCGGTGCCCATCATCAACCAAGCGGCACTGTTCCGCCTCTACAATACCTATGCCTATCCGGGGAATCTGGACAGCTGCAGCAGCCTGTACATCAACAATTGGAACTGCAACACGCAGAAGGGTACCGAGGCGGTTTCAGCGGCCTACGTCATGGCCAACCTGAAATTCAACGATCTGGAAATCGTCCCTGGTTTCCGCTTCGAGCACACCTCCATCCACAACACCTTCTGGGTGACGCCGCACGATGCCGACGGCAATGAGCTGGCCGGCCACTGGGGCTATAACTCCACCCACTACAACGAACCTCTGCCCAGCATCTTCGCCAACTACCGGCCCGACGACAATTCGGTCTACCGCGCGGCCATCTGGACCAGCTACACCCGCCCGCCCTTCGTGCAGCTGGGCGGCGGGTCGCAGACCAGCATCTCCAACGGTGTCACCACCATCACCGAGGGCAACCCCAACCTGAAGGCCATCACCGCCGTCAATTACGACGTCTCCGGCCAGTGGGACAGCGGCCACGGCGGCACCCTGGTGGTGGCGGGCTACGCCAAGCAGTTGTCCAACTACATCTATGACAACGGCAGCACCTACAGCAATCCGGCGGTGGCAAACAGCGGTTCGGTGATCTTCCACCACCCCACCAACGGCGGCGACGGCCAAGTCTATGGCATCGAACTTTCCGCCCGACAGAAATTCCAGGACATGCCGGCCCCGTTCGACGGCTTCGGCATCGGCGCCAACCTCACCCGGCAATGGACCTCGGTCGATACCAAGGCGCCGGGTCTGGACCCCAACGAGCGCATTCAAAACGCCCCGGAATGGATGGCCAATATCGAGGCCTTCTATGAAAAGGACGGTTTCACCCTGGACCTGATCTACCATTACACCGGCGCCTATGTGACCCAGTATGATTACCTGGGCCTGGGCGGCAGCTGGGATGATCTGTGGATCCGACCGGTGCAGCGGGTGGACCTTCATGCCGGCTACGATTTCGGCTATGGCGTCCGGGCCGACGTTTCGGTGTCGAACCTGTTCGACGATATTTCCTACTGGTCGCATATCGGCAAGGAGAGCCTGGCGATTTCCGATATCGTGGATACCGGGCGCACCATCCTGCTCAGCATGAAGTACAGTTACTGATCCAAATCCAGGACGGAAGGTCCCGGTGGCGATCACCAGGACCTTTCCCTATTCTGCCGAGGTGAGGCCGGCGGAACCGGCCCGTCCTTTTACGGGCCCCAGACATGGGACGTGGATGCCTAACCGCCGAGATGTGTTGACTATGGCCGTGGCCGGCGTGGGCATGGGCCTGTCGGGCCCGCTTCGCGCCGCCGGCGCGCCCTCCCTGGCCGGCCGGCGCCCCGCACCCGCCGCCCGGGGCTGCGCGAGCCCGGCGGTGGAGGCGGTGATACGGGATGCCCGCGCCGCCATCGCCGACCCGGAACTCTACTGGCTGTTCCAGAACTGCTATCCCAATACGCTGGACACCACGGTGTCCCTGGGCACCCTGGATGGCGGACCCGACGCCTTCGTCATTACCGGCGACATCCCCTGCCTGTGGCTGCGCGACAGTTCCGCCCAGGTGTGGCCCTACCTGCCACTGGCGCGGCGGGACGCGGCCCTGCGCCACCTCTACCAGGGGCTGATCCGCCGCCAGGCGCGCTGCATCCTGATCGATCCCTACGCCAACGCCTTCAGCCGCGACACCGACGCCGCCACGCCCTTGAGCTGGGCCAAGGAGGACATGACGGAGATGAAGCCTGGGGTGGCCGAGCGGAAGTGGGAGGTGGACAGCCTGTGCCACGTCATCCGCCTGTCCCACGGCTATTGGCGGGCGACGGGTGACATCGTCCCCTTCGACGCCGCCTGGCGCCAAGCCATGGCCCAGGTGGTGCGCACCTTCCGTGAGCAGCAGCGGCTGGACGGCCCCGGGCCCTACCGCTTCCAGCGCGCCAGCGAGACGCCCAGCGACACGCTGCCGCTGGACGGCTACGGCGCGCCCACGGCCAAGGTCGGGCTGATCCATTCCATGTTCCGGCCCTCGGACGACGCCTGCGTGCTGCCTTTCCTCGTCCCCGCCAACCTGTTCGCCGTGGCCAGCCTGCGCCAGCTGGCCGACATGGCGCAGGCCATCCATGGCGACGCCGCCCTGGCCAACGCCTGCCATAGCCTTGCCGACACCGTGGCGACGGCCTTGGCGCGGCATGGCCGCATGACGGACGGGGAAGGCCAAGACGTATGGGCCTATGAGGTCGACGGCTACGGCAACGCCCTGTTCCTGGACGACGCCAACGTGCCCAGCCTGCTGGGCCTGCCCTACCTTGGCTGCTGCGACGCTGGGGACCCGTTGTACCGCCGCACCCGGCAACGGGTGCTCAGCGGCCGCAACCCCTATTTCTTCCGGGGCCGCGCGGCGGAGGGTGTGGGCGGGCCGCATGTGGGGTTGGGCATGATCTGGCCCATGTCCCTGATCGTGCGTGCCCTGACCAGCGACGACGACGCGGAAATCCACCAGTGCCTGCTGTGGCTGAAGGGTACGCACGCCGGCACCGGCTTCATGCACGAAGCCTTCGGCCAGGACGATCCCGGCCATTTCACCCGACCCTGGTTCGCCTGGGCCAACAGCCTGTTCGGCGAACTGATCCTGAACCTGATGGCGCGCAAGCCGGCGCTGCTGCGCCAACCTTTGACCTGAGCCGGCGTTGACGGAGGGCTTTTTCCATGATGACACGGCGTGACCTGCTGGGCGGTGTGGCCGCCACGGCCCTGGTGCCGCTGGCGGGTGGTGTCGGCGTTGCGTTCGCCGGCACAGGGCCGAAAGCCGGCGCGGGCTTCTGCCGCCATGTCGATCCCTTCATCGGCACCGGCGGCCATGGCCACACCTATCCCGGCGCCACCGTGCCCTTCGGCATGGTGCAGCTGAGCCCCGACACCAACACCGCCGGCTGGGACGCGTGCTCCGGCTATCACATCCAGGATCGCAGCCTTCTGGGCTTCTCCCACACCCATCTCAGCGGCACCGGCGTGGGTGACATGCTGGACGTGCTGGTGGTGCCCCGGGTGGGGCCTGTGCGCCTGGACCCCGGCACGCTGGAGGGCCCGGATGAAGGGTACCGCGCCCGCTTCGACCATGCCGATGAGCAGGCGACGCCGGGCTATTACCGGGTGCGGCTGAAGGACAGCGGCATCGACGCGGAGTTGACGGCCACGGCGCGGGCGGGCCTGCACCGTTACCGCTTCCCCGACGCGGCCGGGGCGCACCTGCTGATCGACTTCGCCCACGGTTTCCAGGACCCCGCCGGCTCCGTCACCCGCATCACCGGCGCCTCGCTGCGCCTAATGGGCAAGGACACGCTGGTGGGCGGCCGTCATGTCCATCAATGGGGGCAGGGGCGGGTCATCTACTTCGCGATGAAGCTGTCGCGCCCCTTCGCCGGCGCGCGGTTCTACAGCAACGACCATGCCATGCCGGAGGGCGCGCAGGCGGTGGAGGGGGCGGCGCTGAAGTGCGTGCTGGACCTGCCGGACGCCCACGGCGGCCCGCTGCTGGTCAAGGTGGGCCTGTCGGCCGTGGACATCGACGGCGCCCTGCGCAACCTGGACACCGAAATTCCGGGCTGGGACTTCGACGGCGTGCGGGCGGCGGCGACCGCGGCGTGGGAGGCGGAGCTGGGCCGCCTGGCGGTCACCAAGGGGGGTGATGCCGCCGACCTCACCATTTTCTACACCGCCCTCTACCATGCCCTGCTGGCGCCCACGCTGTTCAGCGACGTGGATGGCCGCTACCGCGCCATGGACAGCACGGTGCGCCAGTTGCCGGCGGGGGCCAACAACTACTCCACATATTCGCTGTGGGACACCTATCGCGCCCTGCATCCGCTGTTCACCCTGGCCCAACCGCCCGGCCGCGTGGGCGACATCGTCGGTGGGCTGGTGCGCATGGCGGAGGAAAGCCCCGCCGGCCCGCCCGTCTGGCCCCTGCAGGGCACCGAGACGGGCTGCATGATCGGCTGGCACTCGGCGGTGGTGGTGGCCGAGGCGGCAGCCAAGAACATACCCGGCGTTGATTACAAGGCGGCCTGGCCCATTTTCCGCAAGCAGGCGTTCCAGGGCCAGACCAGCGGCCTGCCGGAATACCGGCGCCTGGGCTATATCCCCAGCGACACGGTGGAAGAGGCGGTCAGCAAGACGCTGGAATACGCCTATGACGACTGGGCCATCGCCCGCCTGGGCGATGCGGTGGGCGCGGCGGACGACGCCAAGGCCCTGCGCCAGCGCTCGCTGAACTATCGCAACCTGTTCGACCGCGACATGACCTTCATGCGCCCGCGCTTCACCGACGGCAGCTGGGCCCAGCCCTTCGACCCGCGCGGCATGGGCCATAGCCGCAAGTGGCGCGACTTCACGGAAAGCAACGCCTGGCAGGCCACCTTCCTGAACCAGCATGACATCTATGGCTATATGGAGATGTTCGGCGGACCGGCGGCGTTCGAGCGCAAGCTGGATGAGCTGTTCACCACCAGCTCCGAGCTGCCGGACGACGCGCCGCCGGACATCGCGGGCCTGGTGGGCCAGTACGCCCATGGCAATGAGCCCAGCCACCACATCGCCTATCTCTACGCCTACGCCGGTGCCCACCATAAGACCCAGGCGCGTGTGCGTAGCCTGCTGAAGACCATGTACCGGGCGGATCCCGACGGCCTGGCCGGCAATGAGGATTGCGGTCAGATGAGCGCCTGGTACCTGATGAGCGCGCTGGGCCTGTACGCCGTCGATCCCGTTACCCCCCTCTACGTCTTCGGCTCCCCCCTGTTCGACCGGGTGGAGGTGACGGTGGGCGAGGGGCGGACCCTGACCATCGAGGCCGCCGGCAACGCCCCGGACAGTCCCTACATCCAGTCGGTCACCTGGCAGGGCAAGCCTTACAGCCGCACCTGGATCCGCCATGCCGATCTGGTGCAGGGCGGCCGCCTGATCTTCACCATGGGACCCAAGCCCAACCCCGGCTTCGGTGCCGCGGCGGAGGACCGGCCGCCGTCCTTCACCGCCACGCGGGTTTAGGTCTTTAAACGCTTCCGCAGGCATGGCATCATTAATTTAATTCAGTTTCATTAATGATAAGCCATGCCGGGGAGCCTGCCGATGTCCCGCCCGTTCCTGCCGTCGCGCCGTGCTGTCCTGGCGACCGGTGCCGCCTCCAGCGCGCTTTCCCTGCTGGGCGCCTCGGCGGGGCAGGTGCCGGCGCCTCAACCCTGGGGGGCGGTGCCGACGGCACGGCAGTTGGCCTGGCATGAAATGGCGGCCTACGCCTTCGTCCATTTCAGCATCAACACCTTCACCGACCGGGAATGGGGCTATGGCGATGAATCGCCGGCCCTGTTCAACCCCACGGACTTCAGCGCCGATCAGATCGCCGGGGCCGCCAAGGCGGCGGGCTTGACGGGCCTGATCCTGACCGCCAAGCACCATGACGGCTTCTGCCTCTGGCGCACGCGGTATACCGAGCACTGCATCCGCAACAGCCCCTACAAGAACGGGCAGGGCGACATCGTGGGGGAGATGGCGGCCGCCTGCCGCCGGGCCGGCCTGCGGTTCGGCCTCTACCTTTCCCCCTGGGATCGCAACCACGCGGACTATGGCCGGCCCGCCTACATCACCTATTACCGCAACCAGCTGCGGGAGCTGCTGACGGGCTACGGTCCCCTGTTCGAGATGTGGTTCGACGGCGCCAACGGGGGCGACGGCTTTTACGGCGGGGCGCGGGAGAAGCGCTCCATCGACGCCGAAAGCTATTACGACTGGACCAACACCTGGGCCCTGGTACGGCAATACCAACCGGACGCCGTCATCTGGGGCAATTGGGGCCGCGACGCCCATGGGCCTTGGGGCGCCGATGCGCGCTGGGTTGGCAATGAGGAAGGGTACGCTGGCGACCCCTGCCGCGCCACGGTGGGCGACGCCCCCTACACCCAGGAGATTGGGGAGCGTGGCGTGCGCGGGGGGACGCACTGGCGCCCGGCGGAAGTGGACGTTTCCCTGCGGCCCGGCTGGTTCTGGCATGCGCGCGAGGATGCCGACGTGAAGTCGGTGGGGCGCCTGACGCGGATCTATTTTGAGTCCGTCGGCCGGGGCGCCAACCTGATCCTGAACCTGCCCCCGGACCGGCGCGGCCGCATCCCGGACCATGACGCGGCTGTGCTGAAGGGCTGGGGCGACGTGCTGCGCGAGACCTTTGGCACCGATCTGGCCCAGGGAGCCACGGTCCAGGCCAACGCCGTGCGCGGGCCCGGCTTCGACCCCGGCAACGTCCTGGACGGGCGGCCGGACAGCTATTGGGCGCCGCCGGATGCGGCCCACGTTGCCGACCTGACACTGGAATGGCCCCAGGCGCGTAGCTTCAACGTCGTGCGCCTGCGCGAATATTTGCCGTTGGGCCAGCGGATTGGGGCCTTCACGCTGGAGGTTTGGGACGACGGTCCGGGCAGCTGGGTGGAACTCGCCCGCCACACCGCCATCGGCAGCCAGCGCCTGGTGCGTCTGACCGCCCCGGTCGCCACCACCCGCCTGCGCCTGCGCATCCTGGACGCGGACGCTTGCCCGGCCCTTCGCGAGGTGGCGTTGTTCCGCCTGCCCGACCTGGTGGAGGAGCCGGGCATCCGCCGCGACCGCCGCGGCCTGGTCGTGCTATCCAGCGACATTCCGGGCGCCACCCTGCACTACACCACCGATGGCGAGGTTCCGACCCTGCGCTCCCCCCTCTACCAGGACCCCTTCCCCTTGCCGGACGGGGGTGTCGTCCAGGCCATCTGCCACCTGCCACGCACCGGTGCCAGCAGTGGCGTGGCCATGCGCCGGTTCGACGTATCCAAGGCGGACTGGCGGGTGGTGTCGGCCACGGCGCCGGGGGCAGAGGCGCTCATCGATGAGGACCCCGGCAGCCTGTGGGTCACCGCCGGGCGGGCCTTGCCCCATGAGGTCGTGGTGGATTTGGGGGCCATGCGCCCGCTGAAGGGCCTCACCCTGCTGCCGGCGGGCCAACGTCCCCCGGGGGTGGGCGCGCCGGGCGACTACCGCTTCCAGGTCAGCGCCGACGGCAAGACCTGGGGGCCGGCGGCGGTTGGGGAGTTCGCCAACATCGCCGCCAACACGGGTGAGCAGCGCGTGATGTTGCCCGAGGTGCGCACCGGTCGCTTCCTGCGGTTGGAAATTACCCGCGCCGCGGGGGGCGAGGGCCAGGTGGCCTTCGCCGAACTGGGTATCGTGACCCGCTGATGGGCTCAGGGCCGGGGGATCAGCCAGGCCTCGGCCACCTGATGCCCCCGCCCGCTGCCACCCAGGCCTGGTGGTCGCGTCCATTCCAGATCCAGCCGGCCGTCGCGGATGGCCCGTTGGGGGATGTCGAAATCCAGGGTCGCCGGGTTCGCCGGCCGGGGCAGGGCCGTATGGATCTCGATGCCGCCGTTGGCCGTCAGGCGCATGGGCAGGGCGTAATCCTCGCCCGCATAGGTAACGCGCAGGGTGTAATGGCGCTCGGGGTCCAGATGCCGGTACCGCAGGTGGATGGGCCGCTCATACAGCGTCTCGGCATAGGTGATCCAGGACAGGCGCCAGCCGTCATCCGGTGTCCGGTCGGCGATGCCATCGATGGCACTGTCGTACAGTTCCGGATCCCGGCCATAGGCCTTGCCCGCCACCAGGTGCGGCTCATGCCCCGGGTCCCCCAGATCGTCGTACAGGCTGCCCGGCACCGGTTGCCGCCAGGTGACGATCTCGGCCAGGCGCGCCTGGCGCGCCGCCTCGTCCGGCAGCTGGGCGATGTCGGCGAAGCGCCGCGTCAGCCAGACGCGGTCGTTCAGGCTGGTGTCCACCCGGTCCAGATTGGCGCCCCGCTCGACGCCCGAGGCGCCGTAGCGTGGGACGCTCAACTGCAATCCCACATGCGCGTAAAGGCGGCCGGCCAGGTCGAACAACTGGTCGCGCAGGCGGCCGGTTTCGGCATCGTCGGGCTGGGCGAGGGCGGCGGCCGCCGCCGCCATGGCGTCGCGGCTGCCCCGGGCCGGGGCCTGGGCCAGGGCGTCCAGGGCCTGGGCCTCGCGCCGTGCCTCCGCCCCGGCCCGCGCCTGGGCGTAGGCATCGTAGGTGGCACGGTAGAGCAGGGATTCAAAGCGCCAGTTGTCCTGCAGGCCGGGACGGTCCTTCAGTCCCTGGAAGCCCTGCAGCGTGGCGGCGATACCCCTGTTGTCCTTGATGAGGCCTGTCCAGTTGCGCTCCAGTGCCGGGATCAGGGCGGCCAGTTGCTCCCCCTCCGCCCCGCCCAGGAAATAGCGGGCGTAGTCGCGCAGCGTCTCTTCGGGTGGGGTGGCGGCGTTCCAGCCCAGGCGCGTCCACAGCACCTTGTTGACATCGTCGTTCACCCCTTCCGAATAGGTCACGAACCCGGCCGTCAGGCTGGCGAAGTGGCGGAAGATGACTGTTTCGTCCCGGGGGCGGGGGTTGATGGGCTCCCGCCCCTCCAGCAGGGCGAAGGCCGGATCCCAGTGCGGCACGGGGAATTGGGCGTGCAGGGTGTGGCCGATGTCGGGATAAAACTGAATAGGATAGCGCCGGGGAATGCGGGCGCGCTGCACGGACAGCGGGTCGCGCGACTGTGGGCCGAAGAACACCCCGGTCAGCCAGGCCGGGCGTCGGGCCAGCAGGTGGTAGAAGGCTTCATAGTGCGCCTGGTCGAATCCTTGGCCCGATACCCATAGTTGGGCCCCGGGGTGATACCGCCGCAGGATGCGCGCCTGCCGCTCCAGCAGGGGGAACAGCAGGTCCGGCGGTGTGTGGCCCGGGTCGCCGCCCGGGACGTAGACGGCGTGGAGGTGGGGGAAGCGCCGCACCAGATCCTCGAACGCCGCCAGCTCCGCCGCCGCCGTGGCCGGATCGGCATAGTCCTGGCGCATCTCCGGGTAAAACAGGTCGCAATCCAGTCCGTATTTGTCCAGCAGACGGGCGATGCCCAGGGTGGTTTCCAGGGCCGGGGCCGGGAATAGGGGGCTGTTGGGCGCATCGTCCGATGCCGGGGCGATCAACTGGACGGCGTTGGCACCGAACACCGCCAGGTCGCGGATTTGCTGCTCGAACTGCGCCAGTGTCCAGGCGTCGTAAGTGTTGTTCTTGTAGCGGTAGCCGATCTGGTGGCCGCGCACCGGCTGGGCCGGGCTGGTGGCCAGGTTCAAGGGATGATCCAGGACGATGTGCCCAGGCGTCATGGTCAGCGTGCGCAGCAGGTGCCCGATGCCGAACAGCACGCCCCGGCCGTCGTTGCCGGCGACCACCAAAACGGTTTCCTGGCCGCGTCGTTCGGTTGTGAGGCGATAACCTTCCGGTTTGCCAACCGCATGGGTGATGACGATGCGGGCCGGCGCGTCCGGCGCCACCGACACCTGGGGCCAGGCAATACCAGTGCGCTTGCGTACCTCGTCCACCAGCATGCCCACGGCGGCGGCTTCTGGCCCTTCGACCCCAGGGGTCACAACCACGGCCGCCGACAGGTCCAGGGGGGAGGCGGCCCGCGCGCTGAGTGACACGGCGGCGGTCGCGGTGGCCATGACCACCGCGGCCCAGAGCCGAGGGGGCAGCATTACAGCGTGCGTTCCCACAGGCGGGCGGCGCCGCGCACGCCGGAGGAATCACCCCAGCGGGCCGGGACCAGCTTCGCTTCCCAGACATCGGTGAAGAGATAGGGCCGAATGGCGCCGGCCAGCCGGTCGTAGATTTCGGTGACGTTGGACAGCCCGCCGCCGAAGACGAAGACGTCCGGATCGACGATATTGCTGACCAGGGCCAAGCCGCGGCCTAGCCGGTCGATGAAGCGGCCAAAGGCGGCGACGGCGTCCGGCTCGTTGCGGCGCATGCTCTGGATGATGGCCTCGGCATCCATCTTGCGGCCGGTTACGGCCCGGAACTCCCGGCTCAAACCGGTGCCGGACACCCAGGTTTCCAGGCAGCCCTTGTTGCCGCACCAGCAGTCGGGCGCCGGCACCTCATCCGCCTTGGGCCAAGGCAAAGAGATGTGGCCCAATTCCCCGGCCAGTCCGTTGGCGCCCTCGATCAGGCGGCCATCGATCACGAGGCCGCTGCCGCACCCGGTGCCGAGGATGACGGCGAAGGCGATGCGCGCGCCGGCGGCGGCGCCGTCCACGGCCTCGGACAAGGCCAGGCAGTTGGCGTCATTGGCGACCCTGACCTCACGGCCCAGGGCGGAGGCGACATCGCTGTGAAAGACGCGGCCGTTCAACCAAACCGAATTGGCGTTGCGCATGAGGCCGGTCTGTGGGGAAATCGAGCCTGGCACGCCGATCCCCACGGTGCCCTGCGTGCCCGCTTCCGCCTCCACCCTATGGATCAGGCGGCAGATGGTGGCGATGGCGGCGTCATAGCTGCCCGGATTGGGTTCGCGCAGCCGCGACAGGAAGCGGCCGTTGAGATCCAGGGCAGCGGCCTCGATCTTCGTGCCGCCGAAATCGACCCCGATTTGAATCATACGTAAGCCCTCTCGCAGGCCGTCTGGTAACGGATGGGAATGGTGCTGTGATGGCGTTGTCCGGGCCCCCTCCCTTGCTTTGAGGCCTTCGGATATCTCCCTAAAAAACCATACTCATTAAAAAGGAAAAATGAAATAATTAATACGGTCAGTCGGCCGCCGTTTTCATGAGCGTGGTCCGGGAGGGCAGCAGACGGTCATTGAAGGGCAACAAGGCCGCCCCCACCGCCGGCGCGTCGATGGCCATGGCTGCACGGCGGACGGGAACGATGACGGGGATGGCACCTGGGTGCGCCCACAGCCGGTCGTTGATCATCTGGGCCAGTCGGTCGATCAGCGGGGCCGGCAAACGGCCGCCGAAGAACACCGCCTCCGGGTTCACCAGGCAACTGACCGCCACAATGGGCGTGGTCAGCAATTCGGCGGCCAGGTCCAGCCAATCGTTCAGCAGCTGCTGGCCCACGGTGTCGAGATCCAGCAGTTGTTCCGGTTGCGTGACGGCGCGGCCCCGGGCGGCCAGATAGGCGCACAGGGCCGAGAGCGACACCGCCTCTTCCAACGTCCGCGCCGGCGTGCGGGGGGAGGTGATGGGCAGGAATCCCAATTCGCCGCTACGGCCCTGGGCCCCCCTGAAGTACTGGCCGTCGATGACGATTCCGCCGCCCAGGCCCTGGTTGATCAGCACGTAGAAGAAGCTGGGGTCGCGCAAGCCATGGCCGAACTGCAGTTCCCCCAGCGCCGCCGCCGCCGCGTCGTTTTCCATGAACACCGGCAGGGGCAGGGTGGCCGTGAACAGGTCGGGGATGTCCGTCGTGCTCCACGCCTCAAAGCTCTTTGGCCGGTTGGGCTGGTTCACCCGGCCCAGATCATCGGGCAGCGCCACCCCGATGCCGATGAGGCGGTTGCGCGGGAAGGTCTGGCTTTCCACCAATTCCCCCACCTGCGCCTTGAAGAAGGCAGCGACCGCGTCGGGCAGGGGGAAGTCCACCTCCAGCACGGCGCGGTGCCGCACCTGGCCCAGCAGGTCCAGGACCACCAGGGTCACATGGTCACGGTCGACATTGACGCCGATGGCGAAACAGCCGTCCGGGTTGATGGCCAAGCGCATGGCGGGCTGCCCGCGTGTGCCCTGCAACCGGCCGACCTCGAGGATGAGACTCTCGTTCAGCAGGCGCCGCGTGATGTTGGCAATGGCCGGTGGCGTGAGGCCGGTGATGCGTCCCAGGTCGGCCCGGGTCAAGGGACCGCTGACGCGAATGGCCTGCAGCATGACCCGCTGGTTATGGTCGCCGGCGCGTTCCAGATTCGTGCCGGAAAGGCTGGCCCCCAGGGTGGGGTGGAGCTCAGGCTGTTGGTGGGCGAGGGGCGGCTGCATGCGGCCGGGTTCCCTTATGCAATTTAATTTCTTTATTCCACCTCATGATGAGACACCGCTGTCAGAGACACAATGACGCAATTGCGGACGGGCGAAGAAAGTTCGCTGCACATTTGTACAGTGGGATAGCATATAAAATATAATCCACCGCCTGTCCGGGTTCCCGATCACTCAGGCGGGCGAGGCCGCTCCGTCCCGCTGGCCGGCGACCCAGGTGCCCAGCACCCGCTGCTGCGCGTCCAGCAGCACCAGGTCGGCTTGGAACCCGGCGGCCAGTTGTCCCAGACGCCCGTCCATGCCCAGGAAGCGCGCGGGGTAAAGCGACGCCATGCGCAACGCCTCCTCCAGTTCCACGCCCAGCAGGCGCATGGCGTTGCGCACCGCCTGCGCCATGTCGATGTCGGCGCCGGCCAGCACCCCGTCATCGGTCACCAGCCGGCCGTCACGGCGGTGGATGCGCTCGCCATACAGCGTGAAGGTGGTCGCGTCGGTGCCGGTGGGCGGCATGGCGTCCGTGACCAGCATCATCTTGCCCCGGGGCTTGGCGGCCAGGGCCAGCGCCAGCAGATCGGGATGCACATGCACGCCGTCAACGATCAGGCCGCACCAGGCGTCCTTGGCGGTCATGGCCGCCAGGGCTATGCCCGGCGTCCGGTTGCTGATGGGCGGCATGGCGTTGAACAGGTGGGTGAAACCGCGCAGGCCGGCGCGCAAGGCCGCTTGCGTGCGTTCATGGCTGGCGGCGGAATGCCCCCCGGCCAGCACCATCCCGGCGCGCACCAGCCGCGCGATGTCGCCATCGTCCACCTGTTCCGGCGCCAGGGTCAGCAACACGCGGCCCAGGTCGCCGAAGTGGCGGGGCAGGGCGGACAGCCGGTCCAGGTCGATGCCGTTGGGCCGGCGGATGTGGGCCGCCTTGTGCACGCCCCGACGTTCCGGGTTCAGGAACGGACCTTCCAGGTGGACGCCGATAACGCCGCCGCCGGGTACGGCGGCCGCTTCGGCGGCGGCTTCCGCCGCGGCCATCATGGTGTTCAAGTCGTCGGTGATGACGGTGGGCAGCAGCGCCGTGGTGCCGAACCGGCGGTGGGCGGCGGCAATGGCCAGCGCGCCGGCGGCGGTGGGCGCGTCGTTGAACAGCACGCCGCCACCACCGTTGACCTGGGTGTCGATGAAGCCCGGGGCCAGCAGGCTGCCCTCGGGCAGGGGCACCCGCGCCGCGCCCGCCACACTGGCGACGGCTGGCACGATGTCCAGGATTTCGGCCCCCGCCAGCAGCAGCGCGTGGTCATCCAGCAGCACGTCGCCGGTGAACAGCCGGGCCCCCGTCAGAAGATGGCGCATGTCAGACCGTCTCCGTCACCTTGGCCAGGTTGGGGGGAACGTCGGGGTTCAGGCCCCGGTCGGTGGCGATGCGGTGGATGCCCATGTAAAAGCTTTGCACCGCCGTCAGCGGGGCCAGTTCCGCCGGCACGCCGGCCACCGCGGGCAGCGCCACCACGCCCGGAATGTCGCCTGCCGTGGACAGCACGGTGGCGCCCAGGCCGACCATGCGGCGGATGGCGTCGCTGGTGGGGGCCAGGGTCGCGTCATCCTGCGTCAGCGCCAGGACGGGGAAGTCCGGACCCACCAGGGCCAGGGGGCCGTGAATGACCTCGGCCGCGCTGAAGGCGTCGGCATGCAGGCGGCTGGTTTCCTTGCACTTCAGGGCCATTTCCTGGGCGGCGGCGGCGCCCAGCCCCCGGCCGATGATGTAGAGCCCCCGGACGGCCGCCAGGTGCGATAAGCCGGGGTACCAATCCAGCGCCACGGCCTTTTCCAGCCAACGGGGGGCGTCGGCCACCGTGGCAAGCAGGGCCGGGTCCGCCTTCCAGTGCGCCACCATCTGCAGGAAGGCGAACAGCGAGGTCAGATAGGATTTGGTCGCCGCGACACTCTTTTCCGGGCCGGCGCACAGCGGGATGGCCACGTCCACCATCTGGAACAAGGGTGAGGTCTCGTCATTCACGAAGGCTACGGTCAAGGCGCCGCCGGCCTTGGCCGTCTCCGTCAGGCGCAACAGGTCGGGGCTGCGTCCCGATTGCGACACCGCGACGTAAAGTCCGTCTTTCAGGTGTAGGGGCGTCTGGTACAGCGACACCACGGACGGGCCGATGGAGGCGACGGGCAGTCCCAGTTGCGTTTCGATCAGGTACTTGCCGTAGGTCGCGGCGTGGTCGCTGCTGCCCCGGGCGCCGGTCACGACGAAGCGTGGCGCCAGGCGGCGCAGGCGCTCACCCAAATCCTGGAACAGGGGTCCGCAACGATCGATTTGCCGGCGCAGGGCGTCCGGGGTTTCAGCGGCCTCGCTTGCCATAAGGGGGGCCATCAGGGTGTCAAGGGTCATGGCAGGGCGCTCTTGGCAATGGGGGAGGGGATGTTCAGGCGGGCCATCAGCAAGGCCCCTTCCAGGGCGTCGCCCTCGGGTGCGGCCAGCAGGGACCGTGCCCAGGGACTGAGCCATGGGGTCAGCGGGGCGGACAGCCCGCCCATCAGGCACAGGTGCGGGGCCCCCAGGGCGTGCAGGTGGCGGATGTAGGTCTCCAGCTCCTTGGCGGCCTTGGCGATGATGGTGCAGGCGACCACGTCGCCCTTGGCGGCGTGCGCCAGGACATCCGGGGCCAGGCGGCCATAGTCGGCGGGGCCGGCATCGTTGACCCAGGCGACGATGGCGGCGGGTGAGCCGCCCAGCCGCTGCCGGATTTGCCGGGTCAGGCCGGTTTCCGGGGCCAGGCTGTCATGGGCACGGAGGGTGACGCGGATGGCTTCGCGGCCGATGCTGGCGCCGCTGCCTTCATCGGAGACCTCGAACCCCCAGCCGCCGACGGCGTGGCCCTGGCCGTTGATCAAGGCATAGCCGGCGCTGCCGGTGCCGGCGATCAGGATGGCGCCGTCCCGGCCGGAAAAGGCGCCCAGGCAGGCGGCGTGGGCATCCGTCTCGGCGGAAACGCTGGCGAATCTGGGGGCCGCGGCGCGGGTGCGGACGCCGTCCGCTGCCGTGACGATGCCGGCCAAGCCCAGGCCGACGTGCAACCGGGGAAAGGCGGCGGCGTCCAGGCCAGCCTGTGCCAGGGCCGCCTGGATGGCCTCCATGATGCTGGCCCAGGCCCGGTCAAGGCCGAGACGGATGTTGGCGGGACCGCCCAGGCCTTCACCCAGCAGCGTGCCGTCGGCGGCGCGCAGGCGGGCACGGCATTTGGTGCCGCCGCCATCGACGCCCAGATAGTAGCAATCGGATGTCATGAGCTTTTTCGAAAAGAAGCGATAAGGATCAGGCGAGGGAGGGAGCCGCGATGGCGGCCTTGCGGCCGACGCGATGGCCGTAGAGGGCGAAGAACAGAATGTAGAGATAGGCCGGCGCCATCAGGGCCAGGAACACGGTCTGGAAAGGGAAGTGCTGCTTCAACTGCACGAACAGCTGGGGCAGGACGGCGCCGCCGGCGATACCCATGACCATGAAGGCGGAGCCGATCTCCGTGTGCCGGCCCAGGCCGCGTATGCCCAGCGGGAAGATGGCGGGCCACATCATGGCGTTGGCGAAGCCCAGCGCCGCCACGCAGGCGACGGAGGCGTAGCCATGGGTGGCATAGGCCGCGATGGTCAGCACTACGCCCAGGGCCGCGGACAGGGCCAGATACCGTTCCTGCGACAGCACGCGGGGAATCAGCACCAGGCCGCCCAGATAGCCCGCAAGCATGGCGGCCAGGGTGAAGGAGGTGAAGAACTTGGTTTCGTCCAGCGGCAGGTCGAACCCATGGCCGTAGGTGCCGATGGCGTCGCCGGCCATGACCTCCACCCCCACATAAAGGAACAGGCACAACACGCCCAGCCATAGGTGGGGAATGCGGCTCAGGGGCGGGGCGTCCCCGTCCCGCGATTCGCCCCCGGCATTGGAGTCGGCCGAGATTTCCGGCAGGGGGGAGCGGACCACCCAAACGGCCAGCAGGGCCAGCAGCGCCGCCATGGCCAGGTAGGGCAGATGAATCTTGGCGGCGAAGGCGGACAGCAGCGCCTCCCGCGCCTCGGGCGTGGGGGCGGCCTTGACCTGCTGGTCCAGGGTGTCGATGCCGCTCAGCACCAGCGCGCCGATGGCCACCGGCGCCAGCATGCCCGCCACCTTGTTGCAGATGCCCATGACGGCGATGCGCTGGGCGGCGCTGTCGATGGGCCCCAGGATGCTGATGTAGGGATTGGCCGCCGTCTGCAGCAGCGACAGGCCGGCGCCGATGACGAACAGGCCGGCCAACGCGCCGGGATAGACCCGAATCGTGGCGCATTCGCCGAAAAGCGCGGCACCGACGGCCATGACGAACAGCCCAGCCCCCATCCCCTTCTTCATGCCCGTCCGCCGCAGCACCCAGGAGGAGGGCAGGGAAAGGAACAGGTAGGACAAGTAGAAGACCATGGGGATCAGGAAGGCGTTCACGTCGTCCAGCGTGAACGCCAGTTTCACGAACGTGATCAGCGGCCCGTTCAGCCAGGTGACGAAGCCGAAGATGAAGAACAGAACCCCGATGACGACCATGGACGCGCGGTTCTGATGGGGGGAGGGGGACGGTTTCACAGGGGCCATGGGCGCCATCCTTGTCCGTGATCGTGAATGGAACGGGTGGGCGGGGCAGCGTCGGGGGCGTTGTCGCCACTCCCTGACGGGGTGGGCCGGCCGGCCCGCATCCTGCTGGTATTCCTCACTTCCGCCATCGCCCGTTGCACCCATCATCAGGGTAAAAGGGGAATTATGAAAGCAAATTAAAAAAAAATTGACGAGCGCGGGGCTCTGCGGCACTTTGGTTACCGCTAACACCGACTCAGTAATGCCGATACGGTTCGGATCGAAATCAAAGACATCGGCAGAACGCAGAAAAATAAAGCGCAGCAGGGGAAACCATATCATGGGAATTAAGAAGTATGCCTTGGTTACCACCATGCTGATGGGCATGGAGGCGACATCGTTCATATCCGTCCAGGCGTACGCGGCGGATGCCAATGCTGACGACGAGCTGCAAGAGATCGTTGTTACAAGTATCCGCAAGAGTTTGGAGCGCTCCATCGAGGTGAAGCGCGAGGCGAATGCTATCGTCGATGTCATTTCGGCCGAAGGCGTGGGCAAGTTCCCCGACACCAACGTCGCGGAATCGCTGTCGCACCTGCCCGGCATCAGCGTCGACCACCAATTCGGTGAAGGCGAGAAGATCAGCATCCTGGGCACGGATCCGGCGCTGAACCGTATCCTGGTCGACGGCCAGAGCATCGCCTCGGCCGACTGGGGCGGCAACCCCAACGACCCGAACAGCCGCACGTTCAACTACAGCCTGCTGTCGCCGGAAATCATTGACCAGGCCGAGGTGTACAAGTCGACGGAAGCCCGCATCGACGAAGGCAGCCTGGGCGGCACCGTCATCATCCACACGCGCAAGCCGCTGGACCTGGACGCCAACACGCTACGCGGCTCGGTCGGCTATTCGTACAACACGCGGTCTGAGCAAGGAAATCCGCGCGGGTCTCTGCTCTACAGCTGGAAGAACGCCGCCAGCAACTTCGGTGTGATGGTCGCCGGCACCTACGACAAGGAAGACCTGTCGCGTGCGGGTATTGAATTCTTCGGCTACGGCAGCGGCAAGGACCTCACGGCCGCCAATCCGAATGTGGCCGTAACGGGCGGCGATATCAATTCCGCCAAGTACCCGGCCGGCATCAATGCCGCCTACTTCCAGCAGACCCGCGAACGTGAGGGTGTGCAGGCCGCCATTCAGTACCAGCCGACCGATACGCTCGATTTCAATCTGTCGGGCATCTACATTCACGGCGACTATAACAACTTCAGCCAGTCCCGCTTTATTTATCCGGCTGGCAGCACGAGCGCGTTTCAGACGGCCACGGTGAAGGATGGGCTGATCACCAACGCGACGTTGGGGAATGGCGCCTACACCGAATTGGACACGAATTATCGCGAGACCACGGTGCAGACCGCGCGCCTGAATTTGGCCGGCACCTGGACGCCGACCAAGGATTGGAAGGTCTACACCGACGTCGGCTACACCCGCGCTTTCGGTGGCAAGGACCCCGAATACCTGCTCTCGTTCTATTCGTCGGCGCCGTACAGCTTCGCTTATGACGGTACCAACACGAACGTCACCTATACCAATGGCTCCGCGTCCGGCAATGCGCTGTCGACCCGGGCCGCGGGTGGGCAAGCGGGCGGTATTGCGGCTCAGCTGAATGCCGACTCCGAGGCCTACGGCCAGATGGACGTGACCCATGATTTCAATCTGGGTCCGATCACCAGCGTCCAGGCCGGTGTGAAATATACCGACCATATGAACACGGTTCGCGCCTACGGCAGCCGGACCATGTCCAATGGCGCGGTTTCCCTGACCAGTCTGGGCGCCTCGCCGGTGCCGAGCAGCGTGTTCGACGACCTGAATGCGAGCGGCGACCTCATCCACTTCTCCACCATCAGCAAAGAGGCGGTGGTCAACTATCTGGATGGGCTGAACACTACTTATTATCGGGACTACGGTTCCGAATATAAGGTGACCGAGAAGAACGGGAACGCGTACGTCCAGGCCAACTTTGCCGGCACCAATTACCGCGGTAATTTGGGTGTGCGCTACGTCCACAGTGACGACGATATAAAGTTCTGGGACACCAGCGATAACGGCAACAGCTATCAGTCGGTGACCACAAATAACCGGTATGGCCGCTTCCTGCCGTCCTTCAATATCGCTTATGATGCCACGGACGATGTGGTGGTTCGTTTCGGCGCCGCCAAGGTTATCGCCCGTCCGCGTTATGCCGACTACGCCGGCGCCTTCTCGAAGGACGACACCAGCTTCAACGGCAGTGGCGGCAACCCCAACCTGAAGCCGTACGAGTCGAACAACTACGACGTTTCCGCCGAGTGGTACTTCAATAAGGACTCGCTGGTTTCTGGCGAATTCTTCTTTCGCCAGATTTCGTCGTACATCGTGAGTGTCACGAAGGATAACGTGCCGCTTGTCAGCCAGCGCGACGGCTTGGTCCATGATTACTCCATCACAACGCCTGAGAACTTCTCTGACGCGAATGTGAAGGGCTTCTCCGCTCTTTATCAGACGAATATCGCTTACGGTTTCGGTATTCAGACCAACTACACCTACGCGATTGCCGATACCGCTGCGGGCCTGAACATGCCGTACCTGTCGCGGCATACGGTGAACTTCATCCCCTATTATGAGCAGGGGCCGCTGCAGGCGCGCGTGAGCCTTGGCTGGCGGTCGTCTTACTTCACCAGCATCGGTCGTTTGAATTCGAACAATATGACCGACTCGTACATGCAGTTGGACTTCTCCGCCACCTACAGCATCACGGAGAACCTGCAGGCGACGGTGAACGCCACGAACCTGCTGGATGAGCTGTACTATTCCTACAGCGGCACGAAGGCGGCGCCGATCGGTTACTACCGCAACGGCAGCGTCTACTCCGTCAGCATGTCCTACAAGATGTAAGCCTCCCTCCCCTGGGCCGTCGCCTCGCGCTTTGGCGGCGGCCCATTCTTTTTTAAATTAAAGAAAAGATTTGGCAGAATGGGGCGGTTGACAGATCCGCCCCCTACGGCTGGGCAGCGCCACCGCCCGCCGATCCGACTCAACTTGTCCGAACCGGAGGCCAAGCCATGATCCGCCGCTCTTCACGCTTGACCGGGGGGCGCCTGATCCGGGCCTGCCTGCTGGCGACGGCGCTGTCCGTTCCGGCAGGGGCGGCTGTTGCCGCCAAGCAGGCGCCCGCGCCCGCCGCAGACCCCACCGCCGACACCCTGTCGCCGGCGCAAATCGACCTGCAGTGGGAAAAGCGCGGCGCCAAGCATGTGTCCGACGTCGCCGCCGAGCTGAAGCAAGTGGAGCAGGGGGATGGGCAGGGCCCGTTCCGGCCGGACTGGGCCTCGCTGAAGAACTACCAGGTGCCGCAATGGTATGCGGACGCCAAGTTCGGTATCTTCATCCACTGGGGCCTGTATTCCGTCCCCGCCTTTGGCAGCGAGTGGTACTCGCGCCTCATGTACACCAAGGGCACCAAGGAATACGACCACCACATCAGGACCTTCGGCCCCCAGGACAAGTTCGGCTACAAGGACTTCATCCCCCTGTTCAAGGCGGAGAAGTACGACCCCCGCGCCTGGGCCGCCCTGTTCCGAGCGGCCGGTGCCCAGTATGTGGTGCCGGTGGCGGAACATCACGACGGCTTCGCCCTGTACGACACCAAGCTGTCGGAGTGGTCGGCGGTGCGCATGGGGCCCAAGCGCGACCTGATCGGCGATCTGGCGCGGGCGGTGCGGGCGCAAGGCCTGCATCTTGGCCTGTCGTCCCACCGGGCGGAGCATGACTGGTTCTTCGATGAGGGACGCAAGATCCCCTCAGACGTCAATGATCCACGCTACGCGGACTTCTACGGCCCCGCCCAGCTGCGGGTGAAGGAGAAGAGGTCGGACGACGCCGACGTGTTCGGCGACTTCACGCCGGTGTCGCAGGCCTGGCTGAGCGACTGGCTGGCCCGGTCGGCGGAGCTGGTGGATCTCTACCACCCCGACCTGATCTACTTTGACTGGTGGATCGGCCACCCGACGTTCCGAAGCACGTTGCCCAAGTTCCTGGCCTACTATTACAACAGCCAAGCCAAGCTGGGTGGATCCGCCATCGTCAACTACAAGATCGGCGCCTTCCCCGAGGGCGCCGGCGTGCTGGACATCGAGCGTGGCCAGTTGCCGGGCATCCAGCCGCGCGTGTGGCAGACCTGCACCTCCATCAGCAACGACAGCTGGGGCTATGTCGAGAACGACACCTACAAATCGCCGCAGGCGCTGATCCATCTGTTGGCCGACGTGGTGTCCAAGAACGGCAATCTGCTGCTGAACATCGGCCCGCGCGCCGATGGCAGCATTCCCCAAGGGGCGCAGGACACGCTGATGGCCATGGGCGGCTGGCTGACGGTGAATGGCGAGGCCATCTACGGCACCCGGCCCTGGCGCCAGTTCGGTGAAGGCCCGACCGAGGTGGCCAGCGGCTCCTTCCAGGAAACCAAGACCAAGCCCTACACGGCCCAGGATTTTCGCTTCACGACCAAGCGCGCGGCCCTCTACGCCATCGAACTGGGCTGGCCGGCGGAGGGGGAGGCCGTGATCCACAGCCTGAAGGCGGAGGACAAGGTGAAGGCCGTGACCCTGCTGGGCACCGGGGGCGGCACGCTGACCTTCCGCCAGGACGCCGATGGCCTGCACCTGACCCTGCCCCAGCGGCCGGCGGGCGCCATCGCCGCCTACGTCTACCGCATAGAGATGCAGTGAGCGGCGCCAAAGCCGCCTTGAAGGAGATGTCATGAAACGACTGTTGGGAACGCTGGCCGCCGGCCTGTCGATGCTGGTGGCCGCCGGATCCGCGTCCACCGCCGGGGCCGCCCCTGGGGCTAAGGCGCCTACCGCCTTGTTCTATATGATGGAAACCCAGAAATCGATTAACTCGTTCGAGCAGCACATCGACAAGATCGACCTGCTGGTGCCCACCTGGTATGGCGTCGACCAGAACGGCCTGGTGTATGGGCAGCCCAACCCCTATGTGCTGAAGCTGGCGCACGAGAACAAGGTGCCGGTCATGCCCATCGTCTCGCCGGTGGACAAGCAGAAGTTCCATGAGCTGATCACGAACGAGACGGCCAAGAAGGCCATGATCGCCTCGCTGGTGCAGCAGGCCAAGGAGCATGGCCTGATCGGCTATCAGTTCGACTTCGAGAATATTGCCTGGACCGACCGCGACGCCTTCTCCTTGCTGATCAAGCAGACGGCGACCGCCCTGCATGGCGCCGGCCTGAAGCTGTCCATCGCCGTCGTGCCCAACGCGCCGGGCCACGCCGGCCGCGGCCCCTTCTCCAAGTGGATGTGGGAATTCTGGCGCGGCGCCTTCGACTATAAGGCCATCGCCGACGCGGTCGATCTGTTCTGTCTGATGACCTATGACGAGCACACGCGCTGGACCGTGCCCGGCCCCGTGGCCGGCATGCCGTGGGTGATGGAGCATCTGAAGTACGCCCTGCAGTTCATCCCCAAGGAAAAGCTGTCCCTGGGCATCCCGCTCTATGGCTACCGCTGGTACACCGATAATCCGGTAAAGCCGGACGGGACCGAGGCGTCCAACATCGCCGGCGCCTATTTCGATGCCGACGAGTCCATCCCGCAGGCCAAGCAGTATGGCGCGCAGATTCAGTGGGATCCGGTGGAGCATGAGGCCTTTTACTTCTTCTACCGCGACCAGATGCGCGAGTGGGTGTTCATGCCCGAGGCCCGCAGCTTCCATGACCGTTACGCCCTGGTGAAGGAATACGGCCTGGAGGGCTTCTGCTCCTGGGTCCTGGGCTCGGAAGATCCCAAGGTTTGGGATGAGTTGCCCAAGGCGCAGCGCTGAGAACGGGAACGAGGTTGAGGGGATGGGGCCAATGGGAATGAGGACCGTTTTGGCGGCTTTGGCCATGGCGATCGTGGTGGCGGGCAGTGCCGCCGCCGGGTCGGATCCGGTGCCCCCAACTCCTGGGGTGGCGCCAGCCCTCATTCCCGTGCCGGCCGAGTTCCGGACAGGACAAGGAACCTTTACCCTGAACGCCGGCGCCGGCATCGCCGTGCCGGCCGGTGACGCCCAGGCACGCCAGGCGGCCACGCTGCTGGCCGATATGGTGGGGCGGGTACGGGGCCTGGGCTTGGAGGTGCGGGACGGCGGTGCCGCCGCCATCACCCTGGCCCTGGATGCCGCCGCCCCGGTGGCCCAGGCCGAAGGCTATACCCTGGCGGTGACGCCGCAGGGCATCCGGGTCGTGGCACGGGATGAGGCCGGCCTGTTCTATGGCGCGATGAGCCTTGTCCAGCTGTTGACACCGGAGGGGGAGGGGCGGGGCCCGGTTACGGTGCCGGTGCAAGAGATACGGGACTGGCCGCGCTTTTCCTGGCGCGGCCTGATGCTGGACGTGGCCCGCCACTTCCAGCCCATGGACAGCGTCAAGGCCCTGGTCGACCAGATGGCGGCGCACAAGCTGAACCGTCTGCACCTGCACCTGACGGACGACCAGGGCTGGCGGTTGGAGATCGAGCACTATCCCGGCCTGACCAAGGTGGGCGCCTGGCGCACGCCGCCCGGCGCGGGCGGGAAGGACGCACCGAGCCAGCGCTACGGCGGCTTTTACACCCAGGACCAGATCCGCGACCTGGTGGCCTATGCCGCCGCCCGGCATGTCACCATCGTGCCGGAGATCGACATGCCCGGCCACGGCCAGGCGGTCATGGCGGCCTATCCCAAGATCGGCGTCACCGGCACCCGGCCGCCGGTGGCGGTGGATTGGGGCGTGAACCCCTATCTTTTCAATGTCGATGAGGCCAGCTTCACCTTCATCCAGACCGTGCTGGATGAGGTGATGGCCCTGTTCCCCTCCACCTACATCCACGTCGGCGGGGATGAGGCGCTGAAGGACGAATGGAAGGCGTCCCCCCAGGTGCAGGCGCGCATGCGGGCCCTGGGCCTGAAGGATGAGAACGCGCTGCAGACCTGGTTCATCGAACGCGTGGGACAATACCTGGCGGCCCACGGGCGGCGCATGATCGGCTGGGATGAGATTCTGGAAGGCGGCATCCCGCCCACGGCCACCATCATGTCCTGGCGCGGCACCAAGGGTGCCGTGGACGCCGCGCGCATGAACCACGACGTGATCCTGTCCCCGGCACCGACGCTGTACCTTGACAGCCTGCAAAGCCGCCGGAATGATGAGCCGTCCGGCCGCCTGGCCATCGTCACCCTAGCGGACATCTACGCCTACGACGCCCTGCCGGCAGAATTGGATGCGGAGCAGGCGCGCCATGTGCTGGGCGGCCAGGGCAATCTCTGGACGGAATACATGATGACACCGTGGCATGTGACCCATGCCATCTATCCCCGCATCGACGCCCTGGCGGAGGGGCTGTGGTCGCCCAAGGACCGGCGTGACTGGCGTGGTTTCCTGGGGCGCCTGCCGGCGCAGCTGGCCCGCTACCGTCACCTGGGCGTGGACGCGGCCGACAGCGCCTTCGCCGTCGATTTCACGGTGGAGGGTGGGCCCAACGCGGCCCTCGCCGCCGGCGCCGCCACGGTGGCCTTGTCCAACCAGGCCGGCTTCGGCACCATCCGCTACACCACCGATGGCAGCGCGCCGACCCCGGCGTCCCCCCGGTACGAGGCGCCGCTGCGCCTGACCCTGCCGGCCATCCTGAACGCGGCCGTGTTCAGCGACGCCGGCCAGATGCTGGCCGCCCCCCGCCGGTACGATCTGGCCGCCGAAGCGCTGCGCACGCGGCAGAGCGGGGAGCTGGCGGCCTGCCCCCAGGGCGAAATGGGCCTGCGCATTCCCCTGACGCCGGATGCGGCCACCCGCAGCCCGGTGTTCAACGTCAATCTGTTTGACGCCTGCTGGGTCTATCCCAAGGCCCGGCTGAACGGCGTCACCGCGCTGACGGTGCAGGCCGCGCGCCTGCCGCGCAACTACGGCCTGGCCCACGACGCCGTCAAGGTCCGCAGCCACCCCGCGACCAAGCCCAATGGCGAGTTGGTGGTGCGGGTGGACGGTTGCGACGGGCCGGTGGCAGCCACCGTGCCTCTGCCGTCGCCGGCCAAGGCGCCCGTGCAGTTCCCCCTGACCGCCCCTTTGCCGGTGGCGACGGGGGAGCATGATCTATGCCTGACGTACACGGCGTCTATCCATGGTCCGCTATATGCCATCGGAAGTGTCAGCCTGCAGGCCGAACCATGACTAAGCTGATGCCGCACCAGAGGAAATTTCCCATGCCGCGCGCCCTGAACCGTTCCTTGCCCCTGGCGTTCGCCTTGGCGCTGATGGCGCCTGGCCTGGCTGACGCGGCACCCGTGGTGCGGGACCTGGACCAGGGCTGGACCTTCCGCCTGGCGCCGCAGGATCCCGCCGCCAAGGCCCATGGTGAAGATACGCACTGGCGGGCGGCCACGGTGCCCGGCGCGGTGCAAACCGACCTGCTGGCCCTGGGCCGCATCGCCGACCCGTTCTACCGCAACGCCGAGGCGGGCCTGCAATGGATCGGCCTGGCCGACTGGGACTACCGCACCACCCTGGCGGTGGACGAGGCGACGCTGCGCCATGACCATGTCGATCTGGTGTTCGAGGGGCTGGACACCTTCGCCGACGTCAGCGTGAACGGCAAACCGCTGCTGTCGGCCGACAACATGTTCCGCCGCTGGCGTGTGCCGGTGAAGCAGGCGCTGAGCCCCGGCGCCAACACCCTGTCGGTGGCGCTGCACTCCCCCATCGCCAAGCTGCAACCCTGGCTGCTGAAGCAGCCTTATGCCTTGCCGGGTGAGTTCGACAGCGCCTTTGGGGATGAACCCGCAGGCAAGCAGACCTCCAACTACGTGCGCAAGGCCAACTACCAGTACGGCTGGGACTGGGGTCCCCGCTACGTCACCCTGGGCATCTGGCGGCCCGTGCGGCTGGAGGCCTGGGACGGCCCCCGCCTGGCCGATTTCCACATCGAGCAGCAGAAGGTGGGAACCGAGGCGGCGGCGGTGCGGGCGGAGTTCGAGATCACCGCCGACCGGCCGGGCACCGTGCGCGTGACGGTCACCCCCACCGCCCCGGACGGCACGGCGCTGCCCGCCGTCACCCAGGACGTGGCACTGGACGCCGGGACCAACCAGGTCAGCCTGCCGGTGCGCATCGACCATCCCCGCCTGTGGTATCCCGTGGGCTACGGCGCGCCCGACCTTTACACCTTCAAGGCGACCATCAATGACGGTGCCGCCGTCGTGGCCACCGCGGCGCGGCGTACCGGCCTGCGCCAGGTGGAACTGCGCCGCGCGCCCGACCAGTGGGGCAAGAGCTTTGAGTTCGTGGTGAACGGCATCCCCGTTTTCGCCAAGGGCGCCAACCTCATCCCCATGGACAGCTTCCCCAGCCGGGTGCCGGCGGATACCGCGCGCGCCCTGCTGCAATCCGCCCGCGACGCCAACATGAACATGCTGCGTATGTGGGGCGGCGGCCACTACCAGGACGACGCCTTCTACGACCTGGCGGACGAGATGGGCGTCATGGTGTGGCAGGACTTCATGTTCGGCGGCGCCATCACCCCCTATGACGTGGCCTTCCGCGAGAGCAGCCGGGCCGAGGCGGTGGACCAGGTGAAGCGCCTGCGCGACCACCCCAGCATCGTCCTGTGGTGCGGCAACAACGAGGTGCAGACCGGCTGGGAATCCTGGCCCGACCGCCAGACGTTCAAGGACAGCATTCCGCCTGCGGAGCGGGAGCGCATCGTCACCGGCATGACCGTGCTGTTCGGCGACGTGCTGCGCGGCGTGGTGGCCAAGTACGCCGGCGGCGTCCCCTATTGGGCCAGCACCCCCAGCACCGATTTCGACGGCCCCGCCGATGTCATGGACGACGGCGACAAGCATTACTGGAAGGTGTGGTCCGGCTCCGCCCCGCTAGAGGATTACCTGGACACCACGCCGCGTTTCCAGTCCGAATACGGCCTGCAATCCTTCCCGGTGATGCGCACCGTGCGCGCGTTCGCCAATGCCGAGGACCTGACCAGCCCGAATTCGCCGGTCATGCGGGCGCACCAGAAATTCGCCAATGGCAACGGTAACGACCGCCTGCTGTTCTATATCCGTAAATATTATGGCGAGCCCAAGGACTTCGCCGCCTTCGTCTATCTCAGCCAGGTGATGCAGGCGGAGGGCATACAGATGGCGGCGGAACATCTGCGCGCCTCCCGCCCCCACAGCATGGGGTCGCTGTATTGGCAGCTGAACGACGTTTGGCCCGGCGCCTCCTGGTCCAGCATCGACTATTTCGGCCGTTGGAAGGCGCTGCAGTTCCATGCCCGCCGCTTCTACGCCCCATTGCTGGCGGCGGCCCAGCGGCATAACGGCAAGACCAATATTCACCTGGTGTCGGACCTGACCGCCCCGAGGGCGGCGCAGTGGCGCCTGCGGGTGATGGACATGGACGGCACCGTCCGGCAGGAACGCACGACGCCGGTCACCCTGGCGCCGCTGTCCAGCACCGACGCGGGATCCTTCGAGGATGCCGCCCTGTTGAAGGGGGCTGATCCGGCCCGTACCGTCGCGGTGGTGGAACTGCTGCAGGGTGGTCAGCCGGTGTCGCGCGAGATCGTTTATTTCGCCGACGCCATCGACCTGGCCCTGACGGATCCGGGGCTGACCGCCGACCTGCAGCCCGCCGCCGACGGCTATACCCTGACGATCAAGGCTCAGCGCCTGGCCCGTGGCGTCTGGGTGGAGTTCGGTGACAGGGACGTCAGCCTGTCGGACAACGCCTTCGACCTGTTGCCGGGCCAGACGGTGACGCTGGCCGTGCGCAGTGCCGCCGACATCGCCGCCCTGCGCCAAGCCCTGTCCGTGCGCTCACTGGCCGGCGCCACCAAGGGGACACGGTCGTGAGGCGGGTTCTTGCGCTGGGGGCGGCGCTGCTGTCCCTGGTCCTGCCCACCGGGGCTTGGTCGCAGACGGACAGCGATGCGCTGGTCAACCGCATGACCCTGGCGGAGAAGATCGGCCAGATCCAGAGCGCGGCCCCGGCCATCCCGCGCCTGGATCTGCCGGCCTACGAATGGTGGAATGAAGGGCTGCACGGCACCGCCCGTGCCGGTTACGCCACCGTTTTCCCCCAGGCCATCGGCCTGGCCGCCACCTGGGATACGGACCTGCTGCGCCGCGTGGGCGACACCGTTTCCACCGAGGCGCGGGCCAAATACAACGCCGCCGGGCCCAAGGCCGACCATGACCGCTACCAGGGCCTGACCATCTGGTCGCCCAACATCAACATTTTCCGCGATCCGCGCTGGGGCCGGGGGCAGGAAACTTATGGCGAGGATCCTTATCTGACCGGCCGTCTGGCCGTGGCCTTCATCCAGGGCATTCAGGGGCCGGATCCGGCCCATCCCAAGGCCATCGCCACCGCCAAGCATTTCGTCGTGCACAGCGGGCCGGAGGCCGGGCGCCACGCCTTCGACGTCGATGTCTCGCCGCATGATTTGGAAGCGACCTACCTGCCGGCCTTCCGTGCCACCGTCACGGAAGGGCAGGTGGGGTCCATCATGTGCGCCTACAACGCCCTGCACGGCACACCGGTGTGCGCGGATCCGGAATTGCTGAACGGCCGGCTGCGGCGGGATTGGGGGTTCAAGGGCTATGTCGTGTCCGACTGCGACGCGGTGGACGACATGACCCGCTTCCACCACTACCGCGCCGACAACGCCGGCTCGGCCGCCGCCGCCCTGCTGGCGGGCACCGACCTGAACTGTGGCGGCGGCGGCCGCTACGCGTATGCCGACCTGGGCGCTGTCGTCAGCCAGCACCTGGTGACGGAGGGTGCGGTGGACCAGGCGGCGCGGCGCGTCATGGCCGCCCGTGCGCGGCTGGGCGCCTTCACCGCCGCCGACCCTTACGCCGACATCGGGGCGGAGCGTATCGACGACGTGAACGCCCGCGCCCTGGCGCTGGAGGCCGCGCGCAAGTCCATCGTACTGCTGAAGAACCGCAATAACGCGCTACCGCTGGCCCCCGGATCCAACTTGGCTGTGGTCGGCCCCAACGCCGACGCGCTGGGCGTGCTGGAGGCCAATTATCACGGCACCGCGGTGCAGGCCTACACGCCCCTGGCGGCGCTGCGCATGGCCCCGGGTGTGGGCACCGTCCGCTACGCCCAGGGGTCGACCCTGGCGGAGGGCGTGCCCGTGCTGGTGCCCGAAACGGCGATGAAGACCGGGGCGGGCAGCGGGGCGGAGGCCGGCCTGACCGGCGACTATTTCGACAGCCTGGATTTCAGTGGCGAACCGCGCCTGACCCGTACCGACCGCACCATCGATTTCGACTGGGACAAGGTACCGCCGGTCCCCGGCATGGATGCGCGCCGCTACGCCGTGCGCTGGACCGGCCTGCTGGTGCCGCCGGGCCCGGGCGACTACACCCTGGCGGTGCGGGTGGACCGTTGCTTTGATTGCCATGGGCATGACCCCGTGCGCCTGTACCTGGACGGCCGGCTGGTGCTGAACGACCCCGGCACGGGCAAGGATGGCGACCTTGTGGTGCCCCTGCATGTCGATGGCACCAGCCCCCACCGGCTGCGCCTGGAACTGGTGCACAGCGGTCAGGACCAGGGGGTGCGCCTGATGTGGCTGGCCCCGGCGGAGGTGCAGCGGGCGGAAGCCGTGGCCGCTGCCAAGGGCGCGGACGCCATCATCGCCTTCATTGGCCTGTCGCCGGACGTGGAGGGGGAGGAACTGAGTATTGCCGTGCCGGGCTTCGACGGCGGCGACCGCACCGACATCGGCCTGCCCCCGCCGCAGCGCCAATTGCTGGAGGCCCTGGCCGCGACCGGCAAGCCCCTGGTGGTGGTGCTGATGTCCGGCAGCGCCGTGGCCCTGACCTGGGCGCAGGACCATGCCGACGCGGTGCTGGCCGCCTGGTACCCGGGGGAGCGCGGCGGCCGGGCGCTCGCCGAGACGCTGACGGGCAGCAACAACCCGTCCGGCCGCCTGCCGGTGACCTTCTACCGCTCCGTCCGCGACCTGCCGCCGTTCATCGACTACGCCATGGCCGGGCGCACCTATCGTTATTTCGAGGGCACGCCGCTGTACCCCTTCGGCTTCGGCCTCAGCTATACCCGCTATGCCTATGACGACCTGGCGATGTCCGCGACCGAGCTGCCGGCCGGCCAGGTGCTGACCGCCAGCGCCACCGTCAGGAACGTGGGCGACCACCCGGGTGAGGAGGTGGCGCAGCTGTACGTCACGCCGCCGTCCGGCCCCCTGGCGCCACGCCGCCTGCTGGCCGGGTTCCAGCGGGTGCATCTGGAGCCAGGGGAGAGCAAGCGCGTGACCTTCCAGGTGCAGCCCCGTGACATCAGCGGCGTGGACGCCGCCGGCAACCGCGCGGTGGAGGCGGGGCGCTATCAGGTCTTCGTGGGGGGCGGTCAACCGGATTTCACCCCGGGGGTGGAGAAGACGGTCGATATCCAGGGCCGCCAAGCCCTGCCCAAATGAAAAGGGCCGAAATGAGGAAGACGCGATGATCAGCCGCCGTGACACGCTACGGGGCCTGGTGGGCGGCGCCCTGGCCGGGGCCTTCCCGGCAGGGCGTGCCCGTGCCGTCAGCCTTGCCAGCCGGCGTCCGCCCCCGGCGCGCCGCAAGGTGTCCAGCCCGGCGGTGGAGCGTGAGCTGGCGCGGGTGAAAGCCGCCATCGCGGACCCAGAGCTGGCTTGGCTGTTCGAGAACTGCTTCCCCAACACCCTGGACACGACGGTGGAACTGGGGCGGTTGGACGGCAAGGCCGACAGCTTCGTCATCACCGGCGACATCGAATGCCTGTGGCTGCGCGACAGTTCCGCCCAGGTCTGGCCCTACCTGCCGTTGGCCAGGAACGATGCCGTGCTGCGCCAGGTGTTCCAGGGTCTGATCCATCGTCAGGCGCGCTGCATCCTGATCGACCCCTACGCCAACGCCTTCCTGCGGGATCCCAAGGGCACCACGCCCAACAAGTGGGCGGTGGGCGACCTGACGGACATGAAGCCCGGCGTGGCGGAGCGGAAGTGGGAGATCGACAGCCTGTGCTATCCCATCCGCCTGGCCCACGGCTATTGGCGGGCCACCGGCGATCTGGCGCCGTTCGATGAGGAATGGCGGGCGGCGATGCGCCTGGTGGTGGCCACCTTGCGCCAGCAACAGCGCAAGGATGGTCCCGGCCCCTATCGCTTCCAGCGCAAGGCGGAAACGCCGACGGAGACATTGGCGCTGGACGGCTACGGCTTCCCCACCCGCAAGGTAGGCCTGATCCACGCCATGTTCCGCCCGTCGGATGACGCCTGCCTCTACGCCTTCAACATCCCCGGCAACCTGTTCGCGGTCACCGCCGTGCGCCAGCTGGCGCCGCTGTGGCGGGCGGCGGGCGGGGAGGAGGCGTTGGCCCAGGACGCGCTGGCCCTGGCGGCGGAGGTGGAGACGGCGGTGCGGGCCCATGGTCGCATGACAGACGCGGCCGGCCAGGACATCTGGGCCTATGAGGCCGATGGCTTCGGCAACCGCCTGTTCATGGACGATGCCAACGTGCCCAGCCTGCTGGGCCTGCCCTACCTGGGCTGCTGTGCCACCGACGACCCCCTGTACCGCCGCACCCGGGCACGGGTGTGGAGCGACGACAACCCCTATTTCTTCCGGGGCAAGGCGGCCGAGGGCATCGGCGGCCCGCATGAAGGCCTGCGCATGATCTGGCCCATGGCCATCATCGTGCGTGCCCTGACCAGCGACGACGACGCCGAAATCCGCCAGTGCCTGGGCTGGCTGAAGACGACGCATGCCGGCACCGGCTTCATGCACGAGGCGTTCGACCAGGACGATCCCACCCATTTCACCCGATCCTGGTTCGCCTGGGCCAACACCCTGTTCGGCGAATTGATGATCGACCTGCTGGCCCGCAAGCCGGCGCTGTTGCGCACGCCCATATGAACCGGACCGCCATGATCCCCCGCAGAACCTTCCTGGCCGGCGCCGCCGGTCTCACCGCCGGCGCCATGGCCCCCTTCACCGCCGCGCGGGCCGGCACCAGCCGCTTCACCACCGCGGGCGACCACTTCCTGTTGGATGGCCAGCCCTTGCAGATCCTGGCCGGCGAGCTGCACTACCCCCGCATCGCCCGCGCGGACTGGCGTGACCGCCTGCGCAAGCTGAAGAGCCTGGGGCTGAACACGCTCAGCGCCTATGTCTTCTGGAACGCCCATGAAAAGGCGCCGGGGCGGTACGACTTCACCGGCAACCTGGATCTGTCCGCCTGGCTTACCCTGGCGCAGGAAGAGGGCCTGCATGTCCTGCTGCGCGTCGGGCCCTACGCCTGCGCGGAATGGGACGGCGGCGCGCTGCCGGCCTGGGTTTTCGCGGACGAGAGCGTCAAGGCCCGGTCGCTGGACACCACCTATATGGACCTGTCCGGCCGCTGGCTGAAGCGCCTGGGCCAGGAGGTCGCCCATCTGGAGATCGACAAGGGCGGGCCGGTCCTGGTGACCCAGGTGGAGAATGAATACGGCTCCTACGGGGGGGACCGGGCCTATATGGAGGCCGTGCGCGACCAGATCCGATCGGCGGGCTTCGACGGCGCGCTGTACACGGTCGACGGCGCGTCGGTCATTGAGAAGGGCGCCCTGCCGTCGCTGATCAACGGCATCAATTTCGGCACCACGGACAAGGCGGAGGAAGAGTTCAAGCGCTACGCCGCGTTCAAGCCGTCCGGTCCGCGCATCTGCACCGAACTCTGGGGCGGATGGTTCGATCATTTCGGCGAGGTGCATTCCGCGATGCCGGCGCCGCCCTTGCTGGACAGCCTTAAATGGATGCTGGACCACCAGATCTCGGTCAGCTTCTACATGGCGCATGGCGGCACGTCGTTCGGGTTCGACGCCGGCGCCAACTTCGACCGCAAGACCGAAACCTATCAGCCCGACATCTCCAGCTACGATTATGACGCCCTGTTCGATGAGGCCGGGCGCCCCACGCCGAAGTTCAGCGCCGTGCTGGAGGTGATGAAGCGCTATCTGCCGGCGGAGCGGTTCGCCCCCCTGCCGGCGCCGCAAAAGGCCCTGGAGATCCCCCGCTTCCGGCTGACCGAGACGGCGGCCGTCACGCCCCTGTTGGGCAAGCCGGTGGTGGCGCCGGCCCCCCGGACACTGGAATCGCTGGGCCAGAGCCATGGCCTCATGCGCTATCGCCACCGGTTCGCCAAGGCCGCCAAAGGCACTCTGCGCATTGGCGAGGTCCGCGATTACGCCGTGGTGTCGGTCAACGGGCGCCGCGTGGGGGTGCTGGACCGGCGCCTGAACGAACGCGAAATCGCCCTGTCCGCCCGGGCGGGGGACAGCCTTGAGATCCTGATCGACACCATGGGGCACGTCAATTATGGCGAGCGCATCGGTCGGGACCAGAAGGGCCTTATCGGCGGGGTGACGTTGGACGGCCAGCCCTTGCAGGGCTGGACCCATGAGGGGCTGCCACTGGACGACCTTGGCGGCCTGGCGTTCCAGGCCGGCATGGGCGACGGCCCTGCCTTCCACCGCGGCATGTTCGAGGTCAAGGAGGCCGGCTACACCTTCCTCGACATGCGTGGCTGGGGCAAAGGCTATGCCTGGGTCAATGGCCACAACCTCGGCCGCCATTGGTCGGTCGGGCCGCAACGCACCCTGTTCGTGCCGGAAAGCTTTCTCAAGGTCGGGATGAACGAGGTCGTCGTTTTCGACCTTCATCCGGTCCAGGCCGCCAGCCTGGCTGGCGGCCACGCGCAGATTTGGGATCTGCCGGGGCAGGTCAAGGAATAGGTATCCACACAATCGGCCCGCGGTCCTCAGTGAAGGCCGGCGGCGCCGTGGGCGTCCCGCCAAAAGGCGAGCCAAGAGGCGAGAGGACGCGATGGGGAAGGAGAAGATCATGCTGACACGTCGGACGTTGCTGGGGGGCACCGCCGGCCTGGCCTTGCTGGGTGGAAGTGGGCTGCCGCTGGCAGCGGCCCGGGCGGGGGAAGGGGAAGACCTTACCCGTTGGGTCGATCCCTTCATCGGCACCGGTGGTCATGGCCACACCTATCCCGGCGCCACCGTACCCTTCGGCATGGTGCAGCTGAGCCCGGACACGGACAACGGCCGCTGGGACTCTTGCTCCGGCTATCACCAGGACGACCGCACCCTGATGGGCTTTTCCCATACCCATCTCAGCGGCACGGGCGTGGGCGACATGCTGGACGTGCTGGTGGTGCCCAGGGTCGGCCCCGTAGTGCTGCAGCCCGGCAGCCTGGAGAAGCCCGAGGGCGGCTATCGCGCCCCCTTCGACCATACCGATGAACAGGCCACCCCCGGCTATTACCGCGTGCGGCTGAAGGATAGCGGCATCACGGCAGAACTGACGGCTACGGCGCGCGCCGGCCTGCACCGCTATACCTTTCCGCAAGGAAAGGACGGGGCTCATCTGCTGATCGACTTCCACCATGGCATGCAGGACAAGCACGGCGTGCCCACGCGGGTGACCGACGCCAGCCTGAGGCTGGTGGGCAACGACACTCTGGTGGGCGGCCGGCGGGTGCATCAGTGGGCGGATGGGCGCCACATCTACTTCGCCCTGAAGCTGTCGCGGCCCTTCACCACGGCCCAGCTCTATTCCGACGACCAGCCGGTGGCGGGCGGCCAGGCGGCCGGCACCAACCTCAAATGCGCGCTGCACTATCCCGACGCCGCCCAGGCGCCCCTGCTGGTCAAGGTCGGCCTGTCCGCCGTGGACGAGGCGGGCGCGCTGCGCAACCTGCAGGCCGACATTCCCGGCTGGGATTTCGAGCGGGTTCGCGGGGCAGCGCGCGACGCCTGGCAGGCGGAGCTGTCCCGCATCCGTATCGACGCGGACAGCGACACCGACCGCCGCATCTTCTATACCGCCCTGTATCACGCCCTGCTGGCGCCCACGCTGTTCAGTGACGGCGACGGGCGTTATCGCGGCATGGACGACGCCGTCCACCAGATGCCGGCGGGGCGCCACACCTATTCCACCTATTCGCTGTGGGACACCTATCGCGCCCTGCACCCCCTGTTCACCCTGGTACAGCCGGATCGCGTGCCCGACCTGGTGGACGGGCTGGTGCGCATGGCGGTGGAAAGCCCGGCCGGCCCGCCCGTCTGGCCGCTGCAGGGGCGGGAGACGGGCTGCATGATCGGCTGGCATTCCGCCGTCGTGTTGGCGGAGGCGCAGGCCAAAGGCTTCAAGGGCATCGACTACAAGGCCGCCTGGCCGGTGTTCCGCAAGCGGGCGTTCGAGGACACGACCCTGGGCATGGGGGAGTACCGCCGCCTGGGCTACATCCCCAGCGACACGGTGGACGAGGCGGTCAGCCGCACGCTGGAATACGCCTACGACGATTGGGCCATGGCCCATCTGGCGGCGGGGGCCGGCGCCCGCGACGACGCCCGCGCCCTGGCCGAACGCTCCCGCAACTGCCGCCATGTCTTCGACCCGGCGCTGACCTTCGTGCGCGCCCGCGACAGCACCGGCAAGTGGATCGAGCCGTTCGATCCCCGCGCCATGGGCCACATGAAGAAGTGGCGGGATTTCACGGAGAGCAACGCTTGGCAGGCCACCTTCCTGAACCAGCATGACCTCTACGGCTATATGGAGATGTTCGGTGGGGCCGGCGCGTTCGAGCGCAAGCTGGATGAGTTGTTCACCACCAGTTCGGAGATGCCGGCGGACGCGCCGCCGGACATTGCGGGGCTGGTCGGCCAATACGCCCACGGCAATGAGCCCAGCCATCACGTGGCCTATCTCTACGCCTATGCCGGCGCCCCTCATAAGACCCAGGCGCGGGTGCGCATGCTGTTGCGCACCATGCACCAGGACCGGCCGGACGGGTTGGCGGGCAATGAGGATTGCGGCCAGATGAGCGCCTGGTACCTGATGAGCGCCCTGGGTCTCTATGCCGTCGATCCCGTCACCCCCATCTACGTCTTCGGCTCGCCCCTGTTCCGGCGGGCGGAGCTGGCGGTGGGCCAGGATCGCCGGCTGGTGGTGGAGGCGCCGGGCAATGGGCCCGACAGCCCCTACATCCAATCCGTTTCCTGGAATGGCGCGGCCTATACCAAGAGCTGGATCAGCCATGCCAGCCTGGCGGCGGGCGGGCGGCTAACTTTCCAGATGGGGCCCAAGCCCAACCCCCGCTTCGGTGCGGATCCCGCCGATCGGCCGCCGTCCTTCGCACCGGTGAAGGTGTGACTATCACAAGAAAGACAATGATGAACCGTCATGTCCTGATGTTGGACCTGAAGTCCGACCCCGCCCTGATCGAGCGTTATCGCCAGTGGCACGGGCCGGGGAAGGTGCCGCCAGCCGTGGTGCGCGCCATCCGCCAGGCCGGCATCCTGGAGATGGAAATCCATCTTTGTGGCGACCGGCTGGCGATGATCGTGGAGGTGGCGGATGACTACGACCCCGAGGCCAAGGCCGAGGCAGACGCCGCCGACGTTGACGTCCAGGCTTGGGAGGCGCTGATGGATACCTTTCAGCGCCCCTTGCCCTGGGCCAAGCTGGGGGAGAAATGGGTGCCGGCGGAGCGTATCTTCAGCCTGGCCGAGCAGTAAGCACCCAACCCTTACTTCATCGTCGGCATCACGAACTCGGCACCCGCGCGAATGCCGGTGGGCCAGCGGGTGGTGATGGTCTTCAGCCGGGTGTAGAAGCGGATGCCCTCGGGCCCATGCATGTGGTGGTCACCGAACAGCGACTGCTTCCAGCCGCCAAAGGAATGGAAGGCCATGGGCACGGGGATGGGCACGTTGATGCCCACCATGCCCACCTGGATCTGATGGGCGAACTCGCGGGCGGCGTCGCCATCGCGGGTGAAGATGGCGGTGCCGTTGCCATAGGGGTGGTCGTTGATCAGTTGGGCCGCCTGGTCGTAGCTGTCTGCCCGCACCACCGACAGGACAGGGCCGAAGATCTCCTCCCGGTAGATACTCATGTCTGGGGTCACGTGGTCGAACAACGTGCCGCCCAGGAAATGGCCGTTCTCGTAGCCCTGAAGGCGGATGTCGCGGCCGTCCACCACCAGTTTGGCGCCCTCGCGCACGCCGGCGTCGATATATCCCAGCACCTTGTCCAGATGCTGGCGGGTGACGAGGGGGCCCATTTCCGACTGCGGGTCGGTGCCTGGCCCCACCTTCAGGGTGCGCAGCCGGTCGGCCAGGCGGCCCACCAGGGCGTCGGCCGTGACCTGGCCCACGGGCACGGCGACGGAAATGGCCATGCACCGCTCACCCGCCGAACCGTAGGCGGCCCCCATCAACGCGTCCACCGCCTGGTCCAGGTCGGCGTCGGGCAGGATCACCATGTGGTTCTTGGCCCCGCCCAGGGCCTGGCAGCGCTTGCCGTGGCGCGCGGCCGTCTCATAGATGTACTGGGCGATGGGGGTGGAGCCGACGAAGCTGATGGCCTGCACTTGGGGGGCGGTGAGCAGCGCATCGACCGCGATCTTGTCCCCGTTCACCACGTTGAAGACGCCGGCGGGCAGGCCCGCCTCCTCCAGCCAGCGGGCGATGACCAGGGCGGCCGACGGGTCCCGCTCCGACGGTTTCAGGACGAAGGTATTGCCGGCCGCCAGCGCCACCGGGAACATCCACATGGGCACCATGGCCGGGAAGTTGAACGGGGTGATGCCGGCGACCACGCCCAGGGGCTGGCGCAGGGAATGGCTGTCCACCCGCGTGCCCACATTCTCCGTCACCTCGCCCTTCAGCAGGGTGGGGGCGGCCGTGGCGAACTCCACCACCTCCATGCCCCGCTGGATTTCGCCCAGCGCGTCGGAATGCACTTTGCCGTGTTCCGACACGATGATGGCGGCCAGTTCGTCCGCCCGCTCCTCCAGGATGCGCAGGAAGCGGTTCAGGATACGGGCGCGGCGCAGGGGCGGGGTGGCGGCCCAGGCGGGGAAGGCGGCCGATGCCGCCGCCACGGCCGCAGCCACCTCATCGACGGAGGCGAGATCGACGCGGGCCGTCTCCTCACCCGTGGCCGGGTTGTAGACGGGCGCGGTGCGGCCGGACCGGCCAGCCTGAGGGCGGCCCGCGATGTGATGGGGGATGGACTTGGTCATGACTCTGGTTCCTCCGCCGGATTTTATCCCCTCGCTTATCCGGCTTGCAGAACTGCGCATCAACGCGCAATGTCGCGGCTTTGTTGTGCGGATTTTATGGCCTGGATGTGCCGATGGAATGGGATCAGGTCCGCGTCTTCCTGGCCGTCGCCCGTGCCGGACAAATCCTGGGGGCTGGTCAGCGCCTGGGCCTGAACCACGCCACGGTGGCCCGGCACCTGACGGCGCTGGAAACATCCCTGGGCGTGCTGCTGGTGGAGCGGCGGCCCCAGGGCTGCACCCTGACGCCGGCGGGCGAGACGCTGATGGCGGCGGCCGAGCGCATGGAATCCGAGTTGCTGCAGGCGGGGTCCATCCTGTCCGGCAGCGCCGACCGGCTGACCGGCACGGTGCGGGTGGGCGCGCCGGACGGCATCGGCACCTATTTCCTGGCGCGGGAACTGGGTGCCCTGGCGGAACGGCATCCCGGCCTGACCATTCAGCTGGTGCCCCTGCCGCGCACCTTCTCCCTCTCCCGGCGCGAGGCGGACCTGGTCATCACCCTGGAACAGCCGGACCACGGCCGGCTGATGGTGCGCAAGCTGACGGACTATTCCTTGAGCCTTTACGCCAGCCAGAGGCATCTGGACCGCCATGGCCCCCTGGGCACGACGGCGGATCTGGCCGGGCGGCTGTTCGTCACCCATGTGGAGGACTTCGCCTACAGCCGGGCCCTTGATTACGCCGGGGAGGTCGGCCGCCACACCGACCGCCATTACGAATGCGGCAGCGTCGTCGCGCAGATCGAGGCGGTGCGGTCCGGCCATGGCATCGGCGTGCTGCACGACTATGCGGCGGCGGGATTTCCGGAACTGGTGCGGGTTCTGCCGGACATCCGCTTCACCCGCACCTATTGGCTGCTCAGCCATCCGGACAGCCACCACACCCGGCGCATCGCCGCCGTGCGCGAGCACATCGCCGACCGCATCGCCGCCGCGCGCGGCATGATGGGGTGACGACATAGAACGGGCAGAAAACCACGCTAGGGAGATAAACCAGGAACGGGTACGCTGTGATCTGTTCCTATTGCGCAGTTTCCCGTCTGTTCTACCGAGCCGGACAATATGGTCACTCCCGTGCAGTTCCCCGCGCAGGGTCGCGCAGGGTGTTGCATAAACCAATTGCCTTTCATGCCGATTCTGCAATAGGATTTTGAAAGCGCTTTCGCCAAGCGGACCGGTGCTGTTTGGCAGGCTTTCAAAAACATTCGTTTGTGTAATCGAGGAGAAGACCATGAACCTCGCGGTGGATGCGGACACGGAGCGGTCTGCCGTCCGGCTGGCCAGGCTGCGCGGGGTTTCGGTGGAACAGGCGGTGGGCGCTGCGGTGCGAGCCGAATTGGCCCGTGCAGAACGGACGAGCGGCGACACGCTGACGCCGGTACAACGGGCCAAGGTCGAACAGACCATGGCGATGGTCGCCGGTCTACCGCGTCTGACGGGCGGCGGCGATGACCCATCGGCGTTCCTGTATGACGAACACGGCTTGCCTCGCTGAGCCCCCAGCAGAGCCATGGTCATCGACACCTCGGCGATTATCGCCATCCTGAATGCTGAGCCCGAAGCGCGCACCTTCGTCGCCAAGATGGCGGCCGCGAGCGTCTGCCGGCTCTCCGCCGCCACCTTCATCGAAGCCGGCCTGATCACGCGGCGCGACCCGACCGGCGCATGCCGGCGGGCGCTGGATCAGTTGATCTTGGACTACGCGATCCGTATTGAGCCCGTCAGCGAACGGCAGGCGCGGATCGCGCTGGAGGCCCTCGACCGGTTCGGCAAGGGAACCGGCCACCCCGCCAGCCTGAACTACGGCGACGGGTTCTCCTACGCCTTGGCGATGGATACCGGCGAGCCCTTGCTGTTCAAGGGGAATGATTTCCCCGCGACGGACGTGGAGGCGGCATGCTGATCGGCTACGCCCGGGTTTCCAAGGGCGACGACCAGAGTGACGCCCTCCAGCTGCGGGCGCTCAAGGAGGCTGGCTGCGACCGGATCTTCACCGAGGCGATGTCTGGTGGACGTTGGGACCGCCCGGAGCTTCACCGGCTCATCGACCAGTTGCGTCCCGGCGATGTGGTGATGGTGTGGAAACTTGATCGGCTGTCCCGGTCATTGAAAGACCTTCTGCACCTGATCGACCGCATCACCCGCGCCGAGGCGGGGTTCCGCAGCTTGACCGAGGCGATCGAGACGACCAGCCCCGCCGGCCGGATGCTGATGCACATGATCGGCTCCTTCGCGGAGTTCGAGCGCGCCATGATCCAGGAACGCACAACCGCCGGTCTGGCCAGTGCCCGGGCGGAAGGACGCATCGGCGGCCGGCGAAAAAAACTCGATGCCGCCAAGCGGCGTGAGATTGCCGAGAGCGTGCTGTCCGGCCGTAAAACCGGTGCCGAGATGGCCAGGGTCTATGACGTCAGCCCCCCGACCGTGTCGCGCATCGTCGCGGAATACCAGACGGCGTTGACGGCGGGCGGCTCATAGCGGACCACTCCCGGGGTGTGACGATCCCTTCAGGACCACCGCCATGCTCCGTCGCCGTGCTCTCACCGATGCCCAGATCGAAGTGCTGCTGGCGCTACCAACGGCGGAGCCTGATCTGATCCGCCATTACACCTGAGCCCCGCCGACCTGGCTATCATCTTCCGGCGCCGGCGTCCTCACAACCAGCTCGGGTTCGCCATCCAGCTTTGCGCCCTGCGCTTTCCAGGGCGCTTGCTTCGGCCCGGTGAGATGGTGCCGCGAGAAGTTCTGGTCTTCATCGCCGACCAGCTCGACCTTTCGCCTGACGTCCTGTCCGAGTATGCGATCCGGTCCCAAACCCGCTACGATCAACTTGAAGCCCTCTATGCCGTTTATGGGTTCCGGACCTTCACCCAGCCCGATCAGCGCGAGATGGCCAAGTGGCTGCTGCCGGTGGCCCTGGCCACCACCAGCGGCGTAGCTCTTTGCGCATCTCCGGTCCCTTTCGATCAATCCGGCGCTCGCCGATGGCGTCCACGCCGACCGGTTACGAGCCTTGGTTCGGGAAGGTACCTTTCGGCGCAACACCTCAAGGCATTGGCACCCACGCGGCGCCGGGCCATTCTCGTGGTGACGGTGCTGGAAGCGATCACCCGACTCACCGACGATACCGTAGGCATGTTCGACCGTCTGATCGGTGGGCTTTTCCGGCGAGCCGAGCGGCGGGCGGCCGAAGCGCTGCAGGTCAACGCGCGCGTCATCAATGAGAAACTGCGGTTGCTGGCCAAGCTGGGCGAAGCCTTGCTTGAAGCCAAGGCCACCGGTGCCGTGGTCCCTTGGGACCGGTTCGTCGCGGCCACAGAGGAAGCGAAGGCGCTGTCGCATGACGATGGCCCCGACTACGCCCCCCTGGCAACATCAAGCCATGCCCTGCTACGCCGCGTTGGCCCTCTGTTCCTGGACAGTTTCGAATTCCAGGGGATCGCGGGTGCGAGCGGCTTGCTACGCGCACTCGACATCATGCGCGTATTCTATGCCGGTTCGCGCCGGACCCTGCCCAAGGATCTGCCCACCGGCTTCATTCGCCGCGGCTGGCGAGCGGCAGTGCTGCGCGGTGATGTCATTGATGCCGCAGCTTATGAATTGTGCCTCTTCGCCGAACTGCGCGACCGGCTGAGGGCGGGCGATGTGTGGGTGCTGGGCAGCCGACAGTACCGGGCCGTGGAAGATCAACTGGTTCCCAAGACCCTGTTCGCCACCATGAAGGTGGCGGGCCCGCTTCCCGTGGCTGTTCCCGGCGACGCCATGGCCTATTTGCAGGAGCGGCGTATCCGGTTGGACGAACGCCTGCGGGACGTGAACGAACGCGCCGGCCGCCAGTCGCTCACGGATGTGCGGATCAGCGGGTCATCCCTTAAAATCACGCCGCTCCAGGCGATGACGCCCGAGGCGGCCGAGCATTGGGCAGACCGTGTCCAATCGTTGATGCCGCGAGTCCGTATCACCGAATTGCTGGCGGAAGTCGCACACTGGACCGGGTTGGCGGACTGCTTCACGCACATCCGAACCGGCATGCCGGCGCCGGACCAACGGGTCATCCTGACGGCGGCGCTGGCGGATGCCACTAACCTGGGCCTTACCCGCATGGCGGAAGCATGCGACGTGGCCAGCTACCGCCAACTCACCTGGATCGCCGGTTGGCACCTGAATGAGGAGGGCTACGGTCGCGCGCTTGCCCGCATCGTCGTCGCGCAACAGGCGCATCCCCTGTCAGCGCGCTTCGGCGACGCCGCCGTGTCCAGTTCCGACGGCCAGCACTTCCTCTTGGGAGGCCAAGCCGAGGTGGTGGGCGCCGTCAACCCGCACAAGGGTTCCGGCCTGGCCATCTCCTTCTATACCTGGGTATCCGGCCGCTATGCGCCCTTCCACACCAAGGTGATCTCAGTGTCGGAGGGGGGAGGCCGCCCATGTCATCGACGGGCTGCTCTATCATGGCGGCGCCGTCGACATCGCCGTCCACCACACCGACGGCGGGGGCGAGTCGGACCATGTGTTCGCCCTCTGCCACCTGCTGGGTTTCCGGTTCGCTCCGCGCAACCCCAATCTGGCCGACCGGCGGCTCCACACCTTTGGTCCCGCGGCGACTTGGCCGGCGCTGGAGCCCTTCATTGCCGGAAGGATCGACGAAGCGCTGATCACAACGTATTGGGACGACCTATTGCGCCTGGCTACCTCCGTTCGGCTGGGCACGGTGCCGGCGTCCTCGATGCTGCGCCGGCTCGGCTCCTATCCCCGCCAGAACGGTCTCGCCCTGGCGCTACGTGAAGTCGGCCGCATCGAGCGCACTTTGTTCACCCTCGACTGGCTGGATGACCCGGCGCTACGCCGACAAGCGACAGCGGAGTTGAACAAGGGAGAGTCCCGAAATGCCCTGGCCCGCGCCGTGTGCTTCCATCGCCTCGGCCGGTTGCGTGACCGGACCCTCGAAAGCCAGCAGCATCGCGCCTGCGGCCTCAACCTGGTCGTCGCCGCCATCATCCTGTGGAACACCGTCTACATGGAGCGAGCCATCCAGCGCCTGCGCACCGGCGGTGAAGACATACCCGATGATTTGTTGCCCTACCTGGCGCCCCTCGGCTGGCAACACATCAATCTCACCGGCGACTACATCTGGACCGAGGCGCCACACCTCGACAATGATGGGTTCCGTCTGCTCAAGGGGCCTGTCGAAGCCATAGCGGCATGATGTTCTCCATTTGTCCGCTTAGCGTGGTTTTCTGCCCGTTCTATGTTGTCACCCCATGATGCTGGCCTGAGGCTTCACTGGCAGGTGAAGTTCGCGGCCTGGTCGCTGGAGCCCTTGCCGGTCCAATGGGCGACGGCGGGGTAGGGGCACAGGGGCCGTGTGCGCAGCACGGCGGAGGTGGGGTCCAGATCCTTCTCGTGCTTGGCCGCAACCAGCCGGTCGGGCGCCTTGCCCTGTTCCACCCAGGCGCGCAGGGCGGTTACGGCATCGAAACGGTTGGGCCCGGGGCCGCCGTAGCAGTGTCCCATGCCCGGCGCCATGAACAGACGGAAATATCCCCCCAGCCGCGCCCGCGCCTGGGCCGGGTCGGATGTGCCCGCCACGGCCTGGTAATACTGGATGGGATAGGTCTGGGCGTTCAGCTGGTCGGCCCAGCCCTGGCTCATGATCAGCTTGCCACCGCGCGCCTTGAACGCGGACAGGTTCGGCGACACGGCGGTGATGGTGGCGCCGACCTTGTCGTCCGTCAGCGTCACGTCGCGGTCGAAGTCGAAGTCCTGCCAGCGCCAGGATAGGTTGTCGTAGACCATGTTCTGGAACAGGGGGATGACATAGGCCTCCAGCAGCTTGCCCTGCTGCAGGTCCCAGCCCCATTCGCTGCCCGGCACCAGGCCAGGATAGATCGCCTCGCCCGTGCGCGGGTTGCGCGGGCCGGCATAGAGCGCGCGCACGGCGGCCACCTGCGGCGCCGTCAGGCAGGCGGCGGTGTCTGCGGCGCCGGACGCGCATTCCAACACGGCCGGGTCGAACCGGCAGGCCTGCGGGTTCTCGATCAGCCCGTCCTTGACACCATCGGCGGCGTCGCAGGCGTCCAGCACCGCCTGATGCAGCAGGGTCAGCTTCTCCGCCGGCAGGGTGCTGGCCGGGTCCAGCAGGGTGGCCCGTGAACTCCACAGGAAGCTCATCATCAGGCGGGTGTAGTTCATGCCCGGCGCGCCGGCATGGATGCCGTCATAGTCGCCGGGAAAATACTCCGCCTCCGCCATGGCCTGGGCGCCACCGGTGGAGCAGCCTTCGAAATAGGCCTTGGCCGCCGGCTTGCCATAGCGGGCGGCGACGATGGCCTTGGCGGCCACGGTCATGCGATGGATGGAATTGTGGCCCCAGTTGGCCAGCTGGACGGGGTCGTGCATCCAGTCCAGGCGGGTGCCGGGCTTGCCCTCCGCCGGGCCGTGGCCCGTGTCGGTACCGGCCACGGCATAACCGGCGCGCAGGGCCGGACCCATGGCGTAATAGCTGAAGTTGCCGGCGAAGCCGCCGTTGCCCACGCCCTGGAAACGGCCGTTCCACCCGGCCTCGGGCAGCCAGACCTCCACCTTCACCTCCGTCTCGGCCATGGCCACCACGCGGCAGAAGGCGGGCAGGTCGGGAAAGGTGACGGTACCGTCGGGAGCCTTGTAGGGGCCGGCGGCCACGGGCCCGGCCGACAGGATGCGTGCCTCGGGCAAGGTACGCCCGGCCAGGCTGGCGCAGTCTATGGCTGGGGCTGCCGCCTGGGCCGCAGGTGCCGTCGCGGCCCACGCCAGCAAGGCACCGGCCGCCGCCGCCATCCAGGTCATCACGCGCATGGTCAACCTCCCCAGCCTGTTTCGTGTTCTGTCCCCGGGAATGCCATGGCGGAAGGGCGGAAGGAATTAGATTAACTTTATGCGATTGATAGATTTTGATTATCGCTGCCGCCCGCCCCCAGGGGTTGGTGCGCAATTCATTAAACTTTACTATCGCAAATATAGAACAAATCTATTTCCCTTATCGGGTCCTCCTCCTTAACCCTAGGGAACGAACCATCAGGCGCCAAGGGCCACGACGTCCGGGCTGAACCGGACGCGGGAGAAGGGGGAGAGGTATGATCGCGGTACTGGGTTTCGGCACGGTCACCGTCCTGTTCCTGGCCATCCTCAGCAACCGGCTGTCGCCCCTGGTGGCCCTGATCGCCGTGCCCATCGCCGGGGCGCTGCTGGGCGGCTTCGGGCTGGAGACCAGCCGTTTCATCCTGGACGGCATCAAGGCCATCGCCCCGGTGGCCGGCATGTTCGTCTTCGCCATCCTCTATTTCGGTGTGGTCACCGACGCCGGCATGCTGGACCCCATCATCAGCCGCATCCTGCGCCTGGTGGGACATCGGCCCTGGCGCATCACCGTGGGTGCCGCCTTTTTGGCATTGCTGATCCATCTGGACGGGTCGGGGGCGGTGACCTTCCTGGTGACCATTCCCGCCATGCTGCCGCTGTTCGATCGGCTGGGCATGGACCGACGCATCCTGGCCTGCGTCACGTCGCTGGCGGCGGGGGTGAACTTCCTGCCCTGGACGGGCCCCATGATCCGCGCCGCCGCCGCCCTGCACCTGCCGGTGTCCGATATCTTCCGGCCGCTGGTGCCGGTACAGGTGGCGGGCCTGGCCTTCGTCTTCGCCGCCGCCTGGTGGCTGGGCCACCGGGAGGAACGCCGCCTGGCCTTGGCCGGAACGGTGGCCGGATCCGGGCCCGTCCCGGCCGCCGAACGGCCACTGACGGCGGAGGAGCGGGCCTTGCGCCGCCCCCGGTTGTTCTGGCTGAACCTGGCCCTGACGGTCGCCGTCATGACGGTCATGGTGGGCGGCTGGGTGGATCCCGTGGTCATGTTCATGCTGGGCACGGTGGCGGCCCTGATGCTGAACTATCCCGACGTGGCGGAACAGCGCCGGCGGGTGGACGCCCACGCCAAGGCGGCGCTGATGATGGCTGGCATCCTGCTGGCCGCCGGCGCCTTCACCGGCATCATGCAGGGCAGCGGCATGCTGAAGGCCATGGCCGGTGCGGCGGTATCCGTAATGCCGTCCGGCATGGCGGGGCACATCCCCGTCATCCTGGGCGTGTTGTCCATGCCGCTGAGCCTGCTGTTCGATCCCGACTCCTTCTACTTCGGCATCCTGCCGGTCATCGCCTCGGTACACGGCAGCCTGGGCGGCCAGCCCGTGCATGTGGCGCAGGCCGCCGTGCTGGGCCAGATGACCACCGGCTTCCCCGTTAGCCCCCTGACGCCCGCCACCTTCCTGGTGATCGGGCTGACCGGCATCGGGCTGGGGGAGCATCAGAAATTCAGCATCCCCTACCTGTTCGGCGCCACGCTGTTGATGACGGTGGTCGCCGTCGTCATCGGCGTGCTGCCCCTGTAGGGACCCGCGACCAGGAGGCATCCGCGTTGAAACGCGTCAGACTAGGCACCGGCGCCGGCTATTCCGGCGACCGTATCGAGCCGGCGGTGGAACTGGCCGAGGCGGGGAATATCCGCTATCTGGTCTTCGAATGCCTGGCCGAACGGACCATCGCCCTGGCCCAATTGGCCAAGCGGCGGGATCCGTCCGCCGGCTTCGACCCCCTGCTGGCCGATCGCATGGCGGCCGTTTTGCCCGCCTGCCGGCGCAATGGCATCACCATCATCACCAATATGGGGGCCGCCAACCCCCATGCCGCGGGCGCCGCCGTGGCGGCCGTCGCCCGGTCCTTGGGCCTGGGGCCGTTGCGCATCGCCATCGTCACCGGCGATGACGTGACGGAGATTATCCGCGCCCGCCAGGACCTGACGATCGAGGAAACGGGCGCCCCGGTGTCCAGCCTGGCGGACAGCCTGGTATCGGCCAACGCCTATCTGGGGGCGGAGCCCATCGTGCGGGCGTTGAAGGATGGGGCCGACGTGGTCGTCACCGGCCGGGTGGCCGACCCGTCGCTGTTCCTGGCGCCGCTGGTTCATGAATTCGGCTGGGCGGCGGATGATTGGACGCTCATGGGCAAGGGCACGCTGGTCGGCCACCTCATGGAATGCGCCGGCCAGGTCAGCGGCGGCTATTTCGCCGATCCCGGCTACAAGGACGTGCCCAACCTGGCGCGCCTGGGCTTCCCCATCGCCGAGGTGGCGGCCGACGGCGCCGCCACCATCACCAAGGTGGCGGGCAGCGGCGGCCTAATCACCGGCGCCACCTGCCGGGAGCAGTTGCTGTATGAGGTGCACGATCCCGCGCGCTATCTGACGCCGGACGTGGCGGCCGATTTCAGCGGCGTGTCGATCACCGAGGCGGGCCCTGACCAAGTGCGGGTGGATGGCGGCGGCGGGGCCGCGCGGCCCGGCAGTCTCAAGGTCTCGCTGGGGTACGGTGATGGTTACATCGGCGAGGGCCAGATCTCCTACGCCGGGCCGGGCGCCCTGGCGCGGGCGCGCCTGGCCCGCGATATCGTGGCGGAACGCCTGCGCATCATCGGCCTGCCCCTGCGCGAGCTGCGGCTGGACCTGATCGGCGTGGACGCCATCCATGGGCCCGAGTTGTCGGCGGCGGCCCCCGAACCCTACGAGGTCCGCCTGCGCGTCGCCGGCCGCACCCATACCCTGAAGGAAGCCGAGCGCATCGGCAACGAGGTGGAGGGGCTGTACACCAACGGCCCGGCCGGCGGCGGCGGCGCCACCAAAATGGCCAAGGAGGTCATCGCCGTGCAGTCGACCCTGATCCCGCGCGAGCTGGTCACCCCGCAAGTCCACATGATGGAGGTTCAGCCATGAAACTGCGCGAGCTGGCCCATTCCCGCACGGGGGACAAGGGCAATACCTCCAACATCTCCGTCATCGCCTACCGGGCGGAGGATTACGCCCGGCTGGAGGCGGCGGTGACGGTGGAGCGGGTGCGCCATCACCTGGGCGCCCTGATCCAGGGGGAGGTGGTGCGCTATGCCCTGCCGGGGCTGGGGGCGCTGAACTTCGTCCTGACGCGCACGCTGGGCGGCGGCGTCACGCGGTCACTGGCCCTGGACGCCCACGGCAAGTGCCTCAGCTCCGCCATCCTGGACCTCGACGTTTAGGCAAGCCCCCGGCGTCGCGGCGCAGGAGTTGGCCGCCGCCAACAGCACCTTGGTGAATTCCTCCACCGCCGGCAGCAGCGAACTCCCCCGGCGCTTGATGATGACGATGCGGCGGACGAAGCCGGCATCGTCGATCGGCCGCGTGGCGATGTCGGCGAAGCCCCGGATCTCGATAGCGGAGGCGGGCAGGATGGCCAGGCCGAGGCCAGCGCGCACCATGCTGACCGCGGTGGACATGTACGTCGCCTCGCACGCCGGGGTGGCGATGGAGCCGGCGGCGGCGAAGGCCTCATCCACCAGTCGGCGCACGCTGGTGTCCTTGTCCATCAGCACCAGCGGGAATTGGGAAATGACGGGCACGGAGGCCAAGGGCAGCTCACCCGCCGCATGGCCCCGGGGATAGACCAGCACCAGCCGGTCCTCGAAGATGTCGATGGTGTCCAGGTCCGGCTCATCCACGCCGCCGACGCCGATGCCGAAGTCCACCTCCTCATTGCGCACCATGGCCAGTACACGCTTGCCCACCGCGTCCTTCAGCACGAAGGAGACGCGGGGGTTGCGGGCGCGGAAGTCCGCGATCAGGGCGGGCAGGGGGCCGGCGGCGAAGCTGGGCAGGACGGCCACCCGGATGGTGCCGCGCGGCTCTTCCGAGAATTCCCGGATATCGGCCATGGCGCTGTCGAAATCCTTCATCAGCCGCTGGAACACGGGCAGCAGTTCCTGGCCCACGCGGGTCAGCTGCACCGATCGCGTGTTGCGGTCGAACAGGCGCAGGCCGATCTGGTCTTCCAGCTGGCGAATGCGGATGGTCAGGGCCGGCTGGGAAATGTTCAGCGCGCCGGCAGCCCGGGTAAAGCCGCCGAGCCCGACCACCGCCAGGAAGGCGCGGATCTGCCGTAGATTGACATCCATATAAATCCCTTATCACAGTAACCCCATTCATCACAATCACTGCGATGTCCGGCGGCGCCATGCCCGGGGTGGCGGTTTTGTGATGGTTGCATTAATAAGTGCAATTTATTAATGCATGTAAAAAACAAATTTTACAAATCTAACGACCCCCACAATACTCCCCATGAATAGAGAAGGCGATGCCGTCGTGGGTCGGCATAAAACGCCAATCGGGGAGGGAAAATAATGAACATTGGAAGTGTATCCGCGTCTGGATTTGCAGCTAATCTGCGGGCGACCGCTTCGGTCGCGGCGCTCATTTCTTTGTGCGCTGCGGCCTTTCCTGCCATGGCTCAGCAGAAGGACGCGGATTCGGCCGACGACGGCATCGCGGAGATCGTCGTCACCGGCACCTACCTTAAGGTGAAAAGCCAGGCTGATATTCCCGACCCCACCCAGACACTGGACCGCGACGCCATCAACCGCTCGGGCGTCAGCAACCTCAGCCAGCTGACCAACCTGACCCCGGCCAACATCGGCAGCATGGGCGGCGCGCAGGATCTGTCCAAGGGCGGGCCGGAAAACCACGGCTCCCGCTCCGCCAACCTGCGCGGCCTGGGGCCGTCGTCCACCCTGGTGCTGCTGAACGGCCACCGCACGGCGGCCACGGACACCGACAGCAACCTCAACCCCTACGTCAACCTGAACACCCTGGTGCCGCTGATCGAAATCCAGCGGGTGGAGACGGTGCTGGACGGCGCGTCGGCCCTGTACGGCTCCGATGCCATCGCCGGTGTCATGAACTTCATCACCGATGACAAGTTCAACGGCGTGGCCGCGGGTGGGCAGTACACCTTCATCGACGGCGCGCCCAAGTATTTGGCGGAAGGCATGTTCGGCGGCGGCGGCGACCGCTTCCACGTCGTGGGGTCGTTCAGCTACGAACACCAGAAGAACCTGCAGAATTCCCAGCGCCGGGTGACGAACTTCTACAGCCCCTCGGGCACGTCGCAGCCGGGCAACTTCATCCTCTCCTCGGCCCCGCACACGGCCAGCGGCGGCGATGTCGTCATCAACAACGGCGTCAACGGCGCCATCGATTACACCCAGCTGTACAACAGCACCGTGGCGGCCCGCGTCGCCGCCGGGGCCAACCCGACGGCGGCGGCCACCAGGAACGTGCAGGTGGCGGACCCCAGCTGTGACGTCCCCGGCACCGGCGGCGTGTTCGTGGGCAACAGCTTCCCCCTGGGCGCCTGCCAATTCAGCTACCAGGCCATGAACCCCATCCAGCCGGCCTACAAACAGGTGCTGTCGCATGTGCGCGGTACCTATGACCTGACGGACACCCAGCAGATCTTCTTCGAAGGCCGTTATTACTTCCAGGATTCCGACCGCTACGGCGTGGCCAGCACGCCCATCACCCGCGGCAACATCATCGTGCCCGCCAGCAACCCCGGCAATCCCTTCGGCGTGCCGGTCACCTTCCTGGGCCGTGTCATGGGCGTGAACGGCCCCCATGACGACGACAAGACGGATTTGACCGGCACCCACCTGGTGCTGGGCGCCAAGGGCAAGCTGTGGGGTGATTGGGAATATTCGCTGGATGGCGTCTATTCCCGTGAGCAGCAGGTCTACGATGTCAAGGAAACCGATCTGGTGTCGCTGCAATACGCCGTCAACGGCTATGGCGGCGCCGGCTGCCCGGTGTCCTTCAACGGCACCGCCAGCTTCGCCCCCGGCACCAACGGCTGTTCCTACTTCAGCCCCTTCGGCAAGGACCAGAAGGTCAACAGCCAGGCGGTCATCGACCAGTTCTTCACCTACACCACCTCACGCACCGTGTCGGAATACATGATCGCGGAGGGGGTGGTGACAGGGAAGCTGTTCGACCTGCCCGGCGGCACCAGCGCGCTGGCCGTGGGTGGCCAGTTCCGCAATGAATACCGCTCCATCCTCTATGACGCCTTCCGCACCAGCGGCCGCACCGCCTACCTGCCGCCGGGCGTGTCGGGATCGGGCACCCGCCAGATTGGCAGCGGCTTCGCCGAACTGGGCCTGCCCATCCTGAAGGACCTCTACGTCGATACCGCCATCCGGTATGAGGATTACGGCCCCTTCGACAGCGTCGATCCCAAGATCGGCGTCAACTGGCACGCGACGCCTGAGCTGACCCTGCGTGCGGCGGCCAGCACCGCCTTCCGTGCGCCGGCCCTGGCGCAGTCGGTGGGCAGCGCCGCCACCAGCGGCACGTCCAACCTGTATGACCCGCTGGTGGCCGGGGACAAGGGCACCTTCCGCAACGTCAACACGGTGCCCAACAACAAGCTGCAGCCCGAAACCTCAACCAACTACGACCTGGGCATCACCTGGAACCCCGTCCGCCATGCCGAGGTGTCGGTCGATTACTGGAACTATGACTTCAAGAAGAAGATCGCGCTGCAGAACGCCCAGGCCGTGATCAACGCCGACCCGACGGGGCCGGCCGTCATCCGCGACGCCAGCGGCACGCTGGTGGGTGTCAATGTCGGCTATTTCAACGCCGGTGCGGTCACGACCGATGGCATCGACGTCTCCGCCGCCTATACCTGGGACCTGGACGACCATGAACTGACCCTGCGCAGCACGCTGGCCTACATCCATAGCTATGAGATCCAGAACAACCCGGGCGGCCCCATCTATGAGGTGGTAGGCCATCGCAACGCCAACAGCTTCGCCCCCGTGACGCCGCGCTGGCGCGACAACACCTACCTGACCTGGGAGCACGGGCCCCATACCGCCACGGTGACCATGCGCTACACCTCCGGCGTGGTGGACGATTACGGCGTGAACCTGGGGGCCGCCAGTTCCGCCACGGTAGGGGCCTGGGTGGTGTGGGACGCGCAGTACGCCTTCCAGGCCACGGATGCCGTCCGGGTCAGCGTGGGTGCGGTCAACCTGCTGGACCGCGACCCGCCCTGGGCCAAGTTCACCGGCTATCTGCCCAGCCTGGAGGATGCCCTGGGCCGGCAGGTCTACATCCGGTTGGACACCAAGTTCTGAGGTAAGGGGCAGGCTGGCAGTCCGTGACAGGGCCGCCAGCCTTTTCCTTGGACGTCAATCCGCCGCCGCCTGCTGGCGCAATACATGCTTCTGCACCTTGCCGGATCCGGTGCGGGGCAGGCTGTCAACGATCAGCACTCGCTGGGGACGCTTGTAGCGGGCGATGCGGCCGTCCAGGTGGGCCAGCACCTGCTCCGGCGTCACGGTCTGCCCGGCCCGGACCACGACATAGGCCCAGCCGGTTTCCCCCCAGCGCTCGTCCGGCACGCCGATGACCGCGACCTCGGCCACGCAGTCCAGTTCCATGACCGCCGCCTCCACCTCCGCCGGGTAGACGTTTTCCCCGCCGGAGATGAACATGTCCTTCTTCCGGTCCACCAGGTAGTAGTAGCCGTCGGCGTCCCGCCGGGCGGCGTCGCCGGTGCGCAGCCACCCGCCCAGCTGGGCCAGCGTGGGCAGTTCCGGCCGGCGCCAGTATCCGGCCGACAGGTTGGGGCCGCTGATCCAGACCTCCCCCACCTGGCCGTCGGGCACGTCACGTCCTTCGTCATCCACCAGGCGCAGGCGCACCGTGGGGCCGGGGATGCCGGCCGACCCCGCCTTGGCGGCGATGCGGTCCCGGTCGCCCAGGGGCATGCCCAGCACGGTCCCCGCCTCGCTCATGCCGTAGCCATCGGCGATGGTGATGCCATCGTCGCAGAAGCGCTGGATCAGGGCGGCCGGCATGGGCGCGCCGCCGGTGCACAGGGCCACCAGCCGCCGCAGCCGCGCCGCGTCGTAGTCGGGGTGCTGGCGCAGCGTCTGGGCCATCTGCGGCACGCACATGTAGTGGGTGACGCCCAGCGCCGGGTCGGCCAGGCGCGCCAGGGTCGTCGACGGCTCGAACCCCCGGGACACCAGCAGCGTGCCGCCATGGGTCAGCGGCGTGCGCGCCAGCGACACCAGGCCCACCACATGGAACAGCGGCATGTCGCACAGCACGACGGACCCGGCGCCGATCTTGTTCATCAGGCCGAAATTGACGGTGGTGAAGAACAGGTTGTTTTCCGTCAGCAGCGCGCCCTTGGGCCGGCCGGACGTGCCTGAGGTGTAGAGCAAGGTGCTGGGCGTCTCGGCGGGGGGCGGGATGGTCGGGCGGAGGGATGTCGTCGCGCCCCAGCCCGCTTCCGCCTCTGCCAGGGTCATGACCCGCGTTTCCGTGCCATCCGCCGCCCGTCGGGCGGTCTCCAGAAACTCGGCATCGGCCAGCAATAGGGCGGGTTCGGCGTCCTGCACCTGGAAGGCCAGTTCCGGCACGGTGAGGCGCCAGTTCAGCGGCGCGAAGATGGACCCCAGCCGCGCGCCGGCCAGGTGCAGCACGATCATGGCCGCGTCGTTGCGGCCCAGGACGGCGACGCGCTGGCCGGCGGGCGCGTCCAGCATCGCCGCCAGCCAGCCGGCGCAGCGGTTCACCGCCTGGTCCAGCGCGGCATAAGTGTACCGCCGGCCGCTGGTAAGGTCGGCCAGGGCCAGCGTGTCCGGCTGCGCCGCCGCCTGGAAGGCGACCGGGTCCGGTGCGGGCAGGAAGGAGGGGGGCACGGTCATGGCGGCGGGCTTCACGGTTGCCGAGGGGAGGGATGGGGAAGGGGCGGCGGCGCCCTCATCCCCGCCGGTAGGCGCCCAGGCCGGGCTTGTAGCTTTTCTCGTCGATGAACTGGCGGATGCCTTCCTTGCGGCCGGTGTTGTCGTGGAAATTGGCCGCCTCCTGCGCGCGGACCAGATAGTCCTCGGCATTATCGTAGGTCATTTCCTTGACCCGACGCACCGCGTCCTTCGTGGCCTTCAGCGCCGCCGGGTTCTTTTCCAGCAGCATCCTGGCCACCTGCGTCACCCGGTCCTGCAACTGCTCCAGCGGCACAGCCTCGTTCACCAGGCGCCATTCGGCGGCCTTCTTGCCGTCGATCAATTCACCGGTCAGGGCATGATACATGGCGTCGCGCAGGGGGATCAGGTCGACCACCACCTTGGTCGCGCCGCCGCCGGGCAGGATGCCCCAGTTGATCTCCGACAGGGCGAACTTGGCCTCCTCGGCGGCGATGGCCAGGTCACAGGCGTAGAGGGGGCCATAACCGCCGCCGAAGCACCAGCCGTTGACCATGGCGATGGTGGGCTTCTGGTACCAGCGCAGGGCCCGCCACCAGCCATAGCTTTCCCGCTGCGACTGGCGCACGGCACCCAGGCCCTTGGCCTCCGTCTCGCGGAAATATTCCTTCAGATCCATGCCGGCCGACCAGGCGCTGCCCTCACCCGTCAGCACCAGCACGCCGACGTCGTCGCGGAACTCCAGCTCCTCCAGCACCTCCATCATGCGGCGGTTCAGGGCGGGGTTCATGCAGTTGCGCTTGTCCGGCCGGTTGAAGCGCACCCAGGCGATGCCATCGGCGACATGGTAAGCAACGGTATCGGCAGTCATGGTCCTGTTTCCTGTCACGGGGTCCTCGCGACCCCTCGTGGGTTAATTCGATACGGGTGTCTGGCGTGGGTTCAGGCGGCGAGCGGCCTGCGCGGTAGGCGCGGGGGCTGACGGACGAGATGGGCGGTGAAATCCTCGTCCCGGGGATCGACGGCCACATTTGGAAAGGCCTGGGCGATGATGTCGTTCCAGCATTCCCGCCGCTGTTCCGGCGCGATGGTGTCCACGGAAAAGCGCTCCATGAGGCCCATGGCTCTCTTTCCTCCCTGTTTCGGACGTCCCCGGAATGGGCCGCTTGCCCACCGGAACGCCGCTTGCCCTCACCATAGCCATGATTATTATATGGCACAACAATTGTGATGACGAAAATGTCGCCGCGAGACGCGCCGGTGGCATCTTTTCGTCCCCCGCCAAGTTCCTTTCGCTCCCCACCAACAACTCCCGCCCGCACGCATGGTTAGCGGCGTCCGGCGGCCGCTAACCATCATCGGGGGCCGAATACAGATGATATCGGGCCGGCATCCGGTAACGGTTGGAGGTTGGAATGAGCGTCGAGGGGTGTATGGTATAAATATTTCCATAATATATATTATCGGCTTTTCATCATCATCCATTCTATGTAGGCGCGGCGGATTCAATCCCGAAGTGCGACATTCCTTGGTTATCGGGGGGCGCTTTCCATCCTGGAGTGCGCACACCAAGGCCGTTACCTTGGCACAGGATTGGCGCGCGCGGATTGGCGACAAGGGAGAACCCCGGTGGATGACCTGAAGCCCCTTCCCAGGACAAATCCAACCCTTTCCCGGCGCTCGATGGCGATCGCGGCGTTCTCCACGGTGGTGGAATGGTATGATTTCACGCTGTATCTCTATTTCGCGCCCGTCATCGCCCGCATCTTTTTCGGGGACGGCAAGGGGTCGTTGATCACCGCGCTGGCGGGATTCGCCATCGCCTACCTGCTGCGACCGCTGGGGGCCGTGACGTTCGGCCACGTTGGCGATCGCTTCGGGCGCCGGCGCATGATGCTGCTGTCCATGGCCATGATGAGTCTGGCGATGCTGGCCACGGCCCTGCTGCCGACCTATACGGCCATCGGTGCCGCCGCCGGGTGGCTGCTGCTGTTGCTGCGCTGTGTCATGAGTTTCTCGGTGGGCGGAGAATATACCGGTGTCGTCGCCTATCTGCTGGAGGGGGCCAAGCCGCGGCGGCGGGGTCTGGTCACCTCCTGCGCCTCGGCAGCCAGCGAGGTGGGCGGCCTGCTGGCCGTCGGCGTGTCCGCGTTGACCGTGCATCTGCTGCATTCGACGGACATGGCGTCCTGGGGCTGGCGCGTCCCCTTCCTGGTGGGGGCCGGGCTGGCGGGTGGTATCTGGATCGCGCGGTCGGCCATGGAGGAGTCGCCGGACTTCGAGCGGCAGGCCACGGCCGGGGCGGCGCCGGCCCGGCCCCTGGCCTACGCCCTCATCCATCATCGCGCGGGCATCTTCCGGTCATTCGCCATTTCCGCGCTGGGGTCGATCACTTATTATGTCGGCATCACCTATGTTCCGGCCTTCCTCACCTCCACAGGGTCGTTGAGCGAAGACATGTCGCTGTGGCTGTCCACCCTCGCCGCCGTGGCGGTCATCGCCGTGACGCCGGCCGTCGGCGCGCTGTCGGACCGCGTCGGGCGCAGGCCCGTGCTGATCGGTCTCACCTTGGGAAGCGCGCTGTTGCCGGCACCCCTGTTCTGGCTGATGGCGAGCGGGTCCGCCAGCCGGGCCCTGGTCGGGGCCATCCTGCTGGCGGCCTTGGCGGGCGGTGTCAGCGCGGTGGGCGCCGTGGCGACAGCCGAGCAGTTTCCCGGCGAAGGGCGGCTGACGGGCCTGGCGCTGGGTGCCACCGGGGCCACGGCCTTGTTCGGCGGATTGACGCCTTTCATCGCCCACGCGCTGGTGACCCGCACAGGCTGGCCCTTGGCCCCCGGCGTCATGATCGCCCTGGTCGCCCTGCTGGTGCTGCCCGTCCTCACGCGGATGCGGGAAACAGCGCCCGGCAACGGCGATTGAGCGCCAAGCCGGCGCCGAGACCCGTCACCGCGCCCTTGGGGCAACCCCCCCGTCCCAGGGTCCCCTACAACTGGTCAAAGACGGAACCCATGTGCGGACTGAAAAGCCGATCGTAGGTCTTCATCAGGAAGTTGTCGGTCATGCCGGAAATGTGGTCGCAGATGACCCGCAGGCTATCCCCCTCCCGCCGATAGCGGGCATAGACCTCGCGCGGCAGGAAGTTCGCGGGCTCCGACGCCATGGCCTCGAACACCGACACCACCATCTTCTGGCCCTTGAACTCCAGTTGCTGCACGGCCGGGCTGAGGATGACGATGTCCATCACCGCCTGCTTCAGCGCGTCCAGGAAGACCCGCGCGCGGTCATCCATGGCGGCGCGATAGCGGATCAGCGGCTCCTGGAACGCCTCCCGCGTGTCGATATGGCAACTGGCGATCAAGTAGTGGACCATGCGGCCGATGAACAGCTTGCGCTGATCCTCCTCCCCGAACAGCCTGTCGATGAAGGCCGCGTAGGCATCGCCGCCGAATTCATCGGCATAGGGGCCGCGTAGCGTGTCCAGGAAGGCGGCACACCGTTCGCGAGGCACGCGGGTGGTGAAGTCATCCCGCCCTATCAGCCGCAGGGCCAGCGCGTCCTCCAGATCATGCACGCCGAAACCGATGTCATCTGCCAGGTCCATGATGCTGCAGTCGAAGGATTTGTGCAGGGGCTTGTGATGCCTGCCGTCCTGGCGGACATAGGCGCGGAAGGCATCCCGGTCCGTCGTGTTCAAGGGCGCCAGGATCCAGTCGACCACGTCCGCCTCGCTGTCCATGTAGCATTTGGGCGGCTTGGACGCCTTGCGGTCGATGATGCGGATGGTGGTGGCGTTGGCGTCCAGCCCGGGCCGCACCACGGGATTGGCGGCCTCACGGTAGGCCACGGGGTATTTCAGCACACCCAGAAGGGTGCGGCGCGTCAGGTTGGCGCCGGCCCCCTCGGGAAACTTTTCCAGCCGGGACAGGACGCGCAGCGTCTGGCCATTGCCTTCGAAACCGCCGTGGTCGCGCATGCAGTAGTTCAGCGCCCCCTCCCCGCCATGGCCGAAGGGCGGATGGCCCAGATCGTGGGTGCAGCCGATGGCCTGGATGCGGGCGATGTCCGGCAGATGGGGGTGGGCGGGGTGATCAGCGAACTGGTGCTGGAACTGGCGCACGATGCCGCCGGCGATCTGCGCCACCTCCAGCGAGTGGGTCAGGCGGGTGCGGTAGAAGTCGCTGTCGCCCAGATTCAGGATCTGGGTCTTGCCCTGCAGCCGCCGGAAGCTGGCCGAATGAATGACCCGGGCGTAGTCGATATCCGCCGGCTGGCGCGTGTCGCTGGTCTGCCCCCGCCGATCGCCCCGCCGCTCATCCCACACCATAGGCACCCTCTATCGCTGCCGCCAACCCAAATCGGACGAGCCAAGTCGGGCGGGCCAAATCGGGCGGGAGTGTAGCGGGCGCGGCCGGGAAATGCCGCAGCTAATCCTTGGCCGTCCCGGCCGGTGCCCGTGGGGTTACCGCGCCGCGATGGCGGTCATCTCGACGGCGAAATCGGGATAGGCCAGTCGCGATTCAACCGTCGCACGCGCCGGCGGATTGTCGGAATCCACCCAGCGGTCCCAAACCGAATTCATCTCATCGAAGCCGGCCATGTCGGCGAGGTAGATGGTGACGCTGACCAGGTTGGCCTTGGTGATGCCGGCTTTGGCCAAGGTCTCGTCCATCTGGGCCAGCACGTCCTCGGTCTGCGCCGCGACGGGCTGGCCACGCGTCTTATCCGCGACGTGGCCGGCCAGGAACACCAGGCCGTTCACGGCGACGGCGTCGCTCCAACGTTGCGCCTTGCCGATGCGTTCGATCATTCGAAAAGCTCCCCTCTTGCATGCGCGCCACCCGGGCCCGCGGGGAGGTTATAGCCGCACATGCCCTGGCAGAGAACCGTCGGCAGAGAACCGTCGCGGTCCGGCCGAGCCAGACCCGGCCGGACGTGTGGCGAGGGCTAGCGGGAATAAGCCCGTCCACACATCCGGCCGGCGGCCCCCTGCCCCGCCGCTGGCGGCTGGCGGGACTTGGCAGGGAATCAATGGAAATCGCCCCCTCAGAAGTCAAACGTGGCACGCAACACACCGGCGTGGCTCTGGTAGTCGCGGCGTAGCTCACCGGAGTATTCCAGCCGCAACTTGAAGCCGTCGCCCTGGTCCAGCGTGGCCCCCACGCCGATGCCCAGGCCATCGGCGGCGGTGCGGCCGGTGCTGCTGACGAAGCTGGTGCCCGCCAAGACGCTGGTGGTGGCGATGGGGCCGTTCAGATAGTCGTGCACCCAGGCCAGGCGCAGGTCCGGCAGCAGCCGGCCCCATGCCGTCCCTATGGTGCCCGACAGCTTGGCGCCCAGCTCCTGCGTCAGGTTGTCCACCTTCAGCGCACCCACCGCCATGTTGGCCACGCCCGCGTCGTGCTCGTCATAGGC
>NZ_VITN01000019.1 GCF_007828045.1 Nitrospirillum amazonense | reverse complement strand
GCGGGGTGGAGCAGCCCGGTAGCTCGTCAGGCTCATAACCTGAAGGCCGCAGGTTCAAATCCTGCCCCCGCAACCAAGCACAAACCCCCGCCCGCACAAGCCGGCGGGGGTTTTGATTCTGGGCGCCAGGCCGGCGGCTGAGCCTGGGAGGGAACAGTGCCGGCCCTGGGATAGCCGGGTGGAAATCCGGCAGCACAGCCCAGATGGTCGCCGCAATGGGCAACGCCGGTGGGACCTTGCAACAATGGCCGAGCACAGTGCATCCGCTGATAACCGATCTCCGTCTGATCGCCCGGGCGGTTGCCTCGGGGCGGTCCCCCGCCGCTTCGGGTGATGCGATTCGGGGGAGGGCCGGTAGGGACCGGTCCTTTTTGCGGGTGCGGGGAGGGGAAAGATCGCAAGATAGCGATCACATTTCATCACTATAAGTAAGATTTGATAATATTGTGTTAGATTTAGTTAAAAACTAAAAGTCAAGGCGCCATGATTTTGTGATATTTCTCGTTTATATTGGCAGGATTACAAGAATTTCTTTTTTCGAAGATAATATTCTGTTGAGAGTGCTCGTTATAAACAAGACTATCCCGCTACTGGCAATGCCCCGCGTCCACTGCGCGCGCAATGTGGTCCGGAGTGGGGGAATATCTGTGATGGTGGGAATGATGGGACGGATTGCGAACGTCGGCGGTGCTGGCGCCATGACTCATGGTGATACGGGCCAGGGTATGCTCCAGCGCGACACGATCCAGGGTAATCGCGGCCGCCTGCTGGCCGGCGCCTCGCTGCTGGCCATGGGCATGGCGCTGGCGGCGCCGTCGCTGGCCCAGGCGCAGACCACCGTTTCCACCACGCTGACCGGCACGCAGGTGAGCAACGCTAACCTGGCGACATACCGGATCACCGGCTCCGGCGCCATCGTCTCCACTGGCCAGACGCTGCTGAACAACCGCGCGTCCATCGGCACGCTGGAGAATGACGGGCTGCTGTGGAACACCAGCCTTGTTGGCGGCATCGGCCTCGGCAACACGTCCATCGGCAGCATCGGCTTGCTGCTCAACGCCGGCACCATCCGCGGCCACGCGACGGGCCTGGCCAATTTCGGCACCATCGGCACGGTATCCAATACCGGAACGATCTCGTCCGTGACCATGCCCGCCCTCACAAACTATGGCGGCATCGGCACCCTGTCGAACAGCGGCACCCTCATCGGCTTCGCCGGTTTCACCAACATCGGCAGCATCGACACCTTCGTCAACAGCGTCGGCGCCCGCATCCAGGGCGGCACCGCCATCACCAACGGCGGCCCGATCGCCGTCATGGTGAACAGCGGCACCATCGCCGGCACCTGGGTCGGTATGACCAACAATGGCGGCCTGGTCGGCACCTTGGACAACCGGGGCGTCATCTCCGACGTGGGCGGCGGCGGTCTTACCAGCGCCGCGGCCCTGTTGAACAACGGCACCATCAACACGCTGACCAACAGCGGCATCATTTCCGCCGTCGGCGCGACGGTCAACGCCGTCTACAACCAATACAGCCAGGCCGTGGTCGGCACGCTGATCAACACCGGCACCATCAGCGCCACCGGTGCCGCCGGCATTCTCAGCGATGCCGGCGCCACCATCACCGTTCTGAGCAACGGCGCCGGCGGCGTCATCAGCGGCGGTACCGACGCCATCCGCAACCGGGGCAGCATCGCCACGCTGGTCAACGCCGGCGTCATCCACGGCGGCTCGATCGGCGTCTATTCCAGCGGCAGCATCGGCACTGTGCTGAACGTGACCAACGCCACCATCGCCGGGGACGGTCGGACGGGCCTCAACAACACCGGCAAACTGGGCACGGTGTCGAACGCCGGCACGATCACCGGCACGACCTACGCGGTCAGCAACAACGCCCTTGCCAGCATCGCCGTCGTCGTGAACAGCAGCGGCGGCGTCATCGCCAGCGACGGTACCGGCATCTATAACGCCAACGGCGCCAGCATCACCAAGCTGAGCAACAGCGGCAGCATCGGCGGCAAGTTCGCCATCACCAACGCCGGCCTCGTCACCGTGCTGCGCAATGACGGGACCATCACCGGCTCCCTGGGCAGCAACCGCTATGCCATCAAGAACACCGCGACCATAGTCTGGCTGGACAACGGCGGTACCGTCACCGGCGGCAATGCGGCTGTGTTCAACAGCGGCAGCATCGGCAGCCTGTCCAACAGCGGCGGCATGAACGCCTCCAATGCCGTTTACAACTTCACCGGCGGCATCATCGGCACGCTGTCGAATTCCGGCAGCATCACCGGCGGGGAGGGCGTCGCCAACGGCGGCACGATGACCTTGCTGACCAACACCGGCCTTCTGGCCGGCAGTGGGGCCGGCGGCGTCATGAACAACGGCGTGCTGGGCACCTTGGTGAACAACGGCACCATTTCGAATGGTGCCTCCAGCAGCGGCAGCGCCGGCGTCTACGTGTTCGGCGGCACCATCGGCACGCTGGTCAACAACGGGGTGATCACCAGCGCCCATGTCGGCGTTTACAACCTCAGCACCATCGGCACGCTGACCAACAACAGCCTCATTTCCGGTGTCTTCAATGGTGTGGTCAACACCAGCCGTCTCACGCTGCTGGCCAACGGCGGCACCATCGCCGGCAGCATTGGCGTCAACAATACCGGCACCATCGGCACCCTGGTCAACATCGGCAGCATTGACGGTTCCAACAAGGCCCTCTCCAACACCGGCACCATCACCCGCCTGATCAATGCCGGCACCATCGCCGGCGACATCGTCAGCGCCAGCGCGCTGACCATCGCCGGTGGCGGCGCGGGGACGGTGGGCACCTTCACGGGCCATGCGGGCAACCAGGGCCTTATCACCAGCACCATCGCCAATGTCGTGCTGGCGTCCGGCGCCATTCTGCTGAACGACGTGGTCAACCTGAACACCCAGACGCTGGTGAACAGCGGCGCCGGCCTGACGGTGACGGGCGTAACCATCGTCGGCAACTACAGCCAGACGGGCGGCACGCTGGTGGTGGGGGCCGGCAGCGGCGCCCTGTTGGTCACCGGCACGGCCAGCATTTCCGGCGGCCTGCTGGGGGCAGCCGACGCCCCCGCCGCCAGCGGCGCCGTCAATGTGCTCGCCGGGGCCAGCGCCACCATCGTGGAGGCCGGCACCCTGGTCACCACCGGCCTGACCGCCAGCAACGCGGCCTATGGCACCGTCACCAACGGCAACTTCCAAGACCTCGTCCTGGTGCGGACGGGCGATTACATCGGCACCGTCTACGGCAGCCTGGGCGTCACCGGCCAACTCAGCGCCACCACGGCGGTGATCGTGGCCGCGACCGGCACCCTGGGCACGCTGACCAACAGCGGCACCATCAACGGCGTGAACCAGACCGGCGTGTGGAGCGCCGGCACCATCGGCACCCTGGCCAACAGCGGCACGATCCGCGGCACGGTGGATGGCGTCAACAACACCTTTTCCGCCACCCTGGGGCTGCTGACCAACAGTGGCGGGGGCGTCATCGCCGGCACGCTGCGCGGTGTCGATAACGCCGGCACCGTCGGCACGCTGGTCAACCAAGCCGGCGGCGTCATTTCCGGGAACAGCGCCGCCGTCTACAACCGGGGTGCGGGCGGCAGCATCGGCACCCTGAACAACGCCGGCACCATCGCGGGCGTCGGCGGCCGCTCCGCCATCGGCGTTTGGAATGCCGGCACGATCGGCACCCTGGCCAACGGCGGTGTGGTCTCGGGCGGCTCCACCGGCGTCTACAACGGCGTCGGCAGCAGCATCGGCGGCCTGTCCAACAGCGGCAGCATCGGTGGCAAGTCCGGCATCATCAACGCCGGGATCATCGGCGCGCTACGGAACGACGGAACCATCACCGGCACCACCGGCAGCAGCCACTATGCCATCCAGAACACCGCCACCATAGTCTGGCTGGACAACACCGGCCTGATCAGCGGCGGCGGCGCCGCCGTGTACAGCACCGGCAGCATCGGCACGCTGTCGAACGGCGGAACCCTGTCCGGCGTGAACGCGGTTTACAACAATACCGGCGGCGTCATCGGCACCCTGTCGAATACCGGCGCCATCGCCGGTGAGGCCGGTGTGGGCAACGGCGGCACCATCGGCCTGCTGGCCAACAGAGGCAGCATCAGCGGCAGCGGCATGGGCGGCGTGCTCAACACCGCCACCATCGGCACGCTGGTCAATGGCACCGCCGGCATCATCACCGGCCACACCGCGGGCGTCTACGCCTTTGGCGGCACCATCGGGATGCTGGCTAATCACGGCACCATCGCCGGTGACCTCGTCGGCCTCTACAACACCGGCATCCTGGGCACGCTGGCCAACAGCGGCACCGTCACCGGCGCCAACGCCGCCATCGCCAATGCCGGCCAGATCGGCCTGTTGTCCAACAGTGGCGTGGTCGCCGGCAACCTCCTTAACACCGGTGCCGCGGCGCTGACCATCACCGGCGGCACCGGCACCGCCACGGGCACCTTCACCGGTTACGCGGCAGGCGGCCAGGGCACCATCACCAGCACCCTTGGCAGCGTGGTCCTGGCCTCCGGCAACATCCTGCTGAACGACGCGGTCAGCATGGGCACCCAGACACTGGTGAACACCGGTGCCGGCCTGACGGTGACCGGCGTGACCGTCACCGGCAACTACAGCCAGACGGGTGGCACCCTGGCGCTGGGCGCCGGCAGTGGCGCCCTGGTCGTCACCGGCACGGCCAGCATCAGCGGCGGCATCGCCACCGCCGCCGGGCTGACCGGTGCGGTCAACCTGCTGGCGGGTGACACCCATACCATCGTGAAGGCCGGCACCCTGGTGGCCAACGGCCTGTGGGCCAGCAACGCCACCTACGGCACCGTCGCCGACGGCGGGCTGCGGGACCTGGTGCTGATCCAGACCGGCGATTACATCGGCTCCGTCTACGGCAGCCTGGGCAACGCCGGCGCCATCAACGCCACCACGGCCGTGGCGGTGGCTACCACCGGCACCCTGGGCACCCTGTCCAACAGCGGCACCCTGTCGGGCAGCGCCTACGGCGTGCTGAACCAGGGCGGCATCGGCAGCGTGGCCAACGGCGCCGGTGGCCTGATCGCCGCCACCCAGGTGGGCATCGCGAACCAGGGCGGCACCATCGCCGTGCTGAGCAACGCCGGCACGATCAGCGGCCGCACCGGCGTGCTCAGCAGCGGCAGCATCGGCGCGCTGTTGAACAGCGGCACCATCGCCGCCACGTCCTATGGCATCGTCAACACCATCGGCGGCACGATCGGCAGCCTGGGCAACAGCGGCAGCATCCGCGGCGGGGGCATCGACAACGCCGGTGTCGTCGGCACGCTGGTGAACAACAGCGCCATTGCCGCCGACCACATCGGCCTCAGCAATGTCGGCAGCATCGGTGGGCTGTCCAATGCCGGGGTGGTCAGCGGCGCGTTCACCGCCCTGTTCAGCAACGGGACGATCGGCACCGTGACCAACACCGGCACCATCGCCGGCGGCAACTGGGGCCTCTACAACGCGGACAGCATCGGCACGCTGCTGAACAGCGGCACCATCAGCGCCGTCAGTTGGGCCATCGACAACGAAGGCAGGCTGGGGCGGCTGGTCAACAGCGGCGTCATCGCCGGCAACATCGTCGACGCCAATACCGGGGGTGCCGGCCTGACCGTCATCGGTGGCAGCGGGAACGCCGTGGGCACCCTGACCGGCTATGCCGGGGCGCAGGGCACCATCTCCATGCCCAATGGCGGCGACGTGGTGCTGGCATCGGGCAAGATGCTGCTGAACGACGCGGTCAACCTGGCCTCGGGCGCGCTGGTCAATGCCGGCGCCTCGGTCACGCTGGTCAGCATCGTCACCGTCGCGGGCGATTTCCACCAGACGGCCGGCACCTTGCTGGCGGCGGCCGACGGCGGTGGCCTGGAGGTCAGCGGGTCGGCCAGCCTGACCGGCGGCACCCTGGGCATCCGGCACGACGGTGCCAATGTACTGGCGGGCGACACCGTCACCGTGGTGGAGGCCGGCACCCTGTCCTTCAGCGGCGTGACCGGCATCAACGGCAGCCTGTCCACGGCTAGCAGCGGGTCGGTCACCGGCCTGGTGCTGACCATGAGCGGCGACTACATCGGTGGCACCTACGGCAGCCTCGGCAACGCCGGCCTGATCCAGTCCACCACCGCGGTGGCGGTGGGCACCGGCGGCACCCTGGGCACCCTGTCCAACAGCGGGACCCTGGCGGGTACCCGCTTGGGCGTCGACAACCAGGGCAGCCTGGGCCTGGTGGACAACACGGGTACCCTGTCCGGCGGCATCGTGGCGGTCTACAACAACAGCGGCACCATCGGTACGGTGCGGAACAGCGGCACCATCGCCGGCGGCACCTATGCCGGCGTCTACAACGATGGCGGCACCATCGGCACGCTGTCCAACAGCGGCACCATCACCGATGCCTGGCTGGCGGCGGTTGCCAACGACCATGGCGGCACCATCGGCCGGATCGACAACAGCGGCACGCTGGCCGGCGGCATCACCGGCGTGTGGAACGCCAGCGCCATCGGCACCGTGGCCAACAGCGGCCTGATCAGCGGCCTGATCGCCCTTTACAATGACGGCGGCACCATCGGCCTGGTGGCCAACAGCGGCACCTTCGCCGGCACCATCCTCAATGCGTCGGCATCCGCCCTGACCATCGCGGGCGGCAACTTCGACACCGTGGGCACCTTCACCGGCTATGCCCCGGGCAGCCAGGGCACCATCGTCAGCACGGTGGCCAACGTGGTGATGGTGTCGGGCAACGTGCTGCTGAACGACGCGGTGAAACTGGGCACCGGCACGCTGGTGAACAGCGGCGCCAACCTTCTGCTGAGCAGCATCGTCGCCGTCGCCGGCAACTACAGTCAGACGGACGGCACACTGACCGCCGTCATCGGCACCGATGCCGCCGGCCAACTGGTGGTCAGCGGCACCGCCAGCCTGAGCGGCGGCACGGTCGCCGTCCAGTCGGGCAGCAACGCCATCGCCGGCGACCGCTACACCGTGGTGGAGGCTGGCAGCCTGACCGCCACCGGTGTCACGGCGCGCAACGGCGTCCTGACCACGCTCACCAGTGGTTCGGTCACCGACCTGGTGCTGACGGTGGACGCCGACTATATCGGCGGCGCCTATGGCACCCTGGTGAACACGGGGTCGGTCAGCGCCGTCACGGCGGTGCAGGTGGCGTCCACCGGCACCCTGGCGGCCCTGTCCAATACCGGCACCCTGACGGGCGGCATCTATGGCGTGGCCGTTGCCGGGGGCGGCACGCTGGGCTGGCTGACCAACGCCGGCACCATTTCCGGCGGGTCCACCGGCGCCACCAACCACGGGACGCTGGGGACCCTGGTGAACCGGGGCCTGATCACCGGCGCCGGCGCGAATGGCATCGCCAACGACGGCATCCTGGGCACGCTGGCCAACACCGGCACCGTCGCGGGGCATTGGGGCGCCCTGTACAATTCCGGCGGAACCCTGGGCGTGCTGGACAACAGCGGGGCCATGACCGGCGGCACGGCGGGCCTCTACAACGAGGCCGCCATCGGCACGCTGTTGAACAGCGGCACCATCGCGGGCGGCACCTATGCCGGCATCTACAGCAGTGGTTCCATCGGCAGCCTGGCCAACAGCGGCAGCATCACCGGCGGCTATGCCGGCATCCTGAACAAGGGGACGCTGGGCACCCTGTCCAACGACGCCGGCGGCGTCATCACCGGCTCCGCCACGGGCGTGTACAACCACGGCACCATCGGCGTGTTGAGCAACGCCGGCACCATCACCAGCGCCAACCTGGGTGTCTACAACCACGGCACCATCGCCACCCTGGTCAACAGCGGCGTCCTGGCCGGCGCCACCGCCCTGCGGAACAGTGGCACCATCGGCGTGGTGGCGAACACCGGCGCCATTATCGGCAACGTGGTGAACGACGGTGCCACCGCCCTGGTCATCACCGGCGGCGCGGGTGGCGTCGTGGGCACGCTGACCGGTGGCACCATCATCAGCACGGCCGCGAACGTGGTGCTGGCCTCCGGCACCGTGGCCCTGGACGACGCGGTGAACGTCGGCAGCCACACCCTGGTGAACAGCGGCGCGTCCGTCGTGCTGACCAGCATCGTCAGCGTCACCGGCAACTACAGCCAATCGGCCGGCACGTTGACCGCCGTCCTGGGCGCCGGCGGTGCGGGCGGGCTGGTCGTCAGCGGCAATGCCAGCCTGACCGGCGGCACCGTGGCCGTCACGGCCACGGACGGCATGAACCTGATCGCCGGCGACAGCTACACCATCGTCGCGGCTGGCGGCAGCCTGTCGGCCACCGGCCTGAGGGCCGCGGCCGACGGCTTCAGCGCCACGCTGGGCACGGCCGCCGACGGCGGCGCCACCGACCTGGTGCTGACCCTGGTCAGCGACTATGTCGGCGGCACCCTGGGCACCTTGACCAACAGCGGCACCATCCACGCCGCCACGGCGGTGAACATCGCCGCCGCCGGGTCCCTGGGCACGCTGGCCAACACCGGCGCCCTTATCGGCAATGTGGTGAACAACAGCGCCAACGACCTGGTGGTGGTGGGCGGCCCAGTGGGCGTAAATGGCGGCGGTACGGTGGGCAGCTTTACCGGCGGCACCATCCGCAACAGCCTGAGCAACCTCACCTTCGCCTCGGGTGGCATCAGCCTGGGCGACGCCATCGACGTGACCGGCCACACGGTTGCCAACACCGGCGCCGTCATCGCGCTGGCCGGCGATATCGGTGTCACCGGCAATTTCAGCCAGAGCGGCGGCACGCTGTCGGTGGACGGCCACGTGTTGGGCGTCAGCGGTGCCGCCAGGGTCACCGGCGGGGTGGTCGACGCCGGCCTGTCGGGTACCGGCACCTACCTGGTGGGCGACAGTGCCACCCTGATCCAGGGTGGGGCGGGCTCCAGCTACACCGGCGCCGTGGTCACCAGCGGCGTGGCCGGCCTGGACGCCAGCGGCAGCGTCAGCGGCACCAGCCTGCTGGCGGTGGCGTCCAACGATTACGTCGGCGGCAGCCTGGCCAGCCTGGCGGTCACCGGCACGCTTGTTAATACCGCCGGCGGCGCCACGGCGCTATACATCGCCGCCACCGGCACGCTGGGCACCCTGGCCAACACCGGCACCATCGTCGGCAACGTCGCCAACCTGTCGGCGGGTGACCTGACCGTCACCGGCGGCAGCGGCGGCACGGTGGGCGGCCTCATCGGCGGCACCATCCGCAACGCCAGCAGCAACCTGGTGTTCGCGGCCGGCGACCTCAGCCTTGGTGACGACATCGACGTGACCGGCCACACGGTCACCAACGCCGGTGCCAACCTGTCGCTGGCCCGGAACGTGGCGGTGACCGGCGACTACGGCCAGTCGTCCGGCACCCTGGCCCTGTCCGGCCACGTGCTGAGCGTGAGCGGTGCGGCCAACGTCACCGGCGGCGCGGTCAATGCCGGCCTGGCCCCCGTCGCCAACTACCTTGTGGGCGACAGCGTCACCCTGATCCAGGGCGGGGTGGGGTCCAGCTATGCCGGCGCCACCGTCACCAGTGGCCTTACCGGCCTGGATGCCACCGGCAGCGTCAGCGGCACCAACCTGCTGGCCGTGGCCGCCAACGATTATATCGGTGGCACGCTCGCCAGCCTGGCCGTCACCGGCACGCTGACCAACGCCACGGGCGGCGCCACGGCGCTGTACATCGCCAGCACCGGCACGCTGGGTGGCCTGGCCAACACGGGCGTCATCGCGGGCAACATCACCAACCTGTCGGCCAACGACCTGGCCATCAGCGGCGGGACGGACGCGGCACCGGGCACCTTGACGGGCCAGGGCGGCAGCCGGGGCATCATCACCAACAACCTGGCCAACCTGCGCTTCGTTTCCGGTACGCTGCTGTTGAACGACAACATCAGCGTGGGCAACCACAGTGTCATCAACAGCGGGGCCACCCTGCTGGTGAACAGCGCCATCAACATCACCGGCAGCTACAGCCAGACGGCGGGCAACCTGGTGATTGGCGTGTCGTCCACCAGCAGCTACGGCAACCTGGTGATCAGCGGCAGCGCCAGCCTGACGGGCGGGTCGGTGACGCTGAAGGCCACCAGCGGCTCCCTCGCCGCCGGCAGCTACACCATCGCCACCGCCGGCAGCGGCCTGTCCGCCAGCAACCTGGTGCTGACGGCGGCCGGCTACACCGTGACCAGCAGCACCATCACCAGCGGCGGCAAGACCGAACTGGTGCTGACCCTGAACACCGCCAGCACCGGCACCACCGGTTCCGGCGAGGGCACGGGGACGAACGGGGGTTCGCCGGGTAACGGCTCCTCGGGGAGCGGCTCCTCGGGGAATGGCTCCTCCGGCAATGGCTCCTCGGGGAACGGCTCCTCAGGTAACGGCTCCTCGGGGAATGGCTCCTCGGGGAATGGGTCGTCCGGCAGCGGGTCGTCGGGTGGCGGTTCCACGGGCGGCGGCACGACGACGCCGGCCACCACCAACTACACCGCCGTGGGCGTGGCCCAGGGTGGTGCGGCGGTGGGCACCGGCGCCGCGCTGGACGTCATCGCGGCCAGCGGCGGCTCAGCCGCGGCGGCGGTGCAGACGGCGGTGTTGGCGCCCCTGTCCACCCTGACCGGCACGGCCAAGCAGGTGGCGGTGGCCCAGCTGGCGCCCAACCAGCTGACACCGCAGCTGACCACCAGCCTGGTCACCCCCACCACCACGGCCATCAGCCAGCACCAGCAGACGGTGGCGGGGCTGATGGACAACTATGGCGGCAAGGGGGCCTCGGCCGGCGACGGCACGCTGAACGGCGTACTGTGGGGTGAGGTGCTGGGCGGCGGCGCGCTGCGCGCCAACGCCATGGACGCGGCGGGTTACCGCGCCAGCAGCGCCGGCCTGGTGCTGGGGGCTGACTGGTACGCCGATCCGGAGGTTATGGCCGGCCTGGCGTTCAGCTGGCTGAACAGCGCCGCCGTGGGGCAGGGGGTGACGGCCGGCAGCCTCACACGGGTGGGCAGCTACCAGCTGACCGCGTACAGCGTCTGGCGCCCGGCCTTCGCGGAGCAGCGGCTGTCGGTCGAGGGCCAGGTGGCGTTCGGCTACAACCACTACGACCAGCGCCGGACCATCGACTTCCTGGGCGCCCGCGCCAACGCCAACTACGGCGGGGAGCAGTACCTGGGCAAGGTGACGGTGGGTTACGCCATGCCGGACCGCAACGGCTTCACCCTGACGCCGCAGTGGAGCCTGCAGGCCGCCCGCCTGACCAACCATGCCTACAGCGAGCATGACGCCGGGGTGGCCGATCTGGATGTGGCCGCCATGACCACCAACAGCCTGACCCAGGAATTGGGCTTCAAGCTGGACACGGCCCTGAACACCGGCATCGGCAAGCTGATGCCGGACCTGAAGGTGGCGTGGGTGCACGACTACCTGAATGGCCCGGTGACGACCACCAGCGCCCTGGGCGGCGTCAGCTTCGCCAGCACCACCGGCCGGGTCAGCGCCGACGGCGTCGCCATCGGCCTGGGCGCCACCCTGGCCAAGGGCGACGGCATCAGTCTGCGCCTGGAATACAGCGGTGAACTGCGCAGCGACTACCAAAGCCACGCCGGCGTTTTACGCGCCAGCTGGGCGTTCTGACCAGGAAGGGAAGGCCAGGGGCCCAAATGCCTTGGTCTTCCATTCCCCACGATCTCGATGGCCGGCGGGGGTAGCAGCCGGCCTTGCAGGGCGCGGTAGACGGTACCAACGGCCACCACGCCCACCACCACATTGGCCAGCAGGAACAGCGCTGGGGTCAGTTGCGCCAGGACGCCGGTATCGCCCCGCGCCGCCACGCGCACCGGGGTGGTGGCCAGGGCGGTGGCGCCGAAGAAGGCGGCCGGCACGGGAGGCAAGAGGGGGAGGGGTGCCCATGGGGGCTTCTTGACGGGTCGAGTGGCATTCACCAGGGCAAACAGCCTGACCGACTTGCCGCGCCCGTCAAGGTGGCGCTCAAGCCCCGCAACAAAGTTGGCGGGGACCCTAAATGGAGTAATTGAAAGAGTTGTAGGCCAGGTCGCTCAGCACCTGGTCCAGCTGCTGGGCCGCCTGCCGCCCCGCCTCGTCCACCTTCACCACCTTGGCCGGGATGCCGGCGACGGTGGAATAGGGCTCCGTCGGCCGCAGCACCACGGAACCGGCTGCTACCCGGGTATAGGCGCCGATCTCGATATTGCCCAGGATCTTGGCGCCGGCGCCGATGATCGTGCCCTTGCGCACCTTGGGATGGCGGTCGGTCGTGTTCTTGCCTGTGCCGCCCAGAGTCACATCCTGCAGCAGCGACACGTCATCCTCGATCACCGCCGTCTCGCCTACCACCAGGCCTGTCGCGTGGTCGAGGAAGACGCCTTGGCCGATGGTGGCCGCCGGGTGGATGTCGGTCTGGAACACCTCGGATGACCGGCTCTGCAGGTACAGCGCGAAGTCCCGTGCCCCGTTGATCCACAGCCAGTGCGCCAACCGATGGGTCTGGATGGCGTGGAAGCCCTTGAAATAGAGGAAGGGCTCGATCAGTCGGTCGCAGGCCGGGTCACGGTCCAGCACGGCGGCGATGTCGGCGCGCAGGGCCGCCGCCAGGGCGGTGTCGTCGGCTGCCGCCTGGTTGAAGGTATCGACGATCAGCGGCTGGGACACCACGTCGTTCTTCAGGCGCGCCGCGATGCGGTGGAACAGCGCGGTCTCGAACGAGGATTGGTTGATGATGGAATCCAGGAACAGGGGCGCCAGCATGGGCGCGCCGGCCAGCGCGTCCTCCGCCTCGGTCCGGATGCGATCCCACAGACCGTCGCCGGTCAGCTGGGCTGCTGCTTTTTCACGGCGCACCAAAGCCAACCGTCCCCCAAGCACCGGCATCGCCATCCCTCCGCCCACGCGTCCATGCGCCAGCGAAGGCTGCGCCCGGAAGCTATAAAGCCCCCGCCGGGGCGTCAACAATTTGACAATGCTCAAGCGACCGTCGCGGTTCCTTGAGCCCGCCTCATGAAATGGAAACGGCCGCGACAGTAGCGCGGCCGTTTCTTGTGTAAAATGACGCGTGTCACATGCCGCTTAACGGCCCATGACCTGCACCAGCTCGGCCGGGGCCTTGGCGAAGGGTTCGCGTGCGCCGGCGGCCGTCAACTTGCCCGCCTTGTCGTCCCAGCGCAGGGTGGCCGTGGCACCGCCCTTGCCCTTCTCATAGTCCAGGCTTAGGCCATCGTCGTCGTATACGGTGAAGCTGGCGTCGCGGCCGGGATAGACCTTCAACGCCACGATCTTCTGCTTCTCCGCCGTGGACTGCACGGCGGATCCCATGGGCACGATGGAACCCGCGCGCACGAACAGGGGGATCTGGTCGATGGGGGACGCCACGGTCACCCACTGGCCGCCGGCCAGCTTCTCGTTGGTCCAGTAGTTATACCAGTCGGTCCCGGCCGGCAGGTAGACCTGCTTGCCCGTCTGGCCGGGCTCCGTCACCGGCGCCACCAGGAAGGCCGGGCCGAACATGTATTCCGTGCCGATGTTCGCCACCGCGGGGTCGTGGGGGAAGTCCATCCACAAGGCCCGCATGAAGGGCACGCCGGTATCGTAGGTGGCCTTGGCCTGGGCATAGAGGTAGGGTACCAGGGTATAGCGCAGCGTGTCGTAGCGGGCCATGATGGCCTCCGCCTCCGGACCGAAGGCCCAGATCTCCGTGTGCTTGCGGTCGCCGTGCAGGCGCAGGGTGGGCAGGAAGGTGCCGTACTGGAACCAGCGGACCATCAGTTCCGGATAGTCGTGGTTCTGGCCCACCGTCTCCTCCGCTCCCGCCGGGCTGACCAGGGGCGTGCCGGTATAGCTGGTGGTTTGCGGCAGGTACTGCCAGCCGCCGATGTCGTTGCCCCAATAGGCGATGCCCGAGGCCGTCATGTTCAGGCCGGTGGGGATCTGGCGGGCCAGCACCTCCCACTGCGGGCTGATGTCCGACGACCAGAACAGGGCGCCGGTGCGCTGGGCGCCCAGGTAGGCCGCGCGCGACAGGATCAGCGGCCGGCGGTTGGGCCGCCAGGCCCGCAGGCCCTGCGACGCCTCCTCCACATGCAGCAGTGGGAACAGGTTATGGTACCGGTCGCCGGAACCGATGGAATAGAAGAAGCCGTCCGGTACCAGGTCCGGCTCCGTCTCATCCAGCCAGGGATAGTCGAAGCCGTGACTCAGCACGTTGTCGCGGGCGTGTTCCCAGAACCACTTGCGGGCGGCGGGGTTGGTCACGTCGATCAGGCCGCCCGTGCGGTCAGAGCGGAAGGGCAGGCCGTCCACGCTCTTGCCGTCCTCGTCCTTCAGCAGATAGCCCTTGGCGTCCAGCTCATTGAAATAGCGGCCCGAGGTTTCGAAACGCGGCCAGATGGAGATGATGGACTGCATGCCCATGACGTGCAGGTCCTGGTTCATGGCGTCGGGGTTGGGGAATTCCGCCGGGTTGATGTCCAACTGGCCCATGCGGGTCCAGTAGAACCAGTCGATGACCATGATATCCAGCGGGTACTTCTTCTGCCGGTAGGTCTTGGCCACGCGCAGGATCTCATCCTGGCTGTCGTACCGCGCCTTGGACTGGATCAGGCCGAAGGCGGCCTTGGGTGGAATGGGCGTCTTGCCGGTCAGGCGGGCGTAGGCGCCGTAGATGTCGGCGGGCGTGTCGCCGGTGATGACGAAGAAGCTGACCCGCTCCCCCACGGTGGAGGTGAGGGAGGTGGCGCCGTTGATGCCGGCGTTCAACACCGTCTCCGCCGGGTTGTCCCAGACAATGGCATAGCCCTTGGAACTGACCAGCACCGGCACGCACACTGTTTCGCCGCCGGGCGCGTCATACCAATGCTTGCAGTCCAGGGTGCGGCCGCGCAGGTCCAACGGGCCGACCGACTGTTGGTTCTGCCCCATGCCGTAATAATGCTCGTCCGCCGGCGACTTGAAGCTGGCGCCGACCTGATAGGTCTTCTCTCCGGCCACAGTGTGGGGCGCCATGGACCAGCCGTCCATGCTCAGCACGACCTCACCGCGCGCGTTCTTCACCTGCAAGGTGACGGGCGGCAGCTGGGGCGCGAAGTACTTCTCCATGGTGGAGGGTACGCGCGGCGCCTTGGCGGCATCGACATGCAGGGTCAGCGCGCTGGAGGCGAAGCTGTCGCCGGCCTGGTCGCTGGTCCGGTGGAAGCCGCCATTGTCCACGGCGCCGGGCAGCAGGCCGTACCCGGGGCCCTTCAGCGCCTGGTCCTTCTCGGTGGCGATGGTGACGCGCACCACGTTGGCGCCATAGCCTTCCACCGAGACGTAGGCGCCGTAGCGGTCCAGCACCGCGATGGGGTCGGCCTTCGCCGTCGTCGCCAGGGCGGCCGTCAGGGCCAGGGCCGACACGAAACCCGCCAGGGCCGCCCGCAGGAACGGCTTCCTTTTTCTCGAACTCAGCATCTTGCGACCATCCCCTCCGGGTGCCGGGCGTGGTCCATCCCGAGGGGCGGCGGCCGGCTTTATTGGATATTAATAATACAAAACCCTTCTCGCACGTCGCGGCCTTGGCGCCAAGACGGGAAAATGCGCCCGGAACCGAATGCCACGTCCCGTTGAAATGGATTTCAGACGGTGATTTCGATGGGAATGCCGTCCGGGGCGCGCACCACCGCCTCATAGAACCCGTCGTCGGTATGGCTGGTGCTCACGCGTGCCCCGCCCGGGCGATGCGGCCGGCCAGCAGCGGCACGAAGGCCATCAGTAGGGCCAGCAGCCAAAAGGCCGTGGGCAGGCCGACGGCATGCGCGACGAAGCCGATGCCGGCCGGGCCGGCCAGGATGCCGGCATAGCCGGTGGTGGTCAGGGCGGCGACGGCCAGACCCACCGGCATCACGGTCTGGCTGCCCGCCAGGCGGAACAGCACCGGCACGATGTTGGAGGCGCCGAGGCCGATCAGCAGGAACCCGGCGGTGGCCACTGCCGCCGTGGGTGCCATCAGCAGCAGAGCCAGTCCCAAGATGGCGCCGGCACCGCCGCAGGCCAATATCCGGCGGTTGCCGAAGCGCGCAACGATGCGGTCGCCTGTCAGCCGGCCCACGGTCATCGCGATGGAAAACACCATGTAGCCGAAGCCGCCCTGCGCCGTGTCGGCCAGGCCGGCGCCAATGACCAGCAGGGCGCTCCAGTCCAGAATGGCGCCCTCGACCAGGAAGCAGATGGCCGCCAGCGCCGCCAGCAGCAGAACGATGCCGTGGGGTGCCACCAGGGGCGTGGGTTCGCCACGCGCCGGCAGCAGGCCGGGCTGGGCCAGCAGGACGGCCGCCAGCACTAACCCGGCGCTGAGCAGCGTGGCCACCAGGGGAGCCGTTCCCGTGGACAGCAACAGGGTCATGCCACCGGACCCCAGGAAGCCGCCGACGCTGAACATGGCATGGAAGCCGGACATCAACGGCTGGCCGGCACCCCGCTCCACCTCCACCGCATGGACGTTCATGGCCACGTCTATGGTGCCCAGCGCCGCGCCGAAGCCCAGCAGGGCGGCGGCCAAGGTGGGCACCTGGCCGGCCACGGACAGCAGCGGCAACAACAGGGCAAGGGCGGCGCCGCCAGCCAGGATCATGGGCTTGCTGCCCCAGCGGGCGCTGAGAAATCCGGTCAGCGGCATGGCCAGGATGGAGCCGATCCCCAGGCACAGCAGGATCAGGCCCAGTTGACCATCGTCGGTCCCGACACGGGCCTTGGCCAGCGGCACCAGCGGCGCCCAGCAGGCCATGGCGAACCCGGCGGCCAGGAAGGCGAGGCGTGTGGCCAGGCGGGCGCCGGCGGGAATGGAAAGGGGGCTCATGAACTTTCCCAGTCAAATAGAGGGTGGGGGCATCACCCCGCGGTCCCGGTCACGGGGCCGGCACCGGTGGCCGGCACATGGCTGTGAATCCCGCTTAATGGATTTATCGTTAAATCAGAAGCGTGATTTTGGTGCCCGTGAGGCTGGGCTAAACCGGTGCGTTTGGCGCCGTGCGGGAACTTTGCCCCCGCGCGGCCGGTTTTCCCGGCGGTGAAAACGGAGGGTCCCCTACGATGTCCAATACCCAGGAAACCACCGGCGACGGCACCCCGGCGGCGGAGCTCAACATCAGCCTGGAAAAGGTCTGCTTCATTATCGTCAAGGCGCGGGAATTCGACGTGAAAGTCGATCCGGTGGAACCGGACCCGGCATCCAACCCCGCCGATGACGGCGAGCGTGGCATCCTGGAGGATTACGACGACGACCCCACCCAGGCGGAACTGGTGGGGGCCATCACATCCCTGAACGAGGATGAGGTGGTGGACCTGATCACCCTGACCTGGATCGGGCGTGGCGACTACACCGCGGCCGAATGGAACGAGGCCCGCGCCCTGGCGTTCGAGCGGCACCGGGAAAGGTCCGCCCGCTACCTCATCGGCATCCCCACCCTGGGCGATTTCCTGGAGGAGGGCCTGGCCGCCCTGGGCTATTCCTGTGAGGAATTCGAGGTGAACCGCCTGTGACGGCGGCGAAAGGGGCATTCAAAAATCCCGGAACCGGGTCGGGGTTCAGGAATTGAGTGGTGGCCGGCAGCCCCCACCGACGCCGGCGCCATAAACACATCCCGCGTCCAATCCCCAGGAGGAACACCATGGGTTTGTTCACCAAGGACATTGAGACCATGAACGACCTGTTCGTTCATCAGCTGAAGGACATCTACTACGCGGAGAAGCGCATCCTGAAGGCGCTGCCCGACATGATCGAGAAGGCCACCAACCCGGAACTGAAGCAGGGCTTCCAGACCCACCTGCGGGAAACCGAGGGCCAGATCCAGCGGCTGGAGCAGGTGTTCCGCCAGCACGGCGTGGAGCCGGAAGCGGTGAAGTGCCCGGCCATCGACGGCATCATAGACGAGACCGACGACATCGCCGGCGACGTGGACGACAAGCAGGTGCTGGACGCCGCCTTGGTCGCCGCCGGCCAGGCGGTGGAGCATTACGAGATCTCGCGCTACGGCACGCTGGTGACCTGGGCCAAGCTGCTGGGCCGCGACGACTGCGCCGCCCTGCTGTACCAGAACCTGGAAGAGGAAAAGGCCACGGACGAGAAGCTGACCATGCTGGCCAAGTCGCACATCAACGCCATGGCGGCGGAATAAGCGACCCGGCGTCAGCCGGTCGTGGCCCGGGCGCCCCCCGTGGTGGGGTGCCCGTCCTCGGCCATCCCGTTCCCGGCTGGCCGCGCCCGTTTTGAGGCCGTCCCCCTCGCGCTTGCCCGGGGGGCGGCCTTTTTCGTCGGGAGTCCACCGGTCCCGTCGCGCTCCGTTTTGGTGCGCGCCATCTTGCGGTTGGCCAAGGCGTCGGCAAAGGCCTCGCCCCACGCCAGGGCCGACGTGTCCTTGATGACATCCCACAGGTCGCGCCAGCGCTCCCGCCGCTCCGCCAGCGGCATGGTCAGGGCCCGGCGCATGGCCTCCTCGATCTGGTCGGGGTCATAGGGGTTGACCTGCAGGGCGGCGTCCAGTTGGGTGGCGGCGCCGGCGAAGCGGGACAGGACCAGCACGCCCGGGTCGTCCGGGTCCTGCGCCGCCACGAACTCCTTGGCCACCAGGTTCATGCCGTCGCGCAAGGGGGTGACCAGTCCCACGCGGGCATGCCGCATATAGCTGGCGACGGTGTTGCGAGTGCTGCTTTGCGTCACCAGCTTCAGCGGTGTCCAGTCGGGTTCGGCATAGGCGCCGTTCGTGGCGCCGGCGATCTTTTCCAGGTCCCGCAACAGGCTGCGATAGGCCTGCACGCCTTCGCGTGACTTGGCGGCGATCTGGAGGAAGCTGACACGGCGATGCCATTTCGGCTCCGCCGCCAGGAACTGGCGGAAGGCGGTCAGGCGTTCCACCAGTCCCTTGCTGGGATCCAGCCGGTCCACCCCCAGCACCAGCGCGCGGTCGCGCAGATTGTGGGCCAGGTCCTGGGCCGGCCGCCGTTCCATGGCGGCCTCGGTCACGCGCGCGAATTCCCGCGCGTCGATCTCCACCGGGAAGACGCCCAAACGCACGGTGCGTTCGCCCAGCCTAAGCCCCAGCTTGCCCACCCGGCGGGCGCCGGCGTACCGCGCCGCCGTCTGGGCGAAATGCTCCGCGTCCGTCGCCGTCTGGAAGCCGATGAGGTCGGCGGCCAGCACGTCACGCACCAGCCCCAGCAGGCCTTCGGAAATGGCCGCGACCACCGGCGGCGGGAAGGGGATGTGCAGGAAGAAGCCGATGGGGTTGCCGACCTTCAGGTCCCGCAGCGCCGCCGGCACGGCCAGCAACTGGTAGTCCTGCACCCAGATCAGATCGTCCTTTCTCAGCAGTCCCTTCAACGCCGTGGCGAAACGGACGTTCACGGCGCGATAGGTTTCCAGCTCGTTCCGGTGGAAGCTCACCACCCCCGGCAGGATGTGCATCAGCGGCCACAGCACGCCGTTGGCGAAGCCGAGGTAGTATTTGCGATGCTCGCCCGGCGTCAGGTCGATCATGGCGCAGCTGATGCCCTGCCGGTCGACCACCCGCGGCTGGGAATCGGGATGGTCCGCCAACGCGTCGCTCCACCCGAACCACAGGCCCTTGTGCCGGCGTAACAGGCCCACCAGCGCCACGACCAGGCCACCGGCCTGCGGCGTGCCGGCGGCCGGAACCCGGTTGGAAACGATAACAAGGCGCTTCATGCGTGCCCCCTCGAATAATGTCCGCCCATGCAGGCAACATCCTCAGGCGCCGCCGGTTCCCGTCCGGAATGAAAAAATCTCTACGCTTCAATGGCTTCCAGGGTGGTTCTCCATCCCCACCACGCTGGCGCCCGGCGTGGGCAGGGCGTAGGCCATGATGTAATCGCCGTTGCGCGTGCGCAGCCCGCCGTGCCCGCCAGCGGCGATGACCACGTACTGCCGTCCGTCCTTGCCCTGATAGGTCATGGGGTTGGCCTGGCCGCCCGCCGGCAGGCGCGCCTTCCACAGCTCCCGCCCCGTATGCTCGTCGAAGGCGCGCAGGTACTGGTCGGCGGTGGCGCCGATGAAGATGACGCCGCTGGCCGTCACCAGGTTGCCGCCGATGTTGAAGATGCCGGTCGGCAGGGGCAGGTTCGTCCGCGTGTTGAACAGGTTGGTGTCCCGCGTGGTGCCCAGGGGGCGCTGCCAGACGACCGTGCGGCTCTGCAGGTCGATGGCCACCAGCTTCCCCCAGGGCGGAGCGTGGCAGGGGGCGCCGAACGCCCCCAGCCAGGGCTGGACCACGGCGGCATAGGGTGTGCCGTACTGCGGCCCGATGCTGAAGTCCTTGGGCTTGGGATAGGGTTCGCTCCATCCCTTCCACGGCTTGATCATGCCCTTCTTCATCGCCTCCTCGCGCGGCAGGATGTCGACGGTGAAGGGGATGTAGCTGGCGTTGGCGATCAGCAGGTGGCGGCTGGGGTCGATGCTGGCGCCGTGCCAGTCGACCACGCCGTCGAAGGCGGGATAGGCGATGGTCCCTCGGTCCAGCGTGGGCGGGGTATAAAGCCCATCATAGCGCCGGCGCTGGAAATCCAGCCGGCACAGCAATTGGTCGATGGGCGTGGCGCCCCAGGCGTCCGTGGCCCTCAACGGTGGCGGGGTCAGCGAGGGCATGCCGGTGGAAAAGGGCTGGGTGGGGGAGAGGCGCTCACCCGGCAGGCCCCGGCCGGGCACCGCCTTCTCCTCCACCCGCGCCAGCGGATGGCCGTCACGCCGGTCCAGCAGATACAGCTCCCCCATCTTGGTGGTCTGCACCAGGGCCGGGACGACGCCGTCGGGCGTCGATACCTCCACCAGCGAGGGGCCCACGGGCAGATCGAAATCCCAGACGTCATGGTGCACGGTCTGGAAGTGCCAGCGCTCCTGCCCCGTGGCGATATCCAGCGCCACCAGGGCGCTGGAATAGGCGTCGTCGAAGGGGCGGCGGTCGGCGCCGTAATAGTCCGGCGTGGCGTTGCCCAGGGGAATGTAGACCAGGCCCAGCGCCGGGTCGGCGGTGTAGGTGCCCCAGCCGTTGGGCGTGCCGCGGGTATACACCTCACCCGGCTTCAGCGGCGCCGTGGGGTCGGGCCGGCCCATGTCCCAGGCCCAGGCCAGCGCGCCGCTGACGGGATCATAGGCGCGCACCACGCCCGAGGGTTCGCCCTTGGACTGGTTGTCGTAGATCCAGCCACCCAGGATGACGCGATTGTTCACCACCAGCGGCTGCGAGGTGATGAAGTGGAAGCCGGGCGGCACCGGGCCCATGGCGTCTGTCAGGCTGACGTAGCCGTTGCTGCCGAAATCGGGGCAAGGCTGTCCCGTGTCGGCATCCAGGGCCATCAGGCGGGCGTCCGCCGTGGTGGCGATGATGCGCCGGGGGCAGGCGGCGGCCATGGGGTTGGCCGGGGGGCCAAGGGGCGTGGGGGCAGCCTCGGCCGGCTTCTCGTAATAGGCCACGCCCCGGCAGGCCAGGTACTCGTTGGCCGAGGTGTCGTTGTGGGGATCGTATTTCCACTTCACGGTACCGGCAGTGGCGTCCAGGGCGATGACCTGACGGTGCGGCGTGCAGAAATAAAGGGTGTCGTTCACCTTGATGGGCGTCGCCTCGAAATTGAATTCCCGCCCGTCCTGGTTCTCGAAGTCGCTGGGCATGTCGCCGGTGCGGTAGTACCAGGCCAAGTCCAGCTGGTTCACATTGTCCGGTCGGATTTGGCTCAAGGGGGAAAAGCGGTCGCCATCGGCGGTGCGGCCGTAATACTGCCAGCCGCCCTCGGGCACCGGCGGGTTGGGCGCCGGTTCCGTGACGGGCTTGCCGCCCACCAGAGGGCCGCCGTCCACCGTGCGGATGGCCGAGACGCGGTAGCCCAGCACCAGGATCGCCAGTACCGCCAGGGCGTAGACTCCCACGCCCAGCCAGGGCCGGTAGGTCAGGGGCCGGGGCTGGACGCTGTGCGTGGCTAGGGGATCGTCCTCCGGCGGCCCTGCCGGGCGCGGCGCGCCATGCAGGGGACGCACCACCCACGGCAGGCTGAGCCAGACGCCCAGCAAGGCCGGCGTCAGCAGGCGGGGAACGAGCTGCCAGCCGTCCAGTCCCACCTCCCAGTAGGCCCAAAGCGCCGTTGCCAGGAACAGCAGGGCGTACAGCCATAAGGCCTCCCACCGGCCCAGGCCCAGCAACACGCCCACCGCAACCAGCGTCAGGCCGGCCAGGAGGTAGTACCAGCTGCCACCTGCCACCACCAGCCAGCCACCGGGGATCGCCAGCGCCAGCCCGAGAAGGATGACGACGACGCCCGTCAGCCCGGGCCAGGACAGCCAGGCGGAGAAGCGGCGGAGTTTCAGGGGCGCAGGCATGGGTTCCACCTCCGTTCATCACCGGGAAACGCCGCAGCCCGAGCCTGGTTCCGCCTCAGTAATCCGGCGGGTCGGGCAACTGCGCCGGATCCACCGGCTGCCAGCCCAGGCCCAGGCTTTTCTGCAAGGCGATGTAGTCGTCGCTGGTCTGCGCCTGGGCCTGGGCCAGGCTCTGCTCCACCTGCAAACGTTGGCGCTCGGCGTCCAGCGCTTCCAGCGCGGTGGCGGTGCCGCCGCGATAGCGGGCGTCGGCCAGGCGCTGGGCGCGGGTGGCCACGTCCAGCGCGCCCGCCAGCTGGAAGGTGGCCGCACGCTGGTGGCCGTAGCGCGACAGGCCGCTCTCCGCGTCCTGCAGGGCCTGCAGCACGGTGTTCTGGTACTGGGCCAGGCTTTCCTGGTTGGCGGCGCTGGCCTGGCGGATCTGGGCGCGCACCCGGCCCCAGTCCAGCACGTTCCAGCTCAGCATGGGCGCGCCGATCATGCTGAGGCTGCTGCTGCGCAACAGGGTGTCCACCTTGTTGGAACCGAAGCCGATGCTGCCGAACAGGCTGACATTCGGAAACAGCTGGGCCACGGCGTGGCCGATCTCCGCATTGCTGGCGGCCAGCTGGCGTTCGGCGGCGCGGATGTCCGGCCGGCGCCGCAGCAGGGCGGCCGGGTCGGCCACGGGCACCACCGTCGGCGGCAAGGGCAGGGGGCGGATGGGTGTCAGCTCGGCGTCCATGGTGCCGGGCTCCTGTCCCGCCAGCAGGGCCAGCTGGTCCATGGCCTGTTCCACCTGGCCCTCCAGCGGCGGAATCTGGGCGTCGGTCTGCCGGGCCTGGGTCTCCATCCGGGCCACGTCGGCGTCCGTGGCGGTACCCAGGCGGCGCTTGTCCACCGTCAGGTCCAGCATGCGGTGCTCGGCCGCCGCCGACGCGCGGGTCAGGTCCAGCCGGTGTTGGGCATCGCGCAGGCCCACATAGGCCTGGCCCACCTCCGCCGCCAACTGCACCTGGGCGTCCTCGACCTGGGCGGCGGCCGCGTCGGTCTGGGCCGCCGCCGCTTCGATCTCCCGCCGCGTGCCGCCGAACAGGTCCAGTTCCCAGCGCGCGTCGAAGCCCAGGTTGTACAGCTCGGTGGTCACATGGTTGGGGATGTCCACACGCGGCGGCGTGCCGCCGGGGAAAAGGCTGGGATTGGTGATGGCCTCGCGTGCCAGGGCGGCATTGATCTGATTGTCGGCGGTGGACAGCGCGCCGGTGGGGATGCGGGCCTTGGCCGCCAGGGCGGTGGCGTTCCCCTGGGGGAATAGGGCGGCACGCTGCTGCGCCACCAGGGCGCGGGCCTCCAGCACGCGGGCCTGCGCCGCCTTCAGCGTCGGGCTGGCGGCCAGGGCCAGGTCCACCAGGTGGACCAGCTCCGGATCGCCCATGCCGTCCCACCAGCGCGCCGGCGGGGTGGCGGCATCCACCGGCGCGCTCGCGGCGCGGCGGAACTGGCCGGCGGCTTCGGACCAGGGCGCCACGTCGGGCGGGCCCTTGTAGTCGGGTCCCACCGTGCAGGCGGCCAATAACGAGAGCAGGGGCGGAAGCAGGGCCGGGCGCCGCATCGTCAATGCCCCCCGCCGGGCGCGCCGCCCTTGGGCAGCGGCCGCATCATGAGCACCAGGGGGATGGAGCCGAACAGGATCATGCCGAACAGCCAGAAAAGGTCGCTGAAGGTCAGGACGTTGGCCTGGTGGGCCACCTGCTGGCTGAACACCGCCAGACCGCGCAGCCGCCCGCCCTCCGGATCGCCGTTGGCGAAGGCCTGGGTCAGCTGGGCGACGTAGGCCTGCCCCTCGGGCGAGTTGTAGGTGACGCTTTCGCCGATGCGGTTGATGTGCAGCGTGTCGCGCTGGTCCAGCAGGGTGGAGATGACGGCCAGGCCGAAGGAGCCGCCCAGGTTGCGGGCGGCGTTGAACAGGCAGGACGCATCCTCCGCATGGTCCTTGCCGGCCGACGCGGTCGCCGCCTGGTTCAGGAACAGCATGGAGAAGAACTGGCCCACGCCGCGCAGCAGTTGCGGCATCACCAGCTCCGGCCCGGCGATGTCGGGCGTCAGGTGGCTGTTCAGCATGCAGCTGATGCCGTAGAAGCCCAGGCCCATGGCGACGGCCAGGCGCACGTCGATGCGGCGCACGGCAACAGGGAAGAAGGGCATGAGCATCAGGGTGGGCACGCCGCTGATCATGGCGATATACCCCGACTGTTCGGGGTTATAGCCCTGCACATTGGCCAGGTACTGCGGGATCAGGTACAGCAGGCCATACAGCGCCCCACCCACCACCAGGCTCATGACGAAGACGGCGGCGAAGCTGTGATTGCTGACCAGGATGCTGAGGCGGATGACCGGCCGGCGGGCCACGAACTGCCCCGCGATCAACAGCACGAAGCCGACGATGGAGACGCCGGCCAGGGTGTTGATCATGTCGGATTCGAACCACCGCTCCCGCTGGCCCTCCTCCAGAAGGGTGGTCAGGCAGCCCAGGCCCAGCATCAGCCCCAGGATTCCCAGCCAATCGGCGTCGGCCAACTGGCCCCAATCACCCTTTTCCGAAGGCAGCCCCAACGTCAGCAGGCCCAGCAGCGTGAGGCCGATGGGCAGGTTCAGGAAAAAGGCGTAGTGCCAGCTGACATTCTCCGCCAGATAGCCGCCGATGGCCGGCCCCAGCACGGGCCCCAGCACGGCGGTGGCGCCGAACATGGCGATGCCCACCGGCTGCTGGCTGGGCGGAAGGCGGGTGGAGACGATGGTCATGGCGGTGGGGATCATGGCGCCGCCGGTCATGCCCTGGCCCACGCGACCGATGATCATCTGCACCAGGTTGTTGGAGACGCCGCAGGCCATGGACGACAGGACGAAACCGGCGGTGACGATCAACAGGAAGGTGCGCAGGCCCAGCAGGCGAACGAACCAGCCGGCCAGGGCGATCATGATGATCTCCGCCACCAGGTAGGCGGTGGAGATCCAGGTGCCTTCGCTGCCGCTGGCGCCCACCTCTCCCTGGATCAGGGGCAGGGCGGCGTTGACGATGGAAACGTCCAGCGTGGCCATCAGGGCGCCGATGGTGCCGGCCGCCACGGCCAGCCAGGCACCGCTGTCGGCCTTCGACGCATTCCCCTTCGGGTCCGCAGTCGCGGCGGCGGCGCTCATTTCCCGGCCCCGTTCTGCGGCTGGTTGGTCTTCTCCGCCTCCCGGTTGCGCTGGACGGCGTCGTCATGCTCGCGCTGTCGGCGCTCCTCCGTGCGCTTGGCCTCTTCCTTGATACGGCGCTGCTCCTCCTTGGCGCCGATGGTATCGATGGTGACGATGACCGACAGCCCCGGCACCAGCACCTTGCGCGCCTCCGGCCCCGCCTCGATGCGGATGCGCACCGGCACGCGCTGCACGATCTTGGTGAAGTTGCCGGTGGCGTTCTGCGGCGGCAGCAGGGCGAACTGGGCGCCGGTGCCGGGGGCGAAGCTGTCCACGGTGCCGTGGAACTCCCCGCCGCTGACGGCATCGATGGTGAAGGTGGCCGGCTGCCCGATGCGCATCAGGCCGATCTGCGTCTCCTTGTAGTTGGCGACCAGGTAGACCCCCTCCAGCGGCACGATGGACATCAGCCGCGTGCCCGTCTGCACGTACTGGCCGACGCGCACGGTGCGGTCGCCCACCCGGCCCCTGATGCTGCTGCGCACCAGGGTGCTGCGCAAATCCACGTCCGCCTGGTCCACCTGGGCCTGGGCTTGCTCCACCTGGGCCTGGGCGCTCTGGATCTGGGCGTTCAGCACATCAATCTGGCGCCGCGCGCTTTCCACCTGCGCCTCATCGGCGGCGGCCTCGGCCCTGGCCTGGTCCCGGGTCTGGCGCATCTGGTCCAACTGCTCCGCCGTCTGGGCGCCGCTGGCGGCCAGGGGGGTGTAGCGGTCGACCTGACGCTGGGCATAGAGCGCGGTGCTGCGGGCGCCGGCCAGCTGGGCTTGGGCGCGGACGATCTCCGCCTCCTGCCGGCGGATCTGGGCCTGGTATTCCACGATGGCGGCCTTGCCCTGGGCCACCTGGGCCACGGCCTGGTCATGCCGCGCCTTGGTCTCACGCTCATCGATCTTCACCAGGGGCTGGCCGGGCTCCACCAACTGGTTGTCCTCGACCAGCACCTGCTCGACATAACCGCCCACCTTGGGCGCCACGGTCACCATGTCGGCCTGCAGATAGGCGTCGTTGGTCTCCTGCTCGTACTGGCCGGTGGTCCAGTAGTAGATGCCCCAGGCGATGAGGGCCGCGACGATGACCACGGCCGCGATGATCAGGCCGATGCGCACCCGCGGGTTGGCGAGGGGGGAGGGTTTTTTCTCCTCCTTGCCGTCTTCGTCACCGTTCTCGGTCCGCTTCTTGTCGCCCTGTCGCTTGTCGTCGCCCTGATGACGATCGCCCTGGGGCTGGTGGTCCTTGCGTGGCGTCTCGTCATCGCTCATAGGGCAGGCCTGCTCAGGGAAGGGGCGGCTGGGTGAACGGCCGCTGTAAACGGACAGGCCTGTCCAGATGTTCCGTGACAATCGCCGTGGCGGAAAATTTTTGAGGCGGCGCAACCCGATACGCCATCGCGGCGTTCCGGTTGAAGAAATCTCCCCAGGGAAGGAGCGGCCCCGTGCGTCGCGATGCGCAGGACCGTCGGGAACGGCTGATCACGGCGGCGGCGGCGCTGTTCCAGTGCCACGGCTATCATGTCGCGCTGGAGGCCATTGCGGCGGAGGCCGGGGTGGGCCGCGCCACGCTCTACCGCAACTTCGCCGACCGCCGCGCGCTGGCCCTGGCGGTGTTCGAGCGGCAATTGACGGCCTTGGCCCAGGATTGGGCGGGCACCGGCGGCGACCCGGCCGCCTTCTATCCCTTCCTGTGCCGCATCGCCCGCCAGGCCGTGCTGCACGGCCCGCTGATCGCCAGCCTGGAGGCGGAGGAGGACGGGCCCGCCCTCATCCAGGGGCTACACCGGCTGCTTGACGCCGTGCTGGCCCCGCCGCTGGCCTCGGCGCAGGGGGCCGGCCTGGTGCGCGCGGACCTCACGGTGGCGGAGTTGCACCGCGCGGCCAAGATGCTGGTGGGCGTCGCCGACCGCCTGGCGGTGGAGGCACAGGAGCAAGCCTTGGCCGAGGCCTTGGCCCTGCTGGTCGAGGGCTTGCGGCCGCGATAGGGGTGTCAGCCCACCAGTCAGCCCGCCAGGAAGGGGCGCGTGATCGCCATGAACGTGTCAAGGCGGTCGTGATGCGGCCAATGGCCGGCATCCGCGATCATGGCCGTCCGGCCCTGCGGGAATAGGGCGGCGGCACCGTTGGCCACCGGATCCTCCACCCAGCTTTTCCCGCCGTTGATCAGTAGGGTGGGGCAGCTGACCGCCGACCAAAGGTCCCGCAGCTCATCCAGGCTGATGCGGAAGGGATAGGCGGTGCGGATGTAATTGTCGAACTTCCAGCTGTAGGTGCCGTCCTCGTTCTGGTGCAGGCCGTGGACCGTCAGGTGGTGCGCCTGGTCGGTCGATAGGAAGCCGTTCTCCGCCTGCATGCGGGCCACGGCTTCCTCCAGCGTCTGGTATTTGCGCGGGCCCCGGGCCGACAGCTCGTGCACCTTGTCCACCCAGGCGCGGAAACGGTCGGCCAAGGGCTTTTGCGTCCGCAGCTCCTGCCAGGGCCAGGTGCCCTCCACCACCGCCAGCCGCTCCACCAGCTCGGGGTACAGGCTGGCCAGGAACAGGGCCGCCGCGCCGCCATAGGAATGGCCCATGACAACCACCTTGCGGCCGGCGCGCTGGCGCAGCAGCTGCACCAGGTCGGCCACCACCTCCGCCAGGGTATAGGCGCCCCCTTGGGTCCAGGCGGAGTCGCCATGGCCGCGCAGGTCGGGCGCCAGGATGTGGAAGTCGCGTGCCAAATCCTGCGCCACCCAGTCCCAGCTGCGGCAATGGTCGCGGCCGCCGTGGACCAGCAGCAGGGTGGGCTTGTCCTCCCGGCCCCACTCGACATAGTGCAGGCGCAGGCGGTCGGAGAAATAGAAGCGAGAGACGGGCCCGTTCATCGGCGTTATCCCTGTAACGTTACGGGAGCGGAATGACTGGCCGCCCCCCTTCTTGTTGGCTCAGTCACGGGGGGCGATGGACTCCCGCTCCACTTCCGGCGACACCCAGTCCAGCATCAGGCGGTTCTGCCGACGCGCCAGCAGCACGGCCATCTCCGGGTCGCGGGCTAGGATGGCATCGACCATGCGCAGGCGGCCCGTGCGCCAGTGGGCGCAACGGTCGGGATGGCCCTGGAAGACGCGCAGGTTGGCGTCGCGCTGGCCGAATTCGAACAGCGTGCGGTGGAACAGCTCCAACGCCGGGTTGCCCGCCATGCGCATGAGGATGGCGTACAGGGCCACCTCGTCCCGCACCACGTCGGCCGCCAGGTAGGTCACGTCCTTGCGGTCCATCAGATGCTGGCGGAACTCCGCCAGGTCCAGCCGCGCGCCCGTGGCGTCGGCGCCCCCCTTGGCGTCGGCGCTCATCGTATCCGTCAGGGCGGCCAGGCGGGCGGCCTCCACATTCACCAGCTGGAAGGCGTCCAGCACGTCGCGCACCGTGGTCTGGCGCAGACGCAGGTATAGCGCCGCGGCCTGGGTGACGGCGCCGATGTCCGGCCGCCGGCCGTAATAGCCGCCGCCGTTGCCCCGGCGCACCACCAGCAACTGTTCCTGCTCCAGGATACGGGCCGTCTGACGCAGGGTGGGCCGGCTCAGGCCATAGCGGGCCAGCAGTTCCTCTTCCGAGCCTAGTGGCGCGCCATCGGGCAGGGCCAGGATCTCATCGCGCATCCGCCGCGCCGCCTGGGCCGGTGCCCCGCCACGGGGGGGAACCGCGGGCATCTTTGCAGTCTGGGTCGTCACGGTGTTCGTTTCACGAGCGGGCAGGGTCACGAGCGGGCAGGGTCACGAGCAGGCAGAGCCACGAGCGGGCAGGGGCACAGGTACCGGTTTGGAGCCACCAGGCCCGCGCATTGCGGCGGATCATTCCAGGATTGCCCGTAACAGGCAACCTTTCGGGCTTGGGCATGGTGGCGCGGCAGCCTTACGAGAGGCACTTCACAAACTTCGCAAGCCCCATTTCCAGCCTTCACCCCCTTTTTCTAGTCAGGCCGGGCGGATCGCTGGAATAATCCTATCGACTTCGGTATTTGCCTGCCCTTTTCATGATAGCGGGCAGGTCGCGGAAACTGGTCGGGCCGTGATGCGGTCCCGGTTCCCAATCCGGCGCCGGCGAGACGATGCCTGCGGCCATCATCCTGGAGAGGACCCCAATGTCCGAGTTCGCCTACGAGAACATCCTGGTCGAGGTGCGGGGGCCCGTGGGCCTGATCCGCCTGAACCGTCCCAAGGCGCTGAACGCCCTGTCGGACGGTCTGGTGACCGACCTGCAGGACGCGCTGGATCGGCTGGAGGCCGACGATTCCATTGGCGCCATCGTCGTGACGGGCAGCGAGAAGGCCTTCGCCGCCGGCGCCGACATCAAGGAGATGCAGTCCAAGACCTACATGGATGCCTATCTGGGCGACTTCATCACCAAGAAGTGGGGCCGCCTGGCCACCTGCCGCAAGCCGACCATCGCGGCGGTCGCGGGCTATGCCCTGGGCGGCGGATGCGAACTGGCCATGATGGCCGACATTCTGTTGGCTGCCGACACGGCCAAGTTCGGCCAGCCGGAAATCACCATCGGCACCATTCCCGGCGCCGGCGGCACCCAGCGCCTGACCCGCGCCATCGGCAAGGCCAAGGCCATGGAACTGGTGCTGACCGGCCGCATGATGGACGCGGTGGAGGCCGAGCGGGCGGGCCTGGTGGCGCGTATCATTCCGGCGGCGGAGCTGGTGGATGAGGCGATCAAGGTGGCGGAGAAGATCTGCGGCTATTCCCGCCCCGCCGTGATGATGGCGAAGGAGGCGGTGGACCGCGCGTTCGAGCTGACCCTGGCCGAAGGCCTGCGGTTCGAGCGCCGGCTGTTCCATTCGACCTTCGCGCTGGAGGATCAGAAGGAAGGCATGAGCGCGTTCGCCGAGAAGCGTCCGCCCCAGTTCAAGGGCCGGTAAGCGCTTCTATTCGACACCAGGCAGCGGCGACGCGGGGCAGGAGACGACCAACCCAGGGAGGACGGCATGGCGGCGGCGGAGAGGCCCGGGCATTGGGGCGACCGGTGGGTTGGCGCGCAACGGATAGCGGCCGCCCTGCTGGCCTTGGTCAACGCCTTGCGCCCGTGGCGCATCTATCTCCTGGTCCCATCGCCGATGCGTGGTGAGGGTGCCACCGGCCACTTCCTGATCGTCATCGATGACGAGGCGCCGCTGCCCTGCTGGGACGGCAATTTGGCGCTGGCCACCCTGGGCCGCCTGGACCTGCCCGCCGCCGTGACGGTCCTGTGCATGGGCGATTTCCGCAGTGCTCTGCAGGTCGATGGCTCCATCGCCCAGCGCATGGTGGAGGAAGGCGAACTTCTCTTCGCCGCCCGGGCGCCCTGGAAGGACGGAGAAGTGCGACTTAAGGCATAGAGTTTATTTTCACCAGACACTTGGACGCCGTTTCTAACACTCAAGGTGAGAGCATGCGTAGCGCCGCCAAACTGGGCCCCGCGCGATCCTGGGATGAGGAAAGCCTGGCTCAGCTGATCGCCATGAACGCCGCCGGCCACGGCGACCGCGAAATCGCCCAGGCATTGGGCCGTACCGTGGCCTCCGTCCAGCACAAGCGCCACCTGCTGCGCCTGGCCACGCCGGTGGATCATCGGCGCGGCCGACGCATGCGGCTAGACGGGGCGGCCGTTCCCGCCTAAGCGTGGCGGCGGGCCACCAGGACGAAGGTGGCGATGCCACTCAACACTGCCACCGGGATAATGCCCATCAGCACGTCGGCGCTGCTGCTGCCGCTGGCGATCAACTGGCCGGCCAACAGGGGGCCGGCGACGGAGCCCAGGCGCCCGGCGGCCACCACGGCACCCACGCCCAACCCGCGCACCTCCGCCGGGTAATAGCTGGGGGCCAGCCCATAGATCATGGCCTGGGCCGCCAGCACCGCCGCGCCGGCGACAGCGGCCACGGCCATGAGGAAATTGGCCTCCGCCCCGGCCAGGCCGGCCAGGGCCAGCGCCAAGGCCAGGAAGATGATGATCACGGCCAGCCGACGGTCCACCCGGTCCATCAATTGGCCGGCGATGCCGGAGCCGCAGGCGCCGCCCATGTTGAAGACGATCTGCACGCCCAGCACCAGGGTACGGGGCAGGCCCCGGGATAACAACAGCACGGGCAGCCAGTTCAGCAGCAGGTACAGCACCAGCAGCGCAAAAAACGACCCCAGCCACAGGGCGCCTGTGTCCACGCGCCGCCCCGGGGCGAATAGGGCCTGAACGATGCCCCGGCGCGGGGTGTCGGCCGCCGGCGCCACGCGGAAGGCGGGCAGGGCCACGGCCAGGATGGGCAGCAGCGCCAGCGGGGCGATGCCGCCCATCCAGAACACCGTCTGCCAATCGCCGTGGCCGCCCCGCAAGGCCATGACGGCGGCCAGCGCCCCGCCCAAGGGCATGCCGGCATAGATGATGGCCACGGCGCCGGCCTTGCCCCGCTCCGTGCTTTCCGAGGCGATGGCGATCAGGTTGGGAAAGGCACCGCCCAGGCCCAGGCCGGTCAGGAAGCGGGCGGCCAACAGGCTGGGATAATCCCAGGCCAGTGCGGTAAGGCAGGAGAACAGGCCGAAGACGCCCAGCGACAGCATCAGCGCTACCTTGCGTCCCTTGAGGTCGGAAACGCGGCCGCCCACCAGGGCGCCCACGATCAGGCCGGCGATGGCGGCGCTGAACACCAGGCTCATTTGCGTGGGGTCCAACTGGAAGGCGGGGGCCAGCCGGGGGGCGGCTACGCCGGCCGACTGCAGGTCGAACCCCTCGATCGCGGCCGCCAGGAAGCACAGCCCCATGGTCAGGCGCTGCACACCCGCTGGCATTCCCACAGGTCCGGCCGCCCCGGCCAGCAATGTTTCGCCCATTCCGTCCTCCGCCGTTGTTCTTTAATGGCGTTTCGCATCAGATTTAGCTTCGATCTGATCCGGCCGCTAGGCAGGTTTGAAAATCCGCCGTACCACCTGGGACCAAAAATGCATGACCGTATGCGGCCGGCCGATCGATTAAGCTACCGGCATGGGGACACGAAGGCTTGAGATCATGACGTTCACGATAGACCGCACCGCCAATCCGACCGACGCCGCCACCCTGGCCCGCATCCTGGAAAACCCCGGCTTCGGCAAGGTATTCACCGATCACATGGTGACGATCCGCTGGACGGAAGGCCAGGGCTGGCACGACGCCAAGGTCACGGCGCGGGTGCCGTTCGCGCTGGATCCGGCGGCGGCCGTGCTGCACTACGCCCAGGAAATCTTCGAGGGCATGAAGGCCTATCGCGCGGCGGACGGCGGGGTGACGCTGTTCCGGCCCGACGCCAATGCCAAGCGCTTCCGGGACTCAGCGGAGCGCATGGCCATGCCGCTGATTTCGGAAGAACTGTTCCTGGAGGCGGTGGAGCAGCTGGTGCGCATCGACCAGGCCTGGATCCCCGGCGGGGAGGGCGGCAGCCTGTACATCCGGCCCTTCATGTTCGCCAACGAGGCTTTCCTGGGCGTGCGGCCGGCGTCGGAGTACGTCTTCTGCGTGATCGCCTGCCCGGTGGGCGCCTACTTCAAGGGCGGGGCCAAGGCCATCACCATCTGGGCGCCGGACAACTACACGCGCGCCGCCCCCGGCGGCACCGGTGCGGCCAAGTGCGGTGGCAACTACGCCGCCAGCCTGATCGCCCAGCTGGAGGCCAGCAAGCACGGCTGCGACCAAGTGGTGTTCCTGGACGCGGCGGAGCATCGCTGGATCGAGGAGTTGGGCGGCATGAACGTCTTCTTCGTCCGGGACGACGGCAGTCTGCTGACCCCGCCGCTCAGCGGCACCATCCTGCCCGGCATCACCCGCGACAGCATCATCCAGCTGGCGCGCAGCCTGGGCCACACGGTGGTGGAGGAGCCCTATACCCTGGCGCAGTGGAAGGAGGATGCCGCCACCGGCCGGGTGCGCGAGGCCTTCGCCTGCGGCACCGCCGCCGTGCTGGCGCCCATCGGCACCGTGCGCACGGCCCAGGGCGATTTCGTCATCGGCAATGGCGAGGGTGGGGCGACCACGTCCGACCTGCGCGAGCGCCTGGTCGGCATGCAGCGCGGCAGCCTGGCGCCGCTGGTCGAGGGCTGGATCCGCCGCGTGATTTAAACCGTTTGATCAAGCGGGCATTCGACTGCGGGTGCCTGCCTTCGGCATTTCCGGGGCCGTTTGGCCCGGCAGGCGCTTGGCCACGGCCCGCGCCACATCCTCAGCATGGGTCAGCACCTGGGGCAGGCCCATCAGCTCGCCAAAGGTAGCGCGGGCCAGGGGGCCGGCCACCCATAGCGTCTCATCCGGCACGCCGCGCACGTCGATGACGCGGCTCTGCTCGTCCACGGCGATGCCCAGGCCCAGCGCGTCGGGATGAAGCCGTCCGGCCGACACCAGGGGCGCCAGGGCGGGAACGGCGTCGATCAGATGGTCGTGCGCCGGTCCGGTGGCAACCACCACCGCGTCCACCGTGCGGGCCAGGGCGGGGCCGCCCCGGCGGGGGCGCAGGGTGGCATGAACGCCATCGGCGTCGGCCCGGATGTCGGCCAGGCTGGCCGCCAGAATTTCCAGCTGTCCCCGCGCCCCTAACTCATGGATCGTCGCCTCGGGCTGCGGGGCGATGCGGTAGCGGTGCGCGTCCCAGAAGGGGCGCAGGTGACGCAGCAGTTTGCGCTTCTGCTCCAGGGGCAGGGCCTGCCAGATGGCGCGGGCGTCGCGGCGCACGGCGTCCAGCACCACCTGCCACGGCCTACCCTCGACCTCCGCCGCTTTCACCGTGGCGCGGATGCGGCGCAACAGGGCCAGGGCCGTCACCTCGGGCCGGGTGGCGAAGTCGCCCACCAAATCGCTCGCGTCCAAGGCATGCCCCCGGGGCGTCAGCCCGCGACGGGAGAAGACGGTGATGGGGCCCTTGTGTCCCCCGGCCTCCAGCGTGGCCAGGATGTCTGCCATGGTCAGGCCTGAGCCCACCACCAGCATCCGGGCATTCGCGTCCAGTCCGTCCAGCGCGCCGGGCGCCCAGGGGTTGGCGATCAGGCGCGGATCGCCGCCCAGCGCTTCCACCAGGTTCCGGGGCGGGGACGGCGGCGGATGGCTGGTGGCGATGATCACCACGTCGGCCACCAGGCGGCCGCCGTTTTCCAGCGCCACGGCATAGCCGAAGGATTGGCCCGGCGGCGCATCGCGCGGGATGGGGGTGATGGATGTCGCCCGCTGCTGCACATGACGGATGTGGGCGGGCCCGTCCGACGCCGCCTGTTCCCGCACCAGCCCGTCGAGATAGCGCCCGAACTCCAGCCGGCTGGAGAAGATGTGCCCGCCCTTGACCAGGGCCTGCGGGTCGGTGGCCAAGACGCCGGAGCGGCGCAGCCAGCGGTCGAAATGCCCCATGTCGGCGGAAAAGGCGCTCATGCGCGCGGCCGGCACGTTGATGCGGTGCTGCGGGTCGGGGGTGGAATAGGCCACACCGCCCCCCAGCAGCGGGCGCGGTTCCACGATATCGATGTCCACCGGCACGGGTGTATTGCGGGCCAGGTGCAGGGCGGCCACGGCCCCGCTGAACCCGCCGCCCAGGATGACGACGCGGGGGGCGGTTCTTTGGTGGGGCGCATCACCCAGGGACATGTGGAACCCGATCAAGTGATACCGGTTGCAGCGGTGCCGGTCATAGGGCGGCGGCGGTCAGGCTGTCGGGTGCCAGAGTGTCAGGGGCCAGCGATTGGTTCAAGGCGGCACGTAGTTGCCTTTTATGAACTTCAAAAGGTGTGGGCGTCCCGGTCGCGGGGGCGGGACATGGCCCTCGCCTGGATGTCGTCCAGCGCGACCTTGGACATCTCGAAGATGTCCAGCCACAGCAGGAACAGCGCCACCTAGGCCAGCGACGGAATGGCGCGCAGGCCCTGCAAGGCGCGGCGCGGGCGCAGCAGCGGAGCGGCCGCCACGGCCAGGCCGCCGGCCAGCAGGGTGCGGCGCGAGGGGGTGGATTTGGTCGTCATTCGGGCGCTTTCCTTCTTTTAGACGGCACTGAGGATGCGGCGTTCCAGTTCCGCCAGGCGGGGGGCGCCGGTGGCGCGGGCGCTGCGGGGGATGTCGACGGTGATGTCCTCGGCCACGCGGCCGTCGCGCAGCACCAGTACGCGGTCGGCCAGGGCCACGGCCTCCGCCACGTCATGGGTGATGAGGATGGCGGTGAAGCCGTGCTGGCGCCAAACCCGGGTCAGCAGGCGGTGCATGTCCGCCCGGGTCAGGGCGTCCAGAGCGCCGAAGGGTTCGTCCAGCAGCAGGATGCCCGGCTCGGTCACCAGGGCGCGGGCCAGGGCCACGCGCTGCTTCTGCCCGCCGGACAGGACGTAAGGCCAGTCGCCCGCCCGTTCCGCCAGGCCCACCTCGGCCAGTAGCGCCTGGGCGCGCGCCTTCCAGCCAGGGTCACGGGCGATGCCGACATTGCTCAGCACCCGCTGCCAGGGCAGCAGCCGGGCGTCCTGGAACAGCAGGCGCACGTCCGGCTGCAGGCCCCGGCGGGCCGTGCCGTCGATGCGGATGGCGCCACCAGTTGGGCCGTCCAGCCCGGCGATGAGGCGCATCAGCGTGGTCTTGCCACCACCCGAGCGGCCGACGACGGCGACGAACTGCCCCGCTGGGATGACCAGGTCCAGGCCCTTCAGCACGCCCACGTCGCCGAAGGCCTTGGTGACGCCCTCGAAGGCCAGTTCCAAGCCCTTGCCGGCAACGGTAGCCTGGTCCTGAACCTCGGGTGAGGGTGCTGCCGCGCGCAGGGGGACCATCATGCCGCCTCCAGCCCGGTGTGGAAGGACGGGTTCCAGTCCAGCGCCCTACGCTCCAGCCAGCGCGACGCGATGTCGGCCAGCTTGCCCAGCAGGGCATAGACGATGATGCCCAGCAGCACCATGTCGGTCTGCAGGAACTCCCGCGCGTTCATGGTCATGTAGCCGATGCCGGAGGAGGCGGAGATGGTCTCCGCCACGATCAGGGTCAGCCACATGATGCCCAGGGCATAGCGCAGGCCCACCAGGATGGCGGGCAGGGCGCCCGGCAGGATGACGCGCAGATAAAGGGCCACGGGACCAAGGCCGTAGACCCGCCCCATCTCCACCAGGCCCCGGTCAACCGAGCGGATGCCGTGGAAGGTGTTCAGGTACATGGGGAACAGGACACCCACGGCCACCAGGAAGACCTTGGCCTCCTCCCCGATGCCGAACCACAGGATGACCATGGGGATGATGGCCAGGTGCGGCACGTTGCGCAGCATCTGCAAACTGCTGTCCAGGATGTCCTCGGCGATGGGCAGGGCGCCGTTGATCAGGCCCAGGGCGAAACCCAGGCCGCCGCCGATGATCAGGCCCAGCACGGCGCGTTCCGCGCTGATGCCGACATGGTGGGGCAGGCTGCCGTCGCGCAATGTCGTCCAGAAGGCGACAGCGATGTCGCTGGGCGCCGGCAGCACCCGGGCCGACAGCCATCCCGCCTTGGCCGCCACCTGCCACACCGCCAGCAGGGCGATGGGCAGCAGCCAGGGAACCAGCCCCCGGCGCAGTGCGGTGGCCCTAGTCATGATGCGGACGCCTCGCGTAGGGCGACGGTCTCCTTGGGCGCCGGGGGCAGGGTGTTGGCGATACGCTCGCCAAAGGGGCCGTGGTTGGTGGCCTCGCCCTTGTCCCGGCCGTTGCCCGGCGCCAGCGGCAGCAGGGGGAAGACCAGCTCGGCGAAGCGGTAGGCTTCCTCCAGGTGCGGATAGCCCGACAGGATGAAGCTGTCGATGCCGACGGCCATGTATTCCTTCATGCGCTGCGCCACCGTTTCCGGATCGCCTACCAAGGCGGTGCCGGCGCCGCCGCGCACCAGGCCCACGCCGGCCCACAGGTTGGGGCTGACCTCCAGCTTATCGCGCCGGCCGCCGTGAAGCGCCTGCATGCGGGCCTGACCCACGCTGTCCATGCGGGCGAAGGTCTTCTGCGCCTGCGCGATGGTGGCGTCGTCGACGTGCTGGATCAGCTCATCGGCGGCACGCCAGGCGGCTTCGTTGGTTTCGCGCACGATGACATGCAGGCGGATGCCGAAGGTCACCGTGCGGCCCTTCGCGGCGGCGGCGGCACGGACGGCGGCCACCTTCTCCGCCACCTGCGCCGGCGGTTCGCCCCAGGTCAGGTACTTGTCCACCGTCTCCGCCGCCACGTCGATGCCGGCGGTGGACGACCCGCCGAAATAGAGGGGCGGGTAGGGCCGTTGCAGGGAGGGGAAGAACAGCCGCCCATCCTCGATGCGGATGTGCTTGCCTTCATAATGCACCGTCTCGCCGGCGATCAGGCGGGTCCAGACCGACAGGAATTCCCGCGTCACCTCATAGCGCTCGGTATGCGACAGGAAGATGCCGTCGCCGGCGTTCTCCACCGGGTCGCCGCCGGTGACGACGTTGATCAGCAGCCGGCCGTTGGACACCCGGTCCAGGGTCGCCGCCATGCGGGCCGACACCGCGGGCGACTGCAAGCCGGGCCGTACCGCCACCAGATAGCGCAGCCGCTCCGTCAGCGGGGCCAGGGCCGAGGCGATGACCCAGCTGTCCTCGCAGCTGCGCCCGGTGGGCAGCAGCACGCCGTAATAGCCCAGGCTGTCGGCCGCCTGCGCGATCTGCTTCAGGTAGTCGAAGCTGACGGCGCGCGCGCCGTGGGTGGTGCCCAGGTAGCGGCCGTCGCCGTGGGTGGGGATGAACCAGAAGACGTTCGCCTCGGTTACGGTGGCTTCCGTCACCGGTTCGGCGGGGAGAAGGGCGTTATTGCTCATGACTTCGATCCCGGAATGGCGTCGGAGACGCGGATGGGCTTGGGGATCAGCCCCAGCTGATGGAAGGTGTCGGCGATCTTCTGTTGGGCGGCGATCACGTCGGGCGTGATGGGCTGCACGCCGTAGCCCATGCGGGCCAGCGCCGTCTCCAGCACCGGTGCTGGAATGCCCACCTGCGGGCTCAGGCGCTGGGCCACGGCCTTCTGATCGCCGCGCGAGGCGGCGTCGATGTCCTTCAGCGCCCCCAAGATAGTCTGCACCACCTGGGGCCGGGTCTCGCTGAAGCCGCGTTCGGCCAGGTAGAACTGGTGGTTGGCCACCAGGGGGCCGCCGTCGGCGCGCACGCCGTCCACCAGCACGCGCGCCTGGGTGGCGGCCTGCGCGGCGGCATAGTAGGGGTCCCAGATGACCCACGCGTCGACGCTGCCCTGCTCGAACGCCGCGCGGGCGTCGGCCGGCGCCAGGTAGGTGGGCTGGATGTCGCTGTACGCCAGGCCCGCATCCTCCAGCGCCTTCACCAGCAGGTAATGGACGTTGGAGCCCTTGTTCAGTGCCACCTTCTTGCCCTTCAGGTCGGCCACGCTCTTGAGCGGGCTGTCCTTGGGCACCAAGATGGCCTCTCCCTTGGGCGCCGGGGGTTCCACGCCGACATAGACCAGGGGGGCGCCCGCCGCCTGGGCGAAGATGGGCGGCGCCTCACCGGTGATGCCGAAGTCCAGCGCGCCGACATTCAGCGCCTCCAGCAATTGTGGTCCGCCGGGGAATTCCCGCCATTCCACAGCGATGCCTTGGGCTTTCAACTGCGCGTCCAGTTTGCCGCTTTCCTTCAGCAGCAGCAGCGTGCCGTACTTCTGATAGCCGATGCGCACCGGCTTTTCCGCGGCGCTGGCGGTGCCGATGCCCAGTGTCAGGGCGGCGGCCAGGGCCAACCGGCAAAAGGCGGAAAAGGCTTTACCCATCACAATCTCCCGTCGGCCGTCCGGCTGGCTATCGGAAATTCACACCATTGATTTGCTATTTATCGATCTAGAAGTGTGAATTCACATTTCGCCAAGATGCTAAATTGGCGTTAAACATGGTGTCAATATGATTTAATAACTATAATTAAATGTGAAATTTAGGTCGGCAAATGGATTATCGACATCCTGTTGACAGGTGGGATGGGGCGGGGAAGGATGGCACCCATGGTCACGACGTTGCCCCTCTGCTGCACGTATTACGCGCCCTCCTCATAGGAGCGGCGTTGTTCGACCATGTTGAAACGATGCCGCCGCCAAGGCGGCAGTCGTTTTCAGCAGAAGCGGTCTCCTTGGTGGTGGTCCCACAAGGAAACCGACAATGGATGCCTCTGATCTTCCCCGCCAAGACTTCCGCTCCACCGCACTGCGGGTGCTGGACGCGCGCGGCTATATCCACCAGGGCACCAACCTCGAGGGGCTGGACGCGGCCTTCGTGGCCGGCGTGGTGCCGGTCTACATCGGCTTCGACGCCACGGCCGACAGCCTGCACGTTGGTCACCTGCTGCCCATCATGACGCTGCGCCGCCTGCAGCGGGCGGGGCACAAGCCCATCGTGCTGATGGGCGGCGGCACCACCCGCGTGGGCGATCCCAGCTTTCGCGCCACCGAACGCCCGCTGCTGAGCGACGACCAGATCGCCGCCAACATCCAGGGCATACGGCGGGTGTTCGAACGCTTCCTGACCTTCGGCAACGGGCCCATCGATGCCGTCATGGTCAACAACGCCGATTGGCTGGACCGCCTGGGCTACATCGACCTGCTACGCGACATCGGCCGCCATTTCTCCGTCAACCGCATGCTGTCCTTCGACAGCGTGAAGGCGCGGCTGGAGCGGCAGGACCCGATGAGCTTCCTGGAATTCAACTACATTATCCTGCAGGCCTTCGACTTCCTGGAACTGCACCGGCGCGCCGGCTGCCTGGCGCAGATGGGCGGGTCGGACCAGTGGGGCAACATCGTCAACGGCATCGACCTGGTGCGCCGGCTTGAGGGGCGGGAGGTCTTCGGCCTGACCACCCCGCTGCTGACCACCGCCTCGGGCACCAAGATGGGCAAGACCGCCGGCGGTGCCGTCTGGCTGAACGCCGACCGGCTGCCGCCCTACGACTACTGGCAGTTCTGGCGCAACACGGAGGATGCGGATGTCGGCCGCTTCTTGCGCCTGTTCACTGACCTGCCGCTGGAGCGCATCGCGGAACTGGAAGCGTTGCCGGGCGCGGAGATCAACCAGGCGAAGGAGGTGCTAGCCGACGCCGCCACCGCCCTGGCCCACGGGGCCGAAGCGGCGCGCACCGCCAACGGGACCGCCCGCCAGGCCTTCGCCGGCACCATCGCCGACGGCTTGCCGGAGGCGGCGCTGACGGCGGAGGAGGGGTGGAACGGTGCCCTGGTCGTGGACCTGCTGATGCGCGGTGGGCTGGCGACCTCGAAAGGGGAGGCGCGGCGCCTGATCACCGGCGGCGGCGTGCGGGTCGACGGGGCGGCGGTGAGCGATGTGGACGCCCGCGTCACGGTGGGGGCCGCGCCTGTGCGCCTGTCGGCGGGGCGCAAGCGCCACGTCCTGGTGCGCGGGGCTTGAGAAGCGCAAAACGGTGGGTGCCAAGGCGATCCCTTGCGCCCACCGTTCCCCTTCGGCACAGTTCACCCAGGGTAGCACGGGGCGTTGGGGGCGTCATGGGCAAGCGGGCGGTCATCACCATTTTGGCGGCGGTGTTGGGAAGCGGCGGGGCGGTGGCCGTGGAGGTGCCCGTGCCCGGTCTCACGCCGGCGGACTGCCAGGCGCCCACCTCCGCCTCCGTCCAGGCCTTGTGCACCGATCCCGGCCTGCGCCAACTGATCGACAGCGTCCAGGATGTGCCCTATGTCCGCCTGGGCCGCACCTGGACGGTGGATGAGGCCATGTTCCAGCGTTGTGACGCCACGCTGGACGCCCGCGCCTGCCTGGACCGGGAGTACAGGGTGAAGATCAAGGCCGTGCAGGCGGAATCGGCCAAGCGGGCCATGGCCTATGCGCCCGACGGCAGCAAGGCGGACGCCAAGGCCCTGCTGGCCCGCATCGCCGGCATCTACCGGCACCCGGTCAGGACCGGCGACGGCGCCCATGGGGCGGAGGATGTGCTGCAGGTCACCCCGGTGGCCGACGGCGCCGCCTATCTGGACATGCGCCTGTCCTTCCATAACGGGCAGAACTGCGCCATCACCGGCATCGCGGAATACAAGAAAATCGGCAGCTTCGTCTTCCAGGATCCGGCGCCCGCGCAGCGGTGCATGCTGACCATGACCCTCAGCGGGGATGAGGTGGGCTTCAGCGACCCCACCGGTGCCTGCGCCAAGTTCTGCGGGGAACATGCCAGCCTGACGGCTGAAACCTTCGTGCTGAAGCAGAAAAAGAAGCTCCGCACCCTGCCGGCCCTGCGGCAATCCCCGGCGTACCAGGAAGCCCTGCAAGCCTACCAGGCACGCCATGCCACGGCGAAGGCCACCCCCTGACGGCCAATCCCCGCATAAAACTTGCCGGCACCCGCCTGGCGGGCGGGATAACGCAAAAACATTCCGCCGCCGGCCGGTATTATTTCCCCTGAGAACAGGGCGCCTGCGACAGGGGGACGACGATGACCGGGAAAGCCGCCGGACGTAAAGTGGGGGGCCTGATGGCCGCGCTGATGCTGGCCACATCCATGCCGGCATTCGCGGACGCGCCGGCCGTGACCCATCACACCACCACGCTGAACGGCCACAAGCTGGCCTACACCGCGACGGTGGAGGGGACGGGCGTGAATGACGCCGCCGGCAAGCCGGGCGCGCACTTGGTCAGCTTCGCCTACACCGCCGACACCAAGGACGCGGCCAAGCGGCCGGTGACCTTCGTTTTCAACGGCGGGCCCATCACCGCCTCCCTCTGGCTGCACCTGGGCGTCATGGGGCCGAAGCGCGTGGCCGTGCCGGACGATTTGAAGGCCGATCCCGCCACCTTCACGTTGGTGGACAACCCCTATTCGCCGCTGGATGCCACCGACCTGGTGTTCGTCGACCCGGCCTCCACCGGTTTCAGCCGCGTGGCCGACGGCGTCGATCCCAAGAGCTATTTCTCGGTGAAGGCGGACGGGCAGGAGGTCACGGCCTTCATCCAGGCTTGGTTGGCGCAGCATCACCGCGAGGGTTCCCCCGTCTACCTGCTGGGTGAAAGCTACGGCACCATGCGTGCGGCCGAGGTGGCGGGCCAACTGGCCGAGCTGCCCAAGCCCATCCCGTTGGCGGGCGTGCTGCTGATGGGCCAGGCGGTCAACATCATCGAATACGTTCAGCGGCCGCAGAACATCATGAGCTACGTGGTGTCGCTGCCCACCCTGGCGGCCATCGCCTGGTACCACCAGCGGGTGGACCGCCACGGCCTGTCGCTGGAAGCTTTCGTGGACGAGGCGCGGCGCTACGCCCAGAGCGACTACATGCCGGCGCTGTACCAGGGGAGCGAACTGCCGTCCGCCGACCGCGACCGCGTGGCCCAGCGGCTACAGGAACTGACCGGCATCCCCGCCGCCTATTACCGCGACCATGCCCTGCGCATCAGCAAGGAGCAGTACCGGGGTGAACTGCTAAAGGACCAGGGTCTGCTGCTGGGCCGCGCCGACGCGCGCTATGCCGTCCCCATCACCGACAAGGGTATCGGCCCCGATCCCTTCGCCGCGGCCGTGATGCCGCCCTTTTCCCGCCTGTTCAAGGCGTACATCCACGACGATCTGAAGGTTGACCGGACGGAGCCTTATGTGGAGGCGGCGGAGGTGGGCGGCCTGGATGATTGGGGGTGGAGCTTCGCCTCGCCCTTCGCCAACTGGGCCTACAGCGACCGCCTGCTGAAAGCCATGAAGGCCAATCCGAAGATGCAGCTGTTGATCGGCAACGGCTATTACGACACCCAGACCACGGTGGGGGCGGCGGAGCTGCTGGCCCGCCAGGGCGGCTGGCCCGACGGCCGCGTGCGCCTGACCTTCTATGAGGGCGGGCACATGGCCTACACGGATGAGGGCGCCGCCCGCAAGTTCGGCGCCGACGTCCGCGCCTTCGTCCATCCCGCGCCCTGATACCGACAGTCCGTTGAAACCGACGCCCGCAGGTCCCCCCTGCGGGCGTTCGTTTTTGGCGATGGTGGCAGGCCAGGGTTCAGCACGGCATTCGGGGAAAATCTATTCCTTGATCTAGTCGCGGTCCGCATTGGCAATGCCGTCTTTTGCCAATCGGCGGGTGTTCGGTTCCGCCTGACGGCCCCGCACCGGTGTCCGGTGACTGTTTGGCCAGACCGTCCCGGCAGAAAATTTCCGCAGCGCACCCCTGGGGAATAAAATTTTCTCCCCACTCGTTTCGGCATACGCAATTTGGAAAGAAAAGCCTGGGGGCGGCGGTATCATAAATTATCTTTTTCGACCTCGCCGGATAACAAAATCCCACAAGGATTGGTGGCGGCAGGGGGCGCTCATAAGAACAGGGGGTAGTAATATGCAGGGCAAGAATGGAATCCGGGCGTTGCTCGCCACGACTATTCTTACAACTTTCTCTTTCTGGTCGCTGCCGAGCTTCGCCGATGGCGCGGCGGCTGATGACAGCCTGGATGAGCTGCAAGAGATCGTCGTCACGGCGCAGAAGAAGACCGAGCGCCTGATGGACGTGCCGGCCTCCGTCGCCGTCGTCACCAGCCAGTCGCTGCTGCAGGCCAACAACACCCAGCTGCGCGACTTCTACACCCAGGTGCCGGGCCTGAACGTCACGTCCAGCGGCAACGGCCGCACCACCATCGCCATCCGCGGCATCACCACCGGCGCCGGCAACAACCCCACCGTGGGCCTGACCATCGACGACGTTCCCATCGGCTCCGCCACCAGCGGCGGCCTGGGTGACGCGGTGGTGCCGGAAATCGACCCGTCCAGCCTGCAGCAGATCGAAGTGCTGCGCGGGCCCCAGGGCTCACTGTACGGCGCCAGCTCCATGGGCGGCCTGATCCGCTACGTGACGGCGGCGCCCAGCCTGACCGAGACCTTCGGCCAGGTGGCCGTGTCCGGTTCCAGCGTCGCCCATGGCGGCGAGGGCGGCGGCGGCCGCGCCTACATCAACGTGCCCATCGTCGAGGACAAGCTGGGCCTGCGGGTCAGCGCCTTCGCCCGCATGGATCCGGGCTACATGACCAACGCCAACAGCGGCCAGACGGAAATCAACGTCAACCGCACGGAAGGCGGCCGCGCCAGCCTGCTGTGGCAGATCACGCCCAGCGTCAGCTACCAGGCTTCCGCCACCTACCAGCACATGACGGCCGGCGGCTCGGCCAACGAGTACGTCTCGGTGGATCGCGTGCCCACCTATGGCGACTACACCCAGGCGCCCATCGCCGGCCTGAACACCGGCTATCTCGACATGGGCATCTACAACGGCAACCTGAAGGCCGACCTGGGCTTCGCCAACCTGGTGGCCGTCACCTCCTACAGCCACACCGTGTTCAACGGCCCGCAGGACACGACCGGCACCTTCGGCCGCTACCTGGGCTTCTTCTTTCCCGCTCCGGCCCTGCCGGCCCTGGGCACTGGCATCTACAACTATTACCAGACGAACAAGCTCAGCCAGGAAATCCGCCTGGAATCCCAGCCGGGCGGCATGATCGACTGGATGGTCGGCGGCTTCGCCACCAACGAAGACAACCTGAACCGTCAGAACGTCTACGTCGCCAACAAGGCCAACGGCGAGAACGTCGGCTTCCCCGATCTCTACACCGTCTTCGGGCCCTCGCATTACCGCGAGTACGCCGGCTTCGGTTCCGCCACCTACCACTTCGACGACAAGCTGGACTTCACCTTCGGCGGCCGCTTCAGCCGGCAGTTCCAGGAAAGCTATCAGGATGTCGGCGGCGTGCTGCAGGGTGACAACGAAATCACCGACATCCATTCCGGCACCAGCGTTTTCACCTACTCGCTGGGACCGCAGTACCACATCAACAAGGACATGATGGTCTATGGCCGCGTGTCCACGGGCTTCCGTCCCGGCGGCCCCAACGCCGCCCCGGGTGAGCCCGCCGCCTACAACTCCGACACCACCACCAACTACGAGGTGGGCTTCAAGGGTGTCGTGGTTGACCGCCTGCTGACGGTGGACGCCGCCCTGTTCGACATCGAGTGGGATGACATCCAGCTGCAGGCGGCGTCGCCCACCGGCTTCTCCTACGTGCAGAACGGCGGTACGGCCCGGTCGCGCGGTGGTGAGCTGACGCTGACCCTGACGCCCTCGGAAGGGCTGAGCGTGGTGGCCAACCTGGGCTACACCGACGCGACGCTGACCGAGGACATCAAGACCTCGGGCCTGTACGGCCTGAAGGGCCAGCGCCTGCCGTACTCCGCCAAGTTCAGCGGCAGCCTGTCGGCCGACCAGAAGTTCCGCATCATGGACGGCTTCAACGGTTTCGTCGGCGCCACCGTGTCCTACATCGGCGACCGCTACAGCGTGTTCCCGACCAAGTCCACGGGCCAGCGTTTCTTCATGCCGTCCTACACCACCGTGGACCTGCGCGCCGGCGTCACCCACGACGACTGGAACCTGTCCGTCTACGCCAAGAACCTGGGCAACGAGATCGCCTTCGTCTCAGGCGGCCCGCTGGATACCATCACCCGCACGGGCATCTACTCGGCGGCCATCATCCAGCCGCGTACCTTCGGCATGACCATCAGCAAAGACTTCTGATGGGCAAGCCTTGAGGGACGCGTGAGTGACGGGGCCGGTCCGGCAGCACCGGGTCGGCCCCCTGTTTTCCGGGGCGGCCCTGTTTTCTGGGGTCGGTAGAAACAGGCGGGGCGCGGGCATGCGGTATTTCAAGACGGGTGGCTTGGCGGCCCTGCTGGCGTTGTCCGCCGCACCGGTGGCCTTGGCGGGCGCATCCCAGCTGGCCGTGACGCTGAAGCCGGCGGCGGCGGATGGGGCCGGGGTGGTACCTTTTGTTGACGTCACGGTTGAAATTCCGGACGTGGCGGCGGAGGCAGGGGCGCCACTGCTGCGCCTGCCGCTGGTGACCAACAACGTCAAGAGTGTCGCCGACGCGCTGACGGCTCTGACGGCCAGCGACGCCGCCGGTCCCGTCGCGCTGACGGCCAAGGACGATGCCGACAGGCCGGCCATGGCCTACCGCCACTGGACGGCGGCGCGGGCGGTCAAGGGCGCGCTGACGGTCCGTTACCGCGCGCCCATCACCACTCTGGCCAACCCGCGCGGCGCCGCCCCGCCGCTGGAACTGCGCACCGACGGCGGCGGCTTTTCCGGTGCGGCCGAGACCTTCCTCATCCTGCCGGAGGCGGGTGCCAAGTATGGCTTGGCGCTGCGTTGGGATCTGTCGGCGACCGGCCCCGGCGCCGCCGGCGTTTCCAACTTCGGCACGGGTGATGTGACCTCCAGCGGTCCGTTGAGCGCCGAGGATCTGGGCGTCACCTATGTCATGGGCGGCGCCATCCACCGCTATCCCGAGGTTCCACCCAAGCAAGGCTTCTTCTCCGCCTGGCAAGGCACGCCGCCCTTCGACGGTACGGAACTGATGCGGTGGACGGAATCGCTGTATCACCATTACCTGGGCTATTTCAAAGCGGTGGGCACGCCGCCCTACGGCGTTTTCCTGCGGCCCAACCTGGTGAACGCCGGCGGCGGCGTGGAACTGAACGGCGCCTTCATTGGCACCTTCGACCAGAAGACCGACGTGAAGGACTTCAAGTTCACCCTGGCGCACGAGATGGTGCACACCTTCGTGCGGTCCCTGGACGCATCAAAGGCAGACGGGCCGCAGGGCCTGGCCTCATCCTGGTTTGGCGAGGGTATCGCGGTCTATTATCAGAACCGCCTGCCGCTGCGCGCCGGCATGATCACGGGTGATGAGTTCCTGAGGGATCTCAATACCACCGCCGCCCGCTACTACACCAACGCCCTGAACGACACGCCCAACAGCGCCATCCCGGACCGTTTCTGGGCCGACACCCGCATCCGCGTGCTGCCCTATGACCGGGGCGCCCTCTACTTCGCCCTGGTGGACGGCGAAGTGCGCAAGGCCAGCCACGGCAAGCGCTCCCTGGATGAGCTGATCCTGGCCATGCTGGACCGCCGCCGCCACGGCCGGCCCATGGACCACGCCGCCTGGGTGGAGATCGTCACCCGGGAACTGGGCCCGCGCGGCAAGGTGGAACTGGATGCCATGCTGAATGGCGCCCTGGTCCTGCCGGACGATGACGCCTTCGGCCCCTGCTTCACCCGCACCACGGCCCCCTTGCGCCGCTATCAACTGGGGTTCGATCCCGAGGTGCTGATCCAGTCCAAGCGGGTGGTGCACGGTCTGATCCCCGGCTCGGCCGCGGCGGACGCCGGCCTGCGCGATGGGGATGAGATCGTGAAGCCCGTGCCGCAGGACATGATCCAGGGAAACCAGCACGCCACGCTGACCCTGCAGATACGCCGTGATGGCCAGGTCTTCCCCATCACCTACCTGCCCCGGGGCGAAACGGTGCAGGCCTATCAATGGGTCCGTCGCCCGGATGCGCCGGCCAATTGCCGATAGGGCGGGAACCGGTGCGGTCAGCTTATGCGCGGCTTCGGCGGAATGCCGCATAAACCGACCGCCGCCAACCCGCCGGACCCGGGCATACGCAAAAAAGCACCCGCCAAGTCGAATAGAATTTAGGCATCGCCGGCTTCGGTGGCCCCTCGCGCCCGAACGCCTCGCCCGAATAGGAAGTACGCCTTGAAATCTGCCGGTAAATCCGTCGGTCCCGCATCCAACGTCCCGTCCGGCACCCCGTCCGGCGGCGACTTCTTCGCGGCCACCCAATATTCCGACTGGGTGCGGGGCTCCATACGCGCGCTCGCCGGCCGGCCCAACGCCATCGCCCTGTACGACAGCACCATCAGCGAACCTTCGGATCTGCTGGCCCGGCTGGTGGCCAAGTCGCTGGTGACCGTGGATGGGGAGGGCGCCCCCCAGCTCAGCAGTCGTTATGTCAGCGTCTTCGCTAACGGCAACCGCTTCCTGGTCGATGCGCTGTGCGCGCGCTATGACGAGACGCCGGAGCGGTTGCAGACCGTCACCGGCGTCACCGGCGGCCTGCAACTGATCCTGCGCGCCCTGGTGAAGCCGGGCGAACGGGTGCTGATCGAAAACCCGGGGTTCAAGCTTCTCACCAACCTGGCGCTGGAGGTGGGCGCCGTGGTGGACGAGGTGGATCGGCCGGCGCCGCATTTCGGCATCGACCCGGTCCAGGTGGCGGCCAAGCTGACGCCCGAGACCCGCCTGGTCATCCTGACCAATCCGCACAACCCCACCGGCGTGTTCCTGGACCACGCCACGCTGAAGGCCGTGGCGCAAGCGGCGGCCGCCGTCGGCGCGTTGCTGGTGGTGGATGAGGTCTACGGCGATTTCGCCCGGCGCCCCTCGGCGGGGCTGGCGGCCAAGCTGGCGCCCAACATCGTCAGCCTGGCCAGTCTGACCAAGGTGTTCGGCCTGTTCGCGCTGAAGTGCGGCTGGATGGTGGCGGCACCCGGGGTGCTGGCCCGCATCCGGGCCGGTCAGCCCGAGGGCGATGTAGGCGTGTCCAAGCTGTCGCACGCTGTGGCCGCGCATGTGATGGAGAACGCCGACACCTTCGACCGGCACTGGCAGGCGGTCATGACCGCCACCACGCCGGTGCTGCGCCGCCACGCCGCCGCCATGCGGGACGAGGGCTTGATCGAGGGCGCCGTGCCGGCGGCCGGGTGCCTTTATTTCCCCCGCATCATCGGGGTGGCGGATACCCTGGCGTTGACCCGCCACCTGTGGAATCAGGTCGATCTGCTGGTGGCGCCGGGTGAGTATTTCGGCTTGGCCGGCCATGTCCGCCTGGGCTACGCCGGCGACGCCGAGACATTGGACCGGGGATTGAGCCGGCTGCACGCCGGCCTGCGGGCCTGGCGGGACCGCTGACGGAAACGCGGCACGGAAACGCGGCAACGGGGGAGCGGGAGCATGCGGGCAGCGATACGGAACGGCATCGGTGCGGTGGCCCTGGCCTTGGCGGGCTGTGCGGCTCATGACACGGCGGTGACACCCCCGCCCGGGGTCGCCCAGCAGATCACCCTGGCGGGCAAGCCGCTGCACTACGTGGCCGAGGCCGCGACCCTGGACCTGACCGATGCGCAGGGTGTGGTGCGGGGCCACGTCTTCTATGTCGCCTATCGTGTTCCCGGGCAAGGTGGGCGGCCGGTCACCTTCCTGTGGAATGGCGGGCCCGGCGCCAACGCCACCTTGCTGCATTTCGAAGCCTTCGGCCCGAAGCGGCTGGAGGGCGGCGCCCTGGTGGACAACGCCCAGACCCTGCTGGCTGACAGCGACCTTGTGTTCGTCGATCCCGTGGGTACGGGCTTCAGCCGCCCGGCCACGGCGCAGGATGGGCCGCGTTTCTACAGCACCTTGGGCGATCAATCCGCCATCACCGATTTCGTGCAGGCCTGGACCCAGCGCCATGCCGACGCCCGGACACCGATCTACCTGGTCGGCGAAAGCTTCGGCGTCTGGCGCGCCGCCGGCGTGGCGGAGGCGCTGGAGAAGCGCGGCCGTCCGGTCGCGGGCGTCGTCCTCATTTCCGGCGGCATTCCCGTGGGGCCGGTGCTGCCCAAGGAACTGGTGACGGCGCTGAAGCTGCCGGGCCGCGCCGCCGCCGCCCAGGTGCACGGCCGCCTGCCGGCCAGCCTGGCGGGAGCCAGCCCATCGGCCACGGCCGATGTCACCCGCGCCTGGGCGGAACAGGTTTACGCCCCGGCACTGACCCACTTGGGCGACCTCAGCGCCCAGCAGAAGGCGGCCCTGGTCCAGGATGTTGCCCACCGAATGGGCGTGGACCCGTCCCTGGTCGATGGGACCAGCCTGACCGTCTCCTCTCGCCAGTTCCTGAACAATCTGCTGCCCGGCCGCCGCCTGGATACCTTCGACATGCGCATCAGCACGCCGCTGAACCCGGGGGCCGGCCAGGCGGACGCGGAGGAGCCGGGCGCCGCCGTCATGGTGCGCTATTTGCGCGAGACCCTGGGCTATCACACCGACTTGCCTTACCTGGGGCTGGAAAAGGACACCGACCCGGCGGCCAAACCGGTGGGCGAGCAGTGGGACTACAATTCCGGCGACACCTCACCGGCCGCCTTCGCCGCCGCCATCGCCGCCGCGCGCGCGGGCGAGGGGCCGCCCGGCGCGGAGCCCTGGATCCGCAGGGCCATGGAGAGGGACGACGCCCTGCGCGTCTTCGCCGCGGCGGGGCTGTACGACAGCCTGAACAGCTGCGCCGCCAACGAGATCCTGAAAACCAGGCTGGAGCCCGGCCTGTCCGCCCGGCTATCGGTGAACTGCTATGGCGGCGGCCACATGATGTACCGCGACCCCGAGGCGCGGGTGCGTCTCAGCGCCGACCTTGGCCGCTTTATCACCCACCGGCCCTGACCGGACCCGGTGGGTAATTTTATTCACTGGAACTGGCGAGGCTTCAGCGGCACGGCCGTGGTGTGCTTGGCCTCCGACAGGGTCACGATGGAGCGGATGTCCTGCACGCCCGGCAGCTTCATCAGGCTGCTGAAAATGAACTGCTGATACCATTTGACGTCCGGCGCCACGACCTTCATCAGGATGTCCATCTCCCCGAATACCGTATAGCATTCAAGGATCTCGGGAATGTTCTCCACACCCCGGAAGAAGGTCTGGCGTTCCTCTTCCGACAGCCGGGCCATCTTCACCTGGGCGAAGATCTGCATGTGGAAGCCCAGCTTCTCCCGGTCGACGATGACCACCTGGCCCTTGATATAGCCCTCGCCCTGCAGGCGCTGGATGCGGCGCCAGCAGGGTGATTGGGAAATCCCAACCTTTTCAGCCAGTTCCGCCGTGGTCAGTGACGCGTCTTTCTGCATCAGCGTCAGGATTTTCATATCTATGGCGTCGAGTTCCGCGGCCGGCATATCCTATGTGGTCCCCTGTTCATTCTGGCATCGCCCATGGGGTCTTCCGCCCCAGTCCGGCATAAATCTACCTTCTTTGAATCTCCCCCGGTAGTGCCGGTTTTGGGGAGCCACTGGGCGGCGGCCATGAAAAAGGCCGGGGAGATGAGCCCCGGCCTTGGATGCGGCGACTGGCCCTGCGTCACAGATGGCAGGCGCCGTCCTCGACCCCCGGCACGCGTTCCCAGTGCCAGCCGGTCACGGCCTGGCCGCGCGGCAGGTAGGTGAAGCTCCGCTCCTGGCCATCGCGCTTGACGGTGATCTCCATCTGCTTGGTTGGGTCGTCCATCAGCGACTGCTTGGGGCTGGACCTCACGATCACGTCGCCTTCCTTCACACCGGCCTGGGCGGCGGGGCTGTCGGGGCGCAGATCGGCCACCACCCCCAGGCGCATCTCGTCATAGCCCAGGTCGAAGGGACGCTCCGGCGCCTTCACGGCGTGGTAGCAGGGGGCGAAGCCGGTGGGAGCGGGCTCGATCAGCTTGCCGGCCACCATGTCCTCGTACTCCTGTCGCGCGCCGTCGCCCAACTCGCGCACCACCATGGCGACCCATTGCTCCAGGTCCACCTTCTCGCCCTTGCGCTGGCGGTCCAGCACCTCAAGGACCAGATTGTCCAGGTTGCGCGTACCGCCGGATTTGGCGCGGATTTCGGCGTCGATGCGGGCCAGATACATGAATCCTCGGCCGTAGGGTACGCGTTGGGCGCGGGCGTCGCTCCAGAATTTGGCGCCGGCCTGGGTATTGGTCAGGGCCACGTAAGGGTTGGTGTAGTAGCCGGAGGCATGGTCGTTCACCACGCGCAGGAACTTGGCCTGGTCGATCACGCCGGCGCGCAGGGCAAGCACGACGGAATAATATTCGGCCATGCCCTCGGTGTACCAGGCGGTGGCGGCATGCTCGCCGCCGTCCAGCCTGGGCCAGTTGTGGGTCATCTCATGAGCCAGCAGCATCTGGGTGTCGCTGCTGGCGGTGGTTCCGTCCACGCCATAGCCGAACATGAAGGACCTGGCCAATGCCGTGCCGCCGCCGGCGGGGTAGGGATTGGCGCGGATGAACACGCGGTAGGGCGCGCCGTCATCCTTGAAGAAATGGGCCATGTAGCCGTAGAGGCGCTGGATGCCCGTGGCCAGGCCGTTCACGTCAAAGGGCGGCTGGACCAGCCAATACAGGCCGAAATTGCCTTGTCCCTCCGCCGGCACGCTCTTCACCGACCCGGTGGCGTAGAAGGAGAAGGCCAGCAGCTCCGCCGGGCCCACGGTGGACTGGTCGCCTTCGCCCAGGCTCCAGATCCCCCGGGCGCCCTTGGGCATGCCTGACAGGTCCCACTTCAGGCTGATGCGATAGGGCTGCTCCCCCGCCGGCAGGGCCATGAAATAGACACCGGCGCCCATCAGGCCGTCCGCCTGTTGGCGCAGGTCGAACAGCGGCCCGTTGCGCGTGGCGACGCTGACGGCGCGGGGCGGGGTGCCATACCGCACCACCACGTCGCCCACCGTGGTCCGGCCCACGTCATAGTGGCGATAGGCGCCGGTGGGCGTCGGCGCCTCATCCGCCATGGTCAGCGGCAGGGGACCCTTGTCGTCCCGCGCCACGATGGCGCTGGCGTCATAGCCCGCCGTGGGGGTGGAGACGACGGTGGTCGGCATACGCAGCAGGGGCTGGCCGGCGGCCACGCCGGGATGGGCGATGCGCAGTTCCACGTCCATGCGGTCGGCCACGCCGCCGCTGGCATGCGGGTGCAGCACCACGTCCAGGGGCGCCGGCCTCTCGGCGGCCGCGGCAGTGAACGTGAGCATGGAGGTGGCCAGCAGGCCAAAGGTCAGCTTTCTCATGAAGGGTTCCCACCTGTTCTGTCCGGCCGTTTCCCGGCCGCTCATACGCCCCCGCGTTCCCGCATGATGGCGGGCGGCGGTAGGTTTATGTTTTCCCAGTGCCGGGCCCGCGCGGACGCCGCGGCATAGGCTATGCGCCGGTGCGGCGATTATTGGAATGTGCGCGGTTTCAGCGGGATGGCCGTGGTGCTCTTGGCCTCCGACAGGGTGACGATGGACCGGATGTCCTCCACCCCGGGCAACTTCATCAGGGTGTTGAAGATGAACTCCTGGTACCACTTCACGTCCGGCGCCACGATCTTCAGCAGGGCGTCCATCTCGCCGAAGACGGTGTAGCACTCCAAGACCTCGGGAATGTTCTGGATGCCACGGAAAAAGGTCTCGCGCTCCTCTTCCGACAGACGGGCGATCTTCACCTGGGCGAAGATGTGCATGTCGAAGCCCAGCTTCTGCCGGTCGACCAGCACCACCTGGGCCTTGATATAGCCCTCGTCATGCAGGCGCTGCACGCGGCGCCAGCAGGGGGATTGCGAGATGCCGACCCGCTCCGCCAGTTCCGCCGTGGTCAGCGAGGCGTCGCGCTGCATGTGGGTCAGGATTTTCATGTCGATGGCGTCCAGTTCCGCGTTCGCCATGGCCTCAGTCCTTCTTCAGCAGCGGCCAGGCGGCGGCCAGGTCCTGGACGACGTGGCCCAGCGACTTGTAGAGCGTGACCTGCTCCGCCGACTGTCGGCCCTCGGCGTGGCCGGCCAGCACCGCGCCGATCTCCGCCACCACGTGGGCGTCGCCGATCAGGCCGGCGGCCTTGGCCCGCAGGAACTCCGCTCCCTGGCGCAGCACGTGTTCCCGGCAATCGGCGATGAAGCGGGACCGGATGACCAGGTCATGGTCCACCTCCGCCGGGCCGGCGATGCTGGAGCCCACGACGTTCACATGCGCCCCCGGCGCCACCCAGGCGCCCTGCAGGATGGGCTCCTTCGCCGCCGTCACGGTACAGACGATGTCGGCGTCCACCACCGCCTCCTGCGCGCTGGCGGCGGTGCGCACGGGCAGGCCCAGTTCAGCCCCCAGCCGTGCAGCGAAGGCGGCGGCACGGTCGGGCGCGCGGCCCCAGACTGTGATACGGCTCAGGCGGCGCACCCGGGCGATGGCGCGGGCGTGGGTCAGGGCCTGTTCGCCATAGCCCAGCAGGGCCAGCGTCTTGGCCTCGGGCCGGGCCAGGGCGTCGGTGGCCACGGCGCTGGCCGCCGCCGTGCGGATGGCCGTGACCTCGCCGCCATCGACCACGCCCAGGGGCCGGCCGCTGTCGCGGTCGAACAGGACGATGACCCCCTGGTGCGAGGGCAGGCCCTTGTCGAAATTGTCCGGGAACACGGCCACCAGCTTGGCGCCGAAGGGCCCGCCGTTGAGGGCGCCTGGCATGACGCCGAACATGTGGCCGTGGTCCAGGGGCAGCACGCCGCGCGGCAGCTGCTGCGTCTCTCCCTTAGACAGGGCCGTCATGGCCTGGCGCACGATGGGGATGCAGGTGTCGTAGCCCAGGCGGTCGGCCACGGCGTGCCCATCGACGATGGGCAGGGACGATGGCGCGGGATGGCGGGCGTTTTCATACAGCCAGGCCGCGGCGGCCAAGTCCTGCACGGCGTGGCCCAGGGACTTGTAGACGGTGATCTGCTCCGCCGACTGCCGGCCCGGCGCCTGGCTGGCCAGCACCGCGCCAATCTCCGCCGCGATGTGGTCGTCACCGAGGATGCCGGCCGCCTTGGCGCGCAGGAACTCCCCACCATGGACCAGCACATGCTCCCGGTGGTCGACGATGAAGCGGCTGGCCGCCACCAGGTCGGTGTCGATCTCCGCCTGGGCCGGGCCGCTTGACCCCACGACGTTCACATGGGTGCCGGGGGCGATCCAGTCGCCGCGCAGGATGGGGTCGGCGGCGGCGGTGACGGTGCAGACGATGGCGGCACCGGCCACCGCCCGCTGCACGCTGTCATGGGCCTGGGTGTCGATGCCGGTGGCGGCCTGCACCTGGGCGGCGAAGGCCTGGGTCTTGGCCGGGTCGCGGCCCCAGACGCGGATGTGGCGCAGGCGGCGGACGCTGGCCAGCGCCAGGGTATGGGCAAGGGCCTGGCGGCCGATACCCACCAGGGCCAGGGTGTCGGCATCCGGCCGGGCCAGGGCGTCGGTGGCCACGGCGCTGGCCGCCGCCGTGCGGATGGCCGTGACCTCCGCCGCGTCCGCCAGGCAGACGGGCCGCCCACTGGCGCCGTTGAACAGCACCACCAGACCCTCATGCGCCTTGCGGCCCTGGCCGTCGTTGTAGACGCTGACCAGCTTGGCGCCGAAGTAGCCGGGTTGGTCCGCCCCGACGAAGGCCGCCGGCATGATGGCGAAGGTGCGGCCGGCACCCAGGCTGATGAAACTGCGCAGCTGCTGGCGCACCCGTCCGGTGCTCAAGTCCACCATGGCCTGGCGGACGGCGGGTATGGCCGCCCCGTACCCCAGGGCCGCGCGAACGGCGGCGGCATCGAAAACGGCAAGGCCGGACGGTGCGAAACCCATGGGTGTCTTCCCTGTCATCCTGTTCCCGAACAACCTTAGGGCAGGGGGTGGGGTTTTTCTTTCCGGAGTTCCGGGCAACGCTGGCTCGGGCCCGGTAAAATTTCCACCACTTTGCCAAACTGTCGCGAGTTTTATGCGTGGGTGCCGCGAAAGGGGGTGAGAAGAACCGCCCTCCATCGCCGGCTTGGTGGCACTCATGGCGGAAAGATAGTCCCGAGGATACTGCTGCTCGGCATATTCATGCGCCTGCCATCCGCCTCTCGGATAAAATTTCCACGCGGCCCGCCAAACGCCCGCAACTTCGCCAAAAATGCCCCCACGCTTTTAGCTAGCATAGGTTTCAGTCGGGGCCTGGCTTCAGGGGGAGCACCCGGCGCGCAGCGGGCGCCTTCCATAGCCACGAGTGACACGGATGAGAATGACGCGCAGGGACGTGATGCTGGCCGCCGGCACCCTCACCATGGCCGAAGTCGTGCCGGCCGCCGTGGGCGCCCAGACGGCCCCGGCCGCCGCGCCCAAGCCGACCCTGCCCACCCGCTTTCCAGACAAGGCGTCCTTTTTCCCCCACGACCTGGTTTATCTCGACAGCGGGTCCCAGCACCCCGTCAGCACGGGCGCCAAGGCCGCCGTCGATACCTATCTGTCCAAGCGCATGCTGGACCCGGCGGCGGCGCACTATGACCTGCCCGACGACGGCGTGCGGGAGAAGTTCGCCCGTCTGGTGAATGCCGACGCCGACGACATCGCCTATGTGCAGAGCACCACGGCGGGGGAGCAGATGGTGCTGCGCGGCCTGGGCCTTCCCAAATCGGGCGGCCACATCGTCACCGACACGCTGCACTTCTTCGGTTCCCTGCCGCTGTATGAGGAGATGCAGCGCCGTGGGGTGGAGGTCACGTGGGTGGAGCCCAAGGACGGCCGCATCCTGCTGGCGGACCTGAAGCGGGCCATCCGCAAGGATACCAAGCTGGTGGCCCTGTCGCTGGTCTCCACCATCAACGGCTTCGAGCATGATTTGAAGGCGGTGTGCGACCTGGCGCATGCCAACGGCGCCCTGGTCTACGCCGACATCATCCATGCCGCCGGCTGCGTGCCCGTTGATTTGAAGGGCAGCGGCGTCGATTTCGCCGCCTGCGCCAGCTACAAGTGGCTGATGGGCGATTTCGGCTTGGGCTTCGTCTACGGCACCAAGGCCGCCCGCGCGCAGCTGGCCCGCACCGAGTACGGTTATTACGGGATGAGCGCGTTCAAGCCGCACATTTATCCCTTTGACCCGCCGGGCGACATGATCGCCGACTACGCCTACGCCGACACGGCGGAGGGCACCTTCGCCCACGGGACCCATGCCCACACGGTGATCGCGCAGCTGGACCATTCCCTGGACTACATCCTGGGCGTGGGCGTGCCGGCCATCCAGGCGCATGCCCAGGACCTGATCGGCCGGCTGAAGCAGGAACTGCCCAAGATGGGCTACAGCCTGATGACCCCGCCCGAGGCCACCACGCCCCTGATCACCTGCGCCTATGAGAACGCGCGGGAGAAACTGGGGCCCAAGCTGGCGGCGGCCAAGATCAAGATGACGGTCAGCGCCAACCGCTTCCGCGTCACCCCTTCGGTGTTCAACGATCACACCGATATCGACCGGCTGCTCGCCGCACTCGGTCATGCCTGAGGTCGTGCGTTCGAGTTGCCTGTTAAAAAGAGAGTTTTGGCAGTTGGGTTTATTCAGAAAAATGCCGGGCAGGGTGGGCGGTAACATGCCGTCCCACTCGCCGGAACGGGGACATGTTTCCATGCGCATCATCAATTTGGCTTTGCTGGGCTGCCTGCTGGCCGGCCCCGCCCTGGCCCTGACGGCCGCCCCGCCCGGCGGCCCGGATGAGGGCGGTGGTGCCACCGATGGCACCATCGCGGCACCATCGGCCGGCGTGCAATTCTACCGTCCCGAGACGACCAAGGTGCCCTATTCCCAGGTGGTGCGCGTGGGCGACATCCTCTACGTTTCCGGCCAGCTGGGCGTGACCCAGGACGGCAAGGTGGTGGGCGACATGGCGGTCCAGGCCAAGGCGGCCATGGATAACATCAGCGCCGCCCTGGGCCGCGTGGGCAGCGGCATGGGCGCCGTCTTCAAATGCAGCGTCATGCTGACCGACATGACGCAGTGGGCGGCCTTCAACCAGGTCTATGTCAGCTATTTCAAGCCGGACCGGCTGCCGGCCCGCAGCGCCATGGGCGTCAGCGCCCTGCCGCTGGGCGCGGGCGTCGAGGTCGAGTGCTGGGCCTACGCATCCAAATAGGCCAAACAATTCAAGACAAGCGGGTGGGGGTACTACGATGGGCAAACGGGTGCGCGGCCTGGTTCTGAGCCTGATGATGACGGCCGCCCCGGTGGCGGCGCTCGCTCAAGGTGCGCCGGTGCCCGAGATCGCGGGCCCCATCCTTGGGCCGGTGACCACGTCCCACAGCATCACGCTGGACGGTAAGGTCGTGCGCTACACCGCCACTTTTGCCGAAAAGGTGCTGAAGGACGCGGCCGGCAGGCCCTTGGCCTCGATCTCCGCCACCGCCTATATGGCGAGTCCTGTGGCGAACACCCGGCCGGTGTTGTTCGTCTTCAACGGCGGGCCCGGCGCCTCATCCTCCCCCCTGCATTTCGGCGCCTTCGGGCCGCGCAGCATCGTGAAGGGCGCTGACGGCAACCGCGTGCTGGCCGACAACCCGCGCAGCCTGTTGGCCGATGCCGACCTGGTGTTCATCGACCCGGTGGGGACCGGCTTCAGCCGCGTGCTGCCCGGCGGCGACGGCCATCCCTACTGGAACGCCGACGGCGATGCCCAGGCGGTGCTGGGCCTGATCCGTGATTGGCTGCGCGACCAGGGGCGCACCGGTGCCCCCGTCTACATCGCCGGTGAAAGCTACGGCGGCTTTCGCCTCGCCACCATGATGAAGTTCGTGGGCGACCTGCCCATCGCCGGCCTGATCCTCATCTCCCCCGCGTTGGACTTCACGGCGGCGGCGGAAAATCCCGGCAACGACCTGCCGCACATCTTCGAACTGCCGGCCATGGCGGTGACGGCGTGGAAGCATGGCCGCGCCAAGATCGATGCCCAGACGCCGGAGCAGGTGTTCCAGGCGGCCGCCGATTACGCCGAGGGGCCCTACGCCCTCGCGTTGCTGAAGGGCGGACGGCTGCCGGTGGCCGAGCGCGACGCCGTGGCCGCCCGCCTGGGCGACCTGATCGGCCTGCCGGCCAAGACCATCGCCGACGCCAACCTGCGTATCGGCACGCAGAAGTTCCTGGAAACGCTGCTGGCCGACCAGGGCCTGGTGGTGGGCCGCCTGGACGGTCGCGTCACCGGTCCCGCGCCCAAGGACGCGCCCGCCGACCGCCCGGCCGCCGCCAAGGACCCGGCGCTGGGGCTGGGGCGCACCAACGTCATCACCTCCAGCGTGGCCACCGACTATTTCAAGCATGAGCTGAACGTGCCGGTGGACCGCGACTATGTGTCCCTGACCCTGGACGTGAACTTCGGCTGGAACTTCCAGCCGGCCAACCGTGAGGACGGATTCTACGTCAACGCCGCGCCCGACATCGCGCCGGTGATGAAGACGCAGCCCAGGACCCGCCTGCTGCTGGTTGGCGGCTATTACGACATGGCCGTGCCGCTGCTCTCCGCCCGCTACGCCATCGACCGGGCCGGCATTCCTCTTGACCGCGTGACCGTTGCCGCCTTCGATGCGGGCCACAGCCCCTTTGATGGGGAAGCGGGGCAGGTTCGGATGCGGGAGATGATGCATGGCTTCTTGGTGGGGCGCTGATCGCGGGTTTGTCGGGGCGCCGGCGATCAGCCTGGTGCTGGCGGTATCCGGCGCGGCTTGGGGCGCGCTTGCCGGGGAGATGCAGGCCGGCGGTGCACAGGCCGCCAGTTCGCACCAGTACACCGGCCTTAGTCTGTCGGGCGACGGCAAGCGCCTGGCGGCAGTCGAGGCCGACAAGGCTGAGGGGGCCGGTAGCGCCGGCCATGGCACCGTGGTGGTGCGCGGCAGGGATGGCGCTGTCGCCCTGACGCTGGACCCCTGCGCCGCCTGCCGCTATGCCGGGCCCGCTTGGTCACCGGACGACAAGGTCCTGGCCTTCGTCGGCACTTCCGGCGGGCAAGCCATCCTCTACTTGGCGGAGGGCGGAGCAAAAGGCGGGACGGTGCGCCCGCTGGCCGCCGTCCAGGGCCTTGCCAGCACGCCGCGCTGGTCGCCGGACGGCACGGAAATCGCCCTGCTGGTGACCGAGAACGCCAAGAAAGAGGCGGGGGCGACCCATGCCGGCGCCCGCCAGGTGGGGGAGCAGGGCGAGGGCGACGATGTCCAGCGCATCGCCATCGTCACGGTCGCCAGTGGTGCCGTGCGCCTGGTCAGCCCGGACAAGACCTACGTCTACGACTATGACTGGATGCCGGACGGCAAGGGCTTCGTCGCCACCGCCGCCGAGGGCAACGGCGACAACAACTGGTGGATCGCCAGCCTGCGCGCCTTCGGCCGTGACGGTTCCGCCCGCGTCATCGCCAGCCCCCAGAATATCGGTACAGGGCCGCAGATCGCCTTTCCCCGCGTCTCGCCCGATGGCAAGACCGTGGCCTTCATCGGCGGGCTGATGAGCGACTTCGGCTCCTTCGGCGGCGATGTCTACACCATGTCCATCAACGGTGGGGAGCCCAAGGACGTGACGGCCGGCTATGCCGGCACGCTGACCTCACTGGCGTGGCGGGGCAACCGGCTGGTGGCCGGGGTCACCGTGGGTGGGGAGACGGGCAGCGCCGTGGTCGATCCCGCCAAGGGGACTGTCACCGAGGTCAAGACCGCCGCGGCCACCCGCACCGCCGGCGACGGCCGACTGGCATTGGACCGCGCCGGCACCCACGCAGCCTGGGTGGCGGAGGGCTTCGATTTCGGCCCCCGCATCGAATATGGGCGCCTGGGTGACCTGGCGGCCATCACCCACGACAACGACGGCCTGGCGCCGTTGGTCACCGTCACCAGCCTGAATTGGAAGAACGACGGCATGACCGTCCAGGGCTGGCTGGTGACGCCCAGGACGCCGGTGGCCAGTGGCGCCAAGCGGCCCATGGTGGTGAACATCCACGGCGGCCCGTCGGCCGCGCACACGCCGCGCTTCGTCTGGGGCGACATCATGGCCGCCTTCGCCAAGGCCGGGTATGCCGTGTTCCTGCCCAACCCGCGCGGCAGCTTCGGCCAGGGGGAGGCGTTCACCCGCGCCAACATCCGCGACTTCGGCGGCGGCGACCTGCGCGACATCATGGCCGGCATCGACGCGGCGGAGGCGCAAGCGCCGGTCGATGACAACCGGCTGATGATCTTCGGCCGCAGCTATGGCGGCTTCATGAGCATGTGGGCCATCACCCAGACCCAACGCTTCAAGGCCGCGGCCATCGGCGCCGGGCTGTCCGACTGGTATTCCTACTACGGCCAGAACGGCATCGACCGCTGGATGATCCCCTTCTTCGGCAAGTCGGCGTACGAGGATCCGGAGATTTACGACCGGCTCTCGCCCATCCGCTACATCCGCAATGTGAAGACACCCACCCTGCTGCATGTGGGGGAACGCGACATCGAAACCCCGGTGATGCAAACGCGGGAGTATTGGCATGCCCTGCGCGCCATGGGGGTGGAAACCAGCTTCATCGTCTATGCCGATGAGGGCCACGTCATGCAAAAGGCGGAAAACATTGAGGATTTGAACCGCCGCATCATCGCCTGGTTCGACCGGCACATTGGCGCCGCCGGCACGGCTGGTGGCGCTCAGAACTAAGGGGGCGGGATGCTGGCGGCGCCGGCACCCTTATGCCGGGATCGTGGCGGTGCGGCATAGTTTATGCGGCACTGCGGCGGCTTTCCCCATATCGGCATAATCTATCCCCCCAGCCCGCGATAGGCTTTCCCCAATACAGGGATCCTGGCCCGGCCGTGCCATCGGTGCGCCGGACAGGCTGGGCCGGCAACCAGGCGGCCCCCCCTCCGGGCGGCCCCAGGGAAGAAGCAGGAGCACCGGGCATGAACACGCGCGTTTCCCCCCGCCATCTGGCGACCATCCTCTGGCTGACCGGCACCGCCGCGCTGGCCCTGACCGCCGGCATGGCGCAGGCCGCCGCCATCACCGAAAAGCTGGTCATCATCCAGAATGGGGAGAACATCGGCACCGTCACCGGCACGACCGATGGCGCGTCGGTCAGCGTCGACTATTATGTCGATGACAACGGCCGGGGCCCGAAGCACAAGGAAACGCTGACCGTAGGCGCCGGCGGCATTCCCACCAGTTGGACGGTGGGCGGCACCTCGCTGATGGGTGGCAGCGTCAGTGAAAGCTTCAAGTGGGAAGGCGGCCGGGCCAGCTGGACCAGCCAGGCGGACAAGGGGGCGGTGCCCGCGGCCAAGGCGCCGCTGTATGTCGTCAACGATGACAGCCCCTGGGCCCTGGGCGTCTATGCCCGCGCCCTATTGAAGGCGCCGGGCAACAACCTGCCGCTGCTGCCCGCCGGCACCATGCGCCTGGTCAAGGTCAAGGCCGCCACGCTGGGCGCTGGCAAGGACGCCGTGGCCCTGACGCTCTATCGGATCGAGGGCGTGAACCTCCAGCCGGACTATGTGCTGCTGGACAAGGCGGGCCGTCTGTTCGCCACCTTCGGCGGCCACTACCTGAGCATCCGTCAGGGCCATGAGAAGGAGGCGCACGCCATCCAGGCCCTGGGCGCAGAAGCGGAGCGCGCGCTGGCACGCGACCGGCAGAAGGCGCTGGCCCATCGCTACACCCAACCGGTTCGGATCCGGAACGTTCATGTGTTCGATCCGCGCACCGGCACGCTGGGCGGCCTGTCCACCGTCATCGTGCTGCGCGATCGCGTCACCGCCGTCATGCCGTCGGATCAAGATACCGCCGAACCGGACGATCAGGTGATCGTGGACGGGCAGGGCGGCACGCTGATGCCCGGCCTGCACGACATGCATTCCCATACCACGCTCGATTCCGGGCTGTTCTACCTGGCCGCCGGCGTCACCGAGACGCGGGACATGGGCAACGATAACGCCTTCCTGCAGGACCTGATGCCCCGCATCGAAGCGGGGGAACTGGCGGGCCCGCGCATCACGCCCAACGGCTTCCTGGAAGGCCGCAGCCCCTATTCCGCCCGCTTCGGCATCATACCGGAGACGGTGGCCGACGCGGTCAAGGCCGTGGACTGGTATGCCGACCGCGGCTATTTCCAGATCAAGATCTACAACTCCATGACACCCGACTGGGTGCGCCCCATCGCGGACGAGGCGCACAAGCGCGGCATGACCGTCACCGGCCACGTGCCGGCCTTCGACACGCCCGACCGCTGCATCAGGGACGGCTATAGCGAGATCACCCACATCAACCAGTTGATGCTGGGCTGGCTGCTGAAGCCGGAGGAGGATACCCGCACGCCCCTGCGCCTGACGGCCATGGCGCGCGCCGCCGACCTGGATTTGAACTCCGCGCCCGTGCAGGCGACGGTGAAGCTGATGGCGGATGGGCACATCGCCCATGACCCCACCGCCGTCATCCTGGAACGCCTGATGCTGAGCCGCGCCGGGGTGACGCCGCCGGGTGACGTCGATTACCTCGACAACATGCCCATCGGCTATCAGCGCTATCGCAAGCGCACCTTCGTGCCCCTGAAGTCGCCGGCCGACGACCAGGCCTATGTGAAGGCCTTCGCCAAGGTGCTGGAGACGCTGAAGCTGCTGCACGACAAGGGCATCCGCCTGCTGCCGGGCACCGACGACGTCACCGGCTTCACCGTGCACCGGGAGATGGAGCTGTACACCATGGCCGGCATCAGCCCGGCGGAGGTGCTGCGCCTATCCACCCTGTCGCCCGAGGAATATATGGGCCATGGCGATTTGGGCACGGTGGAGCGCGGCAAGCTGGCCGACCTGGTGCTGATCGCCGGCGACCCCACCCAGGACATCCGCGCCGTCAAGAAGGCGCGCCTGGTGATGAAGGGCGGGGCCATCTACTACCCCAGCGAAATCTACCAGTCGCTGAGCATCAAGCCCTTCGCCGACGCCCCGCCGGTCACGGCGCCCAAGGCGGACGCCGGCCCTGGCGACAGCCTGGGCGCGCCCGGACTGTTCGGCGGCGGCCACGACGACGACATGGGCGACTGAGCCTGGCAAGGGCATGAGCATCTAACTCATGCCCTTGTAGGACGCGACTGCGTCCGCCGGAGATTTCTGGGGAGCGAAGCGGACTGGAAACCGAGGATAAGCCAAGCCTGCGGATGCAGGCGCCCGGCGCTTGAGGGAACAAAAAATGCGCAACTATAAAACGGCGTTGATGGCCGGCGTCATGCTGGCGTGTTTCACAGGCAAGGCGTCGAACGCGGCGGAGGCGGGCGCGCCGCGCGTATTCACCTCAGAGCACAGTGGCACCTTCGACGGCCATAAGCTGCGCTACACGGCGACGGTGGCGGAAACCATCCTGACCGATCCGGCCGGGCAGAAGACGGCCAGCGTCTTCACCACCAGCTACATCCGCACCGACGTGCCCAAGGGCACCGTGCGGCCGGTGGTGTTCGTCTTCAACGGCGGCCCGGGTTCGGCCAGCCTGTGGCTGCACATGGGGTTCGTCGGACCCAAGCGTGTCGACTTCGCCGACCCGGTGCACCCGCCGACCACGCCCCCCTTCCATACGGTCGACAACCCCGACAGCCCGTTGGACGTGGCCGACATCGTCCTGATCGACCCGCCCGGCACCGGCTATAGCCGCATCCTGCCGGACGGCAAGCCGGAGCAGTACTATGGCACGGCGCAGGACGCGCAGATGACCGTGGACGTCATCGAGCGCTGGACGCGGGAGCATGACCGCTGGAACGCGCCCAAATACCTGATGTCGGAAAGCTACGGCACCATCCGGGCCGCTGTGGTGGCCCGCCTGCTGGCCGGCGGCCCCATGGCGACCGGCACCATGGATGGCATGACGCTGAACGGCATCATCCTGCTGGGCCAGGCCATGGACATGTCGGGCTCCGCCGGCGAGGACACGCGCTATCTGACGGCGCTGCCCACCCTGGCCGCCACCGCCTGCTATCACCACAAGGGGCCGGCCGGCTGCACCGCGCAGGGACAGGTGGCCGCCGCCCAGGCCTTCGCCGCCGACCGCTACCTGAGGGCGCTGTATGCCGGCAACGCCCTGGGCGATGCGGAACGGGAGGCGGTGACGGCGGAACTCGCCACGCTCACCGGCCTGTCACCCGCCGTCATCAAGGCCAACGACCTGCGCGTCAGCACCACCACCTTTGCGCATGAGCTGCTGGCGCCGCAGGGTCAGGAGGTCGGGGCCTATGACGGCCGCTACACCCTGCCGCTGGCGGGCAGCGCCAAGGACCCGGTGGCCGACGACCCGGCCATGGGCCAGTACGTGCCGGGCTTCGTCGGCGCCTTCAACGACTATGTCCGCCACGACCTGAACGTGACGGTGGCGGAGGCGTACGAGGCCATTTCCTTCCGTACCGTCAATGCCCGCTGGGACTACGGCACGGCCTCCGGCGCCGAGACCAACCATGCCAAGGACCTGGCCACCGCCATGCGCCGCAACCCCCGCCTGCGGGTCATGGTCGGCGCCGGCTATTATGACCTGGTGACCACCCTGGGCGCCGCCGCCTACACTCTCGCCCATGCCGGCGTTCCCCAGGACCGGACGGAAACCCATCTCTACCCTTCGGGCCACATGCCCTATCTGGGCGATGAGGCGCGGGCCGCCCTGGCGCGCGACGTGCGCGCGTTTCTCAGCCAATAGTGTTCCCTCAATCGCCGAGCGCCCGCGTCCGCGGGCTTGGCTTCCTCACTGCGCCCTTCGGTACTCGTTCCGGCGGACGCAGTCGCGTCCTACAACGGCATGGTGATGCCGTTGACCGAGCACAATCAGGATTGGTTCCTTCCCCATGAGCGACAGCAAGGCCGGCCTTGAGCCCGGTGGCCTGAAACAGGGCGTCACCCTGATCGACCTGGTGATGCTGGGGGCGGGCACCGCCATCGGCGCCGCCATCTTCTCCGTGCTGGGACCCGCCGCGCAGGTGGGTGGTGCCGGCATCCTGGTGGCGGCCGGGCTGGCCGCCTTGCCCATGGTGCTGTTCGCCCTGGTCTACGCCTACATGGCCTCGGCCGTGCCCCGCACCGCCGCCTCATACGAATGGCAGCGGCGGTTCAGCCACCCGGTCATCGCCTTTTCCATCGTCTGGCTGCGGGTGCTCAGCAACGCCGTGGTCATGATCGTGCTGGGCCGGGTGCTGATGAACTACCTGGGCATGGTGCTGCCCCTGCCGGCGGTGCCGGTCATCCTGGGCCTGTTCACCCTGATCTTCGCGCTGAACTATCTTGGCGTGGCCGTGGCGGCGCGGGCCCAGACGGTGCTGATGATCATGCTGCTGGGCCTGTTCGCCGTGCTGGTGGTCAGCGGCGCCCCGGCGATGAAGGCGGAACTGTTCGTGCAGGCCGTGACCGGCGGCTGGACGCCCATCCTGGCGGCCCTGCCGCTGATGATCCAGCTGTTCCTGGGCATCGAGACCGCGACCGAGGTGGGGGAGGAGGTCAAGAACGCGAAGACGGTCGTGCCCTGGGGCATCGCGCTGGGCCTGTTGCTGACCGTGGTGGTCTACGTCGCCGTCTCCTTCACCGCCCTCAGCGTCGTGGGGCCAGAGGCGCTGGGGACGGCCAAGGCGCCCCTGCTGGCGGTGGCGCAGGCAACGCTGGGCCGCTGGGCCACGCCGCTGATCGTCACGGCGGCGGTGGCGGCGCTGATCAAGTCGATGAACGCCATTTTCCTGGTTTATGCCCGCTTCCTCTACGCCATGGGCGCCACCGGCATGCTGCCGGCGCCGCTGGGCCGCATCCACCCGCGCTTTGGCACGCCGCATGTGGCGACGGTGGTGGCTTTCCTGGCGTCGTGCACCGGCCTGCTCCTGCCCGACAGCCTGTTGTTCCTGCTGCTGTCCATCAACGTGCCGACCATGATGAAGTACTTCGGCTCGTGCCTGGCCGCCTACAATGTGGCGGACAAGCACCCCGAGGTGCGGGCCCAGGCCCGGCTGCGCTTCAGCCCGGGCTTGGTGAAGGCGCTGTCGGCCCTGGGCATGCTGGCCGCGCTGGTCATCGCGGCCCTGGGCTTCGGCACCGACTGGCGGCCCTACGCCCTGCTGGCCGTGTGGCTGGCGCTGGGGTTAGCGTATTATGTCCAAACTCAGCGGCATCGTGCACCGGCGGAATGATCGACCTCCAACATCCCGAGCTGCCGGTATGGGGTTGGGCGGCTTCCCCCTAGAGCAGATCGCCCAAAGGTGGAATCACCTTTGGGCGTGAAGCTGCTCGTGGACAGACTCAGCGAGAGCCGGCTGTGGTTCCGATTTAACGCAGCCGGCTCTCGCCACGCCCTCATGATGGCATCTGCGCAGTTTGCCGATTATCCAAACCAAGCCATGCCGTGCTCATGGCTGGACCCCTCCGCTATGGAGGAGGTGCGCGCGATATTCCGCCACCAGCCCTTTCATAGCGCAGCATGTTCATTCCCGGAGCGCAAGACACTGAAATTCCGTTATATTTTTAAGAGAATTCTGATTAAATTTTCTTAAATAAAATTACGCAAAAGCAACGAGGGCGCATTTTCTAAAAGCTCGAGTTTTACTCAAAAGGTTCAAAAATGCCTACTTGCTTGATTGTTGACGACGATGGAATCATTCGTCGCATTATGAAGGTTATGCTTCTGCATCTTGGATGCAGTCGGGTGTGGGAGGTTGCCAGCGGACCGGAGGCCTTAGCTCTATTTGGCGAAAGCTCACCAGACATGATCTTTGTGGATTGGGTCATGCCGGGCATGAATGGCCTGGATCTCATTAGGAAGATAAGGGCTCTGCCCAAAGGAAATTTACCCAAAATAGTGATGTTCTCATCTGAAAGCGATATTAATAAGATCAACAAATCCTTTGATGCTGGCGCGGACGATTATCTGATGAAGCCAACAGATATCGATGTATTGTTGAGAAGAATACAGAATATGGGTTTTCTTGTCAGCGGTTAATATAAAATAATCTATTTTTCATTAGAGCCTTGTCTGTATTTTTTAGGAGACACCCCATGGGCTTTGCGGAATCGGGCAGTGAAGTGGTCCGCATTTGAAAAGCCCACCATCGCCGCAATCTCAGAAATACTCTTTTTATCCAGGCGACGATTGGTCAGCAGGGAACGAGACTGCTCAAGCCGCATGGTCCACAACTCCGCCATGAAACTTGTCCCCGCGGCGGAGAACAGGGAATGCAAGGTTCGTACGGAAATTCCATGCTCCGCCGCGAAACCGATAGGGCTAAGGGACGGGCTGGACAGGCGATCCCGCATATCCGCGCGCAGTCGGTCGAGAAGGGACCGACCGCTGGCGCGGAGTGGTGCCGTGTCCGGGCCGGCGCATAACGCCAATAAACCTGCAATATTTTCTGCGATGTCAGCAGCGGGTAGCGCCAAGTCCCCTATTGATTTGGGGGATATTTCCAACATCATCTGCGAGACGGCTTTCCCCCATCCGGACATGGCCGATATTTCTTTAAAGAATAACCCGGTTGGAACCGAGCCGATTGAACGAATCCACGATTTTTCAAAATATAATGTTACAAATTCTACCGGCCCTTTCATTTCGACCTGAAATGGATTTGAGACGGGGCCGCAATACACATCGCCAGGGCGCCAGAATAACTCATTCGAGTTATCGGATATTCTTCCATTCCCCTGCTTTATAAGGGAAACACATAGCAACTCAAGCCCGTCCCTTGATATATGAAAGGGCAAGCGCTGCGCCTGGATGTCGCTAACCCAAAATTGGGTTATCTTCCCAAAGTCAAAGTCCGCATATTCGGTGCTGGCGCTGAAATGCTCGACATTGCGAAAATCACACCGGACGCCGTGGCAGGCATCTCCCACATGGTCGGCCCAGTATTCTTTTGCCTCCCGCTGTCCCATCCCCTCGGTACTGAACCGGATAACGTCGCTCGACAACCTTCCCCCCGTAGCGCCGATCAAAGGGCGTCCGCAGTGCGCATGAGGGTCATGATATATTGAATACGTTGGGCGGTGGGCGGATGTTATGGTTAACGCCCCGTCTCAAAGGACAGGTCTTGTGGTTAATTGCTCCTATTTCGGGTAGTTTTTGCGGACGAAGCTATTATCAAACACCGAGGGGCGTCGCCTCCAGCGCCGCGTTCTCCTCATCCGTGAACAGCCGCGACCGGGTGAGGAAGCGCAGGCCCTCCGGTCCTTCCAGGGAGAACATGCCGCCCCGGCCGGGGACCACGTCTATGGTCAGGCGGGTGTGCTTCCAATACTCGAACTGGGCCTTGCCCATGTAGAAGGGCTGGCCGCCGATCTCGCCCAGCAGGACGTCGCCGTCGCCGATCATGAACTCCCCACGCGGGTAGCACATGGGCGCGCTGCCGTCACAGCAGCCGCCGGACTGGTGGAACAGCAGGGGGCCGTGGCGGGCCTCCAGCCTCTGGATCAGCGCCAGCGCCTCAGGCGTGGCGTCAACCCTCAGCACGGTGGCCCGGACCACCGTTTCCGATGGTCCGGGATCCGTGGAGGCCTGGCTGTCCTGGTTGGGAATGGCCAGGCCCGCCATCAGAAGAAGCCCAGGGCGTTGGGGCTGTAGCTGACCAATTGGTTCTTGGTCTGCTGGTAATGGTCCAGCATCATGGCGTGGTTTTCACGCCCGATGCCCGACTGTTTATAGCCGCCGAAGGCCGCGTGCGCCGGGTACAGGTGGTAGCAGTTGGTCCACACCCGGCCCGCCTGGATTTCCCGGCCGAAGCGATAGGCGCGGTTGATGTCGCGCGTCCACACGCCGGCGCCCAGGCCGTACAGCGTGTCGTTGGCGACGTGCAGCGCCTCTTCCTCGTCCTTGAAGGTGGTGACGGCCACCACCGGGCCGAAAATCTCCTCCTGGAAGATGCGCATGCGGTTGTTGCCCTGGAACACTGTGGGCTGGACATAGAAGCCGCCGGCGAGGTCGCCCGACAGTTCCGCCCGGTTGCCGCCGGCCAGCACCTTGGCGCCCTCTTTCCTGCCGATGTCGAGGTAGGAGAGGATTTTCTCCAGCTGCTCGCTGCTGGCCTGGGCGCCGATCATGGTGTCGCCGTCCAGCGGGTTGCCTTGTTTGATGGCCTGCACGCGGGCCAGCGCCTTGTCCATGAAGCGGCCGTACAGGCTTTCCTGGATCAGGGCGCGCGAGGGGCAGGTGCAGACCTCGCCCTGGTTCAGGGCGAACATGACGAAGCCCTCGATGGCCTTGTCCAGGAAGGCGTCGTCCTGGGCCGCCACGTCGTCGAAGAAGATGTTGGGCGACTTGCCGCCCAGCTCCAGTGTCACGGGGATCAGGTTCTGCGAGGCATACTGCATGATCAGCCGGCCGGTGGTGGTTTCCCCGGTGAAGGCGATCTTGGCGATGCGGGAGCTGCTGGCCAGCGGCTTGCCGGCCTCGACCCCGAAGCCGTTGACGACATTGACCACGCCCTTGGGCAGCAGATCCTGGATCAGTTCCATCAGCACCAGGATGCTGACCGGCGTCTGTTCCGCCGGTTTCAGCACCACACAGTTGCCGGCGGCGAGCGCCGGGGCCAGCTTCCACGTCGCCATCAGGATGGGGAAGTTCCAGGGGATGATCTGGCCGACCACGCCCAGGGGCTCATGGTAGTGATAAGCGATGGTGTTGTGATCGATCTCCGAAATCCCGCCCTCTTGCGCGCGGATGGCGGCGGCGAAATAGCGGAAGTGATCGGCGGCCAGGGGGATGTCGGCGGCGCGCGTCTCGCGGATGGGCTTGCCGTTGTCCCAGGTTTCCGCCGTCGCCAGGGTTTCCAAGTTGTCATCAATGCGCTGGGCGATCTTTTCCAGGACGCGGGCGCGGTCGGCGGCCGAGGTGCGGCCCCAGTCGCGTTTGGCGGCGTGCGCCGCGTCCAGCGCGCGCTCGATATCCTCCGCGTTCGACCGCGGTATCTCGCAAATGACCTGGCCGGTGATGGGGGTGGTGTTCTGGAAATACTCGCCGGACGCCGGCGGCACCCACTCGCCGCCGATGAAATTGCCATAGCGGCTCTTGAACGAGACCGGGCTGCCGTACTGTCCGGGGGCGATCTTGGCCATGTAACGTGTCCTCCAGCTTGTTTTGCGCCTCAGGCGGGCGGTTTGCGCTGGTCTGCCAGTGGCAAGGGCCGTGCCAACCGCATCGACGGTTTCAGGAATCCCGCCGGATCAAGCCCTTAATCCATGCCACTTAGGTCGGGTTGCGGGGGCTGCCGATCTGCCCCATGCTTTCCCCCAAAGACCGGCGCCGGACCTGTCGCAATGCGCGACATATCCGCGACACCTGTCGCGAAATCGGGAGGATCAGCATGGCGAACGCCCCGCAAAGTCTGGCGACCGTCCTGGCCATGGCGCGCGAGCGGCTGGGCGAGGCGGGCGGCCTGGAGGGGGCTCCCATCCCGCCCATCATCGCGCGGTCCTGGCGCCGCTGCGCCGACCAGGGCCTGCGCGCCGACCGGCCCGCACGCCAGGATCCGTTGTCGCGGGCCGACCTGGCGGCGCTGCGCGACCGTCACCATACCCTGATGCATCTCGCGACACCGGAACTGGACACCCTGCACCAGGCCATGCGCGACCTGGGCGGCATGGTGCTGCTGACCAACGACCGGGGCCTGATCCTGGACGCGCGCGGCGATGCCGGCTTTGTCCGCCGCGCCCGCCGCGTCTCCCTCCAGCCCGGCGCCGGCTGGGGGGAGGATGACGAGGGCACCAACGCCGTGGGCACCGCCCTGGCCGAACGCGCCTTGGTCCAGGTGCGGGGGGCGGAGCATTACCTGACCGACAATGCCTTCCTCATCTGCACCGCCATGCCGGTGATGGACCCCCACGGCGCGCTGGCCGGGGTCATTGACCTGTCGGGCGACACGCGCGCGGCCCGGTCGGATGCCCAGGGCGCCAGCGCCAGAAGCCTGGCCAGCCTGGCTGTGGCCCACCTGGAACATCGCTGGACGGCCCAGGAGGCGGAGGGGCACGAGCTGGTGGTGCGCCTGCACGCCCACCCCGGCTGGCTGGGCACCCCGCAGGAGGGCCTGCTGGCGGTGGACGATGGCGTGGTGCGCGCGGCCAACCCGGCGGCGCTGGCCCTGTTGGGCTTGGACGCCGCCGCCATCGGCCGGGTACGGCTGGAGAGTGTGCTGGACGGCGGTCTGGCGCGGGGCGATCGTATCCTGCGCACCGCCGATGGCGGCCGCCCGCTGCATGCCCGCATCACCACGCCGGGCAAGAGCCGCCCCGCGATACGCCGCCCGGCCCCTGCCAAGGACTTGTCCCCACCATCGGCCACCAGGGACGGCATGCTGTGGGACGCCAGCACCCGGCCGCTGCTGGACCGCGCCATCCTGGCGCTGGACGCCGGCATCCCCGTGCTGCTCCAGGGGGAGACGGGAACGGGCAAGGAGGTGTTCGTGCGCGCGGCCCATGCCGCCTGCGCGCGGGCGCAGGCGCCCCTGGTGGCGGTCAACTGCGCCGCCATTCCGGAAGGCCTGCTGGAATCCGAGCTGTTCGGCTATGAGGACGGCGCGTTCACCGGCGCCCGGCGGGGTGGCCATCGCGGCCAGATCCGTCAGGCCGACGGTGGCATCCTGTTCCTGGATGAGATCGGCGACATGCCGCCGGCGCTGCAGGCCCGCCTACTGCGCGTGCTGCAGGATGGCGAGGTGACGCCTGTGGGCGGCCGCCCGGTGAAGGTGGATTTCCTGCTGGTCACGGCCACCCACCGCGACCTGGCGGCCTGCGTGGCCCAGGGCACCTTCCGCGCCGATCTCTATTACCGGCTGAAGCACCTGGTGGTGACCCTGCCGCCCTTGCGCCAACGCCCGCTGGACGGCATCATCGACGCGCTGATGGCCAGCTTCGGTGCCGCCGACCGGGGGATCCGCTTGGCCCCCGCCGCCCGCGACCGGCTGCGCCGCCATGACTGGCCCGGCAACCTGCGCGAACTGGCCAACCTGCTGCGCACCCTGGTGGCCCTGTCGCCGCCGGGGACCCTGGTCACCCCGGCCGACCTGCCACCCGACCTGGCGCCCGCGGCACCGGTTGACACCCCGGCGCCCAACCTGAAGACGCGGGAGGATGACGCCATCCGCCAGGCCCTGGCCCGGCACCAGGGCAACATCAGCGCCGCCGCCCGGGAACTGGGCGTGCACCGCAGCACTTTGCACCGGCGGATGCGGCCGGACTGACCCTGAAGCGGCCAAGAGGTAACCGATCAGGGGGCTATGACCGCCAGCGCCGTCTCCGCCATGGCGCGATAGCCGGCGTCGGAGGGATGTAGGTGGTCGCCGCAGTCATAATCGGCACGCATGCGCTCCGGATAGGCGGGGTCGCGACCGAGATGCGTGGCCAGGCGCCGCTTCGGGCTTGGCCGAAACGGCGCCTGGCGGGGCTTTCCTCACGCCCGCAACTGGTCGCGAATGGGCAGGCTGCGGATGCGCTTGCCGGTGGCGGCGTGGATGGCGTTCAGCAGGGCGGGGGCGATGGGGGGCACGCCGGGCTCGCCCACGCCGCCCAGGGGCGCGTCGTACTTGGCCGCCGGCATCAGGTGCACGCGGATGTCCTTGGGCGCCGCGTCGATGCGGGTGACTTCATAGGTGTCGAAGTTGTTCTGCTGTACCTGGCCGGCCTTGAAGCTGATCTCGCCCAGCGTGGCCAGGCTGACGCCCTGGGTCACCGCCCCCTCCAGCTGCGCCCGCACCCGGTCGGGGTTGATGACGGGGCCGCAGTCGAAGGCGATGTCGACGCGGGGGATGGTCAGCTTGCCCTGGGCATCGACCGCGACCTGGACGACGGCGGCGGCATAGCTGGCGAAGCTGCGGTGGGCGGCGATGCCCCGGCCCTGGCTCTTGGGCAGCGGCTTGCCCCATCCGGCCTCCTTGGCCGCCCGCTCCACCACGCCGCGCAGGCGGCCGGTGTCATAGGCGTAGGCCACGGGGTCCTCGTTGTAGTTCCAGCTGTCCGACATGTCCGCCGGGTTGATCTGGCGGGCCGGGCCGATCAGCTCCAGCAGGAAATCCTTGGGGTCGCGCCCTGCCGCCTCCGCCAGTTCCGCCACGAAGCTCTGCACCGCGAAGGCGTGCGGGATGTTGGAGACGCTGCGGAACCAGCCGATGCGGGTGTGGCTCTCCGCCTCCGGGTTTTCCACCCGCAGGTTGGGCACGATCCAGGGGGTGTTGACGGCCCCCATGCCCAGTTCCGACGCGCCCTCATGCTTCACGCCGGCGGTGAAGGTGGCGCCGATGGAGGGGGCCACGGTGCGGTGCAGCCAGGCCACCGGCTTGCCCTTGGCGTCCAGCCCGCCCTCCAGCCGTTCCACCGACACGGTGTGCAGAAAGCCGTGGTGCAAATCGTCGGTGCGGGTGAAGGTCAGCTTCACCGGCCGGCCATCCATGGCGCGGGATAGCAGGGCCGCCTCGGCGATGTAGTCCGGCTTGGATTTGCGGCCGAAGCCGCCGCCCACCAAGGTCTGGTGAACGGTCACGTTCTCCGCCGGGATGCTCAGCACCTTGGCCACCGTTTCCCGCGTGGTCTGCGGCGCCTGGGTGCTGCCCCAGATCTCGCATTTGTCGCCCGTCACCTGGGCGGCGGCGGCCGGTGGTTCCATGGGCGCCTGGGCCAGATGGGGGATGTAGTATTCCGCCGTGACATGCTTGGCCGCCGTTTTCAGCGCGGCGTCCACGTCACCCACGGTCCGCACCACCTGGCCGGGGGCGCGGGCCGCCGCCTCCAGCTCCGCCCGGTAGGCGGCGCTGTCATAGCTGGCGTTGGGCCCATCCTCCCAGGTGATCTTCAGCTTCTCCCGCCCCTTCAGGGCGGCCCAGGTGTTCTCCGCCACCACGGCCAGGCCGCCCTTGGGCAGGAAGCCGGAGGGCAGGGGCGCGGTGTTCAGCACCACCACCTTCAGCACGCCCGGCACCTGCAGCGCCTCATCCACGTTGTAGTGGCTCAGCTTGCCGCCATGCACCGGTGGGCGGGCCACCACGGCGTACAGCATATTGTCCCGCCGCACGTCGATGCCGTAGGTGGCGCGGCCGGTGGTGATGTCGAAGCCATCGACCAGGCCGACATCGCCCCGGCCGATATAGCGGAACTTGGCCGGGTCCTTGAACACCAGCGTCTCGCGCGCCGGCACGGGCAGTGCCGCGGCGGCCGCCGCCACCTCACCATAGCCCAGGCGCCGGCCGCTGGCGGCGTGCACCAGGCTGTGATGGTCCGCCGCCACTTCCGCCGCCGGCACGCCCCATTGGGCGGCGGCGGCCTGGACCAGCATCTGCCGCGCGGCGGCACCGATGCGGCGCAGGGCTTGGAAGTGGTGGCGCATGCTGCGCGAGCCGTCGGTGTTCTGGTTGCCGTAGCGTGCCTCGTCACCCGGCGCCTGGTCCACCTTCACCTTGGCCCAGTCGGCGTCCATCTCGTCGGCGATGACCATGGCCCAGCTGGTGCGCACGCCCTGGCCCATCTCCGCCCGGTGGCAGAGGATGGTGAGGGTGCCGTCCGGGGCCACGGCGACGAACAGGCGCGGGTCGTCCTTCACCCCGCCGGGCATGGCGTCGCCGCCATACTTCTTGGGCGTATCCTCCGCCCGGGCGACGGGGCCGAGCCCGTCGGCCAGCCCACCGGCCAGAACAAAGGTGCCGGCGCCCAGGCCCATCAGGACGGCGCGGCGGCTGAGGTTGGTGATCCCGTCCATCACTTGGCGCTCCCGCCGCTGGCCGTCTTGCGCTGCACTTCGCCGGCCGCGCGCTTGATGGCGGCACGGATGCGGGGGTATGTCGCGCACCGGCAGATGTTGCCGCTCATGGCGTCGTCGATGGCGGCGTCGCTGGGATGGGACGTGTCCTTCAGCAGGGCCGCCGCCGACATGATCTGCCCGGCCTGGCAGTAGCCGCACTGGGCCACGTTCAGTTCCCGCCATGCCACCTGCACCGGGTGCATGCCGTCGGGCGACAGGCCCTCGATGGTGGTGACGGCCACGCCGGACAGGTCGCCCAGCGTCGTCTGGCAGCTGCGGATGGGGGCGCCGTCGGCATGCACGGTGCAGGCGCCGCACAGCGCCTCACCACAGCCGAACTTGGTGCCGGTCAGGCCCTGGACATCGCGCAAATACCACAGCAGGGGCATTTCGGGATCGCCCTCGAAACGCAGCACCTGTCCGTTCAGCGTGAACGTGATCATCTCAACTGCCCATTCTTGTCGTGCCGGGCCTTCACCGTTGCGGCGGCGAACGGCCGGCGCCCATTCTGCCACCGGCCCCGAAAGAGGGGAACCATTCTCGGGCGCCGCGGTGGCGCGGCCCAATGGCATCCTATGAGCGAAACCGGAATACGCAACAAGATCAGGGGGGGCATCAGCGCTTCCCCCGGGCGGCATACAGCTTCGGCGCGCATGAGTTGGGACAGCTGATCCGGCTAGGGTGTGGCCTCCGGCGGGCTCCCCAGGCCCGTCTCCGACAGGGCTTCCCCCATGCCGCTCATTTCCAACTGCACCTTCGCCAATCCCCAGGGCGCCCAGATTCCGGCGGAGCCGGCGCCGACCGCCGCCCCGCCCCTGGCCCCCATGCAGGGTGATCACGTTTTCGGTGATGTCGTCGGCGTCGTCCGCAACGCGTTGTCCGATATCTTCGGCGGCGGCGCTGTCTGGCCGACCCGCATGGCCAACTACAGCGGCATGCTGGCCGAGGTGTGGAACGGCATGTCGTCGATCGACCTCGGCCATGCCAACACCGGGGCCCCCGTTGTCACCCGCACCGGCCTGCCGGAACAGGACCAGCACGCCCACATGTTCGGCGGCTACGCCAGCCGGTTGCGCTGGCACCTGGCGGAGGTGGTGTGCGCCGGCCACGCCAACGGTGGAGAGGAACGGCGTATCGGCGGCGTCACCACCCGCTGGCGGGGGGAGGTGCTACACGCCCTGGATGACGTGTTGCGCCACCTGGTGGACGAAACGGCGCTGCTGGCTTACATCCGGGCCCCGAACGCCACCCGTCAGGCCGCCCCGGCCACGGTCGTCCACCGGGCCATCCCGCTGGATGAGGCGATCACCCTGGCGGGCCGGACCGCTGGGCCGGGCCAGGCGCAGGTGCAGGCCATCCTCAACCGCTATCAAAGCCTGCCCGGCCTGCTGGATGGGCTGATGCGGCGCTTCGAGGGGCCGGTCAAACGCCTGGATCCCAACACCAATGGCTGGACGGTGCTGCCCAGCGCCTGATGGCGGGACCGCGCAACACACGCCCATATCGCCGCCTCATGCCCGCTGTATCAACTCGCGCTTGGCCGTGGCCACAACCCGGCGGCTGAGATCGGCAAGCTGGTCGGCGGCCAGGCGGCTCACCTGCCAGAACAGGGGCACGTCCAGCACGGCGCCGGGCGTCAGTTCCACCAGGTGGCCCGCGTCCAGATGGCCGCGTACCAGCTGGGCGGGGTTCATGCCCCAGCCCATTCCAGCCAGGGCGCCATCGACGAAACCCTGAGTCGACGGCAGCCAGTGGGTGGGAAGGACGACATCACGGCCCAGCGTCCGCCGAATCCAGTCATGCTGCAGACGGTCCTTCTGGTTGAAGGTCAGCGCCGGCGCCTGGGCCAGCGCATCGGCCGTCACCCCGCCCGGGAAATGGCGCGCCATGAAGTCCGGGCTAGCCGTGGCGTGATAGCGCAATGCGCCCAGGGCGGTGACGCGGCAGCCTTGTATGGGCTTTTCCAGTGAGGTCACCGCCGCCAGCACGCGACCGCGCCGCAGCCAGCCGGCGGTGTGGTCCTGGTCGTCGATAATGATATTCAGCAGATGGTCGCAGCCTCGGGTGAAGGCGGAGGCCGCCGCCAGGAACCAGGTGCCCAGGCTGTCGGCGTTGGCGGCGATGGCCAGGGTCACGCGCGGCACCGGTGCCGCCGGATCGACCAGGCCCGGCAGGTGGGCCGTCAGCTCCCGTTCCAGCAGGCCGACGTGGTCCATGTGGCGGCATAGCCATTCGCCCTTTTCCGTGGCGGTGCAGGGTGTGCCCCGCTCGACCAGCACGGCGCCCAGCCGCTCCTCCAGCTGTTTCACGCGCTGGGACACGGCGGATGGGGTGACGTTCAGCGCGGCGGCGGCCTTTTCGAAGCTGCCGGTCTGCACCACCAGCGCCACGGCGCGCGCCGCCGGGTAATCGATCATGGCTAAGTTTCGCTAATTTTAGATTAGAGGATTTAATTAGCCTAATCCGACCACCGCGGATACCACAAGGCCCAGCCAACCCTTGGGATACCGGTATCGCCATGAATGCGTCAGTCTACATCGCGGGCCTGAGCATGGGGCTCAGCCTCATCGTCGCCATCGGCGCGCAGAACGCCTTCCTGCTGCGGCAGGGTCTGCGCAACGAACATGTGTTCGCCGTGTGCCTGGCCTGCGCCCTGTCGGACGCCATCCTGATCGGGGCGGGGGTGACCGGCTTCGGCACCGCCGCCGCCTGGCTGCCCTGGCTGGATCCGGTCATGCGCTATGCGGGCGCCGCCTTCCTGGCCTGGTACGGCGCCAAAAGCCTGTGGTCGGCCTGGCGCTCCACCGGCGCGCTGACGGTGGGCGCCCAGGCGGAGAAAAGCGGCCTGGGCAAGACCCTGCTGGCCTGCCTGGCCATCACCTGGCTGAACCCGCACGTCTACCTGGACACGGTGGTCCTGCTGGGCACCATCTCCACGCAGTTCGACGGCTTCCAGGCATCCTTCGCCGCCGGCGCCATCACCGGTTCCTTCCTGTTCTTCTTCTCGCTGGGCTACGGCGCGACCAAGCTGCGCCCCATCTTCGCCCGCCCCGCCGCCTGGCGGCTGCTGGACGGTGTCATCGCGCTGGTGATGTGGGCCATCGCGTTCAGGCTGGTCGCGGGGGCGTGAGGGCGGAGGCGTGAGGGGTGACACGCGGCCATGCCGCCCCCTGCGCCCGCCCCCTGCGCCCACCCCTTGCGTCTGGCGCCTTGCGCTTACTTGGCGTGCAGCGCCTTGACCGCGTCCAGCATCAACTGCACGTGCTGGTCCGGATTGTTGTCCGTGTAGCTGGCGACGACCTTGCCGTTCTGGCCGATGACGTAGGACGTGCGGTTGGAGATGGCGGCATTGCCCTGGTTCTTGGCGTCGTACTCGGCGGCGATCTTGGCGTCGGGGTCGGCGGCCACCATGAACTTGTCCCGGCATTCAACGGAGGAGAACTCGGCCACGCGATCGATGTTCCCGGCGGTCACGCCCACCACGGTGGCGCCGTACTGCTTGAACGTCTCCGTCGCCTCGGCGAACTCATGCGCCTCCACGGTGCAGCCCTTGGTGAAGGCGGCGGGGAAGAAGTAGAGCACCACCGGACCCGTCTTCAACGCGTCGGTCAGCGAAAAGGTCGAGGTCTTGCCGCCCAGGGCGCCCTGGGCGGTGAAGGCCGGGGCCGGGGCGCCGTTGGGCAGGGCCGCCCAGGCCGGAGCGGTGGCCACCAGCGAGAAGGCGGCGGCGAGAACGATGGTGCGCATATCATCTCCACAGAGTTCGCCGGGATGCATCAGCCCCCGGTTTGAGGCCCAGACCCTACGCCATCGCGGGCCTGGGCGTGGGGCGGTCTTTTGCCTCAGGCGATCCCCGCCAGCCCCCGCGCGGTGGCGACGAAGGCATCGACATGGGTCGGGTCGGTGTTCCAGGCGGTGACCAGGCGGATGCAGGCGCCATCCCAGCGGTAGAAGTGGAAGCCGGCGGCTTCCAGCCCCGCGATCATCGGCTCCGGCATCACGGCGAAGACCTCGTTGGCCTGCACCGGGCTGCGCAGGCCGACGCCGGGCAGGGCGTCCAGGCCCTGAGCCAGGCGCGTCGCCATGGCGTTGGCGTGGGTGGCCAGGCGCAGCCACAGGCCATCCGTCAGGTAGGCGTCCAACTGCGCCGACAGGAAGCGCATCTTGGAGAACAGGTGGCCGGCCCGCTTGCGGCGATAGGCAAAGCTGTCGGCCAGGGCTTTATCGAAGAAGATCACCGCCTCCGCCGCCAGAGCACCGTTCTTGGTGGCACCAAAGGACAGCACGTCCACGCCGGCGCGCCAGGTGATGTCGGCCGGGGCGCAGGCCAGGCTGGCCACCGCGTTGGCGAAGCGGGCGCCATCCATGTGGACGCGCAGCTTGTGCGCCCGCGCCACCTCCGTCAGGGCCATCACCTCGCCGGGGGTGTAGACGGTGCCGGACTCCGTCGCCTGGGTCAGGGTCAGGGCGGCCGGCTGCACATGGTGGACGACGCCGGCGCCGCCCTTGTCCAAGGCGGCCTTAAGCGCCATCGCGTCCAGCTTGCCATGGGGGCCCGCCAAGGGAACCAGCTTGGCGCCGCCGGACATCAGCTCCGGCGCGCCACATTCATCCACCTGCACGTGGGCCTCGTCATGGCAATAGACGGCGCCGTAGGGCGGGGTCAGCACCGACAGGGCCAGCGCGTTGGCGGCGGTGCCGGTGGCAACGGGGAAGATGGTGACGTCGCACTCGAACAACTCGGCCAGGTCCCGGGTCACCCGCGCCGTCAGCGGGTCGCCGCCGTAGGAGGGCTGCGCGCCCTCATTGGCCGCGGCCAAGGCCGCCAGGATCTCCGGGGCCGCGCCCACCACATTGTCGCTCATGAAGTTCATGGGGGACCGTCTCGCCTTTTGCTGGATGTCGGGTGATGATCGGGTCTGGCGCGCCTGAAGCGGAAGCAAAAAAGCGTGGGAAAGCGCAATGCTGCCGCCGGATGGTGAAATATTGGGCGGTCGCCGGCGCCCCCTTGACCAACCCCGGCTTCGTGACAAGAGCCATTAAATCTCTGTCATGTAGGGCGATTACGCTGGTGGGGGGCGGGGCGGTGTGACCGTAATCACGGCGTCCGGAGAACCTGCGGGCGCATCGTCTGGTTGGGTTCAGGCGCCCCACCTGTGGAAGATGGGGTGCCCGATGAAGTGGTTCCAGTAACGACCGCGATCTGGACCTTTCCGGTACTGGGCTCCAGCAGGACGATCTGCTGGGCACCGCCGGGAAGGACGACCTGGACGGCCAGGCGGCTGCCCACGCTGGTCATGGCTTCGATGCGGCTGCCTTCCGGCAGTTTCAGCAGCGGAGCCAGGGCCCCGGGCGGCAGGGCCGAACCGGTGGTTGTGCCTGCGGTGGTCGTGCCCACGGTAGTGGTGCCAAGGGTCGCCGTATCAGCATGGCGGCCGAAGGCGCGGGGGTGGCTCGGGTCGGTGGCACGCCGCCAGACCTCCACCCCGATGAAGGTGAAACCGGCGACGATGAGTACGCCCATGATGACGAGGAAGGTCTTTATTGTCCGCACTTGCTTCAACCATCTGTGCCGCCCCGGGCCAGCCTGCCGACCCCGCCGTCGCGCGCTTCGGCGCCGTGGCGGGAGAGGGCGGGGCTGACCGCCTGGATCTTGGCGCCCCGGTGGTGGACGGCGCGGAGGATGAGGAACTGGAGGGCGATGAGGCGGGTTCTGCCCTGATCGCCGTCACTATCCCCGACACCGCGGCCCGCGACCGGTTGGACAAGGCCCTGGCCCAGCTGGTGCCGGAGGCCGCGGGCCTCACCCGCTCACGCCTGCAGGCGCTGATCGGGGAGGGGCGCGTGGCCTTGGGTCAGCCGGGCGGCCAGACCATAGACGACGCCTCATACCGGGTCAAACCCGGCCAGGTGTTCCAGATTTCCGTGCCGGCGCCGGAACCGGCCGTGCCGGTGGCGCAGGACATCCCGCTGACCATCGTCTTCGAGGACGATGACCTGCTGGTGATCGATAAGCCCGCCGGGATGGTGGTGCATCCTGCCGCCGGCAACCCGGACGGCACGCTGGTGAACGCCCTGCTGTTCCATTGTGGGGAGCGGCTGTCCGGCATCGGCGGCGTGCGCCGGCCGGGCATCGTCCACCGTCTGGACAAGGATACCAGCGGCCTGATGGTGGTGGCCAAGACCGATCGCGCCCATGCCGGCCTGTCGGCCCAGTTCGCCGACCGCACCCTGTCGCGCACCTACCACGCCGTCGTCTGGGGCTCCCCGGCGACGGCTGAGGGGCAAATCGAGGGCAACATCGGCCGCCATCCGACGGATCGCAAGCGCATGGCCGTGGTAAGCAAGGGCGGCAAGCCGGCCCTGACCCGCTGGCGCACGCTGGCCCGCTACGGCCTGCTGGCCGCCCATGTGGAGTGCAAGTTGGCCACGGGCCGCACCCACCAGATTCGGGTGCACATGGCCCAGATCGGCCATCCGCTGGTGGGCGACCCTCTGTACGGCAAGGCCCGCCCCACCGGCGCCCTGGGCGTTCGGCTGAAGGAGGCGACGCCGGACGCGCAGGCCCAACTTCTCGGTTTTCGCCGCCAAGCGTTGCATGCGAAGGACATCGCCTTCCGTCACCCGGCCAGCGGTGACATGGTGGCCTTCACCAGCGACCTGCCCGCCGATCTTGCAGGGCTGATCTTTAGTTTAGAATGATTTTAAAGTGTGGTCGGATACGAGTCAGAGGCGTATACTGATCAGTGTGTCACCCCAACCCCGTCCGGGGGGCTCCATTTGAGCATCCGGCATGGGGGGACCGCCCGATCCCCGGGGGTCCTTAACCGTGAAAGGTTGTTGACCATGGCCACCTTGCCCGCCATCCCCGCCGTCAGTTCGGAATCGAGCCTGTCGCGGTATCTTCAGGAAATCCGCCGCTTCCCCATGCTGGAGCCGGAGAAGGAGTTCATGCTGGCCAAGCGCTGGCAGGAACATGAGGACGGCATCGCCGCCCACCAGCTGGTGACCAGCCATTTGCGCCTGGTGGCCAAGATCGCCATGGGCTATCGCGGCTACGGCCTGCCGCTGTCCGAGCTGATCTCCGAAGGCAACGTCGGCATGATGCAGGCGGTGAAGCGCTTCGACCCCGACCGCGGCTTCCGCCTAGCCACCTACGCCATGTGGTGGATCCGTGCCGCCATCCAGGAATACATCCTGCACAGCTGGAGCCTGGTGAAGATGGGCACGACGGCCGCGCAGAAGAAGCTGTTCTTCAACCTGCGCAAGCTGAAGGGCCAGATGCAGGCCATCGAGGACGGCGACCTGTCGCCGGAGACGGTGACCGCCATCGCCACCAAGCTGGACGTGCCGGAACAGGACGTCGTGTCCATGAACCGCCGCCTGGGCAGCCCCGACCACAGCCTGAACGCCCCCCTGCGCGTGGATGGCGAGGGCGAGTGGCAGGATTGGCTGGTGGACGAGACGGAAAGCCAGGAAATCCGTCTGGCCGACCGGGAAGAGCTGGGTAAGCGCAAGGCCCTGCTGGCCGGCGCCATGAAGGGCCTGAACGACCGCGAGCGCCGTATCCTGGCGGAGCGTCGCCTGCGCGACGACCCGACGACGCTGGAGGATTTGTCCCAGGAGTTCGGCATCAGCCGCGAGCGTGTGCGCCAGATCGAGGTGCGGGCGTTCGAAAAGCTTCAGAAGGCCGTGAAGAACGCGGCCCTGGAGACCCATTTGGCCTAATTCTTGACGTGGGCGCGCCCAACCGGACGACAACGCCACGGCAGGCGCCCCGCGGGCAAGAACATGAATTCTAGGGCAAGTGGCAGTTGGACGGAACGGCGGGACCCACGGGTTCCGCCGTTGCCTTTTATGGTGATCAGTGGTGGCGCAGAAACAAAACCGCCAACAGCATAATGACCGGTGCGCAGAAGACACCCCCCAGCACCAGCACTATCAGCCGGACGCTCTTGGCATCATAAAGGGAATCCTCCTGCTCCGGTGGCAAGGGCGGGCGCCCACCCTGATCATGATAGCGCCGCAGCAGGTCAGCGAGGGCTGCCCGATTGAGCGGAAAGCTGTCCGGGATGAAAAACCAGCTTCTGTCGTAACAGCCGTGGTCGGCGGGTGGATCGCCTCGCCGACGGATGAAAATGCCTGCCTCCTGGTTTCTGCTGCCCATGCAACGCCTCATGAGGAGGACATCATCCCAACGGCACAATGTCACATTGGGCCCGCGGGTCAGGGTCACGCCGTCCGCGTCGATGGCGAGCCTAAGCCATCCCGGCCAATAAACGCGCAGCGCATAGACGCAGTAGAGCGCGAACGCCACTATCACCAACAGTGACCAGCCGCTTCGGATGTGTGGAATATCAAGTCCGATCACAAGCACGCCGAATAGGAAGCCGAACAGCCCGGCGAGGTAACTGCCGCGCCCACGCCGCAGGACAATGCGCTCCGACGGCGCGGTATTGGTGCAAGACATCTGCGCCGCCACGATCCCCATCTTCCGAGCCGTTAGACTGAGCCATGCCGGCGATGATGCGCCATTCCTCAATCTTCGGGGCGCATTGATCACGCTATGTAGGCGTGACAAGAGCGCGCACGACAGGGATACGGCCGTCTAACTTTGCCAAACCGCCCAAAAATCTAATAGCAGTCGATTTTGTGACGGAACCGCAATTCATGAGATTATCTGAACAGTCCTTGGCTCATGAACTGGCCCCGGAACCCCTGATTCTTTTTCCCTTCGTCACAAACCTTAAATTAATGACCTTTTATTAACGAAGGGCCGCTATCACATAGGCTCCCGCGATGACGAACCTTAAAGCCTGAGACCCATATGAGCCCCAGGGCCGACGTTGACAGCCTCGATATCGGTTACCGGCGCCTCTCGGCTGCGGAGATCGAGCAAGCCCTGACCCTGCATCTGCGCTACCTCCAGGGGCAACGGGGTGGGGCGCGGGCCAGCCTGAAGTTCTGTGATCTGTCCAACACCGTATTGCGCGGCCGGATGTTGGCCGGCGCCGACCTGACCGGCGCGCGGCTTAGCGATGCCGACCTGTCGGAGGCGGATTTGCGCTCCGCCTGCCTGTTCGGGGCGGACCTGCGCCGCGCCACGTTGGAGCGCACCAACTTGACCCGAGCCGATCTGCGCGGCGCCGCCTTCCGTGGGGCCAGCATGCGGCGGGTCGTGATGGTGGAGGCCGACCTGCGCGACGGCCACCTGATGCGCAGCAAGAATGGCGAGTTGACGCCCAACGTGCAGGGCAACCCCTCGGCCGAGTTGACGGAGGCGTCCATGACCAAGGCCGACCTCAGCTACGCCAAGCTGTCCAACGCCTTCGTCGTCCAGACCGACCTGCGCGATACCGACTTGCGCGGCGCCATTTTCGTTAGGGCTGATCTCAGCGGTTCCGACCTCACCGGCTGCAACCTTGAGGGGGCGGACCTATCCGAGGCCAATCTCAGCGGCACCAAGCTGGATGGCGCGGTGCTGACCCGCGCCCTGCTGCGCAGCACCAACCTGTCCAAGGCCAGTCTGCTGGGTGCCCTGCTGGACGATGTCGACCTGTCCATGGCCAACCTGACGGGTGCCGACCTAGTGCGCCGCCTGGACGATATTGAGGGCACCATCGGCGAAACCCTGCGCCAGCACCGCCTGTGGATATTGAGCAACGGCGGCAAGGGCAAGCGCGCGGACCTGTCGGCCACCAATCTCAGCGGGCAGGACCTGTCGAACCTGAACCTGTCGGCCGCCATCCTCAGACAGACGACGCTGAAGGGCGCCAACCTCAGCGGCACGGTATTGGCCATGGCCGACCTGTCCATGGCCGACCTGCGGGGCGCGGAACTTGTCGGCGCCGATCTACGCGGCGCCTGTCTGGAGCGCGCGACCCTGAACGAGGCCAACCTGGTCAACGCCGTGGCCTGCCCCATGGATTTGCGCAACGGCCATGAATGGCCGACCAATTTCAGCAAGGGACGCATGGTGCGGGTAAATCTGGCGGGTGCCGACCTGACCATGGCCCGCATGGAAGACGCCGACCTGACCCAAAGCAATTTGCGTAACGCCGTCCTGGCCGGCGCCAGCCTTACCGACGCGACCCTGACCATGGCCGATCTGCGCGAGGCCGACATTCGCAACGCCGACTTCCGCGGTGCCAAGAATTTTTCCGCTGAAGCCTTGGCCGTCTGATCCGGGTAGGATGGCGCCCATGACGGACGAGACACCCCCCTCCGCAATGGACCGCCGGCAGGCCAAGCGTCTGTCCGGCGACGCGTACCCATTGCGGGTGGGCCGCCATCAGGCCCGCCTGGTCGATTGGTCGGCCAAGGGCATCGGCCTGCAGCTGCACGGCGGGGTGGAGGATATTGCCCTGGCTCAGGCCCTGACCGTCAGCATCCATAGCGAGGTGACCAACGGCGTCGCCCTGTTCCCCATCATCGTGCGACGGGTGGATGTGGAGCGGCGGATCATCGGCGCGGACTTCCTGGCCGACGCCGAGGACGCGTCTGACTTCCTGGCCTGCCTGCTGGCGGTGTCTGCCGCCCCTGATCAGACGGCCTGACCACCGCGCGTCCCGTTTGGCACAGGCGTCGCCATCCGGTCGGCAGACCAATTCCCTCGTGCAGATGAGGGGGCGCTCCGCTGGCATTCCTGAAATTTCAGTTGGCCGATAACATCCTGGCATATTGCAAAACCCCCATTAGCCGAACATCACAAGGGGGTATATAGCCAGATTCGGCGTTTTGGCAGGGCGAAGCAGGGCTGTCAGGCTCTATCCCGGTGAGATTACTGACAGGTCAGATAGCGTGGCAGGCCTTTACGGACCATCGCCCCGCCGCTAGGATGGCGTCTGTGTTGCCGCCATTGCCATCGAGATCGGTTGTTAAAGGGCAAAAACGCCCCTCAGCAATATGCACTGGCCGGGGAAACAGGAAAGAGGCATGTCAAATGAGCGCCCCCGTCCCACACGTCACCGCCGGCCATGAACTGACTCATGAACTGACTGGCGATGGCGGCCGGTGCCATGGTCTGGAGCTGCCCGTGGTCGTCCAATGACGCCGTCAGTCTTCACCTTTCGGGAAGGGGCGGCGCCGCTGCTGATCTCTTTTCCCCATGTTGGCATCCAGGTGCCGGGGGACATATCGTCCCGCTTGGTGCCTGAGGCCCACAGCCTGCTCGACACCGACTGGCATGTTGATTTGCTGTATGACTTCGCGACCGAGCTCGGTGCCTCTACCCTGGTGGCGGGCTACAGCCGCTATGTCGTGGACCTGAACCGCCCGGCGGATGACGCCAGCCTCTATCCCGGCCAGGCCGGCACCGGCCTGATTCCGGAGGTGATGTTCGACGGCACGTCCTTGTATCTGCCGGGGCAGGGGCCGGACGAGGCCGAAAAGGCCGCCCGCGTCGCCACCTACTGGCAGCCTTACCACGCCCAATTGAGGGCAGAGTTGGATCGGCTGAAGGCCCGGCACGGCTACGCCCTGCTGTGGGACGCGCACTCCATCGCGGCGGAGGTGCCGCGCCTGTTCGACGGCCGGCTGCCCGACCTGAACCTGGGCAGCAACGCTGGCACTTCCTGCGCCGGAGCTTTCGCCGATGCGGTGTTCCAGATAGCCCGGGCCAGCGGCTATAGCGCGGTTCTAAACGGCCGCTTCAAGGGCGGGCACATCACCCGCCACTACGGCCAACCGGCAGAGCATGTCCACGCCCTGCAGCTGGAGCTGTCGCAGGACACCCACCTGGCCCCCGGCCTAGTGCCGACGCTGGATGACGGGCGCTGTCACCGACTGCGCCCTGTGCTTCGTTCCATGATCAAAACCTTTCTGTCCGCCGCTGCCCGGCATTACACCGCCGCCTGAAGATAGCCTCACAGCATATTGTTTTTCCTCGGGAGTTCCCGTGCCATGCACACTTTTACCCTAATCCCCGGCCGCCTGACCCTGGCTGACCTGCGCGCCACCCTGGCGGGCCCCGTCCACCTGGTGGTGGATGACGCCACCCTGGCGAATGCGGAAAAATCCGCCGCCACGGTGGACGCCGTCATGGCCGCCGGCCGCACGGCCTATGGCATCAACACCGGCTTCGGCCTGCTGGCCAAGACCCGCATCGGCAACGACCAGCTGTCGCAACTGCAGCGCAATCTGGTGCTGAGTCACGCGGTGGGCACCGGCCCGCTGCTGGACGACGCCATCGTCCGCCTGATCCTGGTGCTGAAGATTTCCAGCCTGGCGCGCGGCTACTCCGGCGTGCGCGGCAGCGTCATCCGCGCGCTGGTGGCTTTGGCCAACCACGGTGTCTACCCGTGCATCCCGTCCAAGGGCTCCGTCGGCGCCTCGGGCGACCTGGCGCCGCTGGCCCACCTGGTGGCGCCGCTGCTGGGCGTGGGCGAGGTGCGGGTGGACGGCCAGATCCTACCCGCCACCGACGGCATCAAGCGGGCGGGGCTGGAGCCCATGGAGCTGGGCCCCAAGGAAGGCCTGGCCCTGCTGAACGGTACCCAGGTCTCCACCGCCCTGGCCCTGAATGGGCTGTTCGCGGCGGAGCGGGTGTTCCAGGCGGCGCTGACCACCGGCGCCCTGTCGGTGGACGCGGCCCGTGGGTCCGACACGCCGTTCGACGCCCGCATCCACGCGCTGCGCGGGCAAAAGGGCCAGATCGACACCGCCGCCGCCTATCGCCGCCTGCTGGACGGCAGCGCCGTGCGCGCCAGCCACCTGGATTGCGAGCGGGTGCAGGACCCCTATTGCCTGCGTTGCCAGCCGCAGGTCATGGGCGCCTGCCTGGACCAGTTGCGCATGGCGGCGGGCACGCTGTTGATCGAGGCCAACGCCGTCACCGACAACCCCCTGGTCTTCCCCGACACCGGCGACATCCTGTCCGGCGGCAACTTCCATGCCGAGCCGGTGGCCTTCGCCGCCGACCAGATCGCCCTGGCGCTGGCCGAGATCGGCAACCTGTCGGAACGCCGTATCGCCATGCTGGTGGATCCGCACCACAACGGCGGCCTGCCGGCCTTCCTGGTCAAGGATGGCGGCATCAATTCCGGCTTCATGATCGCCCATGTCACGGCGGCGGCCCTGGCCAGCGAGAACAAGGGCCTGGCCCATCCGGCCTCGGTGGACAGCATCCCCACCTCCGCCAACCAGGAGGACCACGTCTCCATGGCCACCTGGGCGGCCCGCCGCCTGATCGACATGGCCGACAACGCCGCCGGCATCGTCGGCATCGAGGCGCTGGCCGCCATCCAGGGCCTGGAATTCCACCGGCCGCTGAAGACCTCCGAGGCGCTGGAGGCGGCCAGGGCCAAGCTGCGCGCCGTGGTCCCGGCCTACGACCAGGACCGCTACTTCGCCCCCGACATCGCCGCCGCCAAGGCCCTGGTGGTGAACGGGGACCTGGGCGCGGGGTTGGAGTTCGCGTAAGGGGGGTGACATTAAAGCGGTATGAGCGGGAGGGGAACGGGCCTTGACCACCACCGAGGAACGCCTGAGCGAACGGGCCTACCAGGCCCTGCGCGCCGACATCATGCTCTGCCGCCTGACGCCGGGGCAGCGGGTCAGCGAGGCTTTGCTGGCCGAGCGGCTGGGGTTTGGCAAGGCGCCGGTGCGCACGGCGCTGGCCCGTCTGTGCCAGGAGGGGCTGATGGCGGCGCGGGCGCGCAGCGGCTTCACCGTGGCGCCCATCACGCCCGAAGATATCATGCACTGCTTCCAGATCCGCCTGGCGTTGGAGCCCATGGCCGGGCGGTTGGCGGCGGGGCGGCTGACCACGGCGCATGTCCGCCGGCTGGTGCGCGCCACCACCATAACGGTGGAACCGGACGACCCCGACCAGCACCGCAAGATCCTGGAGGCCGACCAGGATTTCCACGAGACCATCGCCGAGGCGTCGGGCAACCCACGCCTGCACCAGATCCTGCGGAACCTGTACGAGCGCGGGCAGCGCCCCCTGTTCATGGGCATCCCCCAGTCCGAAGGCGCGGCGGCCTACCGGGCCGGCAGCCAGCCGGTGCTGGCCGCCCTGATCGCCGGCGATGGCGAGAAGGCGGCCCAGCTATTGTACGAGCATGTCTATACCGGCCAGAATTTCGTCGTCGAGGCGGTGCTGCGCCAGTACCCCTCGCCGGAAGAGGATGGCGTGGACTGAAAAATTTGATCGCGTCCGGGGCCCGGGCTGGGACGGGGCATGCCGGAACGTGCTAGGACGGGAATAACGGATAGGACAGGGCCCCGGACGTGCGGCCCACCTGGTGGCGTGAACGGGGAAAGGGACGGGTATGGGGTTGTGGACGGTCAAGCCGGTCGATGCGCTCATCGCGGCCGGCGAGGGGAAGCACGGGGTCGCGAAGCTGACGCGCGGCCTGGGCACGCTGGACCTGATCCTGGCGGGCGTGGGGTGCACGGTGGGGGCCGGCATCTTCGTCATGACCGGATCGCAGGCCGCCACCCATGCGGGGCCGGCGGTCGCCCTCTCCTTCGCCTTCGCCGCGCTGGCCTGCCTGTTCGCCGGGCTGTGCTTCGCCGAACTGGCCACCGTCATCCCCGTCGCGGGCAGCGCCTACAGCTACACCTATGCCACGCTGGGTGAAATCGTGGCCTGGCTGGTCGGCTGGAACCTGGTGCTGGAATATATGATCAGCGGGTCGGCCGTGGCCGTGGGCTTTTCCGGCTATCTCAACGCCTTCCTCGGGCAATGGGGGGTGCACCTGCCCACCAACCTGGCATCGGCCCCCTTGTCCTACTCGGATGAGAAGGGCTTTGAATGGACCGGCGCCTTCATCAACGGGCCGGCCGTGTTCATCATCGCCCTGTGCGGCGTGATCCTCAGCCTGGGCATCAAGGAAACCGCGCGCTTCAACAACATCTCCGTGGCCATCAAGGTGGGCGCCATGGTGCTGTTCGCGGTGGTGGGCATCTTCTACGTCGATACCGCCAACTGGCATCCCTTCATTCCCGAGAACACGGGCGACGGCACCTTCGGCTGGTCCGGGGTGTTCCGCGCCGCCGGCACCCTGTTCTTCGCCTATATCGGCTTTGACGCGGTCTCCACCGCGGCGCAGGAGGCGCGGTCGCCCCAGCGCACGGTGCCGCGCGGCATCCTGGGCGGCCTGGCCGTCTGCGTGACGCTGTATGTGGTGGTGGGCCTGATCATGACCGGCCTGGCGCCCTACACCATGCTGGACGCGCCCGAGGCCATCTTCATCGCCATCAAGAACGCCGGCCCGTCCCTGGCCTGGCTGGGCATGATCATCAACCTGGCCGCCATCCTGGGCCTGGGCTCCGCCATCCTCATCTGCAACTACGGCCAGATCCGCATCTTCTACGCCATGGCGCGCGACGGCCTGATGCCGCCGTCATTCGCCTCGGTCAACCCGGAACACCATGTGCCCTGGCAGGCGACGCTGTGGGTGACGCTGGTGGCCGCCATCATCGGCGGTATCGCCCCCCTGGACGTGCTGGGCGACCTGGTGTCCCTGGGCACGCTCATGGCCTTCGCCCTGGTCTGCGTCGCCACCCTGGTGCTGCGCGTGCGCGACCCGCACCGCCCGCGCCCCTTTCGCGTGCCCTACCTGCCGGTGGTGGCCGTCACCGGCGCCGTGATCTGCGTGGCGCTGATGATCTCGCTGGGCCTCAGCAACTGGATCCGCTTCGGCGCGTGGAGCCTGCTGGGCCTGGCCATCTACTTCCTCTACGGCATGCGCAACTCCGCCCGCCAGCGTGAGGCGCAACTGGCGGAGTGATCAGCCGGCGGACAGGATAAGGGCGGGTTCGGCAGCGTTCCCGCCCCCTTTTCCTATTGCCCGGCCCAACCCGCTGCTGTCGCCTCGTTTATCTCATCAATGGAGATCGTCCGCTGACCTGGCCGCCGCAGAGAACCGAACAGGTCGGTGATTGACAGCCCACGCTTCGCATGAAGCTGAATACGGCCCTCCGGCAGCAAATCGACGACCAATGTGACTGGTCCGCGCACACCCAGATGAGCCAGGACTTCATCTGGCAAGACTACTTGGCCTTCGGACGTCACAATCAATTCCGACGCCATTTCAACTCTCCCGGATACCAAGCCTCTACCGTAAAGGGTAAATGGCCTGGCTTCAACGCTCACCCCTCCCAATCCCGTTCCAGGCGGCGGCTGGAAAGGATGAAGAACAGGGCGCTCAGCAGGTAGAAGCCCAGGCCGATCAGCATGGAATAGCGCAGGGCCTCCGCGCCGAAGCGGGGGGCCAGGAAGTCGGACAGGCGGCCGAAGAAGAAGATGCCGAAGCCGATGCCCACCAAATTGTTGATGAATAGGAAGATGGCCGAGGCCGTGGCCCGCATGGCCGGCGGCACCACGTGCTGTACGGCGGCGACAACGGGGCCCAGCCAGGCCAGCCCCAGAGCCAGGGGCAGGGTGCATAGCGCCGCCACCAGCCACAGCTCCCGGGCCAGGAAGCCCAGGGCGTAGAGCGGCACCGCCACCAGGAAGGCCGCGGCCGGCACCAGCGGGTAGGCGGCCTTCCTCGCGCCGCCCAGCCGGTCGGCCAGGGCGCCGCCGGCCCAGATGCCCAGCGTGCCGGCCACCAGGCTACCGACGCCCAGCAACAGCGAGACGTCCTTCAGCGCCATGCCATGCACGCGTGCCAGGAAGGCCGGCATCCAGAACGCTAGCCCATACCCCAGGACGGAGCAGGAGGCGGCACCGGCCGACAACAGCCAGAACGACGGCTTGGTGCCCAGGATGGACAGCACGGCCCGCAGCGGCACCGGCGCGGCCGCGTTCTTCACGGCATCGAACGCGCCGCGCGCCGGCTCGCGCACGCAGATCAGGAAGATGGGCGTCATGACCAGGCCGGCGATGCCGCAGACGGTGAAGGCCAGGCGCCAGTTCACGGCCGTGGCGATGTAGCCGCCCAGCAGGATGCCCAGGGCGCTGCCGAAGGGAATGCCGAAGGAATAGACGGCCAGGGCGCGGGCCCGCTGGTGCTTGGGGAAATAGTCGCTGATCAGGGAATAGGCGGGGGCCACGCCGCCGGCCTCCCCCACGCCCACGCCCATGCGGCACAGGAACAGTTGCCAGAACAGGCCCACCTGGCCGGTCAGCGCGGTGAAGCCGCTCCACAGCGCCAGCGACACCGCCATGATGCGCACCCGGCTCATGCGGTCGGCCAGGCGGGCGATGGGGATGGCGAGGAAGGTGTAGAACAGGGCGAAGGCCGGCCCGCCCAGCCAGCCCAGCTGCGTATCGGTCAGTCCCAGTTCCGTCTTGATGGGCACGGCCAGGATGCTGAGGATCTGCCGGTCCACGAAGTTCAGGGTGTAGACGACGAACAGCGCCGCCATCACCAGGACGCGATATCCCGGCCGCACCAGGGTCGGGCTCAGAACCTGTGGCGGAGGTGGGGCGGTCTCGGTCATCGTGCGCTCGCTCATGGGTGAACCTGGCTGATCTCTAGCATGGGGAAGCGGGCGGAACCGCTGATCTGGATCCGCCCGCTTGGGGCCCGAACGGACCGTTATCAGAAATGCAGGCCGATGGTGCCGGTGATGGTGCGCGGCGGGCCGTAATAGGCCGCGAAGGAATTGGCGTAGGTGGCACCGCCGAAGGGATAGCCGCCCACGCGGTACCGTTCGTCCGTCAGGTTCTTGGCATGCAGGCCCACCTGCCAATGGTCGTCGGCGGAGGTCCAGATGAAGTTGAGGTCCAGCAAGGTGTAGCCCGGCTGGTCCAGGATGCTGGCGGTATCGTACAACTGGGTGAAGCTGCGATAGGACACGCTGGCCGAGGAATTCAGGGTGCTCTTGTCATCGAAGGGCAGCAGGTAGGACAGGGTGAAACCGGTGGTCCATTTGGGCGTGTTCTGGAAGCCCCGGGTGTTGGCCACGTCCACGTACTGCCTGCTGGTCAGGTCGTAGGACAGGAACTTGTCGAACTGCGCCAGGGTGTAGCCGACATTGGCCTGGGCGGTCAGCTGGCGGGTGAGCTTGGCCACGGCTTCGAACTCCAGGCCGTAGATATGGCTGGCGCCGGCGTTATCGACGAAGCTGGCGATGCCGGTGGCGGTGGGCACCTGGGTCGTCACCTGCTGGCCGCTGTAGTCGGCGTAGAAGCCGGCCAGGTTCAGGGTCAGGCGCCGGTCCAGATAGTCCCCCTTCAGGCCCACCTCATAGCTGTTGACCGTCTCGGGGTTATAGCCCTTGACCGTGTCGGGGGTCAGCACGGCGTCGCCGCGCATGTCGAAGCCGCCGGACTTGAAGCCCTTGGAATAGGAGACATAGCCCGTCACGTCCGGCGTCAGCTTGTAGCTGACGCTGGCGCGCGGCGTGAATTCGCCGAAGCTGCGATCGTTGGTGTAGTTGGTGCGGATGGAGAAGGGCGCCTGCTGCCTGCCACCGAACATGGGGCTGCGGATGCCCAGGTAATAGGCGCGATAGACGCTGCCGGTCTTGTCGTCGTTGGTGTAGCGGCCGCCCAGCGAGACCTTCAGGTCATCGGTGATGTCGTAGCTGAGGTCGGTGAAGCCGGCGATGCTCTTGGTCTTGACCGAGCCGGAGGTCAAGATGCTGAGACCCAGGTTCTGCACATCCGTGTCGAAGGCGCCAGCGGCGGTCGCGTCCATGTAATAGATGCCGGCCACGCCCTGCAGTCGTTCGCCGGTGTAAACGGCCTGAACCTCCTGGCTGAACTGGTGGTCCTTGTACCAGGCGGGCACGTCCAGATAGGGCTGGGGCAGATTGTCGAAGTCGATGTTGGTCTGGGTGTAGCCGTCGCGATAGGCGCTGATGGCCTTCAGCAGCCACTGGTCCGACAGCTGCCATTCGGCCGTCAGCGACATGCCGCGGTTGGTCACGAAGTTGTGGTCGCCCACACCGGCCATGGTGTCGTAATCGTCGGGCAGGGGAGCGGCGCCAGCCGGTGTCGCCGTTTCGCGGTGGCCGCTCTTGGCGTTGGACATGTCGTTGGTCTGGTCGGCCGCCACCTTGATGGTGAATTTCTCGGTGGGCTTGAATTCCGCGCTGATGCGGCCGGCCACCACGTCCTTATTGTACTGATCGGCGCCGGTGTAGAGGTTGTGGCCATAGCCGTCGTGGCGGTAGATGGCCACGGCGCCGCCGATGGCGAACTTCTCGCTGAGCGGCGTGCTGCCGGACAGGATGACGTTGTGCTCGTTATAGCTGCCGATCTCCACCCGCGCATTGGCGGTGGGCTGATCGGTCATGTCGCGGGTCACGTACTTGATGGCGCCGCCGATGGTGTTGCGGCCATACAGCGTGCCCTGTGGTCCGCGCAGCACCTCGATGCGGCTGACGTCGTAGATGTCCAGCACGGCCCCTTGGGGGCGGGCGATGTAGACATCGTCGACGTACAGGCCCACGCCGGGCTCGAAACCCCACAGCGGGTCCTGCTGGCCCACGCCGCGGATGAAGGCGATGAGGGTGGAGTTGGAACCGCGCGCCACCTGCACCGTGGTGTTGGGCGACTTGTATTCCAGGTCGGTCAGGTTGACCGAGCCCTGGGCCTGCAACTGGTCGGCGGAAATGGCGGTGACCGCCACCGGCACATCCTTCAAGTTCTCCGCCCGGCGGCGGGCCGTCACCACCACCTCTTGCAGCACGTCGCTGTCGGTGGCGGGGTCGGCGGCCTGTTGCGCCCACGCCGCATCCCCCAGCACCAGACCCGCGACCGAGACGCCCAACAACCAGCGTGCAGCCTTGCTCATTCCCTGTGTCCTCCCGTCCATGGCCCTGTTCATGGGCCCGTTCTTTCGCCTGTTGATCGCCATTCCCTGCCAAACCCCTCAGGGCGGCAGGCCGGTGGCGAAACCGGTGATGATCTCGTTGAAGCGTTCCGGCTCCTCCAGGTGCGGCGCGTGGCCGGAGGCGGCGAAGGTCACCTGCCGCGCCTGGGGCAGGGCTGTCGCCAGCCAGTCGGCCGTGCCGGCGGGATAGAGTTGGCTCAAGCCCCCGCGCAGGATCAGCGTGGGTAGGTCCAGCCGGCCCAGGTCGGTCCGGAAATCCTGGGCCAGCAGATCCAGCCATAGGACGGCCATGGCTTCGGCATCGCACCGTGCGACCTCTCCCTCCACCCAGCGGCGCAGGTCGGTGTTGTGCGGGCTGCCGGCGGCGAAGATGCGCCGGGCGATGCGGGGCGCGAACGCGGCCCAGTCGGTGGCCAGCAAGCGGGCGGCTTGGGGCCCACGCGCCTGGACGGCCCCCCGCAGGCCCCAGGGCCAGCCGGTGTCGTTGCCCAGGCGCGGGCTCATATCCACCACCACCAGGCCGGCCACCCGCTCCCCGGCACCATCCAGCAGAGCGCGCCATGCCACCATGGCCCCCATGGACCAGCCGACCAGCATGGCGCCCCGCAGGTCCAGGGCGTTCAGCAGCGCACGCAGCGCATCCGCCTGGTGCCGCACCGTCGGGTGGGGGGCTGGGGTGGCGCCATGGCCGGGCAGGTCGGGCGCCAGCACCTGGAACGACGCGGCCAAGTCGGCGAACTGCGGGGCGAAGAAGCCGCCGTGGGTGGCCCAGCCGTGCAGCAGCACCAAAGGGCGGCCCTTGCCGGCCAGACGATAGGCCATCAGGCCGCCGTCAGCGGGTATCAGCGGGCATGAGTCTTCCCCGCGTGGCCGGGCCCCGGCCTGTCGCCCCAGTTCGTGCATCGGTGTTTTCCGCGCTTCGTGGTATCCACCGACGGTAGCGTCGGCGGATCATCCTCCCGCCGTCATGCTTGCCGTAAGATGAAAGTTGAGTCAACGTTCAAGTTTGAGAAAGCGAGAGAGGGAGGTTGGGGCATGGCGCGTTCACCCGAGGCGGCGAAGCGGGCCGCCGGCGATGGCGAAACCGATGCCATGACGCGGGGCGGCGTGGGCGAGGGGCCTGAGACCGGGGCGGCGCCCGGGGAAGCGGCCGCCGACAAGACGCCGCGGACCGAGCGGGGCAAGCGCACCCTGCGCAAGCTGCTGGACGCCGCCGCCCTGGAATTCGGTGAGCGCGGCTTCCACGAGGCGTCGGTCAGTGGCATCACCCAGCGCGCCGCCGTGGCCCTGGGCACCTTCTACACCTACTTCGACAGCAAGGAATCGCTGTTCCGCGCGCTGGTGGAGGACATGGGCGCACTGACCCGCCGCTGGATCGCGGAGCGGGTGGCCCACGCGCCCGACCGGCTGACGGCGGAACGCCTGGGCCTGGAGGCGTTCATCGAGTTCGTGCGCGCCCACCGCAACCTCTACCGCATCGTGATGGAGGCGCAGTTCGTTGCCGAGGATGCCTACCGGCGCTACTATCAGGTGTTCGCCGACGGCTATATCAATAATTTGGAGTCGGCCAAGAAACGGGGGGAGATACGCGAGGGCGACGTGGAGGTGCGGGCCTGGGCCTTGATCGGCGTCAGTGTCTTCATCGGCCAGCGCTACGCCGTCTGGGGCGACGACCGCCCGGCGGCGGAGGTCGCGGCGGAGGCGGCCGACTTCATCGCCCGGGGCCTGAAGCCCTAATTGACCAAGCCTTAAGTTGCCTGGATCATTTCTGAACCGGAACGACGAGGGAGCGGGGCGCCCGGCGCCAAATCATGTGGGATCTGTTCGACCTGACGGCGCAGCGCGCCCGGCTGTCGCCGGACCGCAGGGCCCTGGTGGACCTCACTGCTGGCGAAGGGGCCGGCGGGTCGCTGACCTATGCCGGCCTGGACGATCGCGCCGCGCGTGCCGCCAGCCTGATGGCCGCCCTGGGCGCCGAGCCCGGTGACAGGGTGGCGGTGCTGTGCCGCAACCGGCCGGATTTCTTCACGCTGCTGTTCGCCTGCGCCAAGCTGGGCTGCCTGCTGGTGCCGCTGAATTGGCGCATGCCGGCGGCGGAACTGGCCCCCGTGCTGGCCGATTGCCAACCCCGGCTGCTGTTCCATGGGAGCGAGGATGGGGCCACGGCCCAGGCCCTGTCCGGTGGGCCGGCCCTTGTCGATCTGGACGATGACTTCGAAGCCCTGGTGGCGAAGCAGCCGCCGTTGCCGTCCCGCGAGGTCTGGCCGGCCGATGACGTCTGGTACCTGCTCTATACCTCCGGCACGACGGGGAAGCCGAAGGCCGTGCTCTACACCTACGGCATGGCCATGGCGAATTACGTCAATCTGCGCCAGGGCGTGGATTTGTCGGAGAACGACCGCACCCTGAACTACCTGCCGCTGTTCCACACCGCCGGCATCAACCTGCACACCCTGCCGCTGCTGATGGCGGGGGGTGAGGTGATGGTGCAGTCGCAATTTGACGCTGGTGCCGTGCTGGATCTGATCGCCCGGGGCCGCATCACGACCTTTTTCGGCGTGCCGGCCGTCTATCGCCAGTTGGCCCTGCATCCCCGTTTCGCCGCCACCGACCTGGGCGTCGTGCGGCGCTGGGCCTGCGGCGGTGCCCCGCTGGAGGATGCGCTGGCCCGCCGTTTCGTCGAGCGCGGCGCGTTCGTGTGCAACGGCATGGGCATGACGGAGACGGGCCCCACCCTGTTCCTGAACGACCCGGCCGGGGCCGCCGCCAAGGTGGGGTCCATCGGCAAGCCGCAGATCCTCTGCCGTGTGCGGGTGGTGGACGGGGCCGGGCGGGACGCACCCCCCGGCCAAGTGGGTGAGGTGTGGGTGAAGGGCGCCGCGGTCACGCCCGGCTATTGGCGGCAGCCGGCGGCCACCGCCGCCGCCTTTTCCCCCGACGGTTGGCTGCGCACCGGCGATTTGGTGCGTCAGGACGAGGACGGCTACTACTACCCCGTGGGGCGGTTGAAGGAGATGTTCATCTCGGGCGGGGAGAACGTCTACCCGGTGGAGGTGGAGAACGCGCTGCTGCGCCATTCCGGCGTGCTGGAGGTGGCGGTGGTGGCCGTGCCCGACCCGGTGTGGGGGGAGGTGGGGCATGCCCATGTCCGCGCCCAGCCCGGTACCGACATCGACAGCCTGGCCAGGCATTGCCGCGGACTATTGGCCGGCTACAAGGTGCCGCGCCGCTTCGTGCTGGTGGAGGATTTTCCCCGCACCGCCGCCGGCAAGATCCAGAAGCATCGCCTGGTGCCGCCGCCGGGCCTGGATCTGGCGTCGTGATCCTCACCCGCGCCCTGACCCAGGACGATTTCCACGCCTTCGCCCGGTTGTCGGGCGATGACAACCCCATCCATGTCGACCCCGGCCACGCCGCCCGTACCCGCTTCGGCCGCACCGTGGCGCATGGCGCGCTGCTGTGCGCCCTGCTGCGCGGCCTGGCCGCCGACGCGCGGCCGGGTCAGCCCTTGGCCCGCTTGGCCGTGACCTTCCCGGCCCCGGCCTACGCGGACGAGGCGCTGACCTTCCGCGCCGACCTGCAGGACGATACCCATGTGCGCCTGCTGGCCCAGCGGCAGGCGGATGGCCAGGCGGTATGCGACGGCGTGGCCACCCTGGCCCCGCTGGCGCCGGATGGGGATTGGCGCGAGCCGCCGCCGGGCGCCGTCGCCCACGTCACCCGCCTCTACGCCGACCAGGATTTGGCGCTTTACGAGCGCCTGACCGGCCATCGCCTGCGCGAGCCACTGGTGCTGAGCCTCTTCTCCTTCCTGCTGGGTGTCCGCCTGCCGGGGCCGGGCACCAACTACCTCAAGCAAGACACGGTGTTCTGGCGCCGCGTGCCCTTGGATGCGGCGCTGTCCGCCACCGTGGCCATCATCCGCCTGCGGCCTGAAAAGCGGCTGGTGGATTTGGCCACGGTCTGCCGTATCCACGACAGCGGGCGCGACGGCGAGATCGTCGCCACGGGGCGCGCCCTGGTGCTGGCGCCGCACTGGACGCGGGATGACTGGGCCAGCCATGCCCAATTGGCTGCTTGCCAGTCCTGACGGTTGGGCGTATCCACAAGCCGCCGGTATTCGTGCCGGCACTGTTGCATCAGGAGCGGGGCCGGCGTCCCGCACCAACCTGCCAACCCAGGCAAGGTGGTTTCCGCGTTTACGCGGAGATGTGGCGGCCCCCGGTTTTCCGGGCGGCGGCAACCAAGTGGGTCGCAGCGTATGGTCGCGTCATGCCGGGTCCGTTCGGTTTGGAGTGGACATTCCGTGCATATTCCCGCCGCTTTCCCGCTCGATACGCCCGGCACCGTTGCGCAGGCGGAAGAAGATTCGCTGACGCCGGTCCTGGGCACCGCGCCGGGCATCGCCAGCCATCCGGGCGATACCGTGCATCTGCTGCGGGAAGAGCGCATGCCCCTTGCCGGCGTGCCGGACTGTGTCGCCCGCACCTACGCCGTCGTCCACCGCCGCCACGGCTTGTACACCCATATCTACACGGTGCTGGAAAGCCGGCGGCATGTGCGCCGGGTGACCCATTTGCGGCGGGTCCTGGCCGGCGAACAGCTGGCTACCGCCCGCGCCTGGGTTCTGGCCGGCCGCCATCTGGGACGCCTGGCTTTTTAACGGCGGGGATTTCAGTCAGGGCTTGGGTATTGCCGGCTGCAGGTAGCGCATCAGGACGATCATTTCGGTGGCGTAGCCGTCGACATTGGGCGGATCGTCCATGGCGTGCAGGATCTGCGCGCGCCCCTGCATCCAGGTGGACACGATCTGCGCCTGAAAGGCGGAGAGGGAGGCCTGCGGCCCCACCACGTGATCCAGCGCCGCGCGGATGCGGGAGCCCCGGCCCTGGCGGAAGGCCAGGTACAGTGGCACCAGGCTGGCGTCGCGGCAAGCTTCCAGGGCGAAGTCGCCCATGGCGTGGGTGGCGTTGCGGCCGGCGATGCGTCCGCCCTCCACCGGCGTCAGCATGTGGTCGGCGACGGCCCGCAGAAAGATGCCCAGCGGCGGCGGCTCGCGGTGCACCGCCGGGATTTCGCGCCGCAACTCGTCATGAATGAACTGGAAGGCGCGGCGGATGATGTCGCCGCGCGAGCGGAAGTAATAGGTGGTGGACGACAGGGACACGCCCGCCCGCTGCGCCACCGCGCGATGGGTCACGGCGGCCACGCCCTGGTCAATGATGGTGGCCACGGCGGCGGCGACGATGCGCCGCTCCGTCTCGCCCACCGGTTCCCCGGCGTCATCGCCCGCGCCACCGGGACGGCGCAGACGCCCGTACCATAGGGCGCCGCGGCCTTCCTCCGGGTCGCACAGGTGGCGGATGTTTTCCACCACCGACAGGGCGAAGCCCGATGCGCCGCCGGCCACCAGCAGGGTGGACCGGTCGCCCACCAGATAGTGGGTCATGATGTCGGCGATATGGGTGGGCAGGCTGGCCAGCGCGAACAGGTCGCGATAGCGGCTGCGCCGCTCCTCATACCATTGCGTCAGGATGGGGCGCAGGGCGGGGGTATGGCGGGCCTGGTGGATCAGCTCGTACCATACCAACTCGATGGTGCCCTGGCGGGACGACAGGTCCAGCGCCTGCACCACCAGCGCGTCGGCCAGGGCGTGGACGGGCAGGCCGCCATCGCCTAGCGAAACGCGGAACAGTGCCCAAGCTTGGCGGTCACGCTCCGCCGCGGCCAGGAACACGGCTTGGGTCAGGCTGTCCTTATCCCCCAGGTGATAGGGGACGGCGCTGGTGGACAGGCCGGCGGCAGCGGCCAGGTTGCGGACGCTCAGCGCCTTCAGACCGCCCTGGGCCAGCAGGGTGTGCGCCTGGTCGATCAGCCGTTCCCGGGTGCCGTCCTGGGGCCGAGCCGCTGTGCGGGATGGCGCCGAACCTCCCGCCGCCGCCAGCGGAGAATCGGAAAGGGACGGGTCCAGAGGGGGGATCAGGCCGGGCTTCATGACCGCGCTTTTATCTGCCGAAGCGCACTGATAGTCCATCCCCGACACGACGGCAACGGCGCCGTGTCAGAATATGTCACAACGACCCGAAAGGATGGCCCGGCCCGCGATCACCCCGGCTGGCAGCAGGTGCCGCCTAGGGTTTTTCGGCCAGGTATGCGGCGCTGAAGGTTTTCTTCGCCTCGGCGATGGGGCGCAATGTCGGATAGAATTGCACGAAAGTAGTGTTCACCGCCCCATGGTCCCGATGGCAGCTGTAGCAGCTCTGCTCCACCGGCAACTGCTCCGCCGGCGGGGGGGCTGCCTTGCCCGCGTCGAAGGAGTAGAAGCCCCAGCCGTCGTCGTGGAAGCGGGCGGTGTCTTTCACATGGACCTCCAACCCCATGACCTCCGGCGTCTGGAAATGGCCGGACTTGTTGATGGAGCCTTTGTCCGCCGCCCCGCGTACCTCCAGTACGAAGGTGGTCTTCTCCGGCCAGGTGCCCGTCTGTTTGAAGGCCAGGTAGGCCTCGCGGTTCACGAAAACGTTGTCGAACATGGAATGGCCCATGCGCATGGCGGGGCCATAGGCCATGTCGATGCCGGTGGTGACATAGACCCATTCCCGGTAGTCGGCGGGGAAGGTCAGTCGATCGTCCTTGTCGAATTGCGGAACGAAGGGGGCGGGACCGTCCGTGGCGGTAGAGCCGGTCGCCGGGGTAAGCAGCAGGCAAAGCAGGGGCATCGCCGCCGCGAGGCGGCGGGCAGGGGAAAACCAGGCCATGGGGCCCTCCGGTGGTTCGGGGTGGGATGAAACGGCTCAGCTGCTGCCGGCCGGTGAGAAATGCGCCTGATATTGGCTGGGGGACACCCCGTAGCGTTGGCGGAAGGCCCGGCGGAAGGCGTCGGCGCTGCGGAAGCCGATGGCGGCGGCCAGCGTCTCCACGCTCACGCCCGGCTGCACCAGGCGGCGGCAAGCCTCGCCCAAGCGCAGGTCGGCGACATAGTCGGCGGGCGGGCAGCCCAGGGCGGCGGTGAAGCGGCGCCGAAACTGCCGGGGGCTGAGGTTCACCCGCGTCGCCAGTTCCTCCACCGATAAATCGCGGTCCAGGTTGCCCAGCATCCAGGCCGACAGGTCGGCGAAGCGGTCGGCCGCCCGGCTTTGAAAGCGCAGGGGTTCGGAGAATTGCGCCTGGCCACCCGGGCGCTTCACGAACACCACCATTTCCCGGGCCGTCGCCAGGGCCAGGGCCGGCCCGTGATCCTCCTCCACCAGCGACAGGGCCAGGTCGATGCCGGCGGTGACGCCGGCCGCGGTGTAGAAATCGCCGTCCTTCAGGAACAGGGCGTCGGCGCAGACCCTCAGCCGGGGGAAACGGCGGGCCAGGTCGGCGGCGTGGCGCCAATGGGTGGTGACGCGGCGGCCGTCCATCAGGCCGCTGGCCGCCAGTCCATAGATGCCGGTGCAGACGCTGGCCACCCGCCGGAAGCGATGGGCGTTCCCGGCAAGCCAGCCGGCCACGGCGGCATTGGTCGCCGGCTCGCGCAGGCCCTTGCCGCCGGCAATGATCAGCGTGTCCAGGTCCGGCACGTCGTCGGCCGCCAGGCTGTGCGCCGGGGTGAAGGTCAGGCCGGATTCGCTGGTGAAGGGCCCCGCCTTCACGCCCAGCGGCACGACGCGGTACGGGCGGGTGCCGGCCGGCAGGCCCGCCTCGCCCCATTCCGCCAGGTCGGCGGCATTGGCGAAGACCTCGGCCGGACCGGTCACGTCCAGGGCGTTGACGTCGTCATAGCCCAGAATTCCGATGCCTGCCGGTGCCCGCGTCATTCCCCAACCCCCTCATCGCGCCGACCCTCCGGTCGGCCGCGTCGTGGGGGCAGTATCGGCGGGGCGCGTGCCGGACGGAAGGACATCCATCCGACACTGTCGGCCACGCCAGGTGGCACCATGCTGAATGGCACCATCCCCTATTCAGGGGACTTCATGGCCCTGGCTGGCCTCCAGAATCTGGAACCAGTGCTGGCGCTGCATCTTCAGGTGCGCGGCCTGCGTGTAGGTGCGCACGCGGTCCAGGCGCGTGGTGCCCAGCACCGGCACCGGGCGCGACGGGTGGCGCATCAGCCAGGCCAGCGCCACCGTTCCCGGGTCGCCGACGCCCATTTCCGCGCCCACGGCCTCCAGCGCCGCCAGGGTGCGGCGCGCCTGCTCCGTGGCGCCAGTGAACAGGCCGCCGCCACCCAGCGGCGACCAGGCCATGGGCCGCATGCGCAGTTCCAGCGCCTGGTCTAGGGTGCCGTCGAACAGCGGCGCCAGGCTGGTGACCGAAAATTCGATCTGGTTGGTCACCAGCGGCCGGCCCAGGCGGGATTGCAGCAGCCGCACCTGCGACGGGTTGTGGTTGGACACGCCAACGTGGCGGATCACGCCCGACCGCAATAGCCGATCCAGCGCGTCGGCGGTGTTGTCCGGATTCATCAGGGGGTCGGGCCGGTGCAGCAGCAACAGGTCGATATAATCCGTGCCCAGGTTGCGCAGCGACTGCTCCACCGAGGCGATGATGTGATCGCCGCAGGTGTTGTAGTGCTTCACCACATGGTCCGGCCGCTGCGGTGACAGCAGGGCGATGTCGCACTTGGTGACCAGCTGCAGGGCGGAGCGCTTGCCGCCCCATTCCTTCAGCGCTTGGCCGAACAGGGCCTCCGCCCCGTAATCGCCGTAAATGTCGGCATGATCGAAGCTGCTGATGCCCAGTTGCAGGCATCCGTCCAGGAAGCGGGCAAGCTTTGCCGGGGTGCCGGTTTCTTCCCCCTCGCGCGAGCGCCAGGCGCCCCAGACCAGCGGCGACAGTCGCGGGCCTTCGGCGTGCAGGCAGCTCTGGGCGTCGGGAACGGGCGGGGTGTGGGTGGGGGTGCCAGGCATGGATCAGGATCCGGTTCAGAGAGGGGGAATGGAAACCGTATGAAAACCGTCTGGAGAAAGGGACGTTGTTGCCGTCCCGTCCGTCCTGCGCCGATCTTCGACCTCTCCAGGGACCGCCGTCGAGTGGAAAACGTCAAGCCCCCGTCCTATGCCGCGCCTGGCCGCCTTCACGGTGGCCGCACGCAGGGCACCGCCCGTCCGTCGTCTATCAGAAAGGGTAGGGCCGGCCTCTTGTCGCCGCGCCGGCGCTGCTGGCACAATCCCTGCATTCTTGTCAGGCCATGCGTCGTCCACACCGGCGGTGCCGGTATCGAGGAGTGATCGCGATGGGTCTGACCATACTGTTCGATGACAGCCGCCGGGTTCCCGACGACATCCTCAGCATGACCGGCGTGGGCAGTTTCGGTGGCCTGATCCACGGCCGCCGCACCTTGCTGCGCCACGTGCAGGAGGCGGCGCAGGAGGCGGGCCTGCCCCCCCCCGTGGTGGCCACCACCCGCGCCGCCCTGGATGAGGCGGCGGAGCGGGCGGGGACGGCCCCGGCGTCCACCCAATTCCTGCTGTTCCCCGCCAATCTCGCCGCCGCTGGTGCGCGCGGGCAACTGACACAGCTGCTGAAGACCTTGGCCCAGGCCAGCGGCAACCAGGCCTGGCCCGTTCGTACCGCTGCGGAGTGGACCGGCCTGGTGCTGGTGGAACAGCGCCTGGCCGAGGGTGCGCTGAGCGCCCTGGCCCAGGGGCGCCTGCGCGAGTTCGTGGCGCGGCGGCGCAAGGACTTCACGGCACCCGACCTGGCCGACACGGGCCTGATCGATTTGCGCGACCCGGCGCAGTTCGTGGGATTCCTGGCCAACAACTTTGACGCCCGCCACTTCAATTCCATCAGCGACGGGCCGGACTATACCCTGGTGAAGCGGTCACGCGACCGCGCCAAGCTGCGGCGGGAGTTCGAGTATTACGGCTTGCTGCCGGCACAGCAGCGCATCTTCTTCGTGCAGCCCTTCGACTTCCAGGATGACGGCGAGACCGCCAGCTATCGCATGGAACGCCTGCTGATCGCCGACATGGGCATCCAGTGGGTGCACGGCACCATGACCCCGGCGGAGTTCGGCCTGTTCCTGGATCGGGTGTTCAGCTACGTCACCCAGCGCCCGGCCCGCCGCGTCAGCTGGCCGGAGGGCAGGGCCGTCATGGACCGACTCTACCGCGACAAGGTGGTGGAGCGCGTGGCCCTGCTGAAAAGCCTGCCGGCCTATGGCGACCTGGCGCCCCTGCTGGCCCGCGCCGTGGGCGGCATCGACGCGCTGGCCGACCGCTATCTGGCGGCCTACGGGGGCCTGCGGGACCGCTTCCCCGCCGACCGGCTGGTGGTGGGCCATGGCGACCTGTGCTTCTCCAACATCCTGTATTCCAAGGCGACGCAACTGCTGCGCTTCATCGATCCGCGCGGCGTGGAGTCGGCGGACGAGCTGTATACCGACCCCTATTACGACCTGGCCAAGCTGTCCCATTCCATCCTGGGCGGTTATGACTTCGTCAACAGCGGGCAGTATGAGGTGGCGCTGGGCGCCGACCTGGGCCTGACCCTGGCCAGCAACGCCGGGGAACGCGCCTGGGCGCAGGAACAGTTCCGCGACCGCCTGGCCCAGACGGGTTTCGACCCGCTGCTGGTGCGGCTGTGCGAGGCCTCGCTGTTCATCAGCATGGCGCCCTTGCACATCGATGTGCCAAAGAAGATTTTAGGTTTCGCCCTGACCGCCCGCTCCATCCTGGAAGAGATCGAGCAGGCGACCGCCGCCGCCTGAAGGAAGGTTCGCCGCCTCATGACCACCGCCGCCCCGCCCACGGTCATCATCACCATGGCGGGCATGGGCCAGCGCTTCCGCGACGCCGGCTACACCGTGCCCAAGTACAGGATCGAGGCGCACGGCCGCACCCTGTTCGCCTGGTCCATGCTCAGCCTGCGCTCTTTCATCGCGGCCGGATCGCCCTTCATCTTCGTGGCCCTGCGCCAGGATGGGGCGGAGGATTTCATTCGTGAGCAAGCCGCCGCCCTGGGCATCCGCGAGGTCGCGCTGGTCCAGTTGGACGCGCTGACCGACGGTCAGGCCACCAGCGCCCTGGCGGCCGGGGACGCGGTGGCCCATCCGGACCGGCCCATGCTGGTCTACAACATCGACACCCATGTCGATCCGGCCCACCTGCCCGCCGATGCCGTGTGCGGCGACGGCTGGGTTCCCTGCTTCCCGGGACCCGGGGCGGCCTGGAGCTTCGCCCGCGCAGATGAGAGCGGCCGCATCGCGGAGCTGAGGGAGAAGGAGCGCATCTCCGACGACGCCAGCGTGGGACTCTACTGGTTCTCCTCCTTCACCCTCTACGCCCAATCCTATGCCGCGTTCTTCGCCAACCCGGCCAACATGGCGAAGGGGGAGAAGTATATCGCCCCGCTCTACAACCACCTGATCCGGGCGGGACTGCCCGTCTACCTGCACCGCATGCCGTTCGAGGCGGTGGTGCCCCTGGGCACCCCGGCCGAGGTGGCGCGCTTCCTGGCGGCGACGCCGCCAGCACTGTAGCGTGTTTGCGGAAGGCATCGCGGATATCGATGCGGGCCGGGTTTACGGTCTGCGTGATGTCTGTGATTAGCTTGAAACGGAACTCACGGCTCCGCGTGATGTGCCCCACCGATGAAGGTAGTCCTTTCAGCCCGGTTCGGGCTGACATGCGATCACGCCACCACCCCGCCCAGGATCATATCCTGGTGCAGGAGGATCAGCTCTTCCTCGCCCATGCGGCCGGCGGGGTTGTACCAGGTGCATACGCCGGTCAGCATGGCCAGGATGGCGTAGGCGGTGACGGGCGGGTCGGTGCGCTTGAACTGGCCGGCGGCCATGCCGTCCTCCAGGATGGCGACCAGCAGGCGTTCATAGTCCCGGCGCATGGCCAAGATGGTGGCGCGGTTCTCGCCCTCCAGGCTGCGCAGTTCCGATCCGCCGATGAACACCTCATCCGTGCGGCGGATGTGGTATGAGACGTGAAAACGGATGAAGCGCCGCAATCGGTCCAGGGGATCGGTTGCATCCTCCAGCGCCACGGCCACCTCGGCCGACAGGGCCACCATGTGGTCGCGGATCAGGATGAACAGCAGTTCCTGTTTGGACTGGATGTAATTGTAAATTGAGCCGGGCTGGATGCCCACCTCCTGCCCAAGCTGGCGCAGGGTGATGGCTTCATAGCCGTGCTGCCGGATCAGGCGCAGGCCAGCCGCGCGTATCGCCTCCATCGTCTTGGGCCCGCGTGAGCCCACCGTCCGCACCATGCCGAAAAATCCAATCCCTGATGTTTCCGGGGCTTAGGGCCGCCGGTGCCCGCGACTTTTCAGCCTGCCGCTGGCGGCCGTCAAGATCACGCCCCATTTGGTCCCTAAATCACCCTTGCGGCCCGCCCGAAAGAAACGTATGACCGTTTGTAAATAAGCAATCTCACATTCCCCCAGGGAGGACAAGCCCGCCATGTCGATCTCCGCCGCGTTCCCCACCATGGATTTTGGCCTTGGCGAAACCGCCGACATGCTGCGCGACGCCGTGGCGTCCTTCTCGGCGGCGGAGATCGCCCCGCGCGCGGCGGAGATCGACCGCACCGACCAGTTCCCCATGGACCTGTGGCGCAAGCTGGGCGACCTGGGCGTGCTGGGCGTGACGGCGGAGGAGGAGTACGGCGGGGCGGCCATGGGCTATGTCGAGCACATGGTGGCGATGGAGGAGATCAGCCGCGCCTCCGCCTCGGTCGGCCTCAGCTACGGCGCCCATTCCAACCTGTGCGTCAACCAGATCCGCCTGAACGGTTCCATTGAGCAGAAGCGGCGCTACCTGCCCAAGCTGATCTCGGGGGAGCATGTCGGCGCCCTGGCCATGAGTGAGCCCGGCGCCGGCTCCGACGTCGTGTCCATGAAGCTGAAGGCCGAGCGCCGGGGCGACCGTTACGTCCTGAACGGCACCAAGATGTGGATCACCAACGGCCCCGACGCCGATACCCTGGTGGTCTACGCCAAGACTGATCCGTCGGCGGGCCCCAAGGGCATCACCGCCTTCCTGATCGAGAAGGGCTTCAAGGGCTTCAGCTGCGCGCAGAAGCTGGACAAGCTGGGTATGCGTGGCAGCCACACCGGCGAGCTGGTGTTCGAGGACTGCGAGGTGCCGGAAGAGAACATCCTGGGCCAGGTGGGCGGTGGCGTCCGCGTGCTGATGAGCGGCCTGGACTATGAGCGCGCCGTGCTGGCCGCCGGCCCCATCGGCATCATGCAGGCCTGCCTGGACGTGGTCGTGCCCTACATCCACGACCGGGAGCAGTTCGGTCAGCCCATCGGCGAGTTCCAGTTCATCCAGGGCAAGGTCGCGGACATGTACGTGGCGCTGAACTCCGCCCGCGCCTATGTCTACGCCGTGGGCCGCGCGGCCGATGCCAAGAAGATCACCCGCAAGGACGCGGCAGGCGCCATCCTGCTGGCGGCCGAAAGCGCCACCAAGTGCGCCCTGGACGCCATCCAGGTCCTGGGCGGCAACGGCTACATCAACGAATACGCCACCGGCCGCCTGCTGCGCGACGCCAAGCTGTATGAGATCGGCGCCGGCACGTCGGAGATCCGCCGCATGCTGATCGGCCGTGAACTGTTCCGCGAAAGCGCCACTTGATCGGTGGCTTTCGCGTCCGACCTCTTTGCCTTTGCCTGACAACCCGTCCCTGTTAATGGGGGAGGAACACCCGCGTCATGCCCCAGCTGATTTCCCAGATCGACACCCGCGCCGCCGCCTTCGCCGACAATGTCGCGGCCATGCGCGCCCTGGTCGATGACCTGCACACCACCGTCACCGGCATCAAGCAGGGTGGGGGCGAGAAGGCGCGGGCCAAGCACCTGTCGCGCGGCAAGCTGCTGCCCCGCGACCGGGTGCGCCACTTGCTGGATCCGGGCAGCCCGTGGCTGGAGTTCTCGCAACTGGCGGCCCACGGCGTCTATGACGACGTGGTGCCGGCCGCCGGCATCCTGACCGGCATCGGCCGCGTCTCCGGCACCGAGTGCGTGGTGGTGGCCAACGACGCCACGGTCAAGGGCGGCACCTACTATCCCCTGACGGTGAAGAAGCATCTGCGGGCGCAGGAGATCGCGCGGGAGAACAACCTGCCCTGCGTCTACCTGGTGGACAGCGGCGGCGCCAACCTGCCCAACCAGGACGAGGTCTTTCCCGACCGCGACCATTTCGGCCGCATCTTCTACAACCAGGCCACCATGTCGGCGGCGGGCATCCCCCAGATCGCCGTGGTGATGGGCAGTTGCACAGCCGGCGGGGCCTATGTCCCGGCCATGGCGGACGAATCCATCATCGTCCGCAACCAGGGCACCATCTTCCTGGGCGGCCCGCCCCTGGTGAAGGCTGCCACGGGTGAGGTGGTGAGTGCCGAGGATCTGGGCGGCGCCGACGTGCACAGCCGCACCAGCGGCGTCACCGACCATCTGGCCCAGAACGACGCCCATGCCCTGGCCATCGCCCGGCGCATCGTCGGCAATTTGAACCGGGTGAAGGCGCCCGCCCTTGCCCTGCGCGAACCGGTGGCGCCCAAGTACGCGGCGGAGGAGATCTACGGCATCATCCCCACCGACAGCCGCAAGCCCTTCGACGTGCGCGAGATCATCGCCCGCCTGGTCGACGGGTCGGAGTTCGATGAGTTCAAGCAGCTGTACGGCACCACGCTGGTCTGCGGCTTCGCCCATCTGTGGGGCTATCCCGTCGGCATCATCGCCAACAACGGCATCCTGTTCTCGGAAAGCGCGCTGAAGGGCGCGCACTTCATCGAGCTGTGCAATCAGCGCGGCATCCCGCTGATTTTCCTGCAGAACATCACCGGCTTCATGGTCGGGCAGAAGTATGAGAACGCCGGCATCGCCAAGGACGGCGCCAAGCTGGTGACGGCGGTGGCCTGCGCCCGGGTGCCCAAGTTCACCGTCATCATCGGCGGCAGTTTCGGCGCCGGCAATTACGGCATGTGCGGCCGGGGATATTCCCCCCGCTTCCTCTATATGTGGCCCAACGCCCGCATCAGCGTCATGGGCGGGGAGCAGGCCGCCGGCGTGCTGGCCACCGTGAAGCGCGATGGCCTGGAAGCCCAGGGCAAGAGCTGGAGCGCCGAGGAGGAGGAGGCGTTCAAGGCCCCCATCCGCGCCCAGTACGAACATCAGGGCCATCCCTATTACGCCAGCGCCCGCTTGTGGGACGACGGCATCATCGACCCGGCCGAGACGCGCATGGTACTGGCGCTGTCCCTCTCCGCCGCCCTCAATGCGCCGGTGGAACCGACCACCTACGGCGTCTTCCGGATGTGAGATCAAGACCATGACCGATGTTCTTGCCACAGTGGATAAAGCCGGTGTCGCCACCGTCACCCTGGACCGGCCGGCCCTGCACAACGCCTTCAACGAGGGCGTGATCGCCGAGCTGACCCAGTTGTTCGACCAGCTGGGCGCCGACCCGGACGTGCGCGTCATCCTGTTGAAGGGCAACGGCCCCAGCTTTTCCGTCGGGGCGGACCTGGACTGGATGCGGCGCATGGCGGGCTATAGCCGCGACCAGAATCACGCCGACGCACTGGGCCTGGCCACCATGCTGCGGACCCTGAACCGGGCGCCTAAGCCCACCATCGCGGTGGTCCACGGCGCGGCCTTCGGCGGCGGCGTGGGCCTGGTGGCCTGCTGCGACATCGCCGTCGCGGCCGAGGGCGCCACCTTCTGCCTGTCGGAGGTCAAGCTGGGCCTGATCCCGGCCACCATCGGCCCTTACGTCGTGGCCGCCATGGGGGAGCGCGCCTGCCGCCGCTATTTCCTGACGGCGGAGCGCTTCAGCGCCGCGGAGGCCCAGGCGGCGGGCCTGGTGCACCAGGTGGTGCCGGCCGACCAGCTGGACGAGGCCGTGGCCACGCTGGTCAAGCGGCTGGCCGACGGCGGCCCCCACGCCCAGATGGCCGCCAAGGCCCTGGTGTTCGACTGCGCCAACCGGCCGGTGACCGACGCGCTGATCAGCGACACGGCGGAACGCATCGCCCGCATCCGGGCCAGCGACGAGGGGCGGGAGGGTGTCGCCGCCTTCCTGGAAAAGCGCAAGGCCAGTTGGGTAAAGGGTGGGGACAAGTGATGATGATCGATACGCTGCTGATCGCCAACCGCGGGGAAATCGCCTGCCGCGTCATCCGCACGGCCCGGCGCCTGGGCATCCGTACCGTCGCCGTCTATTCCGACGCCGACGCGGGCGCGCTGCATGTGGCCATGGCGGATGAGGCGGTACGCATCGGCGCCGCCCCGGCCCGCGACAGCTACTTGCGCATGGACGCCATCCTGGACGCGGCCGCCCGCACCGGCGCCCAGGCCATCCACCCGGGCTATGGCTTCCTGTCGGAGAACGCCGGCTTTGCCGAGGCCTGCGCCGCCGCCGGCCTGATCTTCGTCGGCCCGCCGGCCAGCGCCATCCGCGCCATGGGCGGCAAGTCCGAGGCCAAGGCCCTGATGGAGACCGCCGGCGTCCCCCTGGTGCCTGGTTACCACGGGGAGGAGCAGAACAGCGGCGTGCTGGCGGCCGAGGCGGCCCGCATCGGCTTCCCCGTGCTGATCAAGGCGTCGGCCGGCGGCGGCGGCAAGGGTATGAAGGTCGCCACCTCGGCCGAGGACTTCCACGAACAGTTGGCCTCGGCCAAGCGCGAGGCGCAGGCCGCCTTCGGCAATGACCGGGTGCTGATCGAGAAATACCTGGGCCGTCCGCGCCACGTGGAAATCCAGGTGTTCGCGGACAGCCACGGCAACTGCGTCTACCTGTTCGAGCGTGACTGTTCCATCCAGCGCCGCCACCAGAAGGTGGTGGAGGAGGCGCCGGCGCCCAACCTGCCGCTGGAACTGCGGCAGGAGATGGGGGCGGCGGCCGTGGCGGCGGCCAAGGCCATCGGCTACGTCGGCGCCGGCACGGTGGAATTCCTGCTGGATCCGGTGGAGACGGGCGGGGACGGCCGCTTCTACTTCATGGAGATGAACACCCGCCTGCAGGTGGAACATCCGGTGACGGAGTACATCACCGGCCAGGACCTGGTGGAATGGCAGCTGCGGGTGGCGGCCGGCGGCACCCTGCCGCTGAGCCAGGACCAGCTGGCGGTGAACGGCCACGCCATCGAGGTGCGCCTCTACGCCGAGGATCCGGACAAGGGATTCCTGCCGCAGACCGGTACCCTGTCGCACCTGCGCTTCCCGGAAGCGGGGCCGCACATCCGGGTCGACACGGGCGTGCGCCAGGGCGACGCCATCTCCATCCACTACGACCCCATGATCGCCAAGCTGATCGTGTGGGACGTGGACCGCCCCGCCGCCGTGCGGCGCCTGCGCCAGGCCCTGGCGGGGACGGAAGTGGGCGGCCTGGCGGCCAACATCCCCTTCCTCGCGGCCATCGCCGGCCATCCCGCCTTCCTGGCGGCGGACCTGGACACCCGCTTCATCGAGCGGTACCAGGCCGATCTGCTGCCCGCGCCGGCTGCGCCCGACGATGATGTGTTGGCGCTGGCCGCCTTGGGCGTGCTGCTGGAGCGCAAGGCGGAAACGGTGGCCGCGGCGGCCGGGACCAACGACCCGTGGAGCCCCTGGGCCACGGCGGACAGCTGGCGCCTGAACGACGCCGTGGCGGAAGTCCTGACCTTCGCCGATGGGCGTGAGGGCGGCGAGCCGCAAGAGGTGCGTGCCTGCCGCCGGCGCGATGGCGGCTTCGACATCACCCTGCCCAGCGGCCAGGAACTGGCGGGTAACGCCCGCTTCGAGCCCGATGACGCTCATGGGGAAGGCCGCCTGGTGGCCGAGGTCGGCGGGCGTCGCCTGACGGCCGGGTGGTCACGCCGGGGACGGGAGCTGGACCTGTTCCGCCCCGGCCGGCACCACCGCCTGACCCTGGCCGATCCGCTGGACGTGGGCGTGGTCGATGCCGGCGGCGGCGGGCGCCTGGTGGCGCCCATGCCGGGCAAGGTCATCGCCGTGCTGGTGGCGGCCGGCGACCGGGTGGAGAAGGGCCAGGGTCTGGTGGTGCTGGAGGCCATGAAGATGGAGCACACCATCAAGGCGCAAGGGCCCGGCACGGTGGAAACCGTGCGCTATACCGTGGGCGATCAGGTGCCGGACGGCGCCGAACTGATCATCGTGAAGGGGGATGAGGCATGAACGCTTCGGCCATTCGCATTGTCGAGGTCGGTCCCCGCGACGGCCTGCAGAACGAGGCGGCGTTGGTGCCCACCGACACCAAGGTGGCCCTGATCGACCGCCTGTCGGCCACCGGGCTTCCGGTGGTGGAGGCCGGTGCGTTCGTCTCGCCCAAATGGGTGCCGCAGATGGCCGACACGGCCGACGTGCTGGCCCGCATCCAGCGGCGGCCGGGCGTGGGCTATCCCGTGCTGGTGCCCAATGAGCGCGGCTTCACCCAGGCCCTGGCGGCGGGTGTGACGGAAATCGCCGTCTTCGCCGCCGCGTCGGAGGCCTTTTCACAGCGCAACATCAACTGTTCCATCGCCGAGAGTCTGGACCGGTTCGCCCCCGTGACCCGCCTGGCGCGGGACAACGGCATCGCCGTGCGCGGCTACGTCTCCTGCGTCCTGGGCTGCCCCTATGAGGGCGCCATCGACCCCGCCAAGGTGGCGGAGGTGTCGGCCTGCCTGGTGGAGCTGGGCTGCGCGGAGATCTCCCTGGGCGACACCATCGGCGTGGGCACGCCGGCCAAGGCGGCGGCCCTGGTCCGCCGCGTGGCCGAGGAGGTTCCGGTGTCCCGGCTGGCCGCGCATTTCCACGACACCTACGGCCAGGCCCTGGCCAACCTGCTGGCCTGCCTGGACGAGGGCATCCGGGTCATCGACAGCTCCGTCGCCGGTCTCGGCGGCTGCCCCTACGCCAAGGGGGCCACCGGCAATGTGGCGACGGAGGATGTGGTCTACATGCTGGAAGGGCAGGGCCTGTCCACCGGCGTGGACCTGGACGCGCTGTCGGCCATCGGTGGCTGGATCTCAGGCGCCATCGGCCGCCCCAACGCCAGCCGCGCCGGCCGCGCCCTGTTGGCCAAGGTGGGGTGAGGCGCGGCTACTCGCCGATCTTACGCAAGATCAGGTCATGAAGGGCGGACGCGGGCTGGCTCAGCCGCGTCCCGGCGCGGGTGACCAGGCCCAGGGTGCGGCTGAGCTCAGGGTCGCGCATCGGTATGCCCACCAGCGCCGGATAGGCGTTGTTGGCCAGGGCCAGGGCGGGGAGAACGGCCACGCCCAGCCCGGCCGAGACGAGGCCCAGCGCCCCGGTGACGTGGTTGGCCTCGTAATGGATGGTCGGCCGCCGCGGCAGGCCGGCCAGCACGTTTTCAATCAGGATGCGGTTGCCGCTGTTCAGCGAGACGGCGATCAGCCGTTCCGCCTCCAGGCTGTCCCAGCGGGCCGCCGCCGCCGCCGCCAGGGGATGGTCGCGGCGCACCGCCAGCACATAGGGTTCGCTGCGGATGGGGGTGAAGTCGACCTCCGCGTTCTGGGCGCCCAGGAAACTGATCCCGATATCGGCCTCGCCCTCCATCACGGCCTCCAGCACCTTGCCGGCGCTTTCATCGATGATGCGGATCCGCACCCCCGGATGGGTTTGGGCGTAAAGGCGCAGGATGTCGGGCAGCACGTGGTTGGCCACCGACGGCACGCAGGCCACGGTCACCAGTTGCTTGGCCCGGCTGGCGCGTTCCACCATGCTGGCCCGGGCGAGCTCCAGCTCTTCCAGGATGACGACGGCGTGGTTCAGGAACTGGCGGCCAGCCTCCGTCAAGTCCACCTTGCGCGTCGTCCGCTCCAGCAGGCGCATGTCCAACGCCGCCTCCAGCTTCTCCACCCGCCGGCTCAGCGCCGGCTGGGATAGGTGCAGCCTGTCCGCCGCCGCGCGGAAGTTCAACGTCTGCGCCACCGTGACGAAGGCCAGCACCTCCCCAAATTCAAAGTCCAACCGCATGCCGCACGCTCCCATTGATGCGCCATCATTATTAATTGAGAAGATAAATGCAATTCATGTTCGGTCGTCGGCGTTCCACAATGACCGCGACATAAAAACCGGAGGAGACGGTGATGACCGGAAGTGTCCCGCGTTCCGCGGGCGGCGTCATGTCGCGCGTGGTCGCCCTGCTGCTGGCGCTGTCGCCGCTGCCGGCCAGCGCCGCGGAACTGCACGTCGCCAGTTCCGGGGGCTTCGCCGCCGCGTACAAGGCGCTGGCGCCCGAGTTTGAGAAACGCACCGGGCATACGCTGGTGTCCGTGTGGGGCCCGTCCATGGGCGACACGCCGGAGGCCATCCCCAATCGGCTGCGGCACCATCATGATATCGATGTCGTCATCATGGTGGGTGACAGCCTTGAGACTCTGGTGCGGGCCGGGCAGGTGATGGATCTGGACCACAGGGTCCTGGCCCTGTCCAAGATCGGCTTGGCCGTGAAGGCCGGCGCCCCCCATCCGGACATCTCCACCGTCGCCGCTTTGAAGAAGGTGCTGCTGGAAGCCAAGTCGGTCGCCTATTCGGACAGCGCCAGCGGTGTTTTCCTTTCCACGGTCCTGTTCCAGCGCCTGGGCATCGCCGACGCCATGAAGGACAAGGCGCGCATGATCCCGGCGGAACCGGTCGGCGCCGTGGTCGCGCGCGGCGAGGCGGAGGTCGGCTTCCAGCAGATCAGCGAATTGTTGCCGCTGTCCGGCATCGACATCGTCGGGCCCCTGCCTGACGAGGCGCAGAAGGTGACGCCGTTTTCCATCGGCATCGTCGCCGGAACGCGGGAGACGCGGGCGGCTGAGGACTTGATCGCGTTCCTGTCCTCGCCCGACGCGGCGTCGCTGATCATCAAATCCGGGCTGGTGCCCGCCCCCGCAGCCCCCCGCTGAGGATCGCCCCCTATGCCGAGTTCCAATGCCAAGCAGCCGTCCAGGCTGGCCACGGTGCTGCGTGTGACAAGTGGCAACTTCCTGGAGATGTTCGATTTCTTCCTCTACGGTTTCTACGCGCCCTACATCGCCAGCACCTTCTTCCCCAGCGGCGACGACACCGCGTCGCTGATGCTGACCTTCGCCACCTTCGGCGCCGGATTCCTGATGCGGCCGGTGGGCGCCGTCATCCTGGGCAGCTACATCGACAGGATCGGGCGCCGCAAGGGCCTGGTGCTGACCCTGGCCATCATGGCGCTGGGCACGGTGCTGATCGCCTTCGTGCCCGGGTACGCCAGCATCGGGCTGCTGGCCCCCGCCCTGGTGCTGATCGGCCGCCTGTTGCAGGGCTTTTCCGCCGGGGTGGAGATGGGTGGCGTTTCGGTCTACCTGTCGGAAATGGCCACGCCGGGTCGCAAGGGCTTTTATGTCAGCTGGCAATCCGCCAGCCAGCAGGCGGCCATCATGGCCGCCGCCCTCATCGGCTATGGCTTGAGCCGGGTTTTGACGCCGCAGCAAATCCACGACTGGGCTTGGCGCATCCCCTTCTTCATCGGCTGCCTGATCGTGCCGGTGATCTTCATCATCCGCCGCTCGCTGGAGGAGACGGCGGAATTCCAGCACCGGCGGCATCGCCCCACCTTCCGGGAAATCGTCAGGTCCATCGCCGCGAACTGGCGGCTGGTGCTGGCCGGCATGATGATGGTGGTGATGACGACGGTGTCCTTCTACCTCATCACCGTCTACGCGCCGACCTATGGCAAAAGCGTGCTGAAGCTCGATGCCGGGCAAAGCCTGCTGCTCACCTTCTGCGTCGGCCTGTCCAATTTCATCTGGCTGCCGGTGATGGGGGCGCTGTCCGACAAGGTGGGCCGCCGGCCCCTGCTGACGGCCTTCACCGTACTGGCCATGCTGACGGCCTATCCGGTGCTGAGCTGGCTGGTTCATGACGTCAGCTTCGGCACCATGCTGGTGGCCGAGCTGTGGCTGTCCTTCCTTTACGCCAGCTACAACGCGGCGGCCCTGGTGACCCTGACGGAGGTGATGCCCCCGGAGGTGCGGACGGTCGGGTTCTCCCTAGCCTACAGCCTGGCCACGGCGCTGTTCGGCGGCTTCACGCCGCTGGTCTCGACTTGGCTGATCGACCTGACGGACGACAAGGCGGCACCCGGCCTGTGGATGGCCGCCGCCGCCCTGTGCGGTTTGCTGTCCGTCCTCATGGTTTACCGGCGTGACCCGTCGACCGCGCGGATGCTGGCGGATACGCCATGATGTTAATACCTTGGATGAAGGCGTCCGACGTTCCGGACCAGGCCGGCCGCCGTTGACACAGCCAAGCCACTGGACATCCGGTGGCGCGGCGGTAGAAGATGGATCAGGCGCGCGCCCGGCGACAGGGCCGGCCATATTTTGAGGGTGGAGCTGGCGGCAAAGACCGGCCCACCCGTACTCAACTTCGGGGAGTAGCGCACAATGACCTTCACCCACGGAATACACCGACGATCCCATTTGCGGGGCTATCGCCCTGCCGCACCCGGCCTGTCCGGTGCCAGGGAGGCATGCGCATATAGTTGACCTGTCAACGGTCGGCCATCGCGCCCTTCAACGCCCCATACCCATCATGACCGTCTGCGCCGATGGAAGCGGCGCGGCATCGTTTGCCTTCGGCTGTGCCCACGCCCCGCCGGCCCTCAAGGAACGATGCCGCGTATCCAGCGCTTCCATCGACGGCCGGCGACCCTCCCGGGCCCGATAGGCCGGGATCAAGCCGGGCCAGCCGCCAGCGGTTTCGCGGATCGAAAGGTAGAATATTTCCATGAGCAGCACCGTCACGACGTCCCTCACCGGCGCGCCCACCACCAACCAGGCCCTGCTGAACTGGGTTGACGAGGTCGTCGCCCATTGCCGGCCGGCGGCCGTCCATTGGTGCGACGGCAGCCAGGAGGAATATGACCGGCTGTGCGAGGAGATGGTGGCCCAGGGCACCTTCATCCGCCTGAACCCGGCCAAGCGGCCCAATTCCTTCCTCTGTCGGTCCGATGCCGGCGACGTCGCCCGGGTGGAGGATCGCACCTTCATCTGCACCCCGACGGCGGAAGAGGCCGGCCCGACCAACAACTGGGCCGATCCCGCCGAGATGCGCCAGACGCTGCAGGGCCTGTTCAAGGGCAGCATGCGCGGCCGCACCCTGTACGTGGTGCCCTTCAGCATGGGGCCGCTGGGCTCCCCCATCTCCCACATCGGCGTTCAGTTGTCCGACAGCCCCTATGTCGCGGTGAACATGCGCATCATGACCCGCATGGGCGAGGCGGTGCTGCGCCAGCTGGGTGACGGCGGCTTCGTGAAGTGCCTGCACTCCGTGGGCGCCCCCCTGACGGCCGGCCAGAAGGACGTGGCCTGGCCCTGCAATGCCAAGCACAAGTACATCGTCCACTTCCCCGAGACGCATGAGATCATCAGCTTCGGCTCCGGCTATGGCGGCAACGCCCTGCTGGGCAAGAAGTGCTTCGCGCTGCGCATCGCGTCCTCCCTGGGGCGCGAGGAGGGCTGGCTGGCCGAGCACATGCTGATCCTGGGCGTGGAAAGCCCGGAGGGTGAGAAGACCTATGTCGCGGCGGCCTTCCCCTCGGCCTGCGGCAAGACCAACTTCGCCATGATGGTGCCGCCGGCCGCCTTCGATGGTTGGAAGGTGCGGACCATCGGCGACGACATCGCCTGGATCAAGCCGTCGCCGGACGGCACCTTGCGCGCCATCAATCCGGAGGCGGGCTTCTTCGGCGTGGCGCCGGGCACCAGCCTGAAGTCCAATCCCAATGCCCTGCTGACCCTGCACGCCAACGTCATCTTCACCAACTGCGCCCTGACCGATGACGGCGACGTGTGGTGGGAGGGCCTGACCGAGACGCCGCCGGCCCACCTGATCGACTGGGAGGGCAAGGACTGGACGCCCGCCAGCGGCCGCAAGGCGGCGCACCCCAACGCCCGTTTCACCGCCCCGGCCAGCCAATGCCCCAGCATCGACCCGGCCTGGGAAGACCCCGCCGGCGTGCCCATCAGTGCCTTCATCTTCGGCGGCCGCCTGTCGCGCACCTTCCCCCTGGTGTTCGAGACCCGCGGTTGGAACGAGGGCGTGTACTGGGCGGCCACCCTGGGCTCGGAGGCGACCGCCGCCGCCGTGGGCCAGGCCGCCATCCGCCGCGATCCTTTCGCCATGCTGCCGTTCTGCGGCTACAACATGGCGGAGTACTGGCGCCACTGGCTGGACATGGGCAACAAGATCAATGACTTGCCGCGCATCTACCGCGTCAACTGGTTCCGAAAGGGCCAGGACGGCAAGTTCGCCTGGCCGGGCTTCGGTGACAACATGCGCGTGCTGAAGTGGATCGTGGACCGCGTGCGCGACCGGGCGCCGGAGACGGATGAGAACCTGTTCGGCCTGACGCCGCGCTATGAGGACCTGACCTGGACCGGCCTGGATTTCGGCCGCGACCAGTTCGACGCCGTCATGGCGGTGGACGAGGTGGAAGCCGAGACGGAACTGCGCGACCAGTCCGAGCTGTTCGGCCGCTTCGGCGGCGACACGCCGCAGGAACTGATCGATCAGCAGGACACCCTGCTGGACCGCTTGGCGCAGAACCGCGAAGCGGCCTAAATCGCCAAAACAAAAACCCCCGGGGTGGTCTTCCATCCCGGGGGTTTTTCAACGGGCGGAGCGGGATCAGTAACCCTTGGCCCAATAGACGAAGGCCACCGTGTTCCAGCTGGCGGGGCCGTTGGGGCGGCCGCCGGCGTCCTGGCCGCCGATGACGAAGCCGGTCAAGCTGGGATCGTCGAAGGGGATCTTGACGACGGTGGATGGGGCGAAGCCGCCGCCCGGATCGTAGGACATGGTGATGCTGACCTGGCGGCCGTTGCCGGGCGGGATGACCACCTGGCCCACCAGCTTGTTGTTCTGGGCGCCGGTGCCGTTCCAGGTGATGGGCGTCTGGCCCGTGACCTCGATCACGATGCGCTGGGCCCAGTAGGCGGAATTGGTGAAACCGTTGATCTTGATGGTGGTGCCGTCCGGCACGGGGAAGGTGGCGGTGTTGTACATGCTCTTCTCCAGGGCTGGCGCGACAACCTATGCGCGCATAAACGATGCATCCCCTCATACATCTTTTTGCGGGAGCTTCCTACAAAAATAGATTGCTCAGGTTGTGGCTCTTCCGCTTGCCCCCGAAAGGGAAAGGCCGGCCGCTGGCACCGCTTCGGACGTTGACGCCATAGCCGCCAGGCTGGCGGCGTAGCGGCGGCACGCGATCAACGCCAGCAGGATGCAGGCGCCCAGCATGGCGGGCAGGGTCAGCAGCAGCGACAGGTCCAGCCGGCTTTCGTCGCGCAGCACCGTGTCCGTCACCAGGGCCACCACCGACGGGCCCGCGCCCAGGCCCAGCAGGGTGGCGATCAGCGCCGCCACGGCGTGCTGGAATCCGCGCAGGCGGTTGGGGGTGATCTCCTGCAAGGCCGGGGGGCTGGAGCCGATGGCCAGGGTCATGCAGCCGATCAGCGGCCCCAGCCACATTAGCGCGCTGCCGCCGTCTGGCGCGTACAGGGCGGGGTACAGCAGCAGGCAGGATGTGGTGGCACCGGTGATCATCACCATCAGGCGCCCCTGGGCCCAGCCCCGGCGGCGCAGGAAATCGCCCAGGATGCCGGCCAGCAAGGCGCCGCCGGCGCCGAACACCATCAGGCGCCAGCCCATGCCCTGGCCGATATCCAGCGGCTTCATGTGATGGATGCGGGCCAGCAGATGGGGCAGCCAGGCACCCAGGCTGTACAGCGCCATGGCGGCGAAGGTGCCGGCCAGGTTGACCAGCAGGGCGTTGACGCCATGGGCGCGGTAATAGGCCCGCACCTCGGCCCAGTTGGGCGCGGTGTGCGCTCCGGCGCCCGTCCTCCCCGGTTCCCGCACGCTGGCGACCCACAGCGCCATCAGCAGGCCCACGGGACCCAGCAGCAGGAACACGACCTGCCAGCCGCGCAGGCTGCCCAGCACGGGCAGGACGACATCCGGCGGCAGATGGTGCAGCACCAGCCCACCCAGGATCAGGGCCAGCCCGGCCCCGACATAGGGGCCCATGTTGTACAGGCCGATGGCCAGGCCCAGCCGGCGGCCGTGGAACAGGTCACCGATCAGGGAGTAGGCCGACGGGACCATCGCCGCCTCGCCAAAGCCCACCCCCACGCGGGCCAGGAACAGGGCCGGGAAGGTGCGCGCCAGGCCGCAGGCGGCGGTGAACAGGCTCCAGGCCGCGACGCCGGCGGCCAGCACCGCCGTGCGCCGCCGCCGATCGACCAGGCGGCCGATGGGCAGGCCGCCGATGGCCAGGAACAGGGCGAAGGACAGACCCTGCAACAGGCTGAGCTGCAGGTCGCTCAAGCCCAGATCGGCCTTCATCGGCACCGCCAGCAGAGTCAGGATCTGGCGATCGATGAAGGCCAGCACATAGGCCAGCACCAGCACCACCAAGACATAGACGGAATAAGCCACAGGATTTCCCCACAGTTCCTGGTCCGGCGCCGGCCCTGTCGTCCCCAACCCGGCGCCAAACCTTCGCATGGAAGTATACACATCCTTGTAGTCACTTAAGAGTGTGGTCGCGGTGCCATCCTCACCGCTGCCGGGCCAGGCGAAATGCGTTAGAATGGTACGAAACCTTGGCAGGGAAGGGAGGGGCGGCATGACCCATCGCACCGCCGACTTGGTCGATGCCTATGAAGACAGCCTGCAAAGCTGTGAGATCCAGTTCCGCTCCTTTGGGGCGCGGGCGTCCTTCCACGGGCCCATTCGGACCGTGCGCTGCCACGAGGACAACGCCCTGCTGAAGCATACGCTGTCCGAGGCGGGCGAGGGCGCCGTGGTGGTGGTCGACGGCCACGGCTCGTTGCGCACCGCCCTGGTGGGCGACGTCATCGCTGGCCTGGCGTTCAAGCACGGCTGGGCCGGCCTGGTGCTGTGGGGCGCCGTGCGTGACAGCGTGGCCCTGGCCCACATCGACCTGGGCATCAAGGCGCTGGGCACCAACCCGAAGAAAAGCACGAAGACCGGCGCCGGCCAGGTGGACGTGCCGCTGTCCTTCGGCGGCGCGCAGTTCACGCCCGGCGCGTGGCTCTACGCCGATGAGGACGGCATCGTCGTCAGCGCTGCGCGTTTGTGAAGCCGTCAGACGCGGTTCACCCCGGCAGCGGAATGAATTCCTTGTCGTCCAGGTCCGGCAGCTTCATGCGGCCGGCGCGCCAGTCGGCCTTGGCCTGCTCGATCCGCTCCTTGCGGGAGGAGACGAAGTTCCAGTCTATGTAGCGGTCGCCCAGCGGCTCGCCGCCCAGCAGCATGACAACGGCGGGGGTAATGGCGGTGAACAGCACCGGTTGGCCGGGGGCGAACACCAGCATGTGGCCGGCCTCCACCGTCCTGCCTTCCACCTCCACCGAGCCGACGGCGACATAGGCCGCGCGCTCCGGATACTCGGCCGGCAACTGCGCCTTGGTGCCGGGCTGCAGCACCCAGTGCACGTAGAACAGGGGGGAGTGGGTCTTGACCTTGGCCTTGGCGCCGAAGGCCTCACCCGCCACCAGCCGGGCCCACAGGCCGCCGTGCTCATAGGTCGGCAGGTCGTCCACGCCGTGGTGGTGGAAGCTGGGGGCGGTTTCCTCGTCCGCCTCTGGCAGGGCCACCCAGGCCTGGATGCCGTGCAGGGCGCCGCCCTCGGCCCGCGCCTTCTCGAAGCGTTCGGAATGGGTGATGCCGCTGCCGGCGGTCATCCAGTTGACCTCGCCCGGCCGTATGGCCTGTTCGGAGCCCACGCTGTCGCGGTGCATGATCTCACCATCGAACAGGTAGGTGACGGTGGACAGGCCGATGTGCGGGTGCGGGCGCACGTCCCGCTCCAGCGGAATGCCCTTGGGGAAATCCACCGGGCCCATGTGGTCGAAGAAGACGAAGGGGCCGACATGGCGGCGTTGGGCCACGGGCAGGATGCGCCCGACCTCGAACCCGCCCAAATCACGCCGCCGCTGGTCGATGACGAGTTCGATCATGATGCCTTTCCCCCAAATGCCGTGGCCCCGGATGTCTTGGCCCCGAACGTCTTGGCCCCGAACGTCTTGGCCCCGAACGTCTTGGCGGGAAAGGATGCCAAGGACCGGGGCGCGGATCAACCGCGCCCCGCGCAACATGTCAAAGCAGGTGGCGCAACAGGGCGGTGGCCGCCACACCGACGATGACGGTGGGCAGCATGGAGAAGCGGCAGGCCATGGCCAAGGTCACCGCCAGGCCCAGCAGGTCCGCCGGATTGGTGGTGGTGAAGGCCGGGGCGATGACGGAGATCAGCACGGCGCCCGGCACTGCCTCCAGCACCGCGGTGGCCCGGGGGCTGAGGGCGCGCTTGCGCAGCACCAGGTACCCCGTAACCCGGGTGGCGTAGGTCACCGCCATCATGGACAGGATGGCCAGCAGCGACGGGACGTCCAAGGCGACATAGCGGGCGAAATCGCTCACGGTGCTGCCTCCGCCGTTTCGGTGCTGGCGACGAAATAGGCGACGGCCAGGCCGGCCAGCGTGCCGGCCGGCACATACCAGGCGCCGGGCACCACCAGATGGGTCAGGGCGGCCACGCCCAGGCTGGCCGGCCAGGGCAGGGCGCGGCGCCAGCCCCTCCACATGCCCCGGATCAGCACCAGGAAGACGGCGGTGAAGGCCATGTCGAAGCCATAGGCGTGCGGGTTGCCCAGCACCGGCCCCACCACGGCACCCAGCACCGTGACCGCCACCCAGGCGACGTAGAGGGACACGGCCAGGCCGGCGTAGTAGGGCAGGCTGATGCCTGGCCGGCCGGTCGCGGCCATGCGGCGGCGCGCGTCGTCCATGCCCAGGGCCCAGGTCTCATCCGCCATGACGAACAGCACCAGGGCCGCCTGCCAGGGGCGCAGGCGCCGCAGATGGGGGGCGAAAGATGCCCCCATCAGCAGGTGGCGGCAGTTGACCAGCAGGGTCATGCCGGCGATCAGCGCGATCTGCGGCGGGCTGCGCCACAGCTCGATGGCGACGAACTCCGACCCGCCGGCGAAGTTCAGGCCGCACATCAGCGCCACCTCCAGCGGGCTCAGGCCCTTCATCGCGGCCTGGGAGCCCAGCACCAGGGCGAAAGGCGCCACGCCCAGCAGGATGGGCGCCATGGCGGCCAGGCCCCGGCGGAACTCAGCCCATACCGACCGGCTGGGCCCCCGCTCGTCCGGGGCGATATCGTCGGGCACGGCGGTGGCGGTCATGGATGGTCCGTTGGTCAGGGCGGGCCAAGGGTGGGGCCACAGGGAAGCAAGACGCGCATGGTAGGCGAATGGTGTGCGTGGGGAATTGCATAGTCCGTGCCCTTGCCCCGCCAATTTGGCATCCTGCCGCCAACGCGCCGTCCCCGTGATACGGGCAAACCTTCGGGGGCGCCAATAACGTGGAGGACGCAAGGCATGCTGATAGTGAATATGGCCGACCTGCCCGCCCTGGCGGGGCGGGACCTGGGCTACTCCGACTGGGTGGTGGTGGATCAGGACCGCATCAACGGTTTCGCCGATGCCACCGGCGACCATCAATGGATCCATATCGACGTGCCGCGTGCCACGGCGGCGCTGGGCGGCACCATCGCCCACGGTTTCCTCACCCTGTCGTTGCTGGCCGTCTTCAGCGATCAGACGCTGGAGGTGCGTGACGCCGGCAAGGGCGTGAACTATGGCTTCAACAAGATCCGCTTCCTGGCCCCGGTGCCGGCCGGATCGCGCCTGCGCAGTCGCCAGACCGTGGATTCGGTTGAGGAAAAGGGCGGCGGTTGGGTGTTGACCCGCACCGTCACCATTGAAATCGAAGGTCAGGAAAAGCCGGCGCTCCTGGCCGAATGGCTGACCGCCGTCTATCCATGATGGCTAAGTGATCAGTCCCTCATTCGGGCAGCATGAGGAGTATATGTCGCTCATCGATTCTCCTATCCATTTTAAAATACCCATGCGCCCGCGAAGGGGTTAAGCAGATAGAGCTGCGATTATTGCCAAATTCCGGCCATATTACGGGGCTGAACTCTGGTCGGTAACAGGCAGGCGCATCGTTTCATGTGATGCCCGCCGTATGCAGATACGGAGGAATAACCATGAATACCCGTCTTCTTCTGAGCAGCGTGGCTTTCGCCAGCCTTCTGGCCGGTGCGGCGTGCGCCCAGTCGGAAACCACGACCTCGCGCACCACGACGACCACCGCCGTTCCGGCGGCCCAGTCGCGCACCACCACCACGGAAACCACGCAGCAGCCTCCGGCCCCGGATGCCGCCATGCCCGGCACCACCCAGTCGACGGAGACCTACAGCTCCCAGTCCGGCTCGGACGATGATCGCACGGCCAAGTCGAAGACCACGACCACCACCTATCCGGACGGCAGTAAGTCCACGCACAGCAAGAGCAAGGTGGAGACGCCGGACGGCAGCACCGTGGAGCACCAGTCGACCCAGACCGACGGCAACGGTAATTCCACCAGCACCACCACGACGACCAGCACGCCGCGCTGACGCCAACCGGGGTGTGGCTTGCGTCCCGCAATGCGCCCCCAGGATAGTGCAGTAGATAAAGAAGGGCGGGATGTCCCAGCAGGTCATCCTGCCCTTATTTATTCATTGTATCTTGAAATATATTTCAAATATGCGTCAGTTTCAAAAATATACCGGCAAATTTATTCCAATGATCTGCCGAAATCCGGCCATATTCCAAGATAAATTTTGAATCCGTAGCAAGGCGGACGCGATGACTTCAACGGACGACGCCCGCCACGACTCAATGGAGGAATAATCATGAACACCCGTCTTCTTCTGAGCGGCGCGGCCCTGGCCAGCCTTCTGGCCAGCGCGGCCTGCGCCCAGTCCGAAACGACCACGACCCGCACCGTCACCACCAGCGCGGCGCCGGTGGCCCAGTCCCGCACCACCACCACCGAAACCACCACGGTGCAGCCGCCCGCCCCCGACATGATGGCGCCCGGCACCACCCAATCGACCGAGACCTCCTACAGCTCGGTCACCGGCTCGGATGACGATCGCGTCACCAAGTCCCGCACCACGACCACGACCTACCCGGACGGCACCAAGATCACGCGCAGCGGCAGCAAGGTTGAGACGCCGGACGGCAGCGTGGTGGAACGCCAGGCGACCCAGACGGACGGGTACGGCAACACCAGCACCACGACGACCACCACCAGCACGCCGCGCTGAGCGCCGTTGGTGTGACCGGTCCTGGCGGCCGGCGAAAGCAAGGCGGGATGTCCCCGGGATGTCCCGCCCTTTCTTATGGCTATGCCGCTGAAAAATTCGCGTAGGTTATGGAGGTGTAGAGGCTGGATGTTGCCCAATTTCATTTTTAATAGGGTGCGAAATATTTTGAATTGTCAGCTTCTATGGCCTTCGCACTAGGCTAATTGAATCCATTACCTTGCCAAATTGCCGCCATCATTGGGTAATGAACTGGCATCAGTGGCAAAGGCAGGCGCGGGAATTTGAAGGCGCTTGCCGCACTGCGATACGGAGGAACACCATGAATACCCGTCTTCTCCTGAGCGGCGTGGCTGTCGCCACCCTGCTGGCCGGCGGCGCCAACGCCCAGTTGATTGGCGGCCATGCCACCGGTGCTGTCAACAGCACCATGAACACCGCCGCCGGCGCCAACCTGGGCGCCCAGCAGAATGCGATGGCCGGCTTGAACACCCAGGCCGCCTCCCGTGCCGCCAGCGGCACCGCCACCACCGCAGGCCGGGTGACGGACAGCGCCGCCGTGACCGCGCAGAACGGCGCCGACACCGCGACCGATGCCGCCAAGGCGAACGCCAACGCCGCCGGCAACACCGCCGCCAGCGCGGCGGCCACCACCCAGGAGGTGGAGAACGGCACCACCGCCGGCGCCATGGGCGTGACCAACGGCACCGCCGCCGGCACGACCCAGACCACCGGCAGCACCAGCACCACGGCCGTGGGCACCGCCAAGGCGCCGACGCCGCTGAATGGCGGTGCCGACATGTCGACCGGCACCAACGGCGGCGCTGGTGTCTCGGCCGGTAAGTCCGGCGTGTCCGCCAGCGACCATGCCAAGGTGCAGAGCCAGGACAGCGTGTCCGCCGGCGGCGCCTCGGCCAAGGTGAACGCCTCGGGCAGCACCTCGGCCAACACCAGCGTGACGCCGCGCTAAACCATAGCGGCGCTTGAAAACGAAGGGCGGGACGGCTGGGCGGCTGTCCCGCCCTTTCGTTCAGCTGAAGACGATGGTCTTCTGCCCGGTCACCAGGATGCGGCGTTCGATGTGCCAGCGCACGGCGCGGGCCAGCACGGCGCATTCGATGTCGCGGCCGATATCCACCAGATCCTCCGGCGTCTGGGTGTGGTCCACCCGTTCGATGCCTTGCTCGATAATGGGGCCTTCGTCCAGATCGGTCGTCACGTAGTGGGCGGTGGCGCCGATCAGCTTCACCCCACGGGCGTGGGCCTGGTGGTAGGGCTTGGCGCCCTTGAAGCTGGGCAGGAAGGAATGGTGAATGTTGATGCAGCGGCCCGCCAGTTGGCCGCAGAGGTCGGCCGACAGGATTTGCATGTAGCGGGCCAGCACCACCAGGTCGGCACCCGCCTGGTTCACCACGTCCATGAACGCGGCCTCCTGCGCCGCCTTGTCCCCCTTCACCGGCAGGTGGTGATAGGGAACGCCGCTCCATTCCACGAAGGACCGCATGTCGTCGTGGTTGGAGATGACGGCCGGGATGTCGATGGGCAGGGAGCCGGAGCGGGCGCGGTGCAGCAGATCATAGAGGCAATGGCCGAACTTGGACACCGCGATCACCACCTTGGGCTTCACCGTCATGTCCACCAGTTGCCAATCCATGCGGAAACGGCGGGCGATCAACTGAAAGCCCTGGCGCAGGCTCTCCAGGTCGGGGAAGCCCGGGCCGTCCGGCCGGAAGGCCGTGCGCATGGAAAAGCTGTTGGTCAGCTGGTCGTTGAAATGGTTGGATTCGGTGATCGAAGCGTCGTTGTCGGCCAGATAGCTGGAGACGGCGGCCACCACACCCTTCACGTCGGGGCAGGTCAGGACCAGGACGTAGGGGCTGTGGGGAGCGGGGGGCGGCTGCGACGTCACGGCGAACGATTCCTCAAGGCATGCGGGTGTTATTTGGAAGGAAGTTGCCCGGGTCTAGCATAAACCAAGGGCGTGTCACAGCCCTGGGCGCGTGCATGCCGGCCATCCGCGCCGGGGCGGTTCAGGCCCGTTCCGTGAGATCCTGGGCGATCTGCCGGGCGGTGGCCTGCACCATGCCTATGGTTTCCGCCAAGGAGCGGACCGGGGGCGTATGCTGCATGAAAGGCACGGTCAGGGCCGCCACCGCCGCCCCGGTGCCGCCGATGACGGGGGCGGACAGGTCCGTGACGCCCAGGGCGTAGTCGCTGGCGGCCTGGGCATAACCTTGGGCGCGCACGGCGTCGGCCCGGGCGGCGAAGGGGGCCACCCGGGCCGGCCCCACGGCGCGTTCCAGCATGGCGCGCCACAGGACCTGGGTGTGCGGTGGCTGGAAGGCGTACAGCACCATGCCGGACGTGGCCTCCACCAGGCTGCGGTGATAGCCGGGACGGACGGAAAAGCCCAGATGGCCGGGGTTCTCGATGCGCGCCACCACCACCATCTGGTCGTCCGAGGCCACCGCCAAATGGCAGGACTGGCCGATGGCCAGCGCCAGCTCGCGCATCAGGGGCAAGGCCGCCTCCAGCAGGGTGCGCACCGATGCCCGGGCCATGCCCAGGGTGAACAGCTTGTTGGTCAGCTCATAGCCATCGGCCGTCGCCGCCGGCGCGATGTAGCCCCGGAACTCCAGCACCTGGATCATGCGGAACAACTCGCTGACCGAGCGGCCCAGGCGGGCGGAAATCTGCGACGGCGTCATGGGCGCGCCGTGGCTGGCCATCAGCTCCAGGATGTCCAGGCCCTTCTCCAAGGCGGGCGCCCGGTATTTGCGCACGGCTTCCGCCGCGCCATCGCCGGTCAAGCCGTCGGTGGCGTCGAGGTCGGGCACGGTATCATCGGGAAGGGCGGTCATGGGATAATCCGGCCTGCGCCTGAGGGCTGGGTTTGCGGCTCTCCGGCTATGCCATCAGGGCGCCCGCCGGGCAAGAGATGGCGTGAGCGCCTTGACTTCCGGAATGCGGCCGACGATTTTATATGCGGAAGGCGATTTCGTATATGAATGGAAAGTCGCCCCACTCCGGGAAGGCCCCAATGGACGCATCCTTCACTCCGACATGCCCGCCCTTGCCCCCGCTGGGTTTCGGCGCCGCGGCCATCGGCAACTTGTACCAGGCGGTGGCGGAGGAGGAGGCCCGGGCCGCCGTGACAGCGGCGGTGAGCGCCGGCATCTGCTACCTGGACACGGCCCCCCACTACGGCTTCGGCCTCAGCGAGAGCCGTCTGGGTGCCGCGCTGGCCGAGTTGGATCCGGATGAGAACCTGTTGGTCTCCACCAAGGTGGGGCGGGTGCTGGTCCCGGTCGGCGCGGGCGCGAGCCCGGTGAGGCACGGATTCGCCGACGCCGCACCGTATGAACCGGTGTTCGACTACAGCTATGATGGCGTCATGCGCTCCTACACCGAAAGCCGGCGGCGGCTGGGGCGGAAGCGCATCGACCTGCTGCTGGTCCATGACCTGGGCACCGTCACCCATGGCGATGACCACGCCGCTCATTTTCGCCGTTTCCTGGACGGCGGCTACCGCGCCATGCGGGAATTGCGGGACCAGGGGGCGGTGCGCGCCATCGGCCTGGGCGTCAACGAGTGGCAGGTGTGCCTGGATGCCATGGGCCATGCCGATTTCGATGTCGTGCTGCTGGCGGGCCGCTACACCCTGCTGGAGCAGACGGCGCTGGACGCCTTCTTCCCCGCCTGCGCCGCGCGTGGGGTCAGGGTCATCGTCGGCGGCCCCTACAATTCCGGCATCCTGGTGAACGGAACCCGGGGCGCCGCGCCGCTGTACTACAACTACGAGCCGGCATCCGCCGCCATCGTCGACCGCGTGCGCCGGCTGGAGGCGGCCTGCGACCGCTTCGACGTGCCCCTGGCCGCGGCCGCCTTGCAGTTTCCCCTGGCCCATCCGGTGGTGGCCAGCGTCATCCCCGGCATGGCGGACGCGGCACAGGTGGCCCAAACCCGGGCCTTGATGGATACCGGCGTTCCGCCAGAGTTGTGGTGGGCCCTACGCGCCGACGGCTTGCTGCACCCGGACGCCCCCGTTCCCACCCCCAACGCAACGAAGGCCGCATGAGCACGCCCATCTCCCCCCTCATCCTGCTGCATCCGGATGACAACGTGTTGGTCGTCCGCGCCGCCATCCGCGCCGGCGACGCCCTGGACATCGATGGCGCCCGGGTCACCGCCGCCCAGGACGTGACCGTGGGCCACAAGCTGGCCCGCCGCGTCCTGGCCGCTGGCGACAAGGTGCTGAAATACGGCGCGCCCATCGGGTCCATGACCGCCGCGGTGGACGTCGGCGGCCATGTTCACATGCACAACATGAAAAGCGATTACATCGCCAGCCATACACGCCAAGTTGTTGGGGGCCAGGTGGTCGGCGGTAGCGAAGGGGGCCACTGATATGGCTGAGATGCGTGGGTTTCTGAGAAGCGACGGGCGCAAGGGCATCCGCAACGTGGTGGTCGTGGCCTATCTGGTGGAATGCGCCCACCATGTGGCCCGCCGTATCGTCACGCTCAGCGACGACATGGACGTGCACCTGATCGGCTTCCCCGGCTGCTATCCCAACAGCTACGCCTTCCAGATCATGACCAAGCTGTGCACCCACCCCAACGTGGGCGGCGTGCTGCTGCTGTCCCTGGGGTGCGAAAGCTTCAACCGCGAGGCCTTGCGCCAGGCGGTGGCGGCCAGCGGCCGGCCGGTGGAAACCCTGGTGATCCAGCAGGCCGGCGGCACCAGGGCCACCATCGAGGCCGGGCGCGCCGCCGTGGCCCGCCTGAAGGCCATCGCCGGCCAGACACCGGTGGTGCCCATGGCGCGGCATGAACTGGTGGTGGGCACCATCTGCGGCGGGTCCGACGGCACCAGCGGCATCACCGCCAACCCGGCGGTGGGCCGCTGCTTCGACTGGCTGGTCGAGGCCGGCGCCACCTGCATCTTCGAAGAGACGGGCGAGCTGGTGGGTTGTGAGCGCATCATGTCCGACCGCGCCGTGACGCCGGAACTGGGCGCTGAGATCGAGGCCTGCGTGCAGAAGGCGGAGCGCTACTACACCATCATGGGCTTCGGCAGCTTCGCCCCCGGCAATGCCGAGGGCGGCCTCACCACCCAGGAGGAAAAGTCCATGGGCGCCTATTCCAAGTCCGGTTCCTCCCCCATCAGTGGCCTGATCAAGCCGGGCGACATCCCGCCCACGGGCGGCCTGTACCTGATGGACGTGGTACCGGATGGGGAGCCGCGCTTCGGCTTCCCCAACATCTCCGACAATGCCGAGATCGTGGAATTGATCGCATCGGGCAGCCACGTCATCCTGTTCACCACCGGCCGCGGCTCCGTCGTCGGCTCCGCCATTTCCCCCGTCATCAAGGTCTGCGCCAATCCGGAGACCTACGCGCGCCTGTCGGAGGACATGGACGTGAACGCCGGCCGCATCCTGGAAGGCAAGGCCACGCTGGATGAGGTGGGGGCCGAGATCCTGGACCTGGTCGAGGCGGCGGCGGCGGGCGACCGCACCGCGTCCGAGGCCCTGGGCCACCAGGAATTCATCCTGACCTACAAATCGTTCGAGCCGGTGGGCCCCGCCTGCCTGCCCACGCGCGGCCGCGCCGCCTGAAGGAGATCACTAATGGGACGTCTAGAGGGTAAGACCGCGCTGGTGACGGCGGCCGCCCAGGGCATCGGCCGCGCGGCGGCGGAGTTGTTCGCGCGCGAGGGGGCGACCGTCCACGCCACCGACATCAACACCGACAAGCTGGCCGAGGTAGCGGGCTGCCGCCATCACAGGCTGGATGTGCGCAGCGATGCGGACGTGGCCGCCATCGCGGCGGTGGTCGGGCCCATCGACGTGTTGTTCAACTGCGCCGGCTTCGTCCATGCCGGCACCATTCTGAAGTGCGATGCGGCCGCCTGGGACTTTTCCTGGGACCTGAACGTCAGCGCCATGTACCGCACCATCCGTGCCTTCCTGCCCGGCATGCTGGAGGCGGGCAGGGGCAGCATCGTCAACATGTCGTCGGTCGCCAGCTCCATCAAGGGCGTGCCCAACCGCTTCGCCTACGGCGCCACCAAGGCCGCCGTCATCGGCCTGACCAAGGCGGTGGCGGCCGACTTCGTGGGCCGGGGGGTGCGCTGCAACGCCATCTGCCCCGGGACGGTGCACACCCCCTCGCTGGATGAACGCCTGGCCGCCACCGGCGACTATGCCGCCGCTCAGGCCGCTTTCGTTGCTCGCCAGCCCATGGGCCGCCTGGGCCGGCCGGAGGAGATCGCGGAACTGGCGCTGTACTTGGCAAGCGACGCCTCGTCCTTCACCACCGGCGCCATCCATGTCATAGACGGCGGCTGGACGGCTTAGGGTCTGTTGATAAATTATCGCTTCAATCTGGTCGGTGTGTTTGGCGAAATGGTGTAGTTCCATTCGCCATGGAAGTCATGTCGACGGAT
>NZ_VITN01000018.1 GCF_007828045.1 Nitrospirillum amazonense | reverse complement strand
GTCCACGGCCGCCCCGGTGGTGCCGGTGACGATACCATAGCTGACCAGCGTGCCGATGCTGCCGCTGTTGGCAACACCCACCGCACCCACCATGATGCCCAGTGTGCCCAACGTGCCGTTGAGGATGGAGCCGATGGAGCCCAGGTTGTTCAGGGCGGCGTTGGCGCCCTGCAGCGTGCCGCTGTTGGTCAGGCTGCCCAGGCTGCCCGTCGCCGCCACGTAGACGGCGTTGTTGGCGTTGATGGTGCCCGTGTTGCTGAGGGTGCCGATGCTGCCGCCGACATAGTCGTTGATGCCGGCCAGGTAGAGGTTGTTGCCGCCGACGCTGCCCGTGACCTCCATCCCCGTCACGTCGCTGGTGTAGCTGAGGCCGGTATAGCTGGAGCCGGTGCCACCGGCCACCAGGGCCACGGTGTCGCCCACGCCCGCCAGCATGTTGATGGTGCCCGGCACGCCCGTGGCGGCGATGGTGCCGCCGGTCAGGACCGCCGCACCGCTGACGGCCAGTTGGGCGCTGCCGTAGTTGATCAACAGCGCGCCGGCGGACTGGCTGTAGTTGCCGGTGACGTTGACCAGGCTGGTCAGTTCAGCTATGGCGCCGCTGTTGACCAGCGTATGGCTGCCGACATCGACCTGGTCGTTCAGGACCAGGTTGCCGGCCGCCAGCACCACGTCGGCCAGCGTGCTGGTGATGTTGCCCAGGCCCGACTGGCCGGTGAAGGTGCCGAACAAGGTGCTTGCGACAGCACCCTGGAGGGTCAGGGCGTTGGCCGAGGCGTTGATGATATCGCCCTGGATGACGCCGCTGTTCACCAGGGTGCCCAGGATGCTGCCGTCATAGACCGCCGCGGGGCCGCTGATCAGGCCGCTGTTCACCAGCGTGCCGACGGACCCGCCGAAGGCCACGGCCACGTCGGCGCCGCTGATGGTGCCGCTGTTGATGACCGTGCCGTAGTTGCCCTGGCCCTGGACCCCGGTGCTGCCCGCCGCGATCACGCCGGTGTTGACCAGGGTGCCGACGCTGCCCTGGTTGATGAAGGCGTAGCGCCCATTCAGCAGGCCGCTATTGGTCAGGCTGCCGACCGAGCCGGTGCTGGTGACGTAGATGCCGGTGTTGGCGCTGATGGTGCCGGGGTTGTTGAGGAAGGCGAGGGTGCCGCCGACATAGTCGTTGTTGAAGGCCATCAGCAGATCGACGTTGCTGCCAACGGTGACGATGGATGTGCCGAAGCTGAGGCCCGTCACCCCCGTGACGGTGAGGGTCGCGCCGGTGTAGCTGGAACCCGCGGCGCCCTGCACTAGGGTGTAGTTGGCGCCCGCCAGATAGTTGCCGGTGCTGGACAGGCTGGTGCTGACCTTGCCGCCGCTGATGCTGGCGATGCCGCTGACCACAAGTTCACTGACGCCGGGGCTGACCACCAGCGCTCCGGCCGACTGGGTGTAGTTGCCGGTGATGCTGACGGTGCTGGCCAGCGCCAGGTTGGCGCCGGTGTTCAGCACCGTGTTGGCGCCCACGTTGATGGCGTCGCCCAGCGCCAGGGCGCCGCTGCTGAACACCACGTTGTGCAGCGTGCTGGTGATGCTGCCGCCGGTCAGGGTGCCCACAGTGCCGGATGTGCCGCCGCCGATGGACAGGTCGCCCGCGCCGTTGTTGATGATGTCGCCGTTGATGACGCCGCTGTTGATCAGCGTGCCGATCGTGGCGCTGCCCGCCAGCGACAGGGCACCGGTGCTGTTGTTGGTGCCCAGCAGCGTTCCGCTGTTGATGAAGGTGTTGATGCCGGAATTGGCGAAGACGCCGGCGCTGCCGCCCAGCACGCCGCTGTTGATCACGGTGCCGATGACGGCGCCGTGCTGGTAGAGGCCGAGGTTGCCGTTCAGGCGGCCGCTGTTGATCAGCGTGCCGATGCTGCCGCCATTGCTGATACCGGTGTTGCCGGTGATGGTGCCGGCGTTGTTCAGCGTGGCGATGGTGCCGATGTTTTCCAGGCCAGAGCTGGCGGCGATGATGGTGCCGCTGTTGCCCAGGGTGCCGATCAGCCCGACGTTCAGCACACCGGCACCGGTGACGGTGGCGGCGATGGTGCCGCCGGCGGCGTTCAGCAGCGTGCCGATGGTGCCGGTGTTGTAGAGGGCGTCGCTGAAGTGCGCGCCGGCGACACGGATGACGCCGCTGTTGGACAGCGTGCCGATGCTGCCGGCGTTGCGCACGCCCGCCGCCGTGGTGCTGGCGCCCACGCCGGCCAGGGTGCCGCTGTTGTTCAGGGTGCCCAGGGTGCCGGTGGAGGTGACGTAGGCCGCGTACAGCACGCCGCCGATGCTGCCCGTGTTGCCCAGGCTGGCCAGGCTGCCGCCGATGTAGTCGTTCTGCCCCACGACCACCAGGTTGGTACCGCTGGTGGTGCCGCCCACGGCCAGGCCGAAGATGGTGCCGGCGGAAACGCTGACGCCGGTGTAGTTCGACCCGACGCCACCCGTCACCAGCGTGCCACCCACCTGGCCCGCGATGTAGTTGACGGAACTGGACAGCGTGGTGACGACCGTACCGCCGGTGATGCTGGCGGCATTGCTGACCACCAGGCGGTTACCGCCCACATCCAGGGTGCCTGCCGACTGGCTGTAGGCGCCCGTCACGGTGAGGAGGGTGCCCAGCCGGACCGAGGCGCCGCTGTTGACCAGGGTATTGCCGCCGACGTTGACCTGGTCGTTCAGCAGCAGGTTGCCGCTGGCCAGGACCACGTTGGCGCCGGTGCTGGCGATCGTGCCGATGCTGCCGGAGAAACCGGTCAGCGTGCCCACCGTGCCGCCGTTGCCGCCCAGGATGGTGAAGGCGTTGGTGCTGGCGTTGGTGATGTTGCCCTGCAGGGCACCGGTGTTGACCAGCGTACCCAGGCTGCCGCCAGCGCTGATGGCCAGCGCATTGATGGTGCCCGCCAGCGTGCCGCTGTTGCTGAGCGTGCCGACGCTGCCCGTGGCGGCGATATAGGCCGCCGTCTGGACGCCGCCGATGGAGCTGGTGTTGGCCAGTGTCGCCAAGCCGCCGCCAACATAGTCGTTCCTGATGGCCAACAGCAGGTCGTTGCCGCTGATGCTGCTGCTGCCGGTGGCGAGGCCCGTGACGCTGTTGGCCGTGACGACGGCGCCGGCGTAGGAGGAGGCGCCGCTGCTGCTGACCAAGGTGGCGGCGCCGGCAAGGTAGGTGCCGGCGCTGGTGAAGTTGGCCTTGACCGTGCCGCCCGTGATGCTGGCGACCCCGTTGACCATCAACTGGCTGGTGCCGGGGGTCACCGCCAGGGTACCGCTGGTCTGGCTGTAGGTGCCGGTGACGGTCGTCAGGGTGGCCAACGACAGACTGGCGCCGGTGTTGGCCACCGTGTTGGCGCCGACATTGATGTTGTCGTTCAGCAGCAGGTCGCCGGAGGAGAACACCAGGTTGCCGGCGGTGTTGGTGATGGTGCCCCGGCCCGTGAAGCCGGTCAGGGTGCCGATGGTGCCGTTGGTGCCGCCGCCGATGGTCAGGCCGACGGTCCCGGTATTGACGATGTTGCCCTGGATCACGCCGCTGTTGACCAGCGTGCCCACACGGCCGTTCACGCCGATGGCCAGCGCCTGCGTGCCCTTGAGCGTGCCGCTGTTCAGCAGCGCCGTCAGGGTCGAGTTGGCCACGATGGCCTTGTGCGCCGCGGTGATGGTGCCGCTGTTGCTGATGGTCCCGATGGCGGCGCTCATGTACACGCCGCTGGCGTTGGCCGCGATGGTGCCGTTGTTCACCAGCGTCTGGATCGTGCCCGCCGCCTGGAACAGGCCGTAGTTGTTGCCGATCAGGCCGTCGTTCAGCAGCGTGACGATGGTGCCGTCGTTGCGCAGCCCCTGCTGCGCGCTGGCGCTGTTGGACCGGATGGTGCCGCCGGCCGCGTTGTCCAGCAGCTGGATGGTGCCCATGTTCTGCAGGCCGCCGTCATGGCCGGTCAGCAGGCCATAGTTGACGACGGTGTTCAGGATGCTCAGGTTGATCAGGCCATAGCCCACCGTGCCCGCCAGGCCGGCGAAGGTGCCGCCCACCGTGTTGATCAGCGTGGCGATGGTGCCCCGGTTCAGCAGGCCATAGCCGCCGTTGGTGCCGTCGCCGCTGACGACGCCGCTGTTGGTCAGGGTGCCGATGGTGCCGGCGATGGAGGCGCCGTAGCCCGTGACGGCGCCGACGCCCGCCAGCGTGCCGCTGTTGCTGACCGTGCCGATGCTGCCCGTGCCGCGCACGAACAGGGCCGTCTGTATGCCGGCCCCGCCGATGCTGAGGCTGTTGTCCAGCGTGGGCAGCAGGGTCCCGACATAGTCGTTGGCCCCCGTCACCACCAGGTTGGTGCCCACGCCACCCGCGGCGGCGACCAGGCCGGCGATGGTGTTGGCCTGCAGGCTGACACCGCTGTAGCTGGACCCGACGCCGCCGGCCACCAGCGTGGTGCCGCCCTGGCCCACCAGGTAGTTGGCCGTCGCGGACAGGGTCGCAGCCACGGCGCCGCCGGTCATGACGGCGGCACCGCTGACCACCAATTCGCCGCTCGTCCCCAGCACCAGCGTTCCGGTGGACTGGCTGTAGTTGCCGGTGACGCTGACGATGGAGGCCAACTGGACGCTGGCGCCGCCATTGACCAGCGTGCCGGCCCCGACATTGACCGCGTCGGCCAGAACCATGGCGCCCGAGGCCAGGGTCACGTTGGCCAAGGTGCTGGTGATGGTGCCACCGGCGTAGGTGCCGGCGACCGTGCCGCCCGACAGGACAAGCCCGTTGGTCGATAGGTTGACCAGGTTGCCGCTGACGATGCCGGTGTTGACCACCTGGCCCAGGGTACCGCCCGACGCCACCTCCACCGCGATGGAACCGGCGATGGTGCCGCTGTTGACCAGGGTGCCCAGGCTGCCGGTACCGGCCACGTAGACGGCACCCGTGTTGGCGCCGCTATAGCTCAGCAAGCCGCTGTTGACGATGGAACCTTGTGAGCCGCCAACATAGTCGTTGCCGACAACGGCCAGCAGGTTGTTGCCCGACACACTGCCGGTCAGGCCCAAGCCGGTGATGCCGCCGCCCGCCACCACCGTGGTGTTGTAGGACGAGCCGGCGCCGCCCTGCACCAGGGTGACGTTGCTGCCACCCGCCAGGTAGTTGCCGGCGGCATTGAAGCCGCTGGAGGTGACCGTGCCCGCGGTGACGGTGGCCGCACCGGTCACCGACAGCAGCGCGCCGCTGCCCAGCACCAGCGTGCCGGTGGCGCCCTGCGTATAGGCGCCGGTGACGATGACGGTGTTGGATAGGCGCAGGGAGGCGCCGCTGTTGGCCACGGTGCGGCCGGTGGCAGTGATGTCGTCGTTCAGCAACAGGTTGCCGCCGCTGAACACCAGGTCGGCGCCCGTGCTGGTGATCCGCCCCTTGTCGGCGCTGCCCACGCCGCCGCTGCTGCCCGTCAGCACGCCCACCACCGTGCCCGCACCGCCGCCGATGGTCAGGGCGGTGGAGGCGCCGTTCTTGATGGAGCCGGCGATGGTGCCGCTGTTGGTGAAGGTGCCGATGGTGCCGCCGCTGCCCAGGCGCAGCGCGGTCTGACCCTGGATGGTCCCACTATTGGTCAGGGTGCCGATGGTGCCGAAATTGTCGATGGCCGAACTGCCGCCCAGAATGGTTCCGGTATTGACCAGGCTGACGATGGTGGTGTTGGCGAGGAGGGCGACGCCCTGGGAGTTCACGCCCTGGATGAGGCCGTCATTGATCAGGCTGACGATGGTGCTGCGGGTGCCCCCCATCAACAGACCGGTGTTGGCGCCCCGGATGACACCGCTGTTGCTCAGCGTGCCGATCGTGCCCTCGTTGAACAGGGCGGAGCGGGAGGTGGACGTGATGGTGCCGGCGTTGGCGAATTGGGCGATGCTGCCGCTGGCATAGTTGTCCACGCCGAGGGCCCGGCCGCTGATGACCCCGCCCACGGTGTTGGACAGCGTGCCGACCACCCCGGCGTTGAACACGCCCGCCTGGCGGGAGCTGTTGAAGTCGGTGATGCTGCCGGTAGCGGCGATGGTACTGGCGTTGGCCAGCACGCTGATCGTGCCGCCCGACAGGTTGGCGATGCCCGCCACCACGTTGAAGCCGGTGACGGTGTTGTTGGCGGTGACGGTGACCAAGCCGCTGTTGGACAGGGTGCCGATGGTGCCGCCGTTGGCCACGCCGGCGATGACGTTGCCGGTGCCGCTGACGATGGCGCCGCTGACAACGATGGTGCCGCCCGTGGCGTTGCTCAGGGTGCCCAGGGTGCCATAGTTCAGCACGCCGTCCGCGATCCGGGCGGCCGTCCCCACGATGCGGCCGCTGTTGGTCAGGGTGTTGATCGTGCCGTAGTTGGCGATGCCCACCGCGGTGCTCGACCCGCTGGTGACGGAGCCGGCGACCAGCCCGGCGTTCAGAATGGTGCCAAGCAGGTTGCTGTTGGCGATGCCGTAGGCGCCGGCGATGGTGCCGTCCGCCCGGTTGTTCACCAGGGTGATGGTGTTGCTGTTGTAGATGCCCGAGTTGGGCAGGCTGTCCAGGATCTGGCCACTGTTGTCGATGGTGCCGATGACACCGCTGTAGTTGGCGACACCGACGCGGCCGGCGATGATGCCGCTGTTGACCAGCGTGCCGATGGAAGCACCCAGCGTGCCCGCCGACCCCATGAAGATGCCGTTGCCGAAGTTGGCCTCGCCGTTCAGCACGCCGGTGTTGGTCAGGATGCCGATGGTGGCCGTGCCCGCCACGTACAGGGCGGCGCTGGCCTGGCTGTTGGTGCCCAGCACGATGGTGCCGGCCTGGGTGAAGGCGGCGGCAGAGGTGCCGAAGTAGTCGTTCTCGACCACGGCCTGCAGGTTATTGCCCACCTGGGTGCCGATGACGCCCAGCCCGCCCACGTTCGACTGGACCACCGGCACGGTCTGGCTGCTGACCAGGCTGTAGCTGGAGGCCGCACCCGCCTGCACCAGGATCGTGGTTTCGCCCGCCACATGGTTGGTCAAGCTGTCGAAGCTGCCGACCTTGACGTAGCCGTCGCTGATGGTGGCGCCGCCGCTGACCACCAAGGGGGCGCCCACGCCCAGGACCAGGGTGCCGTTGGCATTGTTTTGCAGATAGTTGCCCGTGACCGTCACGCCCGGCGCCACGCTCAGCGTCGCGCCGGTGTTGTACAACAGGCCGCTGCCGACGTTGACCTGATCCGCCAGGTACACGTTGCCGCCCGAGAGGACCACGTTGCTGTTGGTGTTGGTGATGGTGCCCAGCGTGCCGCCGGCGCCCGTGAACGTGCCGCCGGTGGCACCACTGCCACCCCGGATGTTCAGATCGGCCGAACCGGTGTTGTTGATGTTGCCCTGGACGGTGCCGCTGTTGGACAGGGTGCCCAGCGTACCCGCGCCGCTGATGTAGATCAGGGTCTGGACGCCGGCCTGGGCCGCCAGGACCGTGCCGCTGCCGATGGCTATGGCGGCCAGGCTGTCGCCGACGTAATCGTTGAGGATGGAGCCCCACAGGCTGGTGCCCTGGGTGTAGCCGCCCAGGGTCAGGCCGGTGATGCCGCTGTCGTAGGTGATGCTGGTGTAGCTGGACCCGGCGCCGCCGGAAATGATGGGCGTGCCACCGGCGGGGCCCTGCAGATAATGGTAGCCGGCGGGCGCCCCGACCACGGAATAGGTGGCGCCGCTGACCACGGCAGCACCGCTGACGATCAGCTGGCCGCCGCCGACGGCGGAGCGTTCCAGCAGGGTGCCGCCGGTCTGGCTGTAGTTGCCGGTGACGTTGATGATGCTGTCGAGGCGCAGGTTGCCGCCGGCGTTGACCAGGGTGTTGGCGCCGAGGCTGACGGCGTCGTTCAGCAGGACGTTGCCGGTCAGCGTGACGTTGCTGAGCGTGTTGCGCAACACGCCGATGGAACCACCGGTGCCGGTGACGGTGCCATAGCTGGCGCCGCTGGCACCCTGGAGAATCAGATCCCGGGCGCTGTTGTTGACGATGCTGCCGGCGATGACGCCTGTGTTGGACAGGGCGCCCAGCGTGCCGGTCGCGGCGATGTACAGCGCGGTGGTCGAGGACAGCGTGCCGCTGTTGGTGATGGTGCCGTAGCTGCCGGCGATGTAGTCGTTCCTGACCGCCCCCACCAGGTCGTTGCCGCTGGCGACGGTGCCCAGGTTGATGCCGGGCGAGGTGCCGCGGATGGCGGCGGTGTAGGTGGAGGCCGCGCCGGCCGAGATCAGGGTGACGGTACCGCCGGTGGCGGTGTCACCCACGACGTAGTTCTGGGTGGCGTCGATGCTGGCGAGGACGGTGCCGCCGGTGATGCTGGCCCCGCCGCTGACCACCAGGCGGCTGTTGTTCAGCACCAGGGTGCCGGCCGTCTGGGCATAGTTGCCGGTGACGCTGATAGTGCCGGCGGGCGCGATGGTCAGGCTGGCGCCCAGGTTGGACAGCGTGTTGACGCCGACGTTGACGGTGTCGTTCAGCAGCAGGTTGCCCGACGTCAGCACGACGTTGGACAGCGTGTTGGTGATGGTGCCGGTCGCGCCGCCGTAGCCCGCCAGGGTGCCGATGGTGGTCAGCGTGCCGCCCTTGATGCTGAGGTCGATGGCGCTGAGGTTGATGATGTCGCCGCGGATGACGCCGCTGTTGCTGAGGGTGCCCAGACTGCCGGTGCTGGCGATGTAGAGCGCGGTCGGAACCAAGGTACCGCTGATGGTGCCGGCGCCGTTCAAGGTGCCGCCCTGCGCCACGGCCAGGGTGCCCATGGCGCCGCCGATGTAGTCGCTGAGCGGATTGGCGTAGATCAGCGTGGTGCCGCCGGAGGTGATGTTGCTGAAATTCGCCCCGGCGGGTTTCTGAACGGGGGCGAAGACGGCGGACTGGTTGACGATGGCGGAGGAGAACAGGATGTTGCCGGCGGTGCCGACGATGAAGTTGCCGGTGCTGCTGAAGGATGGGACGATGGTGCCGCGGGCCAGCGTCATGCGGCCCGTCACCGTCAGGCCGCTGGTGGTCAGCGTGCTGTTGGCCAGGGTCTGGTAGTAGTTGCCGGTCAGGATCTTGCCGGCGGCGATGGTCAGGTCGCCACCGACGTTGCTCAAGGTGTTGGCACCGACCCAGAGCCGGTCGTCGAGGAACAACGAACCGCCGGCGATGGAAATGCCGGCGGTGCCCATCAGGGTGGTGGCCAGCGTGCCGCCGGGGCCGAAGGTACCGATGGTGCCGGCGGTGCCGCCCACCAGGACCAGCGGGTTACTGATGGTAACGTTGCCCTGGATGGTACCGCTGTTGATGATGGTGCGGATGCCGCCGATGGTGCCGCCGGTGCTGTAGATGCCGCCGACAATCAGGCCGGCGTTGTTCAGCGTGCCGAGATAGCCGTTGTGGGTGACCGACGGATTGCCGGTGGTGGCAGCGACGTTGATGGCGCCGGCGGTGGTGCTGCCGGCGACGATGGTGGAGGAACCCCGGATGGTGCCGGTGCTGGTGTTGACCAGACTGACGATGGAGCCGCCGGCGCCAATGGCCACGCCGGCGGTTCCGGTGATGGTGCCGCTGTTGGTCAGGGTGGCGATGGTGCCGTCCTGCCCGACGTGGCTGTGGAAGGTGGCGGTGGGGCCGTAGCCACCGTAGTTGCGGACCTCCACGCCCGGGCCGGAATCATTGAGGATGGTGCCGGAGTTGTTGACCGAGCCCACGACACCGAACACGTTCAGCGCGCCGGTACCGCCGGCGTTGCCGCGCAGGATGCCGGTGTTGATCAGGGTGCCGATGGTGCTGATGGTGACGATGACGTCGACGTCTACGGCACCGCCCACCGAGCTGTAGATGTAACCGTTGTTGGTCAGCGTGCCGATGCTGCCGCCCGTCAGGTTAATGGCGCTGTTGCCATTGGCCAGGATGGTGCCGTCGTTGGTGAAGCCGCCGATCTTCACGCCGTTCTGGATCTTGAGCGCACCGCCGAAGCCGTCCGACAGGATGGTGCCGGTGGCCGCGTTGTTGATGGTGCCGACGGTGGTATAGGCGCTGATGCCGTAGCTGATGGTGCCGGCGGTGGTGGTGAAGGTGGGCGTGCCGGTGAGGATGATGGCCGCGTAGCCGCCGGCCGTGGCCGTGCCGCCGATGATGTTGTTATTGAACAGGCCGGTCAGCGTCTTGCCGCCAATGATGCTAAAGCCGGCGTTCAGGGTGCTGCTTGAGCCCGTTGCCCCACCGATCAGCCGGCCGTTGTTGATGACGGTGCCCAGCGTGCCGGTCCAGATGAAGGTGGTGCAATTGGCCGCCGAGCCGACGGTGGAGTTGCTTTGGAAGCTGCCGCAGGCGGCGGCCCATGCCGACTTCGGCGCGGCCAAGCCCGCGCCGATGGCCAGCGCCGATGCGCCCAGCAGAACGGCCTGCTGTGACTTCCTCGTGCCCCGACCGCGCGTAACCGTCTGCTTCGCCATGCCGCCCCACTCCCAACCACTGGTTTGCACCGTTGACGGGTTGAGAGACAAAAAAGGCGGCTTTGGGGTATCGCCGGGGAAGATCGCCCGACACCCAAATCCGTTTCTTGCCACCCCAACCCTTCTTCCGCGTCCGAAACCCGGCGCCCCGTGCACCGAAGTTCCCAACCTGTCCGAAGGGGACAAGCACGCCACCACCTTTTGGGATAGATGGGTAGGCCATGTCAATTGCATCTTCAGAGGATTCAACTATCGGGGAAGGCGAAAGGTCCAGTTGGTTAATGTTCCTTAAACATTTCCCTGTGTCTGATTTCATCACATTTAGTAACAACTCGTAAATTTATGGCTATCTTTCCACCACTCGGCGCTAACCCTTGCGTACATATTGGCTACATTTGGGTATTAAACGCGCCGACGCGCGCCCGGTTACGCGGCGCGTTTACCTGTTTTTAACCCTTAATGCTGAAAGGCCGAACCTCGTCAGCCGCCCTGCTCGGCTGGGCAAGCTATCCCAATGAATCAGGCCGCCCCGCTCGCGGAACCTGACCGGAACCACGGATTATAACCTTTAGTTTATATTTTGGCGGTCGCGGTCAGGCCGACTGCGGCGAATCCGGTGCTTTGGAGCAGGCTCGCCCCCTGCTGCTGCGACGCCGGGCCGGCGGTCTGGTGATCACCGGATTGAAGCAGGCCGCCCGCCCCGATACGATTTGGGCGGACGATGCGCGGAACCACGACGGCCCGCAACGGCCCCGACCGGCACGCGGCCGGCCAGGGCTTTGTTTTCACGGCTACCGGTGCCCGCTCAGTAGCGCTCGGGCACGTACAGGTCGGCCGGCAGGGTGTGGCGCTCGTAATTCGGGTTGAACACCCGCTCCGGCAGCGCCACGGCCTCATGCGGCACCTCCTCATACGGCACGACCGAGAGCAGGTGCGAGATGAGGTTCAGGCGCGCGCGCTTCTTGTCGTTGCCTTCCACGATGTGCCACGGCGCCTCGGGGATGCTGGTGCGGGCGAACATGTCCTCCTTGGCCATGGTGTACTGTTCCCAGCGCACGCGGGACTGCAGGTCCATGGGCGACAGCTTCCATTGCTTGATGGGGTCGTGGATGCGCATGAGGAAGCGCAGCTGCTGTTCCTCATCGGTGATGGAGAACCAATACTTCACCAGGATGATGCCGGAGCGCACCAGCATGCGCTCGAACTCCGGCACGTCGCGGAAGAAGTCCTCCACCTCGGTATCGGTGGCGAAGCCCATGACGCGTTCGACGCCGGCGCGGTTGTACCAGCTGCGGTCGAACAGCACGATCTCGCCGGCGGCGGGCAGGTGCGGGACATAGCGCTGGAAGTACCACTGGGTCTTCTCGCGGTCGGACGGGGCCGGCAGCGCCACGACCCGGCAACTGCGCGGGTTGACGCGCTGGGTGATGCGCTTGATGGCGCCGCCCTTGCCAGCGCTGTCGCGGCCCTCGAACAGGATCACCATCTTGAGGCCCTTGAAGCGCACCCAGTCCTGCAGCTTCACCAGCTCGCTCTGCAGGCGCAGCAGCTCGCGGAAATAGGTGTGGCGGTCTAGGGTGCTCTTCTGGCGCCTTTCCATCAGGGCGCGCAGCTCGGGCGGGATGCGCACATCGTCAACAGCCTGCTCAAGCTCTTCGTCCAGATCGTCTTCGAGCTCGATGTCCAACCAGCTGCGGGTCTCGGTCTTGTCGTGTTCGGTCATGGTTCATCCTCCTGGTTCCCCAACGGTTACCTGGAAGCGTTTGCAGTTTGGTGACAAAGCCCAAGATGGCCGAGCTGATGGACGCGGCAAACACCCTCTTGCGACACTGGGCGGTTTTGATCCCGGTCGCCATGCGGTAGCGTTTGTATTAAGCGAAACGCTGTGGCTTAAGATAATACTGCGGCGCGGTCCAAAGGTATGGGGCGAAACCGTCACGTAATTGTCATTAAATGATTCGGCAGAATGCCCTGAACAGCAGCGCGTTTTGAGCAAAGGATGGCTTGGCAATGGATTTCTTTAAGCGTTTCACTGTTCTTCTTTGCGCCCCCGGCTTCGACGCCGATGACCTGGAAGGCATGCGGCTTCAGAAAATCATCGCGGCCATCGAGGACGACGGCATTGAGGTGGTCAAGGCGCGGCGGGTCGAGGATGCGGAGATCGCCGTCCAGACCGACGCCGCCATCGGCTGCATGGTGGTCGACTGGGGCAAGCGCGGGCTGGAGGGCAAGACGGCGGCCCTGATCAACCTGATGCGCCGCCGCGGCCTGGACATGCCCATCGTCATCCTGGTGCGCCGCAAGCGCCTCGAGGACATCCCGGTGGAGGTGCTGGACTTCATCGACGGCTACATCTTCCTGTCGGAGGAAACGCCCGAGTTTATCGCCCGCAACCTGATCAGCCGCCTCAAGAAATATGCCGACACCCTGAAGACGCCCTTCTTCGGCGCCCTGGTGGATTATGCCGAGGAAGGCAACCAGCTATGGACCTGCCCGGGGCACAATGGCGGCATCTTCTACAGCCGCAGCCCCATCGGGCAGATTTTCGTGGAACATCTGGGCGAGGCGGTGTTCCGTGACGACCTGGACAATTCGGTCATCGAGCTGGGCGACCTGCTGACGCACGAGGGCCCGGCCCTGAGGGCCCAGAAGGAGGCGGCCGCCATCTTCGGGGCGGAGAAGACCTACTTCGTGCTGAACGGCACCTCCTCCTCCAACAAGGTGGTGCTGGGCGCCCTGGTGGCGGAGGGTGACCTGGTCCTGTTCGACCGCAACAACCACAAGGCCGCCCACCACGGCGCCCTGCTGATCAGCGGCGGCATTCCCATCTATCTGGAAACCGACCGCAACTGCTACGGCATGATCGGGCCCATCCAGAGCCAGGCGCTGGATGAGGCGGCCATCCGGGAGAAGATCCGGCTGAACCCCCACGTGACCGATCCCGAGGCGTGGCAGAAGCCCCGCCCCTTCCGCGTCGCGGTCATCGAGCAATGCACCTACGACGGCACCATCTACAGCGCGGAGATGATCCTGAACCGGATCGGCCATCTCTGCGAATACATCCTGTTCGACGAGGCCTGGGCCGGCTTCATGAAATTCCACCCGCTCTATGCCGGCCGCTTCGCCATGGGCCTGAAGGATCTGGGTGAGGATGCGCCGGGCATCATCGCCACCCAGTCGACGCACAAGCAGCTGGCCAGCTTCTCCCAGGCGTCGCAGATCCATGTCCGCGACCGGCACATCAAGGGCCAGAAGCGCCGGGTGGAGCATCGCCGCTTCAACGAAAGCTTCCTGCAGCACGCCTCCACCTCCCCCTTCTATCCCCTGTTCGCCTCGCTGGACGTGGGCGCGCAAATGATGAAGGGGCGGTCCGGCACCATCCTGTGGGATGACACGGTCCGCCTGGGCATCGAGTTGCGCAAGAAACTGCGCGCGCTGCGGCGCGAGTATGAACAGAAGGAAACCGACCCGGCGCGCCGCTGGTTTTTCGAGCCCTTCATTCCCGATGTCGTCTCGCCCCCGGGCTCCGGCCCTGAGGATACGGCTCACGAGGTGGCCTGGGAAAGCCTGAGCACCGACGAACTGGCCACCAATGCGCGGTACTGGTCCTTCTCACCCGGTGAGACCTGGCACGGCTTCAGCCATGTGACCGAGGGGTTGGCCATGACCGACCCCAACAAGCTGATCATCCTGACGCCGGGGTTCGACCGGCGGACGGGCACCTATGCCGACCACGGCATACCGGCCCCGGTGGTGGCCCAGTACCTGCGCGAGAACCGCGTGGTGCCGGAGAAGAACGACCTCAACTCCCTGCTGTTCCTGCTGACGCCCGGCGTGGAGTCCAGCAAGGCCGGCACGCTGCTGAGCGCGCTGGCGGCGTTCAAGCGTCTGCATGACGACAACGCCCTGCTGGACGACGTCATGCCCCGCTTCGTCGCCCGCTGGCCGCAGCGGTACCGGGGCGTGCGCCTGCGCGACCTGTGCGCCCAGATGCACGCCTTCTATCGCGAGATCAACGTCAGCGCGCTGCAACAGAAGCAGTTCGCGCCCGAGCACCTGCCGGAAATGGTGGTGCCGCCCCATGAGGCGGCGCGCAGCCTGGTGCGCAACAAGGTCGATTACCTGCCCCTGAGCGAGATCGACGGCCGCATCGCGACCACCCTGTTCCTGGTCTATCCGCCGGGCATCGCCACCATCGTTCCGGGCGAGCGCCTGGGCGCGCGGGCCAAGCCCATGCTGGATTATCTCAAGATGTTCGAGCAGAGCGCCAACCTGTTCCCCGGTTTCGAGAACGAGGTGCAGGGCCTCTATCGCAAGGTCGAGCCCGATGGATCGATGCGTTTCTATACCTATGTGATGCAGGAGTAAGCGTGCCGGAATGTCCGCCATGACCGACTCTTCCATGCCTGTTCCCAGCATGAACCAGGATCCTGGCACCAGCCAGGACCTGGCCTCGCCCATGCCGGGGACGCTGCCGTCGCCCATCGTGCTGCGCCACTCGAATGACGAGGATGTGCCGGCCATGCTCGACATCTACCGGCATCACATCGGGCATGGCGTCGGCAACCTTGGCACCTTTGTGCCGACCCCGTTCGACATCGAGGATCTGAAGGCGCGGCGCAAGAACATGCGCAAGCACAAGCTGCCCCACCTGGTCGCAACCATCGACGGTGTCGTGGTCGGCTACGCCTACGCCGTGCTGTTTCGCAAGCGCCCCGCCTACCGGTTCACGGTCAAGCATTCGATCTACATTCATCCCGACCGCCTGCATCGCGGCATCGGCCGGGCGCTGCTGCCCGCCCTGATCGAGGAATGCGCCGCCGCCGGCTTCCGCCAGATGATCGGTTATGTCGATGCCTCCAACGCCGCCTCCCTGCGATTGCATGAGGCCTGTGGCTTCCGTCAGGTCGGCTATCTGGCGGCGGTGGCCTTCCGCTTCGGCAAATGGACCGACACCGTGATGCTGCAGCGGGCCCTCGGGCCGGACGGTGGGCAGGGTGAGGGCAGTCCATAAGTTGTGGTGGCCGGCACGGCCGACCTGTGCCTAATTCCCCGCCACCCATCTCCCTGCCGCCTCAGGAATTCACGACCGTGCCGCCGTTGGGGTGCATGACCTGCCCCGTCATGTAGGAGGCCTCGTCGCTGGCCAGGAAGACGTGGCAGGACGCGACCTCGTTCGGCTGGCCCGGACGGCCCATGGGCGTGTTCTTGCCATGCTCCGCCACCTTGTCCGCGCCGAAGGAGGCCGGGATCAGGGGCGTCCAGATGGGCCCCGGCGCCACGGCGTTGACGCGGATGCCCGCCTCGACCAGCAACTGCGACAGGGATCGGGTGAAGGCCAGCACGGCGCCACGGGTGGCCGAATAGTCCAGCAGGTGCGGGCTGCCTTTATAGGCGGTGACGGAGGTGGTATTGACGATGGCGCCGCCGCGCTGCATGTGCTGCAGCGCCATCTTGGACATGAAGAAGTAGCCGAAGACATTGGTGCGGAAGGTGCGCTCCAACTGCTCCGCCGTCAGGTCGCCCAGGCCATCGGTGGTGTGCTGCTCGGCGGCGTTGTTGACCAGGACGTCCAGCTTGCCGAACGTGGCCACCACCTTGTCCACGGCCTCCCTGCAGAAGGATTCCGACCCCACGTCGCCGGCGATGGCCAAGCCGCGCCGGCCCTCGGCCTCGATCAGCGTCACAGTGTCGGCCGCGTCCTCATGCTCATCCAGGTAGACGATGGCGACATCGGCCCCCTCGCGGGCCATGAGAACGGCCACGGCGCGGCCAATGCCGCTGTCACCGCCGGTGATCAGCGCCACCTTGTCCGCCAGGCGGCCCGCGCCGGGAAAGCGCGGGGCATAGTCCGGCGCCGGCGTCATCTCGCGCTCACGGCCCGGCTGGTGGTCTTGCTGCTGCGGGGGGATGGCATCGTCCATGGGAATGCTCCAATTATGCGGCCAAGCGGCTGCGCAAGATGAACCGCGCGGAAGGGCGCGGGGTTCCGGATGGGCTGGGTTCCGGATGGAATGTCGGCCACGCCGGCGGCAGGCGCGCCGGCGTGGCCGATTTCCGTACGGCCCTACCTGACGCCGTCAGCGATGGGCGTGGCTGGTGCCGCCCTTGCGCCCCGCCTCCGCCGCGCGCGCCCGGTCGTTGGCGAAATTGCCGCCGGACGCCTGGCCGCCCTTGCGGCCCGCTTCGGCCGCCAGGTCCCGGTTTTGGGAAAAGCTGCGCTTCTGGTCGGGAACGTTCCGTCCCCCCTTGCGGCCGGCGGCCGCGGCCAACCCGGAGTCCTGGGAAAAACTGCGCTTTTCATTCGGCACGCTGGAGCCACCCTTGCTGGCGATATCCCGCTGCTTGCCCTCATCCATGGAAGCGAAGCCGCGGCCGCGGGTGTTGCTGTCCTTGGTCATGACATCCTCTCTTATGTCAGCGATGCGCCGCGCCCGGCCCTGCCTATTGCCCGAACGCTTCTTCTTCACGGCGCCCGCATATAAGAGGGTACGTTCTTCCGGGTTCCAGCTTTTATTTAAAATTTATAGTTTTTCAAAGTATAGCTAAGCCGAAGCTTCGCTTATAGTTGTATAATATATTTCCTTCACTACAGGAACACGCCATACGCGCCTGAAACACCTCTCCCATAAGGCTGGGGGCCAGACCCGCAGGCCCAGCCCCCTTCCTCATGAACACCCCGAAAATTATCCCGGGGAAAATTGTCCAGGGCCACGGCGGCGCCACCGCCGCCCGGGCCATGGTACGCGCCTTAGTGCTGGCCGCCCTTGCGGCCGGCCTCCGAGGCGCGTTCCCGATCATGGGCGAAATTGCCGCCGGAGGCTTGGCCACCCTTGCGGCCGGCCTCGGCGGCCAGTTCATGATCCTGGGAGAAGCTCCGCTTCTCATCCGGAACACTGGAGCCGCCCTTGGCGGTGATCTCGCGCTGCTTGTCGTCGTCCATGGACGCGAAGCCGCGGTTCGACGTGTTGGAAGCCATAGGATCACTCCATTCTGCTTCGGAAATTAAGCCTTGAAGCCGCTTCAGCGGCCCCAAAGCATCCAACGCGGCTCATGCGCTGGATACCTGTTAAAGACCGCCGCCACTGTTGCAGTTCCAGATTTTTCTCCGTATTTGCTAATTTTCTGAATATAGATAAGCTCGAGCCCCGCTTAAATTCCCATCTTTATTGTCTTTTTACTGTAGTCGGCTCCCGCCATGTCCCGTGCCTGCCGCAGGGCGGCCACCAGGGCGTCATAGGTGCGGGCGCGGGCGGCATCATCCCAGGCCCGCAGCACGGCGGAGGGATGGTATGTCGCAATGCCGGGCCGGCCATCGGCCCAGGCCAGGGGTTTGCCGCCCTCACGGACCAGGGCGACGGTACGGCCCATCAGCGACCGGGCCGCGGTGGCGCCCAAAGCCACGATGACGGCGGGCTGGATCAGCGCCATTTCCCGGTCCAGCCACCAGCGGCAGGCCTCCACCTCCCCCTGGTTGGGGCGTTGATGCATGCGGCGCTTGCCGCGCATCTCATGCTTGAAGTGTTTGACGGCGTTGGTGACGAAAAGATTATCCCGCTCCAGGCCGGCTGCCGCCAGCGCCTCGTCCAATATACGCCCCGCCGGACCGACGAAGGGACGGCCCGCCTTGTCCTCCTGATCGCCGGGCTGTTCGCCCACCAGCACCAGGGGTGCGTGCGCCGGCCCTTCGCCGAACACCACCTGGGTGGCGCCACGGTAAAGGTCGCACCGCCGGCAGTCCGCCGCGCCGGCTGCGAGCCCGGCCAGGTCGCGATCCATGGCGTCAGTCCCGCGGCGTCAGTCCCGCTGGGAGATGCCGCTCAGGGCCCGGCCGGCGGTGGCGCTGGCGCGCACCGCCAGATCGCCCAGCGCGACAATGCCAACCAGGCGCTTTTCCCGGTTCAGGACGGGCAGGCGGCGCATCTGCACGTTCACCATGTTGTGGCACACTTGCTCCACATCCTCGTCCTCATAGCAGTAGCAGACCTGGGGCGTCATGACCTCGCCCACCGTGGCGTCGGGGCCGCGCCCCTCGGCGACACCGCGGATGGCGATGTCGCGGTCGGTGATCATGCCGACCAGACGGTCGCCCTGGCCGACAGGGATGGCGCCGATGTCGCATTCGGACATCAGCCGCGCGGCCTCGCGCAGCTTCTGGTCCGGCGTCGCCAGCTTCACGTTGGTGGACATGATTTCCTGGATCCGCATCGCACACTCCTTCGCCTGGGTTGACGCGCCGCCCGCACCCCTGGACCAGCAACCCCACGGGACATGGGTTTGGGGGCATGGGTTCGGGGAGGGCTCGCTCGCGTCAACACCCAGGCTGGGCGGCGGTTCCCGATGATCAGCAAGGGCCTTGTCATATCCCCTCTGGGGGGATAGGTTGCCACCACCATGACACACACCCATCGCCCCGGCACCCACCCATGACTCCACTTTCCGATTTGCTGCAACAGGGGGCCGGCAACGCCTGGCTGTTCATTCCCAGCGCCATCCTTCTAGGCGCCCTGCATGGGCTGGAGCCGGGGCACTCCAAAACCATGATGGCGGCCTTCATCATCGCCATCCGGGGAACGGTGGGACAGGCCGTGCTGTTGGGCCTGTCGGCCACACTGTCGCATACCCTGGTGGTGTGGGCCGTGGCGCTGGCCGGCCTGCATTTCGGCCGTAACTGGAACGCCGGAACGACGGAGCCATATTTCCAGATCGCGTCGGCCGCCCTGATCATCGCCGTCGCCCTGTGGATGCTGTGGCGCACCCACCAGGCCCAGCGGGAGGAGGAAGCCCATCACCACGATCACGATCCCGATCACGATCATGATCACCATCATGATCATGACCATCACGGCCACCATGACCACGGGCATGGGCATGACCATGGGCACCGGGCGCCGGGCGTGGACCTGGGCGTCACCGGTTATCAGGACGCGCATGAGTTGGCGCATGCCGCCGACATCCAGCGGCGCTTCGCCAACCGCACGGTGACTACGGGCCAAATCGTGCTGTTCGGCCTGACGGGCGGGCTGATCCCCTGCCCCGCCGCCATCACCGTGCTGCTGTTGTGCCTGCAGTTGAAGCAGGTCAGCCTGGGCGTGGCCCTGGTGCTGTGCTTCAGCATCGGCCTGGCCTTGACCATGGTCAGCGTGGGTGCCGTGGCGGCGCTGGGCATGCGCCACGCCTCCCGCCGCTGGGGCCCCGCCTTCGCCACGCTGGCCCGCCGCGCGCCCTATGCGTCCGGCGCGCTGATCATCCTGGTCGGCCTCTATATCGGCTGGCAGGGATGGAGCGCGCTGCCATATGCCTCAATTGGCTAGGCGCTGGACGATCAAATCGAACAGCGCCCGCAGGCGGGGCAGGCGCCGCAGGTCGCGGTGATAGCCGATCCAGGTGTCGCGGCTGGGCGGCGCCTCGCCTAGATCCACCAAGGCGATGCCAGGGGTGCTGTCCCCCAAGGGGCGGGGCAGCACCGCCAGGCCCGCCCCCAAGGCGCACAGGCGGGCTTGGACTTCGCGGTTGTTGCTGCGCGACACCACCGCGGCCTTGGGCAGCAGGCGGGTGGCCCAGCTCACGTCGGGCATGCCGCCGAAGGCCGTGTCCATCAGCACCAGCCGGCAACCGGCGCCGTCGCCCGCCACCGGGTTCCACAGGCCGGGCTTGGCGTAGAGGCCATAGGGGATGGTCACCAGCCTGCGAGCGATGACCTCCGGCTCATCAAACGGCCGGATGCGCAGGGCCAGATCCGCCTCCCGCCGGGGCAGGCTGTAGAGGCGCGGGTCGGTCAGCAGTTCCACCACCACGGCCGGGTGCATGCCGGCGAATTCCGCCAGCACGGGGGAAAGCATCGTCACCCCGAACCAGTCGGAACAGGAGACGCGCAGCAGGCCCTCCAGCCCGCCGACGCTGCCCGCCAGCTGGCGCTGCATGGCCTGCGCCTCCTCCTCCATGCGCAAGGCCGGGCCCAGCATGGCCTGGCCCTCGTCCGTCAGGACGAAGCCGTCGCTGGTGCGCTGGAACAGGGCGGCGCCCACCGCCTCCTCCAGCGCGCGCAGGCGCCGGCCCATGGTCGGCTGCGTCTGGCCCAGCTTGCGGGCGGCGGCGCCCAAGGTACCTTCCCGCGCGATGGCCAGGAAGATGGGCAGGTCACTCCATTCCAGGACGCGCATAAGCTTATCCAAACAAAATCGGCCAAACAAAACTGCATGATATTCGTACAGTTCTTAAGATTTCCATGCATCTTGCTTGGGCGCAAGGTCTGTGGGCGCCGATGAGCGCCCCCCCCGAACCGGAGCAGAACGCCATGATCCCCACCATGCCCCCCACCATGCCCCCCACCATGCCCCCCACCATGAAGGCCGCGATCGTCGAGACGCAGAACGGCCCCTTCCGCATCGCCGATATCGCCCGCCCCCAGCCCGCCGCCGGCCAGGTGCTGGTCCGCATCCAGGCCAGCGGGGTCAATCCGCTGGACACCAAGATCCGCGCCGCCGCCGCCGCCCATGCGCGCCACCCGCTACCGGCCATCCTGGGCCTGGACCTGGCCGGCGTGGTCGAGGCGGTAGGCCCCAGCGTCACCACCTTCCGCCCGGGTGACGAGGTTTACGGCATGACCGGCGGTGTGGGCGGCCTTCAGGGCTCCCTCGCCCAGTACGCCGCGGTTGATGCCGATTTGCTGGCGCTGAAGCCCGCCAACCTGACAATGCGGGAGGCTGCGGCCCTGCCGCTGGTGGCCATCACCGCCTGGGAAGGGCTGGTCGATCGCGCCAAGGTACGCCCGGGGCAGACCCTGCTGGTCCAGGGCGGCGCCGGCGGTGTCGGCCACATGGCGGTGCAGATCGGTCGCGCCCTGGGCGCCAAGGTCTATGCCACGGCCAGCGCCGAGGATGCCGGATATGTGCACGGCCTGGGCGCCACGCCCATCGATTACGCGACCGAAACGGTGGTGGATTACGTGGCGCGGCTGACGGGCGGCAAAGGCTTCGAGCTGGTGTACGACACCAACGGCGGCGCGGTGCTGGACGCGTCCTTCCAGGCGGTGGCCCGCTTCGGCCATGTGGTCAGCGCGCTGGGTTGGGGCAGCCATGCCCTGGCGCCCCTGTCCTTCAAGGGGGCGACCTATTCCGGCGTCTTCACCCTGGCGCCGTTGCTGACCGGGGTGGGCCGCCCCCACCATGGCGAACTGCTGAAGAACATCGCCGCCCTGGTCGAGGCGGGCAAGCTGCTGCCCCGCCTGGATCCACGCGCCTACACGCTGGAAACGGTCGCCGACGCTCACGCGGCCATCACCGACCGCAGCGCCAAGGGCAAGATCGTCGTTTCGATCGCCTGAGACGGGCGGCTGAAGGGCGTCGCGAATTCCCCTTCAGCGCCCATGTCCTTCATCAGCCAAATGCGGCGACAGTGATTCAGGGGTGTCGTGGGCCTCGCGCGACGGCGGGATGACGAAGAAGCCGTGGGTGCCGTCGCGGCGCAATTGCCCGACCAGGCCGTACTCCCAATCCAGATAGGCCTGCATCGCCTCCACCGCGTTATCGGTGCCCTCATAGGGCCGGCGGTAGACATCGTCGGCGGCGGACAGGTAGGCCCCCTCCCCGGTTTCCAGCTGCAGACCGGCGGCCACCCACGCGGCCGTGCCCCCGTCCAGCACCAGCGCCGGCCGGCCCGTCAGGGCCTCGATGTCCGCTGCGGCGAAGCGGGCGGCGACGCCGTCGGGGGAGGTCACGACGATGGTGCCCTCGCGCACCGCCGCCGGCAGGTCCGCCGCCAGCCGGGCGCGGATGATGAATCGGGCGCCGGGAACGCGGCCCCGGCGATAGGCCGGGCTGGGGCCCGCATCCAGCAGGGTGACGCCGCCCTCGACCAGCAGCTGCGCCAGATGGGCGGGCGGTATGGCCTCCACCACCGGCAGCGGCGGCAGGCTGGGCCGCCACGGCCCCGTGGCGGTCAGGGCGGACGTGGGAACGTCGTCCAGCACCAGCACCTCCCACCCCATCTGGGCCAGCCAGGACGCGCTCATGTCCGCGCGCACCGACAGGGTGTCGAACAGCACGATGCGGGCGCCGCGCACGGGGGCGGAATGGTCCGTCTCCTGCACCAGCTGGCCGCCCGGCGCGCCACGAAAGCCCGGCAGGTGGCCGGCCTGGTATTCCTCCGGCGTGCGTACATCCAGGCGATAAAGGGTGCGCCCCGGCTCCTCCAGCGCCGCGAGATCGGCGTAGGGCAGGCGGCGCACACCGGCGCGATAGGCCACGGTACGGGCGGCGGCGCGGGCCGTCTCCTGCGCGGCGTCATCCACGGCGCCGAAGCGGCGCTCCTGCCCATGCTCCAGGGCGAAGCCCGCCAGGGTCCAACCGATGGTGCCGTTGCGCAGGGCGTAGACGGGGTTTGGCACCCCGGCGTTGCGCAGCGACTGGGCGCCGATCAGGCTGCGGGTACGGCCGGCGCAATTGACGATGATGGTGGTGTTGGGGTCCGGCGCCAGGGTGCGGGCGCGCAGCACCAGCTCCGCCCCCGGTACGCTGGTGCCGGTGGGGATGCTCATGGTGCGGTATTCCTCGAACCGCCGGCTGTCCAGCACCACCACGTCCGCCTGCTTATCCAGCAGGCCTTTGACCTGGGGGGCACTGAGCGAGGGCGTGTGCGCCTCCGTCTCCACCAGCTCGCCGAAGGATTTGGACGGCACGTTCACGTCGCGGAAGATCTCGTAGCCGGCGGCGCGCCAGCCTTCCAGGCCACCGGCCAGCAGGCGGACGTTGGTGTAGCCCAGGTCCGCCAGCCTGGCCGCCGCCCGCTCTGCCAAGCCCTCACCCGCGTCGTACAGCACAATGGCGGTGTCGCGCCGGGGCACGCGATCCAACACTTCCAGCTCCAGCCGCGACAGGGGCAGATTGGCGGCGAACAGCGGATGGGCCTGGGCGTAGGGGTCCTCCTCCCGCACGTCCAGCAAAGCCAGTTCGCGCCGGGCAATCAGGGTGAGGCGGACCTCGGCGGGCGTGGCGGCGGCGGCGGGGACGAAGGACATCAGGCGTGCTCCAGGGACGGCGTACGGGTGACGGTGAAGGCGGGCGTGGCGCCGGCATTGCTGTAGCCGGAGATGAAGGGCTTGCGCGGCCCTTCCGCCGGGTAGACCCAGCGCCGCACCTGGCCGATATCGGCGCCATAGACATGGATGCTGACGGAGGTGCGGTCCAGGTGGGCGTTGGTGACGCGGTGGATGTCGCCGGTCTGCGGCGACAACGTCTCCACCTCCCCCGCCTCAAAGCGCTGCCTGGGGCCGATGGCCACCAGTTCATCGCGGGAGCCGACGACGAACCGCTGGGAATATTCGCTTCCCCGCAGGATGCCCACCAGGCCCCAGACGGTATGGTCGTGCACCGGCGTCTCCTGCCCCGGGCCCCACACGAAGCTGACCACGGAATAGCGCCCGTCCGGATCGGCATAGAGCAGGAACTGGCGATAGCGCACCGGATCGGGCTCGGCATAGGCCGCGGGCAGCCAGTCGTCCTGGGCCACCAGTTCGGCCAGCGCGTCCCGCGCCTGGTCCAGCAACGCGCCCTCCGGCAGGCGCTGGTCCACCAGGGAATCCAGCCGCCCGATGAAGGCACGCAGCCGCGCCGGCGCCTCGGGGTTGGTGATCTCGCTCATCTCGTCCCTCCGCCTGGTGGCATCAATGGGTGGGTGGACAGCAACCATAGGAACCGGGCCTGGCCTGGGAAAATCGAGTTTTCCTCAAGCCGGGCTTAAAAGCGGCTCGCCGCCGCTGGCCGATAGGTCCTTTGGTCTCTCGCGACCACAGTGCGCCTGAAACTACCCCGTTGGTATCGGTGATTGACTCTGAGGGCGTACCCTCTGGCGCTCAACTCTCATTAGTTGTGTACGTTTGTTGATATACCACCAGGACAGGATTATCCGTCTTCCGGATTTAGTGATGATTTTCTATTATAAGGGGCAATCTGCGCACGACAGACAACCGTATGTTAATGCGCGAAAAGCGATGCCAGCCCTTGAGCCGCGCATCCCCCAAATGACAAGGGAAGGAAAGATTATGACCATCACCGTGCTGAATGCCGTTTATGGGACCACCAAAAACGGCTTCGACGTCACCGAGACGTGCCAGGGCTTGGTGAATGACGGCAATGACGACATCGCCGTGAACAACGACACCTTCGGTGATCCCGATAAGGGCAACAAGAAGAGCTTCGGCATCCTCTACAAGAGTCCGCAGCTGAATAATGGCGCCCCCATCGCCTTGGGATGCATCGAGGGCACCGTCCTGGATCTGGTTCCGGTTCCGCCCACGGCCCACACGTCACCGCAGAACCCGCTGGCCCCGACCGGCAATGTCACCGTGCGCTCTGCCGTCTACGGCACGGGCAAGAACGGCAACGATGTCACCGCCATCTGCCAAGCGTTGGTCAACCAGGGCAACTATACCATCCCCGTCAACAACGCCGTCCTGGGCCCAGACCCCGACGCGGGCCCGCACAAGAGCTTCAGCATCGAATATACGCTGAATGGCAAGACCTATGCCTTCGCCTGCCAGGAAGGCACCAACCTGGTCCTACCAGTCTGACGGCCGCGGCAAAGACGAAAGGGCAGGCCCTGACCGGCCTGCCCTTTCCAACCCGGCCAAGCTTCAGCCTAAAGCTTGTACCCCACCTTGAAGAACACGGTGCGCGGCGGGCTTTCCACGTAGTACCAGACCGTGCCGGCGGCGGAGGCGGAGTAGCTGCCGCCCTGGGGCAGGCGGCGGTCGGCCAGGTTGCGCACGGTGGCGGAGAAGGTCCAGCGCTCGTCCTCCGTCGTGTATTTGGCGAACAGGTTGACGTTCCACTGCGCCGGGATGGCCACCTGCCAGGAATTGGCGATGTCGGCGTAGGACAGGCTCTGGTACTGGGCGTCCACGCCCACCTGCGCCTGGCCCGGCACCGCCAGCGGCAGGGTGTAGGTCGGCGCCGTGCGGAAGGTCCAGCGCGGGGCGTAGGGCAGCCGGTTGCCGCTGGCGCTGGTGCCGATGCCGGCGTAGTTCGGGAACTGGTCGTACAGCGCCAAGGTGTAGCTGGCGGAATTGTTCCAGCGCAGCCCGTCGAAGGGCTGAAAGGTGGTTTCCAGCTCAAAGCCCTCAGTATGGGCCGACGCCGCGTTCAGGCGGCGGGAGCGCAGGGTGGCCGGGTCGGTCGCCGTCGCCTGCAGGTTGGAGTAGTCGTTGTAGTAGAGCGCCAGATTGATCAGCAGGCGCCGTTCCCACCACTGGCTTTTCACGCCCACCTCGTAGGTCTCGACCTTTTCCGGCTGATAGGGCAGCTGGGCGTTGATCAAAGCGCTGGCGCGATTGTCGAAGCCGCCGGCTTTGAAGCCCTTGGCATAGCTGGCATAAGTCAGCACGTCCGGCGTCCACTGGTAGGACACGCCGAACTTGGGCGTCAGCGAGTACCAGGTGGCGTCCGACTTGGTTTGGAAGGCGCCGGCCTTGTTGGTGGCCGTGGCCGGCACGATGGGGTTGCCGGCGGCGTCGGTGATGCGGGCGCCGGTCACGGTGTCGTCGAACTGTCGATAGGTGAAGTCGCGGCTTTCGATGGTGTAGCGCAGGCCTACCGTGCCCGTCAGCTTGTCGGTGACGTGGTAGTCCCCCTGACCGTAGGCCGCGTAGCTGTCGGTCTTGGTGTTGCCCACCTGATCCTGCGGCGGGTTGGCCAGGCTGGGATAGCTGAAGCCGTTGCGGTCGCTGGAGAAGTTTTCATGCAGGTAGAACAGGCCGCTGGTGAAATCCAGCGGCCCCCAACTGCCGTTGGCCTGGAATTCCTGCGTCAGCTCATTCTCGTAATAGCGGATGAAGTTCACCTGCTTCACCGCCGCCTCGCCGTCATTGTCGTAAGAGACCGGCGCCTGGCCGAACAGGCGGTAGGCGGTGACGGACTTCAAGGTCAGTTTGTCGCCCAGCGCCTGGGTGATGCGTAGGGCCGCCCCGCCGGAGTTGGAGTTGTTCTGCGGCTGCGGCTCCGCGAACGACAGCGACGGGTCGAAGCCGCCGCCCGGCTGGTTATGGGGAGTGTAATAGGCGGTGGTGGAGCGGTCGCGCTTGGCATCCAGGGTCAGCTGGATGTCCAGATCGTCCGTCGCCTGCAGGCGCAGCTTGGCCCGGGCGCTGTCCACGTTCAGGTCGTTCACGTCCTTGTTGATGGTGGGATCGTGGGTGTAGCCGTCGTGCTGCTCATGGCCGTAGGCCAGGCTGGCGTACAGCTTGTTGGCGATCAGGGGGCCGGAGACGTAGCCGTGGGTCTCGAACGCGCCCCAGGTGCCGACCCCGGCGTCCACCGCCAGCCGCACCTCGTCATTCGGGTCGCGGGTGATGTAGCGGATGGCGCCGGCGCTGGTGTTGCGGCCGTAGAGCGTGCCCTGCGGCCCGCGCAAGACCTCCACCCGCTCCAGTTCCGCCAACAGGGGGGACGCGGCGATGGAGCGCGGGATGTAGACATCATCGACGTACTGGGCGATGGCGGGGTCGAAGATGGGGTCGGTCTCACCAATCCCGCGCAGGAAGAACAGCTGCGTCGTCGGCGTGATGCCGCCGCGCGGCACCGTCAGGCCGGGCACCAAGCCCGCCAGATCGCGCACCGTGCTGATGTGCTGGTCGGCGATGGCGTCGCCGGTGTAGGCCGACAGCGCGATGGGCGTTTCCTGCAGCCGGGTCTGGCGTTTTTCCGCCGTGACCACGATGTCGGCGATGCCGCCGCCGCTGGCGTCCAGGTCCGGCGCCACCTCGGCCACCGGCGCCGGGACCGTCTGAGCCGACGCGGATGCCGTCAGCGCGCAGAGGGCAGTCCCCAGCAGCAACGAGGAAACGGCAACGGGGGAAAACGAGGCCCGGCGAACCATGGAAGAGTGCTCCGCGAAACGAATGGGGAAGCACTCGTTTCGCGTATTTCACAGTTCCATAAAAACGAGATTTGTTTATGTGATTAGTGATTAGCTGTCAAATGACTGTGAATTCCGGCGATATCACACTCATTGAACCTTGGGCGGGATCTGGCCGACGATTTGGCCGTCCCTCTGGAACCGGATGAGCCCTATCGCCCGAGCCATCTCACCGCCGCCGCGTCGGTGTCGTCAGGCCGGGTGTTGAACGCGATACGGGTCTGGGGGGCGGCGCGGTGGATGGTGTTCAGGATCGTTTCCAGCAGGATGAGGTTGCCCGGCGGGTTGCGGATGCCGGCACCGATCACCACGACGTCATAGGTCGCGCGGGACAGGGCGGCGGCGACGTCCGCCTCGGCCACGGCGGGGGCGGGCTGAACATACAGGTTGTCGCAGATGTAGCCCTGGCCCTCCAGCGCCTGCTTGGACGCGGTCACGCCCGCGCGAACCTTCTCGGCCGTCATGCCCAGGATGATGCCCGGTGCCGTGTAGTCGACGGTGTCGGGATCCTGGCCGACGATCAGGATACGGTAAGTCATAGCGCAAAACTACCCCGGATTTGCGACGGGAGGATGCAATGAAAGCGCCCCCGGCGCAAGCGCAGGGCAGGTCGAATGCAAACCTTCACGATTCCCGCCGTGCCGCGGCTTCGCCCTTTTATGGGGTTCCGCCTATCCCCAGCGCCTGCGCGATGCGGACCAGCTTGTCGGGGTTGCGGGTGATGTAGATGGCGGTGATGCGGCCGTCCTCGATCTCGAAGGCGGTGGTCTGCAGCACCGTGCCCCGCTCCACACTGACATAACCCGGCAGGCCGTCGATGCGCAGGGGCCGGATGAAGGCGGCCGACTGGAATTCCCCTTTGGCGTGCAGGCTGGCGAACAGGCGGACCATACGCTCCAGCCCAACGATGGGGTTGCGGAAGGCATGCACCTTGCCGCCACCGTCGGCCCGCAGCACCACGTCCTGGGCCAGCAGGCCCCGCAGGGTGTCCACATCGCCCAGGTGGGACGCGGCATAGAAGGCCTGGGCGATGCGCTCCCCGTCCTCCGGCGCCACGGGATAGCGGGGGCGCGCCTCCTGCACATGACGGCGGGCGCGCACGGCCAGCTGGCGCACGGCGGCGGCATCGCGGTGCAGGGTGCCCGCCACCTCGTCCAATGCCACGCCGAACACGTCATGCAGCAGGAAGGCAGCCCGTTCCAGGGGCGACAGCCGCTCCAGCGCCATCATCAAGGTCAGGGTCAGGTCATCCTCCTCGGCCTCCTCGTCACTGCCGGCCAGGGGCTCCGGCAACCAGGCGCCGACATACGTCTCCCGCCGCACCCGGGCCGACTTCAGCGTGTCCAGGCACAGGCGGGTGACGATGCGCGACAGGAAGGCGGCGGGGACGTCCACCGTGGCGTGGTCCGCCTGCCGCCAGCGCAGGTAGGCGTCCTGCACCACGTCCTCGGCTTCCGCCAAGGAGCCCAGCATGCGGTAGGCCAGGCGCACCAGCCGGGGCCGGTGCGCCTGAAAGATCGCGGTGGCGTCCCCTGCGTTCATCAGGCGGCCGCCCCCTGGACGCGCGCCACCGGCGGATGGGCGGCACGGAAGCCCACCTGCAGGCGGTTCCACAGGTTGATGATGCCGATGGCCAGCGACAGCTGCACCTGCTCCGCCTCCGTGAAGTTGGCCTGCACCAGGGCATAATCCTCGTCCGGCGCGCCGGTGTCGGCCACGCGGGTCAACGCCTCCGTCCAGGCCAGCGCCGCGCGCTCACGATCCGTGTACAGGGAGGAATCCCGCCAAGCATTCAGCAGATGCAGGCGCATCTCCGTCTCCCCCATCTTGCGGGCGTCGGTGACGTGCATGTGCAGGCAGAAGGCGCAGCCGTTGATCTGCGACGCCCGGATCTTCACCAGTTCCAGCAGCGCCGGTTCCAGCCCGCCGGCCTTGAGGGCGTTGCTGGCCGCCAGCAGGCCCTTGATCGTCTCGGGCGCCAGCTTGAACGCGTCGTTGATACGGGGGGTATGGGTGCTCATCGTCATCTCCATCAGATCATGCGTCATCGCATGACCCAAAGACGAGATGGCTTCATGGCCGTGTGACATGGCGGTCGGAAAAATTTCCGCCCACATGCCAGATGCCAAGAGGGCAACCTACGGGTTGTAGAATGTCTGGGGGTGGACGGGCCGCCTCCCCGCCACAGGAAGAAAGGAAATCGGAATCAGGCGCCCTTAGAGCTTCGCCAGCACTTCGTGCAGGCTGTCGTCCCACAGCGGGCGCACATCCACCGGGGCGGGGATGACACCGGCGGCGGCGAAGGTGTTGGCCACGTCCTGTTGCGAGGCGATGGCCGTGTCGCTGACCGGCAGCAGGCGATAACCGGCGCTGCGTTCGTGATATTCCTGGATGTAGGCAGCCTCGGGGATGCTGGTCAGTTGCGCCCGGATGCGGGCCCAGCGGGTGTAATCGGCCTCGATCCAGGCCAGGGTCTTGGCGTAGCGCTGCAGATAGTCGCCGATGGCGCGCTTCTTCAGGGGATCGGCCAGCGCGTCCTTGGACGCGGCCACCAGATAGTTGCCGGACAGGCGGTTCAAGCCGGTGGTCAGTACCCGGGCCCCGGCCTCGCGCGCCAGTTGCACCACCACGCCATAGATGACCCAGGCATCCAGGCTGCCCTGGTTGAAGGCCGCCAGGCCGTCCTGCGGCGACAGCGCCACCGGCGTGATGTCGGCGAAGGTCAGCCCCTGTTCCTTCAGGATCTTGAGCAGCATGTATTGCGAGGTGGTGGCGCGGACATAGCCTACGCGCTTGCCCTTCAAATCCGCCGTGGTCTGCAGCGGGCTGTCCTTGGGCACCAGCACCACCTGGTTGTTCACGTCGCCCTGCAGCACGGCGACGATGCGCAAGAGCGGGTTGGCGGCGGCGATGAAGATGGGCGGGATTTCGCTCATGCCGCCGACATCCAGGGAATGGGCGTTGATCGCCTCCGCGATCAGGTTGCCGCCGGCGAACTGCGCCGTTTCCAGGGTGTAGGGCGTGCCGGCCACGCCCGCCTGCTCGAAGAAGGAGTCCGGATTGCCCCGGTATGTCGCCGCCCGCAGGGTGATGCCGGCAAGGTCCGCGTCCTTCTTGCGGCCGCAGCCGGCCAGATTCAGGGCGCTCAGGCCCAACGCCCCCGCCGCCAGCCCCTGCAAAGCGGACCGGCGCGAAATCAGCATCATGGGTTCGATCTTTCCTTTAGTAGCCGCGCGCGAGATCGACCACGTCCTCAAGCGGTTCCCCTCGGCGGAAACGGATCAGATTGTGGGCCAGCTGGGCCGCCAGGTTGGCGTGGGTGTCCGGCGTGAACACGGAGGTGTGCGGCGACAGGCGCACGCGAGGATGACTGTAATAGGGGTGGCCGTCCGGCAATGGTTCCGGATGCGTCACGTCCAAGGTGGCCAGCGAGACCCGCCCCGCCGCCAGCGCGGCCAGCAGCGCCTGGTCGTCGATCAGCGCGCCGCGCGCCACGTTGACCAAGTGCAGGCCTGGCTTGGCGGTAGCCAGCACCCGGGCATTCACCAGATGGTGGGTTTCCGCCGTCGCGGGTGCGGCCAGCACCACATGGTCGGCGCGGGCGAACAGCGCCGCCACGTCATCCACCCGCTCCACGCCCGGCACACCCAAATCGCCGGCCCCGCGCCGCGTGGCCAGCACCGTCATGCCCAGGGCCAAGGCCTTGGGCGCCAGGGCCTGGCCGATGCCGCCGAAGCCGACGATACCCAGGGTGGCACCCTCCACCAGGCCCAGGGGCGACGGTTGCCAGCCGGCCGCCCGGCTGATCCAGATGTCGGGGAAGCGCTTGGCCGCGGCGAAGATGGCGGCCAGCGAGAACTCGGCCAGAGCCGTGGCGGAAGTGCGCTTGGCCGCCGTCACCACCGGCCCGTCGAACAGCCAGTCGGGATAGAAGTCGATGCCGACGGAAACCAGTTGCACCCAGCGCAGGTTGAAGGGCCAGCCCGGCGGCTGGGCCGGCAGGTCGCCGCCAGCGCGGCGGAAGGGCGCGGCCACGAAGACGTCGGCGTCGCGCGGCCACTCGGCCGGCACCCCCCGGGGCAGGGTGATCAGTTCGACCGCCCCCTCCCCCGTCGCGGCGCTGACCCGCCGCGCCACCTCGGCATTGATGGGCTCGGCCAATTGGCTGGCCACGCGGATAGGGCTCATTCGGCCGCCACCGCCGTCGTTGCCGCCCCTTGGCCCGCTTCCCGCGCCGCGACCGCCTGGCGCACCAGGGGAATAAGGTCGCGGCCATACTCGATGGCGTCCACCAGCGGGTCGAAGCCCCGGATGAGGAAGGTGCGCACACCCAGATCATAGTAATCCAGCAGCGATTCCGTAACCTGCTCGGGCGTGCCCACCAGGCTGGTGGAATTGCCCTGGGCGCCGGTCAGGGCGGCGATCTCCGTCCACAGGCGCTTGTCCCGCACCTTGCCGGCGGCGGCGGCGGCCAGCAGGCGCTGCGACCCCACGTTCTGCGGTGCGCTGGCGTTGACGGGCCGGAAGGTCGACTGGGTGGCGCGCAAGTGCTTGGCCTGTTCCAGGATGCGGTCGGCCTTGGCCCAGGCCTCCTCCTCCGTCCGTCCCAGGATGGGACGCAGCGACAGGCTGAACTGGACATGGTCCTGACGCCCATGCAGCGCGGCGGCGGCGCGCACCTTGGCGATGGTTTCGCGCACGTCGTCCAGCGGCTCGCCCCACAGGGCGTAGACGTCGGCGTGGCGGCCGGCCACGGCGATGGCCTCATCCGACGACCCGCCGAAATAGATGGGCAGCGTGCCGTTGACGGGCTTCACGTACGATTGCGACCCGCGCGACTTGTAATAAGGCCCGTCATGGTCGAAGGGCGCCGTGCTGGTCCACACCTTGCGCACCACCTCGAGATAGTCGTCGGTGCGGGCGTAGCGTTCCGTCTTGTTCAGGAAATCGCCGTCGCGTTGCTGTTCCTCATCCGACCCGCCGGTGATGATGTGCACGGCCAGGCGGCCCTGGCTGAAATGATCCAGCGAGGCCAGTTGGCGGGCGGCCAGGGTGGGCGCCACGAAGCCCGGGCGATGGGCCAGCAGGATCTTCAGCCGCTCCGTCTGCTGCACGGCGTAGGCCGCGATCTGGAAGCCGTCGGGCGAGGCGCTGGAATGCGCGATCAGCACGCGGTCGAAGCCGGCATACTCCTGGGCCCGCGCCACGGTGCCGATGTAGTCGCGGTCAATGATGGGGCCGCTGCCGGGCCGGGTCTCGGACCCATCCTGCGACCCGATGAAGCCGATGAACTGCAAGGTGTTGGACATGGCGGAACCTCTTCAGGAGGGGGTGGCGGCGGCGAAGGCGGCGCGGCCAGCGCCGACCAGCACCACATCGGCCTGGGGGGTATGGATGCGGCCGCACAGCACGTCGCGGTAATGCCGCTCCAGCGGATTGTGGCGGGTGATGCCGGGGTTGCCGGTCAGGCGCACCGCCGTCTCCACCGCCTGGATGGCGTTCTCCGTCACCAGATGCTTCACCAGGCCGGATTCCGCCGTGCTGGTCTCCCCGCGCGTGGCGGCGGTCAGCAGGGCGCGGTTGGACAGCAGCAGGCCGTTGATGGTGCCCACCGCCTCCTGGAAGCGCGGCAGGGTGGACAGGGCGGCGCCCAGGTTGCTGGGCACCCGCTGGCGGGCGAATTCGATCAGCCAGTCGCGCGCCGCCTCCGCTACCGCGTCGTAGATGCCGGCGGTCAGGACCGCGGCCCAGGCGCCGAACACGGCGTCGCGGGGGCTGATCTCACCCGGCTTGCGCAAATCCAGGGCGTGGTTCAGCGGCGTGGGCACGTCGGTCAGGATGACGTCATGGCTGCCGCTGGCGCGCAGGCCCAGATGGTCCCAGGTTTCGACCACCTGGATGCCGGGGCTGTCACGGTGCACCAGAAAGCCGCCGACGCGCGGTTCCGCCTCATCGGTGCGGGCCCAGACCAGCAGCCAGGTCAGCGCCGGGATGCCGGTGGAATAGAGCTTGTGCCCGCTGATCACCCAGCCATCGGCCGTGCGCCGCGCCACCGTGGCCGGCAGGCCGCCGCGCGCCGGCGTGCCCAGGTCGGGCTCCACCCGCAGGGCGTTGATCAGGGCGCCATTCTCCACCGCGTCCCGCGCCACCCGGCCGTAGAGCGCGTCGGGCACGACGCGTTGATCAACCGAGGCATGAAACAGGTACTGCATCACCAGCACCAGGGCGGTCGCGGGGTCGCCCTTGGCCACCGCCCGCACCACTTTCAGCGTGGTGGCGAGGTCGGCGCCGGCACCGCCCCAGGCGGACCCCACCGTCAGGCCCAGCAGGCCCTTGGCGTGCAGGCTTCCGAAGTTTTCGAAGGGAAAGCTGCCGGCGCGGTCATGCGCAGCGGCGCCGGCGGCGAACTCGGCTGTCAGTTCGGCCAGCACGGCGTCCAAGGCCGGGCCGTCGAGGCGCCCCTCCTCCACTGCTTCCACGCGGCGCAGGGCCGCCGTCATGACAGGCCCCCGCCCAGCTGGGCGCCATGATGAACGCCACCATTATGGCCGTTGTGACCGTTGACGGCGTGACCGTTGACAGCGTGACCGTTGACGGCGGCCGGCCGGTTCCAGCCGGGGCGCAGGCCGGCGGCGGGCGGGATGAAGGTCAGGGGCGCCGTATCGCGGGGCACCGGCTGTTCCACCCCAAGGTGACCCAGCAGGCGGCGGCGCAGGGCCTGGAATTCCGGCCCCGCCTCGCGCGGACGGGCCAGGGTCACCTTCTCCTCCACCGCCAGCCGGCCGTCGGCCAGCACCAGGATGCGGTCGGCCAAGGCGATCGCCTCGTCCACGTCATGGGTGACCAGCAGAACGGCCGGGCGGTGCGCCCGCCATAGCGACAGCACCAGCTGATGCATGCGCAAACGGGTCAGGGCGTCCAGGGCGGCGAAGGGTTCGTCCAGCAACAGCAGCCGCGGCTCACGCACCAGGGCGCGGGCCAGCGCGGCGCGTTGCGCCTCACCCCCCGACAGGGTGGCGGGCCAGGCGTCGACACGATGGCCCAGGCCCACCTCCTCCAGCGCGGCCATGGCCTGCAGGCGTGTGCGGCCGCCCTTCAGGCCCAGGGTGACGTTGCGCCACACCTTCTTCCACGGCAGCAGGCGCGGTTCCTGGAACACCACGGCGCGGGCGCCGGGGGTGGACACCTGTTCCGCCGGGGCGGCATCCAGGCCGGCCAGTGTGCGCAACAGCGTAGTCTTGCCCGAGCCGCTGCGGCCCAGCAGGGCCACGAACTCACCCGGGGCGATGTCCAGGTCCAGGTCGCGCAGCACGGTAACGTCGCCGAAGCGGCGGGTGAAGCCGCGTACCCGGACAGCCGCGTCGCTGGACGCAGTGGGAACGGTCAAAGGGGCGGTGTTGGAAGCCATGGTTCAGCGCTCCAGGAAGGTGGGACGCCAGGCCAGCAGGCGGCGCTCCAGAAGGCGGACGAGGAAGTCGGTGCCCAAGCCCAGCACGGCATAGACGCCCAGGCAGACGACGATGATGTCGGTGCGCATGAAGTCGCGGGCGTTGTTGATGAGGTAGCCCAGGCCGGCGGAGGCGTTGATCTGTTCCGCCACCACCAGGCTCAGCCAGGCATGGCCCAGGGCGTAGCGCAGGCCGACCAGAAAGGACGGGGTCGCCCCCGGCAGCACCACGTTGGTGATCAGCTCCAGCCGCGACAGGCCGAAGCTGCGCCCCGCCTCCACCAGCTTGGCCTCGATGGCGCGGATGCCGGAGAACAGGGTGAGGTAGGTGGGGAAGGCGGCCCCCAAGGCGATCAGCGCCACCTTGGGCACCTCGCCAATGCCGAACCACACGATGAACAGCGGCACCAGGGCCAGAAAGGGCAAGGTGCGCAGCATCTGCATCAGGGGGTCGACCAGCGTCTCCCCCCGGCGGAACAGGCCGGCCAGGACGGCCAGCACCGTGCCGACGCCGACCCCGATGCCCAGGCCCGTGGCCACGCGGACCAGCGACACCAGCAGGTTGGACACCAGCTCGCCCGAGGCCAGCAGGGTCCAGAAGGTGGCCAGCACGGCGCTGGGGGCGGCCAGCACGCGGGAGGGCACCAAACCCACCCGCGACCCCAGCTCCCACGCCAGGACCAGGGCCAGGGGCACGGTCCAGCGGGAATTGCCCAGCCGCGCCAGAAGGCGCCGGATCAGCGGGGCGCCGGGGGGCCGGTGGACGGCGGGCAACGCCGCGTCCTGCGGAGCGTCGAGGGTCAGGGACAAGGCCGCACCTCATTCTACATGTGAAATATGGTGATCTCTGATCGATAAACTCCATTAAATGTCGTGGATTTTAATCCGGCAATGGACTTCTCATGCTGTGAATGTTTGAAAATTCTCAAGCATGGAGATTTCGTTGCGTGGCGGCGGACGGCTTGTGTCCCCGATCGTATAAAGTGGCCACCCGCTGACCGCATACGTGGCCCGTCGTTGAAATTATTAGTGATTTCTGCGCGCGACAAAGGCGCCAAAGCATGGCCCCTCAGGCTTGTCGCTGACGCCTTGAGCGGTCTGGCGCTGATGCGTCAGCGACAAGCCAGCAAGGTCGGTATCTGGGTGGAGATTGCGCCGAGGCGCTGTGGCGCCTGCTACACCACGCCAGGGGGGCACGATCCGTTCGGACTGCTTCTCCCCTGGGTGCCTCGTCGCAACGGCATATTTTTGCTAGACGGCGGGAATGCGTCCAAATTCGGACAATCTCTCGCGCAGCCTGGGCACCGCAAAGTCGAGAAAACGCCGAAGCTTCAATGGCATGACATTCCTGGAAATATGCACTATGTGCACCGGGAGCGGTTCGACCTCGAACTCTTGCAAGATAAAATCGAGCTTCCCCGCCGCGATTGCAGCGGCGGCGTCGTGTTCCAGAACTCGCGTTACGCCAATGCCGTCGATTGCGGAATCCACAGCGGCATCGGGCGATGACACAATCAACCGTGGCACAGCCGCTATCGTGGAAACTTCCCCGGTATTCACGTTGCGAAAGCGCCATGGAGAGAGGGCAGGCGCGTCAAATACCACGCAAGGATAACCGATGAGGTCTTCCGGCACCCTCGGTCGTCCGTGCTTCTCGAATAGCATCGCGCTGGCCACCACTACTACGCGCAAGCTGCCCACCCGCGTCGCGACCAGGTTGCTGTCGCGTAAGCGGCCGATCCGGACCGCCACGTCGACGTGGGCGTCGATAAGATCGACGTCGCGGTCGGACTGTATCAGACGTATTCTGATCTCGGGATATTCCGCCAGGAACTGATCGATCACCGGCAGCACGCGCAAGCGCGCGACCTGCACGGGCGTGGTGACGACCAGCTCGCCGCGCGGCGCGATGAATTCACCAGCGGCACGACGCTCCTGATCGTCGACCTGTTCCAGGATCTGCCTTGCCGCGACCACGTAATCGGCCCCGGCGTCGGTGAGTTCAAGCTTCCTCGTCGACCGGACGAGCAGCTTGGTACCTACCAGAGCCTCAAGATCGTTAACGTTCCGCGTGAGGGTCGCGACCGGAACCCGCAGCCTCCTGGCGGCAGCCGAAAGGCTTCCCTCCTCTACCGAGGACACCAACATGGCCATGGCTTGCAGTCGATCCAAATCGTTCTCCAGACTTGAAGGGGTTATCGCAGTCAGTTGGTCGCCCAGCCGGGAAATGGCGTTGAGCGGATTCGTCTTATGTCGGCCGGCGCCCCTGTCGAAAACACCTTTTTCACCCAAGGCACGCGACAGGATCATCGCCCCCCGATTTTGCCAACCGTCTCCTCCGTGAGCGACTGGGCCTCCAAAGGCGGGACGTGGCCAGCTTCAAGACAGTGGGCCGGCGCTGATATCCAGCGCGCAAAATAATCCCCGGTCCTGCTCGAGACCCTCAACGCATCCAGCTCATCATTTTTCGATCAAATGCTGCGCGGTTTCACTGAATTCCGCAGTTTGACGACCAGACCCATCTTCCATTGCAAGCAAGGCGATCGTCGAGATGGAATGCTCGCAGCGATCAGCTTGTGATCTTCCCACTCAATGGAAATTGTCATGAAGCTCACGAACAAAGTCGCATTCGTCACCGGCGGGACTTCGGGCATCGGCCTGGAAGCCGCGAAGCTCTTTCAGGCCGAGGGCGCCCAGGTGGTACTGGTCGGCTCGACCGAGGATCGCCTTACAGCTGCGGGACAGGTTCTCGGGGGCAGGGCTCTCCTGGTGCGTGCGGACATCCGCAAGGTGGCCGACATCGAGCGCGCCGTCGAAAAGACCCGCGCCAGGTTCGGCCGGATCGATGTCGTGTTCGCCAACGCCGGCGCGACCACCGTCGCTCCGCTCGATGCCGTGACGGAGGATTATGTCGCCGAGAACATTGCCCTCAACTTCACCGGAACGTTCTTCACCATCCAGAAGACCGCCCCGATCATCGCGGACGGCGGCAGCATCATCGTGACGACCTCGTTCCTGAACACGATCGGCTATCCCGGTCTGTCGATCCTCGCCGCGACGAAGGCGGCGACCCGTTCGCTGGTTCGCACTCTCGGCGCGGAACTGGCCCCCCGCGGCATCCGCGTGAACGCGATCAGCCCGGGCGCGATTTCGACGCCCTTCTACAGCAAGATCGGCTTGCCCGAGGACGTGCTTGCGGAGGTCGCGGCAGGCATCACGCAGAAGGTCGGGCTGAAGCGCTTCGGTGATGCGGCTGAACTCGCCAAGGCCGTGCTGTTTTTGGCGAGTGATGACTCCTCATACACAACGGGCGCCGAGCTGGTCGTCGATGGCGGCCTGACCCAGTTCTGATTCATCGAGGCACATGAATGGCAGCTCGCCGTTGGCACACGGCGGGCTGCCGCCATCTACCCCCTCCTGACGAATGCTGACGCGATGATCGCGAACAAGCCGGGTCATGCCCCCTGGCGTGTAACAGGCGCCTGGCTATTTTGATCTCTCAAAGGTTTGGCCAAAATTAAGATAGATTAACGGCTCCGGCCCGCGAGAACGCTTGGGGCCACTGGCCACTTACTCTGATCGAGTACACTTGGCCATTGCCCCACCGGCGGTGCTACAAGAACGACAGGCAGAGGGAAGGGAGGCCGCCATGGCCAGCCAGCAGTTCGATTTCGACAGCGCCAAGAGGTACCGCTTGTCCGGCAGGATCGAGCCGGCGGAGGGTACGCCGCGCGGCTGGGCCATCTTCGCCCACTGCTTCACCTGCGGAAAGGACAGCCTGGCCACCACGCGGCTGGCCCGCGCCCTGGCCATGACCGGCATCGGCGTGCTGCGCTTCGACTTCGCCGGGCTGGGCAAAAGCGGCGGTGGCTTCGCCGATGGCGGCTTCGCGGCCGATGTCGATGACCTGATGGCGGCCTATGCGGCCATGACCCAGGCGGGCATGCCGCCCAGCCTGCTGGTGGGCCACAGCTTCGGCGGGGCCGCGGCCCTGGCCGCCGCCGGCGATATGCCCACGGTCAAGGCCGTCGTCACCATCGCCGCCCCGTCCGATGTGGCCCATGTGCTGCAAACCTTCGGGCCGGAAGCGCTGAACCGCATCGAGGCGGAGGGCGAGGCTGAGGTCGATCTGGCCGGCCGACCCTTCGTGATCCGCCAGAGCTTCGTCGACGATGCCCGCGAACAGGATTTGGCGGCGCGCATCGCCCGTCTGCGCCGTCCGCTGCTGATCCTGCACGCCCCGGGCGACATGACGGTGGGCATCGACAACGCCACCCGCATCTTCGTGGCCGCGAAGCACCCCAAGAGCTTCGTCTCGCTGGACGACGCCGACCACCTGCTGACCCGCCCGGCGGACGCCGACTACGCGGCGGCCGTCATCGCCGCCTGGGCCAGCCGCTATCTGCCGCAGCAGGGCGAGACGCCGGATCCGCATGGCGCGGCAGAAGGCGTGCTGGCGACGGAGACGGGTCGCGGCCGCTATCAGCTGGTCCTGCGCAGCGGCCCACACCAGTTCCTGGCGGATGAGCCGGTGGACGTGGGGGGCCTGAACAGCGGCCTTGCCCCCTATGACTTCGTGTCGGCGGGCTTGGCCGCCTGCACCACCATGACCATGCGCATGTATGCGGAGCGCAAGGGCCTGCCCCTGGTGCGCGCCCAGACGCGGGTGGTGCATACCAAGCGGCCGGACCAGACGCCCGCCGACCTGTTCACCCGCACCATCACCCTGGAAGGCCCCCTGGATGCGGAGCAGCGGGCCAAGCTGCTGTCCATCGCCAACCGCTGCCCGGTGGACATCACCCTGACCCGCGCGTCGGAGGTGGAAACGCTGCTGGTGGAGGAACAGCCGGGCGACCGGCCCTCCTGACCCCGGCCGACCCTACAGCACCCGCTCGAAGGCCGGCCGCACATCCAGGCCGTCGCCACCCAGCCCCACCTTGGCGAACTGGTCCACGATGCTCTGCTGGTCGGCGATGATGCCGTCGTCCAAGGCCACGGGGTGGAAGTTGGTGCGCCGGATCATGAGCGACGCCACCTCAGCCGGCACGCCGGTCTGCTGGGCGAAAACCGCGGCGTAGGCGTCGGGCTTGGCGGCGGAATATTCCCGCGCCCGGTCGATGCGGGCCACGAAGTCGCGCACCAGGGCGCGGCGGGCGGACAGCGCCGCCGGTGTGGACAGCAGGTAGGACAGGCCGGGCATGCGCCCCCGCGCATTCACCAGCACCTTCAAGCCGTCATGCAGCTCCCCCAGGGCGGTGTACGGATCCCAGGTGGCCCAGGCGTCGATGCTGCCGGCCAGCAGGGCGGCCTTGGCGTCGTTGGGCGCCAGGAAGGCGATGGTCACCTTGTCCACCGGCACACCCGCCTCCGCCAGGGCGCGCAGCACCAGGAAATGGCCGATGGACCCCTTGCTGGTCGCGACCGTGCGCCCGGCAAGGTCGGCCACCGCCTGGACCGGGCCGTCCGGCTTCACCAGCACGGCCGTGCCCTCACCGCTGGAGCGATAGGCGGAAACGGCCTTGATCTGGGCCTTGCCCGCCAAGCCGAAGCCGAAGGGCGCGTCGCCCACCGCCCCCACGTCGATGGCCTGGGCGTTCAGCGCCTCGATCACCGGGGCGGCGTTGGGGAATTGCGCCCATTCCACCTGATAGTCCAGGCCGGGCTTGTCATCGGGATAGGCGCTGAGCAGGGCCTGCAGGCCGCCGCGCTGGTCCCCCACCTTCAGGACGCCCGGCGCCTTCTTGTCGTCGCAGGCGCTCAGCACGGCCGGGGCGGCGATGACCGCCCCCAGTCCTACCCCCGCGCGCAAGAAGCCCCGCCGCGACCAATCCCGACCCCATGCCATGTTGCACCCGAACCCATGCCGTTACAGCGAGAACCCAGGCTAGCGGACGGGCGCGGCGCCGACTGTTTGATAAGTTTCAACAGTCTCTTGAGCGGCGGCGGACCCAGCGGCGCTCAAGCCAAGCTTTAAAATCCCCAATTTGACGTCCCGCCCGCGTGGATCGACGCTGAAAGCCAGTCAATGCGATGGAGAATGAGGATGGCGGACGGATCCTACCTGGGCATCCAATCCCTGAAAGGGCGGGTGGATGAGGCGGAGTGGCAGACGCGGGTGGAGCTGGCGGCGCTCTACCGCCTGGTGGCGCTGTTCGGCTGGACCGACCTGATCTACACCCACATCTCCGCCCGCGTGCCAGGGCCGGAGGAGCATTTCCTGATCAACCCCTATGGGCTGTACTTCGATGAGATCACGGCCAGCAGCCTGGTGAAGGTGGATCTGGACGGGAACATCCTTCAGGCGCCGGTCTGGGAGGATACGGAATACGGCATCAACCCGGCGGGCTTCACCATCCATTCCGCCATCCACGGCGCCCGGCATGACGCCAAGTTCGTCATCCATCTGCACACCGCCGACGGCATCGCCGTCTCGGCGCACAAGGAAGGGCTGCTGCCCCTGAACCAGCATTCCCTGACCGTCATCCCGCGCCTGGCCTATCACGATTATGAAGGCATCGCCCTGCACCTGGATGAGCGGGAGCGGCTGGTGGCCGACCTGGGCGATAAGAGCCTGATGCTGCTGCGCAACCATGGCACCCTGGCGCTGGGCCCCACCGCCGCCCACGCCTTTCTGGGCATTCATGCCCTGGAACGTTCCGCCACCCTGCAGGTGCGCACGCTCAGCGCCGGCCGCGACGGCATTCTGCTGGCGCCCGAGCACGCCCAGGCCGAGGTGCGCCAGCAGGTGGCCAACCATCGCCCCGATCACGCCAAGCTGCCCTGGGCCGGCCTGCTGCGCCGCCTGGCCCGGGAGTCACCGGGGTATGACGCCTAGACCACAAAACCCCAGCAGCCAAGATTGCACGCAGTGACATCCCATGGGATGTCACTGCGTTGCGTTGGGGGAAAATAGCTGATAGCCTTCCATGGTATGAAACGCGCCGCTCTCGATACGAATATCCTTACCGCCGGCTTGCGCAGCCGGCGAGGCGCCTCATTCGTAATCCTGACGCTCCTCGCCCAAGGCCGGTTCCGCGCGTTGGTCACCACCGCCTTGTTCCTGGAATATGAAGCCGTCTTGAAACGCCCTGAACAACGAGAGGCCCATGGGCTGAACATCGACGAGATTGATGGGTTACTCCAGGAGTTGGCCGCCTTGCTGGAACCCGTGGACGTGCATTTCACATGGCGGCCGCAGTTGGCAGACCCGGCAGACGAACTGGTTTTGGAAGCGGCGGTCAACGGGCAGGCGGATGCCCTGGTGACGCATAACATTCGGGATTTCGGGCCGGCCGCGCGGTTTGGCGTTCCAGTGCTACGGCCGGCTGAGTTTCTTCAAGGAGCTATCAAATGAGCAAAGCGACCTATCCACTGAAGCTGCCAGCATCAGTAAAGGAAGCCGCCGCTCGGCTCGCTCGTGAGGACGGTGTATCACTCAATCAGTGGATCGCTGCGGCGGTGGCCGAGAAAATTGGCTCGGTCGAAACCGCCGCCGCCTTCTTACATGCGCGGGCTGGGGGCGCTTCAGGCCAGGGTTTTGCCGCCTTCCTGGCCCGTGTGCCCGACACCCCGCCACAGTCCGGCGACGAATTGCCGGAATAGCGCAGCACCAAACAACTCCCGCGCCAGTTTACGCCGCGTTGGCCCGCGGCTCATCCTCCTCACCGTCCCCATCCCCGACGCCCTGGGCCGCGATCGCCTGGCGCACCAGGCCGATCAGGCTGGTGATGGAGTCCGATGGATTGGGCCGGTGGGCCAGGATGACGCTGACGGGGGCCAGGGGCGGCAGCACGCCCAGCGGCAGGGGCGGCAGCGGGTCGAAGGCCATGGCACGGCAGGTCAGGCCCAAGCCGGCGCGCACGGCGGCGCGCAGGCTGGACAGGTTGGGGGTTTCCACCACGATGCGGTGGGGCCGGCCGATGCGGTCCAGGGCCGACAGCGCCGCCTCGCGGAAGCGGCAGGGCGTTTCCAGAACCACCAGGGGCAGCACGTCGGCACTCAGCAGCTCCGGATTACCCATCCAGCGTACCGGCACGGTCAGCACCCCGTTGGGGTCGCCCGCCGGGCCGAAGCCCGCCACCACGTCCAGCCGGTCCGCCGTCATCTGTTCCAACAGTTCGGCGGTGCCGGCGATGCGGGCGTGCAACTGCGCCTGGGGATGGATCTGGGCGTAGCTGGCCAGCACGCCGGTCAGCAGCGTGTCGGTCATGTCCTGTACCATGCCCACCCGCACCGGGCCGGCGAAGGCCCCGGCGGTGACGGCGCTGACCGCCTGCTCATTCATTTCCAGGATCTTGCGGGCGAAGCCCAGCAAGGTCACCCCCGCCGGCGCCAGGGTCAGGCGCCGCCCCTCGCGCAGGAACAGCTGCGTCTGCAACAGGTCCTCCAGCCGCTTGATCTGCAGGCTGAGGGCAGACTGGGTCAGGAAGATGCGCTCCGTCGCCTTCTGCAGGGTGCCGGCGTCAACGATGGCGACAAAGGTGCGCAGCAACTCGGTGGGCAGATTGGGGGGCATGGGGCACGGTCCTCACTGTCCATGGGTTCTCATTGACCCCAATTACACACGGCGAGACACACCCCAGCAACCCAAGTCCGCAGCATAGCGATGTACAATATATCGCATAGCTCAATATTTCACACTTATTTATCGCATTATAGGAATCCGGCCTTTCCAGGGCTTCATTCCGGGCGGCTGATCCCAATGATGCACAGCCTGACTACCAATTTAGTGTCCTCATCAAATTCTCAAGGATAAGTCGATTTACGGGCCAGGGCGGCGGCCTGTCTAAAAACCCGACGCTTTATTCAACATCGGGGAAGCCCGGCAGGCGTGCCAAGTCGGGTCCGAGGGGGTTTTACATGCATGCCACCGCAATTTTGAGCCGCCATAAGATCCTGCTGCTGGCCACCGCGCTGGCTCTGCCCACCGTTGCCGTCACGGCGCACGCGGCGGAACAGGCCGCCCCGGCGATCGCGGCCACCGGGGCCCCGGCCAGCGATAGTGTGGAATTGGACACGGTGCAGGAAACGGTGGTGACCGGCCTGCGCGGCGGCAGCCGGGCGGCCATCGACAGCCCCTCCCCCATCGATGTCGTCGGGGCGGCGCAATTGGCGGAGACGGGCAAGGTCGGCCTGAAGGAACTGCTGAACCAGCTGGTGCCATCCTTCAACCTGCCGGGCGTGAACGGCGGCGGCACCAGCTGGACCGTGCGCTCCACCACCATGCGCGGCCTGAACGGCGACCAGGCGCTGGTGCTGGTCAACGGCAAGCGGCGGCACAACACGGCGCTGATCAACAACCTGGCGCGCATCGCCAACGGCGGCGTACCGGTGGACCTGGACCTCATCCCCGTGGGGGCCATCGACCATATCGAGGTGCTGCGCGACGGCGCCGCCGCCCAGTATGGCTCCGACGCCATCGCCGGCGTCATCAACATCATCCTGAAGAACGCGCCCGAGGGCGGCAGCGTCGAGAGCAGCCTGGGCCAGAACTACGGCGGTGACGGCTTCACCAAGCACGTGGCCGCCAATTACGGACTGGACCTGCCCCGGCAAGGCTTCCTCAACCTGTCCGCCGACTACAAGGACAACCAGTCGGCCAGCCGCGCGGCACCCACCAGCGTGGCCAACCTGTACAATCCCCTGGCCAATGGCGCCCGTGACCCGCGGGAGGCCACGGCCGACCGCACCTTCTACGGCGACAGCTACGGCCCGGGGCAGGAAACGATCTACAGCGGGTCGTACAATGCCGAGCTTCCGGTGGGGGATGACGTCACGCTCTATTCCTTCAGCACCGTATCCAAGCGCCGCTCGCGCAAGAACACCGGCAGCTTCCTGCCCAACAACATCAACTCCCTGCCCGAGGTCTATCCCAACGGCTTCAACGCCCTGCGCCGCATCTGGGAGACGGATTTCCAGACCACGGTGGGTGGGCGGGGCGAGATCGCGTCCTGGTCCTGGGACCTCAGCACCACCTATGGCCGCGACGACGCCAAGCTGGATGGCGAGAACACGCTGAACGCCACCCTGGGCCCGACCAGCCCCACCTATTTCCATCTGGCCGACCAGATCTTCGACCAGGTGACCACCGACCTGGACGTCAGCCGGGCACTGGATTTGGGCCTCCCCGCCCCCGTGACCGTGGCCTGGGGCCTGGAACACCGGTATGAGCGCTATGAGATCGACCCCGGCGACCCCGCCAGCTACATCATCGGCAGCTATGTCATCCCCAACGGCTACTACGCCGGGCAGCATCCGCAGCCGGGCCTGGCCTCCTACACCGGCACCTCGCCCGCCGACAGCGGCGCCATCGCCCGCAACAACGCCGCGGCCTATATCGACCTGGCCACCAACCTGACGCCCGCCTGGTCGGTGGACGCCGCCGGCCGGGTGGAGCATTACACCGGCGCCGTGGGCGACACCGCCAGCGGCAAGCTGGCCACCCGCTATGAGCTGGCGCCCGGCTACGCCCTGCGCGGCACGGTCAGCAACGGCTTCCGCGCGCCCTCGCTGGCGCAGAGCATCTACGCCTCCTCCACCTTCACCGGCACGGTCGATGCCGCCGGCAACTACATCATCCTGCCCATCAAGGTGCTGCCGGCGACCTCGGGCGAGGCCAAGGCCCTGGGCGCCACGCCGCTGACGCCCGAGACCTCCACCAACTACGGCGTGGGCGTGACGGCGGAACCGGTGCACAGCCTGCAGCTGACGCTGGACGCCTACCGCATCGACATCAAGGATCGCATCGTCGAGACCGGGTTGCTGACCGGCAACGCCGTCTCCACCATCCTGCAGGCGGCCGGCTTCGCCCCCGGCCTGTCGGCGCAGTACTACACCAACGCCGTCGATACCCGGACGGAGGGCGTGGACGCCGTGGCCAACTACCTGGTCGACCTGGGCGACGCCGGCGACGTGCGGCTGGGCGCCGCCTACAGCTGGACGCGCACCACCATCACCCACATCAAGCCGACACCGGCCCAGCTTTCCACCCTGGGCTACGCCCTGTTCGACCGGCAGCGCCAGGCCGACCTGACCGACGGCACGCCGCGCGGCAAGGCCATCCTGTCCGCCAACTGGCACTGGGACCGGCTGCATATCGATACGCGCCTCACCCGCTACGGCAGCTATACCGAGGCCGGTACGGTGGCCGGCAACGATCGCACCTTCAGCGCCAAGTGGGTCACCGACCTGGACGTGGGCGTGGATGTGACCGACCACATCAGCGTCAGCCTGGGCGCCAACAACCTGTTCGACGTCTACCCCGATGCCATCGGCATCGTCGATGCCAAGACCGGCCTGAACAAATACGGCCTGTTCTCCCCCTTCGGCATCACCGGCGGCTATTACTACAGCCGCGTGTCGGTGAAGTTCTGAGACCTCGCGATACCGTCAGCCGGCACCCCCAATTTCCAGGAGGGGTTCCAACGCCGGGTTCTCCCCAAAAAGCCCGGCAGGCCCCTGTCCCATTTGGGGACCTGTCCAATCGGGGAATGAATAGCGGTGCCCTTCCCCCCGCCATCGGTGGTAGCGTGCGGCGATGGGCATTACCCCATCCCCGACGTTGACCACGGGCGGGTGCGGTACCACTAACTTCGAGATTGCCAGGCCCTGGCCGCCAGCGGCGCGGGGAACGGCGCATAACTCATAACCCCAATTGATCCGGGACTTGGAACAGAGATGAGCACGCAGACCCTTCCTGCCTTCTACCAGCGCCCCCGCCCCTTGGCCGCGGAGCGTGACGGCGACCTGTCGCTGGCCCCCGCCACCGGCTACCAGTTCGCCGCCGGTTCCAACTCCGTGCCGGTGATCGCCGCGGAATTCACGCTGGCCTGCAAGCACTACCCCATCCTGTTCCTGGACGGCGCCCCGCCCCAGGCAGTGGCCCTGCTGGGCATGCGCAACGGCGAAAACCTGTTCGTGGACACCGACGGCGCCTGGGAAGCCGGCGCCTACATCCCGGCCTACGTCCGCCGCTACCCCTTCATCTTCCTGGAGAACCGGGAGAAGGCGGAGTTCACCCTCTGCATCGACGAGGCGGCCTCCAGCCTCAGCCACGGCGGCCCCAACAAGCTGTTCGAGAGCGGCCAGCCCACCGAGGTGACCCGCAACGCCCTGGCCTTCTGCAGCGACTACCAGGGCCACTACAATGCCACCACCGAGTTCGTGGAGGCCCTGATCAAGGCCGACCTGCTGGTGGAGAACCGCGCCGACGTCACCCTGAAGGACGGCCAGAAGCTGAGCCTCGCCGGCTTCAAGGTCATCGACGAATCCCGGTTCAACCAGCTGCCGGCCGAGGACTTCCAGCGCTGGCGCGAGCGCGGCTGGCTGGCCCTGGTCTATGCCCATTTCGTCTCGGTCAGCAACTGGGCCGGCCTGGTGGACCGCACCTCGCAGCGCCCGGCGACCAACTGACGCAGCGGCTTAAGCCCTAAATGAAACGGCGGCCCGGGTTATCCCGTGGCCGCCGTTTTCATGTCCGGACCGTTTTCATGCCCGGAGAGGAAGCACTATTCCACAAATTTATTATGGAATTAACCCTCAGGCCGGCACGCCAGGGAACAGCATGCCAAGCAGCATGAGATACAGCAGCGCCGCCAAGGGCAAGCACGCTTCCGCCCAGGTTTCGGCCCGCACCCGAGCCTTCGCGATCGCCATCATCCGCATCCCTCATTCGCGCTTCATCACCGTGGGATAATTTCAAACACCATAAACGACTAAGGTCAACCGTTCGTAATTTACATTTATTTTTAGTTATTACTCTTGGCGCATTGCCGGCGCAACGCCGAGGGACATTTCCCTGGGAATGGCTGCAGCGATCGGACAGGCGCGCATGGGACATCGGTTGGCGATACTCACCCCACTCTGCCACCCCTTCTGGCGCACAGCCGCCATTATGACCGGCATGGCCGCCGTCCTGCTGTCCGCAGGGGCGAAGGCGCAGGCCACGACCTCGGGCGTGAGCGCTGAGGCCATACGCGACGCGGTGCGCGACCAGTTGAGGACGGAGGACATCGGCCACGGCTTCGAGACCCTGGGCGTCTTCGGCGGAACGCCCGACGCCAGCGCCGCCCGCTACAGCAGCAATGAGATCACGCTGCACGGCTACAAGCTGCCCATCACCCATAGCTTCCGCGACAAGGACGACACCGACAGCGTCGCCCCCTATCTGGAAGTCACCCTGGGCTATGAGACGGCTTGGCAGCAGACGGCCCTGGGCGCCGATACCGGCGCGCCCGACGCCGTGAAGGAGAATTACAAATCCTATTCCGCGCTGGGCGGCTTCGGCCTGGATATCCCGATCGGCGAGTCCACCTCCGTCCGGCCGGTCGCCCTGGGCGGCTACACCCGCATTCGCGGCAGCGGCGAATTCGCCGGCCCCAACGCCGACCTGCTGCGGGAGAGCACGGGCGGCATCCTGACCAGCATGCGCATCGACAGCTTCCTGGCCGGCGGCGGGGTGGAGGTGCTGCACGAGCGCACCCTGACCGACGATCTGCGCCTGCACCTCATGGGCCGCTTCAGCGAATTCGCCGACATCCCCAGCCGCACCAGCGACCCGTCGTTGAAGTCCACCGGCAGCTTCGGCTTCGCCACCGTCAACGCCCAGCTGGACGGCCCCCTGGGCCACTTCTTCACCAACGACCTGCGCTGGATCGCCTTCAGCCGGGGCAACATCCTGATCGGGTCGCAGCAGGATTTCCTGGGCTTCGACAAGTTCCTGGAGGTGGGCGGCGGCCTGGAGGTGATGACGCCCCACGTCGGCTATGGGGTGGAGGGCGTGACGCTGCGCGGGTCGGCCATCATCGGCAACGGCGTGCGCGGCTGGACCATCGGCCTGGGCCTGGCGTTCTGACGGCCTGGCGTCCTGGAACGTCATACCGCTGTGACGCCATACCTAGGTATGGGTGGTCCAGGCTTTGGTTTTCGGCGGGATTGACCAAATATTTAAATCTGCCACAAGGGGAGAACACCCCAACGAAAGTGCCCTGTCCCCGTGCACCTCCGCGATCTGCCTTCCATCAGCGCCGTCCTTTCTCGCCCCGCCGCATCCCCCCTGCTGGACCGCCACGGCCGGACGGCAGTGACGGACGCCATCCGTGCCGTGCTGGCCGAGGCCCGCGCCGCCCTGCTGGCCAGCGGCGGCACCGTGCCGGATGCCGACGCCGTGGCCACCCTGGCTGGGGCCCGGCTGGAGGATGCCGGCCGGTCCAATCTGCGCCCGTTGTTCAATCTGACGGGCACGGTGCTGCACACCAACCTGGGCCGCGCGTTGCTGGCGCGGGAGGCCATGGACGCGGCCCTGGCCGCCATGGGTGACCCCGTGGCGCTGGAATTCGACCTGGAAGACGGCAAGCGCGGGGAGCGGGACGACCATGTCCGCGCCCTGTTGTGCGAACTCACCGGGGCGGAGGACGCCACCGTAGTCAACAACAACGCCGCCGCCGTGCTGCTGGTACTGAACACCCTGGCCCGGGGCCGCGACGCCATCGTGTCGCGCGGGGAGTTGATCGAGATCGGCGGCGCCTTCCGCATGCCCGACATCATGGCCCAGGCCGGTGCCCGCCTGGTGGAGGTCGGCACCACCAACCGCACCCACGCCAAGGACTACACCGGCGCGCTGACGCCCGAAACCGGCCTGGTCCTGAAGGTCCACACCAGCAACTACCGCATCCAAGGCTTCACCAAAGAGGTGCTGGCGCCCGAACTGGCCGGCATCGCCCATGGCGCCGGGGTGCCCCTGGTGAACGACCTCGGCTCGGGCACCTTGGTGGACCTGTCCGCCCACGGCCTGAAGCGCGAACCCACGGTGCGCGAGGCGGTGGCCGAGGGGGCGGATCTGGTCACCTTTTCCGGCGACAAGCTGCTGGGCGGGCCGCAGGCCGGCTTCATCGTCGGCCGCCGCGACCTGATCCAGGCCCTCAACCGCAACCCCATGAAGCGGGCCCTGCGGGTGGACAAGGTGCGGCTGGCCGCCATCGAGGCGACGCTGAAGCTGTACCGCGACCCCGACCGCCTGGCCCAGCGCCTGCCCACCCTGGCCCTGCTGTCGCGGCCAAAGGCGGAAATCGCGGAGCAAGCCCATCGCCTGGCGCCCCTACTGGCCCAGGTGCTGGGCGACGGCTTCACGGTGGCGGTCTGCGATTGCGACAGCCAGATCGGCTCCGGCGCCCTGCCGCTGGACACGCTGCCCAGCGCCGGCCTGGCCATCGGCGCCGCCGGCGCCGCGCTGAACGCGCTGGCGGCCGCCTTCCGGGCCCTGTCGCGTCCCATCATCGGCCGCATCGAGGACGGGCGCCTGGTGCTGGACCTGCGCTGCCTGCGCGATGAGCCGGCCTTCCTGGCGGCGCTGGCGGAGCTGCCCCGGCCATGATCATCGGCACCGCCGGCCATATCGACCATGGCAAGACCGCCCTGGTACGGGCCCTGACGGGCGTCGATGGCGACCGCCTGAAGGAGGAGAAGGCCCGGGGCATCACCATAGACCTGGGCTTCGCCTATCTGCCCCTTCCGGATGGGCCCACGCTGGGCTTCGTCGATGTGCCGGGGCATGAGCGCTTCGTCCACACCATGGTGGCGGGCGCCAGCGGCATCGACTATGCCCTGCTGGTGGTGGCGGCCGACGACGGCGTCATGCCGCAAACGCGCGAGCACCTGGCCATCATCGACCTGCTGGGCATCCGCCACGGCCTGGTGGCCCTGACCAAGGCCGACCTCGCCCCGCCCGACCGCCTGGCGGCCGTGACGGCGGAGATCAAGGCGGCGCTGGCGGGCACCAGCCTGGACGGCGCCGACATCCTGCCCGTCTCCGCCCTCACCGGCATGGGCATCGAGGATTTGCGGGCGCGGCTGGAACGGGAGGCGCGCGCCCAGGCGGCCGCCAAGACCGCCGCCGACCCCGGCGCCTTCCGCCTGGCCATCGACCGCGCCTTCACCCTGACCGGGGTGGGCGTGGTGGTGACGGGCACGGTGCTGTCCGGTCGGGTGCGCGTGGGCGACGGCGTGACGGTCAGCCCCTCCGGCCTGCCCGCGCGCGTCCGCTCCCTCCACGCCCAGAACACGGTGGCGGAGGAAGGCCGGGCCGGCGACCGCTGCGCCCTGAACCTGGCCGGGCCCGACATCACCAAGGAGGCCCTGCACCGGGGCGACATGGTGCTGGCGCCCGCCCTGCACGCCCCCACCGACCGCATCGACGCCAGCCTGCGTCTGCTGCCCCGCGACGCCGGGGCCAAGCCGCTGGCGCAATGGTTCCCCGTGCGCCTGCACCACGCGGCGGCGGAGGTGGGCGCCCGCGTCGTCCTGCTGTCGGAGGACACGCTTTCGGGCGGCGAGGCCACGCAAGTGCAGTTGGTGCTGGAACGGCCCATCGCCGCGGCGGCGGGCGACCGTTACGTCATCCGCGATGTCTCGGCCCAGCACACCCTGGGCGGCGGGCGCTTCATCGACCTGCACCCCCCGCCCCGCCGCCGCCGCACGGCGGAGCGCGCGGCCCAGCGCGCGGCGTTGGCCCTTCCCAGCCCCGAGGCCGCGCTGGCCGCCCTGCTGGCAATCCCGCCGCACTATGCCGACCTGACGGCCTTCGTCCGCGACCACGCCTTGCCCGACGGCTCGGCGGCGGCGCTGGCCGATGCGCTGAACCTGGTGGTGCTGGACCAGGGGGGGACGCGGACGGCCCTGTCGGCGGACCGCTGGGCGGCCTTCCTGGCCCACCTGTCGGAAACGCTGGCGGCCTATCACGCCGAGAACCCGGACCTGCAGGGCATGGGGCGGGAGAAGCTGCGCCTGGCCGTGCAACCCCGCCTGCCCGCCCCCGTCTTCACCGTGGCCATAAGCCGGGCGGTGGCGCAGGGGCTGGTGGCGCTGGACGGCGCCTTTATCCGACTGTCCGGCCACGTCGTGCGCCTGGCGCCGGCCGATGAGGCGGCGTGGGCCGACCTCGCCCCCCTGCTGGGCGGGGAGGTGCGCTTCCGCCCGCCGCGGGTGCGCGACATCGCCGCCGACACCGGCCGGGATGAAGGCGAAGTGCGCCGCATTCTGAAGCTGGCCGGCCGCATGGGCTGGGCCGACCAGGTGGCGCACGACCATTTCTTCCTGCGCGACACGGTGCGCGAGATGATGGCCATCGCCGTGGACGTGGCCGCCCAGTCCCCCGGCGGCGCCTTCGTCGTCGCCCCTTTCCGCGACCGCATGGACAACGGGCGCAAGGTCGCCATCCAGATCCTGGACTTCTTCGACCGGCATGGCGTCACCCTGCGCCGGGGTGACCTGCGCCGCATCAACCCGCACCGGCTGGACTTGTTCGGGCCGCCTGTGGTTTTGTGAGTTTTCGGTCAGACGGAAGGGAATCGCCCCTGGTGGGGCGTCCGGACTTCAAATCCGGGTGAGGCAGCGAGACTGTCTCGGGTGGGTTCGACTCCCATTCCCTTCCGCCAAATCCAGACCGAACCTTAAAACGGGCAGGGGAAGCGAGCGTGACGATGAACCACCGGGGCTACGCCTATATCGAGAAGAGCTTCAGCGCCCGCTTCATCTCGGACTTCCCGTATAGCGGCCCGCCCATTTCCGGGCCGGGCGTCAGCGGGCCGGCGGGGGGCGGCGCATCGGCGCAGTTCGGTATCTCCATTGATACCGATCCCGCCCTGCTGGTCTGGGTGAACGGCACGCGGATCAGCAGCATCGAGCTTCTGTACGACCCGACGCAATTTTATGTGTCGCCGGCGGACCTGACGCTCAATCCCATGTTCCGCGTTCCCGCATCCCAGGAAGGGGACGTGGGCGTGACCACGGTCTTCAAGTCCGACCGCCCAACGGATCTGCGGGAACACCACCTGACCATCTTCCCATACCAGGCCGGCAGCCGCCCCGGCGCCGTGACGCTGATGCCCCCCGACATCATCGGCAGGCCGGACTGGCTGAAGATGCGCATCAAGGGCGGCTACCGGGAAACGGCCATCTTCCGCAAAGGCGAATCCCGTCCCGACCGGTCAGGGGAATTCATCTTTGACAGCGTTTCCCGCGGCGCCGTGTACTGAGATGCCAACCTGGTGACGCCAACTTGGGGCGGAGCCTGATTCAGGGCTCCGCATCCATCCTTGGTGCCGTCAGACGACGCGCACCACCGGCTCCCCCTCCGTCACGCGGCCGACAACGCGGGCCATCGGGTAGCCCGCGTCCATAATCTGGCGGCGGATCTCCTCCGCCCGCTCCGGCGCCACGGCCACCAGCAGGCCGCCGGAGGTTTGCGGGTCGGTCAGCAGGGCGCGCTGCCAGGGTGCGAGGTCGGCGGGCAGGCGCGTTTCCTCGCCATAGCTGGCCCAGTTGCGGTTGGAGGCGCCGGTGATGAAACCGGCCTGGGCCAAGGGGGCCGCCTGGGACAGGAAGGGCAGACGGTCCCACTCCACCGCCAGCGTCAGCCCGGCGCCCCGCGCCATCTCCAGCCCGTGGCCCAGCAGGCCGAAGCCGGTGACGTCGGTGATGGCGTGCACGTCGGCGTCCTGCGCCAAGGTGGCGCCCACACGGTTCAGCAGGGTGGTGCTGGCCACCATCTCGGCATAGCCGGCGGCATCCAGCTTCTGCTTCTTGAAGGCGGCGGAATAGACGCCCACACCCAGGCCCTTGGTCAGGATCAGGGCGTCGCCGGCCTTGGCCGTGGCGTTGCGGCGGATGGCCTGGGGCGGCGCCACGCCGATGACGGCCAGACCGTAGATGGGCTCCCCACTATCGATGGAATGGCCGCCGGCCACGGGGATGCCGGCCTCGGCACAGATGCTGGCGCCGCCAGCCAGAATCTCGCGCACCACCTCGGGCGCCAGCTTGCCCAGGGGCATGCCCAGGATGGCTAGCGCGAACAGGGGCCGGCCGCCCATGGCGTAGACATCGGACAGCGCGTTGGTGGCGGCGATGCGGCCGAAATCGCGCGGATCGTCCACCACCGGCATGAAGAAGTCGGTGGTGGCGATGATGCAATGGCGGTCGTCCAGCTGCCAGACGGCGGCGTCGTCCCCCGTTTCCGTCCCCACCAGCAGGTTGGCGTAGCCGGCCGTCTGCGGCTGACCCGCCAGCAACTGCTGCAGCACCGCCGGCGCCAGCTTGCAGCCGCACCCCCCACCGTGGGCGAGATCGGTCAAACGTATCGGGTCATTGGACATTTCTATCGCCTTCAATTGTATGGAAGACCGGTTTTTGTATTGTCTGCAGGCAAACCAACCACATCGCAGATAAGGACATTGCCCTTATTTGCAAGCGGCGTTAAGACCGGAGTTGTTCGATCGAGGATGCCTATCGCCGCGTTGCGTCGATAGCCGACTCCCGATGCGGACCCCGTGGCCCGGTCGGGTCCAAGACGTGGGGGACGTGCCGCCCCCCGCGTGCCCCAGCCTATGCCACGGACGCATCCCCATGGACCTGACCGCCGCGAAGTCGCCGCACATCCCCGGCCGCCCCCACCCCATGGTGGGGATCGCCATCGTCGCCTTGATCGCCATCGCCGGCCTGTTCTACGTGAAATGGTCGCCCTATTACGCCCGTGCCTTCGTGGCGGCGGCCAACCATGCCATCGGCAAGTCCATCCTGATGGGCACGGACGCCGCCGCCCCGGCCCCGTCGTGGGAGGCGGCCGTGGGCTATGCCCTGGCCTACGGCAAGGCCATCTGGCAGGCCATGGTGCTGGGCCTGCTGCTGGGCTCCGCCATCCAGGCGCTGCTGCCCGTCACCTGGGTGGCGCGCGCCCTGGGCCGCACCGGCTTCGGCAGCGTGCTGGCCGGCGGCCTGCTGTCCCTGCCCGGCATGATGTGCACCTGCTGTGCCGCCCCGGTGGTGATGGGCCTGCGCCGCCAGCAGGCGGCGCCGGGGGCGGCCATGGCCTTCTGGCTGGGCAACACCGTGCTGAACCCCGCCACCCTGGTCTTCATCGGCTTCGTCCTGGGCTGGCAGTGGACGGGCCTGCGTCTTGCCCTAGGTTTGGTCATGGTGCTGGGCCTGGGCCTGCTGGCCAACCGCGTCAGCCCCATGCCGGACCAGGAAGCCGCCCTGCTGGCCCTGCAAGCGGAGGCGGAGGCGCAGAACCCCTTCGTCCGCTGGCTCAAGATCCTGGGCCGCATGGCCGTGCGCCTGATCCCGGAATACATTGTCATCGTCCTGGCCCTGGGTGCTGCCCGCGCCTGGCTGTTCCCCGCCATCGGGCCGGAGATCGGCAACCAGTTCATCTGGATCGCCGCCTTCGCCATCGCCGGTACGCTGTTCGTCATCCCCACGGCGGGCGAGGTTCCCATCATCCAGGCCATGCTGTCGCTGGGCATGGGCGTGGGGCCCGCCGGCGCCCTGCTGATGACCCTGCCGCCCATCAGCCTGCCCTCCATCGCCATGCTGCACCGCTCCTTCCCGCAGAAGGCGCTGGCGGCGGTCATCGCCGGCGTGGTGCTGCTGGGCATCGTCGGCGGCTATCTGGCCGTGGCGTTGTTCTCATAGCGCCTCAGACGCGGCCCCGGCCATCCGAACCGGAGCCGCCTTCTCTCACGCCAGCAGCAGCGGGTTGGGCGCGTGGCGCAGCCAGCCGACTTCGGCCACCATCAGGTCCAGGCCCAGGCTGGCCAGGTCGTCGGCGTAAGCGTCCAGCTTGGGGTCCTTGGCCAGGTACAGCATCTTGGCGTAGGTGTGGCAGTCGTCGCAGGTTTCCGCTTGCACGGCGCCATTCTCCCCCTCCACGCTTTTCAGCGACAGGTGGGCAGATTGCCCACAGGTGATGCACACCGCCCGCACATGGTTCCAGGCGGTGGAGCAGAGGGAGCAGTAGAGGTAGCGCACGCCGGGCGTGGAGCCGGAGGCGGTGATGACGCCCGCCACCGGGGTGGATCCGCAGCAGGGGCACAGGCCGCGTTCCGGCAGCAAATGCACCTGGTCCGCCTCCAGGCTGGCGGCCAGCTTGGTGAAATAGACCTGCAGGGCGGCGGCGATGAAGACGGCGCGGCCGGCATCCTCAGGCGCGACATTGCCGCTGAGGAAGTCGTTGGCCAGGTATTCCAGCGTGTCGCCGTCCACCTCGTTCAGGCTGTCGATGACGGAGGCCACCAGATCCGGCACCTCGGGCAGGCGGTCGAAATGGCGCAGGATCAGGGTCAGCGCCTCGCGCCAGACGATGTCGCGCTCATGGCCATCGGCGGCCAGGGGCGGCATGCCGGCGTCGGTGGCGACGGCCACGTCGTCGGCGTCCGGGGCGGTCACGTCGATCATGTCGGCCGCGTCGTGCTGGGCCTGCGACAGCTCGCACAAAAACTCCAGCCACTGCGCCATGGGGTGGTCGACCGCCAGCACGCCCAGCCGCCCGGAGGTGCGGGCGAAGCGCGTGGACGGATCGGGCAGGATAATGGGGGCCGGCGCCGTCACCCCGCCCTGCGGGTTGCCGATCCACGGCGCCTTGGGCGCCACTTCACCCTGTCTCATGATCGAACTCCTGGAAAAGCAAGCGGGGGCGCGGCCTGGTCGGACCGCGCCCCCGTGATAGATAAGCGCCGATGCCGCTTAATGCTCGCGGAATTTAGCCGTGCTGTCCGGCGTCGGCCCGGGGGAGCCGGTGGCGACCAGGCGCTGGAACCACTTGCGATGGTGCCGGTGGGCCCAGCCGGGCGTGACCCAGCCGTGCAGCATGGCCCGCATGGACCCCTTCACCCAGATCGCCGCGTAGACATGCGTGATCCAGATCAGGATGGCGCCGATGGCGCCCAGGCTGTGGATCAGCACGGCGACGCGCTGCGTCTCGATGGAGGTGGCGCCGCCGAAATAGACCTCCCAGATCAGGATGCCGGTGACGAACAGCACCGGGAGGATCAGGGCCATGCCCCAGAACACCACCTTCTGGCCGGCGTTGAAGCGGCCAACGGGCGGCACCTCCTCCTCCCGGTTGTCCAGCACCTTGTCCAGCGACTTGGCCCATTCCACGTCGTCGCGGTTCCACAAATTGTCCCGCCAGAACTGGATGAACAGCCCCAGGAAGCTGACGATCAGGGTCACACCCAGCCATGGGTGCAGCGCCCGCATCCACTGCCCGCTGCCGAACAGGTTCGACAGCCAGAAGAAGACGGGGTGGAACATGGCCAGGCCCGACAGGGTCAGCAGCACGAAGCAGAGGCCGGTGATCCAGTGGTTCACCCGGGTCAGGGTGGAATTACGGACGATGGTTCCCTTGGGATAGCTCATGACTCAGCACTCCCATTCCGTTTCGCCTTCTCCATCTCCGCCCGCGCGCGCGCCTCGTCCGCCTCCGTCGTCTCATTGGGGCCGGAGACGATGGAATGGACGAAGGCGCTGACGGCGGCGAAGGCCAGGCCAGCCAGGGCCAGCGGCTTCAGGACGCCCTTCCACGCCCCCACCAGCGCGCTGATGTGGGGCTTGTCCGGCAAGCCGGAGTAGAGCGAGGGCTTGTCGGCGTGGTGCAGCACGTACATGACGTGGGTGCCGCCCACCTCCGGCGGGTCATACAGGCCGGCGTTCTGGAAGCCGCGTTCCTTCAGCTCGGCGATACGCTCGCCCGCCCAGTCCTTCATGTCGTCCTTGGAGCCGAACATGATGGCGCCGGTCGGGCAGGTCTTCACGCAGGCCGGCTCCAGCCCCACGCCCACGCGGTCAGAGCACAAGGTGCACTTGTACGACTTGTGGTCCTGGGCGCTGATGCGCGGGATGTTGAAGGGACAGCCCTTCACGCAATAGCCGCAGCCGATGCAGTTCTCGCTGATGAAGTCGACGATGCCGTTGGCGTACTGGACGATGGCGCCGGGGGCCGGGCAGGCCTTGAGGCAGCCCGGATCCTCGCAGTGCATGCAGCCGTCCTTGCGGATCAGCCACTCCAGGTTCCCCTGCTCGTCCTCGTACTCGGCGAATCGCATCAGGGTCCAGGTGCCGGGGTTGAGGTCGTGCGGGTTCTCGTAGGCGCCGTTGAACTCCTCCATCTCCGGCCGCAGGTTGTTCCATTCCATGCAGGCGGACTGGCAGGCCTTGCAGCCGATGCAGCGGCTGACGTCGATCAGCTTGGCCACCTCAAGCTCATGGTGGCGCACCGAAGGCGGCGTCAGGTTGGTGGCCGACCGGCGGATGTAGTCCTGGGATTGCAGGTCGGCCATCACAGGCTCCCCACCTTGGTGAGCGACTTCGGCACCCCTTGGGCGTCACGCGGCCCCTGGGCCACGTCCACCGCGGGCGGCGCGTTGGTCTTCTCGATGTTGAGCAGGAAGGCCTTGAACTCCGGCGTGTTGGTGTTGGCGTCACCCACGAACGGCGTCAGGGTATTGGCGCCGTAGCCCTTGCGCGCCACACCGGTGAAGCCCCAGTGGATGGGACAGCCGATGACGTGGGTCGGCTTGCCGTCCACCATCAGCGGCTTGATGCGCTTGGTCACGAAGGCCTTGCAGATCACCTGGCCGCGCTTGGACGACACCTTGACCCAGCCGCCCTGCTCGATGCCCTTCTCCTTGGCCAGGGCCTCGCCGATCTCCACGAACTCCTCCGGCTGGAGGATGGCGTTGATCAGCGCATGCTTGGTCCAATAGTGGAAGTGCTCGGTCAGGCGGTAGGTGGTGCCGACATAGGGGAAGTCCTGCGCCGTCCCCATCGCCTTGCGGTCGTTGGGGAAGACGCGGGCGGCCGGGTTGCTCTTCACCTTGGGATGAAGCACGTTTTCCGCCGGGCTTTCGAACGGCTCGTAATGCTCGGGGAACGGCCCCTCGACCATCAGGCCCCGGGCGAACAGGCGACCCTGCCCTTCCTGGTTCATGATGAAGGGGCCGACCCCGTCCTGCGGCTTCACGGTCGGGCCGTAGTCCGGCACGTCGAAGCCCACCCACTTGGACCCGTTCCACTGGATGACGGGCTTGTGCGGGTTCCACGCCTTGCCGTCCAGGTCGGCGCTGGCGCGGTTGTACAGGATGCGGCGATTGGCAGGCCAGGCCCACGCCCAGTTGGGGGCGATGCCGGCATCGCGCGGGTCCGACGCGTCGCGCCGGGCCATCTGGTTGCCCTTCTCCGTCCAACTGCCGGCGAAAATCCAGCAGCCGGACATGGTGGTGCCGTCGTCGCGCAGTTGGGCGAAGCCGTCCAGCTGCTGCCCGGCCTTCAGCACCACCGCCCCCGTGTCGTCCTTGATGTCGACCAAGGCGCGGCCGTTCATCTCCCGCGCCAGCTCGGCCGGTTGCGGCTCCGCCGGATCGGCATAGGACCAGCTGAGGTTCAGGATGGGATCGGGGAAGGCGCCGCCGTCCTTGGCGTACATGGACTTCAGGCGGTGGTACAGCCCGGCCATGATCCACAGGTCGGGCTTGGCCTGGCCCGGCGCGTCCGCCGCCTTCCAGTGCCACTGCAGCCAGCGGGCGGAGTTGACGAGCGAGCCATCCTCCTCCGCGAAGCAGGTGGTGGGCAACTGGAACACCTCGGTCTGGATCTCGGCCGGCTTGGACGGATTCTGCGGACCGTAGTCCTGCCAGAAGTTGGCCGTCTCGGTATCCAGCGGGTCGATGACCACCAGATACTTCAGCTTGGACAGGCTGCGGCGGATCTTGCCCCGGTCGGGGAAGGCCTGCATGGGGTTGAAGCCCTGGCAGATGTAGCCGTTCATCTGCCCGTTATCCATGAGCTCGAACGCGCGCAGCACGTCGTAGCCGTCCACGTCCAGCTTGGGCAGCCAGTCGTAGGCCCAGTTGTTCTCGGCCTTGGCGGCATCGCCGTACAGGGCCTTCTGGAAGCTGACGAAGAACTTGCGGTAGTTCTGCCAGTAGCTGGTCTGCCCCGGCCGCAGCGGCTTGAACTGCTTGGTCTCCAGATACTTGTCCAGGCTGACGTCCGTATCCTTCGGAATGGTCATGTAGCCGGGAAGCAGGTTGGACATCAGGCCGACATCGGTCAGGCCCTGGATGTTGGAATGACCGCGCAGCGCGTTCATGCCGCCACCGGCGACGCCGATGTTGCCCAGCAGCAGTTGCACCATGGCCATGGCGCGGATGTTCTGCGCGCCCACGGAATGCTGCGTCCACCCCAGCGCGAACAGGCTGGTCAGCGCCTTGTCCGGCGCCGCCGTGCTGGCGAAGATCTTGCAGATCTCCAGGTACTTGTCCTGGGGCGTGCCACAGATGCGGGACACCAGCTCAGGCGTATACCGGGCCACATGGCCTTTCAGCAGGTTGATGACGCAGCGCGGGTGCTGCCAGGTGTCGTCGGACTTGGCGTAGCCCTGCTCATCCAGCTCGTAATCCCAGCTGGACTTGTCGTAGCTGCGCTTTTCCTCGTTATAGCCGGTGAACAGCCCATCCTCGAAGCCATAGCCTTCCTTAACGATCAGGCTGGCGTTGGTGTAGGCCTTCACATAGGCGTGCTGGATCGCATCGTTCTCCAGCAGGTAGCGCATGACGCCGCTGAGGAAAGCGATATCGGTGCCCGGCCGGATGGGGGCGTAGACGTCGGCCACGGAGGCCGTGCGGGTGAAGCGGGGATCGACAACGACCAGCTTGGCCTTGTTCTCGATCTTGGCCTCGATCACCCATTTGAAACCGCAAGGATGCGCCTCGGCGGCATTGCCGCCCATCACCAGCACGACATTGGCGTTCTTAATGTCCTGCCAGGTGTTGGTCATCGCACCGCGACCGAATGTTGGGGCCAAACTGGCCACCGTCGGTCCGTGTCAGACACGCGCCTGGTTGTCGAATGCCAACATGCCCAGCGAACGGGCGACCTTCCACGTGGCGTAGGCCGTCTCGCTGGAGGAAGCGGAGGCGGCCAGCATGCCGGTGGACAGCCACCGGTTCACCGTGGCGCCCGCCTCGTTCTTCTCGATGAAATGGGCGTCGCGGTCCTGCTTCATCAGCGTGGCGATGCGGTCCAGGGCGAAATCCCAGCTGACCTCCTTCCACTCCGTCGCACCGGCGGCGCGATACTTCGGCACCGTCAGGCGGCCCGGCGCCCGCACGATGTCCAGCAGGCCGGCGCCCTTGGGGCACAGGGTGCCGCGGTTGACGGGATGGTCCGGATCACCCTCGATATGGATGACCGAGGACTTCACGTTCTTCGCGCGATCGCCCTGGCTGTAGATGAGGATGCCGCAAGCCACCGAGCAATAGGTGCAGGTGTTGCGGGTTTCGGTGGCGGCGGTCAACCTGAAGGGCCGGACCGAGGCCGCCAGCGCCGTGCCCGCCGAGCCGAAGCCCAGCGCGCCCATGCTGGAGACCGCCAGTCCCGCGCCGGTCAGCTTGATAAAGCCGCGACGACTGAGATCCATGTCTCACACGCTCCCGTGAAAATCGGCCCTGCCGGAACGCGGGACGCCGCCCGGGGATGGGCAAGCAGACGCCGGCAGATGGATACGGCATCATAAGACGTGGCCGCAGGCCGTCAAGTTATTGGCGGCGAATTTCTCGGGCGGCGAATGAAGACGACCCTATTGATAACGGTTCTCATTAACTAAATTCAGAAAAATGGTTGCGTCATGCGCAAAGTTTATTACCCAACCAGAGGTTTTCCATGTCCGCCACCTGAAGCACCGGGCCTTAAATGCGTTATATTTAATTGGGAATAACGATAATGGCCGTCAAACCGGCGCGAAGCCAAGGGCCCGGGCCTGTGATGGCCGCCCTTGCCCTAGGGGTCGGCGTTTTGCCACCCTGCCGGCTTCCCCGGATGAGGAGCTTGCCGCCATGACCGGTACCGCCACGTTTGCGTTCAGGTACCTGCCCTCCCCCATCGGACGGCTGACCCTGGTGGCCGGCGATGAGGGTCTGGCAGCCATCCTGTGGGAGAATGACAGGCCGGGCCGGGTGCGGCTGGGGCCACTGGTTCCCAAACCCGACCATCCGGTGTTGAATGAGGCCGAACGGCAGCTGCGGGCCTACTTCGGCAAGCAGCTGACGGTGTTCGACGTGCCGCTGTCCTTCACCGGCACGGATTTTCAGAAACAGGTGTGGCGGGCGCTGCTGACCATCCCCTATGGCGAGGTGCGCAGCTACAGCGACATTGCCCGGCAGATCGGCAATCCCGCGGCGGTGCGGGCGGTGGGGGCCGCCAACGGGCGCAACCCCATCTCCATCATCGCGCCCTGCCATCGGGTGGTGGGCATGGACGGCACCCTGACCGGCTTCGCCGGCGGGCTGCAGGCCAAGGATTACCTGCTGACCCTGGAAGGACGCCGCCCGGCCCGCCCCGCTGCGGCCACGGGCGACCTGTTCGCGGCTGGGGGGTAAGACCCCTTATCGCGCGTCCGCCACGTCCTTGGCGATGGTCCAGCCGCCGCCCAGCGCCCGGTACGTGGCCACCAGGTCCTGCGCCACCTGGATGCGGCTCTGGGCCAGCTGGTCCTCCGCCTCCAATTGGGTGCGCTGGGCATCCAGCACGGTCAGGAAGTTGTCGGCGCCGTAGCGGTAGCGCGTGGCCGCCAGGCTGGCGGCGCGGGTGCTGGCGGTAGCGGCGGTGTCCAGCGAGGCGCGCCGCGATCGCTCCTGGGCATAGCGGGCCAGCGCCGTCTCCGCCTCTTGCCAGGCGGTCAGCACCGCCTTCTGGAAGTTGGCCGCCGCCTGGTCGGTGTTGGCGTTGGCCTCGCGGATGCGGGCATAGAGGGCGGCGTCGAACAGCGGCAGGCTGATGCTGGGCCCGATGCCGTAGGTGAAGGCGCCGCGCGCGCCCAGGTCCCCCGGCTGCAGGGCCTGCACCTCCACCGACCCGGTGAGGGAGATCTTGGGGTAGAGGTCGGCGGTGGCGACGCCGATGCGGGCCGTGGCCGCCGCCAGCGCCCGCTCCGCCGCCGCCACGTCGGCCCGGCGGCCCAGCAGGGTGGCGGGCGTACCCACGGCCACGCTGTCCGGCAGGTCGGGCAAGGGGGCCGGCGTGTCCAACAGGCTCAGCAGCGCCCCCGGTTCCCGCCCCGTCAGGGTGGCCAGGATGTGCTCATCCGCCGCCACCGTGGCGCGCAGGGGCGGGATGGAGGCCAGGGTGGTTTCCAGCTGCGCCTGGGCGCGGGCGATGTCCAGGTCCGTCCCCCGCCCAGCGTCGCTGAGGGTGTGGGTCAGGTCGAAGGTGCCGCGCTGGTTCTCCGCGTTGCGCAGGGCGACCGACAGGCGCAGCTGGGCGCCGCGCAGGTCGACATAGGTGCTGGCCACATCGGCGATGATGACCGTCAGCACCTGGTGGCGCAGCGCCTCCGCCCGCGCGCTGTCGGCCGCCGCCGCCTCGATGGCCCGCCGCACCTGGCCGAACAGGTCGATCTCCCACGACAGGCTGCCGCCGGCGGTGGTGACGTTGCTGTCGGGCAATTGCGCGTTGGGCTGGCCCTGCTGCGTGGCCGCGGCGGCGCGCGCACGGCTGTAGCTGGCGCTGGCGCCCAGGGCCGGCAGGTTGCGGGCGCCCACCGCCTCCGCTTCCGCCCGGGCGGCGCGCACGGCGGCGTCGGCCGCCTTCAGGTCCAGGTTGGCCTTGACGGCGTCGGCCACCAGCTGGTCCAGCACCGGGTCGCCCAGCTGGCGCCACCAATCCTCCAGCGGTTCCTCCGCCTTCAGCATGTCGGCCGCCTTGATCGCGGCGCTGGCGGGTGCTGTACCCGCGCGGGTGAAAGAGGTGCCGGCGGCGGCCGGGCTGGCCGGCGCCTGGTAATCGGGCCCCACGGTGATGCAGCCGGCCAGCGGCAGCAGGCAAACCGACAGGGCCAACAGGGTGCGATGGATGCGCATGGACTGATCCCCCTTCCCCATCAGGCCGTGTGGTGGCCGGGTGACCCGGCATGCGGGGGGCCGGCATGCGGCGGTGTCTCCTCCCGCTTGCCGAAACGCCGCTGGCCCCACAGCGCCAGCCAGCGGCAGACGACGTAGAACACCGGCGTGAACAGCAGGCCGAAGAAGGTGACGCCCAGCATGCCGAAGAAGACGGCGGTGCCCAGGGCCTGGCGCATCTCCGACCCGGCGCCCGAGGCGTTCACCAGCGGCACCACGCCCAGGATGAAGGCGAAGGAGGTCATGAGGATGGGACGCAGGCGGGTGCGGGCCGCGCGCACCGCCGCCTGGAAGCGGTCCATCCCCTCTTCCTCGTCCTGCTTGGCGAACTCCACGATCAGGATGGCGTTCTTGGCCGCCAGGCCCACCAGCACCACCAGGCCGATCTGGGTCAGGATGTTGTTGTCCATGCCCCGCAGGTTCACGCCGGAGATGGCGGTCAGCAGGCACATGGGCACGATCAGGATGACCGACAGCGGCAGCATCCAGCTTTCGTACAGGGCGGCCAGCAGCAGGTAGACGAACACCACGGCCAGGCCGAAGGCGATGGGGGCGGTGTTGCCGGCGATGATTTGCTGGAAAGTCAGTTCCGTCCATTCGATGGCGAAGCCGTCCGGCAGGCGCTGCTGCGCCAGTTGCTGCACGGCGGCGATGGCCTGGCCGGTGGAATACCCCGGCGCCGGCGACCCCTGCAGCTCCGCCGCCGGATACAGGTTGTAGCGCGGCACGCGGTAGGGCCCGGTCACGTCGCGGAAGGTGGCGACAGAGCCCAGGGGCACCAGCCCCCCGCTGTCGGAGCGGGTGCGCAGGTAGGCGATATCGCGCACGCTGGTGCGGTCGGCGCCGTCGGCCTGCGCCGTCACCCGGTAGGTGCGGCCCAGCAGGTTGAAGTCGTTGACGAAGGCGGACCCGAGATAGACGTTCAGCGTATCGAAGATGCGCGACGGCGGCACGCCCAGCATGTCGGCCTTCACCCGGTCGATGTCGGCGTACACCTGCGGGGTGCGGGTGTTGTACAGGCTGAAGACGTTGGCCAGGCCCGGCGTCTGGTTGGCCGCCAGCATCATATCCTGCGTGGCGTCGGCCAGGGCCTGCAAGCCGCGCGAGCGCCTGTCCTCGATATAGAGCTTGAACCCGCCGGAGGAGCCGATGCCCGGCACCGTGGGCGGCGGGATCAGCAGGATCAGGGCGCCGTCGACCTGCTGTATCGTCTTCTGCAGGTCGGCGAAGATGCCTTGGGTGGTCAGGCTGCCACGGTCCGCGAACGGGGTGGTGGCCACGAAGACGGCACCGGCGTTGGGGGCGTTGGTGAAGGTGGCGCCGTCGAAGCCGGCGAAGCCCACCGTATGCGCCACGCCCGGCCGCTTGCTCAGCAGGTCCTGGACGTGGCGCAGGATGGCGTCCGTCCGGGCGAGGGAGGAGCCGGGCGGCAGCTGGATGACGGTGATGAAATAGCCCTGGTCCTGCGCCGGGATGAAGCCCGTCGGCGTGCGGGAAATAAGGCCGCCGCCCAGCACGATCAGGCCGGCGTAGACCACCAGCACGACGGTGGTCAGGCGCACCAGGTGGCCGGTCAGCCGGCCGTAGCGCTCCGACAGCCAATCGAAGCCGCGATTGAACCCGCCGAAGAACCGCGCCACCGGGTGGAAACCCCGCCGGGGGGCCGCATGCTCCTGGACATGCGGCTTCAAGAGCAGGGCGGCCAGGGCCGGGCTCAGCGTCTGCGACACCAGCATGGAGATGACGGTGGCGGCGGCGATGGTGACGCCGAACTGGCGGTAGAACTCACCCGCGATGCCGGTGAGGAAGGCCGTGGGCAGGAAGACGGCGGTCAGCACCAGGGCGATGGCGACCAGCGCGCCGCCGACCTCGTCCATGGTGCGGTGCGCGGCCTCACGCGGGGACAGGCCCTGGGCCAGGTTGCGCTCCACATTCTCCACCACCACGATCGCGTCGTCGACGACGATGCCGATGGCCAGCACCAGCCCGAAGAGGGACAGGTTGTTGAGGGAGAAGCCCACCGCCGCCATGACGGCGAAAGTGCCGATGAGCGAGATGGGAATGGCGATGACGGGAATCAGGGCCGCCCGCCACGATTGCAGGAAGACGATGACGACGATGACCACCAGCACCACCGCCTCGAAGATGGTGTGGTAGACCTCCTTCACCGATTCCGCGATGTAGTTGGTCGGGTTGTAGACCACCTTGTAGGCCATGCCCTTGGGCATGTCGTGGCTCATCGTCTCCATGGACGACAGCACGTTGGCCGCCGTCTTCAGGGCGTTGGAGCCGGGGCGCTGGTAGATCAGGATGGCCGCCGCCCGCTGGCCGTCGACATAGGAATAGGTGTTGTAGTCCTGGGCCCCCAGCTCCACCCAGCCCACGTCGCGCACGCGGGTGACGCGGCCCTGGGCGTCGGACTTGATGACGATGTCGGCGAACTGGCTGGGGTCGGTCAGGCGGCCCAGGGTCTGCACCTGCACCTCGAAGGCGCTGGGCTTGGGCACCGGCGGATGGTTCAACTGGCCCGAGGCCACCTGCACATTGTTGCCCTGCAGCGCCTGCACCACCTCCGCCGTGGTCAGGCCGCGGGCCTGCACCTTCTCCGGATCCAGCCAGACGCGCATGGAATAGTCGCCGGCGCCGCGGATGCGGGCGTCACCCACGCCGTCCAGGCGGGCCAGGGGGTCGCGCACCTGCAGGGTGGCGTAGTTAGAGATGTAGAGCTGGTCCAGGCTGTCATCCGGCGAATAGAGGTGGATGACCATCATCAGGTTGGGGGAATTCTTGCGCGTGGTGACGCCCAGGCGGTTCACCTCGTCCGGCAGGTGCGGCTGCGCCACCGACACGCGGTTCTGCACCAGCACCTGGGCCTTGTCGATGTCGGTGCCCAGCTTGAAGGTGATGGTCAGCGACAGGCCGCCGTCGCCCGTGTTCTGGGAGACCATGTACAGCATGTCGTCGACGCCGTTGATCTCCTGCTCCAGCGGGGCGGCCACGGTGTTGGCCACCGTCTCGGCCGAGGCGCCGGGGTATGTGGCCGTCACCACCACGGTGGGGGGCGCCACCTCGGGGTATTGCGCCACCGGCAGGGCGAAATAGGCCAGGCCGCCGATCAGCGTGATCAGGATGGAGATCACGCAGGCGAAGATGGGCCGGTCGATGAAGAAGTGGGAGAACTTCATGGTGCCGCCCCTTACTGCTCGGCCGCGGGCGTGACGGTCCCGGGCTGGGGCGTGACCTTGGTGCCGGGCCGCGCCCGCATGAGGCCGCTGATGATGACGCGGTCGGTGGGCGCCAGGCCGGACTTGATGACGCGCAGGCCATAGGCCAGGTTGCCCAGCACCACCGGCTTGGGCGTCACCGTGCCGTCCTCGGCCACGGTCAGGACGATCTTGTGCGACTGGTCCGAGGCGATGGCCTCGTCCGGGACCAGCAGGGCGTCATATTCGCCGGAGCCCAGCAGGCGCATGCGGCCGAAGGTGCCCGGCTGCAGGAAGTTGTCGGTGTTGGGAATGACGGCGCGGCCCCGGATGGTGCCGGAGTTGGGATCCAGCCGGTTGTCGACGAAATCCATCTCACCCTTGTGGGTCCAGGCGGTCTCATCCATCAGGCGGACGAAGACGGGGTTGGCCTTGTCGCGCGACGAGGCGCGTTTGCCTTCCAGCGCCAGGCGGTTGTAGCGCAGGTAGTCCGCCTCGCTGCCGTCGAAGACGAAATAGATGGGGTCCTGGGTCACCACCGTGGCCAGCAGGGTGGATTGCGCCGACCCGCCGCTGACCAGGTTGCCGATGTCGATCTTGCGGTCGCCGATGCGGCCGGAGATGGGCGAGCGGATCTGGGTGAATTCCAGGTCCAGCGCCGCCGAGCGCGCGGCGGCCATGGCCGAGGCCACCGCCGCCTGGCTTTCCTGCTCCGCCTGGGCGCGGGTGTCGTACTCTTCCTGGCTGATGGCGCGGGCAGCCAACAGCTGGGCCGCTCGTTTCAGTTCCGAAACGGCCAGGGCCTGGCGGGTCTTTTCCCGCTGCAGGTCGGCGTTGGCCTTGTCCAGCGTGGCCTGGAAAGGGCGGGGATCGATGACGAACAGCAGGTCGCCCTTCTGCACCAGCTGGCCGTCGCGGAACTTGATCTGGTCCAGGTAGCCCGAGACGCGGGCGCGCAGCTCCACCGTCTGCACCGCCTCGAACCGGCCGGTGAACTCATCCCAGTCCACGATCTTGTGCGGCAGCGGCTGGGCCACCGTCACCGGCGGCGGACCGGCATTGGCGGCCGGCGGATGCTTGTCGCCGCAGGCGGCCAGCGCCAGGGCCAGGGCCAGGACCAAGGGATACAACCGGCGGACCGGCGACGGCATGGTGGACAGCATCCTTCCCCCAACACGAGGCTCAGGCTCGGGAGCCCGCGCGGGCGCGGCATCCGGGCCAAGGGTAGACAAGCCGCGCCTGGGCGCAGTTTTCCCACCACACTATGAGGGCGCCGGACCCCTGGCTTGGCTGGGTGCGTCGTGTTTTGTCTTTTTCCGCCGCCTTGGCCGAAATCAGGGGTTAAAGGTTCATGTCAGTACAAATGCCGTTTCATTGATGCCACCCCGCGTCCACGCCCCCTACGCCTACGCCAGCGTGCGGAAGGTCACGGAATAGCGCAGGGCGTCGCCCTCGATGATGCTGTGCTCCCACATCGAGCGCGCCTCCCCCGCCAGCAGGTAGACCGAGCGGGGTGCCAGGGGGACTGCGGCGCGGCGCCAATCGCCCGCGTCGCGCCGGCGGAAGCGCAGGGTGGCCGGGGACAGCAGCGACACGCCCGCCACCAGGCCGAACTGCGGCTTGTCCCGGTGCCAGCCGATACCGGCGCCGGGCGCGTATTCATTGACCAGCACCTGGCGGAAATCATCCGGCGCCACGCCGGCCCAGGCGGCCACCCGGGCGCGCAGATCCAGAAGGAAGGACGGCACGTCCGGCGCCGCCGCGACCGCGCGCCGGGCATAGTCGTAGCGATAGCCGAAGGACACCACCCGCCGGTTGGCCAGGTAGCCGTGGAACTCGAACGGCTTCAGCGGCAGCGCGGCGATGCCGGCCGCCAGCCGGCGCTCCTCCTCCCCATCGATCAGGTTGGGGGTGTAGCGGAAGCCCGACGGCTGGCCGCCAGGCGGTGGCTCATCGGGGAAGAGGCTGGCCTGGATGGGCATGGAGGGGCGATCCGGGGAAAGGGTCATCCATCCGATATGGGAAGGGTGCGGCGTTTTTTCCCCGCACCGCCAGGGAACTTATGGAGCCGCGGGGGCATTCATCCCCCGCTTGCCCACCGCGGCACCCGGTCCCGCACGCCTCCGGATCCTCGTAACCCACTGTCGAACCAAGGAAAGCCATGGCCCGCCCCGCCACAGCCATCGCCTTGGCCGCCGCCCTGGGTCTGGCGCTGTCCGGCCTCACCGGCTGTTCCGGCGGCATCCTCGATCCGCAAGGGCCGGTGGCCGCGCAGGAACTGACCATCCTGTGGGATTCGCTGGGCATCATGCTGGCCATCGTCATCCCCACCATCCTGGCGACCCTGGGCGTGGCCTGGTGGTTCCGCGCCGGCAACACCCGCGCCCGTTACCGGCCCGACTGGGAATATTCCGGCCGCATCGAGATGGTGGTGTGGGCCATCCCCGCCATGACGGTGCTGCTGCTGGGCGGCATCGGCTGGGTCAGCTCCCGCGACCTGGACCCACCCAAGCCCCTGCCCGCCGACACGCCACCCGTGACGGTGCAGGTGGTGTCGCTGGATTGGAAATGGCTGTTCATCTACCCCGACCAGAACATCGCCAGCATCAACCACCTGGTGGTGCCCGCCGGCGCGCCGGTCAGCTTTCAGCTGACCTCCGACGGGGTCATGAACAGCTTCTTCGTGCCCCAGCTGGGCAGCCAGATCTACACCATGCCCGGCATGATCACCCGGCTGAACCTGCAGGCCGACAGGCCAGGCCGCTATTCCGGCATCTCCGCCCAGTTCAGCGGCGCCGGCTTCCCCGACATGCTGTTCACGCTGGAGGCCCTGCCCCGCGATGCCTTCGACAGCTGGGTCGCCAACGCCCGCACCCAGGGCGAGGCGCTGGACGCCCCGGCCTACGCCCGGCTGACCCAACCCAGCCGGGCGGACCGCCCCCGCACCTTCCGCAGCGTGATGCCGGGCCTGTTCGACGCCGTCGCCAACCCCGGCCGGAACCCCGCCCTGCCCCAAACCAACCCCCACTGGCCCGGACACGAGTATCCGTCCCTGAACAAAGACCCAAAATAAGGATCGAGCATGTTCGGCAAGCTGAGCTGGAGCGCCATCCCCATCAATGAGCCGATCGACATGATCGCCGCGGGCCTCATGATCCTGGCGGTGCTGTGCGTGCTGGCCTGGGTGACGATGAAGGGCTATTGGCCCTATCTCTGGCGGGAATGGCTGACGTCCGTCGACCACAAGCGCATCGGCGTCATGTACGTGGTCCTGGCCCTGGTCATGCTGCTGCGCGGCTTCACCGACGCGGTGATGATGCGCCTGCAGCAGGCCGTCTCGGTGGGGCCGGATGCCGGCTATCTGCCGCCGGAGCATTACAACCAGATCTTCTCCGCCCACGGCACCATCATGATCTTCTTCATGGCGATGCCCTTCGTCATCGGGCTGATGAACTTCGCCGTGCCCTTGCAGCTGGGCATACGCGACGTGGCCTTCCCCACGCTGAATTCCGTCAGCCTGTGGCTGACCGCCTCGGGCATCCTGCTGACCAACATCTCGCTGGTGATCGGGGAATTCGCGCGCACCGGCTGGCTGGCCTACCCGCCCTTGAGCGAGCTGAAATATTCCCCCGGCGTGGGCGTCGATTACTACCTCTGGGCGCTGCAAATCTCCGGCGTCGGCACCCTGTTGTCCGGCATCAACTTGGCCACCACCATCCTGAAGATGCGGGCGCCGGGGATGAGCTACATGCGCATGCCGGTGTTCTGCTGGACCGCGCTGGCGTCCAACCTGCTGATCATCGCGGCCTTTCCCGTCCTGACCGCCACCTTCGCCATGCTGCTGCTGGACCGTTACCTCGGCATGCACTTCTTCACCAACGACGGTGGCGGCAACCCGATGATGTACGTGAACCTCATCTGGGTTTGGGGCCATCCGGAGGTCTACATCCTGATCCTGCCGTGCTTCGGCGTGTTCTCCGAGGTGGTCGCCACCTTCTCAGGCAAGCCGCTGTTCGGCTACCGCTCCATGGTCGCGGCCACCATGGCCATCTGCATCCTGTCCTTCATCGTCTGGCTGCACCACTTCTTCACCATGGGCGCCGGCGCCAACGTCAACGGCTTCTTCGGCGTCATGACCATGATCATCGCCGTGCCCACGGGCGTGAAGGTCTACAACTGGATGTTCACCATGTATGGCGGCCGGGTGCGCTTCAACGCCCCCATCCTGTGGTCCGTCGGCTTCATGGTGACCTTCGTTATCGGCGGCATGACGGGCGTGCTGCTGGCCGTGCCGCCGGCCGATTTCATCCTGCACAACAGCCTGTTCCTGATCGCCCATTTCCACAACGTCATCATCGGCGGCGTCGTGTTCGGGGCGCTGGCCGGCTATATGTACTGGTTCCCCAAGGCCTTCGGCTTCACCCTGGATGAAGGCTGGGGCAAGGTTTCCTTCTGGTGCTGGTTCGTCGGCTTCTACCTGGCCTTCATGCCCCTCTATTACCTGGGCATGCTGGGCATGACGCGCCGGCTGCAGCATTACGATAATCCGGGCTGGCAGCCCTGGCTGATCGTGGCGGCGGTGGGCGTCGCCTTCATCCTGGCCGGCATCCTGGCGCTGATCGTCCAGCTGGTGGTGTCCATCCGCACGCGCGACCACCGCCGTGACCACACGGGCGACCCCTGGCACGGCCGCACGCTGGAATGGTCCACGCCCTCGCCCCCACCCGCCTGGAACTTCGCCGTCCTGCCCCAGGTGGAGCGGGAGGACGCCTATTGGCACATGAAGCGCCGGGCGCGGGAGGAACGGCGGGCCGCCGCCGAGGCCCTGGCCTACGCCCCCATCCACATGCCGCTCAACAGCCCCACCGGCTTCATCACCGCCTTCTTCGCCGTCGTCACCGGCTTCGCCCTCATCTGGCACATCTGGTGGCTGGTGATCCTGGGCCTGGTGGGCGCGCTGATCACCACCCTGGTCTTCGCCTGGCGGGACGAGAGCGAATTCGAGATCCCGGCGGACGAGCTGGCGCGGATCGACCGTGCGCACCAGCAGGCCTACTGGGCGGGAAGCGCGCCATGACCGCCACCACCCTCGGCGGGCATGAGCCCGCGCGCCCCCATCACGGCATGCCCGCCAGCGCCAGCGCCGCCGGCCCGGCGCCTAAGCGCATCATCATCGCCTATGGCTTCTGGCTGTTCCTGCTGAGCGACATCGTGATGTTCTCCGCCTTCTTCGCGACCTTCGCCGTGCTGGGAAAGGCGACGGCGGGCGGCCTGACGGGGGCGGAGCTGTTCGATGCCCGGAACGTGGCGGTGGAAACGGCGCTGCTGCTGTTCTCCAGCTTCAGCTGCGGCATGATGTCCCTGGCCATGGACGCGCGGCACCGCCAGGCCTTCTACCTGGGCGCCGCCATCACCTTCATCCTGGGGCTGGGCTTCCTGGTCCTGGAGATGCGGGAGTTCGCCGACATGGTCGCCCGGGGCGCCACCGCCGACCGCAGCGCCTTCCTCTCCGGCTTCTTCACCCTGGTGGGCTGCCACGGTGCCCACGTGGTGGTGGGCCTGCTGTGGCTGGTGGTCATGGTGGCCCAGGTGGCGGACAAGGGCTGGCGCGCCACCGTCTGCCACCGGCTGATGTGTTTCAGCCTGTTCTGGCACGCCCTGGACATCATCTGGGTGGCCCTGTTCACGATCGTCTACCTGATGGGAGCGCGATGACATGACGGACACGGCCCACGACCACGCCCCGCCGGGCGGCGGCGTCACCCCCCATGACACGGCCCTCCATGACACGGCCCCCCACGACACCGCGCCGGGCGACAGCCGGGAGGAGCTGCTGTCCAGCCTCAAGGCCTATGTCATCGGCCTGGCGCTGGCCATCATCCTGACCGCCACCTCGTTCTGGGCGGCCGGTACGCACGTGCTGTGGCAGCCCGGCGTGCCCATCGGGCTGGCTGTGCTGGCGGTGGCGCAGATGGGCGTGCATCTGGTGTTCTTCCTGCACATCACCACCGGGCCCGACAACACCAACAATGTGCTGGCGCTGGCCTTCGGCGTGCTGATCGTCTTCCTGGTGGTGGCGGGGTCGCTGTGGATCATGGCCAACCTCAGCGCCAACACGATGCCGCCGGAGATGATGGACCTGCATCACCAGCGTTGACCCGCCCGCCCCAGGGCCTCTGTCTTTTGGGCAGGTATATCGCGTCGCGACATGGACTTTGGTTGGCGATGTGGCCTCAACGCCGCCGTGACATAACAAGTGTCTTAGGCAATTGGCACGATGGCGGGGAATGCGGGTGAACGGGACGCGGCGGCAGATGACGCAGGAAGCGGTACCGGCGTTCCTGAACGGCGGCGGCGAGCTGGCGGACCTGATCGCCGCCTATGATTGGGCCGCCACGCCCCTGGGCCCGCTGGACGGGTGGCCGCAAAGCCTGCGGACCACCGTGGCGCTCATCCTGCGCTCCCCCGTTCCCATCGTCACGCTGTGGGGGCCGGACGGCATCATGATCTACAACGATGCCTATTCCGTCTTCGCGGGCGGGCGCCACCCCGTGCTGCTGGGCTCCAAGGTCCGTGAAGGCTGGCATGAGGTCGCCGACTTCAACGACCATGTCATGAAGGTTGGCTTGGCCGGCGGGACGCTGGCCTATCAGGACCAGGAGCTGACCCTGCACCGGTCCGGCCGGCCGGAACAGGTGTGGATGAACCTGGACTACTCCCCCATCCTGGATGAGGCGGGCAAGCCCGCCGGGGTCATCGCCATCGTGGTGGAGACGACGGCCAAGGTGCGGGCGGAGCGCATCCAGCGCGTCACCGCCGAGAAGCTGGCCCGCCTGAACGCCGAGCTGGAGGAGCGGGTGGCGGAGCGCACGGCGGAGCGCGACCGCGTCTGGCGCTTTTCCCGCGACCTGCTGCTGGTGGTGGGGCGGGACGGCGTGTTCCGCGACGCCAGCCCCGCCTGGAAGCCCATCCTGGGCCACGACCCCGACGAGATCATCGGCCGCGCCTTCCTGGATGTCACCTGGCCGGACGACGCCCGCGCCACGGCCGCCGCGCATGAAAGCCTGTTGCTCGAAGGCCAGCTGCTGGGCTTTGAGAACCGCCTGCGCCACAAGGATGGCGGCTTCCGCTGGATTTCCTGGAACTCCTTCGCCGAAGGGGACGTGGTCTACGGCTACGGCCGCGACATCACGGCGGAGAAGCGGCAGGCGGAAGCCCTGCGCCTGGCGGAGGCGCAGTTGCGCCAGGCGCAGAAGATGGAGGCCGTCGGCCAGCTGACCGGCGGCTTGGCCCATGACTTCAACAACCTGCTGACCGCCATCAGCGGCAGCCTGGAACTGCTGGACCAACGCGTCCGCCAGGGCCGCCTGGGGGCCCTGGACCGCTACATGACCGCGGCGCGCGGCGCCGTGGATCGGGCGGCCTCCCTCACCCACCGGCTGCTGGCCTTCTCCCGCCAGCAGACCCTGGACCCCCGGCCCACCGACGTCGGCCGCCTGGTGCGCGATATGGAGGACCTGGTGCGGCGCACGGCGGGGCCGGCCGTCGCCCTGGTGGTGGACACGCCACCCGACCTGTGGACCACCCTGATCGATCCCAACCAGCTGGAAAGCGCCCTGCTGAACCTGTGCATCAACGCGCGCGACGCCATGCCCCAAGGCGGCCACATCACCATCGAGGCCAGCAACCGGGTGATCGATGACGATCTGACCGACATGCAGGAGATACCGGCGGGCCAGTTCGTGCTGCTGAGCGTCAGCGACACCGGCGTCGGCATGCCGCCCGACGTCATCGCCCGCGCCTTCGACCCCTTCTTCACCACCAAGCCCATAGGCCAGGGCACGGGCCTGGGCCTGTCCATGATCTATGGCTTCGTGCGCCAGTCGGGCGGCCAGGTCCGCATCCGGTCCGAGGTCGGGCACGGCACCACGGTGTCGCTCTACCTGCCCCGCCACGATGGCGAGGAACGGGCGGCCGAAATGCTGGCCATCGCCCCGGCCGCCCCCCGCGCGAAGCGGGGCGAGACCGTGCTGGTGGTGGATGACGAGCCCACCGTGCGCCTGCTGGTGACAGAGGTGCTGGATGAGCTGGGCTACACCACGCTGGAAGCGATGGACGGTCCCGAGGCCGTGCGCATCCTGGAATCGGACGCGGCCATCGACCTGCTGGTGACCGACATCGGCCTGCCCCAGGGCATGAACGGCCGGGAGCTGGCCGACGCCGCCCGGGCCCTGCGCCCGGGCCTGAAGGTGCTGTTCATCACCGGTTATGCCGAGAACGCCGTCATCGGCAATGAACGCCTGCCGCCGGGCCTGCACGTGCAGACCAAGCCCTTTTCCATGGAGGCGCTGGCCAACCGCATCAAGGGGATCTTGAGCGGGGGATAAGGGAACGGCCGCACCGCTTCCTTAGGGGTGGTCCCCCTTGGGCGTCTCCATCAACTCCACCAGCACGCCGCCCATGCTCTTGGGGTGCACGAAGATGACGGGCGTGCCGTGGGCGCCGATGCGGGGCTGGCCCAGGACGGTGGCGCCCTTGGCCGCCATGTCGGCGGCGGCGGCATGGATGTCCGGCACCTCGAAGCAGACATGGTGCTGGCCGCCCTGGGGGAATTTCTTCAGGAAGGCGTGGACGGGCGAGGCCTCACCCAGGGGCTCGATCAGTTCGATCTGGCTGTTGGGCGTGTCGATGAAGCAGACGCGCACGCCCTGGGCCGGCAGATCGAAGGGCTCGCGAATCACCGTGGCGCCCAAAAGGTCGCGATAGACGGCGATGGCGCCCTCGATCGACGGTGTGGCGATGCCGACATGGTTCAGGCGGCCGATCATGCGTGGACACTCCCTTTTTCGAAAACCCGGCCCGCCAGCGCACTGCGCACCGCTCGGCACGGCCGCGATCCTGGAAAGGGTGCGGGGACCGGTCAATATGAATGATGGACCGGCCCCGCCGCCTCCCCCACTCTGGTGCCCAATGAACGACAGGGTCATGGGAGGACAGCGATGCGGGCCTGGCGCAGCCATCAGACGGGTGGACCGGACACCCTGGTTCTGGACACGGACCTGGCCCCGCCGGTGGCGGCCCCCGGCCAAGTGGTGGTCGCCGTCAGCGCCACGGCGCTGAACTACCCCGACCTGCTGGTCATCCAGGACCTGTACCAGGCCCGCCCGCCCCGGCCCTTCGCCCCCGGGCTGGAGGTGGCCGGGCGGGTGACGGCCGTGGGCGAGGGCGTCCAGGGCTTGGCCGTCGGCGACCGCGTCATCGGTGTGGTGCCGCACGGCGGCCTGTCGGAACAACTGGCCATACCGGCATCGGACTGCCTGCCCCTGCCGGACGGCGTGGACGACGCCGCCGGCGCCGCCCTGCGCCTGACCTACGGCACCAGCCACTACGCCCTGCGTGACCGCGCCACGCTGGCGGCGGGGGAGACGCTGGTGGTGCTGGGCGCGGCCGGCGGCGTGGGCCTGGCGGCGGTGCAATTGGGCAAGGCCATGGGCGCCCGCGTCGTGGCCGCCGCGTCCTCGGCGGCGAAGGCCGCCATCGCCAAGGACAACGGCGCCGACGCCGTGGTGGTCTATCCCGCCCGCCTGGACGACCCGGCCGCCGCCAAGGCCCTGACCGCCGACATCCGCGCCGCCTGCCAGGCCATCTCCGCCAAGGGCGAGGCCGACGTGATCTACGACCCCATGGGCGGCGCCTATGCCGAACCCGCCTTCCGTGCCCTGGGCTGGCGCGGCCGCTACCTGGTGGTGGGCTTCACCGCCGGCATCCCCAAGCTGCCCTTGAACCTGACCCTGCTGAAGGACGCCGCCGTGCTGGGCGTGTTCTATGGCGAGTTCACCCGCCGCGACCCGGCCCTGAACCAAACCTACCTGCGGGAGATCATGGGCTGGCTGGCCGGCGGCACCATCCGGCCGCATATCGGCCTGCGCCTGCCCTTCGACCGCGCGCCCGAAGGCCTGACCGCCCTGGGCGCCCGCCAGGCGGTGGGCAAGATCGTGGTGGAGGTGGGGTGAGGAAAGCCGGCAGGGCGTGACCAGCGTCACTAGACGACTGGTCTAATCGTGTTTATATCGCGCCCATGATCGCCAAGCCCCACAGCATCGACGTGCGCCAGCACATCCTCGACACCGCTCAGCGCATCATCGGCGGCAAGGGGTTCGCGGCGGTTGGACTGAATGAGATCCTGGGCGCCGCCAACGTGCCCAAGGGGTCATTCTACCACTACTTCGAGTCCAAGGACGCCTTCGGCGAGGCGTTGCTGGAAAGTTATTTCGAGACCTACCTGGCGGATCTGGACCGGCGGCTGTCGGCCCCGGGGCGGCCAATGGTAGACCGTATGATGGCCTACTGGCAAAACTGGATACATACCCAGGGCGATTGCGACGCCGAATGCAAGTGCCTGGCGGTGAAGCTGGGGGCCGAGGTCGCCGACCTGTCGGAGGCCATGCGCGCCGTGCTGGACCGCGGCACCAAGGCCATCATCAAGCGCCTGGGCCAGGCGCTGGAGGAGGGTATGGCCGACGGCTCGCTGAAAGTCGCCGGCCCCGCCTTCTCCACGGCGGAAACCCTGTACCAGACCTGGCTGGGCGCCAGCCTGATGGCCAAGATTTCCCGCAGCGCCACCCCGCTGGAAGCCGCCATGCGTGCCACCCGGATGATGCTGCACCTCGACCCACCCCACTGAATCCTTTCCCGCGCCCATCGCACCGGACGTTCCGTCGCCAAATTGCTAGACGACCGGTCTATTCGCATAGCAACCTTTCCCCATTCATCCGGAGCTTTTCATGCCCACCTTGTTCGATCCGCTGAAGATCAAGGACGTCGTGTTGCGCAACCGCATCGCCGTGCCGCCGATGTGCCAGTACAGCGCCACCGACGGCCTGCCCAACGACTGGCATCTCAGCCACTATGCCGGCCTGGCCCGGGGTGGCGCCGGCCTGGTGGTGGTGGAGGCCACCGGCGTGGCGCCGGAGGGGCGCATCACCCCCGCCTGCACCGGCCTGTGGAACGACGCCCAGGCCCAGGCCTTCGTGCCCATCGTCCGTGCCATCAAGGCGGCCGGTGCCGTGCCCGGCATCCAGATCGGCCACGCCGGCCGCAAGGCCAGCGCCAATCGCCCGTGGGAGGGGGACGACCACATCGCCGAGGGCGATCCGCGCGGCTGGGACACCATCGCCCCCTCGGCCGTGGCCCTCGGCGGCAATCTGCCCAAGGTGCCGAAGGCCATGACCCCGGACGACATCGCCCGGGTGCGCGAGGACTTCGTGGCCGCGGCCAAGCGCGCCCGTGACGCCGGCTTCGAGTGGCTGGAACTGCACTTCGCCCACGGCTATCTGGGGCAGAGCTTTTTCAACCGCGACGCCAACCAGCGCACCGACCAGTACGGCGGCAGCGCCGAGAACCGTGGCCGCTTCCTGATGGAGACGCTGGCCGCCGTGCGGCAGGTCTGGCCGGAACACCTGCCCCTGACCGCCCGCTTCGGCGTCATCGAGTATGACGGCCGGGATGAGGAGACGCTGGCCGAGTCCATCGACCTAACCCGCCGCTTCCGCCAGGAAGGGCTGGATCTGCTGAGCGTCAGCGTCGGCTTCTCCACGCCCAAGGGCAACGTGCCCTGGGGGCCCGCCTTCCTGGCGCCCATTGCCGCCCGCGTGCGCAAGGAGGCCGGCATCCCCGTCTCCTCCGCCTGGGGCTTCGCCAACCCCGAGGTGGCCGACCGCGTGGTGCGGGAGGGGCAATTGGACCAGGTGCTGGTCGGCCGCAACCACCTGGCCAACCCGCATTGGCCTTACGCCGCCGCCCTCAAGCTGGGCGTGGAGCGCCCCGCCTGGGTGCTGCCCGCCCCCTACGCCCACTGGCTGCAGCGCTACGCCGTCGAAGCCTGACCAACACCAGCGGCATGGGAGGCCCATGCCGCTGTAGGACGCGACCGCGTCTGCCGGAGATTTCTGGGGAGCCGAAGGCGGACTGGAAATCGAGGATAAGCCCAGCCGGCGGATGCCGGCGCCCGGCGCCTGAGGGCGCAAAAGGAGTTAATGATGACCATTTCCCTGATCGCCACCGTCACGCCCAAACCCGAGGCCGTGGACAAGGTGGAGGCGCTGATGCGCGACCTGACCGGCCATTCGCGCGCGGAGCCGGGCAACCGCCGCTACGACCTGTTCCGAGGCACCGACACGCCGGTGCGTTTTCACGTGTTCGAGATCTATGCCGATGAGGCCGCCATCGATGCCCACCGCGCCAGCCCGCATTATACCGCCTTCCGCGCGGCGGTGGGCGATCTGCTGGCCGAGGCGCCGGTGGTGGTGGCCGCCACCCCGGTGGACACGGTGGAATAAGGCACAGGGGGTGGCGGCCCGCCCAGGCCGCCGCCATCCCCGTCCTGCGCCATAGGGACATTTTCCGGTAGGATGGCATTGGCATCTTCGTCACCTCCACCTTCAACACCGACCATTTGATGGTGAAGGCGGAGAACTTGGGCCGTACCCTGTCCCTGCTGCGAGTGGCGGGGCACATCGTATCATAATATGATACGGAGCCCTCTTGGTGCGCGTATCTTATCGTGATACATAGATGGCGTTGGCGGGTAAGCGGTCGCGATGATTAAAAGCACCAAGGGGAAGATCAGTCAGGCGGTGCTCACCGGCACCTTGACTAAAGGCTTCCCTGCGGACTTGGTGCGCGCGGCGCAGCGGAAATTGGCAATCCTTCACGCGGCAATCACTGTGGACGATCTACGCATTCCGCCCGGCAATCGCTTGGAAAAGCTGTCGGGAGACCGCGAAGGCCAGCATTCCATCCGGATCAACGACCAGTGGCGTGTGTGCTTTCGCTGGGACGGCCAAGATGCTCACGACGTTGAGATCGTCGATTACCATTGAACGGAAGATACCCATGACCACCGATGCCCTGATCGCCATGCGCCCCGTCCATCCCGGCGAAGTCCTGCGGGAGGAGTTCATGGAGCCCCTGGGCCTGACGGCGGGGAAAATCGCCAAGGCCTGTGGCGTGCCCCGCACCCGTATTGAACGCGTGGCAACGGAACAGACGGAGGTGACGGCCGATACCGCCCTGCGCCTGGCCAAGGTACTGGGCACCACGGCGCAATTCTGGCTGAATCTACAAACCACCCACAACCTGGCCCGCGCCCATCAGAGCGTGGATTTGTCGAGCGTGCAGGTGTTGCACCACGCGGCGGAATAAAAATCGGCCGGACGCCCTTGCGAGCGCCCGGCCAGTTCACGGTGTTATTCCTTGAAACCTGAAAAGGCTCAGACCTCGGCCGTCAATTCCGGCACGGCCTTGAACAGGTCTGCGACCAGGCCGTAGTCGGCGATCTGGAAGATCGGCGCCTCTTCGTCCTTGTTGATGGCGACGATGACCTTGCTGTCCTTCATGCCGGCCAGGTGCTGGATGGCGCCCGAGATGCCCACGGCGATATACAGCTCCGGCGCCACGATCTTGCCCGTCTGCCCGACCTGGTAGTCGTTGGGCACGAAGCCGGCGTCCACCGCAGCACGAGAGGCACCCACGGCCGCCCCCAGCTTGTCGGCCAGGGCCTCCAGCAGCGGGAAGTTGTCGCCCGACTGCATGCCCCGGCCGCCCGAGACGATGACGCGGGCCGACGTCAGTTCCGGCCGCTCCGACTTCGACACCTCCTGGCTCACGAACGTGGACAGGCCGGCGTCCGCCGCGCCCGACACGGCCTCGACCGCCGCGCTGCCGCCGGTGGCCGCCACCGCCTCGAACGCCGTGCCGCGCACCGTCGCCACCTTCACCGGGTCGCTGGACTGCACGGTGGCGATGGCGTTGCCGGCATAGATGGGCCGGGTGAAGGTGTCGGGGCTTTCCACACCGGTGATGTCGCTGATCTGCGCCACGTCCAGCAGGGCCGCCACGCGCGGCGCCACGTTCTTGCCGAAGGTGGTGCTGGGCGCCAGCACATGGCTGTAGCCGCCGCTCTTCACCAAGTTCACCACCAGCGGGGCCACGTTCTCCGCCAGGCCGTGCGCCAGTTCCGCGGCATCGGCCGTCAGCACCTTGGCGATACCGGCCACCTGGGCGGTGGCGCCGGCCACGGCACCCACACCCTGGCCCAGCACCAGCACATGCACGTCGCCGCCCAGCTTGGCGGCCGCCCCCAGGGTGGTCAGCGTCGGGGCCTTCAAACCTTCCGTCGAGGGCTCAGCGATAACAAGAGTCGTCATGGTCAGATCACCCGCGCTTCGGTCTTCAGCTTGGCCACCAGCTCCTGGACGGAGCCTACCTTCACACCCCCGGCCCGCTTCGGCGGCTCCGCCACCTTCAGCGTCTTCAGGCGCGGCGTCAAGTCCACGCCCAGACCGGCGGCGTCCACCGTCTCCAAGGGCTTCTTCTTGGCCTTCATGATGTTGGGCAGCGAGGCGTAGCGCGGCTCGTTCAGGCGCAGGTCGGTGGTCACCACCGCCGGCAGCTTCAGATCCACCGTCTCCAGGCCGCCGTCGATCTCACGCGTCACGGCAACGGTACCTTCCGCCGGCACCACCTTGCTGGCGAAGGTGCCCTGGGCCCAGCCCAGGAGTGCGGCCAGCATCTGGCCGGTCTGGTTGGCGTCGTCGTCGATGGCCTGCTTGCCCAGGATCACCAGGCCGGGCTGTTCCTTCTCCGCCAGCGCCTTCAGCGCCTTGGCCACGCCCAGCGGCTGCGTCTCAACATCCGTCTGCACCAGGATGGCGCGATCGGCACCCATGGCCAGCGCCGTGCGCAGCGTCTCTTGCGCCTGTGCCGGGCCCACGCTCACCACCACGATCTCGGTGGCCCTGCCCGCCTCTTTCAGGCGAACAGCCTCCTCAACCGCGATCTCGTCGAACGGGTTCATCGACATCTTGACGTTGGCCGTTTCCACACCCGTGCCATCCGCCTTCACACGGACCTTCACGTTGTAGTCAACGACCCGCTTGACCGCGACCAGTACTTTCATCGCTTACCGATCCTTTAGAGGTTGCGGGAAATCACCAGCTTCTGAATGTCGCTGGTGCCCTCGTAAATCTGGCAGACGCGCACATCGCGATAGATGCGCTCCACCGGGAAATCCTCGACATAGCCATAGCCGCCGAAGGTCTGAATGGCGTCGGAGCACACACGCTCCGCCATTTCCGACGCGAACAGCTTGGCCATTGACGCCTCTTTCAGGCAGGGCTGTCCCGCCTGGCGCAGGCTGGCGGCATGCAGCACCAGCTGGCGCGCCGCCTCGATGCGGGTGGCCATGTCCGCCAGGCGAAAGGCCACGGCCTGGTGCTCGATGATGGCCACACCCATGCTGGTGCGTTCCCGCGCGTAGTCCCGCGCCGCCTCGAACGCGGCCTGCGCCATGCCCACCGCTTGTGCTGCGATGCCGATGCGCCCGCCCTCCAGGTTGGCCAGGGCGATGCGATAGCCCTGCCCCGGCTCACCCAGCATGGCCTCATGCGGCACACGGACGTTGTCGAACACGATCTGCGCCGTGTCGCTGCAGCGCTGGCCCAGCTTGTGCTCCAGCCGCGCCACGGTGTAGCCGGGGGTCTCGGTGGGCACCAGGAAGGCGGAGATGCCCTTCTTGCCGGCGGCAGGATCGGTGACGGCGAAGACCAGGGCCACGCCGGCGTTCTGGCCGTTGGTGATGAACTGCTTGGCCCCGTTGATCACCCAATGGTCGCCATCGCGCACGGCGCGGGTCTTGAGCGCGGACGCGTCGGAGCCCGCCTGCGGTTCCGTCAGGCAGAAGGCGCCCAGCATCTGGCCCGACGCCATGGCCCGCAGATAGCGGTCCTTCTGCGCCGGGGTGCCGAACTTCAGGATGGGCGCGCAGCCGACGGAGTTGTGCACGCTCATGATGGTGGAGATGGCGCCGTCGCCGGCCGCGATCTCCTCGATCGCCAGGACGTAGGACAGGATGTCGGTGCCGGCGCCGCCCCATTCCTCGGGCACCAGCATGCCCATCAGGCCCAGCTCGCCCATGGCCTTCAGTTCCTCAGCCGGGAAGGCGCTGGTGCGGTCACGCTCCGCCGCGCCGGGGGCCAGCCGCTCCCGGGCGAAGGCGCGCGCCATGTCGCGCACCATGGCCTGTTCCTCGGTGATCAGCATCGGGATGCTTCCTCCATATTCTTGGGGCCGGCTTGCCAGCCGCGATCACACTAGACATGATCGATCCAATCCGAAATGACCAACCGGATCAAATCCGGCGATCGTTTTTGTCAATTCTTATGGGTGGCGCCGCGTGGACAGGATCCTCCAGGACAAGAACAGCGTCGCCCCCTATTTCGTGGAGGCGGCGCTGGCCTGCGCCACCGCGCGGGGCCTGGACGCCGCCCCCCTGCGGCGCAAGGCCGGGCTGGATGGCGTGCCCCCCACTGGTGCCCCCACTGGCGCCCGCGTGCCGGTGACCACCTACGGCACGCTGCTGCGCCTGCTGGCCCAGGTGATGGATGACGAGTTCTTCGGCCTGGACCCCCGACGCATGAAGATCGGCACCTTTTCCGTCATCTGCCTGCTGGCCCTGGGGGGCCGCGACCTGGGCCGGGCCTTGGATCTGGCCTGCCGGGGCTATAACAGCGTGTTCGACGGCATGCGGGTGGGCGTGCGCCGCCAGGGCCGCCTGGCCTGCCTGGAGGTTCGCCCCATCGCACCCGGCGCCCCCTTGGCGCTCTTCGCGCAAGAGACGCTGATGACCTATCTGCACGGCTTGGCGTGCTGGCTGGTGCGTCGGCGCATCCCCATCGCCGCCGCCGACATCGCCCACCCCGCGCCACCGCATGCGGAGGAGTACAGGGTGCTCTACAGCTCCACCCTGCGCTTCGGCCAGGACGCCGCCCGCCTGTGGTTCGACGCCGCCCTGCTGGCCCTGCCGGTGGCGCAGGACGCGCGCACGGCCGTCACCTTTCTGAACCGCGCGCCGGAGAATTTCCTGGTGCGCTACCGCAACCCGGACAGCTACGCCCGGCGCGTGGCCCAGATGCTGGACCGCCAGCCGCCAGCCGCCTGGCCCGACTTCGACGCCGTGGCCCGCAACCTGCGCTGTTCCCCCGCCACCCTGCGCCGCAGCCTGCGGCAGGAGGGGCGGCCTTTCCAAAGCATCAAGGACGAAATGCGCCGGCGTATGGCCGAGGCGTCGTTGGCGGCGGGGACGGAACCCATCCCAGACCTGGCGGCGCGGCTGGGCTTCGCCGAGACCAGCGCCTTCCACCGCGCCTTCCGCAAGTGGACCGGCATGGCGCCGGGCGCCTTCCGCGCGGCCAGCGGTAAGCGCCTCAAATAAGCTTCGGGGCCGCCAGCAGGGACTCGATCTCCAGCGCCGGCACCGGGCGGCTGATGAGGAAGCCCTGCATCTCGTCGCAGCGCAGCAGGCGCAACAGCTTGGCCTGGTCCGCCGTCTCCACCCCCTCCGCCACCACCCTCAGGCCCAGGCTGTGGGCCAGCTGGATGATGGTGGAGACGATGGTGGTGTCTTCCGAGCTGGCGTCGATGCTGGAAACGAAGGCCCGGTCGATCTTCAGCGCTGTCAGCGGCAGGCGGGCGATATAGGCCAGCGAGGAATAGCCCGTGCCGAAGTCGTCGATATAGACTTGTACGCCCATTTCGCGCAGGGCCGCGATCTTGGGAATGCAGGCCTGGATGTCACGCATCAGCACGCTTTCCGTGATCTCCAGATCCAGGCAGGCGCGCGCCGCCTCGTCCCGGTCCAGGCGGGCCCTCATCCCGTCCACGAAATCATCACGCGCCAGCTGCAGGGCGGAAACGTTGACGGCGATGCGGGGCGGCTTCAGCCCCTGGGCCCGCCAGCATTGGAAGTCCGTCACCGCCTGGCTCATGACCCAATCGCCCATGTCGTGGATCAGGCCCAGCTCCTCCACCAGGGGGATGAACTCGGCCGGGCCCACGATGCCACAGCCAGGCTCATTCCAGCGGATCAGGGCCTCAAGGCCGATGACGCGGCCGTCGCGCAGGTCGATCTTGGGCTGGTAATGCAGCACATATTGCCGGTTTTCCAACGCGGTGCGCAGCTGGGTTTCGCGGCGCAGGGCCTGGGCCAGGCGCTTATTCATGCCCGTGGCGTAGAACAGCAGGCGCTCGCGCGTGTCCTTGGCCTTATTGAGCGCGATCTCGGCATGGGCGAACAGCGTTTCCCCATCCTCGGCATCGTCCGGGAACAGGGCCGCGCCCACCCGGGCGGACAGGCGCAGCCGCTCGCCGCCCGCCTGGATCAGGGTGTCGAAGCAGGGGAGAATCCTCTCCCGCACCAGATGCGCGACATCGCCCGCGCCCTTCACCTCCGGCAACAGCATGCCGAAGCAGTCGGCGCCGACACGCCCCACCGTGTCGGTGAGGGGGGCCGCGGCGGACAGGCGGCGGGCCACCTCGCGCAGCACCTCATCCCCGATGTCCAGGCCCAGGCTGTCGTTGATGCTGCGGAATCGCTCGACATCGACCAGGACCAAGGCCATCAGCCGCCGCTTGGCGCGCGCCCGCGCCACGTGCTGCGCCAGGCGGTCGGCGAACAGGCTGCGGTTCGCCAGACCGGTCAGCCCGTCGTACAGCGCCAGGTAATCCAGGCGCAGGGCCTTGTGCAGGTGGTCCAGCGCGAAGGAGATGTTGCCCGCCATCTCGCGCAGCAGGGCCATCTCCTGCGCGTCGAAGCGGTCGGTCTCCATGGCCGACAGGGCCATGACGCCCACGGGGGTCCGGTCCATCACCAAGGGCAGCACCAGGGTGGTCATCCCCTCGACACACTCCGCCGCCGCCACCGGCATCTGATCCCGCAAGGCGGAGGCGACGATGGTGTCCAGCGGGTGGCCCGCCCGTCCCGGCGCCAATTCCGGCTCTATCGGGGACAGCGCCGCCAGGCTCACGCCGTCGGCCGCCACGGGAACCACCCGCCCCTCCTCCACCAGGCCGATCCACGCCTGGTGGAACTGGCCCTGGCCGGTGGCGATGCGGCAGGCGTCAGCGAACAGCTGGTGCTGGTCGTGCACGCGAACGATCAGGCCGTTGATGCCGCTGAGCACCGCCTGGGCGCGGGTCAGGCGGGCGATGCGCTCCTCCAGCCGCAGGCGGTCGGTGACGTCGCGGGCGATGCCCACCAGGCCGGTGCCCTGGCCCTGTTCATCCACCACCGGTGCCACGGTGGCCGACACCCAGCGGTCCCCCAGCCGTCCCACCAGGTCCACCACCGCCTTGCCCGTCTGCAGCACCATGCGCTCTTGCGCCTCGACGGCCTCGGCCCGAGCCGGGTCCAGGAAATCGCCCACCCGCTTGCCCAGGCAGGCCACGGGGCTGTCCACGCCCAGGTCCCGGGCGGCGGCGCGGTTGACGCGCTGGAAGCGGTGGAGCCGGTCCTTGAAGAAGATGGCGTCCGGCATGCTGTCCATCAGGTGGTGCAGCAGCCGCTGCTCCTCCAGCAAGGCGCGGTGCAGCTCGCAATGCTGCACCGCCTTGTCCACCACCCGGCGCAGTTCCTGCGGATCCCAAGGCTTGGTGATGTAACCGAAGATCTGGCCCTTGTTCACCGCCGCGACCACGGCGTCCAGGTCGGAATATCCGGTGAACAGGATGCGCGGCGCGTCCGACAGGCGGCTGGCGATGCCCAGGAACTCATGGCCGCTCAGGCCCGGCATGCGCTGATCGGAAATGATGGCCGACAGGTCGGGCTCATGTTCCAGCAGCTTCAGCGCCGCCTTGGGCGAGGTTTGCAGCAGGACGCGAAAGTCATCCTCAAGCAGGTCTTCCATGGCCGCCAGTACCTGGGGCTCATCATCGACCACGAGGATGGTTTTCGCGTTCTTGCCCTCGGGCATGGCTACTTCCCCTCCACCTTTCGCGCCAGCGTGAGCAGCCGGGCGGCGATATCGTCCGGCTTCAGCACGGCGGTGGCGCCACCCAGGGCAATGGCCGCCCCGGGCATGCCATGGACGATGCTGCTTTCCTTGTCCTGCGCGAAGGTGACCGCACCCGCGTCGCGCATTTCGCGCAGTTCCATGGCGCCGTCCACGCCCATGCCGGACAGCAGCACGCCCACGGCGCGGGCCCCGTGCACCCGCGTGACGGAGCGGAAAAAGTGCGACACCGCCGGCCGGGCGCTATTCTCCGGCGCGCCGTGGTCCAGCTGGATGGTCCCATCGAGCCCCAAGCCCATATGGGCATTGTCGGGCGCCAGGTAGAAGTGCCCCGGGCGCGGCACGTCGCCCGCCTTGGCCACCTGCACCGGCAGGGCCGACCCGCTGGCCAGCCAGTCGGCGAAACCGCCCACGAACCCGGGGGAGATGTGCTGCACCGCCAGCAAGGGGATGGGGAAATCCGCCGGCAGGCCGGCCAGGATGGCCTGCAAGGCCACGGGGCCGCCGGTGGACGCGCCGATGGCGACGACGGCCGGCCGCGTGCCGCCCGGCAAGGCGGCCTCCGGCATGGGGCGGGCCACGGGTTCGCGCGGCAGTTTGGACGGGTTGGCCCAACGCCGCACCACCTTGACCTCGGCCATCAGGCGCACCGTCTGCGCCAGTTCCGCCGCCTCTATGGCCTGACGGGGATGGCCCACGCCCACCGGGCGGTGGACGAAGGCCACGGCGCCGGCGTCCAGGGCGCGGAAGGTCGCCGCAACGTGGTCGCTCATGGTGCTGCTGACCACCACGATGGGGCAGGGCGTCTCTTCCATGATGCGGCGGGTGGCGGCCAGGCCACCCAGGCGCGGCATGTGGATGTCCATCGTCACCACGTCGGGGCGATGGCGGGCCACCGCCTCCACCGCCTGCACACCGTCGACAGCGATGGCCACCACCTCGATGTCGGGTTCTCCCGACAGGATGGAGACCAGATATTCACGTAGCGTGGGTGAGTCTTCGGCGACAACGACCCGGATCATTAGAGGCTTTCCTTAGACCAAATGACTGACGATTTGCAGCAGGTTGCCCTGGTCGAAACTGTCCTTGACCAGGTAGGCGTTGGCACCGGCATCAATTCCCCGTTCCTTGTCCTCGCGTGAGCCCAGCGAGGTGATCAGCACCACGGGCAGCTCGGCCAGCTTGGGGGTGCCGCGCACCTTGGTGGTCAGCTCGAAGCCGCCCATGCGCGGCATCTCCACATCCGACACCAGCAGATCGAACTCCTCCCCGCCGGTCAGGGCGGCCCAGGCGTCCACCCCGTCCACCGCGGTGCGCACCTGATAGCCCGCCGCCTCCAGCAGGTTCTTGAACAGCGTACGTGCAGTGATGCTGTCTTCTGCAATCAATATGGACTTTTTTCGCGAGACGGCCACCATCGGTCGCACGGTCGCGGACGCCTGGGCCGCCCCCGCCAGCAGATCGGGAATGTTCAGGATCAGCGCCACCTCGCCCGTGGCCAGCACGCTCGCGCCGGTGACGTAAGGTGCCCGGGCCAGTTGCGGACCCAGGCTTTTCATCAGCACTTCCTGCTCATCGCGCACGCGGTCGACGATGAAGGCGGTGGCCTGGCCCCCCCGGCTCAGCACCGCCACGGTATAGTGGCTGGGCGGCGCCTGGTTGCCGCGGCTGGGTGGTGCCAGGCCCAGCACGTCGGCCAGCCGCACCAGGCCCAGGGTGCGGCCATCCAGCACCACGGTCTCACGGTTCTCCACCGTGGCGATGGCGCCCAGGGCCACGCGCGCCACCCGTTCGACCCCGCCGGTGGGCAGGATGAAGCAGGCGCCCTCCACCTCCACCAGCACCCCGCGGAAGCTGGCCAGCGTCACCGGCAGGCGGATGCGGAAGACGGTGCCCAGGCCCACGGTGGATTCCACCGCCAGGCCGCCGCCGAGCCTTTCCACCTTCTCCTGCACGATGGGCAGGCCCAGGCCCCGGCCGGACACGTCGGTCAGCAGGCCGCTGGTCGACAGGCCGGACCGGAAGGCCAATGCGCGGGCCTCATCGTCATCCAGGGCCGCCGCGGCCGCCGCCGACATCAGGCCCTGTTCCGCGGCGGCGTGGCGCAGGCGCGTCACGTCGAAGCCGCCGCCGTCGTCGGCGATGGCGATTTCCGCCCGCCCCGCCTCCGTCTGGGCAACGGTGATGGCCAGCGTCCCGCGCGGGGCCTTGCCCCGGGCCTCGCGCGCCTCCGGCGGTTCGATGCCGTGGGCGATGGCGTTGCGCACCAGATGCAGCAGCGCGTCCTTCATCTCTTCCTGGATGCGGCGGTCGATTTCCAGGTCCCCGCCCCGGATGATCAGCTCGACCTCCTTCCCCTCGGCCCGGGCGAGGTCGCGCACCAGGGGGGCCATGGGGTCCAGCAGGGCGGACACCGGCACCATCAGCACCTGCTTGGCCTCATCCAGCAGGCTGTCCAGCATCTTGCCCAGGATGCGCAGATCCTGGCGGCCGGCATTGGCCAGTTGGGCGATGCGGCCGGACAGCCAGCGCAGGGTGTCGCCCTGCTGCTTCAGCAGGCGGGCGGCGGGGCCGTCCTCCGCCTCCTCCAGCCGGCGGCGGGCGCGCTCGTGTGAGCGCACGCGCTCCGCCACCTCCGACGCCAGCCCGCCCAGGTCGGCCACCTGGCGGCCGGCCGCCAGGCGGGCGGACACCAGCTCCTCGGCATGGCGCAGCAGCGTGTCGACCTTGGAGGTGGCGATACGCAGGGTGGGGCGGCTGCCGACGCGCGGCGCGTCCGCGGGGGCATCGGCCGGCACCCCCTCTTCCGGCGGGGGCGGGGCCGCCGGCGCCGTCCGGGCGGCGGGCTCGGGCGGCACGGCGGCCTTGGCCACCGGCGCCCGCCCCTCGGCATAGGCCTCCAGGGCCGAGACCAGGGCGTCCTGGTCGGGCCCGGCCACCACGCTGCCGTCCAGCAGGCCGCGCACCCGGGCATAGCCCTGGTGCAGCAGGTCCATGCCGCCGGGCGTCAACGCCAGCCTGCCCCCCTTCAAGGCGGCGAAGACGCTTTCCATGGCATGGCACACAGCCACCACCGCGCCCAGGTTCACCGCACGGGCGGCGCCCTTCAGGGTGTGCACCTCGCGGAAGGTGGTTTCCACCAGCTCCTGCGCGCGCTCACGCGGGGGGGACTGCTCCAAGGCCAACAGTCCGGCGGCGATGGCGGAGAGGTGCTCCTCCGCCTCCACCTCGAACATGGCCAGCAGCCTTTTCAGGAGCTGATCGTCCGACTGGCTCATGGGGCCGGTCCTCAGGCCTGGTACTGGCCGGTGACGGTCTTCAGTTTGTGTCCCAGCTCGTTCAGGTTCTGGGCGGCGGTCTCGGCCTGCTTGGTGGCGTTCATGTTCTGCATGCTGGCCTGCTTGATGTTCTCCATGGCCAGCGCCACCTGGTCGATGCCCACCTGCTGCTGCTGGTTGGACGCGGCGATCTGGGTGGCGGCCTGGGTCGCCACGGCGATGCTCTGGGCCAGGCGGTCGATGGCCTCGCCCGCCGCCACCGACTGCTTCACGCCGTTGTCCACCGCCTTGCTGCCCTGTTCGGCGGCCAGCACGGCCGTGGCCGTCGCCTTTTGGATGTCGCCCAGGATGGAGCGCACCTGGGTGGTGGCCTGCTTGGACTGTTCGGCCAGGCTGCGCACCTCCTGCGCCACCACGACGAAGCCCTTGCCCTGCTCACCGGCGCGCGCCGCCTCGATGGCGGCGTTGACGGCCAGCAGGTTGGATTGCTCCGCCAGGTCGTTCACCGTGGCCACGATCTCGCCGATGGCCTGGCTCTGCTCGCTCAGCTGCATGACCGCCTCGGCGATGGCCATGATCTGCTCGCGCACACGGGTGATGCCCTCGATGGACTGCTCCACCGCCTGCTTGCCGTTCTGGGAGATCTGGGCCGTGTTCTGCGCCGTCTGCGAGACATACAGCGCCTTCTCGCTGGACACCTGGGAGGTTTTCTTCACCTCCTCCATCGTGGCGCTGGTCTGGGCCAGGGCGGTCGCCGTCTCGGCGGCACTGGCCGCCACCTGGGCGGTGATGGTGACGATCTGGCTGGACGCCGTGCCCAGGACGTTGGTGCCGTCGCGCAGGTCGCGCATCAGCTGGCGCAGGGTGCCGGCCATCGCGTGGAAGGTGCGCCCCAGGCTGCCCACCTCGTCCGCCCGGTCGCTGACCTCGATCGCGCCCGCCACCGTCAGGTCGCCGGCGCCGATGCGCTCCGCCGTGGTGGTGATGGTGCGCAGGGGGGTCGCGATGTTGCGACCCAGGAACAGGCCGGCCACCACGACGAAGACAGCCGCCACCAGGGTGCCGACGCCGATGACCAGCACGGTGCTTTCAGCGCTGGCCGCCGCCGCCGCCTCCCGCGCGCGCAGCAGCTCGCCCTCGCCCGCCTGCATGGTGGCGACGATGCGGCGGATGTCGTCCATCGACTGCTTGCCCCGGTCGCTCAGCACCACGGCCTTCGCCGGCTCAAATCCCTGCAGGCGGCGCAGGTCGATGGTTTCCTTCAGTTCCGCCACCTTGTCCTTGAGGGGGACGCGCAGGCGTTCCAGGTTCTGCTGCTGCACCGGGTTGTCCAGGGTCAGGGTCGCCACCGTCTGCAACGCCTGCTCCATGGTGTTCTGGCCCTGCCGGTAGGGTTCCAGATACCGCTCCTCACCCGTGATGAGATAGCCGCGCTGGCCCGTCTCCATATCCTGCACCGCGGTCAGCAGGCTCAGCAGCCGCGCCTGGACCTCATAGGAATGGGAGCGCAGGGTCGTGGTTTCCGTCAGCTGGCGGATGTTGCCGTACGACGTGGCAGCCACCACGAGAAGAATGAACAGGACGCTGCACAAGCAGATCCAGATTTTCATTCCGACAGAGTACTTCATGACCGGCGCTCCCGAGGGGCTGTGCGTGAACGGTGGACTGTTTCGAGGAGGGATGGACGATGGCAGCGGCTTAGCCCGAGCGGGCGGCGGACCTGCCCTCGACGGTGAGATCCGGATCGGCCAGCAGGCGCTGGGCATCCAGCAGGGCGAGATGGGGTGGCACGACGCCGACGAGGTAATGGCGCTGGCGCCCGGTGACGACGCTGGGCGGGGCCTGCACCTTGGCGCGGGGGATGCGGGAGACGCCGGCGATGGATGTCACCAGCAGGCCCAGGGCGCCCCCGCTTTGGCCGGGCGCCTGCGCCTGGCCCAGGACAACCACGCGGCGCAGCTCCGACGATGGAACCGCGCCCAGATCCAGCAGGCGGCCCAGGTGGACCAGCGGCAGCACCTGGCCGCGCACGGTGGTCAGGCCGGCGATGAAGGCCGGCGCCTTGGGCACGGTCGTCAGCCCGTTGAGGGCCAGCACCTCCGCCACCGCCGCCGTCTCGAAGCCATAACGCTCCTGCCCCACCGTGAATTCCATGTATTCCAGGATGTCGCCGTCATCCTCCAGCACGGGGGGCCTGGCCAGTTCCAGCCCGCGCCGGTGCAGGATGCGGCGCGTCGTCTCCTCATCCGGGACCCAGCCGCGCTCCAGCGCCGCCGCCCAGCCGGCCAGGCGGCGGTGGATGTCCCCCCAGTCGATGCTCCGCCCTTCGGCGGCCCGGTCCATGGCCATGCCTTAGAACTCCTCCCCCATGGCCTGACCCAGCGCCGCGTGGGCGTGGGCGGCCACGTCCATCAGCCGGCCCACCGTCATGCCTTCCAGATCCGGCAGGATTTCCTCCGGCCGGTGCCCTTCCAGCAGGCCCATGATGTTGCGGTAGTGCTTGCGCGCGTCCCGCATGCGGCCCTCGTTGCGGGCCAGGTTGGCCATGGCCAGGTGCGTGGCGATGGAGTGCGGCGCCAGGAACAGCGCGCGCTGCAGCGAGGCGGCCGCCGCCGCGGCGTCGCCCCGTTCCTGCTGGATCATGGCCAGCAGATGGTGCGCCTCGGCGCTGACCCGGTTGTGGGCCAGCACCCCCTGGCACCAGTGCGCCGCCTCCGCCAGGCGGCCCTGGTTGGCGTAGCTGCGCGCCAGCAGCAGCATGGCGGCGTCATCCGCCGGCGCGAAGGCCAGCCGCGCCTCCAGCTGTTCCACCGCCTCGCCATAGCGCCCCTGGTCGTAAAGGGAACGGCAATGGTCGAGGCTGGGCACAGGGGGCTTGACGGCGACGATGGGCGGGGCCGCCACCGGCAGGGGCGCCGGTTCCGGCACCGAGGGCAGCGGCAGGACGGGGAAATGCTGGGTGACGGGCGCCAGGGGCGCGGCATGCGCCGGCAGCGGCAGCTTACGGTACACGGTGGCGCCCTCGAAGGGCACAAAGGTCAAGGGGGCGAACATGGGCGGGGCGCCATCGACGGAACTGGGCAGCAGCCAGCCGTTATCGACCAGCGACCGCGCCAACCGCCGTACCACCCGGTTCGCCTGCGCGCCGTTGAAATACATCAGCACGTTTCGGCATAGGATGACGTCCATGGCGTTGGTGTTGCTTTCCAGCGCCGGATAGGGGTCGTCCACCAGGTTGTGGTAGGAGAAGGTGACCATGCGGGCGATGTCGGGGCTGATACGATAGCGCCCACCCGGCAGGGCGGTGAAATAGCGGGCCCGCATGGCCGGATCCACGCCGCGGAAGGACCATTCGCCATAGACACCCTCCGCCGCCCGCCGCAGGAAGCGGGGGTTCACGTCGGTGGCCAGCAGCGTGACGGTCCAGTCCGCCCGGTCGGGCAGCAGCGTGTCCAGCAGCATGGCCAGGCTGTACGCCTCCTCCCCGGTGCAGCAGGCCGCGCTCCAGATGCGCAGGGACAGCAATCCCTTCGCCCGCCGCTCGGCGATCAGGTCCGGCAGGATCTTGCGGCCCAGGGCCTCGAAACTTTTGGGTTCGCGGAAGAAATAGGTTTCCCCCACGGTCAGCTGGCCGGCCAGGGCCTCCAGCTGCGCCCGGTCGGGGCCTCCCGCCGCCAACCAGTGCTGCACGGCCGCCAGGGTGCTGGGATAGCCCAGTTCCACCGCCGCCCGTTCCAGGCCGCGTTCCATGTCGGTCCAGCGGTCGGCCGGGAAGTACAGCCCGATGCTGGCGCTCAGCCGGTCCGACATGGCGGCCAGCAGGTTCTCCGGCAGGGTACGGTTCATCCGCCATCCCCCTGGGCGCCATCCCCCTGGGCGCCGTCCCCCTGGGCGCCGCTCCCTTCAGCGCGGTTCCCGGCCGCCAGCGCCCGGGCCAGCTGCTCCTCCTCCGCCACCGACAGGAAACGGTCCAGATCGTGGATCAGCAGCAGGCCATCCGACAGCCGCACCACGCCGACGATGGCGTCGTCCACACCGGGGACCACGCCCTGGGCCGACACCCAGTCGACCGGTGCGCCCGCCACCGTGCCCACCACGCTATCGACCAGCAGGACGACGGTACGGCGCAGGCCGCGCGCCACGATCATATGGTCGCTCAGCGACAGGGGGCGGCTGTCCAGGCCGAAGCGGCGGCGCACGTCCATGACCGGCACCACCTGACCTTGCAGGTTGATGACGCCGCGCACCAGGCCCGGCGCGCCCGGCAGGGGCGTCACCGCCACGGCCCGCACCGCCCGCTCCACCATGGCCAGCGGCAGACCATAGGCCTGGCCGTCCAAGTCGAAGCGCAGTAGGAAGGCGCCGGCGCCTTCCGCCGTGGCGGGACCCGAGGTCAAGCCCCGCTCAACCATGGGCGTCCCCTTCCCCATCCGGCAACCCCACCGTGGCGGCGGTCAGCAGCAGCTTTTCCAGATCGACGGGCTTGCTCAGGAAGACCTCCAGGCCCACGGCACGGCAGCGTTCCCGCTCCTCCGCCGTGACCCCGGCGGTCAGCACCACCAGGGGCGGCAGCGGCCGGTCGGGCGTACGCTGCAGGGCGCGAATCCGGGTCGTGGCCTCCAGCCCGCCCATGATCGGCATATGCATGTCCATGAACACCAGGTCGTAGGTGCCCGTGTCCACCGCCCGCACGGCGGCGGCGCCGTTGTCCACGATATCCACCTCATGCCCCACGCCGCGCAGGATGGTGGACACCAGGATCTGGGTGGACCGGTCATCTTCCACCAGCAGGATGCGGCGGCCGCCCCTGGCGCGGCCCGACGGGGCCTGGGCCTCGGCTCCGGTGAGCGGAGGCAGCGCCGCCGCCTCTTCCGCCGGCACGGCCAGCGGCAGTTCGAACCAGAAGCGGCTGCCCTGATCCGGCACGCTCTCCACCCCGATGCGCCCGTCCATGTGCTCCACCAGGCGGCGGCAGATGGCCAGGCCCAGGCCCGTACCGCCGAAACGGCGGGCCGTGGTCTCGTCCACCTGGCTGAATTCCTCGAACAGGCCGGACAGCCGCTCCGGCGGGATGCCGATGCCGGTATCGGTCACGGATACCCGCAGGCGCGACGGCGCGCCCCCCAGGCCAGCCGGCGGCGGCAGCACCTCCGCCGTCAGGCTGACGCTCCCGGCCTGGGTGAACTTCACGGCGTTGGTCAGCAGGTTCAGCACCACCTGGCGCAGCCGGGTGGGATCGCCCATGATCTTGGCGGGCAGGGCGCTGGTCACGGCGGAGTTGAACGCCAGGCCCTTGCCGCTGGCCGAGGGGCGCACCAAGGCGATGCAGTCGTCCACCAGGGTGCGGAAATCCAGGGGCAGGCTTTCCAGGGTCAGGCGCCCGGCCTCGATCTTGGACAGGTCCAGAATGTCGTCCAGCAGGCCCAGCAGGGCGCGCCCCGCCTCCGCCTGCAAGGTCAGCAGGCGGTGCCATTCGCCGGGGCTGACGCCACCGCGCAGCAGCAATTCGGAAAAGCCGATGACGCCGGTCAGCGGCGTGCGCAGTTCATGCGCCACGGTGGCCAGATAGCGCGACTTGGCCTCGTTGGCCATGTCGGCGGCCTTGCGCGCGGCCAGCAGGTCGCGGGCCGTGGCCGCCAGATCCTCCGTCCGCTCCGCCACCCGGCGCTCCAGCGTGGCGTGCGCCTCGCTCAAGGCCTGTTCCGCCTCCTTCGCCGCGGTGATGTCGCGGGCGATGGTGACCAGGCCCTCGGTCGCCCCCTCGCCGTCCTTGAAGGTGGAACGCACGACCGAGTACCAGCGACGGCGCGATGGCGCCTCCGCCGAAGCCGGGGCGTCCTGCTGGATGTCGGTGACCGTGATGCCGGCTTCCAGGGCCGCCTGGTCCGCCGCCTCGCGGCGCGCCGCTTCCTGGGCCCCGATCTCCTGGTCCGTGCGGCCGACCAGGTCGTCGGGGTTGTCCACGCCCAGGGCCTTGGCATGGGCCACGTTGCTGCGCAGGTAGCGCAAGTGCTTGTCCTTGAAGGCGATGGGATCCGGCACGCTGTTCATCAGGTGCGACAACAGCAGCCGCTCCTCCGCCAGGGCGCGGCGGACGGCGCAATGTTCCGCCGCCTCGCGAATCAGGCGGCGCAGCCGGTCGGGCGTCCATGGCTTGGGCAGATAGCCGAAAATCTGGCCGGCGTTGACGGCGGCGCCCAGGGCGTCGATGTCGGTGTAGCCGGTGATCAGCACACGGGTGGCATCCGACAGTTCGCGCGCCCAGCGCAGGAATTCATGGCCGGCCATGCCCGGCATACGCTGGTCGGAAATGATGACCAGGGGGGCGATGTCGTCGCCCTCCAGCATCGCCCGGGCCTTCAGCGGCGACGTGCTGGTCAGGACATAGAACTCGTCCTCCAGCGCGTCGGCGACCGCCATAAGCACCTCCGGCTCATCGTCGACCACCATGACGGTGGGCAGCTCCTGGGCGATCATCATGGTTCCCCCGGCATCATGCTTCCCCCGGCGTCGCATGCGCCGTTTGCGCAGGGTCTGGCAGGGTCGGCGCGCCGGCGGACGCCCCGTCCATGGGGATCTCGATCACCACCTCCGTACCCCGCCCCTCGTCACTATGGAATTCCAACCGCCCCCGGTGGCGCTGGATGATGCTATAGGAAATGGAAAGGCCAAGGCCAGTCCCTGACCCCACGGGCTTGGTGGTGAAGAACGGCTCACAGATGCGGTCGCGGATGGCAGCGGGGATGCCGTGGCCGGTATCCCGCACGGACAGGCGGAACATGGCCCCGTCCCGGCCCGTCGCCAGGGTGATGGTGCCCGTGTCTTCGATGGCGTCGATGGCGTTGCCCACCACGTTCATCAGCACCTGGTTCAGCGGCCCCGGCTGGCAGGTGATGCGCTTGGGCCCCTCATACCGCCGCTCCACCGTGATTCGGTCGGACAGCTTGTGCTGCAGCAGGGTCAGCACCGATTCCAGGCTGTCCTCGATCTCCACCTCCTTCACCTCCGCCTCGTCCAGGCGGGAGAAGGTGCGCAGCTTCACCACCAGGTTTTCCACCCGGTCGATGCCCAGGCGCATGGCGTCCAGCCGTTGGCGCATCTTGTCCAGGTCGCGGGCGCCCTTGTCCGACAGGTGGCCCTGCACCTCCGGCGTGATGGTCTCCAGGCAGCGCAGCACGGTGCCCAGGTGGTTGCCGACGAAGGCCAGCGGGTTGTTCAGCTCATGCGCGATGCCGGCCACCAGCGCGCCCAGCGAGGCCATCTTGGCCGCCTGCACCAGCTGCGCCTGCGTGCCCTGCAGTTCCTGGTACGCCTGCGCCAGCTCGGCGTGCGACCGCTCCAGCGCCTCCGTCATGGCGGCGCGCTCCTGGGCGATGCGCCGTTCGTCGCGCGTGCGCTCCAGCTCCAGCTCCTTGTCCCGGAATTCGCCGCTGATGCGCAGGTTCTCCTCATGCAGGAACTTGCGGCGCAACAGGGCGCGGATGCGGGCCTTCAGGATCTCGCTCTCGCCGGCCTTGCCCACGAAGTCGTCGGCCCCCGCCTCCAGGCCGCGCATCATGTCCTCTTTGTTGTCGCGGGAGGTCAGGATGATGATCTGGAACAGGCGGTCATGCTGGCGGCGCATCCGGTCCAGGTGCTGGCACAGCTCCGTGCCGCTCATCTCGGGCATGACCAGATCGACCACGACGCAGTCGAACTTCTCCTCCGCCATGCGGGCCAGCGCCTCGCGCCCGCTGGACACGCCGATCACCTCGTGCCCGTCCTCCTGCAACTGGGCGGTGATGAAGAAGAGATAGGTGGGGCTGTCGTCCACCACCAGCAGGCGGCTCTGGCGGATGTCCACCGGCGCCTGGACCACCGCCGCCGTGGTCTTGCGCAGCAGGGCACCCACCCGGCTCAGCAGGATGTCGGTGTCGACCGACTTGGGCACATAGGCGTCGGCGCCGCTGTCGTAGCCCTGGCGTTCCCGGTCGGCGGCGTGACTGTCGGTCAGCATCAGGACCGACAGGCCGCGCGTGCGCATGTCCATGCGCACCCGGCGCACGAACTCGTCCCCGTTCATGCGCGGCAGGTGGTAATCGACGATGGCCAGGTCGGGCATTTCCCGGCCCAACTGCTCAAGCGCGCTTTCGGCGTCGCCACAAACGGTGACGGACCATCCCTGGCGTTCCAGCATCATCTGCAATTGCAGGGCCTGCGTCGGCGAATCCTCGACCAGCAGGACGCGATGCGCGGACCCGCCCGTCATGGGCCGGCCCAGACCGCCGCCACCCGCGCGGCGACCCCTCGCTGATCCGTCATTTCCGTCTCCAGGCCGGAACCCACCACGCACTGCCTTTTCCGGGACATCCCCCGTCCCACCTTGGTTAGCGGGGCCATATTGGTTAACTGGGAAAGTGCCGGTTTCTCGAACCGTTTTCCACCATTCCCTGATGAAGGGGAAACCGTGGCGCCTGACCGCCCCCCTGTCGACTGACGCGTCATGGGTACCCCGTGCGGGCGAACTTGGGGGCCGGGCGTGAGGCCTCCCCTGGGATCGCCTGGAATGATAGGCGGTGGCATCCGTTCATGCGCGGGCTCATCCGCATAGATTCCACCACGGGGGCGCGGCCCATGCCCGCCCACCGGCGCGCCAACCCGCCCTCTCATAATTGCGCGATGGGCATCCCATATGGGACGGTGGACCTGAAACCGGCACGCCTAGACCAAGGACTTGAGCGCACCCATGAGCACCACGCCCACCGACACCGCCGCCGGCACCGCTGACAACCCCTTGCTGGCCACCACCGGCCTGCCCGCCTTCGACGCGGTCAAGCCGGAACATGTGGGCCCGGCGCTGGAGGCCGCCATCGCCCGGCACGACGCCGTTGTCCAGGCCGTCATCACGGGAGGCGACCGCGGTTTCGACGCCGTCTGCCGCGCCATGGAACAGGCGGAGGCTGACCTGTCCGACCTATGGGCCACGGTCAGCCACTTGCACAGCGTCGCCGACACGCCCGAACTGCGCGCCGCCCATGCCGCGGCGCTGGAGCGGCTGATCGGCTATTCCTCCTCCGTCGCGCAGAACCCGGACCTCTACGCCGCCTATGCGGCCGTGGACCTGTCCGTCCTGGGCGCGACGGAGCGGCGCCTGGTGGAACTCAGCCTGCGCAACTTCAAGCTGGGCGGAGTCGCCCTGCCGCCGGCCGAGCGGGAACGCTTCGCCGCCCTGCAGGTGGAGCTGGGCCGGCTGCAAACCGCCTACAGCAGCGCCGTGCTGGACGCGACCGAGGCCTGGGTGGAGCACATCACCGACGAGGCCCTGCTGGCCGGCGTGCCCGAGGCCGACAAGGCCATGCTGGCCAGCCTGGCGGCGGCGCGCAACCTCGACGGCTGGGCCGTCACCCTGCACCAGCCCTCGGTGCGCGCCATCCTGACCTACGCCGACAACCGCGACCTGCGCGCCCGCGTCTACCGCGCCTATGGCACCCGCGCCTCCGACCAGGGCCCCCTCGACCAGAAAAACGGGCCTGAGACCTTGGACAACAGCGACCGCATGGGCGCCATCCTGGCCCTGCGGCGCGAGGCGGCGGCGCTTCTGGGCTTCAATGACCCGGTGGACCTGTCACTGGCCACCAAGATGGCGCGGTCGGGTGCCGAGGTCGTGGACTTCCTGCGCGACCTGGCCCGCCGCGCCCGCCAGCCGGCGCTGGCCGACAAGGCGCAGCTGGAGGCCTTCGCCCGCGACACGCTGGGCATCGACGCGCTGGAGCCCTGGGACAACGGCTATGTGGCGGAGAAGCTGCGCCAGGCGCTGCACAGCGTCGACGACCAGAAGATCAAGGCCTACTTCCCCCTGCCCCGCGTGCTCGACGGCCTGCTGGCCCTGCTGCGCGACGTCTTCGGCATCACCCTGACGCAGGAGGAAGGCACGCGCGTCTGGCACAAGGACGTGCGCTACTACACCCTGTCGCGCGACGGCGTGCCCTTCGCCGGGCTGTACATGGACCTGTTCGCCCGCACCGGCAAGAAAGGCGGCGCCTGGATGGCGGTATGCCGCGCGCGCCTGAAGCGCCAAGACGGAACCCAGCTGCCCGTCGCCTACCTCAACTGCAACTTCGCCCCGCCGGCGGGGGGCAGGCCCAGCCTGCTGAGCCATGGCGACGTGCTGACCCTGCTGCACGAGATGGGGCACTGCCTGCACCACGTGCTGAGCGAGGTCGATTATCCCTCCATCAGCGGCGTCACCGGCTTCGAGTGGGACGCGGTGGAACTGCCCAGCCAGTTGCTGGAGAATTTCGCCTGGGACCGGCAGATCCTGCGCTCCATGTCCGGCCATGTCGACACCGGCGAGCCCCTGCCCGACGCGCTGTTCGACGCCATGCTGGGGGCCCAGCGCTTCCAGGCGGCGCTGGCGCTGCTGCGCCAGGTGGAATTCGCCCTGTTCGACCTGCAGATGCACCTGGACGCCGGGATCACCGACGCCGCCGGCGTCCAGGCCCTGCTGGAGCGGGTGCGGGCGGAGGTGGCGGTGCTGACCCCGCCGGAATGGCACCGCTTCGCCCACGCCTTCACCCACATCTTCGCCGGGGGCTACGCCGCCGGCTATTACAGCTATCTCTGGGCGGAGCGGCTGTCGCTGGACGGCTTCGGCAAGTTCCTGGAGGGCGACAGGGCGGCGGCCGGCGAGGCCTTCCGCGCCCAGGTCCTGGCCGTGGGCTCCTCCCGCCCCGCGCTGGACAGCTACATCGCCTTCCGTGGGCGCGAGCCGGAAAATGATGCGCTGCTCAAGCGGTACGGTCTGGCGGCTTAGTTCGCCCTCAGGCGGCGGGCGGGTCCATCCGGGCCCTTGCCTTCCTCGCTCTCCAATCCCCTACGCTCCCCGGAAAGCTCCGGCGCCCGCGGTCGCGGGCTACCAATAGCGCGGGAAGGTTCCCACGCTATTGGCTTTTGGGGCCCAAGATCAAAAAAGGTGGCTGGCGGCCAGCACCAGGATCAGGCCGGTGACGGAGACGATGGTTTCCATCACCGACCAGGTCTTCAGCGTGTCGGCGGTGCTGAGGCCCAGGTAGTTCTTCACCAGCCAGAAGCCCGGATCATTGACGTGGGAGAAGAACAGCGAGCCGGCGCCCACGGCCAGCACCAGCCATTCCGGCGCCACCCCGGACGTGGCCGCGACCGAGGTCAAGGCACCGGAGGCGGTGATGGTGGCGACGGTGGCGGAGCCCGTGGCCAGGCGGATCATCACGGCGATGCCCCAGGCCAGCAGGATGGGCGACACCGCCCCCTGCTCGGCGAAGCGCGCCAGCGTGTCGGCCAGCCCGGCCTCCACCAGCACCTGCTTGAAGGCTCCGCCGCCGGCGATGCTGAGCAGGATGCTGGCCGCTGGCGTCATGGCCTCATGCCACAGCGCGTCCCAATCGACCGGCTTACCCCCACCCCACGTTCCAGGGCTGAAGAAGGCGGCCAGGGCCACCAGGTTGGCCAGCAGCAGGGCCACCGGCGGGGCACCCAGCAGGGACAGCACGGGCCCATGGCTCAGCGCCGGCACCGCCTTGGCGGCGATCAGCACCACCGGCAGCAGGATGACGGCCAGCGCCGTCCAGGGTGAGGGCAGCGGCCTGTCCGGCATCTCTACCCGGGCGCCATCCCCGCCAGCGACATGGGGTGTGATCAAGCCGGCGAACACCGGCCCCGCCAGCACGGCGATGGGCAGGCCCAGCAACACGCCCAGCACCAGGGTCGGCCCCACGCCGGCGCCCAGCTGGTCCACCGCGATGATGGGCCCGGGATGCGGCGGCACCAGGGCGTGCAGCACCGACAGCCCGGCTAGCGCCGGCAGCATCAGCAGCAGGCGCTGCCGCCCGCCCCGGTCGCCGGTAATCGGCAGGGCCGCGATGATGGGCAGCAGCAGGACGACGCCGGTTTCGAAGAAGAGAGGTAAGCCCAGCACCAGGGACGCCAGCAGACAGCCCCACGGCCGCCAGCGCGGCCCCACCGCCCCCACCGTGGCATTGGCCAGGGCGGCGGCGGCGCCGGAGACCTTGAGCATGGCCCCCAGGGTCAGGCCCAGGGCCACCACCAGGCCCGCCCCGCCCATGATGTCGCCGAAGCCCTTCTGAAGGGCGGCCAAGGCCCGATCCGCAGGCATCCCCCGCGCCACCGCCAGGGCCAGCGCCGCGCACAGCAGCGCCAGGAAGGGGTGCAGCTTCAGCCGGATGATCAGGACCACGGCCAGGGCGATGCAACCGCCCGCCGCCAGGACCAGCCAAAGATCGCCGCCTACCACGCGGCCGCCCCGCGCGATCGGGAACCGGTATCGCCCAACGCCATCGCCCATCCTTCCAGGCCGTTCACTCCCGGACCGGAGCTTCCCTGGCGGGAGCGCTTTTGTCCACCGGTTCCCTTACGCTTACAGCGGCGCCAGCAACCAGTGCAGGCTGAACAGGCCGTCCGGGTCCACCCACACCTGCGTCGGCTCGAACCCCGCGGCCCGGGCCATGTTTTGGAAGGTGGCGGGCGCCAGCTTGTAGGAATCCTCGATGTGGATGCGTTCGCCGGCACGGAAGTGGAAAAAGCGGCCCGCCACGGCGGCGCGCTGTTCGCGCTGGCTGATGAGAAAGATCTCTATCTTCGACTGGTCCTCGTTGAAATAGGCGTAGTGGCGGAAGCCGGACAGGTCGAAGGTGCCGCCCAGCTCACGGTTGATGCGGGCCAGCAGGTTGAGGGAGAAGGCGGCGGTGACGCCCGCGCTGTCGTTGTAGGCGGCCTCCACCACCGTGATGTCCTTGGGAATGTCCACGCCCACCAGCATGGCCCCACCCGGCAGCATGTTGGCGCAACGCGCCAGGAAGGCCGTGGCCGCCACCGGCGTCAGGTTGCCGATGGTCGACCCGGGGAAGAAGCCCACGCGGCGCCGGCCCACGGTGGGCAACGACAGGGTCTGCTGGGTATAGTCGCCGCAGACGGCCACCACCTCGATCTGCGGCATGTCCAGGGCCAGGGCCGCCGCCTCGCGGATCAGCTGGTCGCGGGAGATGTCGATGGACACGTAGGAGGCCGGGCGGTCCAGCGCATTGAGCAACAGGCGGCTCTTACGGCCGTCGCCGGTGCCGAACTCCACCACCTGCGCCTCCGGCCCCGCCAGCGCGGCGATCTCCGGCCCCAGCCGCTGCAACATGGCCAGCTCCGTGCGCGTGGGATAATACTCCGGCAGCTCGCAGATGCGCTCGAACAGGGCGGCGCCGGCCGCGTCGTACAGATATTTGCAGGGGATGCGGCGGATGGGGTGGGACAGGCCCGCCAGCACATCATCGCGGAAGCTGGCCGTGGCCGGCTCAAAATCCACGAAGCTCACGCGATCGATCACGTCCGTCACGGTCATGGCGTCGTCCTCGCAAGTCGAATGCCGGAGAATTGCCAGCGCGCGGCCGGCGGGAAGAAATTGCGGTAGGTTTTGCGCACATGGCCGGCCGGGGTGGCGCGCGACCCGCCGCGCAGCACCATCTGGCCGCTCATGAACTTGCCGTTGTATTCGCCGATGGCGCCGTCGGGCGGGCGGTAACCGGGGTAACCAGTGTAGGCGCTGGCCGTCCATTCCCAGACGTCGCCGTAGAAGCCGGCCACGGTATGGGCGTGGAAACTGCCGTCGTCCCCGGGCCGCTGGCCCGGTTCGCCCGCCGCGATCTCCCACTCCGCCTCGGTGGGTAGGCGGGCGCCTGGCCAGCGCGCCTCTGCCCACTTGGCGTAGGCGTCCGCCTCATACTGGCTGACATGACAGACCGGATCATTGGGATCGATGGCGCGAACGCCGGACAGGGTCTTCACCTGCCACTCGCCATCCTCCGCCCGCTGCCAGTACAGGGGCGCCTGCCAGCCCTGGGCCTGCACGGTGGCCCAGCCGTCGGACAGCCACAGGTCGGGACGGCGATAGCCGCCATCGGCGATGAAATCCAGATACTCGGCGTTGGTGACCACGCGGTCCGCGATTTCGAACGCCTCCAGCCAAACCTTATGGCGGGGGCCTTCGTTGTCGAAGATGAAGTCCTCCTGCCCCGTGGCGCCGATGGCGTAGAGGCCAGCGGGCACGCCGCGCCAGACGATCTCCGCCGCCGTCAGCGCCGGCGTGGCCGGCGCCGGGAAGACGGCCGCCGGGAAAGGGTGTAGCAGCAGGGCGTGCTTGATGTCGGTGATGATCAGTTCCTGGTGTTGCTGCTCATGCTGCAGGCCCAGCTCCAGCAGGGCGGCGGCGCGGGCGTCCACACCCCCGGCCAGCCAGGCATCCATGGCGTGGTCGACATGGGCGCGATAGTCCAGCACCTGCGCCACCGTGGGACGGGACAGCAGCCCGCGCGCGGGGCGCGGCCAGCGCTCGCCCACGCCTTCGTAATAGGAGTTGAAGAGGTAGCGGAAACTGGGGTCGAAGGGCTGGTAGCCCGGGACCAGCGCCGTCAGCAGGAAGGTTTCAAAAAACCAGGTGGTATGGGCCAGATGCCATTTGGTCGGGCTCGCGTCCGGCATGGACTGCAGCGTCTGGTCCTCAGCGGTCAGGCCCCGGGTGCGGTCCAGCGTTTCCTGGCGGACGGCGCGGTAACGCGCCTGGGCATCGGCCGGGCGGTGGCGGCCCAGCAACGACAGAGCGGGCTGCACCGGCGACGCGGCGTCAGCGGGTACCGGAACGGCGAAAGGCACAGGCGAAGTCCCCCTGGTAGGAATAGCCCCGATTGGAAAGGCCAGCGGTCAGCCCCGCGCTGATGCCCCTGCCGATGACTGGATCATGCCGGCGATGCCCCGTATTGCACGGACTACGCGTAATCGCACCGAAACGGGCGACGCCCCATAAGGTTAGGACTCACCAGGGGGATTGCAAGGAAGGCAAACGACGGGAACGGCCCCGGAATACCGCGGCCGTTCCCGAAACGCCTGGGGTCAACGGCTGCACAGCCGGGCCAGGATGAAGCCCGCCGCGCCAGCCAGCGCGATGGCGGTCAGGGGCCGCGCCGCCACGCGGGTACTGACTTCCTGCACGGCGACGTCGCCCTTGGCCTTCGCCAAGTCGGCCGCGGCGTAGGCGCCTTCGCGCAGGGCGTCATAGGCGGTGCGGCCAGCCCGGCTCGCGGCGGCGGCGGTATCCGCCGCGATGTCCGAGGCCTTACCGGTCACGTCGTCGATGCTCATGCTCGCCATGGGACTGATCTCCTTATCGTCTCCGGGATTGGATCGTCTCCGGGATTGGTCCGGGATTGGAATGATGGTGTGAAACCCGCACCGGCGGTGATTTGTTCCCACCGTTCCGCTTGGGGCGGGTACCTCTACCGGGGCGGCCCTACCCCACTTTCCCCGGGCCGGACGGACGCTCAAGTCCGCCCAGGGCCGACAGCGCGTCGCAAACCGCCTTCATCTGTTCGGCGGTTTGCCCCGGGGTGGCGCCGGTCATGCTTTCCTCCGACGCGACCATCAGCAGCTGCAGGTCATGTTCCCAATGCTGCAGCAGCTGAATTTTCTGCTCGCGGGTGTATTGGTCCGACACGACGATATCGTGCGGCCGTTCGAAATGGCTGGAAACGTCGCCCAGAAGGCGACCCAGGTCCTGGCTCATCATCTTGTCCTCCGTCGTTTGGCGTGGGACAGGGGTGCGGAGGTCGGGCGTCAGGCTCTGCCTGTCAGCACCAGGACCAGCACGACGATCAGCACCAGGCCCAGCAGTCCGCTGGGGCCGTATCCCCAGCCGCTGCTGTAGGGCCAGCTGGGCAGGGCGCCGATCAACAACAGGATCAAAATAACCAACAAGACGGTTCCGATCATGACGGGCCTCCTGAACAGGGTTCGGTTGTCAAATCGCTGACGAACCCAACCACGCCGGCAGTCATTTGTTCCGGCTTAGGCCATCCGGACCAGTCCCGGACCAGTCTAGGACTTTGGTCACGGCAGCGAAGCTTTGGCCGAAGCGTGTTCCGGCGAAAGAGGGTCGGACCGTCGGCGGGGAACAAAGGCGGCGGGGCCTGATTTAGACTGCACAAATGACGGCCCGGCCCGGAGGGCAGGCCCAGCGCCCCGATTCCCGCCACCCCATGCCCCGTTCCGTCACAGGGCAGACGACCGTGGGACGGACAGGTCCCGGGGGGCGACGCCGGGACGCGACGCCCCGGGCGTCGATGACCTGGGCGTCGATGACCCGGGCGTCAATGAGATGAAGGGACATCGTCATGCAGCTGTTATTCTGCGTCGGCCTGGGCGTCGTCTTGGGCCTGGTCTGCGGCCGGATCGTCAACGGCCAGCCGGGGTTTTTTACGGTGGAGGCCCTGCTGGGCGCCATCGGCGCCGTCATGGGCGCCTTTTTCTTCGGCGGCCTGGGCGTGCCCGCCAGTGCCCCGGTCTTCCTGCACACGATGCTGTTCGCCACCTTTGGCGCGGTGGCCGCCATGATCACCCTCTATGCCATTCTCATGGCCGTTTATTGGGGCAGCACCTTGTTGCGCGAGTATGAGGAGGAGGAGGGCGACACTGACCCGCCCCCGGCGGAAGCCCTGCCGGTCGCCACACCCCTGGCGGCCGGTGCCCGGCAGATGGAAACCACCATCAGCCTTTAACCCACCCAGCGAATGCCAACCAGCATATGGAGGACATCCATGCCCGCCAAATCCCAGTCACAGCAGAAGGCCGCCGGCGCGGCGCTGGCCGCCAAGCGCGGCGACATCAAGAAAAGCGAGTTGAAGGGCGCCTCCCGCTCCATGGAGAAATCCATGAGTGAGAAGGAGCTGCACGACATGGCGTCGACCAAGCGCAAGGGCAAGGCCGAGCACGTCCGCCACTGAGCGCTCGTCATTCCAGGTTGCGTCCCATGAACGATCGGGGGGCCGGGCGGCGACGCCCAGGCCCCCGATCATTTCCGCGCCCCATCCCCCCTCCTGGTTCTGCCCCCTTGCCGGCGCCGGCCAGGGCGGTATAGTCGGCGGCATGATCCGGCTGCCCCTCCTTCCCTTGCTGGCGTTCCTTGCCCTCGTGACCCTGGTCACGGGCTGGTCGGCGCCCGCGCGGGCGCATGAGTGCGGGCAGGCCATTACGGTGGCCGCGTCCACCGCCCCCGCCGATACCCCCGCCCCACACCCCGTCGCGACCGCCGCCCACGACTGCCATGAAACGGCCGACTGCTGCTGCGCCGGCGGCATGGCGGGCTGTGCCACGGGGTGCGCCGGCCTGCTGGTGCCGTCCGCCCTGCCGGGCGCGGAGCGGACCGCCGCGCCGCTGGTGCTGGCGCCCGCCGGCGACAGCCGGGGTGTCGGCCTGGCCTTGGCGCCCGCCCTGGGGCCGCCCAGACCCAGCCGCATCGCCTGAGGCCCGGGCGCCCCTTGGCGGGGCCCCCGCGCGTTCCCCCGCGACCGGTTTGCCCTTTCTCCCGAGCTTTCCCATGCCCCCATTCCTTGCGCGCGTCGCCCTGCTGGCGACCGTGGCGGGCTGCGCCCCCGTGGCGCCTCCCGCCTTTCCGCCGGAACCCGGCGCCGCCGACGCCGGCGCCCCCGTGACACCTTGGGTCCGGCCCGCCCCGCCCGCCGAGGCGGCGCCCACCCCGGATGCGGCCCCCATGCCGGCCATGCCCGGCATGAACCCCAGCATGGACCATGGTTCCCACCACGGGAGCACGCCATGACCATATCGAAATGGCTGACGCCGCTGATGATGGCCGGCGCGCTGGCCGGCTGCGCCACCGTCCCGCCCGAGGCCGGCTTCCCCGACGTGCAGAAGCAGCTGGCGGCCCGCGTGCCCCAGCGCGTGGCCTGGAACCGCGATGCCGCCGCCGACGCCCAGGCCGGCCAGGCGGTGGCCGCCCTGCTGGCCCGGCCGCTGACCGCCGACGGCGCGGTGCAGGTGGCGCTGCTGAACAACCCCGGCCTGCAGGCAACCTATGAGGATCTGGGGGTAGCCCAGGCCGACCTGGTGCAGGCGGGCCTGTTGCGCAACCCCATCCTGTCCCTGGCCACCGAGTTTCCCACCAAGGGGGCGGAGCCGCCGAAACTGGAATTCAGCGTCGTCGCCAATTTCCTGGATCTGCTGTGGCTGCCCGCCCGACAGAGGGTGGCGGCGGAACGGTTCGAGCAGGTGAAGCTGACCGTCAGCGCCGAGGTGGTGGACCTGGCGGCCGAAGCCCGGGCCGCCTACCTGCGCCACCGCGCGGCGCTGGAGGAGGCGCAGACCCTGGCCCAGGCGCTGGACGCGGCGCAGGCGGCCTATGACCTGATGGTCCGGCTGCATCAGGCCGGCAACGTCAGCGACCGTCGCCTGGCCACCGAACAGGCCGCCCTGGAGGAAACCCGGGTGGAAAGCATGGAGGCCGCCGCCGAGGTCACCGCCACGCGGGAGACGCTGACCCGCCTGATGGGCCTGTGGGGCGCGCGGGCCGATTGGAGCGTGGCCGGCGACCTGCCGCCCCTGCCCCCCGAGGAACCCGGGCTGGCCGCCGTGGAGAGCGCCGTCATCGCCGGCAACCTGAAGCTGGACGCCGCCCGGCGCGCCACCGCCACCAAGGCCTCGGCCCTGGGCCTGGCCGACGCCAGCCGCCTTTGGACCGACGGTGAGCTGGGCGTGGCCGGGGAGCGGGAGACCGACCGGTCCCTGGTCATCGGCCCGTCCCTGACCCTGGCCCTGCCCCTGTTCGATCAGGGCCAGCCGGCCGTGGCCAAGGCGGAGGCCGAGTACCGGCAGGAGGCGCGGCGCACCCTGCAACTGGCCGTGGACCTGCGGTCGGAGGCGCGGGAGGCCCGCGACCGCCTGGTGCGCGCCCGCGACCTGGCGGACCATTACCTGCACACCGTCCTGCCCCTGCAGGACCGGTTGGTCCGCCTGGGCATGGCCGAATACAACTACATGCTGACCAGCCCGTTCGAGGTCATGGCCGCGCGCCAGGCCCGCCTGACGGCCTATCGCCGCTACATCGCCGCCGTGCGCGACTATTGGCTGGCGGACGGCGACCTGATCCGCCTGGCGGGCGGACGCCAGACCATTTCCCAACCCACCCCCAACGAAGCGCCCCAACCGGGAGGCCCGTCATGACCACCTATCTTCCCTGGGGCCGCCGCCAGTTGCTGAAGTCCGCCGCCCTGCTGGGCGGTGCCGGCGCCCTGCTGCGCGGGACACCGGCGGCCGCACAGGACCACGCCCACCATACGGCACCGACCGCGCCCACCGGCGGCCCACGCGCCATGAGCATGGACCGCAAGACGGTGGCGGCGTCGGTCACGCCACCCCGCCCGCCCAGGCTGGTGCCCGGTACCGACCGTCCGGCCACCATCACCCTGAACGGCGGCACCCTGCCCTTCGTCCTGAAGGACGGCGTCAAGGAATTCCACCTGACGGCGCATGAGTTCGAGCAGGAGTTCGCGCCCGGCTTCAAGGTCAAGGTCTGGGGCTACAACGGCAGCAGCCCCGGCCCCACCATCGAGGCGGTGGAGGGCGACCGGGTGCGCATCCTGGTCACCAACAAACTGCCGGAGCCCACCAGCATCCATTGGCACGGCGTCCTTCTGCCCTCCGGCATGGACGGGGTCAGCGGCCTGTCCGCGCCGCCCATCCCGCCGGGGGAGACCTGGGCCTATGAATTCACCCTGCGCCAGCACGGGACCCAGATGTACCACCCGCATTTCGATGAGATGGTGCAGATGGCGGTGGGCATGATGGGCATGTTCATCATCCACCCCAGGGACGCCGGCATCGGCCAGGTGGACCGCGACTACACCATGATGCTGCACGCCTGGGCCATTCACCCCGGCACCTCGCGCCCCGATCCGGCCGTGATGCTGGAACACGACACCTGGACCATCAACGGCCGGGTCTTCCCCGCCGTGGAACATCTGGTGGTCAAGACGGGGCAGCGGGTGCGCCTGCGCATCGGCAACGTGTCCATGCACGAGCATCCCATGCACATCCACGGCCACCACATGTGGGTGACGGGTACCGATGGCGGCATGATCCCGGAAGGCGCCCGCTGGCCGGAGACCACCATCCAGGTGCCGGTGGGCAGCACCCGCACGGTGGAGTTCGTGGCCGACAACCCGGGCGACTGGGCCTTCCACTGCCACAAGACCCACCACGCCATGAACACCATGGGCCACGACATCCCCAACTTCCTGGGCGTCAGCCAGGGTGAGGTGGCGCAGCGCCTGGGCGCGCAGCTGCCGGGCTACATGCCCATGGGCGGCGGCGGCATGGGCGACATGGGGGCCATGACCGGCATGATGCCCGGCCCGGCCAACACCCCGCCCATGATGACCGGCACCGGGCCCTATGGCGGCCTGGACATGGGCGGCATGGTGACGGTGATCAAGGTACGCGACGAGGTCGCCGCCGACTACCGCGACCCCGGCTGGTACAAGGCGCCCAAGGGCACCATGGCCTGGAGGGTGGGGTGACCTAATAGCGTGGGACGGGGGCGGGGCGGCACGCCATAGTCGGCCCCGTCCCCCGCTTCTACCTCGCGTGCCCCCATGCCTGACAGCGCCGCCCCAGCCCGCCACGCCCGCGCCGTCACCTATCTGGTCGCCGGCGCCTTTTTCATGGAGCTGCTGGACGGCACGGTCATCGCCACCGCCATGCCGCGGATGGCGCGGTCCTTCGGCGTGGCGCCGGTGGACATGAACATCGGCATGACGGCCTATCTGCTGGCGCTGGCGGTGTTCATCCCCATCAGCGGCTGGGTGGCCGACCGGCTGGGGCCGCGCACGGTGTTCGGCGGCGCCATCGCCCTGTTCACCCTGTCGTCCCTGCTGTGCGGCCTCAGCCCCAGCCTCTGGACCTTCACCGCCGCCCGCGTCCTGCAGGGGTTGGGCGGGGCGGCCATGGTGCCGGTGGGGCGCCTGATCATCCTGCGCATCACGGAAAAGAAGGACCTGATGCGGGCCATCGGCACCACCGTGTGGCCCGGCCTGGTGGCGCCGGTGCTGGGCCCGCCGCTGGGCGGCTTCATCGTCACCTATGCCGACTGGCCCTGGATCTTCTTCTTGAACCTGCCCCTGGGCCTGGCGGCGCTGGCCATGGCCGTCGCCTGGGTGCCCAACGAGCGCCCGACCGACACCCGGCCCCTGGATGTGAAAGGCTTCCTGCTGTCGGGCGCGGCCCTGGTGGCCCTGGTCTTCGGCCTGGACACCCTGGGCCAGGGCACGCGGGCGCCGGCGCAGGCCGTCGGCGGCATCGCCCTGGGCTTGGCACTGTCGGTCCTGACCATCCGCCACTGCCGCCGCCACCCGGCACCGCTGTTCAAGCTGGACGCCTTGCGCCTGCCGACCTACGCCATCGCCGTCTGGGGCGGGTCGGTGCAGCGGGTGGCCATCGGCACCGTGCCCTTCCTGACCCCGCTGCTGCTCCAGACCGTGCTGGGCCTGGACGCCCTCCAGTCCGGCACCCTGGTGCTGTGCATCTTCGCCGGCAACCTGTCGATGAAGATGGTGACCAACCAGGTGCTGCGCCGCTTCGGCTTCCGCCGGGTGCTGCTGGTCAACGGCGTGCTGATGTCCTTGTCGCTGGCGGCCTGCGGCTTGTTCACGCCGGACACGCCCAAGGCGGTTGTGGGGCTGGTGCTGTTCCTGGGCGGCCTGTTCCGCTCCATGCAGTTCACCGGCCTCGGCACCATCCAGTTCGCCGACGTGCCCAAGGAGGAGGTCTCGGCCGCCAACACCCTGGCCGCCATGCTGGGCCAGCTGACCTCCGGCCTGGGCGTGGTGGCGGGGGCGCTGGCCTTGAACCTGGGCGCCTTCCTGCGCGGCCATCCCCAGGGGCAGTCGGACCTGATTGATTTCCGCAACGCCTTCTTCGTCATGGGGGCCGCCGTGCTGCTGAGCCTCTACGACGCCTGGAAACTGGCGCCCGACGCCGCCCGGAACGTCAGCGGCCACCAGCGCGCCTGACGCGAGGGTGCGCGGTCGACAGCACCGTCCATCTGAGCCAACGCCGCCCTGTTCGGCTACGGCGCCCAGCACGCGGTCTTACCCGGGCTGGGATTACGTTGAACTGATGGTGTGCATTGCCCTTTCCCGGCATCAGTTCAGGTCAGCAGTTCCGGAATCCGCACGCCAAATCATGATGAGGACGGTCACGTCCCGCCGAGGAACCCGGCGGCTTTACAGGGTGGCCAGCGCGGACTCCACCAGGGCGTCCAGGGTGCCGTCATGGTGGAACCCCGCGGCCTCGGCGGCCGGCGTCAACAAGGGCGGATGGGCGCCGAACGCCGCCTCCAGCGCCGCATCGGGGGCATGGACGACCAGGCCGGCGTCGGTCCCCGTGCGATGGGCGATCGCCGCGATTAGGTCCCCCATGGGGACGCGCAGGGCCGGCAGGGTGACGGCGCCGCCGGCGGGCATGAGCGCGCTGTCGATATGGGCGGCGTACAGCAGGTTGTCGATGCAGCGGTCCAGCGACATGGCCCAGAGGGTGGCGGTCGGCGACACCGGGCAGGTGTAGGGCCGCCCGGCCGCCAGGGCATGGAACACGTCGCTCATGAAGGCGGACTTCAGGCCGGTGGCGCCGCCCGGGCGGGCCAAGATGCCGGACAGGCGGACGGCCACCGGATCGACCAGGCCCCGGCGGCGATAGTCAGCCAGCGCCACCTCCACCATCAGCTTGTGCGCGCCATAGGTCATGGCCGGTCGCAGGGGGGTGGCGTCATCGACCAGCGCCGGCAGGGGATGACCCAGCACGGCGATGGTGCTGGTGTAGACCACGCGCGGCGGCGGCGTCCGGCCCCCGTGCGCGGCGGCCATCGCCTCAATCAGGTCCAGCGTGCCGTCCAGGTTCACCTTGCGCGACAGGCCCGGGTCGCGGGCCGCCGCCCCGCCCGGCAGGGCCGCCAGGTGGAACAGCACGTCGGCGCCATCCGCCACCAGCCGGGCGCGCACCGCCGCGTCCGACAGGTCGCCCGCCACCCGCGTGACGCGGATGTCGTCAACCTGTGGCGGTTCCAGGTCAGCCAGCGCCAGCCGCTCCACCCCCCGCCCGTCCAGGCCCTGGGCCAGCAGGCGCCGGGCCAGGTGGCGGCCGACGAAACCGCCGGCACCGGTCAGAATGATCCTCATGGGCGCACCCGCATTTGCCTGGCTCTTCCGCCGGCCACGATAGCCGCGCCCCGCCCCATCCCATAAACGATAGGATGGAGGCGTGGTATCGACGGCACCGAAGGGTCGCGCTGGAAAGGGCGCCGCTAGCGGCGGCCGGCCTGACGCGGCGGCCGAACTAAGCGGCACACGAAACTGCCGCGCGACAAAATATAAAGGTGAGCCCCATGCACTACAAAAAGTGTTAATGCCTCTGCCCGGGTGCGTTACGCTGCGCCCACCTCTAGTAATGGGCCCCCTTCCGGGATGAGACGCGGACTTAGCTGACCAGATGGCCGAAAAAACACTGAAACCCGGCAACGACCTGATGAAACGGGTGCAACAGGCCTTCCTCACCTATGGGTACAGCGACCTCACCATGGTGGACCTGGCGGAGGCCTGCGGCTTCACTCGCCGGGCCCTGTACCACTATTTCAGCAACAAGGAAGACGCGTTCAAAGCCACCATGCGGCATGAGAACGCGGCCCTGATCCAGGCGGGGATGGAGGCCGGCACCCGCGTGCGCCAGGCCGGCGGCGGCGCGCTGGACATCATCACCGAGATCATGGACGTGCGCTACGGCTACACCCGCCGCGTCCTGTCCAAATCCCCCCACATCATCGACCTGAACGCGGAGGCGTTCAAACGCGGCCGCGAGCAGATGATCGAGGCCGCGATCAATTTCCAGGCGCAGCTGGAAAAGCTGCTGCGGGACTTGGAGCAGGACGGCCTGCTGCGCCTGTCGCCGGAATTCACCCACGCCATGGCAGCGCAGGCCTTGGCCGATGGCGGCCGCGCCGTGAACCAGAGCCTGCCGCCCTTCCCCGCGGAGCACCTGACGGCCCGCTATCGCGCCATGTGCCGCGCCGTGCTGTTCGGCTGCGCCACATTACCCGAACCTAAAGCGGGGCCCGAACCCAAAGCGGGGTGAACCCCGGCGGGGCCTAAAGCGCGCGGCGCAGCGTCAGGTTGACGCGCCGCGCGCCCAGCAGCGGGTGCGTGCCCGCCTTCAGCGGCAGGATGCCGTGATGGAACAGGCGCGACGGCCCGCCCCAGACCACCACATCGCCATGGGCCAGGACCACCCGGCGCACGGGATCGGTGCGCTTCAGCCCGCCGAACTGGAAGGTCGCCGGCAGGCCCAGGGACAGCGACACGATAGGGTGGCCCTTGTCCCGCTCATCCCGGTCCTGGTGCAGGGTCAGGCGTGCGCCGGGCTCATACTGGTTGATCAGGCAGGCGTCGGGATCGAGGCCGGCGTAGCCGGCCGCCCCCGCCGCCGCGCGCGCCAGGTCGCGCACGATCCCCGGCAGGGGCGGCCACGGCAGGCCGGTCAGCGGGTCATGGGACGCGTAGCGATAGCCGGACCGGTCGGTGACCCAGCCGGCGGGCCCGCAATTGGTCATGGCCACCGACATCTCGAACCCGCCGGGCGTCACCATGCGGCGGAAGGGCGCGGCGGCCGTGACCTGCGCCAGCGCCACCAGCAGATCCCCGACCCGGGCCAGTGCCCAGCCGCGCAGCAGCACGGCGCCCGGGCCGATCTCCTCCCGCGCCGGCGGGGGAGGCTCCAGCCCGGCCAGCAGATCGGTCATCATCCCAGGCGTTCGATCAGGGCCATGGCGGCGGCGGGGTTGCGCACCTTATGGCCGCTGATGACATAGAGGTAGACGTCCTTGCCGCCCGATGCCCAGTCCTTGGCCTTCTTGGCCCAGGCGTCCAGGGCGGCATCGCTGTAGCCCTTTTCCTCCCCCTCCGTCGTGCCCATGATGCGGGCGTAGATGAAGGGGGCGGTATCGACCTCGATCTCCGGATAGTCGCTGTCGGCGGCGTGGATGACGGCCACGCTGTGCGTGCGGGCCAGCTCCGCGAACTGCGGATCGCGGAAGCTGTCGTGCCGCACCTCCACCGCGTGACGCAGCGCCCGCCCTGCCGATTCGGCCGGCAAAGCCGCCAGGAAGGCGCCGAAATCCTCTGGATCGAACTTCTTGGTCGGCATGAACTGCCAGTTGATGGGGCCCAGCTTGTCCTTCAGCTCCAGCACGCCGCTGTCGATGAAGCGCTGCACCGACTCCGCCGCCTCCGCCAGCACGCGGCGGTTGGTGGTGAAGCGCGGCCCCTTGAGGGAGAAGACGAAATCGTCCGGCGTCTCGTCATGCCACTTGGCGAAGCTCTCGGGCTTTTGCGAGCCGTAATAGGTGCCGTTGATCTCGATGGAGCTGAGCTTGCGGCTGGCGTATTCCAGCTCCCGCTTCTGGGTCAGGCCGTCGGGGTAGAAGGTGCCCCGCCAGGGCTCGTACGTCCAACCACCGATGCCCACCCGGATACGGCCCTGCTTCGCCATCGCTTCCTCCCCTCGCCCATCGCCAATCGCCGACGTCGCATAGCGCGCCGCGCGTCATCCGCCCGCCCGTTTCCCCACACGGAAACGGGCGGCCCCGCCATAGGTGGGGCACGCCCGGGAAACGTCAACGGTGACGGAAGGAGGAACGCCTTCAGGCCTTCAGCCGTTCCGCGTGCCATTCCAGATGGTCGCGCATGAAGGTGGAGATGAAGAGGTAGGAATGGTCGTACCCCTCCTGCAGCCGCAGGGTCAGGGGGATGCCGGCTTCGGCGCAGGCCTGGCGCAGCAGCTCCGGCCGCAGCTGGTTTTCCAGGAAGCTGTCGGCCGTGCCCTGGTCTACCAGCAGCTCGGGCACCCGCGCGCCATCCTGGATCAGGGCCACGGTGTCATGCCGACGCCAGGCGGCCGGGTCGTCGCCCAGGTAGCCGGGCAGCGCCTTCTGCCCCCAGGGCACCTGGGTGGGCGCCACGATGGGCGCGAAGGCGGAGACGGACTTGAAACGGCCCGGGTGGCGCAAGGCCACGGTCAAGGCGCCGTGCCCGCCCATGGAATGACCGGTGATGCCTTGGGCGGCCATGTCGACGGGGAAGTTGGCGGCCACCACGTCCGGCAGTTCCTTGGTCACGTAGGACCACATGCGGAAATGCGGCGTCCACGGCGCTTGCGTGGCATCGACGTAGAAGCCCGCGCCCTGGCCCATGTCCCAGGCGCTGTCATCGGCCACGCCCTCACCCCGGGGGCTGGTGTCGGGGCAGACGATGACCAGGCCCAACTCGGCCGCCGCCTGGCGGAACTCGCCCTTGTCGGTGACGTTGGCATGGGTGCAGGTCAGGCCCGACAGGTACCAGACCACGGGCAGCTTGGCCCCCTTCTCCGCCTGCGGTGGCAGGAAGACGCTGAACACCATGGGCGTGCCGGTCTCGGCCGAAGCGTGGCGGTAGACGCCCTGGGTCCCGCCGTGGCTGCGGCTGGTGGATACGGTCTCAAGGGTCATGGGATCAGCTCCAGACATGGAAAGACCGGGCGCGGCGGCCGCGCCCGGTCCTGCATCGGGTTTATCAGTACACCACCACCGAGCGGATGGACTCGCCGGCGTGCATGAGGTCGAAGCCCTTGTTGATCTCGTCCAGGCTCAGGGTGTGGGTGATCATGGGGTCGATCTGGATCTTCCCGTTCATGTACCAGTCGACGATCTTGGGCACGTCGGTGCGGCCCTTGGCGCCACCGAAGGCCGACCCTTTCCACACCCGGCCCGTCACCAGCTGGAAAGGACGGGTGGAGATCTCCTTGCCGGCCTCGGCCACGCCGATGACGACGGAGACGCCCCAGCCGCGGTGGCAGGCTTCCAGCGCCTGGCGCATCACCACGGTGTTGCCGGTGCAGTCGAAGGTGTAATCGGCGCCGCCATCGGTCAGGGCCACCAGGTGCTGGACGATGTCGCCCTCCACCTTCTTCGGGTTCACGAAGTGGGTCATGCCGAAGCGGCGGCCCCATTCCTCCTTGCTGTCATTGATGTCGACGCCGACGATCTTGTCGGCGCCCACCAGCTTGGCACCCTGGATGACGTTCAGGCCGATGCCGCCCAGGCCGAAGACGATGACGTTGGCGCCGGGCTCCACCTTCGCCGTCTTCACCACGGCGCCCACGCCGGTGGTGACACCGCAGCCGATGTAGCAGGAGGTGTTGAAGGGCGCATCCTCCCGGATCTTGGCCAGGGCGATCTCCGGCAGCACCGTGAAGTTGGAGAAGGTGGAGCAGCCCATGTAGTGGAAAATGGGCTGGCCCTTGTAGCTGAAGCGGCTGGTGCCGTCGGGCATCAGGCCCTTGCCCTGGGTCGCGCGGATGGCGGTGCACAGGTTGGTCTTGCCCGACAGGCAGGATTTGCACTGGCGGCATTCCGGCGTGTACAGCGGGATGACGTGGTCGCCCGGCTTCACGCTGGTGACGCCCGGCCCCACCTCGCGCACGATGCCGGCGCCCTCATGGCCCAGGATGGAGGGGAACAGGCCCTCGCTGTCCAGACCGTCCAGCGTGTAGGCGTCGGTGTGGCAGATGCCCGTCGCCATGATCTCGACCAGGACCTCGCCCGTTTTCGGGCCCTCCAGGTCCACTTCCACGATCTCCAGGGGCTTCTTCGCCTCGAACGCCACAGCGGCACGGGTCTTCATGGGTGCGTTTCCTATCTGGTGCAGGATTGATGCCGGCGCCTTCCCCATCCAGACTAGGGGAAACCGGCCCGTGAGCCGCCACCTTACGCCAAGGCGGGCGCCCCCGTCCGCGCGACTATAGTATCGATTTCCCCGGCAACGATATCCTTCCCATGCTGATCGAGAACCTGACCGACATCACCATCTTCATCCGCGTCGTCGCCACCGGCAGCCTGTCGGCGGCGGCGCGGGAGCTGGACCTGTCCCTGGCGGTGGTGTCCAAGCGCCTGGCGCGGCTGGAGGAACGGCTGGGCGTGCGCCTGGCCAACCGCACCACCCGGCGCTTCAGCCTGACGGACGAGGGGCTGGAGTTCCATGAGCGCTGCGTGCGCATCGTGGCCGACCTGGAGGAGGCGCAAGACCTGGTGGCCAGCCGCCGCCGCGCCGCCACCGGCCTGCTGCGGGTGACGGCCACCGCCGCCTTCGCCCGCCGCCACATCGCCCCCCGCCTGCCCCGCTTCCACGCCCAGTATCCCGACGTGCGGGTGCACGTGCTGGTGACCGACACGGTGGTGGATCTGGTGGAGGGCGGCATCGACATCGCCATCCGCCAGGCGGCCCTGCCCGATAGCAGCCTGATGGTGCGCTGGCTGGCGCCCAACTATCGCATCCCCTGCGCCGCCCCCGGCTACCTCGCCCAGCATGGGGAACCGGCGACGCCCCAGGATCTGCTGCGCCACCACTGCATCGTCATGGGCGACCCGCCCATGTCCACCTGGCGATTCGACTGCCGCGAGGCGGACGGCGAACCGGTGGCGGTGGAAATCCGCCCCCTGATCCAGACCAACGACGGCGAGGTGGGCCACGCCGCCGCCTTGGCCGGGTCGGGCATCGTGCTGAAATCCATCTGGGACATCTGCGACGACCTGGCGACCGGCCGCCTGAAGGGCCTGCTGCCCGGCTACCACTCCCCCGCCCCGGCCATCCAGGCCGTCTACCCCGCCGGCCGCCATCCCGCCGCCAAGCTGCGCGCCTTCCTGGATTTCCTGTCGGCGGAACTGAAGGCCGATCCCTGCTGGCCGACCGCCAACCGGCCGGCGCGCGACACCGTCACGGCCTGAGCGGCAGCCTGATCTCGAACGCCACGCCCTGGGGCGCCGCCGGTTCGGCCCGCACGTCGCCGCCATGGGCGCGGGCGATGGCCTGGACGACGGCCAGACCCAGGCCGGTGCCGCCGCTGATGCGGGCGCGGGACTCGTCGGCGCGCCAGAAGGGATCGAAGGCGTGGGTTTCCATGCCCGGCGGCAGGCCGGGCCCCTCATCCGCCACGCGCAGGACGACGCTGCCGCCCTCGGCTTTCGTCTCCACCCGCACCCGGCCGGGGGCGGCGTAGCGGCGGGCATTCTCCAGCAGGGCCAGCAGCGCCTGGCGCACGCGGGCGCCGTCGGCCGAGACCTCCACCCGGGCGAGATCCGTCTCGATGGCCAGGCCGGCGGCGGCGCAGGTGGGCCCCACCAGGGCCACGACGGCGGCGGCCTCCGCCGCCACGTCCACCTGCTCGCGCCGCAGTTCCAGCCGGCCGCTCTGCGCCAGGGTCAGCAGCTTCAGGTCATCGACGATACGGGTCAGCAGATCCACCTGGCCCGCCAGGCCGCGGAAGGCCTCCATGTCCGGGGTGAACACGCCGTCGGCGTAGCCTTGCAGGCGGCCGCGCAGGATGGTCAGGGGTGTGCGCAGCTCATGCGCGATGGCCACGTTCCAGGTGCGCATCTCGATGGCCGCGCGCTCCAGCTGGGCGGCCATGGCGTTGAAGTCCTGGACCAGTTGCTTGGTCTCGCGGAAGCCGCTCTCGTCCACCTGGGCGCGGGCCGTCAGGTCGCCACCGGCGATGCGCTTGGCGGCCCCGGCCACCGCGTCCAGCGGGGCGATCAGCCGGCGGGCGAAGCGCACCGCCGCCCGCGCCGCCATGGCGACCCCCACCATGCCCAGCAGCGCGGTGACCGACCAGTCCATGACATGCTGCCAGATGCCAGGCGGATGGTGGAACAGGTCCGGCCACAGGCGGAACATGACGGTGAAGAAGATGGTCAGGCCCACGGTCATGATGACCAGGGCCAGACCGGTGACGGCGGCCATGGACAGCACCAGCTGCCGGTTCAGGCCGGTGATGCGCCGGAAGCGCCACATCCTAGATTGCCGGTCCCAGGCGATAGCCCACACCGCGCACCCCTTCCATGAAGCCGCCGGCGCCGGCGGCCTGCAGCTTGCGCCGGATGTTGCTCGCGTGGCTGTCGATGGTGCGTTCCAGCGTGTCGCCCTCGGGCAGGCAGGCGTCGATCAGTTCCCCCCGGGTGAAGGCGCGGGTGGGGGCCCGCATCATGTGGGCCAGGATGCGGAATTCCGTCAGCGTCAGGTCCAGCCGGTTGCGCTTCCCCTCCGTGGTCATCACCGCCATATGGGCGGTCAGGTCCAGTTCCAGCCCGCCCAGGCGCAGCAGGGTCTGCCCCTCGGTGGAGCGGCTACGGCGCAGGACGGCCTTGACCCGCGCCACCACCTCCAGCGGGTTGAAGGGCTTCACGATGTAATCGTCGGCGCCGATGCGCAGGGCCTGCAGCTTGTCCAGATCCTCGCTCAGCGCCGTCACCATGATGACGGGGGTGTCGCCGCGCCGGCGCAGCTCGGCCAGCACCTCGTACCCATCCACCCGGGGCATCTTCACGTCCAGGATGACCAGGTCGGGCGGCAGGGCGCGGTGCAGGTCCAGCGCCACCTGGCCGTTGATGGCGGTGACGGTGCGCAGGCCCTCCCGCTCCAGATAGCCCTGCAGGATGCTGGCGATCTCCGGCTCGTCCTCGGCAATCAGCACCAGGGAACTCATGATCCCCGTCCCCTTCCTATTTCACCCCGCCGCCCAGCACCTGATACAGCGTGACCAGGTTGCCGGCGTTGGTCAGCTGCACCGACACCAGGGTCTGCTGCGCGGAATAGAGGGTGCGCTGGGCATCCAGGGCGTTCAGATAGCTGTCCGCCCCCTGCTTGTAACGGGCCTGCGACAAGTCGTAGCTGGTCTGGGCGGCCCTCACCGTTGACTGCTGGGCGTCCAGCTGCTCGGCGATGGTGCCGCGGCGGGCCAGGGCGTTCGCCACCTCCTTGAACGCGGTCTGGATGGTCTTCTCATAGGTGGCCACCGCCGCCTGCTGCGTGGCCTTGGCATAGTCCAGGTTGGCCTGGTTGGCGCCGTTGTCGAAGATGGGCACCGAGACCGAGGGCGTGAAGCTCAGCGACTGCGACTGGGCCTGGAACAGGTTGCCGAAGGCCTTGCTGGCGAAGCCCGCCGCAGTCGTCAGGCTGACGGTGGGGAAGAAGGCGGCGCGGGCGGCGCCGATGTTGGCGTTGGCCGACTTCAGGCTGTGTTCCGCCGACAGCACGTCCGGCCGGTTCAGCAGCACGCCGGTGCTCATCCCCGCCGGCAGGGCCGCCAGGGTGAAGGTGCGGCCCTCGATGCCGTCGGGCAGGCGGGCGGGGTCCACCGGCGCGCCGGTCAGCGTCTCCAGCGCGTTCAGGTCCTGCGCCACCAGGGTGGTGTAGTTGGCGACGTCCGCCCGCGCCGTCTGGTAGATGGTGTCGGCCTCCGCCGCGTCCAGCCGGGTGGCGACGCCGTTACTGAGGCGCTTGCGCGTCACGTCGGCGGAATGCTGGGCGCTGTCCATGGTCTGTTGCGCGATGCGCAGCAGGCTCTTGTCGGCGGCGTAGGTGATGTAGGCGGTGGCGACCTCGGAAATCAGGCTGATGCGGGTGGCCCGCGCCGTCTCCTCCTCCGCCAGGTAGGTTTCCAGGTCCGCCCGCGTCAGGCTGGCGACGCGGCCGAACAGGTCGGCCTCGAAGGCGCTGACGCCGATGCCGGCGGACAGGGACTTGGTTTCCTGCCGGTTGGCCCCGGCCCCGGTCCGGCTGTAGCCGCCGCTGGCCGAGGCGTCCACCGTCGGCAGCCGCGCCGCGTCCTGCACCTGATACTTGGCCCGGGCGGCCAGCACATTCTGCACCGCCACCCGCAGGTCGCGGTTGTTGTCCAGCGCCTGGCCGACGACGGCGCGCAGGTCGGCGTCGACGAAGAAGTCCTGCCAGCCCGTCTCCGCCACCGGCGTGGCGGCGGGGGCCGGTGGGGCATAGGCGGCCCCCTGCGGCCAGGCGGCCGGCACCGGGGCGGCCGGACGCTGGTAGTCCGGATCCAGCGAGATGCAGCCGGCCAGCAGGCTCAGGGCCAAAAGAGAGGTCGTGCTCCGCATCAACCAGCGCGTCATCACACGCCCTCCGACGTCAGGTCGTCTTTGGCGCCACCATGCTTGGCGGCCAGGTCGCCGCCGAACAGCTTGCGCACCAGGACGTAGAACAGGGGCACGAAGAAGATGGCCAGCACGGTGGCGGAGATGACGCCGCCGACCACGCCGGTGCCGATGTCGTTCTGGCTGCCGGCCCCCGCCCCCGTGGCCAGGGCCAGCGGCAGCACGCCGGCGACGAAAGCCAGCGAGGTCATCAGGATGGGACGCAGGCGCAGGCGCGCGCCCTCGATGGCGGCCTGTACCGTGGGCACGCCGCGTTTCTCCGCCGCCTCCGCGAACTCCACGATCAGGATGGCGTTCTTGGCGGACAGGCCGATGGTGGTCAGCAGGCCCACCTGGAAATAGATGTCGTTGCTGAGGCCGCGCAGGGTGGCCGCCGTGACGGCGCCCAGGACGCCCAGCGGAATGACCAGCAGCACCGACACCGGGATGGACCAGCTTTCATACAGGGCGGCCAGGCAGAGGAAGACCACCAGGATGGACAGGGCGTACAGCATGGGCGCCTGACCGCTGGACAGCCGTTCCTGATAGGACAGGCCGGTCCACGACAGGCTGGTGCCCGGCGGCAGCTGGGCCGCCAGCTTTTCCATGGTGTTCATGGCATCGCCGGAGCTGGTCTCGCCGGCAGCGGCACCCTGGATTTCCAGGGCGGCCAGGCCGTTGAAGCGCTGCAGCTGCGGCGGGCCCATTTCCCAGCGCGCCTGGGCGAAGGCGGTGAAGGGCGCCATGGCGCCGCTTGAGCCCTTGACGTACCAGGCGGCCAGATCCTCCGGCGCCGAGCGATAGGGCGCGTCGGCCTGGACGTAGACGCGCTTCACGCGACCGCGGTCGATGAAGTCGTTGACGTAGTTCGCGCCCCAGGCGCCGCTGAGCGTGCTGGTGATGTCGCCGATGGACAGGCCCAGCGCGGTCGCCTTGGCATGGTCGATGTCGATCTTCAGCTGCGGCGTGTCATCCAGGCCGTTGGGACGGACGGCCTGCAGGGTCTTTTCCTGCGCCGCCAGGCCCAGCAGCTGGTTGCGGGCGCCCATCAGGCCGGCATGGCCCAGGGTGCCGTTGTCCTGCAGCCACATGTCGAAGCCGTTGGACTGGCCCAGGCCTTGGATGGACGGCGGGATGAGGGAGAAAATCTGGGCGTCGCGGATGCTGGACAGGCTTTTCGTCGCCCGGGCGGCGATGGCCTGGGCGCGGTGTTCCGCCCCCGGCCGGTCGCTCCAGTCCTTCAGCGCCAGGAAGGCCATGCCGGCGTTCTGGCCGGAGCCCGCGAAGCTGAAGCCCGCCACGGTGAACAGGGCGCGCACCGTGCCGCTCTCATTCTCCATGAAGTATTTCTCGATGGCGCGGGACACCTGGTCGGTGCGGGCGTAGGTGGCGCCCACGGGCAGGGTGTACTGCACCATGACGCTGCCCTGGTCCTCATCCGGCAGGAAGCTTGTGGGCAGGCGCACGAACAGCAGGGCCATGGCGCCGACGATGACGCCATAGGCCAGCATGAACAGAGCGGGGCGGCCGACGATGCCGCCCAGGCGGCGGGCGTAGCCCTCCTGCCCCCGGTCGAAATTGCGGTTGAACCAGCCGGCCAGGCCCTTGGTATGGGCATGGCCGTTGGCCTTCAGCAGCGTGGCGCAGAGGGCGGGCGACAGCACCAGGGCCACCACCACCGACAGCGCCATGGCCGACACGATGGTGATGGAGAACTGGCGGTAGATCACGCCGACGGACCCGCCGAAGAAGGCCATGGGCAGGAACACGGCCGACAGCACCATGGCGATGCCCACCAGGGCGCCGGTGATCTCGGTCATGGATTTCGCCGTGGCCTCATAGGCCGACAGCTTGTCCTCGCGCATGATGCGCTCGACGTTTTCCACCACGACGATGGCGTCGTCCACCAGCAGGCCGATGGCCAGCACCATGGCGAACAGGGTCAGGGTGTTGATGGAATAGCCGGCCGCCGACAGCACGCCGAAGGTGCCCAGCAGCACCACGGGCACGGCGATGGCCGGGATCAGCACGGCGCGCCAGCTCTGCAGGAAGACGAACATCACGATGACCACCAGGATGATGGCCTCGATCAGGGTCTTGATCACCTCATGGATGGACAGCTTCACGAAGGCGGTGCTGTCGCGGGGATAAGCGATCTTGTAGCCGGCGGGGAAGGTGTGGGCCATGGCCTCCACCTTGGCCTTCACGGCGGCGGCGGTCTTCATGGCGTTGGCGCCGGAGGCCAGCTGCAGGGCCATGCCCGAGGCCGGGTGGCCGTTCAGCCGGGTGCTGACGCTGTAATCCTCGTTGCCCAGTTCCACCCGCGCCACGTCGCTGAGGTGAACGGTGGCGCCGTTGGTCAGCGTCTTGACGATGATCTTGCGGAACTGGTCCGGCGTCTGCAGCCGCGACATGGCGGTGACGGTGGCGTTCAGCTGCTGGGTGTCGGCGGAGGGCCGGGCGCCGATCTCGCCCGCCGTCACCTGGGTGTTCTGCGCCTGGATGGCACTTTCGATGTCAGACGGCATCAGGCCGTAGCTGTGCAGCTTGTGCGGGTCCAGCCAGATGCGCATGGCGTACTGCGAACCGAAGACACGGGTGGTGCCCACGCCGTTCACGCGGCTCAGCGGATCCTGGAGGTTGCTGACCAGGAAGTCGGCCACGTCGGCGCTGGTGGCCTTGTCCGTCTCGTCATAGACGGAAACCACCATCAGGAAGTCGGTCTGCGCCTTGGCGACGGTGATGCCCTGTTGCTGCACCTGGGTGGGCAGGCGGCTGGTGGCCTGGGACACCTTGTTCTGCACCTGCACCTGGGCCACGTCGGGGTTGGTGCCCTGCTCGAACGTGACGCTGATGCTGGCGCTGCCGTTGGAACTGCTGCTGGAACTGAAGTACAGCAGGTGGTCGATGCCGGTCAGCTGCTGTTCCAGCACCTGCACCACGCTGCTTTCCACCGCCTCGGCCGACGCGCCGGGGTAGGAGGCGCTGATGGAGACCGACGGCGGCGCGATGTCGGGATATTGCGAGATCGGCAGGGTGAAGATGGCCAGCACGCCGAACAGCATGATGACGATGGCGATGACCCAGGCGAAGATGGGCCGGTCGATGAAGTAGCGTGCGAACATGGCGGCTTATTTCCCGTTACCGGGTGCGGGCGCCGCCTTGGCCGACAGGGTCACCTCAACCGGCGTCACCGTCTGGCCGGCCTTGACCTTCAGCGAGCCCTCGACGATCAAGCGGTCGCCGTCCTTCAGGCCGTCGGTCACCAGCCACTTGTCGCCCACCGTGCGGTCCACGGTCAGCGACCGCTGCTCCACCTTGTTGTCGGCCACCACCACCAGGGCGATGGGCTCGCTCTTGGGGTTGCGCGACACGCCTTGCTGCGGCGCCAGGATGGCGTCGGGCATCACGCCCTGCTCCACCATGGTGCGGACGTACATGCCGGGCAGCAGCATTTCCTGCGGGTTGGGGAACATGGCGCGCAGGGTCACGGCGCCGGACTCCTGGTCCACCGACACCTCGGCGAACTTCAGCGTGCCGGGCGTGGCGTAGGCGGTGCCGTCCTCCAGCTTCAGGGTCACAGCTGCGTCGGCCTTGCCCAGCCCGCCGGAGACCAGCCGCCGCTTCAGCGATGTCATCTCCATGCTGGACTGGGTAATATCGACGTAGATGGGGTCCAGCTGGGTGATGGTGGCCAGCGCCGTGGTCTGGTCCGCCGTCACCAGCGCGCCCTCGGTGATGCTGGACCGGCCGATGCGGCCGCTGATGGGGGCGGTGATGCGGGTATAGTCCAGGTTCACCTTGGCGGCCTTCACCGCCGCCCTGTCGGCGATGATGGTGGCCTGGCCCTGCTGGTAGGCGGCGCGGGCGTCGTCGTAATCCTGCTTGCTGACACCCTCGACCTTCACCAGCTCGCCATAGCGCTCGGCCTTGGATTTCAGGCTGATCAGGTTAGCCTCGGCGTTGGCCAGGGTGCCCTGGGCCTGCTCGTAGGCGGCCTCATAGGGTGCCGGGTCGATCTGGTACAGCAGCTGGCCCGCCTGGACCATGGCGCCCTCCTCGAACAGGCGCTTCTGGATGATGCCGGCCACCTGCGGCCTCACGTCGGAGACGCGATAGGCGCTGGTGCGGCCGGCCAGCTCCGCGCGCAGCGGCACCGTCTGGGTATGCAGGACGACGTAGCCCACCTGTTGCGGCGGCGGGGCCGCCTGCTCCTGCTTCTTCTCACACGCCGTCAGGGCCAGCAGGGCGGTGCCCACCAGGGCCGCAAAACTCAATCGCTTCAACATCTCGGGCGTCATCCTGACGGTTACGGCGGCCATGTCCGATCACTACTCCCGGTTGCTACACGTTTCCGGGGAACCGAAGCAAGATAGCAAAGTGGCCAATAAGTCCGGGATGGGTTATCCGAGTTTTGTGGAGAATACGTGGACGGGCGGTCCAGGCCTTATGGTTAAGGCCACTTGCCAGGGCGTTAGATGCCCTGGCGGCCGCAGAGCGTCAGCGCGGCGGCGATCGTATCGCTGCGCGGCACGCCTTGGCCTTGAGCGTACAGCATCCCTAACTCGATCAAGGCCAAGGGGTCACCACCCGACAGCGCGGTCTGGTTGACGGGCACGGTGTAGCCGGGCTGCTTGCCCACGGCGGGGGCCATGATGAACTGGGTCGTGGTGTGCTCCACCACCGCCGCCCTGCGGGTCCAGGCCAGGGCCTTGACCGGGTCCACCGCCACATCGACGCCGGCGCGGTAGCGTTCCCCCAGGACCCGGGCCGCCGCCAGGTCGCCATGATCGGCCTTGGCCTCCAGCGCCCTTGCGTCCAGGTCGTCGTAGGCTTTGGAGGGGGGCACCGGCCCACCCGCCGCCGGGCAGGCCATCGTCAGCAAGGGATCACCCTGCGGCGCCCCGCCACACGCCGCCATCCCCATCGCCAGCACCACGGCCGGCGCCGTCCGCACCCAATGCCGCACCTTGTTCCTCATGCCCCCGGTCCCACGCTGTCCCCTACGGAAGCATTCTAGCATCCATGGCCGCCAAACACGAACGCCGGCCCTGGCGGGGGCCGGCGTCGAGAGGGGGGCAAGGTGGGGGCTTAGCACGAGGCCGCCGCCACCTTCAGGCTGGTCGCCGCCCGCCGGTCCTGGCCCCACCCCAGCAGGGCCAGCATCAGGCCGCCGGCCGCCACGGCGGCCCCGGCATAGGCCACCGCCTCATAGCCCAGGCCACCGTCGATCACCAGGCCACCGAGGAAGGCGCCGCCGGCGTTGCCCAGGTTGAAGGCGCCGATGTTGAGGGATGCCGCCAGGTTGGGGGCGTCGCCGGCCTTTTCCAGCACCCGCATCTGCAGGGGTGGCACGGTGGCGAAGGCGGCCATGCCCCAGACGAACAGGGTGGCGATGGCGGCGACCGGGTTGTGCATGGTGACGGAGAAGCCGGCCAGGACCAGGCCCAGCAGGGCCAGCACACCCACCAGGGCGGGCATCAGCGCCCGGTCGGCCAGCTTGCCGCCCAGGACGTTGCCCAGGGTCAGGCCCAGGCCGAAGACCAGCAGGGCACTGCTGACGCCGGTGGGCGACAGGCCCGCCGCGTGTTCCAGGATGGGGGTGATGTAGGTGAAGACGACGAACACGCCGCCGAAGCCCAGCACCGTGGTGGCCAGGGCCACCAGCACGGCCGGCCGCTTCAGCACCGCGACCTCCCGCCCCAGGCTGCCCTGTTCCGAGGCGGCCACCGGCGGCACCAGCGCCGCCACCGCCAGCGCCGCCGCCAGGCCCAGCCCGGCCACGGCCCAGAAGGTGGCGCGCCAGCCGAAATGCTGGCCGACCAGGGTACCGAGCGGCACGCCCAGGATGTTGGCCAGGGTCAGGCCCGTGAACATCAGGGCGATGGCGCTGGCCCGCCGTTCCGCCGGCACCAGGCTGGCCGCGACGACGGAACCGATGCCGAAGAAGGACCCGTGGGTGAAGCTGGCGACGATACGCGCCACCATCAGCATGGTGTAGTTGGCGGACACCGCCGCCATCGCGTTGCCCACGATGAACAGGGCCATGAGGCCGACCAACAGCGTTTTGCGTGGCAGCCGACCGGTGGTCAGGGTCAGGATGGGGGCGCCCACCACCACGCCCAGGGCGTAGCCGGAGATGAGCAGGCCCGCCATGGGGATGGAGACGCCCAGGTCCACCGCCACGTCGGGCAGCAGACCCATGATGACGAATTCCGTGGTGCCGATGGCGAAGGCCGCGGCGGCCAGGGCGAAAAGGGGAAGGGGCATGGCTATCACTCCGCCTCATGCGTTCGGCCGCACGGGAAAAATCGCGTCGGCGGCCTATCTGTTTGGTGTCGTCCCCACCCTCACCCTTTTCGCGCCGGCGAAAAACGGGACGGTCACGGAAACACTCTTCGCGTTTTGGAAAGAGTGATTTGGCAACGGCGCCCATTCTTGCCAGCAGCAGCCGGTGCTACATCAAGGTCCATGCACGGCGCCGCATCCGACGCCTTTCCTGATGGAGAAAACACTATGCAGATCGACCTGAAGGGCCAAACGGCCATCGTCACCGGTTCCACCGCCGGCATCGGCTTCGCCATCGCCCTGGGCCTGGCCAAGGCCGGCGCGTCCCTGATCGTGAACGGCCGCAGCCAGGCCACCGTCACCGCCGCCGTGGCCAAGCTGAACGAACTGGTGCCGGGCGCCGACGCGCGCGGCGTGGCCGCCGACGTCAGCACGGCCGAGGGCGCCGCCGCCTTGCTGGAGGCCGTGCCCCAGGCCGACATCCTGGTGAACAACGCCGGCATCTTCGAGCTCAAGGATTTCTTCGAGACGCCGGACGAGGACTGGACCCGCATATTCGAGGTCAACGTGCTGTCGGGCGTGCGCCTGTCACGCAGTTACCTCAAGGGCATGCTGGAGCGCAACCAGGGCCGCGTCATCTTCATCTCGTCCGAGTCCGGCCTGAACATTCCGGAGGACATGATCCATTACGGCTTCAGCAAGACGGCCCAGCTGGCGGTATCGCGCGGCCTGGCCAAGCTGACGCGCGGCAGCAAGGTCACCGTCAACGCCGTGCTGCCCGGCCCCACCCTGTCGGAAGGGGTGGAGGCTCTGCTGAAGGACCAGGTGGCCAAGACCGGCAAGCCGGTCGAGGAGGTCGGCGCCGATTTCGTCCGCGCCTTCCGCCCGACCTCACTGATCCAGCGGACGGCGACGGTGGAAGAGGTGGCGAACATGGTGGTCTACGCCTGCTCCCCCCAGGCGTCGGCCACCAATGGCGCCGCCCTGCGCGTGGACGGCGGCGTGGTCGACTTCATCGCCTGATACTGGAAGGGCCATCCCCCATGCGCAGCATGCTTCCGCTGGTTCTGGCGGCCGTTCTGGCCGCCAGCTCCGCTGTCTTCACCGCGGCGGGGGCGTCCACCATCGCCCCGGCGACGGCCCCAGCGACGGCGGAGCCCATCGGCATCGCGCTGGAGGGATGGCCCTATCCCTTCCCCGTCAGTTATTTCGAGTTCGTGGCCGAAGGACAGACGCTGCGCCAGGCCTATATGGACGTAGCGCCCACCGGCACACCGAATGGCCGCGTGGCCCTGCTGTTCCACGGGCGCAACTTCCCCGCCAGCTATTGGGACACGGTCATCCGCGCCTTCGCCGCTGACGGCTACCGCGTCATCGCCACCGACCAGATCGGCTTCGGCAAATCGTCCAAGCCCGACCTGCCCTACAGCTTCGATTTCTTCGCCGCCAACACGGCGGCCTTGCTGGACAGCCTGGGCATCAAACAGGTGGATCTGGTGGGCCATTCCATCGGCGGCATGCTGGCCGCCCGCTTCACCCGCACCTACCCCGGCCGGGTGCGCCGCCTGGTGCTGGAGGCGCCGGTGGGGCTGGAGGATTACCGCCTGACCGTGCCGCCGGTCAGCGACGCCTTCCTCTATGACCGCGAATACGGCCTGACGGCGGACGCCTACCGCGCCTTCCTGAAGAACACCTATTCCCTGTCCGTTCCGGTGGCGGAGATCGAGCCCTTCGTCACCCTGCGCGAACGGCTGAAGGCCAGCGGCGAGTATCCGCGCTGGGTGAAGTCCTTCATCAAGTCCTACCAGATGATTCACGACCAGCCGGTGGTGCACGAATACCCGCTGATCGCCACCCCCACCCTGTTCATCATGGGGTCGGCCGACCACAACGCGCCGGGCAAGCCCTACACCACCAAGGAATTGGGCGCCGGCATGGGCCGCAACGCCGATAACGCCAAGGCCATCGCCGCCACCATGCCCAACGCCCAGGTGGTGGTGTTCGACGGCGTGGGCCATTTGGTGCACGTCGAACGGCCGGACGCCTTCAACAGGACGGCGCTGGAGTTCCTGGACCGCTGACGCCTCAGAGGTCGTCGTAGAGGTTGCCCTCGCCCGGGGGCGCGGCGGGCTGCTTGCCGGGGCGGGGGCCGCCTTGCTTGGCCGCCGCGTCCGCGCGCACGGCGGCCAGGGGACGGTCGTCCACCATCACATCCTCATCGGTGTCGGGGCCGGGGTCGCTCTCCGGCTTGACGCCGGCGTTGCGCAGCCATTCCCCGCACCAATCGGTGGACAGGGTGGTGGGAAAGACGCCGGCCGGCGCCCGGTCGGTCACCACGGGCGGATAACGCCGGCACTGCCCCTTGGGCCCCCGCTCCCGCACGCCGCCGCCCAGCCAATGGCGGCAGGTATAGCAAATCTCGGAACGGCGGACGGCCATGGGACCAGGCTTTCGGCTGCGGGAACTGTAGGCGCCCTTATACCACGCGCCCAGCCCCGCAGGGCAAATGGGTAAGCCGTGCCTGAAGGCTATAATGTTCCCTATAATATGATATCATCTGGAACATGATGCGCTTGGTTCTGGATACCAACATTCTGGTGCACGCCCGTCGAAGCAGGCGGGGCGCGTCCAATGCGTTGCTGCGCATGGTGGATCAGAACGCTTTCCGGATGTTGGCCAGCGTGCCTCTGTTTCTGGAATATGAGGCCGTGCTGACGCGACCGGAGCAATTGCTGGCCTCGGGCCTTTCACGGTCCCTGGCGCTCGGCTTTCTGAACTATCTGGCTGGCCTCGTGGAGCCAGTGCGCCTTCACTACCTCTGGCGCCCTCAGTTGGGCGATGTGGCTGACGAAATGGTATTGGAAACCGCAATCAATGGCCGTGCCGATGCTATCGTTACCTTCAATCAACGGCATTTCGCGCCAGCCGCCCGGTTCGGCATTGAGTTACTATTCCCCGAGGACGCCCTGAGGAGGTTGCCATGACCAAAGCCAACTATTCCCTGAGGCTGCAGCCATCGCTCAAGGCGGCTGCGGAGCGGCTGGCCGCGGCTGATGGCACCAGCCTGAACCAGTTCATCAATGTGGCGGTCGCTGAAAAGCTGTCCGCTCTGGAGACGGAGGCGTTCTTTCGCGCCCGGGCCGCCGATGGTTCGCGCGACGCTTTCCGGGCTTTCCTGGATGGCGCTGGAGATGAAGATCCTGCGACTGGTGATGCCCTCGTTAAATCACCTCACTGACATAAAGGGAGGCGGGCGACCGCCCACCTCCACCACCCCGCACTCAGGGCATGAAGGGATCGACGGTCTGGATGGAGCCGTCGGCGTTGAAGTACAGCTCGGTCACCTTGACGTTGCGCAGGTGGTTTTTGCCGCTCAACTGGTTGTCGGCGTAGAACAGCCAGGTCTTGCCGTCCCAATCCACGATGGAGTGGTGGGTGGTCCAGCCCTGCACCGGCAGCAGGAAATGGCCCTGGTACTTGAACGGGCCATAGGGGTTGTCGCCGGTGGCGTAGGCCAGGAAGTGCGTGTCGCCGGTGGAATAGGTGAAGTAGTAGGTGGCGCCGCGCTTGTACATCCACGACGCCTCGAAGAAGCGCCGCTCATGGTCGCCGCCCAGCAGGGGCTTGCCGTCCTGGCCCAGGATGACGACGTCGCGCGGCTTTTCCGCGAAGGTCTTCATGTCCGGCGACAGCTTGGCGACCTTGGCGGTCAGCGCCGGCTTGTCGTCCTGCTTCAGGTCGGTGTCGCCGACGCTGGCGTCATAGTGGCCCTTGGCCCACTTCTGCAGCTGGCCGCCCCAGATGCCGCCGAAATAGATGTAGCTGCCGCCGTCCGCGTCGGTGAACACGGCCGGATCGATGGAGAAGCTGCCGGGAATGGGCTTCGCCTCCGCCTTGAAGGGGCCGGCGGGCTTGTCGCTGGTGGCGACGCCGATGTGGAAGACGCCCTTCTTATCCTTGGCGGGGAAATAGAGGTAATAGGTGCCGTTCTTGTACGCGGCATCCGGGGCCCACATGAATTCCTTGGCCCAGGGAACCTGCTCCACCGACAGGGCAACGCCGCCGATGGTCACCTTGCCGCCGATCGTGTCCATGGACAGGACGCGATAGTCGCGCATGGCGTACTGGCTGCCCAAATCGTCGTCGGGGATGCCGGCGTCGATGTCGTGGCTGGGATAGACGTAGATCTTGCCGTCGAACACATGCGCCGAGGGGTCGGCCGTGTAAATCTCGGTCACCAGCGGCTGCGACAGGAAATGCTTGCCGTTGAGCGCGACCGGATTCTGGTCGGCCGGCTTGTCCTGGGCCGTGGCGGGGCCGGCCGCCATGAGCGCGCCCACGACAGGCAGGGTGAAACCGAACAAGCGACGCATGTGTCCTCCCGATATTTTTATGGCCCCATATCCTTGCAGTGGGGCGGCAAGGCCGGAAAGTTACCGCTACCATTGGCGGAACACAAGGGTATCCGCGCGGGCGCGACCCGCGGACACGGGCCTGATTTGCCAGCATTAGCTGTGTGGTTTCCCCGCCGCTCAACGCAATATGCGGGGGCCAACATGCGGGGGTCGCGCTTGAAGGGCGCGCGCGGGCTCACTAGTCTCTGCACATCCCATCGGGGCCGCCTTGGCGGCGCCCGCACCTCGACACGACGGAAGACGGCCTTGGACATACGCGACGGTTTCATCGGAACGATTGGCCAAACCCCCCTGGTCCGGCTGGAAGCGGCCTCCAAGGCGACGGGCTGTGACATCCTGGCCAAGGCCGAGTTCCTGAACCCCGGCGGGTCGGTCAAGGACCGCGCGGCCCTGGCCATCATCCAGGACGCCATCAAACGCGGCACGCTGAAGCCCGGCGGCACCATCGTGGAAGGCACCGCCGGCAACACCGGCATCGGCCTGGCCCTGGTGGGCAACGCCTGGGGCTTCAAGACCGTCATCGTCATGCCGGAGACGCAGAGCCAGGAAAAGAAGGACATGCTGCGCCTGATCGGCGCCGACCTGCGCCTGGTGTCGGCCGTGCCCTACAAGGACCCCGGCAACTACGTCCATGTCAGTCGCCGCATCGCGGAGGAATTGGCGGCGACGGAGCCCAACGGCGCCATCTGGGCCAACCAGTTCGACAACCTGGCCAACCGCGAGGGCCACCGCGCCACCACCGGCGTGGAGATCTGGGAACAGACCGGCGGCAAGGTCGACGCCTTCACCTGCGCCGTGGGTACCGGCGGCACGCTGGCCGGCGTGGCCTTGGCCCTGAAGGACCGCAACCCCAACGTCCGCATCGTGATGGCCGACCCGCTGGGCAGCGTGCTGTACAACTGGAAGAAGACGGGGGAACTGGCGTCTTCCGGCACCTCCATCACCGAGGGCATCGGCCAGGGCCGCGTCACCGCCAACCTGCTGGACGCCCCCATCGACGACGCCGTGCAGATCCCCGATGAGGAAGCCCTGCCCATCATCTTCGACCTGGTGAAGACGCAAGGCCTGGTCGTGGGCGGGTCCAGCGGCATCAACGTCGCCGCCGCCATCCGCGTCGCCCGCGACCTCGGCCCCGGCCATACGGTGGTGACGGTGCTGTGCGATTTCGGCACCCGCTACCAGTCCAAGCTGTTCAACCCCGAATTCCTGCGGGAACGGAACCTGCCCGTTCCCGGCTGGCTCTAAGGAGGCCTGGCCCCGTGACCCAGAGCGCGCTTGTCACCACCGACTGGCTGGCCCAGCACCTGAATGACCCGGACATCCGGGTGGTGGACGCCAGCTATCACATGCCGGCCGTGCCGCGTGAGGCCAAGGCCGAGTTCGCGGCCCAGCACATCCCCGGCGCCGTCTTCTTCGACATCGACGGCATCGCCGACAAGACCGTCCCCCTGCCCCACATGCTGCCCACGGCCGAGGTGTTCGCCCAGGCCGTGGCCGACCTGGGCATCGGCCGCAACAGCACCGTCATCGTCTACGATGTCTATGACCTGTTCAGCGCGGCCCGGGTGTGGTGGACCTTCCGCGTGTTCGGTCACGACAAGGTCTATGTCCTGGACGGCGGCCTGCCCAAATGGCTGGCGGAGGGCCGGCCGGTGGAGGCCGGCCCGGCCCAGCCCAAACCGGCGGGAGAGCCGATCGCCGCCCGCCTGAACCCGGCCCTGGTGCGCGATGCCGACGCCGTCCGCGAAAACGTGGACCGCAAGGTGGAGCAGGTGGTGGACGCCCGCTCGCAAGGCCGGTTCGCGGCGACGGCGCCGGAGCCGCGCGCCGGCTTGCGCGGCGGCCACATCCCGGGCAGCCGCAACGTGCCCTTCAACGACCTGATCGCGGGCGGCCGCCTGCGGCCGCCGGATGAACTGGCCGCGCGCTTCCAGGATGCCGGCGTGGACGTGAACCGCCCCTTGGTCACCAGCTGCGGCAGCGGGCTGACCGCCGCCATCCTGGCCCTGGCGCTTTACGAGATCGGCCAGCCGGACGTCGCCATCTATGACGGGTCATGGACGGAATGGGGCGGCCGGGCGGACCTGCCCGTCGCCACCGGCCCGGCCTGAGGCCCGATCCATGGAGCTTGCGACCTGGACGCTGCCGGACGATCTGCCGGCGGGCAAGCTGCCCGTCACCGTCACCTATCTGGAGATGGCGGCACCGCCCGCCGGCCCTGCCCGGCCGCGGCCTGACAGGGTGGACGGCCCGGTGCACGCCCGGAACTGTCCGACCGCCTACTACCGCTTCCTCTACGACACCGTGGGGGAGCCTTGGCTTTGGGAATACCGCCGCCGCATGGCGCCGGAGCGCCTGGCCGAAATCCTGGCCGACCCGGCGGTGGAGGTGCACGTCGTCTTCGTCCAGGGCGTGCCCGCCGGCTATATCGAGCTGGACGCGGAAAAGTTATCCAGCGATGGCGCCATGGACGTGGCCTATTTCGGCCTGATGCCCTGGGCCATCGGCCGGGGCATCGGCCCCTGGCTGCTGGACTGGGGCGTGCGCCTGGCCTGGACCAAGCCGTCGGTACGGCGCCTTACCGTCAACACCTGCACCTTCGACCACCCGTCGGCCCTGGGCCTGTACCAGCGCGTGGGCTTCAAGGTCCTGCGGACGGAGGACAAGCTGGTGGACGACCCCCGCCTGACCGGCCTGCTACCCCTGTCAGCCGCCCCGCACATCCCCCTGGCACGCCGGCCTTAAGCTCCCGCCCCGCCCCCAAAGCTTGCGCTATTTGCCGCATCCCAGGACCCGCAAGGTTCCAGGATCGTCCGACGTGCCATCCCTGAAGGGGCGCAACGCGTGCAGTTCTGTGCGCACTCCTGCACAGGAGCCGCCCCGCCATCAGGCAGGGGGAACCGGGGCGATGACGACCATGGTGACGACGGCAGAGGCGCCGGCCGGCAAGCTGCCGGTGCTGATCACCTTCATGGAAATGGCTAGGCGGCCGGAGGGGACGGCCCGGCCCATGCCGGAAGGGGTGCACGGTCCGGTCTTGGCCCGGCACTGCACCCTGGCCTATTATCGCTTCCTCTACGACACGATCGGCGAGCCATGGCTGTGGGAAATCCGGCGGCGCATGGACCAGGGTGAACTGGCCCGGATGCTGGCCGACCCGCAGGTGGAGGTGCATGTGATCCATGTCGACGGTATGCCCGCCGGCTTTGTGGAACTGGATTGGCGCCTGTTGCCGGCCGATGGCACGGTCGCCATCGACTACCTGGGCCTGATGCCCTGGGCCATCGGCCGGGGCCTGGGGGGCTGGCTGCTGGACTGGGCGGTGCGCCGGGTATGGGAACGCCCGCGCGTCCGCCGCCTGACCATCAACACCTGCAGCTTCGATCACCCCGCGGCGTTGCCCCTGTACCAGCGCGCCGGCTTCCGCCGCCTGCGCCAGGAACGCAAGTTCGTCGACGATCCCCGGCGCGCGGGCGTCCTGCCTCTGGGCGCCGCGCCCCACATTCCGCTGGCGCGGCCGGCGCCCCCCGCCCCCGCCCCACCCCTTGCCCCGCCCTCTGGCCCGACCCCGCCCGACGGCGCGCCGCCGCAAGCCGGCGACCCGTCCCGCCGGCCCATGGCCTTCCGCCCCACGGCTGGCAGCCCATGAGCCTGCTGGCGGCCTTGCGTGCGCCTGAGGTGCGATTGGCCTTCCGCGTCACCGTCGCCGGCACGGCGGCGCTGGCCATGGCCCGCCTGTTCAACCTGCCCCAGGGCTATTGGGCCGTCATCACCGCCATCATGGTCATGCAGGCCAGCATCGGCGGCTCATTGAAAGCGGCGCTGGACCGGTTCGCCGGTACCCTGTCCGGGGCCGCGTGGGGTGCCCTGGTCGCCACCTTCGGCCAGCACGACACGCTGCTGCACCTGTGCCTGACCCTGGCCGTGGCGCTGGCGCCCCTGGCGTGGCTGGCCGCCCGCTATCCCGTATGTAAGCTGGCGCCCGTCACCGCCGTCATTGTGCTGTTGACCTCCGGCGGGGGGACGCAATCGTCCTTCATGCTGGCGCTGGACCGCGTGTTCGAGATCGTCATCGGCAACGTCATCGGCCTGGCCGTGGCCCTGTTCGTATTTCCCGCCCGCGCCCATGGCGTGGTGCTGACCACCGCCGCGCGGGTGGCCGACCTGTGCGCCGACATGCTGGACGTACTGCTGGACCCGGACCTGGCCGACGATGTGCGCCAGGGACTGTCGAAGCGCCACGCCCAGCTGTGGGCGGCGCTGCGCCCCCTGGACACTGCGGCGGAAGAGGCGCAACGGGAACGCCGCACCTGGCTGGGCGATCAGCGCGACCCGGCCCCCCTGGTGCGCACCCTGACACGCGTGCGCCATGACCTGGTAATGGTGGGCCGCGCCACCAGCAGCCGCGCGCCCTCGGGCGTGGCCGCCGCCCAGCGGCTGGAAGGTCCACAGGCGGAGGTGCGCCGGCAGGGCGTCCTGTTCCTGCGCCACGCCGCCATGGCCCTGCGCGCGCCCTCGGCGCTGCACGGGCAAGGGCAGATACCGCCCGTCGAGCCGGTGCAGGCCGCGACCCGCGCCTATCTGGACATGGTGCAGACCTTGCGGGCGGAGGGTGTGCTGCGGGAATTGCCGCGCGGCGTGACGGGACAGATCTACACCCTGTCCTTCGCGGTGGAACAGCTGAGCCAGGATCTGGCGGACCTGCATGCGCGGGCAGAGGAGATGATCCCACCGGCCCGGCATCAGGACAAGACACCGGAGGAAGCCGCCGTGCTGGCTGGTGTGGAACCGATGGCCCCCCAGCCGCCGGCGGCGCCATCCCAGGATACCCCGTCACCGGGATAGAGGGCCCCAGCGTGAGGCGGGGACGGGGTAAACCCCGCCGTCCCGCCCCGGCACCGGAGAGACGCTGGCGGACCTGATCAGCGGGCGGTGTCGGCCACCTGCTCGGCCGGCAGGGTGGCGAAGTCGCGGGCCACGGCCTTCAGGTCATGGATGGCGCGGTCATAGCTGTTGGCGATGGCGGCGCGGCCATCGGGCGTCCAGGCGATGACGCTGCGGGCGCTGAGATTGTCCAGGCAAGCCAGGCGGGCCTGGGTGGCCTTGCCATAGGCACGAACCTCGGCCGTGGCGGCGCTGACCTCGGCGGCGGAGGCGGTGGCGGACAGGTGATTCACCGGGGCCACGGGAGCTTTGCCGCAGGCGCGCTCGACACCCAGGGACTGGGCGGAGGCGGGAAGGGCGGCGGTCACCAGGCCACCCAGGACCAGGGCGGCGAAAACGCGGGAAACGGTAGCCATAATCATCTCCGATGGCGAAAGGTGGAGCCCTTGACGGACGCGCCCTCCCCCACGGATTGATTGGCGAAATAGCGATTTCGCATACGCACATTTCTATTGTGCGCTGCGGCAAATCTACTGCCAGCCAGTTGCGCCGTCAACCATCGAGCCTCGATGTGATAACGCTGTCATAGGCGACGATCTTGCCCGGAAAGCATTGTCAGAAAAGTGAATTATGCTTCTGAATCTATTGACCAGCGGTTTTTGCGATCCTGCCATGCCAAAGCACGTCGAAGGCAGGCGGTTTGCCGGCCGTCTTCATAGGGGACGTGCGGGATGGGTCTTATACCAGCGGCACGAGATGGTGACTCGTGCCGCTGTAGGCCCCGACCGGGGCGGCCGGAGCGAGCACCGCCAGTTTACGTAAAGGGGGGCGCAGCGAGGATGAGCCTGGGCGGACGGATGTCCGCCGCCCGGCGCATGAGGGGGCATTTGAACGGCCACGTTCAAATGCCGCGCATATTAGGTTCAGTCGCCGGATGGGGCGGGGGCCATGGTCGGGCTGGTGTGGGTGGTGGCATCGCCATTCGCGGCGACCTGGGCCAAACAGGCGCCACGGGCCTTGGCCTTGGCGGCGTAGCGTTTGACATGGGCGACGAAGGCGTCGCCGTCGATGGCGGCCGGCGGCGCATCGAGGTGCTTCAGGGATAGGACGGGGGCCGCCCCACAGGGGCTGGACGAAGCGCCGCCGGCACCCGCCGCCATGGCACCACCGGCCCCAGAAAGGGCGAAACCAGCAAGGGCAATAATGGTAAAAAAAGCATAAATCCGGGTGCGAGCTGCAAAAATCATCAGTCTTATCCTCTAAGAAACAGTGGCACGAACGTCCGAGCGTCACTCCGCCCCTTCATGGACATTGCCCCACCATTATTTGAGAACGTGAATTTTGAGTTAATACTACTCTTCCGCTTCCGGCTCACTCAATGGCGCGGAGGGTAAAGGCATGACGCCGAGGCCATAGATTGGCCCACGCAAATGGGAGAGGACGAATCAGCCGGACACCCACATGGGTTATCTAAGGGGATAGCCCGCACCCCGAACACATATCTGCCATGCGTCGCCAACCGAATGCGACAGGATGGCCGGGATGGGGTGGACCGGGATGGGGTGGATAGGTACCCTTTCCCAGAAGGCCAAGCCAATCCAAGGCGATGGCGGCAAACAACAAGAGGCGGTGACAGATGGGCAAGCGGCATTTCGGCTGGACTTTGGCCTTGGGTGCGGGCGTGAGCGCCCTGCTGGCCTCGGGGACGGCGGCCTGGGCCGGCGACCGGGAACAGGCGCAGGCCACGGTGGACACCCGCGCCGCGGTGGAGCAGCCCAAGATCATCGCCTGGCGCCGCGACATCCATGAGCATCCCGAGTTGGGCAACCAGGAGACGCGCACGGCCGCCCTGGTGGCCAAGCACCTGAAGAGCCTGGGGCTGGAGGTGCGCACCGGCGTGGCCAAGACCGGCGTGGTAGCCGTGCTGAAGGGGGGCAAGCCCGGCCCCGTGGTGGCCCTACGCGCCGACATGGACGCCCTGCCGGTGGCGGAGCAGGTGGATGTGCCCTTCGCTTCCAAGGTGAAGACCCAGTACAACGGCCAGGAGGTGGGCGTGATGCACGCTTGCGGCCACGATACCCACGTCGCCATGCTGATGGGCGTGGCCGAGGTACTGGCCGGCATGAAGGACCAGCTGCCCGGCACGGTGAAGTTCATCTTCCAGCCCGCCGAGGAAGGCCTGCCCAAGGGCGAGGTGGGCGGCGCCGAGCAGATGCTGAAGGAAGGCGCCTTTGAGAACCCCAAGCCTGACGCCGTCTTCGGCGTGCACGTCATCTCCACCCTGCATGCGGGCGACGTGGGCTACCGCCCCGGCCCCTTCATGGCGGCGGCGGATGAGTTCGTCATCACCGTGCATGGCAAGCAAAGCCACGGCGCCCTGCCCTGGACCGGCGTCGACCCCATCGTCACCGCCTCGCAGATCGTTCTGGGCATGCAGACCATCGAAAGCCGGCAGATGGAGGTGATCAAGGAGCCGTCCATCCTGAGCGTGGGCAGCATCCATGGCGGCAACCGCAACAACATCATCCCCGACACGGTGACCCTGAACGGCACCATCCGCACCTTCGACGAGGGCATGCGCGCCGACATCGACAAGCGCCTGCGCCGCACCGTGGCCGGCATCGCCGAGTCCGCCGGCGCCACCGCCGACGTGGACATCATCAAGGGCTATCCCGTCACCATCAACAACCCGGAACTCACGGCCAAGATCGTCCCCACCCTGCAGCGGGTGGCGGGCAAGGACCATGTGAAGCTGATCGATAAGGTCACCCCGTCGGAGGACTTTTCCTTCTATGAACAGCAGGCGCCGGGCGTGTACCTGTTCGTCGGCATCACCCCGCCCGAGACGGACCTGTCCAAGGCGGCGTCCAACCACTCCCCCAAGTTCTTCGTGGACGAGTCCGGCCTGATCGTGGGCGCCCGCACCCTGGCCCACCTGACGGTGGATTACCTGTACGGGCTGTAACGCAACGGAGACATGACGGGACGCGGCGGTGGGGCCGCTTCCCTGGGGCCGGGGGCGGTGCCAAGATGCCCGCCTATTTCCGTTTATGACTTGGCGCCCCATGCCCCACGACACAAAGAAATCCGGCGACACAAAAGAATCTGGCGACACGCAGAACCCCGCCACCCTGCTGGTCCATGCCGGCCGCAACCCGCTGGATAATTACGGCGTGGTCAACGTGCCGCCCTATCGCGCGTCCACCATCCTGTTCTCATGCCTGGATGAGCTGGAGGGGCATGATCCCGAGCATCGGGCGCCGCGCTACGGCCGCCGCTCCACGCCCAGCAGCCTGGCGTTCGAGGACGCGGTGGCGGCGCTCGAGGGGGGGCACCGCGCGGTGGTGGCCAGTTCCGGCCTGGCCGCCGTCACCACCGCCCTGCTGGCCTATGCCAAGGCCGGCAGCCACCTGCTGGTGGCCGACACGGTCTATGGCCCGTCCCGCGATTTCTGCGACAGGGTGCTGACGCGCCTGGGCGTGATCGTGGAATATGTCGATCCGCTGATCGGTGCCGACATCGCGCACAAGCTGCGCCCCGAGACCACGGCCATCCTGCTGGAATCCCCCGGGTCCCTCACCTTCGAGGTGCAGGACATCCCCGCCATATCCCGGGCCGCGCATGACAAGGGCGTGGCCGTGCTGGTGGACAGCACCTGGTCGGCCGGCATTTGCAGCAAGCCGCTGGACCTGGGCGCGGATGTCGTCATCCACGCCGCCACCAAGTATTTCGTGGGCCATGCCGACGCCACCGTGGGCGTCATCGCCGGCACACGCGAGGCCTGGCAGCGGGTGAAGGACACCGCCCTGCAGCTGGGTCAGAACGTGGGCGGCGACGACCTGTACCTGGCCATGCGCGGCATGCGCACCCTGGCCGCCCGCATGGCCCGCCACCAGGAGACGGCGCTGGCCATCGCCCGCTGGTTGAAAGGGCGGGACGAGGTGCAGCGCGTCCTGCACCCGGCCTTCGCCGACTGCCCCGGCCATGACATCTGGAAACGGGACTTCACCGGGTCCAGCGGACTGTTCACAGTGGAACTGAAGAAGCAGCCGCGGGCCGCCATCGCCGCCCTGGTCGATGGCATGTCCCACTTCGGCATCGGCTTCAGCTGGGGCGGGTTCGAATCCCTGATCCTGCCCACCGACCCACGCAAGATCCGCACGGCCACGCCCTGGGCCGGCACCGGTACCCTGATCCGTCTGCATGCAGGCCTGGAGGACGCCGACGACCTGATCCGGGACCTGGAACGGGGCCTCGCCCGCATGAAGGGAGCCACCGCGTGAGCGCCGTCATGTCCTATCCCCTGCCCCCGGCCACCGTTGACGCGACTCTGGCCGCCATCCGCTTCGACGCCAACGGCCTGGTGCCGGCCATCGCCCAGCAGCATGACACGGGCGAGGTGCTGATGATGGCGTGGATGAACGCCCAGTCCGTGGCGGAAACCCTGGCCACCGGCCGGGTCTGTTACTGGTCGCGCTCGCGCCAGTCCTTCTGGCGCAAGGGCGACACCTCAGGCCAGGTGCAGCGCTTGCGCGAATTGCGGGTGGACTGCGACGGCGACACCCTGCTGCTGCTGGTCGACCAGGCGGGTGTGGCCTGCCATACCGGCCGCCGGTCCTGCTTCTACCGTGCAGCGACGGCGGACGGGCTGTCCACAATCGCGGATGTGGTCACCGATCCCCTGGACCTGTATCCGTCGCATGGCCACGAACACACAACAACTTAGCTAAAAGTCCAGCAATCGTTTCCCGTTTCCAGTATTGTCCAATTGACGGCGACTGCTTGGTCGCCGACCATTTGGCGGTGGGGCCGATCCGGTTTTTGGGTGGAACCGGGGGATCCCCCCCGTGGGGGAATACGGGTATGACTGGCGCTGTTCAGGGGGCTGGTGGCGAATTGGGATCGTCATCCCCACGCCCCCGTGACTTGGCGCAGGCCGCCACCCTGTTCGCGGCCCCCACCACACCATCACAGCACGCGGCGGCCTTCCTGGTCGGCCTGGCGATGCTGGCCCTGTTCCTGATCGGCGCCATGGGGGCGAAGACTCCCGTGGGCAACATCCCCGGCCTGCTGCCCGCCTACGCCGTCATCATCCTGGTCACCGACCTGCTGACGTCCTTCCTGATCGCCAGCCAGTTCCTGCTGTCGGGCCACCGCGCGCTGCTGTGGCTGGTGGGCGGCTATGCCTATTCCGGCGTCATGGCCGTGCTGCAGGTGGCGGCCCTGCCCGGCGCCTTCGCGCCCCTGGACCCGGACGGCACGCTGTCGCAGTCGGCGCTGTGGCTGTACACGGCTTGGCATATGGCCTTCCCGCTGGCGGTGCTGGGCTTCGCCCAGCGGCAGCGCCAGGCCCCGCCGCCGGTGGCGGGCGACGTGCGCAAGATGCTGGCGCTGGGCGTGGGGGTGGGCGCCGTGCTGGCGGCCGGCCTCACCCTGGCCGCCGTCCTGTTCTCCATAGACCGTTGGCTGCCGCGCGTCACCCTGGTCAACACCTACAACAACGACATGGTGGTCAAGGTCATCTACGTGGCCATGCTGCTGATCAACTTCTGCACGCCGGCCATCCTGGCGACGGTGACCAAGGTCCGCACGGTGGGCCATCTGGGGCTGTTGATTTCCACCGTCGCCCTGGCGATGGACACGCTGCTGAACGGCCTGGGCCTGGCGCGCTTCACCCTGGGCTGGTTCCTGGCCCGCGCCGATGGCGCCATCGCCTCCAGCGTCGTTCTGCTGCTGCTGCTGGCGGAAATGGTCAGCCTGTATCGCCGCGTTCACCTGATGAACGGCCAGTTGAACGCCCAGCGCGAGCGTCTGCTGACCCTGACCGGCGACCTGGACCGCGCACGGCGCACGGCGGAAGAGGCCCGGCAGGTGGCGGAGCGGGCCAACGCCGCCAAGTCGGACTTCCTGGCCAACATGAGCCACGAAATCCGCACCCCCATGAACGGCGTCACCGGTATGGCGCAAATCCTGCTGGACACGCCGCTGACCACCCAGCAGCGCGGATATGCCGAAATCATCCGCGACAACGCCGACGCCCTGTTGGGGGTCATCAACGATATCCTGGACATCTCGAAGCTGGAGGCGGGCAAGGTCAGCCTGGAACGCATCCAGTTCAACCTGGATGAGCTGGTGGACGGTGTCCTCTCCATCCTGGGACCCAAGGCCCGCGACAAGGGGCTGGAGATCGGCGCCCTGGTGCACGAGGGCGCCATGGGCATGTGGTGGGGCGACCCCACCCGCGTGCGCCAGGTGCTGCTGAACCTCGTGGGCAACGCCATCAAGTTCACCGCCAAGGGCGCCGTGTCGGTGGACATCAAGCTGCTGGGCGACGGACCCACCCTGCCGGAACAGACGCGGCGCCTGCGCGTCACCGTGCAGGACACCGGCATCGGCATCGACCCGGCGAAGGCGGGCAGGCTGTTCCAGATGTTCGAGCAGGCCGACAGTTCCATCACCCGCCGCTTCGGCGGCACCGGCCTGGGCCTGGCCATCAGCCGCCAGCTGGTGGAGCTGATGGGGGGCAGCATGGGGGTGGAGAGCACGCCCGGCGAGGGTTCCACCTTCTGGTTCGACATTCCGCTGGAACGGGCGGTGGCGCCCAGCCGCACGGTCCAGCCCCTGGGCGACCGCCTGCGCGGCCGCCGCGCCCTGGTGGTGGACGACACCCCCGTCAACCGCCTCATCCTGGTGCATCACCTGATGACCTGCGGCATGACGGTGGATGAGGCCTCGGGTGGGATTCAGGCCCGCAACCATCTGCTGCGAACCATGGCGGTGATGGACGGGACGCTGGATGGCGCTTGTACGGACGGCGGCCAGGCCGCCCTGCCGGACGTCATCCTGATCGACCACCACATGCCTGAGCTGGACGGGCCCGGCCTGGCCGCCTGGATCCGGGCGGAACCGCGCCTGGCCGGCGTGCGCCTGCTGCTGGCCAGCTCGCTGGAGGCGCCGGCGATGGAGGTGGGCGCCCGCGAAAGCCTGTTCGACGCCGTGGTGCCCAAGCCCATCCGCCGGCCCCAGCTGCTGGAGGCGCTGGCCAAGGCCTGCGGCCTACGCGTCGAATTGGCGGAAACCATCCCGCCCCGACCTGCCGCGGCCGTCACTCCGGCGGGCGCCCCGGTGGGCTCCCTGGCGGCCGCCAACAAGCCCCGCATCCTGGTGGTGGAGGACAACATCACCAACCAGACCATCGCCTCGGTCCTGCTGGAGAAGGCGGGATACCAGGTGCAGATCGCCGAGGATGGGGCGCAGGCCGTGCGCGCCTGTCTGCAGACCCGTTTCGACCTGGTGCTGATGGACGTGCAGATGCCCGTGATGGACGGCATCGAGGCCACCCGCCGCATCCGCGCCGTGGACGTCCGCGTGCCGCAGATGCCCATCATCGCCATGACCGCCAACGCCATGGCCGGTATGCGCGAGGAATACCTGGCCGCCGGCATGGACGACTATGTGTCCAAGCCGTTCAAGTCCGATCGCTTCCTGGAAACGGTGGGCCGCTGGCTGGCGGAGCGCGCCCCCCAGCCAGCGGCGGAACCGGACGCGGCCACCCTGTTGCTGGAACCCCGGGTGCTGGCGCGGCTGGAACGGACGGTGCCACCGACGGACTTCCGCGCCCTGGTCGACGGCATCGTCAGCCGCGGCCGCAGCCGGCTGGATGCCGTCCTCGACCTGGGTGCCACCAACGCCACCGAGGCGTTGCGTGAAGCCACGCGCGACCTGGCCGTGATGGCCGACAGCTGCGGCCTGGTGCTGCTGGCCCGCCAGGCGCGCCTGCTGGGCGACAGCCTGGCCCAGCCGGATGTCGGGGCAGGCGGCGGGGCGGACGTGGATGGCCAGCTGCGGACCCTGGCCGACCTGGGCCATCGTTCCTGGGATGCGCTGCGCCAACGTTTCCTGGGTGTGGGCGTAGCGTAGGTTCCCCCAGGTCCCCCTGACCTTGGCCTGCCCTTTCGCCACGACAACAAGGCGGTCCCTGGATGGGGACCGCCTTGCCAGATGCCTGCGAAGCGCCCGGGTCAGAAGCGGAACTTGCTCACGAAGCGGGCGTCATAGCCGATAAAGCCGCGACGGTCTTCGCCGCCCAGTTCCAACGCGATGTCGGAATAGCGGTTGCCGCCCTGCACCGTGATACGGGCGATGGGTCCGCCGCCGACCACGGACTGCGGCATCAGGGTGAAGCTGGACCCGCCGGCGAAGCTGGCGGTGGTGTCGCCCGGGCCATCGCCGAACACCTGCTTCCACCCCACGGTCAGGGCGGGCTTCCACTGGAAATCGCCGCCCAGCTGGGTGCCGAAGGTCAAGGCGGCCTCGGCATTGCCCTGCTGGCCGGTGCGCTCGTCGATCTTCAGGTTGAAGCCGTCGCTGCCGCCGCTTTCCTGGTGGGCGCCATCCGACAGCACGAAATAGTCCAGCGAGGCGGTGGGCCGCACGAACATGAAGCCCAGCGACTGCTCATACCCCAGGCCGAAATGGGCGTCGCCCAGATAGCCCGACCAGTGGGCGTTGGCGTCGCGCTCGAACGCGGCGCCCTCATCGTCCGTGCCGCTGAAGACGCGCTTGCTGGAGAACCGGATATAGCCGGCGTTCAGGCTGGCGCTGGCCATCAGCCCACCATACCGGTCGCGCCAATAGGCGCCGCCGGTGAAGACCTCGCCCTTCACCTGGTTGCCGCTGGAGGCATCCGGGTCGTTGACCGCGGTGATCATGTAGGAAGAGGACAGGCCGACGATGCCGACATTCTCCATGGATTTCTCGTAGCCGCCCATCAGCGCCACGCCGTTGCCGTTGTAGCCCGGGCCCTCACCGCGGTTCTGCGACACGGCGAAGCCCAGCTCCTGCACCCAAGCGCCGCGCCTCTCGTCCTTCATGGCCACGGTGGGGTCGGATTCGGTACGGGCCAGCGCCATCATGCCGCGGTTCAGCAACTGGAAGGGGCCGCCGTTATAATCCGGCAGCATCTTCTCATAGAGGCTGCCGAAGGTGCTGGCGCTGGTGGCGTTGAAGAAGGCCTCGCCGATCTGCGTATCCTTGTCGAAGGCGCCATAGACGGCGTTGAACGCGCCGGCACCCACGGTGATGCCCGCCTCGGCCGCCGTCCGGCGCGCCACGTTCACCGTCACGGTGCCGGCGGTGGTGTCGGCGGCGATGTTGGCCTTGTACCAGTAGGACACGTCGCCCAGCAGCGACTGGTCGGTGCTGCCCACGCTCAGGCTGCTGGCCTTGATGACGGTGAAGCTGTTGCTGTCGGTGACCTTGCTCTTGAAGATCAGGCCGATCTTGGCGCCCGAGGCCAGCGAGGCGGCGCCGGAGACGTTGAACAGCGTGTTGGTGTTGTTGACCGGGTCGGCGGTGAAGTCGATCTCGCCGCTGGACCCCACGGCCAGGGAGCGCAGGGCGACGGTGCTGGTGCTGCTGTTGCGCAGCTGACCGCTGGTGACCGTGGCGGCCAGGGTGCCGTCGCTGGTCAGGGCGCCGGTGTAGACGGCGCCGCCGTCGATGGTCAGCGTGTTGGTGCCGCTGCCGAAGGACAAGGCGCCCGTGACCTTGCCCCCCGTCAGGTTGACGGTCGCATCGCCCGAACCCAGCAGGATGTCGCCGGTGATGGTGCCGCTGCTGGTGATGGTGACGCCGACGGTGTTGGCCCGCAGGTCCAGCGCCGTGGCCGTGCCCGTGATGCCGGTGTTGTCCGTGGACTGCGTGACGGTGGCCGAGATGGTGCCGCTATTGGTGATCTGCGTGACGGTGCCGGACCCGTCGTAAATGGCCACGGCGTTGCTGCCCACGGCGGTGGTGGCGCCGGCAAAGCCGGTGGCATAGGCTGCGACGGTGCCGCTGATGGTCAGGCCGTTGACGTTGGCGCCGCTGGCAATGGAAATGGCGGTCGCCTTCGAGGACTGCGAGGATACCGTGGTGCTGACGGTGCCCGACACCGTGATGTTGTCGGGAATGGTGGCGCCCGACCCGACCGACAGGCCGGTGGAATCCGCCTTGTAGGACACGGTGGTCACGGTACCCGTCAGGTTGATGCCGCCATCCACCAGCACCGTTCCGCCCAAGCCGCCGATCTGGACGCCGGTCGTGCTGAACCCGTCATAGACGCCGTTGGCGACGATGCCGCCGGCCAGCAGCAGGCCATGGGTGTCGCCCGGTACCACCCCCAGTTCGACCTCGCCGGTGGCGCTGCCGATCACCACCGCCGGGGCCGACCCGTAGGAGGTGATGGAGGAGGTCGATTCCAGGTTCAAGCCACCCGTCGAGGTCGAGGCGATGCGGAAGGCGGCACCGCCCTGCAACTCGTCATTGGCGGTCAGCGCCGCGAAACCGGCCGTGGTCGTGGGACGCGTGGTCGAGAGGTAGCCGGTGGACGTGATGCTGCCCGAGACGCTCACCTCGCCTTGCGTGACACCATCCACCGCCACGCCGACCGAGCCCGTGCCCAGCGCGCTGACCGTGCCGGAAATGTCGATGTTGCCGGTCGTGGCCGTGGTCCGGATGCCGTAGGAATTGTTGCCGGTCACGGAAACGGTGCCGCTCATCGTCAAGTCGCCATCCATCTGGGACGCGACCAGGATGCCGGCGCTGTCGTTGCCCCGGACCGTGATGGTGGCCGAGGTGTTGATGGCGCCGGTGAACACGCCGTCGCCCGAGACCCAGATGCCATAGCGCCGCTCGGCCGAGGTCAGCGGGATGGTGGAGCTGACACTGCTGTCGGTCAGCGTCAGGGTGCCGCTGACCGCGACGCTGCCGGTGGTACCGCCCTTCACCAGGATGCCGGTGGTATCGTTGCCGTCGGTGATGGAGATGGTGCCGGAACTGCTGACCGTGTTGTTGCTGTCCAGCGTCACCGCGGTGCCGCTGGATGGGCTGACCGTGCCGGTGATGGTGAGGTCACCAGTTGTGGATGTCGCCACCCCGCTGGTCCGGGTGTCGGAGATCGTGGTCGCCGCGTGAAGGTCGGTCAGGGCGGCGAGGCACAGGGGCGCGGCGGCCACCGGCGCGAGAAGGCGCTTCATTTGCTGAAAAATCCTGCCTGTTCAGACGAATTGAAGGACATTTGGCCGGTGGACCGGCGGGAAAGGACGGAACTGGGCCAAGTGGTGGCGGCCGGGTTGCGGGCGGGGATCGCGGCCCATACGGACCGGGTTACACGGCGCGGCCGTTCAAACCCGGCGGGCGGTTTTGAAAAAAATTCCCCCCGTCGCGGTGATCGGCCAATTTGCCGCAGCCCAGCCCGCGCCTATCCTTCCGAACGGCGGAACGCGATGGGCCTGGAATATTTGCAACTGGCCGCGACGCGGAGACCTGGCGTAGAGTTCCCGCGTCCCAGCCTGCCGGAACGCGAGCGCATGAAGGAACTACGCTGCATCGTCTTCACCGACCGCGAGGTGGTCAGCGCCATCACCGAACGGCGGCGCAAGCTGAACGACGCCTTCCCTGACGGGGATGTCACCAGCCTGGAATACACCATCAACCGCGGCGTCAGCGCCCGCCTGTCCGTGACCCTGAACGGTGCCGCCAACGACGTCACCATTCCGGAACAAGAGCTGCAGGCGGCCCTGGTGGGCTATTGCATGTCCCGCAATGTTCCGCTGCCCGTCGTGGCCGACAAGGCCCTGTACGTCATCAAGGGACGGGCCACCCTGATGATCACCATGAATTTCAAGAAGCCGGCGCGCCTGGTCGTTCTGGGCGTGGAATGATCGGCGCGACGCCTCATACCAGCGGCATGAGATTTCGACTCGTGCCGCTGTTAGGACGCGACTGCGTCCGCCGGAGCGTTTTGGGGAGCGTGAGCGGACTGAAACGCGAGGAAGCCAAGGCCACGGATGTGGCCGCCCGGCGATTGAGGGATGGCAGGCCGAGGGTGTCGAAGAAGGATTTGCGGTAGGCGTCGTTCATGTGGCTGGCCCCGGCATTCCACCAGGGGCCGCGTCCGTTG
>NZ_VITN01000017.1 GCF_007828045.1 Nitrospirillum amazonense | reverse complement strand
CATTCGTGGACACTTCCCACCCTCACAAGCCAGACCTCCTTCCAGATTCGGCGAACAACATCACCAATGGAAGGCGGCCCTCGGCGGAGGGGTACCACGATGAGCAAGACCGACCCGATCAAGAGCGATAAAGAGACGGTGCCATCCGCGTCCGAGGCGCCGACGTTCCCGCAGGTCCGGCATCTGAAGGAGTCCGATTTATCCGAGGAGGCGCGCCAACGCATCTTCCGCTGCCTGGCGGCGGCGCCTTCCCCCTACCGTTCCAACGGAAGCGGGCCCAACGGAAGCGGACCCAACAGAGGCGGGCGGCAGGTTCCACATTGGAAAAAGGCCCCGCCAAGCGACCCAAAGCCCAAGCTGACCGTTGACGAGCCTGTCGTCACCACCTCGGCCAACCGGACCAGGGACGACGCGTGACGGACGGCACGGAAGTCCACGCCCTGGCGGAAGATCTTTACCAAGCCGGCAATACGACGGGCGCCAGGCAGAATGGGCCGTCCCTGTGGATCAGGTCGATCACGTGCCGGGGGAACCCGCCACCTCGTCGGCCGTTACCTGGAAGTTCGTGAGAGTGTGCTGACCGAAAGTAAGCGACAGCGGCACATCCGCCGCGTCCCGGCCCCGGGCAACCAATATTCGTCCGATACGGGGGTCGTTGTTGCGCGGATCGAAGACATGCCAGCGTCCGCCGGACGGGCCCTCCAGGAAGACTTCAATCCAGGCGGCAAAGTCCTGGGGCGCATGCGGTTGCGGCAAGCCGATATCACTGATGTATCCAGTGCAGTACCGGGCGGGGATGTTGAGACAGCGGCAAAAGGCCAGCGCCAGGTGCGCATAATCGCGGCAGACCCCCCGCCTCTCTTTGAAGGCCTCGGCGGCTGTCCGCGTGGCTCGCGAATGCTCGTAACCGAAACTGATGTGATCATGCACATAATCGCAGATGGCCTGCACCCGCGCCCATCCGGGGGGCGACTGCCCGAATAATTTCCAGGCCGTCTCCGACAGCAGGTCGGTCTCGCAATAGCGACTGCCCAGTAGGAACACCAGGGTTTCCGGCTCAAGGTCGGGGATCGCGACTTCGCGGGCGCTGGCGTCGCGGGTGTCCCATTGGCCGCTGTCGCGGATGATGCCGTCGGTCCGGATGGTGAAGCGGCCGGCTGGAGCCACCAGACGCGTACACCAGTTGCCGAAGCCGTCGTGATAACCGGCCATCGGCACGGGAGGATCGGTCACCACCGTGTCCGGTTGCGTCAGATCGTTCACCCGCGACGCATGAACATTCAGCATCAGGATGATGGGCGTGACCTGCGCCAACTCATAGGTCATGAGGCAACCGACACGAATTTCCACAAATACCTCCGGCCGGATTGCTGATCATTATGGAAGAAGACAAACCCCCGGTGTGGGGTTCCATGAGCATGGGTGTACGCGGAGTCCCATGCAATCCATTATTCGATCGCCTGAAAGGGCGGCGTCAGCGCTGGCATCCGTGAGGAAGGGAGCCCAACCCGTCAGATGAAGGCCCCGATCCGTATTTGCCCAGGTAGACCGTCTCGCGCCGTCCATTGAGCCGATAGTCCAGCCTGAACGAGAGGGAGCCCGAGGGCGCAACGCGCACATACATGCCGTCGCGGTCCGTCACCTTGTAGATTTTCTCTTGTGGTTTCAGCGCCTTGAGCGCCGCATCCGTCAACATGATATGCCACCTCCAAAAAAGTACCGTCACGCGGTTTTGGGGGGCTCTCGTCGGAAAAGCCTGCGTATTGTCAGCAGCTTAGCGTGGAAAAAGTACCGTCAGGAGCCTCATCTGCCCTGACGGTACTTTCAAATTTGCGAGTGATCAATATGCGCAAGGGCCGTCAACCAGGCCGCCGGTTCTGATCTCTACCCACCGATAGGTGCCGATAGTTAGAGACCGAAATATTTATTTTTATCAGTGGTTTAGATCGTGCTCTGGCGTAGTTTCGGATACGCTCGGATAGGCCAAAATCACTCCCACTCTATTATTGATTGGGAGCATAATGCCTTGAAATATCGTCATTAAAAATATTTTTCGCGGCGACATACCGTCAGCCATCCCGGCAAAACCGCTGGCTTTTGAAATTGTTGGATTTTTCCGGGATACCCCGAAAAACCGTACTTTCGGGGACTATCGTCAAGCGAGAAACGCAGGAAACAATCTGGCTCGGCCCGTGCATCCCGCCAATTTCACGATGTAGCCCTATCATCAAAGCAGCCAATTGTCACGCCGACCAGAGCGCGAACGGCTCGCGCATTGTCACCAAGTCAGTCGTTTTTCGCGCTGATAGCTTTCCAGCCCCACGTGCTTCGCTTCTTGTCGAAATTGATAACGGCTAGGCCTTCCACCCGATCGCCATCGGCGATCATGGATTCTGCAACGACATCCGGCGGAATAAAGATGCCAGCGGAAGTGAAGCCGAGGCCATTACGGACTTCGACGTCGTCGTTGAAAGGCTTCAGCACATCCGTTCCAGGCGATCGGGTGGCAGAGGAAACCGACAGCGCCCGGGTCCGCGTACCTTTCCGGCTGTGATAGCGGGTCGCCCGAACCGCAACAGCCTGTCCTATCGCTGCTGAACCGGCAAAGTCGGCCAACGGGAACGTGCCGTCGATTCCCTTAGCCACCACAAAATGGAGGAGCGACTTGGCCCGGTTGAGGTGATCGATCACGCCGCATAGTTCCGGCACAACGTCATCGCTGGCGCCGTTCCGTGGCTGAATCCGATGCACCATGACCTTCCATGGTTCGGCGGCCGACACCTCCATCTGCACCTTGATCGGAGCGCCCGGCCGGCAGCCCCGCACGTCCGGGTGCCCCGCAGAGACGCTGATTTCTAAAGGCAGCGGGCTGGCCTTCACGAATATCCGCCGGCGTGTCCGATCCTTCTGCCCTTCCTGCCCCTCGATCACGAATTCGTCGCCGACGGATGCATCGGTCCAAGGGAGATGGGCGAAGAGCAACTCCTCGGCGCGCGACTTGAAGCGATCGTAGAACGAACGGCCCGAGGTAGATGGTGCCGCGGCAAGGAACCAGGCGCTTTCCGCCATCCGCTGGGCGTCGATAGGAATGCGGGTGCCCTCGCGACGTCTATGTTTGATCACCCGTTCCACTTCAGCTCTCGCCTCACCGGGATGATCAGCGGCGACCAAGGCAGCGAACTTGAGACGCAGCTTGCTGACGAACGTGTCGTCCTCCGAGCAAGTCAGCGCCTTCGCATAGCACGAGAGGCGCATAGCCGGCTCCACCTCAAGGTCGCCGATCAACTCCCAGGTCCAATATTCGCCTGCCTTGCTGCGGGCGAAATCAGTCGCGAGCAGTCGAGCCTCATCTAGCCGTTCGAGGCCGCGCAGCAACTTTACCATGTTCAACTTCAGCCAGACGTTCTCAGGGAACAGCTCCAGCCCGCGCTCAAGGTAGGGCAGGATATAGTTCATCTCCGCTGAAGATCCGCCCTTCGCAGCTTCCTTGGATGCGCGTTGCAGCACCGTTTCCGCAAGCGGGGGGAAGGTCTTGCCGTCGTCGAGCCGGGACTCCTCGAAGTCCTCGCGCCGGAACGAATCCAGACCCCACAAGCGTGCGAATGCGGGGAGGCGAAGATGGTCGCCATGGGACAACCGGACCGCCTGCTGCATCATGCAGCTATGTAATAGACCGGACTCCGAGATGCCGAGCTTGAGATAGGTGTTAAGGTGCCGCTTGACGGTATCGATGGCGCTCGGCGCCAAATCCTGCCCCTCAGCCGCTCGGAAGATCGCCTGGGTGGCCCGATAGAGCTCCCAGCCGAAAGCAGTCTTGTCGTCCTTGGTCAGAGCGCCTTTCGCCATGAGTGCCGCAAACGCGCCAACGGCCTTGTCGTGCTGGCCATCCTTGCCGAGCTTCCGCGCTGCCATGACGGCACGACGATCATCGTCGACCAATGCCAGCGCCCGCTCTCGGTGTTCGGCGAGAAGCTCATTTCCACTAGGGACCTCAAACTTCGTCAGCAGGCTCAGATAGCCGTGCAGCGATGCCTGATCCCGGTCGGCGGCATGCCGCTTCACGAGATCGATCAGACACCAGCCGTAGGCGCCGACCTCCCATTCGTTCGCCTCGGGCGCCGCAACCAGTTCCGTGGCGAGTTTGAACGCTTCATCGAGTTGGCCGCCCTTGCGTAAGGCTGTGACCTGCTGCCCCGGCTTCACGGGATGACCTGCGCGGTGAGTATCTCAAGCACCTCGGGCAACAACGCACCCGCTGGGGCGCCCTGCTTTCCCCCGATGTTGATCGGCATGCATTTCGTGAACCGATCTCGTCCGTCGTAGAAGACATCGACGACGGCAGCATCACCGCCACGCGAGAAGGTGTAACGCTGGCTCCACGCCTGTTCCTTCAATCCCACAATGTGGATTTGGCGTTCCCTGAGAAGAGGCAACAGGCGGTCGTGGAACTGTGCAAGGAAAGGCCGGCTCGGCGATTGCAGGCCCGACAAGCCGCCCGTGCCGGCGACTGGCAGTGCCGAGCCAATTGACTGACCGACCAACGGCCGAAGAAGCTCGCCTAGCTGCTCGCTGAAAGCGCCTGCGGGCGGAACAGCCACCGCCGTAATCTTGAACTTGCCATTGTAACTGATGTTGACGCGGGCGGTGTCGAGGTCACGACGCAGGTAGAAGGCTTCCTGGTACTGGTGATGCGCGACATCGTCGATCTCGATGCCCGTCTCCCCGAGAAGGTCCCGCACGCGCCCCAGAACGTCGAGGCGGAATGCCTCCTGGGGCGATACGATTGAGGCGGCATCTCCCGCCTGCGCAGCTGCCGAGAGCTGCCCATCCGTCGATGTCGTCGATACCTCCGAAGGCGACCACCAGTCAGGTCCGGCGATCTTCAACCTGACTTCGGGCGGGTCGATCATATACAGCTTCCCACTTGAGCGGGTCATGGCCGTATAGAGCCAACGGAAATACTCGGCCGATCTCGGATTCTGGCCAGACGGGCAACTCACGAACACATGCCCCCATTCGCCACCCTGCGCCTTGTGGCAAGTCACCGCGTAGCCGAACTTTACGCGGAGCGCGTTAAAGTACGGGTCCTGGCGTATGATCTGGCTGAGGCGTTCTCGGTCGTGGCCGCGCTTCAGATCCGGGTGACGCTTGAGGAAGTCCACATAGAGCGCGCGCTGCTGCGCAGCGTCGAGCCCGGCCCCGCTATCGTGAAGATGATCGTCGAGGATTTTCGCGGTCAGAACGGTCTCGCCGCCATCTGGCAACGAAACGGTTATCTGGATGTCGCGGAACACTAACGACACCTCAATGACTTCGACCGCCCCGGTCTCCTCGTTACGGTATCGGAGATTGACGGACCGCCGCTCCACCATGGTTTCCGCATCGACGACGTCGACAAACTCACCGTTAGCCAGGAAACTGCCGTTCACAACGGTGTTGGCGGTGACGATCAGCCGATCACCGGCCGCCACGAAGTCACGTCGGGGGAAAAGAGCATCCCTGATCGCCCGGTTGTAACTGGCCGCTTCGCTGTTAGACCGCGTAATAACGATCGGAATGTTCGCTTCGCCCGTAGAGCGTGCCGCCATATATAACGGGAGAACCTCGTCGGCACGGAGACGCAGGACATCTTCGTCGAAGTCGAAGCTGAGGCTACCAAATGTACCCTTTGAAAGACTATCGCGAAGCGGCATGACGTTACGGATAATCCCGCTATCCGCCTTCTGCCGCAGCACCTCCTTCAACTCGTATTCGGCCGCATCTAACCCGAGGTGTTTGTGGAGGTACTCAGTATCAAGCGCTGGGGAGACGGACATCCCCACCGGGTGAAGCTGAGCGGGATCGCCTACGAGGATAATCTTCCGGTCGGTCTCACCATGCTCGAATCCGACATAGCTGATCAGGTCACGCAACAGATATCCGGTGCCAGAACGGAAGAACTCGCTCTCCGAATAGACATCCGAGAGAAGCGACGCCTCGTCCACGATATACACCGTGTTGGCCTGATCCTGGTTGGAGGCAATCTCCGCATAAAACTTGAACGTCTCCGACCCGAGCTCCTGATCCCCCTTCGTATATTCCTTCAAGTCGCTGAAGTTGTAGATTTGGCTATGCACAGTCCGCGCATCGCGTCCGGTCTTCTCCGAAATAATCTTCGCCGCACGCCCGGTCGGTGCTGCGAGGCGGAAAGCGCGCCCTTGTGTCGAAAGATATTCGGTAATGCCCTTGGCGAGGAAGGTCTTGCCGGTGCCCGCATAGCCCTTGAGCAGAAATACACGCTGCTTCGGACTGGCGAGGAATGTGGAAAGCGCGTCGAGGCAGGCGGCCTGATCGCTCGACAGACTTTCCGTAAAAGCCTCATGAAGTGTGATGCCGGTCCGAAGTTGGCGCACTCTCGGATCGACTTCCGCCATTGCGCGAGAGACCTGTTCGCGTATGCGCCGGACGCGCTCCTCAGGAAACTTGAGTATGTTCGATGACTTACCCGGGACCGTCGGCTGCCGCTCGGCAGACACGTCCTGCGCTTCCACCATGGAGGGAACCGAGAGGGGATTGGCGTTCTGCCTCGGTGGAGTCAGCCATTCGACGTCGGGACGCATGAAGCGGCAGAACCAGCACGAAAGAGACCAGGCATCTTCCAGAAGAGCTTCAGCCTGTGCGGGCGTGACCTTCCCATTGTGCGCGGCGTTGTTGCCGACCTTCCGGATAGCGTGAAATTTGGAAAGGAGACGGGCGTCGAGCAGGTCTGCGTTCTCGAGTAGGACCAACCTGTCGAAATGCGAATGCGCCGGGTCGTACTGAATTCCCAGTTGGCCAAACAGTTTGACGACCATTGCCTCCGTAAGCCCACGCAGCCGGATGGCCACGAGATCCGGCTCATGCGGCCCAGCCTGCTCCGCCTTTCTCCCGAGATCATGGAGATCCGGCCAGAACCGATGAAGGAAACGGAAGCTATCGGAGTGATCTTCGATCATTTCGCTGCACTCCGAGCTACAATGCTCGCCGGAATGTCAGACGCACCCGTTATCGTCACTACACGCCCCCTCATCGTCGTTTCTTAACTGGCCGCGCTGTTCGCGCGCCCGGCTATATCGGCGCACCGCGCCATGAGCGCCTCGAACGGCTCTGCGTCATCGAAGAGCAGTCCATCCTCGACCATACGAATGTAGTCTTCCTCCAGCGCCTTCGCGCCATCGCCGACAGGGACGAGTTGCAAGCCGCCGTTGACGGCCGCGGCATAATCGATTGGCGAGCGATCAGCGGCCTTCTCCGCAAAGAACATCGACTTGTGGCGAGCAACCGCGTTCGCCAGTTCGCGATCTGCGAAGGCCGTTTCCGCAAGACCGGCTTCATCGAGCCGGGCGACATCATGCCAGTGCCGGGCGAAGCGGTCCCCGCGCAGCCGTTCCTGATGACAGAAGACATGGATGGCGGTCGCCTTCTCCCAGAAGGTCCGCTCGGCGTGCATGACGCGCGGACGCGCTGTCGGGAATATCAGGCCATCGATCAGGCCAGAGGCATCGCAGACAACATCGCGCAAACTGGCCGGCTCGCCCGTCGACCGCGCGCCGAACTCCAGCATGACACTGGGGGCGACATAGCCCGATCCGGTTGCGGTCGGTTCGTAGTCGATAAAGAGCCGATCACCTTCGACGCGGATCGCCGCAGCCAAACCTTCCGTTGCCAGGGCATCGGAGATCACCGGTTGCACGACAGCGCCAACCCATTCCGGTAGCCGGCGACGAACCTCGCTGGACCAGCGCTTCTCCTCGCTTCGCGTTTTCGGCAGGCCCTCGCCATTGTCCCCGACCAGGTCGGGCGCGATGGCCCGAATGTCGTAGGTCAGATCCACATCCTCCGAAAACCGATGGATGACCTGATAGGCTTTCGACAGCGATGTGCCGCCCTTGAACACCAGATGCTCACCAAGCGGCGCCGCGTAGAGCGTGCTCAACGCCCACACCACCCAGACGTCCTTTTCGAGCAGATGCGCGGGCCGCCCCGAACGATCCGCCGCGACGCCAAGGGCGTCGCGGCGATCCTGAGCCGAGAGGAGCAGGAAGGTTTCAGCCATAGGCCGCCTTCCCGACACTCTGCGCCAACCATGTCGGAAGCTGCGGCGCGGCCGCCACCAATTCGCCAAAGGCGCTGGCTGGCAGCTTTCGCTTCAATGTCCGGAGCGCAGTTTCGGCTTTCTCCGGGCCGAGCCAGGCCAAGGCCCGGACGGCCTCTCCCGCCGGCCGGTTGGCCAGAGCCAATTGCCAGCGCGGGGCATGGCGCAATTCCACGACCTGCTTCCCGAGATTCATCTTCCGGCTGCGCCCGGAGGTCAGATAGACCGAACGAACCGGCACCTGCGTTGTCAGGCCAAGCGCGTTTGCGGCCGCCGCACCGTTCGAGACGATGGTCTCGCCACGCTGGCTGGCAAGGGCCTCCACAGCCTGTTCGACCGACGGCGCGCGCGTCCCGAACCGACTGGCGACGGGGCGGAGATAGACACCGCGCCCAGCCCGGATGAGTTGTTCGCGCTCGGCCAGACGCGACAAGGCCTGGTCCACCGCGGCGCGATTGCCGAGGTGGAGCAGCCCCTTAGCGGACACAGAAGCGCCTTCGGGCAAGCCCGTCATATGCGACAGAATCTGTTCGGTCAGCCGTGTCATCGTCTTTCTCCTGTCAGGAAAATACGCAGTTTTCTGACAGTTTTCAAGGAAACACATCCGGGACGGAAAGCTGGGGCAAGGGGGAAAGCCTTCCCCTGCGGTCGAGCCAAAGGGTCTCGCCCGACCCCTTCTGCGGGGAGATCCCCGCAACGCCCCCATAGAGTGAGAGTGCGGACGGGGTTTCCCGTGACGGGTTGAGGGCTGGAGAAGAGGTCTCCGGCGCCCGTCGCGGAGAACCGCGATGTTCAGGAAAAACCACAGCGCCCGCGCCAGCTCAGGCCGGACGAGCCTCTATGACGACATCACCGACAAGATCATCGCCGAGCTTGAGGCTGGCCGCGCGCCCTGGGTCCAGCCATGGGGGTCGGCCACGGCCAAGGCGCCGCTCGCCATGCCCCGCAACGCTGCGACCGGACGGCACTATTCCGGCATCAATGTGCTGATCCTTTGGGGCGCGGTGATCCAGCACGGCTTCCCTGGCCAGAGCTGGCTCACCTTCCGTCAGGCGCTGTCGCTGGGCGGCAATGTCCGCAAGGGTGAGCATGGCACGACCGTCATCTATGCCGAACGCTTCACGCCGGAGGACGAGAAGCGCCGCGCCCGCGAGACCGGCGAGGACGCCGCCGCAATTCCGTTCCTCAAGCGCTTCACCGTCTTCAACGCCGCGCAATGCGACGGGCTGCCGGACAACATCGCCGCCATCGCTCCACTGCCACCGCCTGGCCTCATCGAGCCGCGCGTCGAGGCTCTGATCGAAGCGACGGGCATCGATTTCCGCATCGGCGGTGATCGCGCCTTCTATGTGCCGGCGCACGACTATGTGCAGGTGCCGCCACCGCAGGCCTATTTCGAGCCGATCAACTGGCACCGCACGGCCCTGCACGAACTCGGGCACGCCAGCGGCCATGCCTCCCGGCTCGGCCGAGATCTGACCGGCGGTTTCGGCACGAAGAAATACGCCTTCGAGGAGTTGGTGGCCGAGATCAACGCGGCCTTCTGCTGCGCGTCTCTCGGCATCGTACCGACCGTCCGCCATGCCGACTATATCGGCGCCTGGCTGGAGGTGCTGCGCGAGGACAATCGCGCCATCGTCCGCGCCGCCTCCCAGGCGAGCAAGGCGGCCGATTGGCTGCTCGGCTTCCTGCCCGACGCCGATCTCGGCCCGGACGACACCATGGCCGGCGACGAACGGCAGGCGGCGTGATCGAATATGAATACCGGAAAGGCGGGAAAGCAGGTCTCCGGCTTCACGCCTTTCCGCACGCCTTTCCGCTTCTGCGGCGCTGCCCTTCTTAGAGTGAGAGGGCGGCGCTTCGCTTCGTGACGGGTTGGAGGTCGAGAGAGAGTCTCCCGGCCGCCCGTCGCGGAGTAACGAACATGGCGAGTGCCATCCAGAAGATCACCCTGTCGTCGGCGCGCGACATCCCCTTCAACAAGCTGGTGCTGAGCCAGTCCAACGTCCGCCGCGTCAAGGCCGGCGTCTCGATCGAGGAAATGGCCGAGTCCATCGCCCGGCGCGGCCTCATCCAGAGCCTCCATGTCCGTCCCGTCCTCGACGCCGATGGCGCGGAGACCGGCATGTTCGAGGTGCCTGCCGGCGGTCGCCGCTATCGCGCACTCGAACTGCTCGTGAAGCAGAAGCGTTTGGCTAAGACGGCGACGGTGCCCTGCGTCATCGGCGACGCCAACAGCGACATCCTCGTCGACGAAGTATCGCTGGTCGAGAACATGGAACGCGCACCGCTCCATCCGCTCGACCAGTTCCGCGCCTTTCAGGCCATGCGCGACAAGGGCATGACCGAGGAGGCCATCGCCGCTGCCTTCTTCGTCAACGTCACGGTGGTGAAGCAACGCCTGCGCCTCACCTCCGTCTCGCCGACCCTGCTCGAAATCTATGCCGATGACGGCATGACGCTCGAACAGCTCATGGCCTTCACCGTCAGCCCCGACCATGCCCGGCAGGAACAGGTCTGGGACGCGATCAAGGATAGCTGGCAGAAGGAGCCCTATCAGATCCGACGGATGCTGACAGAGACCGCGGTTCGCGCCTCGGACAAGCGGGCCATTTTCGTCGATGTCGATGCCTACGAGGCCGCAGGCGGCATCGTGCTGCGCGATCTGTTCCAGTCCGACGACGGCGGTTGGCTGCAAGACCCCGTCCTGCTCGACCGTATGGTGGCGGAGAAGCTGAAAGCCACCGCCGATCAGATCGCCGAGGAAGGCTGGAAGTGGATCGAGGTCGCGGTGAGCTTCCCCTATGGCCACGACCACGGCCTGCGTGAACTCTCCGGCGTTGCGGTCGATCTGACCGACGAGGAACGCGCAACCCGCGAAGCGCTGCGCGAGGAATATGACCGGATCGAAGCGGAATATTCCGAGGCCGACGAGCTGCCCGACGTGATCGATCAACGTCTCGGCGAAATCGAGCAGGCCCTGGAGGCCTTCGAGAACCGCCCCGTCAGCTACGATCAGGCCGACATCGCAATCGCCGGCGCCTTCGTCAGCCTCGACGCCGACGGCTCGCTGTCGATCGACCGCGGTTATGTCCGCGCCGAGGATGAGCCCCAGGCCGAGCCCGATGGCGAGGCGTCCGAGGGCGACCAGCCCGATACGCCGGCCGTCCAACGCGCGGTCATCACCATCGGCGGCAAGCCCGCCGAGCCCGAGGACGATGAGGAAGACGGCATCAAGCCGTTGCCCGAGCGTCTCGTGATCGAGTTGACCGCCCATCGCACCCTGGCGCTGCGCAACGCGCTGGCGGAACATCCGCACGTCGCCATGACCATGTTGCTGCACAAGCTTCTGAGCGACACCTTCATCCACACCAACCCATCCGGTTGCCTCGAGGCCAATGTCCGCCACATCTTCTTCTCGGCCCAGTCCGAGGAATTGAAGGACAGCCCATCGGCGCAGGCGGTCAACGATCGCCACGAACGCTGGGGGGGCCACATCCCCGCTGACGATCAGGCGCTCTGGGACTGGCTGACCGATCTCGATGACGGCACGCGCCTGGAGTTGCTGGCGCTTTGCGTCAGCTACGGCGTCAATGCGCTGTTCGAGCGCCCAAATCCCTATTCCGGCTCGGGCGTCAGTCAGCATGGTCTCGACGTGCGTCTGGCGCAGGCCGACCGGCTCGCGCGGGCTACGGGCATGGACATGGTAGCCGCTGGCTGGAAGCCTACGGTCAGCAACTATCTCGGCCGCGTGACCAAACCCCGCATTCTCGAGGCCGTCCGCGAAGGCGCCGGCGAGCGGGCTGCGCAGCTCATCGACCACATGAAGAAGGGCGACATGGCCAAGGAGGCCGAACGCCTTCTGACCGACAGCGGTTGGCTGCCCGAGCCGCTGCGCCTGGCGTCCATCGATGGCGATCAGCTTGAGTCCAGCGATCAGGCCGATACCGGCGAAGACATCGCCTTGCCGGACTTCCTCACCGAGGACGGCGAGGACGAAGACACCGACGAGGATGAAGTCCAGCACGCCGTCGCCGCCGAATAACGCGGATCGCGCGGGGCGCCGTTCGTCCCGCGCATCTCACCCCGATCTTCCACACCGCCCGGTCCCATGGTTGACAGCCTGAACGGCTGTGCCCGTGCGGGCCGGGCATTCTCGTTTCAGGAGCCTGTCATGGCCGACTATTTCACCCATTTCTCGTGCCTGCTTGATGTCGGCACGCCCGAGAACGCCGCCCGCGCGCTCGACCTCTACAACCGCCTCTCCGAGGCCGGCGCATCGGAAGAACCGCCTTCCGAGGGCTTCCTTCTCTCGATCCAGCCCGAGCATGGCGGCACGCAGCTCTGGATGCACGACGACGTCACTGGCGATCCCGAGCACCTGATCCAGTTCGTGAAGCGCTGCGCCGCAGAGTTCGGTCTGACCGGCCGCTGGGGTTTCCAATATGCCAACACCTGCTCGAAGCCCCGGCTCGACGGCTTCGGCGGCGGCGCGCATGTTCTCGATCTCGCCAGCGGGGAGACCGTGGACTGGATCTACACCGATGGCTGGCTCGACCAGACCCTCTCCGGCGAGGGAGGCCCGCTATGAGCATTCCGTCCCATGCCCGGAGCAATTTTCAGACGCTGCTGCGCGCTGCCGGTGACGGCAACCTTGCGCTCATGGAATGCCTCGATGCCGTGACCGGCGCTCCGCGTTACGTCATCTGCGCGGTGGGACGAGACGATGGTGATTTCGTCTTCACGCCCTTCGGCCACCTCGCCGACGGCAATCCCTATGACGCCTACCTGCCGCCCGACCCTGGCGATCCTGGCGGCTTCATGCATCTGGGCACGCCCGGAGAAGCGCCATGATGGACATCGACGCCATCTTCGCCGCCGATTACGAGCGTCCGCCCGCCGAGCGGTCTCTCCCCTGGCTGGAAACCAGAGACGGAATCACCATCGTCGTGGAACCCAAGCCCCATTGGGCCAGCGACATGCGGGCCTTCAGGGCCGAGGCTCGCGAATATTGCGCCTATGCCGATTGGACCGCGAACGGCGCGCGCGCCCGGTTCTTCGGGCACATCGACACCAGCGGCGATGATCTGATCCGCAAGGCGCGCAGGCTCGTCGCCCGCGAGATCACCGACGGGCACTGGGCCTGACCCCTCAAAGCGCCTCTGCCGCTCGGCCGAGGCGCTTTTTTCATGTCGGCAGCGACGTGTTCGAGAGTGAGAGGGCCGCCGGGACGGGTTTGAGTCCGTGCGGTCGAGAGAGAGCGCCGTCCGGGCTTCCCGTTCCCGCTCTCCCGAGGTTCCGATCCATGAACATCATGTCCACCGTAGCCAGTCCGGCTGCGCCCGTTGCCCGCGCGTCCGCCATCATCGCCGCCGCCCATCAGCTTCTCACCCTGCTCGAACGCGGCCAGCGGATCGACAACGCCAATCTCCGCATCGCCATGGAAACGGCCTTCGAGGCTTCCGACACGAGCGGCGCCTGGGACTGGAAGACGGCCTACGAAGCCTGTGAAGGTGCGACCGTCCTGTTCCTGCGCAAATACGGACGTGCGCTTTTCCGTAAAGCCGGCACTCCGGCTGCACGGCTTTCCGCCCTGTCGAAAATCACCGGCCTTCTGCCGACGCACACCCGTCGCTCGGAGGAAGCCCAGGCGCTTCAACAATTCTCGACGCCGGTCCCGCTCGGCCTCGCCGCTATCGCGGCCGCAGCGATCACACCGCACGACATTGTGCTGGAGCCGTCGGCAGGCACGGGTCTTCTCGCCATCCTTGCCGAGATCAGCGGCGGCTCGCTGCTCCTCAACGAACTGGCGGAAACCCGCGCCGATCTACTTGGCCAGCTCTTTCCAGCCCTTGCCGTCACGCGGTGCGACGCCGCCCAGATCGACGACCACCTTCCGGCGTGCGCCGTCCCTTCCGTCATCGTGATGAACCCGCCCTTCTCGGTGATGGCGAACGTCTCCGGCCGGGTCGCCGACGCCGCTGCGCGTCATGTTGCATCGGCCCTGGCGCGACTTGCCGATGGTGGGCGTCTGGTGACTATCACCGGCGCAAACTTCGGCCCCGAGCAACCGGCCTGGCGCAACACCTTCGTCCGGCTTCAGGAGCGTGGCCGCGTCGTCTTCACCGCGGCGATCCACGGCTCGGTCTATGCCAAGCATGGCACGAGCATCGAAACGCGGCTCACCGTCATCGACAAGCTGCCGGCCGAAGACCCGGCCACGTTCCCTGGGTCCGCCGGCGTTGCACCCGACGTCGCTACGCTGCTCGCATGGATCAAAGCGCAGATTCCACCGCGCCTGCCGGTCGCTCTGCCCGACATCACGCCGCCCGTGTCGGGCTCGGCGCCCCGCACCGTGCGGGGTTATCTCGCGCGCACCGCCACGGAGCGTCCGGCCGCACGCTCAACCATGGATTCGCAGGGCGTTGAACTCGCCTACGACACGATGGACTGGACGCCGCCGGAAGGCGCCCACCTCACGGACGCGATCTATGAAGAATACGGATTGCAGTCGATCCGTATTGCCAGTTCTCAAGCGCACCCCACCAAGCTCGTGCAGTCGGCGGCCATGGCGAGCGTTGCACCGCCCAAGCCCGCCTATCGGCCGATGCTGCCCGCGAACATCACCGATCTCCTGTCGGACGCCCAGCTCGAAACCGTTATCTATGCCGGCGAAGCCCATTCGGACTTCCTCACCGGCTCCTGGACCGTCGATGCGACCTGCGATCTCGTGCAGGCGGCCAAGCCCGATGCTGAAAACGCCGTGCGCTTCCGGCGCGGCTTCATGCTCGGCGACGGCACCGGGGCCGGCAAAGGCCGTCAATCTGCCGGCATCATCCTCGACAACTGGCTGCGCGGTCGCCGCAAGGCGGTCTGGATCTCCAAATCCGACAAGCTGATCGAGGACGCGCAGCGCGATTGGTCCGCGCTCGGCATGGAGCGTCTGCTGGTCACGCCGCTGTCGCGCTTCCCGCAAGGACGACCGATCACGCTATCGGAAGGCGTCCTGTTTGCAACCTATGCCACGCTACGGTCCGACGACCGTGGTGAGAAGGTTTCCCGCGTCCGGCAGATCGTCGAATGGTTGGGCTCCGATTTCGATGGAGTGATCATTTTCGACGAGAGCCACGCCATGGCCAATGCCGCAGGCGGCAAGGGAGAACGCGGCGACGTTGCCGCCTCACAGCAGGGACGCGCGGGCCTTCGGCTTCAGCACGCCCTGGCCAACGCGCGCATCGTCTATGTGTCGGCTACCGGCGCGACCACCGTCCACAATCTCGCTTATGCCCAGCGGCTCGGGCTGTGGGGCGGTGAGGATTTCCCCTTCACCACCCGCGCCGAATTTGTCGAGGCGATCGAGGACGGCGGTGTCGCGGCCATGGAAGTGCTCGCCCGCGACCTGCGTGCGCTGGGCCTCTATACCGCCCGCTCGCTCTCCTACGATGGCGTCGAATATGAGCTGATCGAGCACGCCCTGACCGACGAGCAGCGGCGTATCTACGATGCCTACGCCAGCGCCTTCGCCGTCATCCACAATCATCTCGACGCCGCGATGCAGGCGGCCAACATCACCGGCAGCCCAGATAGCGGGGGAGCCACACTGAACCGCCAGGCCAAGTCCGCCGCCCGCTCGGCCTTCGAGTCCGCCAAGCAGCGTTTCTTCGGCCATCTGCTCACGTCGATGAAAACGCCCACGCTGATCCGGTCCATCGAACGTGACCTGGATGATGGCCACGCTGCTGTCGTCCAGATCGTCTCGACCGGCGAAGCGCTGATGGAGCGCCGGCTGGCGGAAGTCCCAACCGAGGAATGGAACGATATTCGCGTCGACATCACGCCGCGCGAATATGTTCTGGACTATCTGGCCCATTCCTTTCCGGTCCAGCTCTACGAGCCGTTCACGGATGGCGAGGGCAATCTGTCCTCGCGCCCGGTCTATCGCGACGGCCACCCCGTCGAGAGCCGTGAAGCTGTCGCGCGCCGTGACGAGCTGATCGAACGTCTTGCGTCTTTACCACCCGTTCCGGGGGCGCTCGACCAGATCGTACAGCGCTTCGGCGCAGATATGGTCTCGGAGGTGACGGGCCGCTCCCGGCGCATCGTCCGCAAAGGCGAACGCTTCGCCGTCGAAAACCGCGCGCCATCCGCCAATCTTGCCGAGACGGCTGCGTTCATGGACGACCTGAAGCGCATTCTCGTGTTCAGCGACGCCGGCGGCACTGGCCGCAGCTATCACGCCGAACTGTCAGCGAAGAACCAGCGTCTGCGCGTGCATTATCTGCTCGAACCCGGATGGAAGGCCGACGCCGCCATCCAGGGTCTGGGTCGCACCAACCGCACCAACCAGGCGCAGCCGCCGCTGTTCCGCCCGATCGCCACGAACGTCAAAGCCGAGAAACGCTTCCTGTCCACGATCGCACGCCGACTCGATACGCTGGGCGCGATCACGCGCGGTCAGCGCCAGACCGGCGGCCAGGGTCTGTTCCGGCCCGAGGACAATCTGGAATCGAGCTACGCCCGCGATGCGCTGCGGCAGCTCTATCTCCTGATCGTTCGCGGCAAGGTCGAGGGTTGCTCGCTGGGTCGCTTCGAGTCCGCGACCGGCCTGAAATTGACCGATGACAACGGCATCAAGGACGAGTTGCCGCCGATCACCACGTTCCTCAACCGCCTGCTGGCGCTGACCATCGAGCTTCAGGGCATCCTCTTCACCGCCTTCGAGCAATTGCTCGACACCAAGGTGGCCGGAGCCATCGCCAGCGGCGTTTATGATGTCGGGCTGGAAACGCTGACGGCGGAGAGTTTCGTCGTCGCTGAGCGCACGACCATCTACACCCATCCGGCAACGGGCGCACAGACGCGGCTGCTCACCATTACCGAGCGCCGCCGGAACCAACCGACCACGCTCGATACGGCGCTCGGCTGGCTCGACGATCCGCATGCCCGGCTGCTCATCAACGCGCGGTCGGGACGCGCTGCTGTCCAGGTGCCGGCGCCGTCCATCATGCTCGACGACGGCGAGATCGAGCGCCGTGTCCGCCTGATCCGGCCGATGGAACAGCACCACGCAAGCCTCGCCATGATGGAAGACAGCCATTGGCAGGAAGCCGCTCGCGACAGCTTTGCAGCGGTCTGGCAACGTGAAGTCGCCGAAGTGCCAGCCTATACCGATGGCGCCATCCACATGGTCAGCGGTTTGCTCCTGCCGGTGTGGAAGCGCCTGCCGAACGAGTCGACGCGCGTCTATCGGCTCCAGACCGACGATGGCGAACGCATCATCGGGCGGCGGGTTTCGCCCGCCTGGGCCCTGAATGCCGCCTCGACGGGCGCGGCCAACCTTAGCAGCGATGATGCCTACGCCGCTCTGGCGGATGGTCGCACCATCCTCGACCTGGCCAGCGGGCTCCAGCTTCGCCGCGCGCGCGTCATGGGCGCGAACCGGATCGAACTGTCAGGTTTCACCGACACCATGCGGGATCGCCTGCGCGCCTATGGCCTCTTCAGCGAGATCATCTCGTGGAAGCTGCGCTTCTTCGTTCCGGTCGATGCCTCTGGTCCCGCCATCATCGGCAAGCTGCTCGCCACCTATCCGGTCGAGCGGATCAGCGAGCGTGAGGCCGCGTGATGGCTCGGCAGGACGCTTCTGAACTGGCACACAGTCTCGGCCGACAGGCCGAGGCGGTCTGCCGTCACTATCTCTCCAACGGCCACCGGCAGGGCAACTACTGGCAGGTTGGCGATGCTCGCAATGCCGTAGGCCGCTCCATGTTCGTGCGCCTGCGCGACACCCCGAAGGGACCAGCGGGCAAATGGACCGACGCCGCCACCGGCGAACATGGCGACCTTCTCGACATCATCCGGGAAGCGCTCGGCCTCATCGACTTCGCAGACGTTGCTCAAGAGGCGCGCACCTTCCTCAGCCTGCCGCACCCCGAACCGGAGCCGGCATCACGCCGCGGACTGGCGCCAGCGCCATCGGGGTCGCCCGAGGCGGCACGCCGTCTCATCGCCATGACGCAACCGATCACCGGGACCATTGTGCAGACCTATCTGCGCAAACGCGGCATTGTGCTTTTGCACGGAACCGGAAACCTGCGCTTCCACCCCCGCTGCTACTACAAGCCCGACGATGGCCCGACCGAGACCTGGCCCGCCATGATCGCCGCCGTCACCGACCTCGCTGGCAAGATCACCGGCGCGCACCGCACCTGGCTTGCGCCTGACGGCTCCGACAAAGCCCCCATCGACACACCGCGCAAGGCGATGGGCGATCTCCTCGGCAATGCCGTCCGCATCGGTGCGCCCGGCAGCGTGATGGCGGCAGGCGAAGGTATCGAGACCATGCTGTCGCTCCGGCAGGTCCTGCCCGATATGGCGATGGCGCCGGCGCTTTCGGCAGCACATCTGGCCGCCATCCTGTTCCCGGCGACTTTGCGGCGGCTCTATATCGTTCGAGACGACGATCCGGCCGGTGACGGCGCGCGGGACATGCTGATCGAACGGGCGAACGCCGAGGGAATCGAGGCCATCCCATTGTCGCCGGCATTCGGGGACTTCAACGAGGATCTGCGGCGGCTCGGTATCGATGCGCTTCGGGCAGGCGTTCGAGTGCAGCTCGCTCCAGAGGACGTCGCACGTTTCATGGAGCTGGCCGCCTAGCCGGAAAGGATTGGGGAGCGGCGCTCAGCCCCCATGCCCGCAACGATGCGCCAGTGACGGCAAAAGGACCGCGCCTCGGCCTTCGAGAGGGCGATCGGCCATCAGCCGGGCCGGACAAGGCAATGGCTGCGGCCGACGATTTTCCGGCGGCGCATGTCCACCCCACGCGGCAGGCCGCGCGGGGACCCCGAACCCGCGCCTTTCCATCGCGAAACAAAATCGCCGGCCTTCGCCATCCTCCGCTGGCGCTTCGGCCCTACGCTTCGCTCCGGGTGCAGGTCCGTCCCGCCCGACGGCTTCGTCGCCATGAAGGCCGCGACGGTCGCGGTCCTTGCCGACGGAGCATCCCATGAGCGAGCACGACGACTACGAACCACACCACGAGTCATCCCCGACCGACCATCTGATCCAGGACTTGCAGCTCCACGGCTATCGCCCCTCCGAAGACGAGTTGGACCAGCGCCCGCCACCGGAAGACCGCATCATCGAAGGCGCCGTCGCCGACATCTTCGACGCCCTGGTCTCCACGATCACCGACACCAGCCTCGACTTCGATCTCCCCGATCTCCTCTGGTCGACCGTCAATATGTTCCACCGCGCCGTGGACCGCATCGAACAGAAGCTCGACGACAACGAGCAGGCGCAAAGGCAGCTTCAGCGCGAACAGGATGGCTCCGAGGTGAAGTCCCTCCAGCTCGAGCGCCTCATCGACATCGGCATGAACCTGATCGACCGCCGCGACGGCATGGAAACCTTCCGCGAAGCCGCCGCTGGACGCTACCTCGTCGCCACCGGCTCACCCTGGTCGCAACGCACCGGATCACGGGTCAACCATCGCAACCTCACCGCGTCGCTGATCGACAGCCGGGATTTCCTCGCCGCCAGGAGGCGCGCGGATACCGAGGTACTCGTACCCGCCGGCCCGAAGATCGCCTTCTCGGGCGGCGACACCGCTGACCACAAGCAGATCTGGGCCAAGCTCGATCAGATCCATACCAAGCACCCCGACATGGTGCTGCTGCATGGCGGCTCTCCGAAAGGCGCCGAAAAGATCGCTTCCCGCTGGGCCGACAGCCGCAAGGTGCCGCAAGTCGCCTTCAAGCCGGACTGGACGAAGCACGCCAAGGCCGCACCGTTCAAACGCAATGACCTGATGCTCGGCATCGTGCCGATCGGGGTCGTGATCTTCCCCGGCACGGGCATTCAGGACAACCTGGCCGACAAGGCCCGCAAGATGGGCATCCCGGTCTATCGGTTCGGCTCGGGCGGCGCGTAAGCGCCGCCGGGACCGGCTACCTTGAAAAATTGATGGCAATTCTGATATTATGCTATCACCGCTATCAAACTTGCAGGAGGCGCTATCATGCCCGCAGTTACGATCAGGAATTTGTCCGACGCGACGCACCGCGCCCTCAAGGTGCGGGCGTCGCAGCACGGCCGCAGCGCCGAAGCGGAAATGCGCGACATCCTCGAAATGGCTGTCCGCCCCGATACGCGCCTCCGGCTCGGCACGGCGCTCGCGGAACGCAGCCGCCGCCTCGGCTTGACCAATGAGGATGTCGAGGCCCTCGACCAAGCTCGTGACAAGACGCCCGCCAAACCGATGAGCTTCGAATGATCCTCCTCGACACCAATGTCGTATCGGAGGCGATGAAGCCCGCTCCCGACGAGGCCGTGCGCGCATGGCTCGACGAGCAGGCAGCGGAAACGCTCTTTCTCTCCAGCGTCACCATCGCCGAGCTGATGTTCGGCATCGGCGCGCTCCCCGATGGCAAGCGCAAGGAGCGTCTCACCGAAGCCCTGGATGGGGTGATGGAACTGTTCGCAGACCGCATCCTCCCGTTCGATGTCGATGCTGCGCGCCGCTATGCGGATCTCGCCGTCAAAGCCCGAGCGGCCGGGAAAGGCTTCCCTACTCCCGACGGCTACATCGCGGCGATCGCAGCCGCCAAGGGTTTTGCCGTCGCCACGCGCGATAACAGCGCATTCGAGGCCGCGAATGTCACGGTCATCGATCCCTGGAAGGCCGGGCGCTGACATCCGGCCACCGGCAGCGCAGGTGAGGTCAGCCGAGCCGGCAGCAACAGTCCTCGCGGCATGCAGACAACCCGGTCTCCTGATCGGACGACCACCCCCGCTTCAAGACGCTGATCCTTGGGTTCAGCCGATGGCCTGACGCCATCAACCCGTAAAGGGTCGGACTACGCATAGCGTGCCGCCGCTCCGGCTTCGCCTGCACGGTGATTGCGGCCACCGGCCGAACTCTTCGGGCGCCTGTCAGCGGGGGATGGACCTCCGCTCAAACAGGAGCCAGGTCGATGTCCTTCCAAACCGCTCACGCCTTCGCCTTCAGCCTCGCTACCACCCTGATGGCGGCCATCGTCATCTATCGCGCCGGAGACGGCACGCTCTCCGTCACCCCGGCGTCGGAATATGATGGCGATGAAAACGCCATCGTCGGCGAAATCGACCCCTTCACCTCATGAGGCGAACCGGGTCGCGCAGTCGGCGGACGCTTCACGCTTCTGCTCCCCCCGCGGCTGGAATTCTGCTAATCTCGCATGTGCGCCGTGGTGGTGGTGGAGGCGCGTCCGTCTGACATTTGACGAAAGACACCACCATGATCTTCATCGGCTTTCTACTCAGCATCGCCGCCATCGGCTTCCTCTGCTGGCTCCTTTTCACACTTGCGGTGTTCGCTCTTCCGTTCTTCGCCGGCGTGACTGCCGGCACATGGGCCTATGGCACCGGCGCGGGCTGGCTCGGCGCGATTGTCGTCGGCTTTGTCGCCGCTGGCCTGACCTTCGGCATCGGCCAATTCCTGCTCGCCACCGTCCGTCCGACCTGGGCACGCCTGCTCATCGCCGCAGCCTTCGTCGCCCCGGCTGTCGTCGCCGGATTCCATGCCACCCATGGCATCATGAAACACACCATGCCATCGGAGACATGGCAGACCGTGTTCTCCGTCATCGGAGCGATCGCGGTCGGCATCGTCGCCTTCGTGCGCATCACTGGAATGGCGGCCTCCGACCCATCTGCCGGGCATGTGTCCCACGCCTAAACCCGCAGCGCCCATTGCGGCGGGATCCAGCGGCATATACCTTTGCCCTCCACGCCATCTGGTCGCCCGATGGGGAAGCGGCATCGCGAAGCATCGGCTGCGCCCACCTGTCACGGAACGATGGAGCGCGTCGGGGCGGCAACGACATCGTGGCCGGCAGCCCCTCAGCGTCGAGGCGTTTCGTCAGAGCTGGCGGAATGGCGAAATGCGCAGCGCAGGCCTGTTCGAGGGAGATCTACGCCTGTGATCGCCGGTCGGACTTCCCGGGCCAATGCGAAGGTCGCCGCCGTCTCCGCCGTCGATCCGTCCAGCACCCGCACCAGAACGGCCTCTTCAATGGCCTGATCTGGCCGACGGACGGCTTCGCCTCGAGCGCCTAAGCCACAACGGCTGGCCCCGACTTTCTTCCCCTGCCGGCTGCGCCGTCATTCCTCGCGAAACAACAAAGTCGCGCCTGCGCCATCCTCCGCTTTGCTGCGGTCGCAAGCGATGTGTCGTCGCTCGCCTCCGTCCGGTCGATCGCCATCGAGGCCGCAATGGTGCGGGCTCGAAACGGAAAACGGAGACTTACAATGGCGACCATCGGCACCTTCAAGAAGACCGGCTCGAACGAATTCGGCGGCGAAATCGTTACCCTCAGCGTCCAGGCCAAGGGCGTGCGCATCGTCCCCGACCTGCGCGCCAGCGGCGAGAACGCTCCCAGCCACCGGGTCCTGGTCGGCCGCGCCGAGATCGGCGCCGCCTGGTCCAAGCGCTCCAACGAGGGCCGCGACTATCTGGGCCTCAAGCTCGACGATCCGAGCTTCAACGCTCCGATCTACGCGAACCTCTTCGATGACGAAGACGGCGAAGGTTACTCGCTGATCTGGTCCCGCCCCAACGGCCGCCGCGCAGACTGAGGCGGCGTCACGAGGCCCCGGCCGAAAGGTCGGGGCCGCCTTCCTGCTCAAATCGCACCCGATCGCAGATGCGTGCCCCAAATAGTCGGGTCACACCGAAGGCGCACTCTTCCAGCATTACGGCAAAAGCCAGCCCGCAGAACCTTCGCTTCACTGACAACAACGCCTCGATTGCCCGAATCAGCAAATCGGCGCCAGCATGACACGGCCCTTCGGCAACCTCTTTGAGCTGGCAGAAACGGGCCAATACGACTAAAATAGCCGTAGTTCTGGAGCGCGCGCCGGTTGCGATGGGAGGTGATCATGCATGATCACCGCCCGACAATCACGGGCCGCACGCGCGTTGCTGGGTTGGACACAGGAGACGCTCGCTGACAAGGCCCGCCTATCGCTGACCGCGCTCAAGCGCCTCGAATCCGAAAGCGGGCTCGATGTGTACGAGACGACGCGCGATCAGGCACGCAGGGCCCTGGAAGCTGCCGGCATCGTCTTCCTGTCGACCGACCGAGGGCAAGGAGTGCTGCTGGTCGATGATCGCGGAAACAAGCCGAACCGATCTACAGGCTTACGCTGACCTGTGGGCAGCCAGGTTCCTCATCATTCGCACTGCCTCCATTTCGGATCAAACATGGATAATAGACAGGCACCGCATATTCGCCGAGTCTGCACCATGACCGCACCATTCCAGGACCTCGCGCCATCGGGGCAAGATCTCACCGATTACGACAAGTCGCACGCCAAACTATACATGCGCTTGCTGGATGCGGCCGCTGACGGCGCGCATTGGGAGGAAGCCGTGCGGGTGTTGTTCGACCTCGATCCCGCCCGTGAACCCGAACGCTGCCGACGCATCCATGACAGCCATCTCGAACGCGCCCGCTGGATGACACACACCGGCTATCGGCATCTCCTGCGACCGGCTCACCGCTGAGAGGCTGCGAACCTGCGTGATGCCCTTTCGACATCACGCAATGCCCTCCTCCGGGCTTCCAACACCCTCGTCGCGCCACGAAAAATCACACGCTCGACTTACGCGCAGCACGCGGGAGAGTTGATGCGATGAGGCCCGATACATCGAACTGGCGAGACGACCGCAGCTACGATTTCTTCGATACACTGCCGATCGAAGGTCTCGCCTGGGAGTGCCTTCGCAGATACCGCCCTTATCAGGACGATTACGCCAGACTGGTCGATGCTGGCACCGAGACTCAGCCGCTACCTGACGACAGGCAGCAGCGCTGGGGGTTGCGATTTCCCTGCAAGACCAGGTCGTTCTGCCCTACAGCAACAGGTGGTGTGGTCGCCGCAGAGCGATCCCGCCGTCCTCTTTCTGACAGCACGGCCGAACTTTCTGCCGTCCAGCTCAAACAGCCTCGCCGACAGGTTCGCTGCGGGCCGTGATGGCCCTGAAGGAGCCTATGCCGGTCTTCCCGAGCACGACCTCCAGCTACTCTTCCTACCCGGCATATCCGCACACGACCAGCTTGCGGCGGTCGTCCCCATCGATGACGACATCCTCGATCGCATTGATGCGCTGACACGCCTCGCGCGCGCCTGGCTCCAGCGTCCGCCATTGCGCGACACGCGCATGACCGCCGAGCAGCGCCGTCGCTTTCGCCTCAAACTTCGTGCTGCTGACGGCCGCATGAACGGCGCGACCTATCGCGACATCGCGATCGCAATCTATGGCGCGGCGCGCATCGATACCGATCCTTGGAAGACCTCGCCGCTGCGGGATGCCGTGATCGCCTTCGCCGAAGCCGGATTGGCCCTCATCGATGGCGGCTATCTGCACCTGCTTCGGCATCGTCGGCGCACCTAGCCGGCGCCACCGACAGGGGTGGGGAATTTAGCCATCCCAAGTCCCCCATCCATCCCGCCGGAGGTTCTCCGCCACCGTTGTCGCTGTCAGCCGCTGATCGCCAGCGGCCCCCAGCAACCCCACGGAGGCCCGCCCAATGCGACCCGATACCGCCGCGCTCCCGCCACGCTACCTGCGGACCAAGGAAGCCGCTGAATTTCTCAGCCTGTCCGCGCGCACCCTGGAAAAGCATCGCACCTACGGCACTGGTCCGGCCTATCACAAACTCGGCGGGCGCGTCGTCTATTCGGTCGACGATCTGGAGACCTGGGCCGAGCGCGGCGCCGTGACCTCGACGTCCGATCCGCGCGGCTCCGTGCTTCCCGCAAAGCGCCAGACGCTACCGACCGGCCAGATCGCCGGCCGATACGCACGCTGATCGTGGCTGGTCCCTTTCATGGTGGTGCGTCGTCGTGACCCTTCGGAGCGTGGGCAGCTCGACCTGTTTCGCGCGCTTCCCGGCGACTTCGCGCCACGAGACGCGCAGGATCTCATGGCCTATCCCTTCTTCTCCCTCTCGAAATCACACCGCATAGCGCCGATCGACTTTTCGGCGGGCGGCGTCTCCATCCGGGTAGAGGCCGTTCCCGATCATGGCATGGCCACGATCTGGGACGCCGACATCCTGATCTGGGCCGCCAGCCAGATCGTCGAGGCCCGCGACGCGGGCCTGCGCACCTCGCGTCTGATGGCGGCGACACCCTATGAGATCCTCACCTATGTCGGGCGCGGCACATCCATGCGCGACTATCAGCGGCTCAAGGCCGCACTCGACCGGCTGCAATCGACCACCATCTCGACGTCGATCCGCCAGCCCGCCGAAGGCCGCCGTCACCGCTTCTCGTGGATAAACGAGTGGCAGGAGCGCACGGATCGCCAAGGACGACCGGATGGCATCGAGCTGATCGTCCCCGACTGGTTCTACAAGGCCGTCCTCGATGACGCGCTCATCCTCACCATCGATCCGGCCTATTTCGATCTCACCGGCGGCCTCGATCGCTGGCTCTACCGCCTCGTGCGCAAACACGGCGGCCGTCAGCGCGGCGGCTGGCGTTTCGACCTGCGCCACCTCCACCTCAAATCCGGCAGCCTGTCGCCGTTCAAGCGCTTCGCCTTCGAACTGCGCGACATCGTGCGGCGCCAACCACTGCCCGGCTACGTCCTGTCGCTCGAAGTGGAAATCGGCGGGCGCACGCTGCTGGCTTTCGAGCCACTGGCCGCCTGTGGAAAACCTGTGGGCGGCCTCGTGCTATCGGGAACCCGACCTATCGTGCCATCGGGAACCCGAGGCTCGTGCCATCAGGAACCCAGTCCGGCCTTAACGTCTGGAAATCGTGGGCGGATTCGCGCCCTTAACTTAGAGTCTAATATACTGACTCTAACTTGTTGTTGTGAGTCAGTGAACTGTGGAGACAATGCGTCTTCTTTTCAGTCTGCCATCGGCGGACTGATCCGTAAAGCCGCTCTTGCCTGCGAAGACGCCGCCGCTCGCCCGCCAGGACGCGCGAGCGCCGCCGTTTGCCGCCGCTGCGGCCGTCCCCGTCCATCATCGTCACGCTGAGGTGCGGCTCATGTCTCTCCGAGGAGCACTCGCTAATATCCGTGGTCGGCATGGTGTCCGCCACATTCCGGGATCTGGAGACCAGGCGGTCAGGCTAACAAGCGCCGTGCGATCAGGCCCGAAGGCCGCCGGCAACTCTAATTTCGATCTCGCCCGTGTCCCCGTCTCCTCGGGAGACGCCGCTCCGCCGTGGCGGAACCCGGTGACGCGCCGGAAGGGTCCGGCCGGATCGCCTACGCCGCCATCACGCGCGGGCGATCCGGCCGCCCCGCAGGCCGACGCCGTATCGGAAGGTCGATCCATCGACCCAGATTTTGTGCAGCAGCACGGCCAGGGCGCGCGCGACCGCCGTTGCGGCCTTCTTCAGCCCCTTCTTCTTCAGGAGCCGCAGCCCCCACAGCCGCAGCTTGAAGCTTTTGGGGATGCGCGTGAGGATCGCGATCGCCGCCTCGTAGAGCATGGCCCGCGTCAGGTCGTCGCCGCATTTGGAGATCCGCCCCGACCGGTCGGTCTCGCCCGACTGGTAGCGTCGCGGCGTCAACCCGAAGTGGGCGCCGACGGTCATGGATTTCCGGAAGCGGCCGGGATCGTCGACGGTGGCCCGGAAGGTCAGCGCCACGATCGCGCCGACACCCGGCACCGTCATCATCCGCTTCACCGCTTGGTCGTTGCGCGCCGCCGCCAGCGCCAGCCGGTGCAGCCGGGCGAACTGGAGCCGCATGGCGGCGCGGGCGACCAGCAGCGGCTCGACGATCCGCTCGAGATCGTCCGCGCCGGCCAGCAGCTCGCGCACCCGCGCCTCGAAGCGCCCGGTCGAGACCGTCCCGACCTTCAGCCCGAACGGCCGGATCAGGCCGCGGATCATGTTCTCCATGTCGAGCACCTTGCCGAGCAGCGCCTTGCGCCCGCCGAGCAGCATACGCAGCGCCTGCGCCTCGCGCGACTTGACATGCACCGCCCGGAACCAGCCCGTGCGCATGAGCTGCGCGATGCCCCGCGCGTCGTTGCGGTCGGTCTTGTTGATCATCGCGGCCAGCGCCGCCTTGGTGTGGCGCGTCTCGATGCAGGTCACCGGCAGCCCCTTCTCGTCGAGCGCGGCATGCAGCCATGCGCTGAACGAGAAGGCCTCCAGGCCGACGCGCTTCAACTGCACGCCCCACTCGGCCAGGAACAGCTCGATCGCGTCGGGATCGCTCGGCAGCTTCCCTTCCCGGACGACCTTGCCGTCACCGTTCACCACGCACACGCTCGTCGCCTCCAGCGACACGTCCAGTCCCGCGTAGTAGTCCATTTCGCGCCTCCGTCGCCGATCCCGGCGACGCACCGCGCACCGCCTCCTACGATCGCTTCCAGACGGCATCATCGCCACAGCCACCACCTTGGCGAGAGGGCACAGGTCAGTACCCCGGCTAACCAAGAATCTAACTTTGAAGAGCGCGCGCGCGATGTGGAAAACCTCATCCGCACCGCCGCAGCGAACCTCCGCGCCGCCGGGAAATCACCGCTCAAGGGTGCTCCAGCAGCTCAGACGAGCCGGAAAGAGAGCGAACCGGCTTCCCCCGATCAGCTTCCGCTCCTCGATCCGCCTGGAGGTGCGCGATGATCGTCGCGTTCCTCAACCAGAAAGGCGGTGTTGGCAAGACAACGCTGGCGCTCAACCTTGCCGGCGAACTCGCCGGGCGCGGTCAGCGCGTCACGCTGATCGACGCGGACCCACAGGGCTCGGCCCTCGACTGGTCTGAGCAGCGCAGCCATGAGGGCCTGCCGCGCCGGTTCGGCATCGTCGGCCTGGCGCGCGACACGCTCCACCGCGAAGCGCCGGAACTGGCCCGCGATGTCGACCACGTCGTCATCGACGGCCCGCCGCGTGTCGCAGCCCTCATGCGCTCGGCGCTGCTCGCCGCCGACCTCGTGCTGATCCCGGTGCAGCCGTCGCCGCTCGACGGCTGGGCATCGGCCGAGATGCTGACGCTGCTCCGCGAAGCCCGCGTCTATCGCCCGGAACTGGTCGCCCGCTTCGTGCTCAATCGCTGCGGTGCGCGCACCGTCCTGGCCCGCGAGACCGCCGAGACCCTGGCCGATCACGATCCACCGTTGCTCGCCACCACCATCGGCCAACGTATCGCCTTCGCCGCCGCCGCGCAGACCGGCCGCCTGGTCGCCGAACTCGACGCTGCGACATCGGCCGCGCGCGAGATCGCGGCCTTCGCCGATGAACTCCTGCGTCTGCGGATCGACGGGGGCGCACAATGAACGAACGATCCCCTCGTCGTGGCTTCGCCGCACGCCCCGCCGATCCCGACCAATGGATCAAGGCTGCGGACGACGCACCACGCGCCGCTGACGTCGCTGCCTTCACCGCCAGGCTCACCATCGATGTGACGCCCGAACTGCGCGGCCGGATCAAGATCGCCGCGTTCGGGCGCGGCGTCACCGTCGCCGACATGCTGCGCGAGCTGCTCGCGCGTGAATTCCCCTCGACACCAGGAGACCCCACATGACCGGCACTGCGGCTCCACGCATGCGCGGCGGCCCGCTGCCGTCAGCGCTCCCCCATGACAGCATGACCCACGTCGAACTGACGTGGATCGAGAAGAAGATCGAATACTGGATCAGGTTCGGCCGTGAGGCGCATGAGCAGATCCTCGACCGCCGCCGGCGTGTCGTCTCCTTCCGTCCAAACACCGTATTCGCGTTCGTGCGATGGGCGGCCAACGACTTCGGCACGATCATCTCGCGCATCGACATCGTGCGCGCGGTCGAGCCCGGAGAGCCCTACCAAACGCTGCCCTTTGTCCGGCCGGGCGGTGAAATCCTGCTCAGGATCGACGGATGGCCGAAGGTCGAAGACGTGCTGCGCCACGTCGATGCCATTGAAGCGATCGACATCGAGGCGGACGCCGTTTCGCCGGAACACTGGCGTCACGTCCACAATCGGATGGCGGCTGGACATCAGCCGCGCCCCTATACGCTCGACCAGCATCGCGCCTTCCTCCTGCGCCGGAGGACGCGGTCGTGACGCGCGCCGGTCTCTTCCTCGTCATGGCTCTCGCGACCACGGGCATCAGCTATCCGGCGCTCACCCCGATGCCGATCAAGTTCCTGTGGAACGCATCGGCGAGCGCCCCCATCGGCTTCTACACGATCGACGTCGATGGCCCGTTCGACATCACCGATCTCGTTGCCGTCGATGCGCCCGAGCCGCTCGCGACCTTCATGGCCGAACGCGGCTATCTTCCCAAAGACGTCCCGCTGCTGAAGCGCATCCTCGGCGTTTCCGGGCAGACCGTTTGCCGCTCGAACCTCTCCGTCACGATCGACGGCCTCGAGATGGGCGATGCGCTGCCGCGTGATCGCGCCGGGCGCGACCTCCCGGTCTGGCAGGGCTGCCGCCGTATCCCGACCGGCGAAGTCTTCCTCATGAACTGGCAGGTCCGCGACAGCCTGGACGGTCGCTATTTCGGCCTGACCTCCACTGACCAGATCATCGGCCGCGCCGTCCCGCTGTGGACCGACGAGGACGGAACGGGCCGCTTCGAATGGCGCGCACCGACGCGATGAACACCTCGCCATCGGCGGGGGCGGCGCCCACCGATGGCTTTCCCAACGTCGCCGCAAAGGAAGTCATCATGCCTCAGATTGGTCAATTCACGCGCCAGGACACGGGTTTCGCCGGCAAGCTGGAGACGTTCACGCTCTTCCGCGATGTCGTCATCGTGCCGGCAGAGCCCTCCGATGCCGAGAACGCGCCGGATTACCGCGTTCACGCCAGCGACGATGGCAAAGCCGAAGCCGGTCCGGAAATCGGCGCGGGCTGGAAACGCACCGGCGAGCGCGCGGGCGAATACGTTGCCGTACTGATCGACGACCCTGCGCTGCCGCAGCCGATCCGCGCCAATCTGTTCCGCGACGATGACGCCGGAAACGCCTGGTCGCTGCACTGGTCGCGCTCGCGCGACCGCGCCGGGAAGGACTGACCGATGTCCGGTCCCCGTCCAGCGATGAGCCATCGGGATGCGCGCGGGCGGCATTACACCGTCCGGCGCGTGGCCTTCCTTCTCCTTTCCGGCCTGGCCCTCGCAGCGGGCGCAACGGACGCCGCTCTTGCCCATTCTGTGTCGGCAGCGCGCACGGTCGCTGGCGATCCGCACGCCGCCTTCGTCACCGAAGCCTCGCAGCGGTTCGGCATTCCCGAACACTGGATCGTCGCCGTCAAACGCGCCGAAAGCGCCGGCGATGTGCGCGCGGTATCGTCGGCCGGCGCGCTGGGGTTGATGCAGGTCATGCCCGATACCTGGGCCGCGCTTCGCGTGCGCTATGGGCTCGGGCGTGATCCCTACGATCCGCGCGACAACATACTCGCAGGCGCTGCCTACCTGCGCGAAATGTTCGACCGCTATCGCACGATCCCCGCAATGCTGGGGGCCTACAATGCGGGGCCTGGCCGCTACGACGAATACGTCCAGACCGGCCGCGCCCTGCCCGCCGAAACGCGGGCCTACATCGCGCTGCTGGCTCCGCAGCTAGGCGCACCATCGCCGGCGAGCGCGCCATCGCCGGCGAGCGCGCCATCGGTTGCGCCGCCACCGCCGCCGGATTGGCGGGAGGCGCCGCTCTTCGTCGTGCGTTCCGCCGACGCTCGTTCGGCAACATCGCCATCGGAAAACGCGCGGTCGAGCGACAGCCGCTCCTCCGTCGCGGCGCGCACTCCCGATACCGCCGAAGACTCGAACGCCCCGATCGTGGTCGCTCGCTCTGACGGGGGGACGCCCCGATGAGCTGCGGAAGTATCCTTCGCACTCTGTCGCATTTCGGCGTGACATGGAGGGCACAAGGGGGAGAGGCAGGCACAACAACCGCACGATGGCAGGATAAAAGGCCGCACATTGCGCGGCGGTCGGGCGGTTGTTTTTGCAGGATATTTTGGCGCGCTCCGCACATTGCCGTGCTTATCGGCAATGTGCGCCTGACGCCCAATTGCCTGTATCAGCGCGATTTTTCGCACATTGCGGGCTTGCGTCATGGCCGATGACCACGAGTTTCGTGTTCGGCCTGGACGCATCCGGTCAACCCGCGCGCAGTCGGCTCGGCCCTTCATCGCGCAGGCGCTGGCGGCGGCGAAGAAGGCGGGCGGCGGCGTCTCGCGCTCCGGGCGCGTCGTTGCCGCCAATCGCTCGCGCTTCGGCCGCGGCCAGCGCGCCAGCATCCAGGCGAACCGCCTCATCACTGCGCGCACGCGCGGCGCAGTCATCAAGGCCCGCGTCGTGCGGCACTCCGGCCGCACCGCGCCGCTCGGCACGCATCTCGATTATCTTCGCCGCGATGGCGTGACCCGTGACGGAGAAAAGGCCCGGCTGTTCGGGCCGGGAACGGAGGAAGCTGATGGCCGCGCCTTCGCCGGGCGATGCGAGGATGATCGCCATCATTTCCGCTTCATCGTTTCACCGGACGACGCCGTGGAGATGTCGGACCTCAAGTCCTTCACCCGCGATCTAGTCGGCCAGATGGAAAGGGACCTGGACACGCGGCTCGATTGGGTCGCGGTCGATCACTGGAACACCGAGCATCCTCACGTCCATCTGATCGTGCGCGGCGTCCGCGACGACGGCCAGGACCTCGTGATCTCGCGCGACTACATCAAGGAGGGCATGCGCGATCGCGCGCGTGACCTCATCACACAAGAGCTTGGCCCGCGCACGGATCTCGATATTCGCCGCACGCTCGAACGCCAGATCGAGGCGGAGCGCTGGACACAGCTTGATCGGCAGCTTGTCCGCGACGCTGGAAAGACCGGCGTCATCGATGTCGCCCCGGAGATCGGCCGCCAGCCCGACGCCTACGCCGTCGAGAAGGTGGGCCGCCTGCGCAAACTCGCAGCCCTCGGCCTCGCCAGTGAAGTCGGACCTGGCCAGTGGATGATCGACGATCAGGCTGAGGTGACGCTGCGCCAGCTCGGCGAACGCGGCGACATCATCAAGCGCATGCACCGCGCGCTCACCGAACGCGGTATCGACCGCGGCTCGGGCAACTACGTCCTGGCAGGGGAAAGCCTCGATGTGCCGGTCATCGGCCGTCTGGTCGAGCGCGGCCTCGATGACGAGCTGAAGGGAACGGCCTATGCCGTGGTCGACGGCGTCGATGGCCGGACCCACCACATCCGCCTGCCGCATCTCGATGCGGCGGGGGACAGCGCGCCGGGCTCGATCGTCGAGCTGCGCACGTTCGAAGATGCTCGCGGCGAACGCCGCGTCGCGCTCGCCGCCCGCTCCGATCTCGATCTCCAGCATCAGGTGAACGCCTCGGGCGCGACCTGGCTCGACCGGCAGTCCATCGCCCGCGAACCCGTCGCCATGTCGGAGGGCGGCTTCGGCGCCGAGGTACGGCACGCGATGCGACAACGGGCGGAGCATCTGGTCCACGAAGGTCTCGCCGAGCAGCAAGGCCGCCGCGTCATCTTCAGCCGCAACCTGATCGAGACGCTTCGGCGCCGCGAGGTCGACGCCGTTGCCGACCGGCTCGCGAAGGAGACAGGCCAGCCGTTCAAAGCGGCCGGCAATGGCGAATATGTCGCCGGCACCTATCGCCAGCGCATGACGCTCGCATCCGGCCGCTTCGCGATGATCGATGACGGCCTCGGCTTCCAGCTCGTGCCCTGGTCGCCGTCCCTCGAAAGCCAGCTCGGCAAACACGTCTCCGGGGTCGCCCGCGGCGATGGCGGTGTCGACTGGAGCTTCGGCCGCAAGCGGGGGCTCGGCCTCTAATCACCTAAGAAGAAAGGACCGCAGCAATGTCCGCGACCAAAATCCTGTGGGGCCAGATCGCCGTCGTCTTCCTCATCGTGCTGCTCACCACCTGGGCGGCGACGCAATATGTCGCATGGAGCCTCGGCTTTCAGGCGCAGCTCGGCGCGCCCTGGTTTTCCCTGTTCGGCCTACCGATCTACTATCCGCCGGCGTTCTTCTGGTGGTGGTATTTCTACGACGCTTACGCGCCGAAGGTCTTCGCCAAGGGCGGGATGATCTCGGCGTCGGGCGGCTTCATCGCCATAGCCGTCGCCATCGGCATGTCGGTCTGGCGCGCCCGCGAAGCAAAAAGCGCGGCGACCTACGGCTCCGCCCGCTGGGCCGGAAAGGACGAGGTGAAAGCCGCGGGCCTGCTCAGTCCCGACGGTGTCGTGCTCGGCCGGTATGACCGCGACTATCTCCGTCATGACGGCCCCGAGCATGTGCTTTGCTTCGCCCCGACCCGATCGGGCAAGGGCGTCGGCCTGGTCGTGCCGTCCCTGTTGACCTGGCCGGGCTCGGCCATCGTCCACGACATCAAAGGGGAAAACTGGCAGCTCACCGCCGGTTTTCGCGCCCGGCATGGCCGCGTTCTGCTGTTCGACCCGACCAACCCCAAATCGTCGGCCTACAATCCGCTGCTCGAGGTGCGCCGCGGCGAATGGGAAGTCCGCGACGTTCAGAACATCGCCGACATCCTGGTCGATCCCGAAGGCTCGCTCGAAAAGCGGAACCATTGGGAGAAGACCAGTCATGCCCTGCTGGTCGGCGCCATCCTGCATGTGCTCTACGCCGAGGACGACAAGACATTGGCCGGCGTCGCCGCTTTCCTGTCCGATCCGAAGCGCCCGATCGAGTCGACGCTTGCCGCGATGATGAAGACCAGCCACCTCGGCGAGGCAGGGCCGCACCCCGTCATCGCCAGCGCCGCGCGCGAGCTGCTCAACAAGTCGGACAACGAACGCTCGGGCGTGCTCTCCACCGCCATGTCGTTTCTCGGCCTCTACCGCGATCCTGTCGTCGCCGAGGTGACGCGGCGCTGCGACTGGCGGATCAGCGACATGGTGGGCGGTAAGCTCCCGACCACGCTCTACCTCGTCGTGCCGCCGTCCGACATCAACCGCACCAAGCCGCTGATACGCCTGATTCTCAATCAGGTCGGCCGCCGTCTCACCGAGGATCTGCAAGCAAAGGTCGGGCGGCATCGCCTGCTGCTCATGCTCGACGAGTTTCCCGCCCTCGGCCGCCTCGATTTCTTCGAGTCCGCGCTGGCCTTCATGGCGGGCTACGGCCTCAAGAGCTTTCTGATCGCGCAATCGCTGAACCAGATCGAGAAGGCTTACGGCCCGAACAATTCGATCCTCGACAACTGCCATGTGCGCGTTTCCTTTGCGACGAACGACGAAAGGACCGCGAAGCGGGTCAGCGACGCGCTCGGAACCGCGACCGAGATGAAGGCGATGAAGAATTACGCCGGGCATCGGCTCTCGCCCTGGCTCGGCCATTTGATGGTATCGCGCTCGGAGACCGCGCGACAGCTCCTGACACCAGGCGAGATCATGCAGCTCCCGCCGACCGACGAGATCGTCATGGTCGCCGGGACGCCGCCGATCCGGGCGAAGAAGGCGCGCTACTATGAAGATGCCCGCTTCAAGGAACGCATCATGTCACCGCCGGGACTGGCGCGGCCTGCTGAAGGTCGGCCCGACGATTGGAGCAAGCTGCCGATCCCCGCGCGCCCGGACATGGCTGAAAACACTGCGCCAACGACGAGCGGTGACAACGAAGAGGATTCCACCGAGTCCGAGCGTCGGCATCAGCCCGAACTCAACCGGGTAAACCCCATCGAAAAGAAGGCGCCGATCGACAATGAGTTTGAGATCGATTTGCCTGACGACACAGAGGACGACGCCGCGCGCAACCAGCGGCTGACCCGCGTCATGCGCGGCGTTGCCCGCCAGGTCTCGCTCGATCCCAATGACGGCATGGAGCTGTAGCACCATGCCCGGACGCAAGAAGAAGATGCCGATTTCCGTATATCTCGACCCCGACATCATGGCGACACTATCGGACTATGCAGGCCGACGCGAACAACCGCTCTCCCTGATCGCAGAGGCCGCCATCGCGTCCTTCCTGTCGCCAGACGACGCGGAGCGGCGGGAAGCCGTGGTCGCCAAACGCCTCGACCAGATCGATCGCCGTCTCAACCGCATGGAGCGCGACATCGGGATCTCCGTCGAGACCATGGCCGTATTCATCCGGTTCTGGCTCAACACGACGCCGGCGCTGCCCGAGCCCGCAGCCCAGGCAGCGCGCGCCATGGTCGGGAAGCGCTACGAGGCGTTCATCGCGGCCCTTGGACGGCGCTTGGCCCAGGGACCGAAACTTCGGCAAGAGATCGTTGAAGATGTCGGCGAGTCGCCGCCCAACGCGACAGAGAGCGATCCATAGGCGTCAACGCGCGCGTGGATCAATAGCATCGCCCGACCGCCGTTCTCCTGTATTTGCACGCCACGCTGCTACGACGGTCGATACTTGTTGAATCGGCTCAATTCGCGGCTCTTTTAATCACCCCGATCCGGGGACCGTCTTTTTCAGCCCCGTCAGAAAGCGGGGCCGAAATGACCACAACCAGCCAGAAGCCGGAGGCGTTCGCGCGCGGTGCGCGTATGCTTCGCACCGCGCTCGGCTCGACCATCACCCATTTTCTCGAAGACCCGGCCGTCGTCGAAATCATGCTGAACCCGGACGGCCGTCTCTGGGTAGATCGCCTCTCTGAAGGGTTGGCCGATACGGGTGAGACGCTGTCGCCCGCCGATGGCGAACGCATCGTGCGGCTGGTCGCTCACCATGTCGGCGTCGAGGTGCATCCGCGCAGCCCGCGAGTCTCCGCCGAGCTTCCTGAGACGGGAGAGCGGTTCGAGGGCTTGCTGCCGCCCGTTGTCGCCGCACCGGCCTTCGCCATCCGCAAGCCCGCCGTCGCGATCTTCACGCTCGACGATTATGTAGCCGCCGGAATCATGTTCGCCGACCAGGCGGCGACGCTACGCGCAGCCGTGATGGCGCGCGCCAATATCCTTGTCGCGGGCGGCACTTCCACCGGCAAAACCACGCTGACCAATGCGCTTCTGGCCGAGGTCGCCAAGACGGCGGATCGCGTCGTCATCATCGAGGATACCCGCGAGCTTCAGTGCGCCGCGCCCAATCTTGTCGCCATGCGGACCAAGGATGGAGTGGCCACGCTCTCGGAGCTGGTTCGCTCTTCGCTACGCCTGCGCCCCGATCGCATTCCCATCGGCGAGGTGCGCGGCTCTGAAGCTCTCGATCTCCTGAAAGCATGGGGAACCGGCCACCCCGGCGGCATCGGCACGATCCACGCCGGGAGCGGCATCGGCGCGCTGCGCCGCCTTGAGCAACTCATCCAGGAGGCCGTCGTCACGGTCCCGCGCGCCCTGATCGCCGAGACCATCGATCTTGTTGCCGTCCTCTCCGGCCGCGGCTCCGCGCGCCGGCTCGCCGAACTCGCCCGTGTCGAAGGGCTCGGCCCGGACGGTGACTACGCCATCACCCCCGCAACCCTTGACCGCACAGGAGCCCCAACATGATCCGCACCACGATGCGCGTTCGCCGCTATGCCGCGACGGCCGCCGCCTTCACCTACATCAACCTCGTCCTCGTTCCCGCCGCCCATGCCTCCGGCTCGTCCATGCCGTGGGAAGCACCGCTCCAGAAAATTCTCGAATCCATCGAAGGGCCGGTCGCCAAGATCGTCGCGGTCATCATCATTATCGCCACTGGCTTGGCGCTGGCGTTCGGTGACACGTCCGGCGGCTTCCGGAAGCTGATCCAGATCGTCTTCGGCCTCAGCATCGCTTTTGCGGCGTCGAGCTTCTTCCTGTCGTTCTTCTCATTCGGCGGCGGGGCGCTCGTCTGATGGCGGCGGCGTTCGAACAACTCGACGCGGTGCCGGGTTTCACCGTCCCGGTTCACCGGGCGCTGACAGAGCACATTCTGCTCGGCGGCGCACCGCGCGCGCTCGCCATCCTGAACGGCACGCTGGCCGGAGCCGTGGGCCTCGGCCTGCGCCTCTGGCTCGTCGGTCTGCTGATCTGGGCCGTTGGCCATATCGCAGCCGTGTGGGCTGCAAAGCGCGATCCGCTCTTCGTCGAGGTCGGCCGCCGCCACCTGCGCATCCCCGCTCATCTGTCCGTCTGAGGAGGCGCATCGCCATGATGAATCTTGCCGAATATCGCCGCACCGCAACCCGCCTCGCTGACTATCTGCCCTGGGTCGCGCTCGTCGCCGAGGGAGTCGTGCTCAACAAGGACGGCAGCTTTCAGCGCACGGCCCGTTTCCGCGGCCCTGATCTGGACTCCGCGGTCGCTGCCGAACTGGTCGCCGTCGCCGGGCGGCTCAACAACGCTTTCCGCCGTCTCGGATCGGGTTGGGCCATCTTCGTCGAGGCGCAGCGGCACGAGGCGTCGATCTATCCGGCAGACCTGTTTCCCGACGCAGCCGCAGCGCTCCTCGATGCCGAGCGCAAAGCCGATTTCGAGGAAGCCGGCTCGCATTACGTCTCCGGCTACTATCTCACCATCACCTATCTGCCGCCGGCCGAGGACGCCGCGCGCACCGAAGCCTGGCTCTATGAGGGCCGCGAACGCGCTGGCATCGATCCGAAGGAAATCCTGAACACCTTTGTCGACCGCACCGATCGCGTGCTGGCGCTGCTCGACGGCTTTATGCCGGAATGCCAGTGGCTCGATAGCAGCGAGACGCTGACCTATCTCCATTCGACCGTCTCGACCAAACGGCACCGCGTCCGCGTGCCCGAAACGCCGGTCTATCTCGACGCGCTGCTCGCCGACCAACCGCTCACCGGCGGCCTGGAGCCGCGTCTCGGAACGGCGCATCTGCGCGTTCTCACCATTGTCGGTTTCCCAACCGCGACCACACCCGGCATCCTCGACGATCTCAATCGGCTCGCCTTCCCCTATCGCTGGTCGACGCGCGCCATCCTGCTCGACAAGACCGACGCGACCAAGCTGCTGACCAAAATCCGCCGCCAATGGTTCGCGAAGCGCAAAAGCATCGCCGCGATCCTGAAAGAGGTGCTGACCAACGAGGCGTCCGCGCTGGTCGATACCGACGCCTCGAACAAGGCGGCAGACGCCGATCTCGCCCTTCAGGAACTCGGCGCTGACTACGCCGGCCAATCCTATGTCACCGCGACGATCGCGGTATGGGACAACGATCCCCGAATTGCCGACGAGAAGCTTCGCCTCGCCGAGAAAGTCATCCAGGGCCGCGACTTCACGGCCATGACTGAAACGATCAATGCCGTCGATGCCTGGCTGGGCTCATTGCCGGGACATGTTTACGCCAACGTGCGCCAGCCCCCGATCTCGACGCTGAATCTCGCCCACTTGATCCCGCTCTCGGCGGTGTGGGCGGGGCCGGAACGGGACGAGCATTTCGGAGCGCCCCCCTTGCTGTTCGGCAAGACCGAGGGCTCGACCCCGTTCCGGTTTTCTCTTCATGTCGGCGATGTCGGTCACACGCTCGTCGTCGGCCCGACCGGCGCCGGCAAATCGGTGCTTCTCGCCGTCATGGCCTTGCAGTTCCGGCGCTACGCCGGTGCCCAGGTCTTCGCCTTCGACTTCGGCGGTTCGATCCGCGCCGCCGCGCTCGCCATGGGCGGTGATTGGCACGATCTCGGCGGCGATCTCACCGAGGGCGTGGACTCCTCGGTCTCGCTGCAACCGCTCGCCCGCATTCACGACACACCCGAACGCGCCTGGGCGGCCGACTGGATCGTCGCCATCCTGATCCGCGAAGGCATCGCGATCACTCCCGAGGTGAAGGAGCACCTCTGGTCGGCGCTGACCTCGCTGGCATCGGCACCGGTCGAGGAACGCACGATCACCGGCCTCACGGTGTTGCTCCAATCGAACGACCTGAAGCAGGCGCTGCGACCGTATTGCGTGGGTGGCCCCTATGGGCGGCTACTCGACGCCGAGGCCGAACATCTCGGCTCGGCATCGGTGCAGGCGTTCGAGATCGAGGGACTGGTCGGGACTGGCGCGGCACCCGCCGTCCTCGCCTATCTCTTCCATCGCATCGGCGACCGTCTCGACGGCTCGCCGACGCTGCTCATCATCGACGAGGGCTGGCTCGCACTCGACGACGATGCCTTCTCCGGGCAATTGCGCGAGTGGCTGAAGACGCTGCGCAAGAAAAACGCCAGCGTCATCTTCGCCACGCAGTCGCTGTCCGACATCGACAACAGCAACATCGCCCCGGCCATCATCGAGAGCTGCCCGACAAGGCTCCTCCTGCCGAACGAACGCGCGATCGAGCCGCAGATCACGGAGATCTATCGGCGCTTCGGTCTCAACGACCGCCAGATCGAAATCCTCGCGCGGGCCACGCCCAAGCGCGACTATTACTGCCAGTCGCGGCGCGGCAATCGCCTGTTCGAGTTGGGCCTTTCCGAAGTCGGCCTCGCGCTCGCCGCCACCTCCTCCAAGACCGACCAGTCCGAGATCGCGCGCACCGTCGCCGAGCATGGCCGCGAGGGCTTTCTCGCCGCCTGGCTGCGCCTGCGCGGCGCCGAGTGGGCCGCAGACCTCATCCCTGATCTCACGAACCTCACCCCCCAGCAGTCCGAGAAGGAGTAATGACCATGAATACGCTTCGTTCACACCCGCGCGCGCTGTCGCTCGCGGCCTTCATCCTGGCGATACCGCTCGCCGCATCGCCGGTGCTCACCGCGCCAGCGCACGCGCAATTCGGTTTCGGCGGTATCGTCTATGACCCTACCAACTACGCCCAGAACGTCCTGACGGCGGCGCGTTCCCTCGAGCAGATCAACAACCAGATCCGCTCGCTTCAGAACGAGGCGCAGAGCCTCATCAACCAGGCTAAGAATCTGGCGAATCTGCCGTACTCGGCGCTCCAGCAGATTCAGCAGAACGTCCAGCGCACTCAGCAGCTCCTCAGCCAGGCGCAGAACATCGCCTTCGACGTTCAGAACGTCGATCGGATGTTCCAGCAGCAGTATGGCAGCGCCTCACTGTCGTCCTCGGACGCCAAGCTCATCACCGACGCTCGCTCGCGCTGGCAGAACACCGTCGGCGGTTTGCAGGACGCCATGCGCATTCAGGCCGGCGTCGTCGGCAATATCGACAGCAATCGCACGCAGATGTCGAACCTCGTCAGCCAGAGCCAGGGCGCGCAAGGTGCGTTGCAGGCGACACAGGCCGGCAATCAGCTTCTCGCGCTGCAATCGCAGCAGCTCTCCGACCTGATCGCGCTGATCTCTGCCAACGGCCGGGCCACGGCGCTGACTGACGCGGAGCGCGCGGCGGCGGCCGATCAGGGCCGGGAGCAGCGCCGCCGCTTCCTTACGCCGGGCGCGGGCTATCAGCCCGGCAACGCGCAGATGTTCGGCAACGGCAACTGAGGTCGCGGCCATGGACGGCAAGATGCTGGCCCGGTTGGGCGCCATCGTTTTCGTATCGTTCGCCGTCACGGCGACGGCGATCGAGATGACCCGGAAGGACGCGGCCCCTGAAATGGAGCGCGTCCACGCTGTCGAACCCAAGCGCGATGCGCTCCGCGAAGGGCAGCGCCGGTGCCAGCAGCTTGGCCAGGCGGCGGCGAGCAATACCGACTGCATGCGCGTCTGGGCCGAGAGCCGCGATCGCTTCCTCAGCCGCCCCCCGGCGCCTGCCGTCCCGACCACAGAAGGACGGTGAACCATGGGCGGCGCAGGTGTCATCGACAATTTCCTCGGGGTCTTCACCTCCTACATCAACAGCGGGTTCGGACTGCTGGGCGGCGAGGTCGCGTTCATCGCCACAACGCTGATCGTCATCGATGTGACGCTTGCCGCGCTGTTCTGGAGCTGGGGCGCGGAAGACGACATTATCGCCCGGCTGGTGAAAAAGACGCTCTTCGTCGGCGTCTTCGCCTATCTCATCGGCAACTGGAACAACCTCGCCAAGATCGTCTTCGACTCGTTCGCTGGCCTCGGCCTCAAGGCTTCCGGCACCAGCTTCACCGCACAGGATCTGATGCGACCCGGCAAGGTCGCGCAGACCGGGCTCGACGCCGCGCGCCCCTTGCTCGAATCCATCTCCGACCTGATGGGCTGGATCGCGTTCTTCGAGAATTTCATCCAGATCGCCTGCCTGCTGTTCGCCTGGGCGCTGGTGCTGCTCGCCTTCTTCATCCTCGCGATCCAGCTCTTCGTTACCCTGATCGAATTCAAGCTGACGACGCTGGCCGGCTTCGTCCTCATCCCGTTCGGCCTGTTCGGCAAAACTGCCTTCATGGCCGAGCGCGTGCTGGGCAATGTCGTCTCATCCGGCATCAAGGTGCTGGTGCTCGCCGTCATCATCGGTATCGGCTCAACGCTGTTCAGCCAGTTTACGGCCGGCTTCGGCGGCGCAACGCCCACCATCGACGACGCCATGGCGATTGTCCTTGCCGCGCTATCCCTGCTCGGGCTCGGCATCTTCGGCCCCGGCATTGCTGCCGGTCTTGTCAGCGGCGGACCACAACTCGGCGCCGGTGCGGCGGTTGGCACCGGGCTGGCCGTCGGCGGTGCGGCACTTGCAGCTGGTGGCGCGGCAGGCCTTGCCCTGAAGGGAGGAGCGGCCGCGATGTCCGGCGGCGCCGCCGCCGTGCGGGGCGGTGCGGCGGCGGCAGGCGGAGCCGCCGCGGCCTACAGCGTCGGCTCGCTCGGCCAGTCCGGCGCAGCCGGTGTCGTCTCTGGTCTCGGCGGCGTCGCCCGCGCGGCCGGAGCAGCCGCCGTGTCGCCCCTAAAACGCGCGACGGCGCGCGCCGCCGAAGGCGTCAAGTCCAGCTTCTCCGAAGGTGCGAAGGCAGGCTTCGGGGCGACGGGCGGCTCCTCGACTATGAGCACGATACCCGGCTCAGGCTCCGCAGGCGAAGCCGCCGCCGCAACGCCCCGCGACGGTCCGCCCGATTGGGCCAAGCGCATGAAGCGCCATCAGTCCCTCAGCCACGGAGCCACCCTCGCAGCGCACGCCGTCAAATCCGGCGACAGCCATGGCGGCGGCTCTTCCATCAATCTCTCCGAAAGTAACCGCTCATGAGCCTCTTCAAACGACCCGCCGCCCACTATGGGAAATCGCCCGAACCCGAAACACCCTATCAGCGCGCCGCGCAGGTCTGGGACGATCGCATCGGTTCGGCCCGCGTCCAGGCCAGGAACTGGCGCATCATGGCATTCGGCTCGCTGTTCCTGTCGGCCGGCTTCGCCGCCGCGCTGGTCTGGCAGTCGGCGCGCGGCACCGTCGTTCCCTGGGTGGTGCAGGTCGATCGACTCGGCCAAGCGCAGTCCGTTGCACCGGCGTCGGCCGACTACCGGCCGACCGATCCGCAGGTGGCCTGGCATCTTGCCCGCTTCATCGAGCAGGTCAGAAGTATCCCGGCCGATCCGATCATCGTGCGCCAGAACTGGCTGCGCGCCTATGACTGGACCACGGATCGCGGCGCCGGCGCGCTCAACGACTATGCCCGCACCAACGATCCCTTCACCAAGGTCGGCAAACAGCAGATCGCCGTCGAGGTTTCGAGCGTTATCCGCGCATCGGCGGATTCCTTCCGCGTGGCCTGGACCGAGAAGCGTTACGAGAATGGCCAGCTCGCGGGCACGGAGCGATGGACCGCCATCCTCACCATCGTCATCCAGACGCCGCGCGACGCAGACCGGCTGCGCGCCAATCCGCTCGGCATCTACATCAACGCAATCAACTGGTCGCGGGAGATGTCCCAATGAGCACATCTCTGCGCATGTCCGGCTCTCCGGCTTTCCGTAAATCCGCTTTGGCGATGATGCTGCTCTCGGCAACGATGCTGGCGGGCTGCGCGACCTTCAAACCACCCACCATCAGCTACGACAGTGACGTGCCGCCGCTCCCAGCCGTGCCGACGCCGGTCACGGAACAGCCGCCGCGTCCGCTGCACACGCCTCCTGCCTGGACAGTCGCGCATGGTGGAACCGCCGCGAATACGCCGAGCGGCCGCGTGGAAAACGCCAATGCTGCGGCGCGTGTCGAACCGCGACGCGAGGGCTATTATAACGCCATACAGATCTATCCCTGGAGCGAAGGCGCGCTTTACCAAGTCTATGCCGCGCCTGGCCAGATCACCAACATCGCGCTCGAACCGGGCGAAAGCCTGACCGGCGCAGGTCCAATCGCCGCCGGTGACACCGCCCGCTGGATCATCGGTGATACCGAAAGCGGTTCCGGCCTCTCGCGCCGCGTCCACATCCTCATCAAACCGACGCGCCCCGACATCACCACGAACCTGGTCATCACGACCGACCGCCGCATCTACATGCTCGAGCTGAGGGCGGAGGCGAAACCCTATATGCCGGCCGTTGCATGGGCTTATCCCGCGCTACCGGCATCGCAACGCGGAACGGTCCCTGCGACGCCTATCATTCCCGCTGCCGCCGCGCGTCACTACCGCTACGGACTCACCGGCGACACGCCGCCCTGGCGGCCGGTCGCCGTCTATGACGACGGCAGGCGTGTGTATGTCGAATTTCCACGCGGCATCGCTCAAGGCGAGATGCCGCCGATCTTCGTCCTCGGCACCGACGGCGAGCCGCTGCTCGTCAACAGCCGCATCTACCAAAACATCCTGATCGTGGACCGCATCTTCGGAGCCGCCGAACTGCGCCTCGGCAGCGGCAAGCAGCAGCAGACCGTCAGGATCGTGCGAACCGATGGGAAACCTGCATCATGAGCGACACCGACCACGACAATGCCGAACCGCTGGACCAATCGACGCCCGCCGTCGATACGTCATCGTCCATGCGCCTGCGGGCGGAACCTCCGCGTGTCACCCGGCTGTCGCGCAAAGTACTCGCCGGCGTCGCCGCGGTTGCCCTCGTCGGTATCGGCGGCTCTCTGATCTACGCGCTCCAGACCCGTGATCCCGGCAAGAGCGCCGACGAACTCTATTCGACCGACAACCGCACCACGGCCGACGGCCTGGCCGGCCTGCCCCGCGATTACACCGGCCCGGTCCTCGGCCCGGCGCTACCTGGAGACCTCGGCCGCCCGATCGTCAGCGCGCAAAATCAGGGTCATCCTGTCGTGCCGCCCGCCATGGCGGCGCCGGGGCCTGATCCCGAGGAACAACGTCGCCTCGCCGAATTGGAGGCCGCCCGCACCAGCCGCGTGTTTTTCCAGGCCGGTCCGGCCGCAACGTCGGCGACCGCTGGCCCGAATGTGCCGGGATTTGCCGGCGTGGGAGCTGGCACACAACCAGGTGCCGAGACGCCTCAAGATCGACAACTCGCGTTCCTCAATGCTCCCGTCGACCGCCGCACCATTGCAGCCGACCGCATCATGGCGCCAGCATCGCCCTATGTTCTCCAGGCGGGCGCGGTCATCTCGGCCGCCCTCATCACCGGCATCCGCTCCGATCTGCCTGGACAAATCACCGCGCAGGTGACGGAGAACATCTACGATAGCCCGACCGGCCGCATCCTCGTCATCCCACAGGGCACCCGGATCATCGGCCAGTACGACAATAGCGTCCAATACGGGCAGAGCCGCGTGCTTCTCGTCTGGAACAGGCTCATCCTCCCGAACGGCCGGTCCATTGTGCTAGAACGCCAGCCCGGAGCCGATACCCAGGGCTATGCCGGTCTGGAAGACGGCGTCGATTACCATTGGTGGGATCTCGCCAAAGCGGCGGGGCTCTCGACGCTTCTGTCAGTCGGGTCCGAGCTTGCCATCGATGACCAGGACCGGCTCCTGCGCGCCATCCGCAATGGGGGCCAGGACACGATCAATGATGCCGGTCAGCAGATCGTTCGGCGCCAGCTCAACGTCGCCCCGACACTGACGATCCGGCCCGGCTTCCCTGTCCGCGTGATCGTCACCCGCGATCTCGTCCTCGAACCTTACGGAGGCTGACATGACGAAATTGAAGCTCGGCCCGATCGCCGAGGAAAGGCCGGTGAAGGCGACGCTGGAACTGCCCGCATCGCTTCACCGGGATCTCGCGGCATATGCCGAGCTGCTGGGAAAGCAGACCGGCCATCCTGTGCGCGATCCCATCCAGCTGATTGTACCGATGCTGGAGCGCTTCATCGCCACCGATCGCGGGTTCGCCAAGGCCCGGCGCGCGAAGCCCGCGGGCGATGCCAGTTCATAAATCCACGCCCTGACGACGCGCCATCATCTTCGCCATGCTGACAAAGCGCCTGAGCGCCGGATTGTCGTTCTTTGGCGACCACACGCCGTTGAAGGGAAGGACCTCACCAATGATCGGCCGATAGCAGATGCCCGGCACATGGGCGGCTGTCGTCGCTTCGCTCGTGACCGTCAGTCCGCTGCCGATCGCGACAAGCGTCAACAGATTGTCGCGCCCGACAAACTGCGCCTGAATCTTCGGGTGATGGCCGAGATCGGCGACCCGCTGGACCAGATAGTCATGGACCTCCTGGCCCGGCGGTACATCGCTGACGATGAAGGTCTCGTGCGCCAGATCATGCCACTTCACCTCCTCTTTCCGGGCAAGGGCATGTGCTTCCGGCAGCACCACGAAAACACGTTCAGACCAGAGATAGGTGGTCTCGCATTGAGGCCACTCCAACGTCCCTGTCAGAAAGGCGATGTCCAGCCGGAACTGCCGGATCGCGGCGACATGCTCCGCGGGATTGCCGTCGACAACCTCGACATACACGCCAGGGTGCTCTGCGGCGAAGGTCCGGAGAAGATCTTGCAGGAACCCCGAGGCCAGGGACGAGAAGATGCCCACGCGCAATTGACCTTCTGTGCCGCGCCCCACCGCGTCCACGATCTCCGCGCCTTCATTGATGTATCGAAGAACCTTTTGGGCTTTCGACAAAAGCCGCTGTCCGGCAACGGTCAGGCATACACCGCCGCTGTGACGGTGAAACAGCGCAGAGCCGAGCCCGTCTTCCAGGTCGCGAATCCGGCGGCTGATCGTGGACTCCTGTACGCCCAACGCTACGCCCGCCTTGCGGAAACTCCCATGCTCGGAAGCCGCCACGAAATACCGCAGATGTCGAAAATTCATACTCACACCTGGAAATCGTCCGGGGAGCCCCCTTATCCCGAATGCCTGACAAAGACGCTGCGAGGCTTGCCAAAGCGATTTCCCAGCGTGGCGACAAAGTTCGTCGGCGCTCCCCGGCCATACCAGAGAGCGCCGACCGGCTATCACTCTACGGATTTCTCTATGAATCCAAGTGTATTGGCATTCTCGACAAGCGTCCGAACCTTGGCGCGATCGAGACCGTCCGGCACTTCGGCGTCAATCTCGAGCCGGATCTTCACCTGGCTGCCCGGCAACGTGGTCAGTTGCTCGACGATTGCTTCGACGATCTGATGGATGTCTCGGGCCGGACGCTCCGGTGAGATCATCACGGCGCCGGAGAAGCGCGTCGGCTTCTTTTCCGGTTGCGGAGCCGAGGGCACGTCATCCGTGGGCTGCCCATCGGGCGCCGGCGTGCTGCCGCCGGTTCCTGGGGTAGCGTCGCCGGACCCAGACTGCACGGGAGCCGGACGATGCGCCTCGGCCACCTCCGGCCTCACAATGACGCTATCGCCGTCGATCACGACCACGGCGCTTACCGCGCGCTCGATCGCCAGCCCCAGATAGGTGTCCGACTTCTCGTCCCATCGCTCTGCATAGGCGAATGGACCAGGCAACATGCCATTCACGGCAGCCTGCACAGCCTTGATCAGGACGCCCTGATCCTTGATGCGCGGCAGATAGATGTAGCGGTTGAGATATTCCCGTAGATCTTTCAGCGACAACCACGGCTTGTCGTTCCAGATATATTTCTGGAGGTCACGGTCGAGGCGCGATGGCCCCAATTCCGTGAGCAGGCCCTCCTCGGCCACCAACTTCTTGCTGGCCCGCGCCAACAAACCGTCCTGCGCCGGGATTTTGCCCGACACCCACTCCCAATCGGCCTGGGCGCTCTCCTGGGCCGGATAATGGAGATAGCACCATGCCTCTTTCAGGCGGGTCTTCATCGTTTCGTTCGCTTCGGCCAGTTTCGTTTTGGCCAACGCGCTATCGCTCTGGGTAAGGTTCAACCGCTCCGTGTCGCGGACGATCTCCCCCCAGGCCAGCGAAGCACGAACAGCGTCTTTCAGATGGTCGAGCTGACGGCCTTCCGCGGCAATGAACACCAGCATGTTGCGATAGACGCGCGGCGTGCTGCCGCGCTGCGTGAGAATGTCCTTGGCCTCGACCAGCGCGTCGGAGCCATCGCGGCCATTGTGGGGATATTTGACACCCAGCACGACGGCGCGAACACCGCCGGCTTCGTCGGGAACTTCGGCCGACGAGGCTGGCGCGACCTGCACGGCATCGAAATGCCCGCGATCGGCAAGGCCGTTCACATATTTTCCGAGTTCCGTATCGATCGTCACATCGACTAGCGCTGCCTCGATCTGCGCGGCTTTATCCGCCGCGATACGATTGAGGCTCGCCGACATCGAGTACCAGTACCGGCCAAGATCGGCGTGCATGAACTTGGCCTGGTTGGTCAGCCGCCTGAGCGCATCGCCGAAGATCGTCGGGCGTTCGCCAGGCTGTACGACGCCGAGGTTGATCTGCTTGTCGTCGAGGCCGGTGTTCTGTTGCTGCGCCGTAGGCGCGGTTCCCATGAAGATCGCGCGCGCGACGCGCCGCGTCGCCGAATAGCGGTTCAGGTTGGGCGCCGACTGATCGACCTTGTAGGGCGTGGACGTCGTGCCATCGACATCGCCGGCGATGATCGCCTGCCAACTCACGTCAAGATAATGGAGCAGTTCCGGCTCCACGCGCGGCGAACTTACCGCCACGCTGCCGGGCATGATCATCACCGACGGATCGGCATTCATCCATAGCTCGTGAATGGCCTGTGCCATCAGGCGCAGCACACCGCGCGTGCGCTGGAACTTTTCGAGCGAACCCCAGCTCGTATAGAGCTGATCGAACAGCTCGGGGTGGATCGGATACGCCTTCTCCAGCTTGCGCCGGTAATCCTCGTCCGCGCAGCCTTGCGGGAAATCGTTGGCGTTCTCGCGGTAGAGCTTGGCGAACTGCTTCAGCGTGTTATCACGGTGATGGAACTTGTCGCCGGGGATGTCCTTGAACAGCCGCCGCCTGACGATCTCATAGCTCTCCTCCTGGCTCGCGGGCCGCCACGAGGATTCCACGCGGCTGAAGGTTTGCTTGAGACGCGCCAGCGCTTCCTGACCGCCTTCGCCGCCAACCTCGATCTGCGAGGCCGGCAAAGATGCGACCAGCAGCGTACCGGGGCTGGCCTTAACCGCCTCGGTCAGCGACTGGACGAAAGACAGGTTGGCATCGAACGACCCCGAGGGCAGCCCCTCGACCTTGTAGATCTGACGCAGGTAAGCGACCCATTCGTCGATCAGGATCAGGCAAGGCGCATATTTCTTGAAAAGCGCCTCCAGCAGATTCGAGCCCGGTGCGATGCCGCTGGCGTCGTTCTCAGCCACCATGGCGAAAGCGTCGGCACCGCCGAGCTGCCAGGCGAGTTCACCCCATGTCGTGCGAATCTTGCGGTCGCCCTCGGCGTGGAGCACGTCCTGCGGTCCGCGCGATGTGCCGACGAGCACGGCGCGGTTGATGGCATTCGGCACGCTGAGCCCCTGCTTCTCCAGCAGTTGATCGAGGCCGGAGAGGTCCTGGACCGGGGTCGGCCCCGCCATGTGATAAAGCGCCAGCATCGAGTGCGTCTTGCCGCCACCAAAGTTGGTTTGCAGTTCGACCACGGGATCGCCGCCGCTGCCGGACAGCCGCTTCGCAGCACCGACCAGCAGGGTGCTCAAGCCCTCCGTCAGATAGGTACGGCTGTAAAACTGACGCGGATCGCGGTATTCCGGCGGCGCGCTCCCCGAATGCACCTTGGCGAGGTCGGCCGCGAACTCCGCCTGCTGGAACTCGCCGGTGGCGACATCCTGGTGTGGCTCGACGATTTCACGCCACGGCAGCAGTCCCGCCACGGTCTCGACAGAAATCTCAAGACGCTGGGTTTTCCGCCGCTCCTCGTTTCGCTGAAGCTCGGTAAACTTCGTGCGTAAGATGGTGTCGCGCATCTTGCCGAGCTGCTCGGCTGTCTCGCCGGCGCTGATTGCCTCCATCAGGCGCCGCATGGAATCGAGCGCGCGTTCCGCGTCGTCGTAGGTGAAGGTCTCGTTGTGCGAGAGCTTGTTGCGGACATCGCCCAGTTCATTGACCAGCGAGCGTTCGGCGCGGCCAAGCACCGCCTTGAACGCCTCGCTCCAGAAGCGATCCATCGCGTTGAACAACGCGGCTTGGTCCCAGCCAACTTCGCCACTGCTGTTGGGGCGCAGGCTTGGCAGCTTCTCCAGAACCTGGACCTGCCAATGCCCCTTGAGCGAGGTTTCGAGCCTCTTTTCAACGAAGGGGATCAGCGCCGCAGGCAGCAGCTCCATACCCTCAAACACATATTGGCGCGTACTTTTTGCCACGTCCCATTCCCCCTTAAATGTCCAGCCGGATCTGACGATCGCCGCGCGTATCGTGGATGGCCGCCGCCGCCTTCGTCAGCTCGGCCCAATCGGCGATCAGGGCGTTGTAGGCCGTGGCCTCCTTCGCATCCTTCCGCTTGTTAGCGCTGATGTCGTAGAGGCAGTAGGCGAGATCCTTCACGGCCTCGGCCTGGGTGTTGATCTTCTTGAGCAGGACAGCGGTGTCGTGGGAAATGCCGTCCTTCTCATGCTGCCTGACCAGATGCTGGAGGCACTCCCAGACCGTCAGGTGACGGTCGTCCTCCGGGTCCCAGTCCTCATCGAGTTCATCGCGCACGAGGATACGGACCTTGCCAGCGGCACTTTCGACGATCCCGGCGTGCTTGACGCTCTCGACCGAGATGCCCCGCGCCGTGGCGATGCTGTTGGCCGTGCCGTAATCGCCGGTCTTTAACCCGTTCTGCTCGAACCATGTGATGGCAAACCGCGTGTCAGGATCGAACTCGCCTTGAATCCCGCCCAGATATTCGTCGAGTTCTTTGTTAATAAGCTGAAGTGCAGTCTTCACGCTCATCGGGTTATCGTCCGATTCCAGCACGGCTTTATAACGCGAGAACACGCCCATGCCTGGTCCGATAGCCGATTGTGGCATGTCGGCTGGCGCGATGTTGGCAGCCTGAAGCTCGGAGATAGCAGGTGGTAGCTCACGTTTCAGGGCGCGGATGAACTCAGCACGGGTAACGACCTCGGCTGTGTTCTCCTTCTTCCGGCAAACCAGGACGACCGAATTTGCAAGGGCGTTTGTGCCGGAAGCAATCATCCGGCTCGCCATCTCCGTTCTGACCGGCCAAGTACCTACAACAGCATAACCCGCTTCGATCACGGCCTGAAGAAAGGTCGCCCAGCCTGTCGAACTAATACCCTCTTGTGAGACTTCGCTCTGCTTGAAAGCATAATAAATTGTCGCCGGAAATTTATCAGACGACTTCAAAGCCATATTGTTGATAGCAGAACGCATTCCTGCCAAGAAAAATGCCTCGGCAGAGCCCTTTCCTTCGTGTCGGTAGGGAGTTGCGACAAGTTCCTCCGTCTTAGGCGTCGCCAACAGTCCGAAAATATCCGGAAAGGTCTTTCTCAGAGATGGTCGCAGCCAACAAAAGAAGAAATCCGACAGATCCGAGTAACCGATGTTGTCATAATATGGCGGGTCGCTCGAGATCACGGCCCCCTCCGGAAGGTCGACCGTCTGTGCATCGTGCTGCACGATAGACCCAGAAGGAGCTTGGGGTGGAAAATACTGGATTGGAGTTGCGAGCGTCTTCAAAACTGTCTCGATCGCCCCCACAGACGAACTAAAGAAATTCACCTCCGCAAAATCCCAGGTCATCGGTAACGACTGCCGTCCGAAGGTCACACGCACCGTCGCCACTCGGGCTGATCGCCCTGAGGCCGACTTGTTGGATGCAGGTCCGGCATCCCAAGTACAAATGGTCGATCCCTTGTCGGCCAATTTGGAAATGAGAAATGACAGATATACACTGATAGCTTCAGAATAGGCTTTTGCTGCCGTTCCGCCCTCTCGCAGTTCGACACCATCCGCTGACAAGCCCGACGCTATAGCGTCCTCTTCTGCCTGCTTCCTGGCTTCTTCGACCAGGTCTGAAAATGTATTCAGAGCCACCAACTGGCGGTCTGTAAAAAGACTTCCAAATGTCGTCAGCCCGTAATCGATTGTCCAAAAATTCCGTGGATCGGCGGGCAATGCCGTTTCTGGCTTCCAGCTTGGCTTTTCGGAAAATGCTATTTTTTCATGATCAGCCGAAGCTTCGACAAAATATCTACCGCCTTTTCCCTCTGCGACTATAGCGATCAGGGCTTGCCCCATCTTGCCCGCGCGTCCAGTCGCTTTCACGTATTCAGGAGTGATTGCCGTCCCGGATAGAACGCATACGAAATTCGCACCACGTCCTGATTTCGTGCCGTCTTTAGCTTTAACTATTTCATCAGCCGTTCCTCCGTGCCTGACTTTGTAGGTTATGGTCTTCGTGCCCTTGTCGACCACGGGCTCGATCCACGCCTCTTTCCCCTTCATAGGCGTGAGCAGAAAACTTGATGCAATCGGCACCGGCACACCTGCAAACGCAGGGTCAGGACTCGGAACAGTCCTAGCCCATATCCAGGCAACCACAGTTGCTTTGCCACCGCCCAAATGCTTGGGCAGGTCCGCTTGCGGGTAAAGATGTCCAATGCGCTCCCACGCCTTCTCGCGCATCCATTCGCCATAATATTTGACGTCTTCCGCTAGGCCCTCGGCGTTGCGATAGAACTGCCGGTCCTTCGCGCCGGGATGGACTGGTTCCTTGTCCTTGAACTTGGGCGGGATCTCGATCATCGCCTTACCGATCATCACCGCGACCGGGTTCAGATCCGAACCATAGGCAGGCAGGCCAAGACGCTGCGCCTCCAACGGGATCGACCCGCCGCCCGAGAACGGATCATAGACCGGCGGCAATTCGCCGCCGCAGCTCTTGCGGATTTCGGCCCGGGCGCGTTCCAGCACCTCCTCGTTGGTCGAGTTCTCCCACTTCACCAGGTCCTCGATGATGGCGAACAACCGCTTGCGCTCGGCCTCCTGCGCCTCGGGCGTGGGGAACCTTTCAAGGTCGCTCGACGGATCATCGACAAGCTGAGCGAACAACACTGCGCGGCACGCGGCCAGCGGCCGTCGCGCCCACCACAGATGCAGCGTGGACGGGTGTCCATGCCGGATCGATTTTTCGCGTGCGGAGGCGGCGTTGATCGCTTCGAGCGGGATCGCAACCTCGATCAATTTCTTCTTGGCGTTAGTCGTCGAGGTCATAAACAAGCCTGTAGGTTGCGGGATGAATGGTCAGTTCGCCGCCGTCGCGCAGTGTGCGCAGGCGAGCGCCCGTCATCTCGACGGGACCACCCTCCGGGTTGATGAGAATGAATGAGTAGAGTTCCGGCTTCTGGTCCAGCAGGCCCCAGACGTCGGCTTCGAGCTGGAGCGGTTCGTGCTCCAGGCAATGGTCCTTGGGGTAATAATGCCGCAAGATCTCGCCACCGGCCGAGCGACGCTCCCATGGAAAGCGCGAGCCATTGGCGCGGCCTATCCAGCTTCCGTCCGCATGGAAGAAACGATCCTCGCCATCGGCCTTATAGCCCTGGGCCGCCGCAAATCTCGCCATGACACTCGGGCGGGGCGGTTTGGGCGCGGCGCGGGGCCTGGTCGCCAGCTCCGTTTCGATAAGTTCACGGTCGGGCTCCCCCGTGGGCAGCGTGGGTACAGGCTGCGGCGTGGCTTCATCTTCCGCCGTGAGCAGATCAGCCGCGTCTGTCAGCTCGACATCGCTCTGCGCGTCTTCGGCAACCTGATCGACGCCGTCGTCATCGCCGGGTTCGGCAACGGGCTGCGTCGCCACCGTCGATGCGACGACAATGTGTTCTGGACTAAGCGTGAAATTCTCTTCGAGATATTCCCTGATGTCCTCCGGCGAGCGCTCGAACGCATAGGCCAGCGCCGCGCGAATATCCGAACTCAGGTTCCTGCCGATCTCTTCCGGCACCCGCTTGGCGAGCTTGGCCTTGGACAGCGGGCTGACGAACAGCTTGCGCTCAAGCCATAGGATGTCGGTGAGCCGCGCGGTGCCGGCCGGGACGCCATCAAGATAGGGAACGACCTCCAACTTGGGGGTCTGGACCCAGCTCGTTGCAGCGATCGCCTCCGCCAATCTCCGCACACGTTCGGTCTCGCCTGTGTCGCCAAGCTCAATCCGTCCGAGTTGATTTCCGAACGCGGTGAGCCAGGCGCGGCGATCTTCCATGCCGGCGAGCAGCGACGGCTGATTGAAGTGTTCCTCGACAAGGTCCGAGAGCGCCGGCAATGCCGAGAATGGCGGCGCCTGCACGACTTCTCCCGATAGCCGCTGGAAATCGGCGGTCTTGCGCTTGACCCATTCGTGCAGGTGGCTCCACCGGAACAGGGTCTGCATGCTCAGGCCATAGGCGAGCGTCTCGACCGGCGCCCACTCGCCCACGAGGTTCAGCCAGTGTCCGCACTCCTCCCAGATGCGCGTGGGGTAACGGACCAGCAGGGTGCGAACCCGCCGGGCGTCGTCGGCCGACAGCCCCTTTCCCGAGGCCAGTGTCCCGAGCCAATGCAGTGCCAGGTCGGCCGATGGGCGATCGGCGACACCGACACGATGCCACAGGCTGAGATCGAGCACCGACGCGCGCACGACCGCAGCGCCGGGAACATCCTCCTCGTCCCCCGCTAGGAAGACACCGCCGGACGTCACCCACGTCCCGTCCTGGGCGAGGATCAGCTTCTCCGTCTTGAAGGCGGTTCTGATGTTCTGTGCGTCGGCTGTCGAGCATCCGTCGAGCATCTGATCGAGGCGGCGATACCATTTCTCGACCTCATGGGCCGGAGCCTTGTCGGATTTGGCCAGGGCGCGCAGCCGGTCGAGCAGACGCCCGGGACCGCTAGGCATGCTGCGGACGCCAAGAAGATCGAGCAGCGGACGGGTGGTTTCGCGATCGAGCAGCCCATGCACGAAAGGCTCCACATCGATCAACGTCTCCGTTTCCGGCGTCCTGCGCACCAGATCCGCCGGAAGCTGGACCATGTTCCGGGTATCGGGAAGGCAGGGCTTGGCCCGCAGCTTCAGCAGCCAGTCGGTCAGCAGGCGCTCTGATGAAATCGATCGCGTGGACCCTGTGGTCGCTACCTGCAACAGCCGAGCGCTGACGGCCCGCGACCAATAAGTGTCGCGCTGATCCAGGATCTTGCCGACGATCTTCGTCCAGATTCCTGCGTCCGTCTTCGCCAGCACCTCCCAATGCCGCCAATAGTCCGCAGGGAAATCCCAGTCCTCAATGACGAACTGATTGGTGACATAGGGATAACAGAGCGCGCTGCGGGCGCCGCGCGCCTGCGCTTCCGCTGTGAGCTGCTGTCGCCCGTAAAGGCTCTGCCGCTTCTGGACCAGGGGCGCCATCGTCTGAAGCCCCGAACGGCCAGACGACACCCAGCGCAGCCAATCCTCCCGCGTGCAGGATTTGAAACTCGCGACATAGTCGCCATGCAGAAGTTGCGCCTTTCGGACCGCCTCCGGCAGCAGCTCCTCCAGCGCGCCATTCTCGTCGAACAACACGCTCTTACTGATCGCCCGCAGTGTTCTGTCAGCGCAGGCATATCGGAAAGAGTCTCCGAGCGTGACACCAAGCTTGGCCGCGATCTGGGCAAGCTGGACGCACTCGACGAGTTTCGCCTGACCGGAACCGAAATAGTCGGCGGCGACCCGCTCGATCACCGCGTTGACATCGCTCGTCCCGTCGAGACCGATCTCCTCCAGCACCGCGAAGGCCGCCTCGACGGGATCGTTGCGGCTTTCGCCCTCCGCCTTGTCCCGGCGCTGATCGGCGAGGAATCGAGTCCAGTTCTGGTTGAGGACGATCAGATGGCAGGCAAGGAATTCCCAATCTTCCTCCGATTGAAGCAACTTCTTTTCACCGAGCCGGACGATCTCCGACGCCGCGTAGAGCACCTCCTTGCCCTGCACGGGCACGATCCGCAGGGCGTCGGCATCATGGCACTGCCAGCCCGTCACCTCTGGCGCGATATAGGTCCACAGGTTCAGAAGATGGCGCCAGGTCGCAGGTTTCGGCAGATGCTTGCTGCGCAGACGCTCAAGCAAGTCCGACTTCGAGAACTCCTCGATCAACCCCCAGTGAACGAGCTTGGTCCGGTTCTTGGCTGAGACATGTTGGCAAAGCGCCGGCCGGGACTTGGTATCGAGCAGCGCCATCGCTTGGTCCGCCGGCCAGATGTCAAAGATCGGCCGTGGGACGGTGATCGCGGCCTTCGCCTCGACCAGGCTCCCCTCCTCGGTCAGGAGGATCGATTTGCCTTCTACGGCGCCGTCGAACGCCAATTCGACGATCGCGCCGCATGCCCCTTCGAGCGTAGCGGCCTCCCGATCAACATCCGGCAGCAGTCCATAGGCATCCGCCCGGTCCTGCGAGCCGGTCTTCGTCTGCTCCAGCCACTCCATCATGGCGCTGGCGGCTAACTCGCCAGCGCGGTTCAGGAGCCAGCGATTGGTTGGCGAGGTCTCCGGATCCTTGATCTTGAGACGCGCCGGATCCTGGATGAAGGGCGCATTGCAGGCAAAAGGTAGCGCCGTTTCGACGCCGGTCGGCAGCACGACATAGAGGCGCCCCTTCGCGCCCAGCACGATCTCCACCCGGCAGGGCGGGAAATCACCACCATCCTCGGCCCCCAGCATCCGCTCCTGGCGGATCTCGTCGAGCGCTTCTGACGGAAAAGATTCCTCTCCCGAACGCACGAGGAGCAAGGGATCTTCGGCTTTCTGATCCAAGGCCATCCATTCGCTCTCCGCGATGGGGCCGGGTCCGAGACTCTGCCAATGCACCTCACTATCGCCGATCTGAAGGCGACGGATCTTCTTGAAGAACAGCAACGACACGGGGCTCTTCAGCCACTCGTCGAGGTTCTTCTCGACTTCTCGGCGCAGCAGCGGGTTGGCGATCGCCACTTCGACGCGCGTGGTTCCCGTTGTCGGATGACGGCTGTCGATCCAATGCGGCTGGGTGAACCGCACGCGCTCGAAGGCCACCGCCAGCGTCGGCGTAAACAGTTCAACCCGATCGCCCAGGCTGAACGTGCTCTTGAATCCGATCCCTCGGAAGCCGATCGTGTGCAGGACGCGCTTGTTGGAATAGCCAAAGCGGCAAATCGAGGCGAAATGGGCCTCGATGAAGTCCTCGCCATTGTGCTCGAACACAAAGCGGTCGTCCTCGATTGACACCCGCGCTTCGCTGGCGCCGGCGTCGTCGGCGTTCTGGAGCAACTCGGACAGGATGTGCCGCGGGCTCTGGACCTGCTTGAAGAGCTGGTGCCAAGGGCCAGCCAGCTCCGGGTCTGCCTCAAGCTGATCCCAGCGCTTGGTCGCACGCTCCTGGATCGACCGGAAATAGTCGGGTGGATCGGCAGCAATGGTTTCGATCTGATGGCTCACGCTCATAGCGAAAGCTCCACCGTCGACGGCGTAGCGACCAATTCCGGTCCCCGCGGCGGCGCCGTCTTGCGCCAGCCGCCCTTGATGGTCTGGATCGCGGAGATCGGCAGGCGCTGCCCTGCGGGCAGCTCGTGCAGATCGCAAACATGCCAGAATACCGCCCAGTGGCCCTGATTGTCGGCGGCATATTGGCCTGTCGTCGGCGGCCGATGCACCATTCCCTTTGAATGCTTGCCGTTACCGCTTTCCTCGCAGCCGGCATACCATCCCAGCCAGGACACGACGAAGCTCAGCTTGGCGGGCACATCCTCATGTGACGGATAGATCAGGACCGGCACCCGCGCGCCGCCTCGCAGTTCATCGACCTTGCGAAACAGCTCCCATTTGCGCGACCCGAAAGCGACGAAACCCGTGGCGTCGGCGATAGCGCCCCCCGATTGAAGGTGCTCCAGCGGCACGGGGGCCAAGATGGAAAAATCCGCGATGCCGGTCATGTCACCCCCTATGCCGGCTCTTGCGCCCGCTCCAGCAGGCGTCGCAGGTCAAACTGGATCGCGGTCTCAAGGAACGACGGTTCCCGTTCCACGAGCGGACCGCGCACATAGCGCGGCGCGTGGGCGAAGCCTGCGTTGACGGAGACGATCGCCAGAATGAACTTCTCCGGCTCGTGCAGCGAGGTAATGACCTCCTGGCGCGTGACCATCACGCTGTCCGCGCCGTCGATGCGCCCCTTAACCTCGATGAAGCGTAGATGCCCCGACCTCGGATCGTGGGACGCGATGTCGTAGCCAATCTTCTGGGCGGAGACGTCGGCCGGCTCGTTGCCCAGCGCGCGTTCGGCCGCCATGACAGCGGCCATCGCCGCAAGCTCGATCTCGCGGCGCGCGGCCGGGTCTTCTGCAAAATGGTTCGGAACGCTTGGTACCTGACGCTCTTCGAGCAGCCCACGCGGGATGACGACCATGCCGCCCCGCACGCGCGGCGGCTGCGATGAGATGAACCGTTCCCGCTCAAGCTGGTCCATGCGGCGCTTCTGCCGGTCGGCGAGATCTTCAGCCCGGCGCTGGGCATTCTGCCAGTTCACCCGCGTCTTCTTTCCGGCGCGCTCCTCCTCCTTCAGCTCGAAGGCACGCGAGTCCCAGTAATTGATCTCCTTCTTGAGGCGTGCGCGTACCTCCTGCTCAACCTTTTCGATCTCGGGCAGACGCCGCGCCTTGACCTCGGCGACATGGCCTTGGGCCAGTTCGACTGTCGCAAACCGGATCACGGCCTTCTCCAGATCAGTGGTCAGCCAACTCTCGTCCAGAAGGTCCCGCACGCTGGCGACCTCTTCCGGCGTTGCCGGCCGCAGATTCAAATGCGGCGCGATGCCTGCGTTGACGGTGTTTCCCGCCTTGTCGATCGCGGCGAACTGGAGCCGCTGCGAGATCACATGCGGCTTGCCTGCGCTGGTGACGCGACCGTCCTGGACGACATGTTCCAGCAGGAAAATCGCCGACAGCGCATTACCCGCATCTGTGTCATCGACCAGGATCGCGCCCTGCCGCATGATCTGCTCATACTGTTCGCGGATCATGCTGATCACGGCTTCGAGCAGCGGATGGCCGGGACAAACGAAGGCGGCGACCGGCTGCCGGTTGATCTTGTCCTTCTCGAAGCAAATGCGCTCATACTGTGTCTGGAGTGGCGCGCCGGTCCCGATCTGGCGATCCCGTTCGCGGATCCGCACCGGGACATGCGTAACCTCCCAACGCCCTTCCTCCCGGCGTTTGATCTTGCCACCCAGATGCTGGAACGCTTCGACGAAGAAGCTCTGGATGTGATGGGGCTGTAGGCGCAGCGCCTCGGCGCGCTCCATTTCCAGGCGCAATTCCTCGACCCTCGCTTCCGGCATGGTGTCGTTGGTCAGGGCGCGGCGGCGCAGCAGCTCGAGCAAGTGCGCCTGATCGACCGCACCATCGACCTGCTGGAAAAGACGCGCTTTCACGTCTTCCTGCTCGCCATACTGGATCGCCTCGAACAACAGATCCTTCAGCGCCACGCCGTCGAACAATTCGCCGAGCACGTCATAGACACGGCCGCCCAGCGCCTCGCGCGCAGCTTCCAGTTTCTCCAGCAGCCGCGCGTAAACCTCGCCTTCGCGCGTATCGGCCGCGACGAGATTCCAGAGGTGGCAGACCTCCATCTGGCCGATGCGGTGGATGCGGCCGAACCGCTGCTCGATCTTGTTCGGGTTCCACGGCAGGTCGTAATTGACCATGAGATGGCCGCGCTGGAGGTTCACGCCTTCGCCTGCCGCGTCGTTGGCGATCAGGACCAGCATGTCCTTGTCCTGCATGAAGCGCTCGACGACCTTTCGCCGCTCTTCGCGCGACACGCCGCCGTGGATGACCTCGACGGCCTCGGGGTTGCCGAGCCGCGCCCGCACCTTGTCGAGCAGGTAGTGCAGCGTGTCCTTGGGCTCGGTGAAGATGATCAGCTTGCGGCGATTGCCGGCCGCGTCGATCATCAAATCGTCGTCGAGAATACGATTGAGCTGGCTCCATTTCGTGTCCACGCCCGAGCGCAGCACGCCGAGCGCCATCGTCTCCAGCCCCTTCAGGGTCTCGACTTCCAGGGCGAGTTGCTCGACCGTCTCGGCCGTCGTCGCGCCCGTCGAGATCAGATCCTCAAGCTCGTCGATCTCCTCCTGGCCGTACTCCTCGATGTTCCGCAGCATGTCCGCATTGATCGCGGGTTCCGATGCGCCGGCCCTGCGGCCCTTGGCGGCAAGGCGCGCTTCGCCCAGCTCGTTTTCCAGCCGTTCCCGGCGGCGCTTGAGGGACTGGTAGATGGCGGCCGGCGACGAGGCGAGACGCCGCTGAAGGATCTGCAAGGCGAAACCGACATTGTTCCGCTTCTTCCCATCGCCCTCGGCGAAGCGCTGCACGCGGTTCATCTCGGTGCGCACATACTCGGTGACAGCGGTATAGAGTGCGGCCTCCCCTTCCGAGAGCTGATACTTGACCGTGCGCGCCCGCCGCTCGGGGAACAGCGGCCGACCATCGAACTTGAGCAGTTCCTCCTTGGTCAACCGCCGCATCATGTCTTCGGTGTCGGCATAGTGGACACCGTCGCGGAACCGGCCCTCGAACCGATCGCCATCGAGAAGCGCCATGAAGAGCTGGAAATCCTCTTCCTTGCCGTTGTGCGGCGTCGCCGACATCAACAGCAGATGGCGGCAGACCTGGCCCAGCTTCTGGCCGACCTGATAGCGCCGCGTATATTTGACCTCCCCGCCGAAATAGGTGGCCGACATGCGGTGGGCTTCGTCGCAGATAATCAGGTCCCATTCGCGCGCGCTCATGAGCTTCTCCTGAAGCTCCTCGTTGCGCGCCAACACGTCGAGACGCACGATCAGCCGATCCCGATCGCTGAATGGATTGCCCGACCGCGAGTTCTCGATCATGTCGCGGGAAAGGATGTCGAACTCGAGATTGAATTTCTGGCCGAGTTCGTCCTGCCACTGCTCAACCAGGCTGCCCGGCGCAACGACGAGGCAGCGTTCCAGATCGCTGCGGGCGATCAGTTCCTTCATCAGCAACCCGGCCATGATGGTCTTGCCGGCGCCGGGATCATCGGCAAGGAGGAAGCGCAGCGGCTGGCGCGGCAGCATCTCGCCATAGACCGCCGAGATCTGGTGCGGCAGCGGATCGACCAGACTCGTGTGAATCGCCAGATACGGGTCGAAATAATGCGCCAGCTTGATGCGGTTGGCTTCCGTCACCAGGCGCAGCAACGCGCCGTCGGCATCGAACGACCACGGTCGGCCGTTCTGCTCGACCTCGAGACGGTGCTCATCGTCGCGGTAAAGAACAGCCTCGGCCACAGCGCCGTTATGATCGCGGAAAACGACGTTGATCGCCTGGTCGCCGATCCAGTCGACCGAAATCACATGCACAGGCTGCGCCGAAGCGACACCGCGCACGGACGCGCCGTTCTTTACCTCCTCAAGCCTTGCCGCCATTGCTCGGCTCCCCCCAGTCCTTCATAGCTGAAGCTCCGCCTTCTCAAGCGCCGCTTCAGTTTCCTTGCGGTTTATTGTTACGATATGCTGTGTATGGGCGCTCTGTTTCGCAGCGTCACCAAGCAAACCCAGGCGCTTCAAAACGTAAAAAAGCATGGCGTAGCGAACCGAGAGCACACCATTTCCCTGGTCCAGCCCATAATCCTTGGCGACGACCTTCTTCTGGCTCGCCGTAAGCCCCGGATGGGGGCCGATGATGACATCGAAATAATTGTTCCAGAGCCAATCCCGATCACCGGCCTCGCCGGGCTCGCCCTTCACACCGACGTCGAGGATGCGCGGCAGCAGGAAATCCTTGAATTTGTGTTCAAGGTGGCAATAGGCCCGCGCGTGCCAGCGGAAACCATCGTACCCGAAGGCGTGCGGCGTGATCCGCCGCCAAGTGGGTTCAGGCCGCAACTTGTTCATCGACTGATAGAAGACGTCGACTGAGGCGCCCTCCCGGCTCGCGTCGAGAATCTTCCGCAGAACCTTGATGTCGATGTCCCGCCTGGGGGTCAGCGCCACATCGGCGCTGGGAAGTGCCGCGATCCACGAGTCGCTCGCGGGCACAGCCCCCTCGGCAACCGAGCGTAGCTGCGACAGATAGATGTAGGGGTCCGGCTCAAGGAACCGCAGCACGAATTTTTCGGCGGCGACGTAGCGCTTGGCGCGGGTGTCGTACTCCATGTTGCCGGGCGCCCGCTCCTGATAGAGCGTCAAATCCTTGGAAGCCTGCGGAACCGACACGCCGAACACCTCGACAAGGTCGGCCCGGTTGATCGAGCCCTCCCAGAACAGCCGAAACTCGATGAACTCGAGTCGGCGTTCCACCCCCCACTTCAGCGCCGTCGCGGCTTCCGCCATGTGCCTTGCCTCGCCTTAATGAGGATAAAAACTATATGGACAACTCATCGCAGTCCGTGTAATTATTATTCCCATCAGGGGGATTCGTCAATGGTCTATCGGTCACAACCATCGGTGCAAAGCGTGCAGCGGCGCGGCTTGACGGATCGGATCTCTGGCGCAGCGCACAACCCCGAGCAAAACCCGGATGGAGGACGGCCATGACCATCGCGCATCGATCCACCTTGGTCGTTCACGGCCGTCTCGCCATGCAGGAGAGCCGCCTCGCGGCGGGGCGCGCTGGCCGGCACGGCCTCCAGATCATGTCCTTCGAGCAGGCGGCCGTTCGGCTGGCCGGCGGTTTTGTCCGTCCGATCGATGACGAGAGTCTGCGCTCGGCCATCCAGACGGCCCTGTCGGACACGCCAATGGGCGAACTGGAGAGCATCAAGACGCTGCCCGGCATGATCGATGCAGCGGCTGACACGCTGCACAAAGCCTGGCGCGCAGGCATCGACCTTGCCGCACATGCGGCCGATGACCATCCACGCCTCGCCGCCATCGCACGACTGGAGGCGGCCGTCCTCGACCAGCTTCCGTCCGGTATGCTGCGGCCACTCGACATCGCCGCCGCCGCGATTGAGCGCCTCACCCATGCGCCAGCGGTCCTTGGTCCGATGGAGATCGTCGGGCTCACCGAACTCTCGCCGTGCTGGCGGCCGCTGCTTCAGGCGCTCACCGCCCATATCCCCGTGCAGTGGACGGCCGGCCCGAGGAGCGTTCCCGCATGGCTGGACGATACGGGCGTCACGATCTCACGCGCACCGTCGCAAGCGCCGGGGATCAACGCCGTCAGCGCGGCGACGGCCTATCACGAGGCCATTGAGGCGATGCGCTGGGCGCGAGGCCTGCTCGCTTCGGGCGTTGCCCCCTCGGAGATCGCCATCGCGACCGCCTCGCCAGCCGACTATGACGATCATTTCCTGGCTTTGCGCGCTGACGCCAATATCGACCTGCACTTCGTCCACGGCGTCCGCACCGTCAGCACCCGCGATGGTCAGGCTGCGGCGGCGCTGGCCGACATCGTGGTCCGCGGTCTGTCGCAGTCGCGGTTGCGGCGGCTCGCGGCGCTCTGCCGGGACAGCGGACCTTTCGCATCGCTGCCCGAAGGCTGGCTGCGTGTCCTGCCAAGCGATGCACCGCTCTCGACGCCCAGCGCCTGGAACCGCCTGCTTGGCCGGTTGGCGACAGAGGACTGGCCCGATGGCACCGACCATACCCCGGCTCTGCGCCTGGCGGTCGAGACGCTGGCGAAAGGACCAGAGGCCGCTGGCGAGATCGGAGAAGCCTTCCTCAAGGGCCGAGCCCTCGTGATCTGGCGCAAGGCGCTGCTCGCCGGCCCCGCCGCCTCGGTCGATGCGACGCTCGAGACCCTGAAACAGGACGACGGACTGGAAGCCTGCGTCTGCATCGGCTGGATGCCGGCCAGTGCGCTGGCGGCGTCGCCACGCCGCTTCGTCCGGCTGCTTGGCCTCAATTCGTCCCGCTGGCCGCGCGGGATCGCCGAAGACCGGCTGATCCCCGACCATATCATCCCGACACAGGTGCTTGATCCGCTGCCGGTCAATCTCGCCGACCGGCGCGATTTCGAGACGATCCTCACCACAACAGGCGGCACCGTCGTCCTCTCGCGCGCACGGCGCGACAGCGACGGGCGCCTCCTGGGTCGCAGCCCTCTGCTCGCCGGACATGGTGAGGAGACCTATCTGCGCCGCAACGCGACGCCAGCGCACGCCTTCAGCGAGACCGACCGCCTGATGGCCCGACCCGAGGAATTCGTCGCCGATCCGCAAGCCGTCAGCGCGCAAGGCTGCTGGCGTGACTGGCGGCAGGTGGAGATCACGTCCCACGATGGCCTGGTGCGGGCGGACCACCCGCTCCTCCTCGCCATTCTCGGTCGGACCCAGTCCGCGAGTTCGCTGCGCCGCCTGCTGCGCAATCCTCTCAGCTTCGTGTGGGTCTATGCGTTCGGATGGCGCGAACCCCAGAGCAGCGCCGAACCGCTCGTGCTCGACGCGCTCGGGATCGGCGACCTTGTCCACCTCGTGCTCGACCAAGCCCTGCGCGACCTCGAAACCGGAGGCAGCCTTGCCGCCGCCGACGCACAGGCCATCGAAGCCGCCGTAGCGCGGGCCGCGCAAGCCGTCGCCGCCGACTGGGAGAGCGAGCGCCCGGTTCCGCCAGCGGTTATCTGGGGTCGCACCCTCGACGACGCCCGCGCGCTGGCCAGCCGCGCTCTGTCCTATGGCGATGACCTTCTGCCAGGCGCACGTTCCTACGGCGAGGTTCCCTTCGGCGGCTCGCCTCCGAAATCCGATGCGGAAACGCCCTGGGATGCGAGCGCGCCGGTCACGATTCCCGATGCCGGCTTCAATATCGCCGGCTACATCGACCGGCTCGACATCGCGGGCGATGGCAAACGCGCTCTCGTGCGCGACTATAAGACTGGACGCCCGCCGCGCGGCGACATCCGATTGAACGGCGGACGCGAGCTTCAGCGCTGCCTCTATGCGTTCGCGGTCAAGGCGCTGCTCGGTGATGACGTCACGATCAGCGCCTCGCTGCTCTATCCGCGCGATCCCGTCGATCTCCAACTCGACGATCCCGAAGCCGTGCTCACGGAGATCACCGGCTATCTGCGCGCGGCACGAGCAAGTCTCGCCAGCGGCGCGGCCCTGCCTGGACCGGATACCGGCGGCGACTACGACGACCTCGCCTTCGCCCTGCCGGCCAACGCCAGCGCCACCTACTGCAAACGCAAGATGCCGGCCGCCGCGGAGCGGCTCGGAGAAGTCACTCAGGTCTGGGAGGCGGAATGATGAGCAACCTGTCCAAAGTGCTGAACGACGACGGTGCGCGTCGCCATGCGATCAGCCTTCATGATCGCTCCATCCTGGTCGAGGCCGGCGCGGGTTCAGGCAAGACCGCCGTCATGGCTGGGCGCATCGCCGCCATGCTCGCCGAAGGCGTCTCCCCGCGCGCCATCGCCGCTGTCACCTTCACCGAACTCGCCGCAAGCGAATTGCTCTCGCGTGTCCGCGAGTTCGTCGCCGACCTTTCGGCCGGCGTCATCGCGACCGAACTGCGCGTGGCGCTGCCCAATGGCCTGTCGGAGTCCCATCGCCGCAATCTCACCGCCGCCAGTGCTGCGATCGACGAAATCACCTGCTCGACCATCCACGGGTTTTGCCAGCGCCTAATCAAGCCCTATCCGGCGGAGGCCGACATCGACCCCGGCGCCGGCGTGATGGATCGCAACCAGGCCGATCTCACTTTCCTTGAGATTGTCGATGGCTGGTTGCGCGAGCGCCTGTCTGGCGGACAAGGCGGCATCTTGGCCGAGATGGTGCTGCATAGCCCCGGCGAGACGGTGGCGCTGATCCACAAGATCGCGGAGAACCTGCGCCGCCGCCCCACGCTGGCGGCCCCGGCCGTCTCTCCGCTTGACGGCCACCTGACAGCGTTCCGGCAGGCTGCGGCGGATTTTGCCAGCTTCATGGATGGCACGGCGGCGGCAGAGCCGGAAACGGTGGCGATCGTCGAGCGGCTGGCCGGAATGGCCGCAGCCCTGGCGACCGCTCCCGACCCGGCGACGCCCGCGGGCCTAGTCCAGCTCCTGACCTCGCGGCCCCACCCGGACCTTTGCACCAAATCCGGCACCTTCGCGTCCTATCGCAAGAAGGGAAAATGGGCCGCCTCCGCCAAACAGGCCGGTCTTTCCAAGGCCGACGGCGATCGACTGAACGACGCGGCCGAGATCCACTACACCGCCTGCTGCGATGCCTGGACCGCGCTTGTGCAGGCCGCCGCCGGCCATGCCCTCTCAGCGCTGATCGACGAGGCGCATCCCATCCTGCAACGCTACCGCCACCACAAGCGCGCCAGCGCCCAGCTCGATTTCGACGATCTGATTTTCGCCGCGCGCGCCTTGCTGCGCGATCACGATGCCGTGCGCCGGGCGCTGGGAGAGCGTTTCGCCCATGTCCTCGTTGACGAGTTCCAGGACACAGATCCCCTGCAAACCGAGATTTTCTGGCGTCTGTGCGGCGAGCCGGTCGATGGTGATGACGATTGGACGCGGTTCCAAATCCGGCCAGGTGCGCTCTTCCTGGTGGGCGACCCCAAGCAGGCGATCTATCGCTTTCGAGGCGCCGATGTCGGAGCTTATGTCCAGGCGCGCGACGCCTTCCGCGCTCAGGACGCCGACAGCCTTCTATCGATCTCGACCAATTTCCGCTCCTGCGCCTCGATCCTCACCTTCGTCAACGAGCGCTTCGAGGCAGTCCTTTCGGCCGATGGACAGCCGGGTTTCACCGCGCTCGACCCGTTCCACGATGACCGGGGCGGCGTTTGCGTAGCCGCCCTCGACATCGCGGTGGCCGACGAAAACGGTAAGGCCAGCGCCGAACAGCAACGCGACGCCGAAGCCGACGCCATCGCCGAGCTTTGCGCCCGGCTGATCGAAAGCCAGCCCATCATCGACCGCCGCAGCGGCGCCGAGCGCCCCTGCCAGCCAGGTGACATCGCCTTACTGGCGCCGACCGGCGCGGAGCTGTGGCGCTATGAGGAAGCTCTGGAGCGGCGCGGCATTCCCGTGGCGACCCAGGCCGGTAAGGGTTTGTTCCGCCGCCAGGAAGTCCAGGACCTGATCGCGCTGACCCGCGTCCTGGCCGATCGCCGCGACACGCTCGCGCTCGGCGCGTTGCTGCGCGGGCCTCTGGTCGGCCTGTCCGAGGAAGAGCTGCTCGACATCATCTGGGGGCTTCCCCGCTCGGAAGACCAGCCTGACCGAATTCCACGCCTAGATCTCGGCACCGACCCGGCCGCCATCGCACACCCGCTCGCGCGCGAGGTCATCGAACGGCTGCAATCGCTCTCCCGGCGCGGCAACAGTACGACCCCGCACGAATTGCTTTCGCAGGCGGTGGACGTGATGCGCGTCCGTCCGCTTCTCCTCGAACGGCATCGCGGCCAGGCCGAGCGCGCGCTCGCCAACGTCGATCTCTATCTCAGCCTGTCGACCGGCTACGCCGTGCGCGGTCTGCGTGCCTTTGCCGAGGCCATGGCGACGGCGTGGTCCGACGAGGCCCGCGCCGTCGAGGGACGACCCGATGCACAGGAGGAAGCGGTTGCGCTCTTCACCATGCACGCGGCCAAGGGGCTGGAATGGCCAATCGTCATTCCGATCAACACCATGACCGGCGTGATGGCGCCCGAAAGCGCCGTCCTCGATCGCCAGACCGAGACCTTCTATTGCCCGGTCCTGGGCGTCCCGCCCGAAGGCTATGACGAGGCGCGCCAGGCGGAAAAGGAAGAGCTGGACCGCGAACGCATCCGGCTTTGGTATGTCGCGGCCACCCGCGCCCGCGAGCTTCTCGTCCTCCCCCGTCTCGACACCACGCCGTCGAAATCGGCATGGATCGGTCTCGTCGATCTATCACTCGCCGATCTTCCCGGCCTCGATGTCTCGCATCTGCCCGCCAGCCTCACGGCCGCGCGCACGGGAGTGGACAACGCCCAGACACGCGCGATCTTCGCCGCCGAAGCTGAAATCATCGCTGCTGCCCAGACGCGGCTGACTTGGCTTGCACCCAGCCGCGATGAAAACGCCGCCGGTACAGTGCTCCGGGAAGAGGAGGCGTCCCTCTGGACCGGCTCGGCTGACGACCAGCCCCCCGAACTGGAAGTCGTCGCCCCGGTGCAGGGAGGCCGGGAGCGCGGGCTGATCCTCCACAAGCTCATCGAAGAGGTGCTGACCGGGGAAACCCCGGAAGTCGAGGCGGCGCTGATTGAGCGGGCGGCCGATCTCATCCGCTCGCTTGGCCGGTCGCCTGTCTCCGATCCAGCCACAGGGCTGTCGGCCGGCGAACTGGCGGCCTGTGTCGCTCGCACTCTGGCCCTGCCTGACATCGCGGCCTTGCGACCCGGTCTCCTCGCCGAATTTCCCGTCTATGCCGCCCAGGCGACCGATGGCATGGAAACCGCGACGGCCGGGATCGCCGACGCGCTGACAGTTGGAGAAGATGGCCGGCCAGTCGTGGTGGTCGACTGGAAAAGCGACGTGAACCCCGACGCTCAGACGCTCGATCACTATCATGCGCAGGTGCGCGCCTATCTAAACATGACGGGCGCGGAGCGCGGACTGATCGTGCTGATGACGAGGGGAACGGTGATTGCCGTCTCGCCTTCGCCGCAGACCGTGTCGGCCTGACGGAAGGCGACCCGATGGCCTCCCGCACGCGCTCCAACGGCCCCAACCAGGACGACCTTTTCAATCCCGAGGTCGAACTGCTCTTGCCGGCTCGGCTTGTCATCGACGGCAAGGTGCTGGGGAGCCCGGTTCGTCAGTTGGCCGTTCCTGCGCGCCGGGTGCGTTGCCGGCTTCGCCCCTTCGCTATCCGCCGCGTCAATGGTTACGAGACAACCCTGGATTCCGGCGAAATTCTGAAGGTCATCAGCGGAAAGACGGCCACGCCGCTGGAGGCCGATCTCATTCTGCTCGTGCCCGGGGCAACGGAGCCGGAACAGATCGTCGAAGCACTCGAACTGGGTGCAGGCCGATGGATGAATGCTTTGCCGATCGGCATCGACACGCTGGATCGTTCCGCGCGCGTCGAGCGGCTCCAGGCGGTTTCTGCCTCCTGGATCGACGCCATTCATTTGCGCGAAGGACGGGCTGCGGCCGATGGTGTGCCGGCGCAGCCTGGCTTGCGGCGGCCCCAGATCGGCGCGCTTCATGCCGCGCTTGCCCATGCGACGCGATCGACGGACCCGGCCACCATCGTCATGCCGACGGGTACGGGCAAGACCGAGACTATGCTGGCGCTCAATGCCAACCGGCGGTTCGAGCGCCTGCTGGTGGTGGTCCCCACCGATGCTCTGCGCGAGCAGATCGCGGGCAAGTTCGAGACCTTCGGCGTCCTGAAGCAGCAGAAATGTCTCGATGAGACCGCAGCATTTCCGTTGGTTATGCGGCTCTCGCACATTCCGGCGAGCGAAGCCGAAGTCGATGAAATCTTCGACAGCGCCAATGTCGTCGTCACCACGATGCAGATCGCGGGCCGCGCCGAGGCGCCGGTGCAGGAACGGATGGCGGCCCGTGCCTCCGCACTTTTTATCGACGAGGCGCATCACATCGGGGCACGGACGTGGAAGTCCTTTCGCGGGCTCTTCGCCGAGCACGAGCCGCCCATTCCGGTGATCCAGTTCACCGCCACTCCGTTTCGTGAGGATGGCGGCCGCGTCGATGGGGAGTTCATCTACACCTACCCGCTGAAGAAGGCGCAGCAGGAGGGCTATTTCAAGCCGATCCGCTTCGAGGCCGTATTTGGGCTGGATCAAGCCGACGCCGACCAGGCGATCATCGACAAGCTCGGCGAAGTGCTCGCCTCGGACCTGGACGCCGGCCTCAACCATCTGGCGATGGCCCGTTGCAGCACCATCGAACGCGCCAAACACTTGCATAGCCTCTATACGGCGGCCTATCCGGACTACCGGCCTGTCATCGTCCACAGCCAGCAATCGCTGAAGGAGCGGCGCGAAAATCTGGCAGCGTTACGCCGCTTTGAGAGCCGGATCATCGTATGCGTCGATATGCTCGGCGAGGGCTTCGACCTGCCCGAGCTGAAGATCGCTGCGTTGCACGATCATCACAAGAGCGTGGCGGTGACGATCCAGTTCGTCGGCCGCTTCACCCGCCAGGATCCGACCCTGGGTGATGCGACGGTGATCGCCAATACCGGCATCGACGATGTCGATCGCGCGCTGGCCAAGCTCTATGCCGAGGACGCCGACTGGAACGCGCTGGTGGAGGCGCTCAGTTCGGCAAAGATCGAACGGCAGGTTCGCCGCGCCGAGATGTTCAAAGGCTTTTCGGGGGATCTAAGCGACATTCCGCTCCAGACCCTCGAGCCGAAAATGAACGCGGTCCTCTACCGAACGTCCTGTGACGCCTGGGATCCGTTCCGCGCGGAGGAACTCTACAATCCCGGCGTCTATCTCGGCATGAAACTGAACCCGCATCAACGGGTCGCGATCTTCGTGACTCGGGCGGAGGAACAGGCGCGCTGGACCTCGGCGCAGCAGGCAGTGAACGTCACCTGGGATCTGCACATGCTCCACTGGGATCAGGCCAGTGGCCTGCTCTATATCAGCAGTTCCGCCAAGGGACCGTTCGACCGCCTGGCAAAGGCGGTTTGCGGCGATACGACGCGCCGCGTGGAAGGCGAGGAGGTGTTCCGCAGCCTCCACGGTTTCAAGCGGCTCATCCTGCGCAACCTCGGCCTCACCCACCATCAGGGGCGCGGCGTCCGCTATTCAATGTATATGGGCGTGGACGTCGCCGACGGCCTCGACAGCGCAAAATCCCAGTCGCGGATCAAGAACAACATCTTCGCCACCGGCTTTCTCGACGGCGTGCCGGCCTCACGCGGCTGCTCGGCGAAGGGCAAGTTCTGGTCCAGCGCCAAGGTCCATGACCTGACCGACTGGGTGGACTGGTGCCAGGATGTCGGCCGCACGGTGAACGATCCCAGCATCACGACCGACGGCGTCTTCAAGAGCGCGATGCGCCCCCACCAGATCAGCCAGCGCCCGGCTGTTCCGCCCGTGGCGATCCATTGGCCTGAATCTGTGATCACGCAGTTCGAGGAGCGGATCGAGATCTCGTTCGGCGATGAGCCCGTAACCTTCGCGGAATGCGATATCGAGTTGCTCGATAACGCTCGTTCGGGACCGCTGCGCTTCGCCGTGCGGAGCGATGAGCATGCGGCCGAGTTCGAGATCGTCTTCAGCGACGGGCATGCCCGCTACCCCCAGCGCGCCGGCCCCAAGGCGACGATCAAGATCGGCAGCAAGGTGCAGACGCTTTCGGAATCCTTCGGCGAGGATTCGCCACAGATCGACTTCGGCGATGGCTCGCTGCTCATCTACAGCCACCTCTACACCTTGCCCGAAGGCGAAACGATCGAACCATACCCGTCCGACAAGATCGAAGCCTGGGATTGGTCGAAGGCCAATATCCGCGTCGAGTCGCAAGGCACGAGCAAGCGCCCAGACTCAGTCCAACGTCTCGTCATCGACACGCTGTTGGCGGACCCCGATCCCTATGATGTGATCTTCGACGATGATGGCAAAGGCGAGATCGCTGATGTCGTGGCGCTGCGAATAACCGACAGCGTCGTTTCCGTGACCCTGTATCACTGCAAGTATTCGGGCGCGGATACACCAGGCGCGCGGCTCAGCGACCTCTACGAGGTTTGCGGCCAGGCTCAGAAGTCTGCTCGGTGGCGCGACCGGCCAGGCCGCATGCTTCAACACATGTTGAGGCGCGAAAAGATGCGCCGGGACCGTGCTCTCGGCTCTCGAATTGAACAAGGCTCAGCCGCCGCGATCAAGAAACTCAAGGTCGGGTGGCAAGATCACCGCTTCGAGTTCGACGTCCGCATCGTGCAACCTGGACTATCCCGGCAAGCAATCGGTGAGGAAGGCTTGCACCTGCTTGCGGGAGTCGAGACCTATTTGCTCGAAACCCGCGCCATGAGGTTGAAAATTATTGGTAGTGAATGATGCCGTAGGGCATCGGCAATATTCTTGAGATGTAAGTTTCTATCACGCCGTGGGGGCAGGCTTCGTGTCATCTTTTGGGTTCACCTTTTTGTCGCGCAAGGCGCTGGGCCAGGCTGAACAAATGATGTTCGGCGGCGCAGCGGGGGTGCGCGATGAGGTCGGATTCCTCATCGTCCACCAGCGCTATGCCGATCACTTCTTCCCCGGCACGTCGGTTCTGCACACACGGCTGCGCTACGCGCTTCTCATCCCTTGGCTTTACCAAAGCCTTCGGACGAAGCGCCCTGTCCCCAAGGACTTTGGCCAAGCCTTCTCCGATCTCGAACATGAGCTGACCGGCCGCCTCAAATATATCGATGGGGTGGGCGGTGAGAAAGATGGCGTGATCGGAGGCGAAGTTTTCCCCCGCGTGATCAGCCAGCCGCCAGCCTATGTCTATTGGACGGCTCTGGCTAAATGGGGACTGATCGGCGCCCGCCCTGATGGCCGGCCGTGGAGCCGCCCGGATATGGCGAAGCTCCTGGCAGCTTCCGGCAAACGCGCCCTCCATGACGATGACGGGAAGCCCTTCGAGACAGTGGCCTGGCCAATCTCGGGGTTGATCGATGCCCCCGGCGACTGGGATGGCGGAGGAAAGCTCACACTCGACCTTTTGCCGCCGGAGCAGATCTATCTCGCAACCAAGCTGCGCGCCGTTCGCTCGCCGACTGATCCGGGCGAGCCATCGCTCTTGTCGAAGCTGGTCGGAAAGCCTCTCGGCGAGGCCGATCACTGCTGGGACAGCGAAATTCTCGCACTTGCCGGTAAGGAGGCCGCCATGCTGAAGCGGGCCGGCCAGGCGGCGGCGCTGTCCGCGATTGGCAGGGCAATTTATGCGGCTCAGGTCGAGACACTCAAGGAAACACGCGACAAGCGACCACAGCCAAATTTGCACCGCGCAGCGCTGAAAGACGCAGTCGAGCAATGGGGCGGGCTGGCCGCCCGGCTGGATATGGACCTGTTTCTCGCCGAAATCGGGCACCTCCCGCCTGCGGTTGAGGGCGTTTTGCAAGAAACTTCGGCCTGGGTTCGGGCAAATAGCAAGGATCCGATGCCGCTGCTCGACGTGTATGCGCGGGCGGAGGTCAGCAGGAAGGATGATCGCGCGCGTCTCGCCAGCAACCAGTTCGGCGTCGATCGGCGCATGGAATGGCAAGGCGAGCGCCATGGTCGCGCCGAGCCGCTCCATTATCGCTGGGGGAATGTGAAACGGCTCCTGCGTGATCTGGAAGCTGCCGCATGAGCGATCGGCAAGCTTGGCACGGCCAACCCTACCTCGACGAACTGCGGCCCGGGCGATTGGAGACGGTCAAGCTCGCGTTGTTCGCGACCTACTCGGTCGACCTGTCTGCGGTCGCCGCAGCGTTGCTCGCCCTGATTGGTCGTAACAATGACAAGGGCAGTGGAACGGCCGTCGATTTTGCCGAAGCGATCGACAGGCTGCGCGATCGCGTCAAGATCATCATCCAGCGCGGGCGGATCGCGCGCCCGGTCGCTCTCCCTCGGATCGCGGGCATCCTCGATCAGTTCATCGTTGAGCAACCCTATAATGAGCACGAGCGTAGCTGGCATCCGAAGATTGCTTTGGTTGCCTATAACTGCCCCAAAGGGGAAACCCGCTGGAATCTCTGGATTGGCAGCCGGAACCTCACGCGATCTCAGGATCTCGACGCTGGCGTTTTGCTGGACGGCAGCGAAAAGCGCGCGAAGGGGCGGGTTCGGCTCCCTGGCGTCGGTGCTCTCGGGAGCACTCTCGCACGCTGCGCATCGCGCGAGGATGCCGATGACATCTCGGAGCAACTGGAGGCGATCTGGTGGGATGCGCCAGACGGTTTTCGCCTACGCGGCCTCCTCAATGGGCTGGATGAAGGTGTTCCCTTGCCAGCGGAGCCGCCATCCGGCGCGGTCGATGGCATAACTATCATCAGCCCGTTCCTGTCGCCCGACTTTCTGAAAAAGGCGGGCAACTGGGGGGCGGCTGGTTCCAGGACGCTGATTTCGTCGATGCCGGCTCTTGCCGAAATAGCCAGCCGGTCCAGAACCTCGCTGACGGGTTTCTCGAAAATCCTGGCCTATGCGGCACCGGACGTGCTTGCTGACGAGTCCGCGCTCGCTCTGCCCGGCACCGAACCTGTGGCCGAAGATGATGTGGAGCCGGCGCCCCTCGCGCTCCATGCGAAGATCTTCTGCTTCCACTCGGGCGAGAAGACCATCTTGAGGGTCGGGAGCGCCAATGCGACCGAAAGGGCGTGGTCGGGGGGCAACTCGGAAATCATGGTCGAACTCGAGGCGGGCGAAGCGTTCGCTTCCGGCCTGGCGTTCCTGGTCGGTAAAGCGACGCCTGTCACCATAGAGGAACTCGCCGCCACGGACCTGCGCAGCACAAGTGCAGCCGATGCTCTGGAAGAGTCGCGCAAGGTGCTCATGGCCTCCTGGGACCCGGTTCTGCGCCGCGACGGGGAATGCTTCTCTCTCGACGCGCGGGCGGTTCCTTCGCTCGCCTACCCCGACCATGTGCTGCACGCCGGATCTGCAAATGGCGACCTGCTGTCTTGGCCGACCGATGCCTTCAGCCTCGGTCTTGGATCGATCCCGTTGTCACTCCAGTCTGCCTTCATTCAGGTCCGGATAAGCGGCCCAGACGGCGCTTTACGATGGATGCAGCGCGTCACCGTCGATCCGCCTCTCGAAGAGCAGCGGGATCTAGCCGCGCTGGCCAGCCACATGGGACTTCGCGCGTTTCATGACTGGATGCGTGCGATGCTCGGCGGCGACACGCTTCCGGTCGGTGGCGGTGCATGGGATGAAGATGTCGGATCGCGGGGCAACCGCCCCCATAGCCTGGGTTATGACCGCCTCACACTGGAGGATATTCTCACGGCTTGGGCACGCGACCGAAAAGCCTTCGGCCGGGTCGATCGCCATTTTGCGCCCTATGTGGATGCGCTTCTCGCCCACGGCGAAAATCTGAGCGAAGCGGAGAGAACTGACTTGAACGAACTCGCTCAGATCTGGGCCATCGCGCGCACCCGGCTTGCCTCATGAGCGCAAGATCGAAACCCTTCCAGGCCGCGACGGTCAAGGCTGCAACTGTCGCCCTGTCGGGAGGCAACCCACTGCGCCGGTTCCTTGTCGCGGACGAAGTCGGCCTCGGGAAAACCGTCGTCGCCCGAGACACGCTTGCGGCGCTGGCGAGCAAAGTACGCAAGTTTACCGTCTATTATATTACGAGCGGGCTCAAAGTCGCGGACCAGAACAAGGTCGAACTGCTGCGCTTCCTTGAGAAGGACGAAGCCAAGGACGCACTCTCCGTCATCGACCGCGTCGGTCTCATTCCGTTCGAGGAAAAGCGCAAGGGAAAGCTGCGGCTTTATGCCTTTACGCCGACCACATCATTCTCCAGCTCGCAGCGCCTCTACGGCGGAAAGGCAGTCGAGCGCGCGTTCATCAAGCTCCTGTTGGACGAACTATACCCCGGCCTGACCGCCGCCTTTCCTGAAGGCTATGTCGAATATGGCGCAACGTCCGGCTGGCGATGGGCGTGCGAGGAGGCTCAGGGCAAATTCGACAATGTCTCCGCCCTCTTCAAGGCGGCCTATGGCCGAGCGTTGCGCGCGGAATTTGGCAAGCCGGCCCGCGAAAACATTCTGCACGCGATCGATACGAGCAAACATGGTCAGAGCTTGGGCCGGATGCGGAAGGCGCTCGCTCAAGCCGCTCTGGATTCCGCCCCGCCCGATCTCGTAATTTTCGACGAGTTCCAATGCTATCGCGAACTGCTCAATGCAGGCGCCGATAATCCCCAGGCGCGTCAACTGCTGGCAGGAACAGATGGCGGGACGCCGCCGCCGATCCTCCTCCTGTCCGCCACACCCTACCGTTTCTATGCCGAGCGCTGGGAAAGCGGCTCTGGGGCTGCCCCCCATGTCGAATTTTTCGAGATTATCGAATTTCTGGGCGGGTCGGCTGTACGCGCCGAGGCCGAATCCCAATTTCGTCGTTTTGGCGATCTGTTGCATTTGATCGGCCACCTGCCGCCCGATAGCCGCACGGCGGCGATCCAAGAGGCGCAAGCGCTCAAGCACCATCTCGAAGCGCTTCTTACACCACTCATGTCGCGGACCGAGCGTCCGGTTTCCGACCATGCCGGAGAGCCTGCGCCGCCGTCCGTAAGGATCGAGCCCCACGATCTCGACGTCTATCGCCATTTCACCGACCATGTGTCGCCCAAGCTCGCAGGCAGCGCGATCGCCTACTGGCTGTCAGTGCCACTCCCTGCGCAAGCGTTGGGGGACCGATACCAGATTTCTCGCGACATAGATTTTCCGGCCACGCGCAGCGTCCCTCGGCTCGGAGTCACCAATTGCTTCAAGCCACCCAAAGAGGGTTGGGGAAGCGCCAAGCTCCGTGCCCTCAACGGCCTTGTGCCAACGGAGGCCCTTGCCCTCCCGTGGGTGTTGCCGTCGCTGACTTGGTGGGCGCCTTCCGGCCCATGGGCGAAGGTAACGCAATCGCCCAAGATGCTGATCTTCAGCCGGTTCAGGGCCACACCGCAAAGCCTGGCAGCCCTTGTCAGCCTTGAGGTCGAGCGCAAATGCGTGGCGAAAAGCAATCTTCCCTACGCTGCCGCGTGGAAGAAACGCCACCTGAACCCGAAGCCGAACCAAGGCCCCACGCTCGCCCTGTTTCACCCGAGTCCTTTCCTGATCCGCGCTGTCGAGCCCCTAGATGTGAAGGGCAAGGCTGCGATCAAGCAGATCAGGGCCAGGGCGCGGCAGCAGATCATTCAGGCGCTACCCCCGTCCATCGCGCCGGAGGCTCCGAATGCGCGAAGCAACCGACGGCGCAAACCGGCGTGGGCGATCCTCGCGGCCATTGAGCGCGCGCAAAAAGCGCCGCTGGCTCGGGAGTTCGCGGCGGTCCAGAAGAACTGGGGTCGGGTCGCCCCGAAGGATGCAACACTTCAAACCTTGCTCAAGCAGCGCCAAGAGGCCGAGGCGATCACCTGGCTAAGCCGATGGGAGCTGGACGCTCTGGTGGATATGGCTCTCGGCGCCCCTGGCGTCGTGACGGGCCGAGCACTCTCTCGCCACCTTCCTGAGCTTTTCGATTACCAGGAGCAGCATTTCGCGCGGCTTGTGCGCTTCTGCTGGACGAGGCTGCGCACCTATCTGGATCGCCCCGTTTTCTGGTCGATCTTGCCCGGTGAGGACGCCACGCAGAAATATCAGAATGCGTGCGTTGATGGCTGCCTGGAAGCCGTCCTCGACGAACATTTCTGGCTGCGCAAATCCAAGGTCAATCCTGATGGACTGATCGAGGATCTGTCGGCGGCGCTTGCAGCAAACGTCGGCACTTTCGGGTTCAAGGGCGCGAAGAAAAAGGACAAGATCCGTATCCGCTGTCACGCTGCGGTGCCGTTTGGGGGCACTGAGACAGAGACGCATCGGCAGGATCATGATGTCAATGAACCGCCACCGGCGCGCTCTGAGGAAATCCGCAGCGCGTTCAATACGCCGTTCTGGCCCCATGTCCTGGCAACGACCTCTGTCGGACAGGAAGGTCTCGACTTCCATAGCTGGTGCGACCGGCTGGGCCACTGGGATCTTTGTTCCAGCCCGGTTGACCTGGAGCAACGAGAAGGTCGCGTCCAGCGCTTCGGCGGACTGACTGTCCGGCAACCGCTCGCCCGAAAACTAGGCGAACAAGCGTTGGCGCAGGCACGCGGCCAAGCATCGTCGCCGTGGGACATCATCGCACGCGACGCCGACAAGGCGTTCGCGGACGACAAAACCGGCCTCAGCCCCTGGTGGGCGATGGAAGGTGCGGAACTGAAGCGACATTTGTTCGCGCTTCCCCAAAGTCGCGATATTGATCGATTCGCAAAGTTGAGGACGCAGAGGCTGCTCTATCGCCTTGCTTTGGGGCAGCCGGACCAGGAGGATCTTGTCGATCTCCTGACCCATCACGACGTGGAAACGACGCGGTCGCTGCAAGCATTGACCCTCGATCTGTCGGCATTCTCACGACAGAAGCACCGCGATGAATAACGTGCGTGCCGGCCGGCGCGTCCGGCACGCACGTCCTGCTCATGCGGGGGAAGCGCCCCCTCATGCGGCTGGCTATATGTGGACCAGCCTGGTGGGCTTCATGCGGGTTCGCCGCCATTCCCACCACCATGCTTGATCCGCCCCACGGTGCGGCTTCTCCCATGGTCCCCGCGCTTATCGGGTCCGGGTCCCCATATCTGACTCAGGCGCCCGGCGTTTCCGCGATCGGGCCGAGCGTGTCGATCTCGGCAATCTTCTGAAACTCGCTGAGATAGTCCTGTTGATGGGTCGCCAGCCAGCGAACCACCCTGTTGTTCGCCAGTAGCTTGGCGACATAGCCGCGGGCGACGGTCAGATGCAGATTGTCGATGCCGTAGGTTTCCTCGACAGACTTCACCTGGGTCTGGAGCGCCGCCAACTCGCGTTCCATGCGGGCGATCTGCTGGCCCGAGGGCGTTGGCTTGCCTCCCCCTTTTCCTTTGCGGGTGGCGGCGAGTTGGTTCTCGGACGTCGCCGCACGCAGCGCACGCGCAAACATCACGGTGAAATTGTTCTGGCCGATCATCAGGTCTGCGGCTTCGATCTGCCTGACCGACGTCATCTGGCGCAGGATGTCGAACACCTTCATCGAACAGGGCGTATCCTTCAGCATCTCGGCCGCCTCGGGGCTGATCCCTTCCAGGAGCCGGAAACGCCGCAGCACGGACTCAACCTGAAGGTTCAATGCGGTGGCAATGTCGGTCGATGACACGCCCCGGTCCATTGCCCGCACGATCATCCGATGCTCCTGGATCGGCGGGATGCGATTGACGCGCTTGTTGTAGGTGTAGGTGTCGTCGTCAGCTGCAAGCAGGCACTCGACCTCGGAGATCCCGAGTTCCTTGAGCGCCTCAAGCCGCAGATGACCATCGAGGAGAAACCAGGTTCCGGCATTCTTTTCGTCTGCCATGACGACGGGCGCTTCGATCAGGCCGATCGCTTTGATCGAACTCAGCACCTGCGAATAGGATCGGCTCTCCCTGGCGCCGGGCGGCAACGTCTTCAGCGGAACGATCGCCGCAACGGGGATCGTCAGAAAATCGCGGTCGAAGCCAAAATGGATACGGCCGTCATCCTGATCCTTCGGTTCTTCAGTCATGACCGTCTCCCGACACGCGGACCTTAAGCGCGCGTGGCATGGTCGCCAGCCCCTCCGCCCTCAACAGATTGATGAAACCGTCATTGCCGAGCAGATCCTTCAGCGCCTCGACGACGAACAGCAGCCGGGTCTGGGTGAAGTCCGACTTCTTGACCAGCAGACGCTGCTTTTCCGCCTCCCGCTGGTAGACCTGCATGAGATCGGCGGCCGTCATCCGACGGACGCCGGTGCCCTTTCGGCCCAACCGCCCGACAGGCAATCCACCCTTGCGCTGGCTGCGCATCCGCATTTCCAGCAGACGACGAACCGCGGCGAGTTTCTTGCCCCGAAGCTTGCCGGTCTCATAGGCGTCGAGGAGCAGGTTTTGCGCCTCTTCCGTTTCGGCTTTGGAAATCTCCATTGCCAAGGTGATCGGAATGAGCCCGGTTTCGACGGCGGACACCAGCCGTTCCTCGCCACGCTCGAGTAGCGACGCAATCATGTTCACCCAGGATGCCCCGACACCGATCTTCTCCGCGATGGCAGCATCGTTGAAGCCACGAGATCGTAGCGCGCCGATCTCCTTCATGAGGTCGATGGGCCGCGGCGTGCGCCGGGCGATATTCTCGACCAGGCTCATGACGAGGCACTCGCTTTCGCTGGCCTCGATCACCACGGCCGGAATCTCGGTCTGACCAAGCATCTGGAAGGCTTCCAACCGGCCCTCACCACAGACGAGATCATATCTCGGCCCGCCTGCGCCATCGCGGCGGCTCACCGTGATCGGCCTCTTCAAGCCGATGGCTTCGATGTTGTTCACGATCTCCCGATGCTGGCGCTTGTTGCGTGCACGAGGGTTCAGAACCGTGATCCGGGAGATAGGGATCATTTCGATCTTGTTCGGTCGAACAGCAGGCATCAGGCGGCCTCCCCAAGAGGAACAGGCGCGGCGATGTCATAGAGAAGCTCAAGGTCGTCGACGCGGTAGGCATCGAGCGCGAGCGCATTCTCCTCTCCTAGCCGCAGCTTTTCTGAGAGCATGTCAATGCGGGGGAACAGATAGAAGTCGAACGGCGCGCGATTGGCTCTATCCATCCGCGCGACAATCGTGATGTCGGGCGCGAGCGAGGTATCGAAGTGCAGGTTCCACCGAAGGAGCCCGGTCGGCGTCTCGATGCACCGCGCGATCACCAACGAGACGCTGAACTCACCGTTGACGACTATCCGGTCGGCCTCGAGATCCTGCCAGGCATCGCTGCCCGTTGCCCGCAATCCGTCGAGCACCTCACGAAGAATACCAGGATGGAGCTTTCGCAGTTCGCGGTTGACTTCAACGTAGCGGTAATCGCGATCCGGCGTGAAGCCCACGAGACCGTAGGCGCGAAGCAGGCTGCCAAAGCGGGAGCTGTAGGCGCTGCTGGACGGCATCCCATCGGATTCGTCGATGACGATGCCGGAGAGCAAACCCTTTTGCTGATAAAGCGCCCTTAGAGATTGCAGCATCTCTTCGTCGCTCAGCCGGAAGGAGCGCACACCGATGATGGTCTTGGCCGCCTCGAACAGTTCGCGTTCGATGACGGCCGCAAACGCATCCTGCGCCCTGATCCACATACCGGGATCGTTCCGGACGCGCTTCTTCTTCAGCTTGAAAGAGCGGCGGTTCCATACGTTGTCGCCGACATATTTCTCGTTGATGAGAATCTGGTGGACGGTTCCCCTGGTCCAGGGTCGCCCAAGGTCGGTGGAAATACCCCGCCTGTTGAGATCAGCCGCGATCTCGCTCTCGCTATACCCTTGATGGACGAACGCCCGGTAGATTTCGCGAACCAGATCGACTTCCTCGGCGGGGCCGAGTGTCAGGATCACGCGGTCAAGCTGGAGACTCTTCTGCTCGCCGCGTTCAAGACATCCCTTGATAGCGCCGTGCTCATCGATGAGCGTTCGCCGTAGTCCAAAACCCGCCGGGCCTCCCTGACGATACCCTTTCTCGATCAGGCGCCCTTGGCCGGCGAAAACCTTGACGGAAAGCTCACGGCTATATTCCCCGGCCATGGCGCTCTTCACGCCCTTGATGATGGCCGCGATCGGGCTTCCGTCATTCTCGAACTGTTCGGCGCAGTATTGGACACGCACGCCGGCGCGCTTGCAGATATATTCGTAGTAGGCGCTTTCGTCGGTGTCCTGGAAGCGCCCCCAGCGGCTCACGTCGTAGACGAGGATCATCTCAAAGTCGGCGCGGCCTTCCACAACGTCCGCGATCAGCCGCTTGAACGCATCACGACCATCGACGCTGAGCCCGCTCTTTCCTTCGTCGGCGTAGGTACAGACGATCTCGATTCCGCGCGCCTCGGCATAGTGCTTAATCGCGTCGGATTGGTTTTCCGTCGAATACTTCTGATGATCCGTCGACATGCGGACGTATTCGGCAGCCCGAAGAGGACGTGCGGGCTGCTCTGACCGATCATTATCGTAGTCTCTCCGGCTCATCACATTACGCCTCACGAACTTGCCTGCGGCGGTCCGGGCGACCTACCGCCGCAGCGCATGACGGGCCTCTGCCGTCACTCCGCACTGGAACAGTTTAGCTGCGGAGAAAACGGAAGATGTTGCCGAAAACGGGCAGGAAATTACCCCTATGGACAGGCGTTCTTGGCGGACGCGAAGTCTATGCGCGGACCATCGCTGAGCTGCTACGCAAAGAGCATGGCGACAGTCGCCGCGCGATTAAGCAGCTCATGCGCCAGACGGACGCAAGCGAGCGAACCGTCAAGCACTGGCTCTCAGGCCAGCACGGGCCAGACAGCGTCTATTTCCTGCGGCTGGTGGTCTCGTCCCCAGTCATCAGGGCCTTCGTTCTCGGCCTGATTGATGGGCCGGCAGCCATCCCGCTGACCGGGCCGGTGGATCGCATTTCCCTGGTCAGAGCGCGCGAAGCCTATGCCGCCGGGGAAGCCGCAGGGGGACGATCGGCAACGGGCGCGCGGAAAAATGTCCCTGAACGTGTCCCTGAACGCGACCCTATAAATGTCCCTGATCGGGCCGAACTCAACGAGCGGCAGCACTGGTTTCTCGACCGAGTCGCGGCAGGTCGAAGTGACGCACGGGATATTGTGGCAATGTGGGCGGTTAGCCTGAAAACCGCGCGTCGGGACATCGCCGCGCTCAAGGTGGCTGGTCTCATATACTACGTCGGCTCACGCCGGAAGGGCCGGTATCGACGATCATCCAAATGAACCGATTGGAGGTCTGGCTGGGCGCGGCGATGGCCGCGCCTTATCCGATATGCACGCCAGAGCGCGATACCGTTCTACGCCCCTCAATCCGGGCTTTCTTTCAACGTCGTCTATCGACTTCTATCCGTTGAACCCAATGGCTGACGGAGTCCTCTGATGAAATCACAAGAACCTCCCGCCGTGACACGGACCATCCGGCGCCATGAGCTTCGGCAAATCGTCCCGTTGGCCGACACGACCATCTACGACATGGAGCAGCGCGGTGAATTTCCGCAGCGCTTCTATCTTACGTCTCGCTGCGTGGTGTGGGACCTCGCCGAAGTCGAAGCCTGGCTCGAGGAGCGCCGCCGCGCCTCGCGCGCGAAAACCGTGAAACGCGCACCCATGCCCGATGTCCAACTTCGCAAGACCCGCCCCATCAAACATCCGGCTCGGGCGTAAGCAGGTCCATTGTCGGCGGATAAAGGGTCGGCGTGTATTTCTCCCCCACGACCCAAGCGTCCACGATGTTGGACCATTCCTGGATCATGTGCCGGCGCTGATGCTCATATTCCGCCTTGTTGTAGATGCCCCGTGAGGATCGGCCATCCTCGTGCGCCAAGCACTTCTCGATCCAGTCGCTGTTGAAGCCCAGTTCGTTCAGCAGAGTCGAGCCGGTGCGTCGGAGATCGTGAACCGTAAAGGACTCCAGCGGCATTCCTTCCTTCTTGGCCCGCACCACCACCGCCGTCGTGACCCGATTGAACGTGGCCCGCGACATCGGCGCGTCAGCGTCGTAGCGCGACGGCAGGACGTATTTCGAGTTACCGGCGCAGGTCTTGAGAGCGATGAAGATGTCGAGCATTTGCTGCGATAGATAGACGTTGTGCGCCTTCGAGCGCTTCATTCGCTCCTTGGGGATCGACCAGACGGCGTTCTCAAAATCGACCTCGTCCCAGACTGCATCCTGCAATTCGCTCTTTCGCACCATCGAGAGCAGAATCAGCTTTATCCCGAGACGGATCGTTGGCAGCGTCGGGACATGCTCAAGCTGTCCGAGCATGATGCGGATCTCCGCGGGAGATAGCGACCTGTCCTTCGGCACGAAGGTTGCGATCGACGATGGGCCAACCTCGTCGGCCGGGTTGGCGACCTTCTCCCCGTGCAGGATGGCGAAGGCGAATACCAACTTCACAATGTCTCTGACGTGGACCGCTGTTGCCGGCGCCCCGCGTTCCTTTACCTTCGCGCACAACCCGCGCAGATCCTCCGGCAGGATCTCGGTTAGCAGTCGATTGCGAAACGCCGGGAGGATGTCGCGCTCGAAGATCGACCGCCGCATCGCGCGTGTACTGTCCGCCATCCTCGCTTCCTGAAGCCAGCGCTTGCCGAACTGGCCGAAGCTCTTGGTTTCCTTGATCCTCCGCTTCTCGCGCTGCTTTTCCTGCGCCGGCGAGCGACCCTCGGAAATCGCGCGCCTGGCATCAATCAGCTTCTCGCGCGCCCTGGCCAGAGACAGACCCGCCGGGCCATAACGACCCAACGTCAAGGTCTCCCGACGGCCGTTGAGCCGGTAGTCCAAGCGGAACACGATTGAACCCGAAGGTTGGACCACGACGTACATACCGTCACGATCCACAATCTTGTATAATTTATCTTTTGGTTTCAGTGCCTTGATGGCGGCGTCGGTCAGCATCTGCACCCTCCAGATCGGTCAAAAAATGCAGGAGAGCACCCAATTATACCGTCAGGCCAAAATTGGGCCGCCTGACAGGATTTTTATTCAGCAATTACAAGTGTTTAGGCCAAAAGATATACCGTCAGAAGCTCTCTTGCCCCTGACGGTATATGCGTTTTTCGGTTGAGACAAGACGCGCCATACCGCCAGCCATACCGTCAAACGGGAGGCTAACCCGGCGATAGATGCTGAAAGTCTCAGAGAGATTTTTTCAGCATTTTCATTGGCTTATGTCGTATTGTAGCGTGATTTCGGATACGCCCGGAGGGGCAAAAATTATTCCCACTCAATCGTGCCCGGCGGCTTGCTGGTGATGTCGTAGGTCACGCGGTTGATACCGCGCACCTCGTTGATGATGCGGGTGGCGACGCGGCCCAGGAACTCGTGGCTGAAGGGGTAGTAGTCGGCGGTCATGCCGTCCACCGAGGTCACGGCGCGCAGCGCGCACGCGTAGTCGTAGGAGCGGCCGTCGCCCATGACGCCGACGGTGCGCACCGGCAGCAGCACGGCGAAGGCCTGCCAGATGACATCGTACAGGCCGGCGTTGCGGATTTCCTCCAGGTAGACCGTGTCGGCCTTGCGCAGGATTTCCAGCTTCTCGGGCGTGATCTCACCGGGGATGCGGATGGCCAGGCCGGGCCCCGGGAAGGGATGGCGGCCGATGAAGGCCTTGGGCAGGCCCAGCTCCACGCCCAGGCGGCGCACCTCATCCTTGAACAGTTCGCGCAGCGGCTCCACCAGCTTCAGGTTCATCCGCTCCGGCAGGCCGCCCACATTGTGGTGCGACTTGATGGTGACGCTGGGGCCGCCGGTGAAGCTGACGCTCTCGATGACGTCGGGGTACAGCGTGCCCTGGGCCAGGAAGCCGGCGCCGCCGATCTTCTTGGCCTCGGCATCGAAGATCTCGATAAAGGTGGCGCCGATGGTCTTGCGCTTCACCTCCGGGTCGCTGACGCCGGTCAGCTTGCCCAGGAACAGGTCGGCCGCGTCCACATGCACCAGCGGAATGTTGTAGTGGTCGCGGAACAGGGTCACCACCTCATCCGCCTCGCCGGCGCGCATCAGGCCGGTATCGACGAAGATGCAGGTCAGCTGGTCGCCGATGGCCTCGTGGATCAGCACGGCGGCAACGGAGCTATCGACGCCGCCGGACAGGCCGCAGATGACCTTGCCGGTGCCGACCTGGGCGCGGATCTTCTCGATGGCCTGAGCCTTGAAGGCGGCCATGGTCCAGCTGCCCGACAGGCCGGAGACGGAGAACAGGAAGTTGCGGATGAGCGCGTCGCCATGCGGGGTGTGCACCACCTCGGGATGGAACTGCACGGCATAAAAGCGGCGGCTGTCGTCGGCGATGATGGCGTAGGGCGCGCCCTCGCTGGTCGCCACGATGCGGAAGCCCTCCGGCAGCTTGGCGACGCGGTCGCCATGGCTCATCCACACCTGCTCGCGGGCGCCCACCTGCCACACGCCCTCGAACAGGGCGCAGGGCTCCTTCACATCGACGAAGGCGCGGCCGAACTCCCGGGTCTCGCCCGGCTCGACCTTGCCGCCCAGCTGCTCGCACATCGTCTGCTGGCCGTAGCAAATGCCCAGTACGGGCACACCCTTGGTGAAGACGATGCCCGGCGCGCGCGGGCTGCCCTCTTCCGTCACCGACGCCGGGCTGCCCGACAGGATGATGGCCTTGGGCCCATAGGCCTGGATGGCCGCCTCGCTCATGGAATAGGGGTGGATCTCGCAGTACACCCCCGCCTCGCGGACCCGCCGGGCGATGAGCTGGGTCACCTGCGACCCGAAATCGAGAATGAGGACCCGATCGGACATCGTCTCTGTGGCCATGGGCTTATCCCTATCATTGGGGGTTGCGAGGGTGGCCGCACGCTAGTCCAAGGCACCCCGGCACGGCAAGCGTTGGACAGGCAAGGGCCCCCCGCGCCGAACGCGGGAGAACGAACCGGCCGGACGGGGGCCGGCTGGACTTTAGTTTGTTATTTTGCTAAGTAACGAAATATAACCTTTCCGTGGAGCTTCCATGCATCCCCTCCTCCGCCGTTTTCTGGCCGCCGCCCTGATCCTCATGGCGCCGGCGGCATGGGCCCAATCCCCCGACACGTCCGATACCGAGGTCAGCCTGGAGGACGGCGGCGGTTCATCCCTTTACGGCTCCCTGATGCGGCCTGCGGGCTGGACGGGCGGCGTCGCGGTGCTGATGCAGGCGGGGTCCGGCCCCTCGGACCGCGACGGCAATTCCACCCTGCTGACGGTGCGCGGCAACCTGCTGAAGCTGATCGCCCAAGGGCTGGCCGCCGAGGGCGTCGCCAGCCTGCGGGTGGACAAGCGTTGCATCGCCAAGAGTGCCGCCGCCTGCCCTGGCGAGGACAAGCTGCGCTTCTCCACCTACATCGACGACATGGCGGCCTGGGCCCGCTATCTGGCGCGCCAGCCCCAGGTGCGCTGCGTCATGCTGCTGGGCCATTCGGAGGGCGCCACCATCGCCACCCTGGCGGCGGCGCAACTGGTCAAGGAGAAGGTGCCGGTTTGCGGCGTGCTGTCGCTGGCCGGCGCCGGACGGCCCTTCGGCGACATCCGCCTGCAGCAGATCCGCGACCGCGGCGCCCCGCCGGCCATCCTGGACAAGGTGACGGCGATCGAGGCGGCGCTGAAGGAAGGCCGCACGGTGGAGGACGTGCCGCCGGCCCTGCGGGTGCTCTACCGCCCCGCCATCCAGCCCTACCTCATTTCCCAGGGGGCCGTCAGCCCGACGCAAGCGGCGGCGGCCCTGACGGTGCCGCTGCTGGTGCTGCAGGGCGACACCGACCTGCAGGTGACGGTCGAGGACGCCCGCCTGCTGGCCCAGGCGCAGCCGGCCGCCACCTTGGCCCTCATTCCCGGCGCCAACCACATGCTGAAGATCGCGCCGGCGAACCCCAAAGCCAACATCGCCACCTACGCCGATCCCACCCTGCCCTTGGCCCCCGGCGTGATTGAGGCCGTCACCGACTTCATCCACCAGGCGGCGCCCGGGAATTAGCATCCATCTCTTGCGCGCGCCCCTTGCGCCCCGGCAGGCACATCCCCATCCATAGCGAAATTGATTGATGGACCCCACCGTGGCCGACCTGAGCCTGCTCGACAATCCCGTCTGGAACGCGCTGACTACGGCGCACCACACCCTAGGGCAGGTGCGCGGCCTGGCTGCGCGCTATCAGGACGACATTTCCCCCCTGGCGGGTTTGGCCGGGCCCACGGCGGCGGCGCTGGCCAATCTGGCGGCCCTGGTGCCGTCGGGCCGGGGCGTCGGCGTGGTCAGCCCGGTGGCGCTGGACATTCCGACTGGAGCTTGGCAGGTGCTGCGTGCACGGGAGATCGACCAGATGGTGTGCGAAGCCCTGGCGCCCCAGCCCGCCACCCCCGCGATCCGCCTGACCGCCGCCGACGTGCCCGACATGGTGGATTTGGCCAAGCGGACGGAGCCGGGACCCTTCCTGGACGGCACCATCCGCATGGGCGCCTATTTCGGCCTGCGCAGCCCGGACGGGCGGCTGATGGCCATGACCGGTCAGCGCATGCGCCTGCCCGGCTTGCGCGAGGTCAGCGCCGTCTGCACCGATCCGGATTTTCGGGGCCGGGGCCTGGCCTTGGCCCTGGTCAGTGCCGTGGCCGCCGGCATCATTGCGGAAGGCGAGATCCCCTTCCTGCATGTGAAGACGGAGAACGAAGGCGCCAAGCGGGTCTATGAGAAGCTGGGCTTCCGCGTGCGGCGGGCCGTGCACTTCATCGTGTTGCGGCGACTCTGACCCTACCCGCTCACCTCTCGCTGTACGATGACAGCCGGGCGAGTGGCGCCAAATCCAGCCAGCCGTAGGCGACCTCGGTCAGGCGGGCGCCGGCGAAGGTGATGGGCTGTTCCGCTAGGCGGCTGCCGCCCAGGCGCTCGTAAAACCAGCGGGCGGGGTTGTCGCGCAGCACCCAGACGCAGGCGGAGCGCATGCCCGAACTCATCAGTTCGGTGGCCATGGCGGCCATCAAGCGGCGGCCGTGGCCCTGGTTCTGGGCGTGGTCGTAGAGGTAGATGGCGTAGAACTCGCCCTCGTATCCCCGCATCTCAGTGCGTTGGGGGCCACAGGTGGCGAAGCCCACCACGCCCGTGGCCGGCAGGCCGTCGGCGGCGATGTTCTCCCCCATGGCGACGAAGGTGCGGCGCTGGCGCCCGGCCAACAGGCCGCGCCAGCGCGCGGCATGCGCCTCGGGCGACAGGCCCACCAGGTAATCGTCGGGCAATTGCCCCGGATAGGTCGTGCGCCAGCTGGCGACGTGGACGCGGGCGATGGCCGCGGCGTCCGCCACCGTGGCAGGCCGCACCAAACCGATTTCCGCCGGACCGTGAGCCATGGGCCGCCCCTCGTTCCCGTTACCGTCCGCACCATCCTGCCGCAGAAGCGCGCGCCCCGCCAGAGGGGGACGCGCCAAACGGAACAGGGACGGTGGCGAGAGGACGGGATTGGGCGGGCGGTCAGGCCTCGACGGCGTCCTCACACGCCTCTTCCGCCCCCTCCGGCTCGTCAGCGGCGACGGCACCGGGGGCAGCCTCCTTGCGCACCATGACGGCGGCGAAGAAACCATCGGTGTCATGGCGGGCCGGCGACAGCGACAGCATGCCGTTGGTGCTGGGCGGGGTGCCCATGTCCTCGGGCCAGGCCTCGGTGATGGGCAGCAGGGTGAAGTCCGGATGGCTGGCCAGGAAGCCCGTCACCTGGTCCTGGTTCTCCTCCGGCAGCAGGGAGCAGGTGGCGTAGACCAGCCGGCCGCCCGGGCGCACCAGGCGGGCGGCACTGTCCAGGATTTCCGCCTGCAGGGGCAGCAGCTCCGACAGGCCCGGGCCCAGCTGGCGCCAGCGGGCGTCGGGGTTGCGGCGCCAGGTGCCGGTGCCGCTGCAAGGCGCGTCCACCACCACACGGTCGAAACGGCCCTTGTGCCGCTTCACCCAGGGATCGCGGGCGGACTTGATGGGCCGCGTCTCGATGTTGTGCAGGCCGGCCCGGCGGAACCGCTCCTGCGCCCGCTTCAACCGGCCGTCCAGCACGTCACAGGCGACGACCCGGCCCTTGTTGTTCATCATGGCGGCGATGGCCAGCGTCTTGCCGCCGGCGCCGGCGCAGAAGTCCACCACCTGCTGGCCCGGCTGCGGGTTGGCGGCGAAGGCCACCAGCTGCGAGCCCTCGTCCTGGATTTCCAGCAGGCCGTCCTGGAAGGCCTTCAGCGTGGCGATGGGGAAGCGGTTGCGCACCCGAATGCCCAGGGCGGAGATGCGCGTGGGCTCCGCCTGCACACCGGCCTTGGCCAGGGCCGCCAGCGCCTGCTCCCGCGTGCCCTTCACCGGGTTCACGCGCAGGTCCATGGGGGCCGCCCCCAGCATGGCCTGCATCTCCGGCACGAAACGGTCGCCCAGGGCGTTGCGCAGGGTATCCGCCGCCCAGTCCGGCACCTCCGCCACCACGGCGTCCGGCTGCTGCGGATGGTCCAGCGTGTGGGTTTCCAACGCCTGGATCAGGGCGCGCTCATGCGCCTCCAGCGGTGCCGGCGCGAACTTGCCGCCGTTGAAATGCTCCGCCACGGAAGACGCGCTACGGCCCCGGGTCAGCAGCTCATCGGCGATCAGCAGGGCGCGCGCGTCCACCGCCGGCTGGCCCTCACCACCATAGCCGGCGCGGTTCAGCCACCAGTGCAGGCGCGCCCAGCGGCGCAGGATGCCATAGACCTTTTCCGCCACGTCGGTGCGATCCTTGGCGCCGATATAGCGGCGGGCGCGGAAAAAGGCGCTGGCCACGGCATCGGCGGGGCGCGGCGTGGCCAGGACTTCAGTCAGAAGGTCGATGGCCGCCTGCAGGCGGGCGGTCGGGGTCATGGGTGAGACTTCTTCTTTTGGATCATAAACAGCAGAGCCGGCTAGGGTTCCCGGTGAAACCCAGCCGGCTCTTCATCATCAAGGCATAACGCCGTCCGAAATCAACCCGGACGGTAGTTCGGCGACTCGTTGGTGATCTGGATGTCGTGGACGTGGCTTTCGCGCAGGCCCGCGTTGGTGATGCGCACGAAGCGGCAGTTCTGCTGCATGCCGGCCAAGGTGGCGTTGCCGGTGTAGCCCATGGCCGCGCGCAGGCCGCCCACCAGCTGGTGGATGACGCTGCCCACGGGGCCCTTGTACGGCACGCGGCCTTCCACGCCCTCGGGCACCAGCTTCAGGGTGTTGGTGACCTCGGCCTGGAAGTAGCGGTCGGCGGAGCCGCGGGCCATTGCGCCCACCGAGCCCATGCCGCGATAGCTCTTGTAGCTGCGGCCCTGGTACAGGATGACCTCGCCGGGGCTTTCGTCCGTGCCGGCGAACATGCTGCCCAGCATGGCGACGTCGGCGCCGGCGGCGATGGCCTTGGCCAGGTCGCCGGAATACTTGATGCCGCCGTCGGCGATGACGGGGATGCCGCGCTCACGGCAGGCGTCCACCACGTCCATCACGGCGGTCAGCTGGGGCACGCCCACGCCGGCGACGATGCGGGTGGTGCAGATGGACCCCGGGCCGATGCCCACCTTGATGGCGTCGGCGCCGGCATCGATCAGGGCGCGGGCGGCGTCACCGGTGGCGACGTTGCCGGCGATGACCTGGGTGTAGTTCGACAGGGCACGGGCGGCGCGCACCTGGTCGGCCACCTTGCTGGAATGGCCATGGGCGGTGTCGACCACCAGGACGTCAACGCCGGCGTCGAACAACGCCTCGGCGCGGGCCAGGCCGTCCGGGCCGGTGCCGGTGGCGGCGGCGACGCGCAGGCGGCCCTTCTCATCCTTGCAGGCGTTGGGGTGCGACTGCGCCTTCTCGATGTCCTTCACCGTGATCAGGCCGATGCAGCGGTAGCTGTCGTCCACCACCAGCAGCTTTTCAATGCGGTGAGTATGCAGCAGGCGCTTGGCCTCATCCTTGCCCACGCCCTCGCGCACGGTGATCAGGTTCTGATGCGTCATCAGTTCCGACACCGGCTGGCGGGGATTGGTGGCGAAGCGCACGTCGCGGTTGGTCAGGATGCCGACCAACTTGCCAGCGGCGCCATTCTCCACCACCGGAATGCCGGAGATGCGGTAGCGGGCCATCAGGCCCAGGGCATCGGCCAGCGTGGCGTCGGCGGCGATGGTGATGGGATTGACCACCATGCCGGATTCGAAGCGCTTCACCCGGCGCACTTCCTCGGCCTGGCGTTCGATATCCATGTTGCGATGGATCACGCCCATGCCGCCGGCCTGGGCCATGGCGATGGCCAGGGCCGATTCCGTCACGGTGTCCATGGCGGCGGACATCAGGGGGATGCCCAGTTCGATGGTCTTGGTCAGCCGCGTGCGGGTGTCCACCTCGGCCGGCATCACACTGGACGCCGCGGGCTCCAGCAGGACGTCGTCGAAGGTCAGGGCTTCGCGGATTTGGAGCGCACGGGTCATGAACCATCTCCCTAGGCGGGCCGGCCATGGGACTTTAGGCGGGCCCGGGCGTCAGATACGGGTATGGGACGACCCGTCCGCCCCCACACATGGGGCCGGCCGCGTCATCCAGGGCTTAAGGTTCGATGCACTATACACGCGGGCCGTCAGTTGTGAACCCACCAGATATGGGTCAAATCCGCGATGGCAGGCCTGCGTTAGCCTCACCCCTCACAGGGTGGAAAAGGTAGGGATTCAGTCCTCGTCACCCTCGGCGGCGTCATCGTCGCGCCGGGTGGTCGTGCCGCGAAAGCCGGTGGCGACGACATAGGTTTCCGAGCTGTCGGCGCGGCTGGCCGGCGGCTTGGCATGGCGGACCACGGCGAAGTCCCGCTTCAGCAGGTCCAGCAGGCTGCGCTCCGCCCCGCCCTGGAACAGCTTGGCCACAAAGGCGCCGCCGGGGGCCAGCACCTCGGCCGCGAAGGCGTAGGCCGCGTCGGCCAGGGCCATGATGCGCAAATGGTCGGTCTTGGGATGGCCGGTGGTGGGGGCCGCCATGTCGGACAGCACCACGTCGGCGGGGCCGCCCAGGGCCGCCTTCAGCTGGTCCGGCGCCTCGGGCAGCAGGAAGTCCATCTGCATGGTGATGGCGCCGGGCACGTCCTCCATGCCCAGGATGTCCAGGCCCACGACCTTGGCGCCGCGCACCTTCTCCACCGCCACCTGGGTCCAGCCACCGGGGGCGGCACCCAGGTCCACCACGCGGGTGCCGGGCTTCAGCAGGTGGTACTTCTCATCCAGCTGCAGCAGCTTGAAGGCCGCGCGCGAGCGATAGCCGCGCTTCTTGGCCTCCGCCACATACGGATCGTTCAGCTGGCGCTCCAGCCAGCGGGCCGAGGAGACGGAGCGCTTGGCCGCCGTTTTCACGCGCACGGTCAGGCCGCGACCGCTGAGCTGGCTGCCGGTACCCTTGGACTTGGTCATGATAATCACCCGGTTTGGCGGACCGGGCCCACGGCCCCGTCATCTCTCGGCATCGATTCGAAGCGGCGCATATTGGTGCCGCCACGCCCAAAGGCAAGCGAAACCTCAGCCCCGGCCGCGCTTGGCGGCCATGACTGGTTCAGCTACGGCCGCGCGTGGCGGCCATAAGCTCCGTCAGGATCCCCTCACGCACCCCCCGGTCGGCAATGCGCAAATTCTCCACCGGCCAGCGTTCCCAGATGGCCTCCAGCACGGCGCAGCCGGCGATCACCAGGTCGGCCCGGTCATGGCCGATGCAGGGATGGGCGGAGCGGCCGGCATAATCCAGGCACAGCAGCGATTTGCTGATGGCCCGCGCCTCCTCCAGTCCCAGCCAGGAACCATCGACCTGCGACCGGTCATAGCGGGTCAGGCCCAGGCGGATGCCGGCCAGGGTGGTGACGGTGCCGGAGGTGCCCAGCATCTGCACCCGGCCGGCCGCGACCTCGCGCCGGATGTCGTTGCGGGCGTCGAAGTCGGCCAGCGCGGCGCCCACCGTGTCCACCATGCCGCGATAGGCCTCGGGCAGCACGCGGTCGCCGCCGAAGGTCTCCGTCAGGCTGACGACGCCCTGGGGCACGGAAACCTGGTCGATCAGGGCGGGCCGGCCCCGGTTGAAGGACAGCCACATGATCTCGGTGGAGCCACCGCCGATGTCGAACACCAGGGCGCGGGGGATGCGGCGGTTCAACAGCGCGGCGCAACCGGCCAGCGCCAGCCGCGCCTCTTCCTCCGCCGTGATGATCTCGATGCGGATGCCGGTTTCTTCCGCCACGCGATCAATGAAGGTGCCGCAGTTGGCGGCGCGGCGGCAGGCCTCCGTCGCCACGGCGCGCACGTCGGTGACGCCGCGCCGGCGCATCTTGTTGCCGCAGATCTTCAGGGCCGCCACGGTGCGGGCCATGGCCTCGTCCGACAGGGCGTTGGTGCGGCTGAGTCCCTCCCCCAGCCGCACGATGCGGGAGAAGGCGTCGATGATGCGAAAGCCCTCCCGCCCCGGGCGGGCGATCAACAGGCGGCAGTTGTTGGTGCCCAGGTCCAACGCGGCCAGAACCGGCCGCCGCACAGGCTCACCCGGGCCAGCACCCCGGGGGGCGCGGGTTTCCGGCAGGGGCTGAACGCCCGTCTCACTCATCGCCGAACCAGCCTTTTCCGTCACACCCAGCGGACACGCCCGTCAGGCACAACCACCAGGTACGCCCCCTCGGGGGCATCATCGCCGCCAAGCCGGCACCCGGTCAGCCGCCCTGGACCGGATGGTCTTCGGGGGCGCCCCGGCGCCGCTGCGGCACACAGGGATTACTCTAGACTATGAGCGCGTCGCCGCACCACCACCCTCGCGCACGCGTCTGCGCCCCGCAATTCGACCATGGATGGGCCTTGCATCGCCGTTTCGCCTCACCGTTCCCAGGCGCCGCTCCCTGACCGCACCGTCAAAAAAATTCCAAGAAAGGGCTACACATCCCCAAAGAGGGGTGTTATAAGCCGCGCCGTCCGACGGACATGGTGGCCTGCGCCGCCGCGTTCGTTCTGCTGGGGGATCGTCTAGCGGTAGGACTACGGACTCTGACTCCGTCAACCTTGGTTCGAATCCAAGTCCCCCAGCCAATTTCTTCCGCGACAGCTCCGCTTGCCTGAGCACCGGCGCCCATCCAGGCGCCATCGCGGCCCGTCCTGCTGGGGGATCGTCTAGCGGTAGGACTACGGACTCTGACTCCGTCAACCTTGGTTCGAATCCAAGTCCCCCAGCCAAACGGCTCCTTTCTCAGCAACATATTGTCGGCAGCCCCCGGCATGACATTTGCCGCCCTCGGAACCGAGCCCCGCAACTCGCGGAAAGCGTGTTTGAACTTTTGTTTCGGCAATTTATAGAATCATTTCAATTGAGATAAACTACTTATGCGAGTCATAGTACCGCGCGACGCGCCCCAGGGCGGCGCAATGGGGACGCGTGGGGGCAAGCCTTGGAGAACAAGGGAATGGACGGCCGCGTGGCCGCTTTCATCGCGACTTGGAATGGGGTCAGCGGATCCGAGATCGCTAATTATGGGTTGTTTCTGACCGGCCTTTGCGATGCACTGGACCTTCCCCGCCCCGATCCCGCCACGGGTGATCCGGAGGCTGACGCCTACGTCTTCGAACGTCGGGTGATCTTCCATCATCCGGACGAGAGCCAAAGCACCGGTCGTATCGATCTCTACAAACGAGGCTGTTTCGTCCTTGAGGCGAAGCAACTGGTCTCCCGCGCCTGTCATGACGGGCCTGACTTGTTCAGTGAGAAGCCGGCCAAACCTGCCGCCCGGGGCCGGGCGACACGCGGCACCCATCGCTGGGACGACGCGATGATCAAGGCACGGGGCCAGGCGGAGAGTTATGCCCGCGCCCTGCCATCGATAGAAGGTTATCCACCCTTCCTGGTGGTCGTTGATGTGGGGCACTCCATCGAGTTGTTCGCCGACTTCACGCTGACGGGCAAGCATTACACCCAATTCCCCGATGCCTCGTCCTACCGGGTCCGCATGGACGATCTGGCCCGGCCGGACATCCAGGCCCGCCTCCGCGCCGTCTGGCAGAACCCCTCCTCCCTCGACCCCACCAAGGTGCGGGCCAAGGCGACGCGGGAAATCGCCCAACGCCTGGCGTTGTTGGCCAAATCGCTGGAACGCGACCATGACGCCCGCACCGTCGCAGAATTCCTGATGCGCTGCCTGTTCACCATGTTCGCGGAGGATGTGGAATTATTGCCGCCCGAGTCCTTCACCGGGCTGCTCCGGGAACTACGGCACAAGCCGGACAAGTTCCGCCCCATGGCGACCGACCTCTGGCGGACCATGGACAAGGGGGGCTTCTCCCCAGCCTTGGCGGAAGATCTGCTGCATTTCAACGGCGGCTTGTTTCACAACGCCGACGCCCTGCCGCTCACCCAGGCGCAGCTCGGTCTGCTGCTGGAGGCGGCGCAGGCCGATTGGCGGGATGTGGAACCCGCCATTTTCGGCACGCTCCTGGAAAACGCGCTGGATGCCGATGAAAGGCATCGCTTCGGCTTGCATTACACCCCGCGCGCCTACGTTGAGCGCCTGGTTTTTCCGACGGTCATCGAACCACTGCGGGAAGACTGGGACAATGTGAAGGCCGCCGCCTTGCTATTGTCGGATAGTGGGCGGCCAGCGGAAGCGCTGGCGGAGGTGCGGACCTTTCACCACAAACTTTGCACCGTCACCGTGCTGGACCCCGCCTGCGGCTCGGCCAACTTCCTCTACGTCGCGCTGGAACACATGAAGCGCCTTGAAGGGGAGGTGCTGGACCTGATGGCCAGCCTGGGGGAACGCCAGGACAGGCTGGACATCCAGGGCGAAACGGTGGACCCGCACCAGTTCCTGGGCCTGGAGAAAAACCCCCGCGCCGCCGTCATCGCGGAACTGGTCCTATGGATCGGCTATCTGCAATGGCATTTCCGCACGCGGGGCAAGACCCTGCCAGCCCAGCCGGTGCTGCGCAATTTCGCCAACATCCGCCAGTGCGACGCCCTGCTATCCTGGGAGCGGGAGGAGCTTCAGCGCGACGCCCAACAACGACCCATCAGCCGCTGGGACGGCAAAACCTTCAAGCCCCACCCCATCACCGGCGAACAGGTGCCCGACGAGGCCGCCCGGGTGGAGCAGTACCGCTACATCCAGCCCAAGATAGCATCCTGGCCGGAAGCGGACTTCATCGTGGGCAACCCACCTTTCATTGCTGGCAAGGACCTGCGCGCCGATCTCGGCGACGGCTATACCGAAGCCCTCTGGGCCACCTACAAGGACCTACCGGCCTCCGCCGACTACGTCATGTACTGGTGGCATCGCGCGGCCCAGGCGGTAATCGATGGCCGCACCCGCCGCTTCGGCTTCATCACCACCAACAGTCTGAACCAAGTGTTCAGCCGACGCATTGTCCAGGCCCATCTGGAGGGCAAAACGCCCCTGTCCCTGGTCTACGCCGTGCCAGACCACCCCTGGGCCGACGGCACGGGTGCGGCCGCCGTGCGCATCGCAATGACTGTAGCGGAGCGGGGCAAGGAGCCCGGTCGCCTGGTTGAGGTGATTGGTGAGAAGCCGACGGGACATGGCGATATCGCCATTGAAACTAGGGAGCGCCGAGGCACGATCACTGCGGCCCTTAGAATTGGAGCAAACGTTTCCGCAGCCGCTCCTTTAATTGCCAATGGCCTTTTATCTTCAAGAGGCGTCGCTCTTCATGGGGCTGGCTTCATCCTGACTTTTGAAGAAAGCCGTCGACTTGGACTTGGACGAATTGGCGGCATAGAGCAACACATTAAGCCGTATCTAAATGGAAGAGATCTCGCTGGAAAATCTCGCAACTTAATGGCCATTGATCTCCATGGGCTTCATGCACAGGAAGTGAAAGACCGATTTCCTGATCTATTCCAATGGATTCTGGAGAGAGTTAAACCGGAACGTGACCACAACAATGAAACATATCGTCGCGAAAACTGGTGGTTGTTTGGAAGAAAAAACACAGAACTCCGAAACGGAATTAAAAATCTCAGAAGATATATATCAACCGTCGAGACCGCAAAGCATCGAGTGTTCGTTTTCCTCGACGCATCGGTCCTCCCGGACAACAAGCTCCTGAACGTCGCATCCGACGATGCTTTCATTCTTGGCGTTCTCTCAAGCCGTATTCACGTTGTTTGGGCCTTGGCTGCGGGCGGACATCTGGGCCAAGGCAACGATCCCGTCTATGTCAAAACCCGCTGCTTCGACCCTTTCCCTTTTCCCGACTGCGACCACACCACCCGTCAGCGCATCCGCGATGTCGCCGAACAAATCGATCGTCACCGTTGGCGGCAGAAAGCCCTGCATCCGGATCTGACCCTGACCGGTATGTACAACGTGGTGGAAGCCATCCGCAGCGGCCGGCCCCTGGATGACAACCTCCGAAAGCTGAACGAACAGGCGCTGGGCAGCACTCTGGTCGACCTGCATGACCAACTGGACCGGGTGGTCGCCGCCGCCTACGGCTGGCCGCGCGATCTGGACGATGAGGCCATCCTGGAACGGCTGGTGGTGCTGAATCGCCGGCGTGCGGCTGAGGAGGAGGCTGGCCACGTCCGCTGGTTGCGGCCGGAATATCAGGCACCCGACAGCATCACCGTCCAGGGCAATCTGGACATCGGTGAGGCCATGCCGCTGGCGGCGGCAACAGCCCGCCGCCCCTGGCCCAAGATGCTGCCAGAGCAAGTGGGTGTCCTGAGGTGGGCGTTGGCCGCACAGGATCAACCGGCCCGGGCGGAAGACTTGGCGCGGCTGTTTACTCGCGCCAAGCGTGACCGGGTGGCGGAGGTGCTGCAGGTCATGGCGGATCTGGGCCAAATACGGCGGCTGGACCATGACCATTCACGATACCTGACGTAAGTCCAGCCAAACGGCCTCCCGCGTCCTTCCACCCCGTTGACATCCGGCGGCGTTCGACGTCTTCTCAATGCCAGTGCGCATTGGGGCGCCACCTGTCCGCGGCAAGGGGGCCTGGCCTCCACCCAGTCGGTTTCGACCGTCCCTCACATATCCCTTCTTCCGGCCCCATGAAGCGGACATCGGGCGATATTCGGAAGGAAGGTCACCCCATGTCTTCTCACACCCCATCATCGCGCACCCTGGCGGCCCGCACCCTGGGCGCCCGCACCAGCGTCGATGGCCTGCGCCGCGAGGCCAAGCGCTGGCTGAAGGCGATCGGCACCGGTGAGGCCGACGCCGTCGCGCGCTTTCTCATGGTGTTCCCGGGTCATGCCACGGCGCCCAAGCTGCGCGAGGTGCAGCACGCCCTGGCGCGGGAGCATGGCTTCCCCACCTGGGCCGCCCTCACACAAGAGGTGGCCGACCGCGCCCGCACCCTGGAAGAGCGCGTACGCCTGTTCCTGGAGAAGGCGGTCAACCGTTACGGCACCAATCCCGCCACCCGGAAATGGGGCGACTATGAGCGCGATGGCGGCAGCCGGGGCATCGTGGCCGCCCGCCTGCTGGCGCGGCATCCGGAGATCGCGCGGGCCAGCATCCACACCGCCGTGGCGGCGCACGACCTGGACGCGGTGCGCGCCTTCCTGGCCAAGGACCCCGGACTGGCGCGCGACCGCAGCGATTTCGACGGCTGGACGCCCCTGGCCCACCTGGCCTATGCGCGCCTGCCCCTGGAGGCCACCCTGGAGGCCACCCTGGAGACCGCCCAGGAGACCGGCGCGCTGGCCATCGCCACCCTGCTGCTGGACGCTGGCGCCGACCCGGACGCCGGCTGGTCGGACAGCCCCGAGTTCACGCCCCTGGTCGGGGTCATCGGCGACGGTGAGGGCGGCCAGGCCCCCCACCCTCAGGCCGAGGCCTTCGCCCGCCTGCTGATCAACCGCGGCGCCGACCCGCTGGCGGCCCAGGCGCTGTACAACACCTCGCTGCGGGAGGATTCCACCTTCTGGCTGGAGTTCCTGTGGGCGGAATCGGCCCGGCGGGGAGAGACGCCCAAGTGGACCGGCCCCGCGCCCGAGGCCCTGGGCGGGGAAAAGTCCCGTAGCGCCGTCGCCTATCTGCTGGGCAACGCGGTGGCCAGCAACCACCCGCGCCGCGCGGAATGGCTGCTGGAGCATGGCGCCAAGGCCGACGACGTCAACTTCTACTCCCGCCAGCCGGTCATGAAGCATGCCGTCATGGGCGGCCACGCCGACATGGTGGACCTGCTGGTGCGCCACGGCGCGGCACGTCCGCAGTTGACCGAGGATGAGGTGTTCGTGGCCGCCGTCGCCACGGGCGACAGCGCCACCCTGCGCCGGCTGGCCCAGGCGCATCCGGAGTTCCTACGCTCCATCGCCCCGATGAAGGTCGCCCTTAACACCGGTCGCACCGACATGGTGGCGGTCTTGCTGGACCTGGGCATGTCGCCCGACGTGGCCGATGACCACAACTGCCGCGCCCTGCATTTCGCCGCTCATGCCGGCGCGGTGGAGGTGGCGCGGCTGCTGATCGCCCGGGGCGCGGAGGTCGATCCCTTCGACGGGCGCTATGGCGGCAGCCCCCTCACCCACGCCGTCTATCATGGTCAATGGGATATGGTGGATTTCCTGGCCGGGCACAGCCGTAATTTCCGAGGGCTATGCTTCGCGGGCAAGGTCGACCGGCTGCGGGAGTTGCTGACCGAGGAGCCTGACCGCGCCAACCGCCAGGACCGGCCGGGCGAGCCTGGCCTGTTCTGCCTGCCGGATAACCAGGAGACGGCGGTGGAGCTGGCGGAATTGCTGCTGTCCTTCGGCGCCGACCCCACCTATCGCAACCCCCTGTGCCAGACACCGGCCGAGGCCGCCCGCCGCCGGGGCCTGGACGATGCCGCCGATGTGATCGAGATGGCGGCGGGGGAGTGAGGCTTTGCGACACTTAAGCCTTTGAGGGCAAAACCCGCCCCCGGCACACTGCCATCGGCAACCAGGAGTGGGGGATGACCGTGGGCATAGGGTGTATGGGCGGGGGGCGTTTAGGCGGGGGGCATTTAGGTAGGAATGCGGCGGCCGCCCTGATGATGGTGGCCGCTTGGACGACATCCGCGCTGGCGGCGGATGCCAATGACTGGCGGCGGACGGCGGAAACCGACCTGGACGCCATGCATGACATCCTGGTGGCCAACCATCCGGCCATGGTGGTGGCGAAGGACAGCGCCCCCTTCCGCGCCTGGCTGGAAACCGGGCGGGTCGAAGCCAAGAAGCTGCTGCCCGCCGTGCGGGATGAACTGACCTATTTCGACCTGTTGCGCTTCTACGCTGGCGGCTTCCGCGACAGCCACATCGGCGCCTATTGGCTGAAGGACCCCGGACGTCTAAAGCGTCCCTACATCTGGCCCGGCTTCAATCTGGCATGGGCCGGCGGCGGCTACATCGTCACCGACCATCCGCCCGACACGGCCCTGCCCCCGGCCGGCGCCCAGCTGGTAGCCTGCGACGGCGTGCCCGCCACCGCCCTGGCCCATGATCGGCAAGAGCGCAACGGACAGGACCTGACCCTCGACTCCCAACGCCGTCGCCACGCCTTCTGGCTGCTGTGGGCCGGTGAGGGCAGCCTGTTCCTGCCGCCGTTGAAAGCCTGCACCTTCACCCTGTCCGGTGGCGGCCCAGCCAGCTCCTACGCCCTGACTTACCGTCCGACGAAGGCGGATAGCAGGCCCGCACCGCCCGCCCGCGCGCAGTTTGGCCTCAGCCGCTGGGGCCAGGACGGCTGGTGGATCGGCGCGCCGGACATGGCCAGCGATCAGGCATGGAAACGCACCCTGACGGCGGTGAAGACCCATCTCCAAGCCATGCGCCGGGCACGGACGGTCGTGGTCGATGTGCGCGGCAACACGGGCGGAAGCGGAGACTTCGCGTACGCTCTCGCCAATCTGCTGTGGGGCGCGGATATGGTAAATGCCGGCAAGCCCGACCTGGGGCCCGTGGTCTATCGCGCGTCGCGCCTCAATCGTGACCAGCTCGCCGCCTACCTGCCCCAGATGAAGGAGATCAACGTCCAGACCGGCAGCGCCGCCATATTACGGCGCCTGCTGGCACGCTATGACGAGGCCATCGCCGCCGGCCGCACCACCTTCACCGAAGAGGCCCCCGGCCGGAACCAGCCCCTGCGCCCGCCGCCCAACCCCCTGCGCGGCCAGGTCATCGTGCTGACCGACGGCGCCTGCGTGTCCGCCTGCCTGGATCTGGTGGATTTGTTCCTGGCCCTGCCCAACGTGCGCCAAGCGGGCACTGAGACCGACGCCGACACCATCTTCATGGAAATGACCAAGGCGCCTCTGCCCTCTGGCCATGCCGGGATATCGTTTGGCCACAAGGCCTGGGTGGAGCGGCCGCGCGGCTCCAACGTCAGCTACCACCCCACCCCGGGCCTGAGTTGGACGGGGAACCCGGCCGATGACGCCGGGGAGCGCGCCTGGCTGGCCAAGGCGGCGGGCGCCACGCCCTAGAGACGCGAGAAATCGAAGCGTGGGCGGAAGCCCAGCACGGTGGCCGCGCTGCCGGCGTCGTACACCCGGTCCAGCCGCGCCGGCAGGGCCCAGCCCCGGCGCTCGAACAGGGCCGCCACCCGAGGCAGGCGGGTGCGGATCAGGCCCGCCGCGTCCGTCGCCAGCGCCACGGCCTCATCCCGCCGGAAGGGGGTGAGGGCGGAGATGAGGAAGGTTCCGGGCACGGTCCCCGCCGCCGCGTGCACATGGGCCGCCGCCGCGTCTACCATGCTGAGCCCCCGGTGCAGGCGATGGGCGGCCCGGAGGGGCGCCGGTTCACGAAAGCAGCGGGCGATGCGCAGGATGGCCAGGCCCTGAGGAAAGGCGGACCCGGCCTGGACGCACAGGTCCTCCGCCGCCTGTTTGGTCTGGTCATAGATGTCGCGCGGCCGGACGGGCGTTTGCTCATCCACCCAGACCAGGCCGCCCGGCGACGGCACCAGGCTGTGACCGTAGAGGGAGGTGGTGGAGGTGTAGACCATGCGCCCCACCCCGGCCTCGGCCGCCAGGCGCAGCAGCGCTGCCGTCGCCTGGACGTTCACGCGGTGGAAGTCGGCATCTGGCAGCCGCCCCACCTGGGGCGCGTGCAGGGCCGCCACGTGGATGACGGCGTCCTGGCCCTCGGCCGCCCGGGCCAGCGCGTCGGCATCCGCCACGTCGGCCTCGATAGTGGTGGTGGCGCCCGCCCGGATGTCCAGCCCCGTGACCGCCCAGCCGCGCGCCAGCCCCTGGCGCACGATGGCGGCGCCCAGCGGGCCGGAGGAACCGGTGACCAGGATGCGCATGGGGGCCCCTCACGGCAAAACGGGGACAGGTCGCCCCGCCCCCGCTTATACCAGCGACGTTTGATCGTGACCGCTCAAACGTCCCCTCAGTCGCCGGGCGCCGACATCCGTCGGCTTGGCTTCCTCAGTTTCCAGTCCACTACGTTCCCCGGAAACTTCCGGCGGCCCCACTTGGGGCCTACAGCGGCATGGGTCATAGCCCCATGCCGCCGAGCGTCGAACGCGGCTCGAAAGGCTCAGCGGCGCCAGGCCACGACCGTCTGCTGCTGCGTGCCCAGCAGGTCGGAGCCCAGGCGCATGACGTCGCCGGCCTTCAGGTACACCGGCTCCGGCTTCACGCCCATGCCCACGCCCGGCGGGGTGCCGGTGGTGATCAGGTCGCCCGGCTGCAGGGTGATGAAGCGGCTGATGTAGCTGACCAGCGTCGCCACGCCGAAGATCATGGTGCTGGTGTTGCCCGTCTGGCGACGGGCGCCGTTCACGTCCAGCCACAGGTCGATGTTCTGCGGGTCGGCGATTTCGTCCGCCGTCACCAGCCAGGGGCCGACCGGGCCGAAGGTGTCGCAGCCCTTGCCCTTGTCCCAGGTGCCGCCGCGCTCGATCTGGTACTCACGCTCCGACACGTCGTTGACCAGGACGTAGCCGGCCACATGGCCCAGGGCGTCCGCCTCATCAACGTAGCGGGCGGTCTTGCCGATGACGATGCCCAGTTCCACCTCCCAATCGCTCTTCACGCTGTCCTTGGGCAGCACGACATCGTCATTGGGGCCGTTCAGGCAGCTGATGGCCTTGGTGAACAGCACCGGCTCCTTGGGCAGGGGCAGGTTGGATTCGGCGGCATGGTCGGCGTAGTTCAGGCCCACGGCCAGGAACTTGGCGATGCCGGTGTAGGGCACGCCCAGGCGCGGGCTACCGGACACCACCGGCAGGCTGGCGATGTCCAGCGCCGCCAGGGCGGCCAAGCCCTCGGCCGACAGCTGGGCGGGGCCAATGTCGGCCACATGGCCCGACAGGTCGCGGATCTGGCCGGCGGCATCCAGCAGGCCGGGTTTCTCCTGGCCCACCGGGCCGTAACGCAGCAGCTTCATGGGGAAGTCCTGTCCCTGATTAGAAAGGCGCTCTGTTAGCGGTCGCAGTTTTCTTCCAATCTGACACCGCTGGCAATGCCGATCCTTTCATGGCGCCCCCCGCGTTACTGGCCGTTGCGGATATAATCCGCCAAGCCCAGCGCCAGATGATCGTACAGCAGACGCACGCGCCGGCTGGACTTCAGGTCCGGATGCATGACCAGCCAGGTGTCGAGGTCGAAGCCCAGGGTGCCGAGCAGCAGGTGCACCAGATCGGGGTCCCGCCGCCCCAGCCCCACCTGGCAGATGCCGACGCCGAAACCGGCGCGGATGGCGGCCAGCTGGGCCACGTCGCTGTCGGCGCGGAAAGCGAAATGCTCACGGCCGAAATACCGCCCCCGGGCGCGCAGGGTGCGGATGACAGCCGTTTCGGTATCGAAACCGATCAGGCTGTGGTTGGCCAAATCGTCCCAGCTGGCCGGGGTGCCGTGCGTTTCCAGATAACTTCGGTGGGCATGAAGCCCCAGCGCGATGACGCCCAAGTGCCGGGCCACCAGCGCGCCCTGCGTGGGGCGCACCATGCGAACGGCGATGTCGGCGTCGCGCCGCAGCAGGTCCTCCGTCTCGTTGGACAGGGACAGCTCAATCGCCACCTTGGGATGGTCGCGGCGGAAGGCGGTCAGGATAGGGGGCAGCACCTCCACCCCCACCACCACACTGGCCGTGACACGCACGCTGCCCGCCACCTCATCGGCCGGTCCTGACGCCGCGCGCAGCAGGGCGGCCGCGGCGGCGGCCATCACCTCGGCATGGGTGCGAAGCTCCAGTGCCGTTTCGGTCGGCGTCAGGCCTTGGGGGGAGCGGGTGAACAGGCTGGCGCCCAACGCGCGCTCCAGCTCCTCCACATGGCGGCCGACGCTGGGCTGGGTCAGCCCCAGCGCGCGCCCCGCCGCCGACAGGCTGCCCTCGCGCAGCACCGCCAGGAAGGAGCGATAAAGTTCCCAGCCGGGCTCCTGCTTAGTCATAAATTTATGTATATCTATTCAACAGCATTACGCAATTCCGTTTAATGCCCCGACCCGTCACCTTCCCGGCATCGCACTGACGCGGACGGAGGAAAAGATGGCGAAGATGAACGGCAAGACGGCGCTGGTGATCGGGGCCAAGGGCGGCGTAGGCGGCGCCGTGGCGGCCCGCCTGCTGGCCGATGGCTGGACGGTGAAGGCCCTGGCCAGGGGGCGGGGCGGCCGCGCCGACCTGGCCACCGCCCAGTGGATCCAGGGCGATGCCATGAACGCCGACGACGTGGCCCGGGCCGCCGCCGGCGCCGATGTCATCGTCCATGCCGTGAACCCGCCAGGCTACAAGGACTGGGACAAGCTGGTGCTGCCCATGATGGACAACACCATCGCCGCCGCCAAGGCCGTCGGCGCCCGCATCGTGCTGCCCGGCACGGTCTACAATTACGGGCCGGATGCCCTGCCCGACCTCACCGAAGAATCGCCCCAAAACCCCGTCACGGTGAAGGGCGGCATCCGCGTGGCGCTGGAGCGCCGGCTGCGCCAGGCGTCGCAGGAGGGCGCACGTGTCCTGATCCTGCGCTGCGGCGACTTCTTCGGGCCCCATGCCGGCGGCAGTTGGTTCAGCCAGGGGCTGGTGAAGCCCGGCAAGACAGTGACCGCGATCCCCTACCCAGGCCCCCATCACGTCGGCCACGCCTGGGCCTACCTGCCCGACGTGGCGGAAACGGTGGCCCGCCTGCTGGCGCGGGAAAGCGACCTGGCGGCGTTCGAGACCTTCCACTTCGGCGGCCACTGGCTGGAGCCGGGCGTGGACATGGCCCGCGCCATCCAGCGCGTGGTGGTGGCACGGGGCGGAAGGCAGCCGACGATCACCACCTTCCCCTGGTGGCTGGTGACCCTGGCATCGCCCTTCGTCACCATGTTCCGCGAGGTGCGCGAGATGCGCTATCTGTGGCAGCGGCCGGTGCGGCTGGAAAACGCCAAGCTCAAGGCCTTCCTGGGATCGGAACCGCACACGCCGCTGGACCAGGCCGTGGCCACGACGCTGACGGACGCGGGCTGCCTGCCGGCGTAACGCAGGGTCAGGGCTGGACAAACGTACCTGCTTCCACCATCAAATTTTTATTGGATACAAAATCCATGGGCAGGAGCAGGGAATGAAAAAGATGGCAGGGGCGAACCGGACGGCGAAATGGGTGGCGGCGGCGCTGGCCGCCGTGCTGATGACCGGCGTGGCGACCCACGGCTGGGCCGAGGACAAGAAAGACAAGGGCGGCGAGGACGGGCCCAAGGCCGGCAAGATCGCGGAGCAGATCGAGGCGGCCACCGCCCGCGCGCCCATCGTGGAAACGGCCAAGAGCAGCGCCCACAGCGTCACCATCCGTGGCAAGAGCATCCGCTACCAGGCAACCGCTGGCACCCTGACCATCCGGGATGACAACGGCAAGCCGACCGCCAGCGTGTTCTACGTCGCCTACACGGCGGAGGGTGCGCCGGCGACCAAGCGGCCGGTGACCTTCCTCTATAACGGCGGCCCGGGCTCCGCCAGTCTGTGGATGCACATGGGGCTGGGGCCGGTGCGCGTGCGCACCAGCGCGCCGGACAACACCCCGCCGGCGCCCTATGTCTATTCCGCCAATGAGGACAGCATCCTGGACAAGACCGACCTGGTCTTCATCGATGCCGTCGGCACCGGCTATTCCCGCCCGCTGGGCGACGCCAAGGACAAGGACTTCTGGGGCGTGGACCAGGACGTGGACGCCTTCGCCCGCGCCATCAACCGCTACGTCACCATCAACAACCGTTGGAACTCGCCCAAATTCCTGTTCGGCGAGTCCTACGGCACCACCCGCTCATCCGCGCTGGCCAACCGGCTGCAGCAGGACGGCATGGATTTGAACGGCGTCGTGCTGCTGTCGTCCATCCTGAACTACGGCATCCGCCAGCCGGGCTTCGACAACATCTTCGTCTCCTACCTGCCCAGCTACGCCGCCACCGCCTGGTACCACAATCGCATCGCCAACAAGCCCGCCGACCTGCCGGCCTTCCTGCAGAAGGTGCGGGACTACGCGCGTGGCCCCTACACCGTGGCGCTGGCCAAGGGCCAGGACATCACCCCGGAGGAGGAGGACGCGGTGGCCAAGCAGCTGTCGGCCTACACCGGCCTGTCGGTCCCCTTCCTGAAACAGGCCAAGCTGCGCGTCAGCCTGCAGCGCTTCCGCAAAGAGCTGCTGCGCGACGAGGCCAAGACGGTGGGTCGCCTGGACAGCCGCTTCGTGGGCGTGGACATCGATTCCGCCGGCGAGGGGCCGGAGTACGACGCCTCCTCCAACGCGGTCACCAGCGCCTTCATCTCCAGCCAGCGTGCCTACATCAGCGGTGACCTGGGCTATAAGACCGACCTGGACTACCGCCGCAGCGCAGACGGCGCCATCGGCCAGTGGGACTGGCACCACAAGATCGAGAACCGGCGGATGGAGATGCCGGACGTGGCCCTGGACCTGGCGCAGGCCATGCGCCAGAACCCGCACCTGCAACTGCTGTCGCTGAACGGCTGGTACGACATGGCCACGCCCTTCTTCGGCACGGAATACGACATCGGCCACATGCAGCTGGAACCGGCCCAGCGCCGGAACGTGACCTTCAAGTACTACCCCTCGGGTCACATGGTGTACCTGAACCCCGACGCCCTGAAGCAGATGGTGGCCGACCTGGACGCCTTCTATGACAAGGCCGCCCCTGCCGCACCGTAGGATCGCGCCGACGCCGGGGCGGCCCCCACCGGAGGGTGCGAAGGAGGCGGCATGCCCCCTGGTTGCTATAGCCGTCTGCATCAAATCAGACGCAGCCGGCTATAGCTGAGTCTGTCTGCGGGCAGCTTCACGCCGAAAGGCGACTTCACCTTTCGGTGATCTACTCTAAATCTCCCCTTCCAACCCTCCGTCCCTTCTCGAGACGTCATAGGCACGCTGCGCTTTTTCCAGCGCGGAGCCGTTGGCGAGCGACCAATTGTAAAGGGCGGCAAAGGGTTCGCGTAGCGAGCAGCCAAGATCGGTAATTGTGTACTCGACACCGATAGGCTGCGTCGGCAGGACTTTGCGACTGATGAGGCCGCTACGCTCCAGACGCTTCAATGCCTCAGACAAAGCCTTGTGGGTGATGCCGTCGAGGCGGCGCTTGAGGTCGTTGAACCGCGCCGGCCGCGTGCAGAGGACGCTCAGGATCAGCACCGTCCACTTGTTGGCGATCTGTTCGAGAATGGGCCGCGTCGCGGTGACATCAAGCGGCAGTTCGAGCACGTCCTTGGACATGGGTATACACCTCGATATCTGAGCACCATCAGGTGCGTTCTTGTAATTAGATATAGAAAAGATATCTGTTCGTCATCACCAGCGATGTGAGGACGTATGAGCATTTCAGGAAAAATCGCCGTCGTGATTGGCGGCCATGGCGGCATCGGTGGCGCCATCGCGGAGCGGTTCGCGGCGGAAGGCGCCACAGTTTACGCCACCAGTCGCCGCGCCGAAGAGGGGGAGGTTGAGCTTGGGGCCGGCAGGCTGCGCGCGCGCCGCGTCGATGCTGCCGATTTGACGGCGCTCGCCGCCTTCTTCGAGGCGGTGAGCAGCGAGGCCGGACGAGTGGACGTGCTCGCCGTCAACGCGGGCATCTCCGAGTTCGCGACCCTCGACGACATCACCGAGGATCATTTCGACCGGACCTTCGGCCTCAACGTGCGCACGCTGCTGTTCGCCGCCAAGGCTGCGACGGCGATCATGCCGGATGGTGGCTCGATCGTGTTGGTGGGCTCGATCGCCGACGCGATCGGCACCAAGGGCTATGGCGTCTACGGGGCAACCAAGGCCGCCGTGCGCTCGTTCGCGCGAACCTGGGCCAACGAGTTGGCGCCCCGCAACATCCGCGTCAACGTCGTAGCACCAGGACCAACCGACACCGCCATGATGGCGGCGGCATCCGACGAGGTGCGCGAGACGCTGATGAAGCTGATCCCGCTCGGCCGTATGGGTCGTGCCGACGAAGTGGCCTCGGCCGCGCTGTTCCTCGCCAGCGACCAAAGCAGCTTCATCACCGGGGCCGAGCTGCCGGTCGACGGCGGCATGGCGCAGGTCTGATCCGCGCCGTCTGCCGAACGACATGGGCGCGGACCCTCGCCGACGCGGCGTCCGCCCCAGGGCATCATGTCGCTCCCCAGCGCAACGGGCTGGACAGCGGGCTTGTCATCAAACATCAAACAATTTGATGACAACCCGCAACAGGGAGCTTGGGGATGCGTAAGACGATCGTGGCGTTGACGGCGGTGCTTCTAACTTCCGTCGCCGTGGCCGGATGGGCTGACGACAAAAAGGACAAGGGGGGCGAGGACGACGCACCCAAGGGCAAAGTGGCGGAACAGATCGAGGCGGCCACCGCCCGCGCCCCGGTGACCGAGATGGCCAAGACCACGTCGCACACCGTCACCATCAAGGGCAAGAGCATCCGTTACCAGGCGACGGCCGGCACCCTGACCATCCGCGACAATGACGGCAAGCCCACGGCCAGCGTCTTCTACGTCGCCTACACGGCCGAGGGCGCGCCGGCGGCCAAGCGGCCGGTGACCTTCCTCTACAACGGCGGTCCCGGCTCGGCCAGCCTGTGGCTGCACATGGGGTCCTTCGGGCCCATCCGCGTGCGCACGGCCAGCCCGGACAGCAACGCGCCGGCGCCCTACAATTTCACCGCCAACGACGACAGTCTGCTGGACAAAACCGACTTGGTGTTCATCGACGCCATCGGCACCGGCTATTCCCGCCCCCTGGGCGAGGCCAAGGGCAAGGACTTCTGGGGCGTGGACCAGGACGTGGACGGCTTCGCCCGGGCCATCGGCCGCTATGTCACTCTCAACAACCGTTGGAACTCGCCCAAATTCCTGTTCGGCGAGTCTTACGGCACCACGCGGTCGGCGGCCCTGTCCAACCGGCTGCAGCAGGACGGCATGGATCTGAACGGCGTCATCCTGCTTTCGTCCATCCTGAACTACGGCATCCTGCAGCCGGGCTATGACGAGGGCTACATCGCCTTCCTGCCCAGCTACGCCGCCACCGCCTGGTACCACAACCGCATCCCGAACAAGCCGGCCGACCTGGCCGCCTTTGTACAACAGGCGCGGGTCTTCGCACGCGGCCCCTACGCCGCCGCCCTGGCCAAGGGCCAGACCATTTCGGCGGAGGAGGAGGATGCGGTGGCCAAGCAGCTGGCCACCTTCACCGGCCTGTCGGCGGACTACCTGAAGCGGGCCAAGCTGCGCATCGATCTGTTCCGCTTCCAGAAGGAACTGCTGCGCGACAAGCGGCAGACGGTGGGCCGCTTCGACAGCCGCTTCCTGGGCGTGGACACCGATGCCGCCGGCGAGGGACCGGAGTACGACCCGTCCGACAGCGCCATCAACAGCGCCTTCATCTCCAGCCTGCGCGCCTACCTGGCCGGCGACCTGGGCTACAAGACGGACCTGGAGTACCGCCCGGGTTCCGACGAGGCCAACGACCAGTGGGATTGGCACCACAAGGTGCCGAACGTCGGCAAGCTGGAGGTGCCGGACGTGGCGCTGGACCTCAGCCTGGCCATGCGCCAGAACCCGCACCTGCAGCTGCTGTCGCTGAACGGCTATTACGACATGGCGACACCGTTCTTCAACACGGAGTACGACATCAACCACATGGCGCTGGAACCGGCGCAGCGAAAGAATGTGACGTTCAAGTACTATCCGTCCGGGCACATGATCTACCTGAACCCGGATGCGCTGAAGCAGCTGGTCGTCGATCTGGATGCCTTCTACGATAAGGCTACCTCGGGCGGCGCATAAGAGCGGACCGCTTTACCCTGGCCCAACAGGCACTTGCCCGGTGATGGGCTTGGCCCCATCTTCGGTCCATTCCGCCGCCGGCGTTCCCCCGGGGATGCCGGCGGCCAACAACGATTGGGGGTAAGCGATGCGTTCTGCCGCTCTGGCGCTGGCCGTGATCCTGGGCACCACCTCTCTCGCGGCGGCGGCCCCGCCCCCGCCGGCCACCAGCCCGGCCGCCCCCCTGATCGAGCGCGCCAAATTCTTCGGCAACCCCAGCCGTACCCAGGGCAAGCTGAGCCCCGACGGCAAGTGGCTGTCCTGGATCGCGCCGCGCGACGGCGTGATGAACATCTGGGTGGCCCCGGCCGGGGACCCCACCAAGGCCAAGGCCCTGACGGCGGAGAAGACCCGGCCCATCCGCCAGCATTTCTGGTCGCCCGACGCCAAGATGATCCTGTTCGTCAACGACAAGGGCGGGGATGAGAACTTCGTGCTGTACGGCGTGAATGTCGTCACCGGCGAACAGCGCACCCTGACGCCGCAGGAAAAGACGCGCGTGGACATCGTCGGCACCAGCCGGCGCATCAAGAACCGCATCCTGGTGGGCCTGAACAACCGTGACCCCAAGTGGTTCGACGTCTACAGCCTGGATCTGCCCACGGGCAAGCTGACCCTGGTGTTCAAGAATGAGGGTTACGCCGGCTTCGTGGCGGACGAGTCCCTGAAGCTGCGCCTGGCGGCCAAGTCGCGGCCCGACGGCGGGTCCGACTATTTCCGCATGGCCGGCGACAAGATCGACGCGACGCCGGTGGCCAGCGTGGGGCTGGACGACAGCCTGAGCACCGCCCCCGCCGGCTACACCGATGACGGCAAGACCCTGTACTGGATCGACAGCCGCGACCGCGACACCGCCGCCCTGATCGCCCAGGACGCGGCATCCGGGGCCACCCGCATCGTGGGGCAAAGCTCCAAGGCCGACATCAGCGAGACCTTGACCGACCCCAAGACCGGCGTGGTCCAGGCCTATGCCGCCACATACGTGCGCACGGAATGGACGGCGCTGGATCCCAAGATCGGCGGTGATCTGGACTACCTGAAGGCCCAGTTGAAGGGCGACATCCACATCACCAGCCGCACCGACGACGACAGCGCCTGGACCGTGGTGGTGGACCCCGTCACGGCGCCGGCAGCGACATACCGCTATGACCGCGCGGCCCAGACCCTGACTAAGCTGTTCGTGAACCGGCCGGAGCTGGAGGGCGCGGAGCTTGCCGCCATGCACCCGGTGGAGATCAAGGCGCGCGACGGGCTGACGCTGGTTTCCTACCTCACCCTGCCGGCGGGCACAGACGGCAAGGGCGATGGGCATCCCGACCAGCCCCTGCCCCTGGTGCTGTTCGTCCACGGCGGCCCCTGGGCGCGCGACGGCTACGGCTACAACGGCTATCACCAGTGGCTGGCCAACCGCGGCTATGCCGTGCTGTCGGTCAACTATCGCGGCTCCACCGGCTTCGGGAAGAATTTCATCACCGCCGGCAACCTGCAATGGGGCCGCAAGATGCATGACGACCTGATCGACGCCGTCGACTGGGCGGTCAAGCAGGGCATCACCACCAAGGACAAGGTGGCCATCATGGGCGGGTCCTACGGCGGCTATGCCACCCTGGCAGGCCTGACCTTCACCCCCGACGCCTTCGCCTGCGGCGTGGACATCGTGGGCCCCAGCAACCTCGCCACCCTGCTGAAGACCATCCCGCCCTATTGGGAGGCGGGCAAGCAGCAGTTTTACAAGCGCATGGGCGACCCGACCACGGAGGACGGCCGCCAGCTGCTGCACGACGCCTCCCCCCTGTTCAAGGCGGCGGACATCAAAAAGCCGCTGCTGATCGGCCAGGGCGCCAACGACCCCCGCGTCAACCAGGCGGAGTCGGACCAGATCGTGAAGGCGATGAAGGAAAAGAACATCCCCGTCACCTACATCCTGTTCCCCGACGAGGGCCACGGCTTCGCCCGGCCGGAGAACAGCATCGCCTTCAACGCCGCCGCCGAACAGTTCCTGGGCGCCTGCCTGGGCGGCCGGGCGGAACCCTTCGGCGCCGCCTTCAAGGGCTCCACCATCACCGTGCCCGACGGGGCGCAGTTCACGCCGGGACTGCAGGCGGCGCTGGCGGCGAAGTAAGCGTGTAACGGGACAAAGGGGTGATGGGTATGGCGGTGGGACGGACAGGGACACATCGGGCGGGCATGGCGGCGGCCCTGCTTCTTTTCTTATCCCTGCCGCCCCTATCCCTGCCGGCGGCGGCGCAAACCGCAGCCGATACGCCCGCCATAACCGATAGCCCACCCACCGTCACCATCACCGGCAACCGCTTCACCGCCGAGACGCTGACCCAGGCGACGGAAGGTTTCGTCCAGGACCACGGCCACCCCTCCCCCCGGTTGAACCAGCTGACCCGGTGGGAACGTCCCGTCTGTCCGGAGGCGATCAACGTGCCGGCCGACGTGGCCGCCTTCCTCACCACCCGCATCAAGACGGTGGCGGGGCAAGTGGGCGCGCCGACGCGGGACGGCTGCAAGCGTGATATCGAGATCATCTTCTCCGACGCGCCCCAGGCCGTGATGGATGCCGTCGCGGACAAACGCTCATTCCTGCTGGGCTATCACTTCGTCAACCAGACCAAAACCGTGAGCAAGGTCACCCAGGCCATCCAGGCCTGGTACGTGACGGCCGTGCGCGACGGCGCGGTCACCGTGGTGGACGACCCCTATTACGCCCCGGGCATGAACCCCGACGATCCCCTGAGGAAACAGTTCCACGGCAACGGCGGCAGCCGGCTTTCCCACGACATGGCCAGCGTCTTCGACAACATCGTCGTCATCGTGGACACCACCAAGATCGAGGGGGAGACGTTCGGCAGCCTGGCCGACTATCTGGCCATGCTGGTCCTGGCCCAGCCCGCCAGCGCCGTGGGACAGTGCAACCCGCTGCCCAGCATCCTGAGCCTGTTCACCGACGCCTGCCCATCGGCACAGCGGGTCCGGTCGCTGAGCCCGGCGGACAGGGCCTACCTGGAAGGGCTCTATTCCGTCCCCCCGGACGCGGTGGGCAGCCTGCAGCGCGCCACCATCGCCACCCACATGCTGGACAGCCTCAAGGCCAGCATCCTCGCCCCGGACGGCGGGACTCCAGCGGCGAAATAATCCATGCCGATTTAGCCCCGCATCCGGCGCTTTCTTGAGCCAAACGACTTTTGCCTCGTCAGCGGGTTGACTCTGGGTAGATGGCGATCGAGCTGAACGCACGACCGTCATGCGCGGGAACAGCCGTGATCTGCGGATAGAGCGTGGTTGCGGCGCGGATGCGCGCGATGGCTGTCTGTATTTCGGAGCGGTTTTCGCCAATCAGGAACCGCATCATCCAAGGCTTCTCCGCTGGCCGCGTCAGCCCTTCCATCTGCCAAACGAGATCACCGACAAAGGCATAGCGCTTTCCCGAAGGCAGGTTGACGAAAACGACGACCGAGTCCGGTGTATGGCCGGGTGACGGTACGATCACAACCGAGCCATCGCCGTATACGTCATGGCTGCTTGGGAAACCAAGATAGGGGCCGCCGTCGAAGGGATAGGCCTGATAGGTGACCCCCTGGAAGCTGTTGAGCACCTCGGTGCCCTCACCATGCGAGCCGATAAAGCGCTGGCCGACTTCGTCTACCAACACGGGTATGCCGTGGAAATCGTCCACGCCGCTGATGTGATCCCAGTGTGCATGGGTCGGAATAATCGCGGTAATCGTGTCGCCAGACCCCTTGGCCAACTGATCGATGATGGGCGTGCCAAGGTGGTGAGGCGACTGCTGGAGCGAGGGGAGCAGTTTCAATTGCTGCTCGACGTTCCGCCCGAACCCAGTGTCGATCAGCAGGTTCCCCTTGGGATGCCGCACGAGGACGCCGCTCGCGGCGAATGCGCGAGTCTCGCTCCACGAACCGCCCCGAAATGCTAACGCCGCGGGGGTTTCATATGTACCTGTCGGCATCACGCTGATCGACATGGCCGCCGGAGGCGTGGCCGGCGGCAGCGCCCCGACATCGATTTGCGGCACATCGAGCCGGATCGGAGCGAAAGTCCAGGCGAACCAGAGCAGCACCACCAAGAGCAATATCGCGAGCCCGATCAGCGTGCTGTTGATCGGGCGGCGACGCATCCGCGCCAGGAGCGCGTTCCCGCCTTCGATAGCCTGGGCCATTGATCTGCCTTTCGTGTAACAATAGCGCACATTATCGCTATAACGATAATTGCGACTATCGTTAGGAGTCAACACGCATGAGGGATTGGTCCCCCGATCATCCGAGAGCGAAAGTGATGGCGCGTAAGCGCGCCGCAATCGTGGCGGCCGCCGAACAAGCGTTCGTGCGGGACGGCTATGCCGGCAGTGGAATGGAGAGCATCGCCCGTGAGGCTGGCGTTTCAATCATGACGCTGTACCGCCATGCTCGAACCAAAGACGATCTCTTCGCTGCGGTGATCGAAAGCGCCTGTCATCCGGTCGATATGGAAGAGTCGGCCAAGATCGAGGATGCTTTGAAGAAGCCGCTCGCGGACATTCTTCTATTTGTCGGCGTGATGTTCCAGGAGCGCATTCGCGGCGCGAAGACGACGAACCTGCTTCGGGTCGTCATGACCGAGATACGACGATTTCCGCATCTTGGCGAGCTGGCTTACAATGGCCTGATCAACGCGCACGTCGAAAGGCTAGAGGCTTTTCTGTCAACTCGGGCCGAGACATCCGGTATGCCGGTGGAGCGACGGCGCAAGATCGGCCATGATTTCTTCGAGCAGCTGGTCGGTCTCGATGATTATCGCGTGCTACTCGGGCTGCCGGCTCCGTCGGAGCAGGACATTCGCGGGCGGGCGGAAGTGGCCGCTCGGGAAGTTGTTGCGGAGTTGGAAAGGGATCAGCCCGCTTCCAATCTGCACGAACTTTGAGGCGCCACCCCCTTCCTGACCTGATCGATCCGGGTGCCGGTCCATGCCCACCCCTGCCAAAAGCGCCTAACGATCTTGTTAAAATCGATATTGCGATCGTTTCTCATTATCAGTATCAGGGTGCCAACCGATCCTGACTGAATAATGGAAACACGATGAAAAAGTGCGCCGTGTCGGTGCTTGCCCTATTGGCGGCGATGCATGCCCCCTTGCGGGCCCAGGCCACGGAGGCGATGGACGCCGCCGTGGACACGACGGCCGCCACCACCGACGCCGGCCAGGAAAAGGTCCTGGACGATATCATCGTGACCGGCACGCAGGCCCCCTCGTTCAAGGCGGAGGTGGTGCAGGTCGGCGCCTTCCGGAACCAGTCGCTGCTGGACACGCCGCTGACGGTATCCATCCTGCCACGCGCCTTGCTGGACGCCCAAGGCGCCCAGGGGCTGGACGACGCGTTGCGCAACACGCCCGGCGTGACACAGCAGGCCACCAGTCCTCTGACCAGCAACAACTTCGTTTCACGCGGCGTGCTGATGAACGCGCGCACCAATTATCGCCTGAACGGCTCGCTGCCCATCATCAACCTGGGTCCCATCCCCATCGAGAACAAGCAGCGGGTCGAGCTGCTGAAGGGCGTGTCGGCGCTTTACTACGGCATCAGCACGCCGTCGGGCATCGTCAACGTGGTGACCAAGCGGGCGGGATCCGACCCCGTCACCAGCTTCACCCTGAACGGCGACAACAACGGCAGTTTCGGCAGCGGCTTCGACATCGGGCGGGAGTTCGGCGACCACAACGAATACGGCGCCCGCATCAACGGCTACGCCTCGCGCATCGGCACGCCGGTGAACGACGTGGACGGCCGGCGCTGGCTGATGAGCGGCGCCTTCGACTGGCGCGCCAGCGAGCGCCTGACCTTCAAGCTGGACGCCGAATACTACCGCCGCGAAATGGATGAGCCGGGTGGCATCACCCTGCCCACCGCCGTCGGCGCCAAGGGCGGCAACGGCGGCACCATCATCCTGCCGTCCATCCCGGACCCCAGCCTGCGCTTCGCGCCGCTGAACGCACCCTACAACACCTGGGCCACCAACGTGGTGGGCCGCGCCGACTACGCCATCACCGACGACTGGTCGGCCCGCGCGGAGTTCGGCGTCGCTTCCACCCGGCGGCAGCGCACCATCGCCAACCTCGGTGGCGTCAACTTGGCCACCGGCGCCGGCACCATCAGCGGCACCTACACGCCGGACCAGGAATACCGCAACCAGAACCTGCGGCTGGAGGTGTCGGGCAAGCTTGACACCGGCCCCATCAGCCATGAACTGCTGGTGGGCTTCAGCCGCAACCGCCAGACGCAGGAGGACCAGCACCAGCAGTCCTACACCGCGATCAAGCAGAACCTGTACGATCCCGTGGACGTGGCCTACGACACGCTGAAGTTCACCACCACCCGCTTGCAGCCGGGCAGCGTGAACATCGACACCGGCGGCTACATCATGGACATGGCGCACCTGGGCGAAAGCTGGCTGCTGATCGCCGGCGCCCGCTATGTCGATTACGACACCTCTTCCGCCACCAGCAATTACGCCGTGCAGACGGTCACCCCCACGGCCGGCCTGGTCTATAAGCTGACGCCCAAGTCCAGCCTGTACGCGACCTATATCGAGGGGCTGGAGAGTGCGGGCACAGCACCCGACGGCACCACCAACGCCGGCAGCATCCTGAACCCCATCGTCAGCAAGCAGGTGGAGGTGGGCGGCCGCATGGAGGTGGCCGGCGCCATGATGTCGCTGGCCTGGTTCCACATCGACCGGGGCCTGGCCTATACCGACATCCACAACACCTACGTCCTGAACGGCCAGGCCATCCACCAGGGCGTCGAAGCCTCCGTCCAGGGGGAGGTGCTGCCCGACCTGTCGATCATGGTCAGCGGCCAGTACCTGAACGCCCTTCAGGAGAACACCGGCAGCGTCTACCAGGATGGCAGGCGGGTGGAGAACACGCCGCGCTGGTCCGGTTCCATCTTCGCGGAATACCATCCGGATTTCCTGGACGGCGTGGGCCTGAACGCCGGCGTCTACTACACCGGCGACCGTGCGGCGGATGCCCAGAACCGCGCCACCCTGCCCGCCTATACGACGCTGAGCCTGGGCGCCAGCTACAAGACCCAGGTGCAGGGCAATGGCCTGACCCTGCGCGTCAACGCCGACAACGTGACCAATGAGCGCTACTGGGCCACCGGCGGCCCCACGCTCTACTCGGGCATGCCGGCCACCGTGCGCTTCTCGGCTACGCTTGATTTATAAGTTGTAGGTGTTCGTTTTCCTCAAGCGCCGGCAGGCCCATCCGGGCCTTTGGCTGTCCTCGTTCCGCTCCTGCGGTGCTCGCTCCGGCGCCCGCGGTCGCGGGCTACCGATGACGGGAGTATCCCTCCCGTCATCGGCTTTGTTGAGCGGGCGACCAAAGATTGTCGCCAGCGCACCGGCGCCGACCCTTTGATGCCGGGGCATGGCCGCTATTGAAATTTCATGAGCGTGTTCGCTTGACACGCCGACCGGATGCCGCTTTTATCCTGCGCATCATGACCGACACCGCGACCACCCTGCTGCTTCTTATGAACCCGGCCTCCTGAGAGGACCGGGGATTTCGTCATAAGTTTGCGCAAGGTTCGTGAGTATCCAAATGTCGTGTCACACCGCCCCGTTGATGGGCCTCTCTGACAAAGCCAAAGCCGTCGCCAGCGCCCCCGCGCTGCGCCTGCTCCTTATCGGCGGTCGCCGGGCCTGACGGCCATCCGGCGGCTGTAGATCTGGCCGTATTCACCTTCCCCGACTGAATACATAGCAGCAGAGACGCCCTGACCATGTTGCGCGATCCCTCCACCAAGTACCGCCCCTTCGCCCACGCCGACCTGCCTGACCGCACCTGGCCGTCCCGCGCCATCACCCGGGCGCCGCGCTGGCTGTCCACCGACCTGCGCGACGGCAACCAGGCCCTGATCGACCCCATGGACGCGGAGAAGAAGCAGCGCTTCTTCGACATGCTGGTGAAGATCGGCTTCAAGGAGATCGAGGTCGGCTTCCCCTCCGCCTCCCAGACGGAATTCGACTTCGTCCGCGGCCTGGTGGAGGGCGGCAAGGTCCCCGACGACGTCACCATTCAGGTGCTGACCCAGGCGCGGCGCGACCTGATCGAGCGCACATTCGAAAGCCTGCGGGGCGCCCCCCGCGCCATCGTCCATATGTACAACGCCATCTCCCCCGCCTGGCGCCGCATCGTCTTCGGCATGGACCGGGCCGGCATCAAGGATATCGCCGTCAAGGGCGTGACTATCATGCGCGAGCAGGCGGAGAAGTATCCCGAGACCGACTGGATCTTCGAATACTCGCCCGAGACCTTCAGCACGGCGGAGCCCGACTTCGCCCTGGAGGTGTGCGAGGCGGTGCTGGACGTGCTGCAACCCACGCCGGACAAGTCCGTCATCCTGAACCTGCCGGCCACGGTGGAGGCCGCCGGCCCCCACATCTACGCCGACCAGATCGAGCGGTTCTGCCGCCAGATCAGCCGCCGCGACAGCGTCATCGTCAGCGTCCATCCCCACAACGACCGGGGTACCGGCGTGGCGGCGGCGGAACTGGCGGTGCAGGCCGGCGCCGACCGTGTCGAGGGCTGCCTGTTCGGCAATGGGGAACGCACGGGCAATGTCGACCTGGTGACCCTGGGCCTGAACCTGTACACCCAGGGCGTGGACCCGGGCCTGGACTTCTCCGACATCCAGTCGGTCGTCCAGACGGTGCAGTACTGCAACCAGATTCCGGTGCACCCCCGCCACCCCTACGCCGGTGAGCTGGTGTTCACCGCCTTCTCCGGATCGCACCAGGACGCCATCAAGAAGGGCTTCGCGGCGCAGGCCGGCCGCAACGACCAGATCTGGGACGTGCCTTATCTGCCCATCGATCCCACCGACCTGGGCTGCGGCTATGAGGCGGTCATTCGCGTCAACAGCCAGTCGGGCAAGGGCGGCATCGCCTGGGTCCTGGAACAGGACAAGGGCCTGAAGCTGCCCCGCCCCCTGCAGATCGATTTCAGCCGCGTGGTCCAAGGCTATGCCGATGAGACCAGCCGGGAGATGACCGCCGCCGACATCTGGTCCATCTTCCAGGACACCTATTGCCTGACGGGCCTGCAGCGCTTCGAGCTGATCGACTATCAGGAGACCGGCGCCGCCGGCAGCCGGGAGCGCATGTTCGTCGGCCGCATCAGCGTGGGCCGGGAGGAACGCAGCGTGAGCGGCCGGGGCAACGGCCTGCTGTCCAGCGTGCTGGCCGCGCTGAAGGCCGATTGCGGCGTGGACCTGGACATCGTCGATTACCAGGAACACGCCATCGGCCACGGCGGCGACGCCCGCGCCGCGGCTTACGTCGAGTGCCGCACCGGCAACGGCCGCAAGGTCTTCGGCGTGGGCATCGACACCGACATCGCCACCGCCTCCGTCCGCGCCGTGCTCAGCGCCGCCAACGGCGCCGGGTGATCAATCGACGGGTGCCGAAGGCTTTTCGGCGCCCGTCAATCCGCTCGCGGAAATAGACGTTTGACGTATAATTCCCGAATGCGGAGGATTGAGTGATGAAAGTCGAGTACCGCTTCTCCATCGACACGTTGCGGCCCGAGACACTGTCTCTGGGCCGTCTTGTCGCGTACCTGACGGAAGTGAGTAAAATTCTGGGCGACGAGCCCGGTCTTCACTTTACGCGCGTCGAGGCTGGGAGCGCCGTGCTTGTGGCGTGGGCGGATGAACCCACGGCTCCCAGAATTGACATCCAAATGGAACGCATTCGTGCGGGCGAGATTCCATCGGAAATTCAGAAATCGGTCGCCAATCTAAATAAGCTGCTACGCGAGGACCAAGGTGTCGGCCTCCTGTCTGGCAGCGACACCAATGTTCTGGAGTTCCCCGGCCGTAAGGTCCCTCAAACCGACCCTATTAGCCTCCTGCAACAGCCGACCACCATTCAAGGACAGCTCATTCGCATTGGTGGCCGGGATAAGACCGTCCATTTTCATCTGGCCGATGGCGGCCGGATTTGGAGCGGAAGTTGCAACCGAACGCTAGCACGGGAAATGGCATCGCATCTTTTTGGCGCCACCCTCCGCGTTGCAGGAAATGGGGGATGGTGCAGGACGCCTGCGGGTATTTGGGAACTAACCAGATTCACCGCATCCACTATTGAAACGCTGGACGACCTATCCTTAGCCGAGGCGCTGGAGAAGCTTCGCGGCTTGGGTGCATTCGGCGATGGGCCCGACTGGGCCGAGCTGCGGAAAGACGAGGAGAGCAGTTGATCACGCTGGACACGTCTGTCTTTACCTACATGCTCGACCCTAAGTCCGCGCCTCCCATTGATCCAGGTACGGGACAGCTGGTCACGAATGCTTCCGGCCGCGTACAGCTTTTCATCTCAGAACTGGCGAAACAAAGGACGAAAATCCTTATCCCAACTCCGGTGCTCGCCGAAACGCTAGCCAGGACCGGCGCGGCGGCCCCATCATATTTGGAAGCCATTCGCCGCATGGCAGTTTTCAAAATTGAGAACTTCGATGATCGGGCGGCTATCGAAACGTCGCTAATTATGGGCCTGCATTGGAAAGGACGAATGCAGGCCCTCCGTGAACACGTCAGCCGGCACCGGGTTAAGTTTGATTTACAAATCGTCGCGACAGCCGCTGTCCATCGGTCTACAGAAATTTTATCCGATGATGCGGGCGTCAAGGCCATGGCATCATTAGCGAATATTCCTTGTCGCGGCATCGCAGACCTGCCAGAGCCACCAGCTGACTTATTCTCTCGCATCAGCTGAACCCACTACTTTTTCGGCCCCGGCGCCCGCGCGAAGTCGATGAAGGCGCGCAAGGGCGCGGGTAGGTGCCGGCGGCTGGGGTAATAGAGGAACAGGCCGGGGTAATAGGGGCACCAGTCTTCCAGCACCCGCACCAGGCGGCCGGACGCGACCAGGTCGGTCACGCGGGCGTCGAACACATAGGCCAGGCCCGTGCCGGCCATGGCGGCGTCCACCATCAGGTCCTGGTCGCTGAGGGTCAGGGGGCCGTTGACCTCCACATCCAACGCCTCGCCTGCCCGCTCGAATTCCCAGCGATAGAGCGCGCCGCTGAGGAAGCGGTAGCGGATGCAAGGCTGGGTTCGCAGGTCATGGGGACTGGCCGGCACCGGATGGCGTTCGAAATGGGCAGGCGATCCCACCACGGCAAAGCGCTGCCGGGGGCCCAGGGGTACCGCGATCATGTCGCCGGCGATGCTTTCGCCGAAGCGCACGCCGGCATCGAAACCGCCGGCCACCACGTCGACCAGCGCGTCGTCCACCACCATCTCCACCCGCACGTCGGGGAAGACCGCCAGGAAGCGCAGCACGAGGGGCAGCAGCACCAGCCGCGCCGCCGCCTGCGAGGCGTTCAGGCGCAGGGTGCCCACGGGCTGGCCGCGCAAGCTGTTCAAATCCTCGATGGCGTCATGGATGTCCAGGAAAGCCGGGCGGATGCGGGCGTACAGCCGCTCCCCCGCCTCGGTCAGGGCGACGCTGCGGGTCGTGCGGTTCACCAAGCGCAGATCCAGCCGTTCCTCGATAGCGCGCAAGGCGTGGCTGAGGGCGGACGGTGTCACGCCCAGTTCCACCGCTGCCTTGCGGAAGCTGCGATGGGTGGCGATGGCGAGGAAGACGGACAGCTCCGCCGGATCGATGCGTTTCATGGGCCGGTATTATTGATGAAATTACCTCATCAGCCTAACGCAAATTCCCTGGATTAATTCATCAGAGCTACGGCGCTAGCTTGCCCTTCGTCAGCCGGCGGCGATGGGCCCCGGCCCCCAAGCGAAGGAGAGCATCATGCGTGTCTGGTTCATCACCGGCGCGTCCCGGGGTTTCGGCGCCCTGATCACCGAACAGGCCCTGGCCGTCGGCGACGCCGTCGTCGCCACCGCCCGCGACCCGTCCACCGTCACCGCCCGTCTCGGCGCCCATCCCCGCCTGCTGGCCGCCAAGCTGGATGTGACCGACGAGGCGCAGGCCCGGGCGGCCGTGGAACAAGCCGTCAAGACCTTCGGCCGCATCGACATCCTGGTGAACAACGCTGGTTATGGCCTGTTGGGCGGCGTGGAGGAAGCCAGCGGGACGGAGGTGGAACGCCTGTTCGCCACCAACGTCTTCGGCCTGCTGGCCGTGACCCGTGCCGTGCTGCCGCACATGCGCCGCCAGCGCTCCGGCCACATCATCAATCTGTCGTCCATCGGCGGCTATCAGTCCTTCATCGGCTGGGGGCCCTATTGCGCCACCAAGTTCGCGGTGGAAGGCCTGACCGAGGCGCTGGCGCTCGAGGTCGCCCCCCTGGGTATCCATGCCACGGTGGTGGAGCCCGGCTTCTTCCGCACCGACTTCCTGGATGACCAGTCGCTGTCGCGCACCAAGGCGCAGATCGAGGATTATCACGCCACGGTGGGCGGCATGCGCGACTTCGCCGCCGGCGCCAACCATACCCAGCCGGGCGACCCGGCCCGCCTGGCCCAAGCCTTCATCGCCCTGGCGAACGCGCCGCAGCCACCGGTGCGCCTGCCACTGGGCAGCGACACGGTGGCGGCCATCGAGAAGAAGAACGCCTTCGTGGCCGGCGAGCTGGCGCAGTGGCGGGAGGTGGCGCTGTCCACCGACTTTCCGGCCGGTGCGTGAGGAGACGGGGCGGTCCTTCGACCAGGACCGCCCCGTCGCTATTGCGCCTGATCGCGCGCGAACTGCTGCGCGCACAGCCCTTGCGGCTGCCAGTCCTGGATCAGGGTGGTCGGCGGCCGGGTGGCGTCGTGCAGGATGAGGGCGAAGCCACGGCGCGGCGCTGTGCCGATGGCCATGAGCAGCATCGGCGGGCCGCCCTCGATGACCAGGCTGTTACCCGGTCCCCGCTCCTGCCGCGCACCGGCCGGCGTCTCCAGGCACGTATCCCCGGTCAGCGCATAGAAGGCCTCCGGCCCCGAATGCACGTGCAGGGGCGCCGTCATGCCGGGCGTAAAGACCGAACGCAGATATTCCGCCGAATAGGAAGCGGCAGAGGTCACCGGCAGGGGCCCGATGTCCGCCACATGCGTGCCGCCCTGCGGGGGCCGCCATCCTCTCCCTTCAATGGTGAACAGCCAGACCTTACCGAAGGCGGCGACGACGCTGCCTGTCTTGCTGGCCGCCGCCTCCGCCGCCGCCTTGGACGGGAAGGTGTCCAGGTGCCAATATATGTCGCCGTCCGGCAGGGCGGCGATGTTCTGGTGGGCCATCAGGCAGGCGGGGCCGGCCGCTTCATCCATGCCGCAAGGCCGGGCGGTCGCCTGTCCGAATGCGGGACCGGCCACCAGCATGGCGGCGACAACAGTCCCGACAGCATATGCTTTGCCCATAAGCCACTCCCCTCTATGGATGGCGCAGCATGTCCATCCCAAGGGCGGCAGCGCAATGTCTCCGGATAGATACAACTTTTCGTGAGGTCAAAAATCTCGCGAAGGGGTGGGCAGGCGGTGCCGTGCAAACCGCCCCCTGCCCAGCGCCCCCTGCCCAGCGCCCCCTGCCCAGCGCCCCCTGCCCAGCGCCCCCTCCCCAGCGCCCCCTTTTGTCCGTAGCCTACGCCGCGCCCTTTTCCGCCTTGCGCGCGGTGAAGCGGTTGACCGGAACCTCCAACCCCAGATTGTCCCGGAAGGTCTCGCCCTCATACTCCCGCCGCAGCAGGCCGCGGTCCTGAAGGATGGGCACCACCGTCTCCACGAACAGGTCCAGTTGCTTGGGCAGCGCCTCGAAGAAGACGAAGCCGTCGGCGGCCCTGGCCTCCAGCCATTGCTGGAACTTGTCGGCCACCTGTTCCGGCGTGCCGACGAAGTTGCCGCGCGGGGTGGCGAAGCGCTGGGCCACCTGGCGCAGGGTGAGGCCGTCGCGCTTGGCGGCGCTGATGATCTTCAACACGCTGCTCTGGTTGCTGTTGAGGCCGACGGCCGTCACGTCGGGGAAGGGTGCATCCAGGTCGTACCGGCTGAAATCATGGTCGTTGAACGGCCGGCCCAGCATGGACAGGGCGTTCTCGATGGACACCAGGTTGGCCAGTTCCTGATACTTCGCCTCTGCCTCCGCTTCCGTGGCGCCCACCACCGGCGCCACACCCGGCAGGATGAAGACCTTTTCCGGGTCACGGCCGAAGCCGGCGGCCCGCGCCTTCACATCGGCATAATAGGCCTGCGCCTCCGCCAGATCATCCTGGCCGACGAAGATGGCGTCGGCGTGCTTGGCGGCGAAGTTCTTGCCGTCCTCCGACGCGCCGGCCTGGAAGATCACTGGCTGCCCCTGGGGCGATCGGGCGATGTTCAGGGGCCCCTTCACCTGGAAGAACTCCCCCTTATGGTCCAGGGTGTTCAGCTTCTTCGGATCGAAGAAGACGCCGCTTTCCTTGTCATGGACCAGGGCATCATCCTCCCAGCTGTCCCACAGGCCCTGGACCACGTCCAGGTATTCGGCCGCCAGGCGATAGCGCTGGTCATGGGCCAGGTGCTGGGCCTTGCTGTAGTTGGCGGCGCTGCCCTCCAGCCAACTGGTGACCACGTTCCAGCCCGCCCGCCCGCCACTGATATGGTCCAGCGAGGCGAACTGACGCGCCACGTTATAAGGCTCGCTGTAGCTGACGGTCAGGGTGCCGACCAGGCCGATATGGCTGGTGGCGCCGGCCAGTGCCGACAGGATGGTCAGCGGCTCGAACCGGTTCAAATAGTGGGGACTGGATTTCTCGGTGATATAGACGCTGTCGGCCACGAACAGGAAGTCGAAGCGCCCCTTCTCCGCCACCTGCGCCTGGCGCTTGTAGAAGGCGAAGTTGGTGCTGGCGTCGGGCTGGGCGTCCGGGTGGCGCCAGTCACCCCAGGTGCGGCCGACGCCGTGAAGGATGAAACCCAGTTTCAACTGCTTGCCCGCACTCATGATCGCCTCCGGTGAAATCGAGGCGGTCAGCATCTGGGTGGGACCGGCGCCACACAAACGAGTCTTCTCAATGAGATCGTTGAGTGGGAGACCATTGAGTGGGAGACCATTGAGTGGCGCCGGGAATGGTTGGTTGTCAGAACTTCTCGACCCACGGGCGCAGTTCCACCTCCCAGGTCCAGGCGCTGCGGTGCTGATTGTGGATGTGGAGGTATTCCCGGGCGATGGCGTCGGGATCCAGCCATTTGTCCGCCGGCCCCTCCTCCCCGGGTTTGGACCAGCTGCTGGCCACGCCGCCATCGATGACGAAATGGGCGACGTGGATGTTCTGCGGCGCCAGCTCGCGTGCCAGGCTTTGCGCCATGCCGCGTAAAGCAAACTTTCCCATGGCGAAGGGGGTCGAGCCCGCCAGGCCCTTCACGCTGGCGGTGGCACCGGTCAGCAGGATGCTGCCCCGACCCAGCACGCGCATGCGCACCGCCGCCGCCTGAGCCACCAGGAAACCGGCGTAGGCGGAGACGCGCAAGGACTCCAGCACCTGGGCGGGGTCCAGATCCTGCACCGGCCCACGCGCGCGGGCGCTGGCGTTGAACACCACCAGTTCCGGCACGCCCAGGTCGGTGTCGACCTGTTCGAAAAGGCGGACCACCGCCTCGGGCTCGGCGGCATCGACGGCGTAGGCCCGGGCCCCGGTTTCCGCCACCAACTCGGCCAGCTTGCCCGTGTTGCGCGCGGCCAGGGCGACACGGTAACCCTCCGCCGCCAGCAAGCGGGCCAAAGAGGCGCTGATCCCCTTGCCCGCGCCAACAATCAGCGCTGATTTCCCACTCATGACGCGTACTGCGCTTCGCCGTTGCCGAAGGACCAGTTCTCCTTGGGCACCTCGACCAGGTTGATGAACACGTCCTCGCGCCGCAGCCCCAACCGGGCGTGCAGGCCATCGGCCACCGCCTTGTAGAAGGCCTTCTTCACCTCCAGCGTGCGGCCCTGGTTCAGGGTGATTTGGATGATCACCGTGTCGCGGGTGCGATGAATGCCCATATAGGTCGGGTCGGCCACGAAGTCGCTGTCCCCATGTTCGGTGATGATCTGGAAACGGTCGTCCTTGGGTACATTCAAGGTGCTGAGCATGGCCTCATAAATCACCTCACCGATGGTGTGGCGGTATTCGGCGGACTTGCCTTTGACCAGGTCGATACGGGCGAGCGGCATGGGGTGTTCCTCCGGTTGTGGGCGCCCCTCGACGGGATGCCCAAACACGAGGATGCCGCATTTACGGGTAATTGCCCATATGATCGTTGACAGCGCAGCCACAGGCGCGCCTGATAGGCTGGCGCCCGTTTCCACCAGGACCATTCATGCCTGACACTGCTCCCCTCGCCGCCGACCCGTCCGAACCCACGCAATGCAACTGCGCCGCCTTGCGTCAGGCCTCCCGCCGCCTGACCAAGTTCTATGACGCGGCCTTGGCGCCCACAGGGCTGGGCATCAACCAGTACTCCATCCTGTCCCGCCTGAACCGCCACGGCCCCAAAAGCATCCAGGACCTGGCAGCCTTGCTGGCCATGGACCGGTCCACCCTGGGGCATCTGCTGCGCCCGCTGGAGAAGCGCAACCTGGTGCGCCTGACCATCACACCGGCGGACAAGCGCCGCCGTGTCCTGGTGCTGACGTCGGAGGGGCGGGATCTGATCGCCCAGGCCGAGCCGCTGTGGACGGCGGCGCAGGCGCGGTTCGAGCACGCCTTCGGCAGCGACAACGCCCTGACCCTGCGCGCCGTGCTGCGCCAGGTGGAAACAGCCGAACTGGCGGAACCGGCCGAGTAAAGCCGCAAATCTCGGCCAGTTGTAGTTGAATAAAATGCCATGTAATTAATAGCAATATAGCGGCAGAACGCCGCAGCCCACCGGTACGCGACGGGATACGAGGTTAACGGGGGTGGCAATTGGACAGGTTCACCCCATGTCCTCCCCCTATAAAGGGGTATCTCTTGTGGAAAATGGACAGGGGCCCCAGCGCAATCCGCTTCAGGAGCAGCCATGCCGCGTCTTGTTGATCTTTCCTTGCGCACCCGTATAGTCTCGGCCTTCGCTTTGATCTTGCTGGTGACCTTGGGCCTGGGGCTCTTCGCCCTGGAGCGCCTGTCCCGCATCGAGGCGGCCGCCGCCGACCTGGGAACCGACGCCCTGCCCTCCATCGTCGCCAGCAATGAATTGCTGCAGGGCGTGCTGGAGGCCCGGCGCTTCCAGCAAGGCATGCTGCTGGCCACCGATGACGCGGCGCGGGCCGAGCAGGAAAAGACGGTAACCCAAGAACTGGACCGCGTGGCCAAGGGCCGCCGGGCCTATGACCCGCTGATTACCATCGAGCGGCCGCAGATGGACCAGTTCGACACGCTGTGGCCGCGGTTCCTCGCTTCCTCCACCCAGGTCATCGATGCCTTGCACAAGGGCGACCGGGAAACGGCGCTGAAGCTGTACGCCGGCGAGAACCGGGACCAGACCCGCGCCCTGGTCAAGGTGCTGACGGAGGCGGCGGACCTGAACTACCGCGCCGGCCAGGACGCCTACGCCCTGCTGAACCACACCACCGGTATCTCGCGCCTGGGCACGCTGCTGGCGCTGGGCTTGGCGCTGGCCGTGGCCCTTGCCGCCGGCGCCGTCACGGTGCTGACCACCGGCCGGCCCACCCGTCAGTTGACAGCGGTCATGACGCGCTTGAGCCAGCGGCAGCTGGACACCGCCATCCCCGGCGCCGACCGGCAGGATGAGATCGGCGCCATGGCGCGCGCCGTCCAGGTGTTCCGCGACGGCCTGGTGGAGGCCGAGCGCCTGGCCGCCGAACAGCGGGAGGCGGAGGCGGCCAAGGCCCGCCGCGTCGCCGCCATCGACAGCCTGGTCGGCGACTTCGACCGGCAATCCTCCCACATCCTGCACCAGTTCAGCGGGGCGGCCGCCGAACTGGACAGCGCCGCGCAGAGCATGTCCGGCGTGGCGGAGGAGACCAACCGCCAGTCGGCCAGCGCCGCCGCCGCCGCGGACCAGACCACCGCCAACGTCCAGACGGTGGCCGCCGCGGCGGAGGAGATGGCGGCCAGCATCGCGGAGATCAACCGTCAGGTGGTGCATGCCCAGGCCATCGCCAGCCGTGCCAGCCAGGACGCGCGCGAGACCATGGCCACCGTTGCCGGACTGACCGACGCCACCCAGCGCATCGGCGAGGTGGTGACCCTGATCCAGACCATCGCCGAGCAGACCAACCTGCTGGCGCTGAACGCCACCATCGAGGCCGCGCGCGCCGGGGAGGCCGGCAAGGGCTTCGCCGTCGTGGCGGCGGAGGTGAAGGGCCTAGCCAACCAAACGGCCAAGGCGACGGAGGACATCGCCGCCCAGATCACAGCGGTGCAGCAGGTATCATTCCGCACCTCCACCGCCATCCAGGCCATCGGCGCGGTGATCGAGGAAGTGAATGGCATCTCCACCTCCATCGCCGCCGCCATGGAACAGCAGGGCGCCTCGACCACGGAGATCAGCCGCAACGTGGGCCAGGCCGCCACCGGCACCCAGGGGGTCGCCGATGCGCTGGGGGCCGTGACGGAGGCCGCCGGCCAGGCCGGCGTCGCCGCCACCCAGGTGCTGGGGGCCGCCCACCACCTGTCGGAACAGTCCGGCGTGCTGCAGAGCCACGTCAGCCGCTTCCTGGCCGCCATCAAGGCGGCTTGAGGCTGGGATGTAGGAAGGCCGGCGAGAGGCGCCCCCTCGCCGGCCTTTGCGTTGGAGATGGCCAGCGGCCCCTCCCGAGAGAACAGGAAGAGAGGAAGCCCCGTCGGCCAAATACATGACATTAATGCATTAATTAATATCCACTTAAGGTTGCCGCCCGATACTCCGGTTTATCTTGACCGCTCGGAGGGGCTTGATGTTTTCCAATATCCGCATCTTATGGAAAATCGTTATCATCGTCGCCGCCATGGCCCTGGCGGCGGGCGGCATCGCCGCCGCCGGACTGATCGGTCTGCGGACCATGGCGGACAACGCCACCGAAATCCAAGCCGCCGGCAACGCCGCCACCCTGAGCGCCCGCATGAGCCGGGAACTGTCCACCATCAACCGTCTGGAGTATCGGGCGCTGGCCCTGCCGGAGGAGTGGGAGGACGCGGTCAAGGCCAAGGATGTGGCGACGGCCACGCTGCGGGGGCGGCTGGACGCCCTGGAAAAGCTGGTCACCCCCGATGAGCGGCCGCAACTGGACGCGGTGCGGGCCGCTTATGCCGACTATGCGCCGGTGATGGAGGCGTTGTTCGACAAGGTGCGCCGGGCACGGGGCCGGGCACAGGATGGTGGTGGGGATATGCGGGCCGGCCTGGTGGACGCCATTCATGACTCCCGCACCCATGTCGCCGCCCTGCAGGACAAGATGAAGGCGCTGGTCGATACGCTGGAACACAGGTCCGTCGCCGTGAACGAGCACGCGCAGCATGCGGCCAGGCTGGCCACCCGCCTGATGGTTCTGTTCGCGGCCCTGGGCATCACCGCCGGATTGGCGGTGGGCTGGCTGGTGGCCCGCCATGGCCTGCTGCGCCCCATCACCCTGGTGGTGGACAGCCTGCGCAACCTGGCCGACGGCAAGCTGGAGGCCGAGGTACCCTGCGCCGACCGGGGCGACGAGATCGGCGACATCGGCCGAGCCGCCTTGGTGTTCCGCAACAATGCGCGGGAAGCGGACCGCCTCCGCGCCGCCCAGGCCGCCGAGCAGCAGGCCAAGGCCCGCCGGGCTGAGACGCTGGAGGGCCTGGTCGCTCATTTCGAGACACGATCCGCCGACCTGGTGCACATGCTGGCCAGCGCCGCAACGGAGATGGAAGCGACGGCGACATCCATGGCCGGTCTGGCCGACCAAACCAACCAGCGTTCCGGCGCGGTCGCCGACGCCTCGCACCAGGCGGCGCTGAACGTGCAGACGGTGGCGGCGGCAACCGAGGAACTGGCCTTGTCGGTGAAGGAGATCGCGCAGCAGGTCAGCCACTCCCGCGATATCGCCGACCGGGCGCAGGAGGAAGCGGGGGACACGCGCGCGACCGTGGCCCAGTTGGCCGAGGCCGCCCGGCGCATCGGTGGCATCGCCCAGCTGATCGCCGGCATCGCGGCGCAGACCAATCTGCTGGCACTGAACGCCACCATCGAGGCGGCGCGCGCCGGCGACGCCGGTCGCGGCTTCGTCATCGTCGCCAACGAGGTGAAATCGCTGGCGACCCAGACCGCGAAGGCCACGGATGAGATCACCGGCCAGATCGCGGAGATTCAGGCCCTGACCGGCCGCACCGTGGGTGCCATCGACCATATCAACGGCACCATCGCCGCCCTGTCGGAAATCGCCGTCGTCATCGCCTCCGCCGTGGAGGAACAGACCGCCGCCACCAATGAGATCGCCCGCAATGTCAACGAAGCGGCGCAGGGCGTGGGCGACGTCTCCACCACCATCACCGACGTCAACCACGCCGCCATCACCACCGGCGACGCCGCTGGCCAGATCGTCGACGCCTCGGGCCAGCTGTCCCGTCGGGCCGAAACCCTGAACCGCGAGATCGCCACGTTCATCAGCGGGGTGAAGGCGGCTTAGGACGCCCTCCATCGCCGGACGGCGGCAGTCGCGGCCCAGGTTTCCCCCTTCGCTCGCGACCAAGTGGCATTAACCAACTCCCGCCTTGGAGGGCGCCGGCGATGCCCGTATGGTGCCACCGGTTACCGCCCCTTAGCTGGAGCCTGAGACATGCAGTCCCTCTATCGCGCCGCCGACGACCGTTACGAAGCCATGCCCTACCGCCGCTGCGGGCGCAGCGGCCTGGATCTGCCCGCCATCTCGCTGGGCCTGTGGCACAATTTCGGGGGCGCCGACGTTTTCGAGACCGGCCGCGCCATCCTGCGCCGCGCCTTCGACCGCGGCGTCACCCACTTCGACCTGGCCAACAACTACGGCCCGCCCTATGGCTCGGCCGAGGAGAACTTCGGCCGCGTCATGGCCGGGGACTTCAAGCCCTACCGGGATGAGATGATCATCTCCACCAAGGCCGGGTACGACATGTGGCCCGGCCCCTACGGCATCGGCGGATCGCGCAAATACCTGATCTCCAGCCTGGACCAGAGCCTGCGCCGCATGGGCCTGGACTATGTCGACATCTTCTATTCCCACCGCGTGGATCCGACCACGCCGCTGGAGGAAACCATGGGCGCGTTGGCCCAGGTGGTGCGCCAGGGCAAGGCGCTGTACGTCGGCATCTCCTCCTACTCAGCCGACATGACAGCCAAGGCCGCCGCCCTGCTGAAGGAGATGGGGGTGCCCTGCCTGATCCATCAGCCCAGCTACTCCATGCTGAACCGCTGGATCGAGGGCGGCCTGTTGGAGACGCTGGAGGGCAGCGGCATCGGCTGCATCGCCTTCTCCCCGCTGGCGCAGGGCTTGCTGTCCAAGAAGTACCTGAACGGCGTTCCGGCCGACGCCCGCGCCGCCAAGGGCGGGTCGTTCAAGGAAGACCTGCTGACGCCCGAGGCGCTGGAGCATGTGCGCGCCCTGAACGCCATCGCCGAGCGGCGGGGCCAGACCCTGGCCCAGATGGCGGTCGCCTGGGTGTTGCGCGACCCCCGCGTGACCTCCGCCCTCATCGGCGCCCGCACCGTGGCCCAGTTGGACGACAGCCTGGACGCCTTGAAGAACCTGGCGTTCACGGACGCGGAACTGGCGGAAATCGACACCCATGCCATCGACACCGGCCTGAACATCTGGCAGCGCTCCTCCGACGCCAGCACGCCGGAGTAAGCGAATAAAGAGATGCCCGCGCCTCGGACGGGGCGCGGGCATCCAGGATGGCGGTGCGGGCGGGGGGCCGCAGGTACCGCCCATGGGGAGGAAAGCGACGGGGTGATGGGGAGTGGGGGGGACATCCCGTCGCCGCAAGGGAAAGCTACCCCAGGTGGCGGCCGGCGCTCTTGCACGCCTTACGGATATTTTGTCTGAAAGCGGCGCCTTCTTAGCCGAGCAGGCGCGCCATTTCCGCCTTCACGGCCTCCACGCGATGGAACAGCGCCAGGTCTTCCTCCTCATTCCGGTCCTGGCGCTGGAAATACTCATCGTCCAACCCCTCACGCTTATGCGCATGGCCATCCGGGAAGGGCGCGCGCCCCCGCGCCCGCTTGCGCGCGAACTCCGCCCGTGACTTGACGGAATAATGGTGGATGTACAGTTGGGCGTGGGAAATGGTGGGCGTGAAGGCGAAATCGCGCAGATCCACCGGCGTGCCTATGTCGTTCACCTGACAGTATCCGTCCCGCAGACGGCCGGAATGGATGAGCATGCGGTCCAGCGCCGACACCCGCCCCAGCGTCTTCATGTGCACATGCCCGCTGAAGACCACGGGGGCGCAGCGGGTGAAACGCTCGATCACCAGGCGGCCATCCGGTTCCAGCAGGCCGTTGGAACCGAAATAGCGCCAGTTGAGGGCGACGGCGCCCACCGCCGGATCCTCGGCATAGCGCGCCACCAGCGCCGGCAACGACAGGCCTTGGCGGCTGACGACGAATTCATCGGCGTCGATGAACAGCACCCAGTCCGCCTCCGCCCCATAATAGGCCAGGAAGTGATTGTAGGCCCGCAACTGGGGGCCCACCGCCGTGTCGCCCCACCAGTTGAAGTCCCGAGGATCGGTCAGCGACAGCACCAGGTCGCGGGCCTCGGGAAAGGACAGGACATCGCCGCCATGCGCCGACGGCCAGTCGATGACGGTGATGCCGGCCCGGGCAGCGATGCGATCCAACAGGTCACGGCTGCCGTCCATGCTGCCGTTGTCATAGATGACGAAGCGGCCGACACCCATCAGCCGATGGTACGCCACCCACTCCAGCAGGAAGTCGCCCTCATTCTTGACGATGGCGCACAGGGTGATGCGCGCGCCCTCAGGCATCGGGCGGCCCCGCCAGCGCATCCATATGCAGCAGATAGCGGCGGATGGTGTCGTCCAACGGTACCAAGTCACCGTCGTCGCCCAGCATGACGAAACCGGCATCCGCCTCTTCCGCCACCGCCACCTCCCGTTCCAGAAACAGGCCGTAGACCCGCAAGCGCAGCGGATAGGCCTGATGCGGTCCCACGGCGACGGGCGCCCAGTCCCCGTCCGGCGGCGGGCGCACAACGATTAGCACCTTGAAGGTGCGCATATCCTCCGACAGGACGCAGAGTCGCAGGCCCGGCGGTGTGGCGGGACCCGCCGGCGGCCTCATGGTGACGTAGAAGGCGGGCACGTTGTTCAGTTCGGCACAGTCGAACCGTTCCACGACATAGCCCTGCCGACCGGCCGCCAGGGCCGCCACACGCGCCATCAACGGTCCCGCAAGGGCCGCTCGCGTCTCCGGCATTGGCGGCGCCATCCCCAAGCGCTCCATCAGCGCCGCGTCGCTGAAGGCGGCCATGGCCTCCACCTCCGCCCGCATCGCCTCCGGCATCACGGGAGGACGCTTGCGGATGAACAGCCGCCCCTCCGCCCGGGCGGCGGCCACGTTGTCCATGGTGCACAGCATGTCGGGATTGCCGCAGAGGTTGGGCCAGGCGACGTAGGTCGGGTTCCAGCCCCGCACCCGTGCCCGCCCCTCCGCCGCGGCGGCCATCAGCAGGGTCTGCGGCATGGTTTCATCCGGCTGCACCGAATGGGCGAACAGGTCCGCCGCCGGCCCCGCGCGCTCCAGCATCAGGGCGCAGACACCGCGATCCAGCGCCATCCAGTTGCTGCCATGGTACGGCGGCATCGTCCAGTCGACGGCTTGCGGGCCGGTGGGAAAGGCGCCGACGCCGGGCAGTTCTCGGAAGTTCAGGGAAAAGCGATGCAGCACATCCGCCTGGCCGCCCGACCACATGCCCGCCACGGGGGCGGCATCGCTGTAGGAACAGCCGGCCTCCAGCGTCCAGCGCGTATCCTCCTGCGCGAACAGGGGCAGGTGCTGCTCGCTCAGCCAGAAGAAATGCGACCAGTCCGGCGCATGGGCCAGCGCCGCCTCCAGCGCCCGCCATAGGGTCGTCACCATGGAATAGCCGCCCCAGCTGTAGGGCTGCGCCGGCAACGACACTACATTGGGGAAACACGCCGCCAGCCGGGCGACCAAATCGCGCAGCGGGGCCGGTGCCTTGGGATCACAGTGGATGACGTAGAGGTGGTCCGGCCGATAGAGAAAGCGGAACAGGTCGGCGACGTGATCCTGCGCGCGGTGACAGCTGATGAAGTAGCAATTCGCCATGAGGCCGCTGTTCCCGCATACCCGTTCAAGGTCCATCCATACGCCTTATAAAACCAATCGCCCGCCGGATGCCAGCTAACGCACCCGTATCGTCGCCTTGGCCCGCCGGCCGGCGGCGTCGATGACGACACGGTCGGCGACGCCACGCCGTCAGGCGTCGGAGTCAGCACCTCAGCGCTCGATACGGTAGACGTAGGCGTAGTCGCCCGGCGCCCGCTTGGGCACAGCCAGATGTAGGCCGTCCCCGTCCTGGCGGTAGGGCACGGCAGTGCCCGCGCCACCGTCCAGCAGGGTGACCGCCTTCACCGGCTCTCCCGCCGGCAGGGCATGGATCAAGGCCTGGCCATCCTCGGGCCAGCCCATCTCGATGGCGTAGAGGGTGTCGCCCCTGGTGGTGAAGCGGAAGTCCTCGGGCCCGAAGGGCTTGTCAGTTTGGCCTTCCTTGAAGGAACCGGCGGTCATCTGGGCCGGTCCCTCACCGTATCGATACCAGGGGCGTGTGCCGTAGATCGCCTCGCCATTGGTCTTCAGCCACGAGCCTATGGCCAATAGCCTGTCCTGCGCCTCCTGCGGGATGGTACCATCGGCGCGGGGACCGATGTTCAGCAGCAGGTTGCCGTTCTTCGACACGATGTCGGCCAGCAGGTGGATGATCCGCTCCGGCGACTTGTACTGCTCACCCTCGATATAGCCCCAGCTGTAATCGCCCAGCGAGGTGCAGGTCTGCCAGACGCGGGGCTGGATGTCCGGCATCAGGCCCCGCTCCACGTCGGCGACGCCGCTGCCCGCCGCCAGCGCCCCTTCCTTGTAATTCACCACCGCCGAGGCGCCATGTCGCCCCTGGGTATTGTAATAATAGGCCAGGAACTTGGGCAGGGTGGCGCGGAAGGCCGGGTGGCTGATCCACCAGTCGAAATAGATCAGATCGGGGTGGTAATCCTCCACCAACTCCGCCGTACGCGCCGTCCAGTCGTCCAGCCAGGCCTGCGAGACGTAGGTGAAGTCACCCGTCAGCTGGGTGTCTCCCGTGTCCTCCGCCGTCAGCCGCGCCTCCGCCGGGCCATAGAAGTCGGCGTAGCGCGGGTCGTTCACGTCGGAAGGGATCTTGCGCCCCTCGCCGAAGAACCAGTCATGCTCCGCCCGGTGTGAGGACAGGCCCAGGTGCAGGCCCTGGGCCCGCACCGCCCGCACCAGGTCGCCGATCAGGTCGCGCTTGGGCCCCATGCGCAGGGCCGACCAGTCGGACAAGCGCGTGGCGTACATGGCGAAGCCGTCATGATGCTCCGCCACCGGCACCACATAGCGGGCGCCGGACGCGCGGAACAGCGCGGCCCAGGCGCGGGGATCGTACTTCTCCGCCTTGAACAAGGGGATGAAGTCCTTGTAGCCGAACTTGTCCGGGGTGCCGTAAACGGCCAGATGATGCCGATATTCCTTGCTGCCCTGGATGTACATGCGGCGCGAATACCATTCGCTGCCGAAGGCGGGCACGGAATAGACGCCCCAATGGATGAAGATGCCGAACTTGGCATCCGCATACCATTCGGGCACCCGCCAGGTCCGCAGGGATTCCCAGTCCGGACGGAAGGGCCCGGCGGTGTCACCCGCCGCCACCTTCCTCAGCAGAACCTCGCGCTCATGCGCCGCCTTGGCGGAGCCCTGGCGCCAGGCCGCGTCCATCTGCGCCGGGGTCAGCGCGGCGGCGGTGGGGGCCGTACCCTGGGCCGTACCCTGGGCCAGGGCGGGGGCCAGGGCTGGGGCCGACAGGCCGATCATCGCCAGCAGCGCGATGGCGCGCCACGGGCGGCGCCGGCGGCGGGAGGGGGGCGTCATGGGTCGGTGGTCCTCCTGCATCATCAACGGGCCGTCATCACCAAGGGGGCCCAGCCTCGCACATCCGCGCCGCTCAGCGAACCCGCACCGTCGCCTTGGCCCGCTGGCCGGCGGCATCGATGACGGCGATATCGGCGAAACCGATGCCGTCGGGAATCCAATCCGCCCCCTCCCCCGTCGCGCTGTCCGGAAGCGGCAGGCCGTTGACCAGCCAGCGCAGCGGTGGCCGCCCGCCCAGGGCCTCCAGCGGCACCGGCACGGGCGCGCCGTCGCGGCCGGGCGTGCGCTCGACCTCCGCCCCATCCGGCGGGAAGGCGATGCGCAGCGGGGCAGCGGCGGCGGCCAGGCTGCCACCCGGCGTCCCGCGGTCGAACAGGGCCAGGGCCGGCGGCAGGGCGTGGCCGGGCCCGGCCTCCAGCACCCCGGGTGGCGGCTCGGGCGGCGTGCCCCGGTCGGGCAGCAGGTCCACCAGATGAAACAGCAGGGGGGCCGCCATGTCGCGGCCGGCGGCGCCGGGCCGGGGCGTGCCGTCCGGCCGCCCCACCCACACCCCCACCACATGGGTGGGGGTGAAGCCGACCGCCCAAGCGTCACGGAACCCGTAGGACGTGCCCGTCTTATAGGCGACCCAGCGGCCGCCCACCGCCGCCCGCCCATCCGGCCGGGGCGTGCCCGACAGGATGTCCGCCACGTACCAGGCGGCCACCGCGCCCATCAGCCGCTTGGCCGGCCGTTTGGGCCCCGCCGCCTCGGACGGCGTCAGCAGCAGCGGTCGGGCCTGGCCGCCATCCCCCAGGTCGGCATAGAGATTGGTCAGATCGGCCAGGCTGAGCCCCAGGCCGCCCAGCGCCAGGGGCAGGCCGGGGGCCGCGTCCGGCCGGGGCAACACCACTTGCGCCCCCACCTCACGCAGGCGTCCCAGGAAGCGGGCGGGGCCCAGCCGGTCCAGCACCTTCACCGCCGGTACGTTCAGCGACTGCTGCAGGGCCTCGCGCACCGTGACCAGGCCATGGAAACCGCCGTCGAAATTGCGGGGCGCGTAGTCGCCGAACACGGTAGGCACGTCGTTGATGCGCGTCTCGGGGTGCAGCGGCAGCGCCTCGAAACCCAGGCCGTAGAGGAAGGGCTTCAGCGCCGACCCGGGCGAGCGTGGCGCCGCCGCCATGTCCACCTGGCCGAAGGGACCGGTGAAGCTGCCCCCGACATAGGCGCGCACCTTGCGGCTGCCGATCTCCATCACCAGGACCGCCACCTCCGCCGCCGGCTCCAGCGTATCCCGGGTCCCGCGTACCGTGGCCTCCACCCGCCGCTGCAGGCCGGCGTCCAGGGTGCTGGCGATGACGCTGCCCGGCGGCGCGGCCCGGCGCAGGCGGTCGGCCAGGTGGGGCGCCAGGAAGGGCAGCGGGCGGCGGTCTGTCGGCAGCGGCTCCGACATGCCTTCGCGCGCCGCCTGGCGGCTCAGCACGCCCTTGGCCGCCATGCGGCGCAGCAGGGCGTCGCGCCCGGCACGGGCCGCCGCCGGCGCCAGGTCCGGCCGGCGCTTGGTGGGCGATTGCGGCAGGGTCACCAGCAAGGCCGCCTGCCCGGGGGTCAGCGCCGCCGGCGGCCGGCCGAAATAGGCCAGCGACGCCGCCCGCGCGCCTTCCAAGTTTCCGCCGAAGGGCGCCAGGGTCAGGTACATGCCCAGGATGTCGCTCTTGGAATAGCGCGCCTCCAGCTGCAGGGCACGGGCCATCTCCACCATCTTGGACACCACGGTGCGGGGGCGCGGTTCCAGCAGGCGCGCCACCTGCATGGTGAGGGTGGACCCGCCGGAGACGACGCGGCCATGGCGCAGGGCCTGGCCCGCCGCCCGCGCCAGGGCCAGCGGATCGACACCGGGATGGTGATAGAAGCGGTGGTCCTCATAGGCCAGCAGCAGCGCCAGGTAGGTGGGGTTGGCCTCCGCCGCGGTCATGGGCAGCCGCCAGGCGCCGTCATCGGTGATGAAGGCGCGCAGCACCTCCCCGTTCTCGTCCGTCACCAGGGTGGACCGCTCCTGCCAGCGCCGCAGGTCCGGCGGGAACAGCCGGTCCAGCACCACGACCAGCAGGGCGAGCGCCAGCGCCGCGATGCCCAAGCTCCTCCCCCAGCGGGCCAGCCCCCGCCGGACCAGCCGGGAACGCCACTCCGGCGTCACGGCACGGCGTCCACCACCGTGCGGCCGGCCGTGGTGCGGGCGATGGCCGCCGGGTCGTACATGTCCTGGGTGGAGGCCGGCGGCAGGGCGAACTGCCCCGGGGTCACCGCCCGCACCACATAAGCGAAGCGGAAGTTCTGGCTGGGCCCGGTATCCTCGTCCGCCTCGCCGCCGCCATCCTCGTCCTCATCCTCGTCCCGGTAAATCCAGGAGGGTTGGCCCGCGTCCAGCACGCCGACGAAACGGTCGTCGCGCGCCTCCGCCACGGCGGCGCGGCTGAGGTTCTTCAGCCAGTCCAGCGCCTTTGCGCCCTTCTTGGCCGGGCGCAGCACGCTCTCGATCTCCCACCCTGCCGGCAGGGGATCGACCGTCACCAGCGTGCGCTTCACACGCTGCTGCAGCACGCCGCTCAGCACCACCACCAGCCGCGTGTTGCGGGCGACGTGGTCGGTGCCGGCGGGCTTGCCGTCCATGGTGTAGACCTCCTTGGTCAGGCTGATGCCCTCCGCCACCGGGCCCGGGCTTTCCTTGGGCACGCCGCGCATCTGCACCGTGCGCCAGACGGCGGCCGTGCCGCTGTTGACCACGCCGAAGCCGGCGGCCAGCTGCGCCGGCGTGGGGCTGTAGCTGAGCGCGCGGCCGGTGGCGGCCTTGGCATAGCCGGTGGTGGTCAGGGAAATGGGCTGCCCCTTCGCGAGGATGGCCTGCGAGGCCAGCAGCAGCCAGCTTTTCTGGTTGGTGTTGTAATACCAGGGCTCCTTCAGCCCCATCAGCGCCAGGTGCAGCGCCGCTTCCTGCAGGGGGGCGTTGCCCGCCTCGGCCGCCACCGCCAGGGTGGCGGCGGCGTCGCGCAGCGGGCTGCTGTAATAATCGCGCGAGCCCTGGCCCAGGCGCTTGCGCGCCCGCTCGAACGCCACCTCCGCCCGCGCCTTGTCACCGGCCGCCAGCAGGGCGGCGCCCAGCTGGGCGTAGGCCAGCGGGCCGTTGGACAGCTGCTCCGCCGTCACATCGTGGATGTAGCGCAAGTTGGCCGGGGTGGCGTGTCCGCCCCGGGCCAGCAGGTACTGGCCGTAGACCATCGCCTCCCCGTCCGCCCCCCGCGCGTCCACGCCCCGGTCGGTCGCCTGCGTCACCCAATCGGCCAGGGACTGCATGGCCACGTCGGGCACGAAATAGCCGGCCGCCCGCGCGCGGGTAAGGAAGTCGAACACATACATCTGCAGCCAGGGTCCGCCCAGGCCGTCGCCCGCCGACCACAGCCCGAACTCCCCCGTGCTGTCCTGGCGTTGCAGCAGCCGGTCGATGGCCGTGTTCACCCGGTTGTCCGGGTCCTTGGTATTGCCCTCCAGCCCCAACTGGCGCGCCAGGTCGCGGAAGGCCACCAGCGGCAGGGCGCGGCTGGTGGTCTGCTCGGTGCAGCCATAGGGGTAGAGGTCCAAATCCTTCATCAGGCCGGGCACGTCGATGCCGGGCAGGTTGGAATAGGACAGGGCGATGCTGCCCGTGCCGGGCAGGAACAGGTCCAGCAGGTTGGGCGGCAGGGTGTAGGCCTCACCCGGGGCCTGCTGGCGCTGCTCGGCCATGACGATGGGCGCCTCCGCCGGGCGGATGGTGATGGGCCAGGACCGTTCCAGCCTCAACCCGCCGGGCCCCTCCACCGCCAGGGTCAGGCCGCCGATTCCGGCCGGACCGCCCGCCAGGGCCACCGGCTGCACCACCCGCTGGCCGGATGCCAGCGTGATGGTGCGCTTCGCATCCCCCGCCAGCTTCAGGGCGCCGTCCGCCGTCAGGGTGACGCGGTAGTCGCCCGCCGCCCCTTCGAGGCTGTGCAGCAGCAGCGTGCCGGCGGCGGTATCGTTGGGCGCCAGGAAGCGGGGCAGGATGACCTCCGCCACCACGGGGTCGCGCACCGTCATGGCGCCCTCGGCCATGCCCATGCGCTCCTTGTCCAGGGCCACCGCCATCAGGCGCAGGCTGCCGTTGAAGTCGGGGATGTCCAGCGTGACCTTGGCGCGGCCCTTGTCATCCAGCGCCACCAGGCCCGAGAACAGGGCCACGGTGCGGGTGGGCACCACCGGCAGGCCCACCCCACCGGGCGAACCGCCGTCACCGCCCTGGCGCAGCACGCCGGTCTGCCCCGCCTGACTTTCCAGAAGGCGGCCGTAATCATCGCGCATCTCCGCCCCCAGCTTGCGCTTGGCAAAGAAATGGGCGAGCGGGTCGGGACTGCGGAAACGGGTCAGTTGCAGGATGCCCTCATCCACCGCCGCCACGGTGACGTAGGCGCCGGCCTTGGCCCCCACTGCCGTCACCTGCACGTCGACCTTCTGCCGGGGACGCAGGGTCTTGGGCGCGTCGAGGCTGACCGCCAGCGCCTTGGCCCCGGAATCCACCGGGATCCAGGCCAGGCCCACGGCCCGCACCGGCTGGTGGCCTACATCCTTGTCCGCCGGCCGGATGAAGGAGATGAGGGCGTAGGCGCCGGCCCCCCACTCCGCCTTCACCGGGATGTCCACCGTCACCGGCTCCGCGCCCGTGGCGCGCGTGGCCAGGATGCGGACCTCCTGCCCGGCGACGGCCACCTGCATCTGCCCGGCGAAGGGCGGCTCAATGCGCAGGTGCGCCGTCTCACCCGCCGCGTAGGCCGCCTTGTCCAGGGCGGTGGGTACCACGTCCGGCGCGTCGGTGCTGGCGCCCGCCATGTACCAGCCGCTGTAGAAGGACTGGGTGGTGACAGCGCCGGTGGCCGGGTTTTCCACCAGCAGGCGGTATTCGCCCCACTCCAGGCGCTGGCTGATGCGCGCCGGCTTGGCGCCGTCCAGGTCCAGCGTGCCGTTGGCCACCGTCCGGTACTGCACGCTGGTCTTGTACGACCATTGGAAGCCGCTGCGGTACCAGGTGTAGTGGCGGTCGGCCTGCGCCAGCGTATAGCGCACACCCTTGGCCGCCTGCGGCACGCCGGCGGCGTCCACCGCCAGGATGTCGAAGTCGGCGCTGCCTCCTTCCCGCACCCGGTGGTTGGCGAACAGGGGGCGGATGCCGACGAAGCCGGCGCGATAGGTGACCGGCAGGGCCGTCTGGTCGCGCGTCACCCGCCCGCCCGGCTCCACCACCGCGGCGGTGATGACGGCGTGCAGGGGGGCGGTGGCGGTCCCGGCCTCCGGCACCGGGAATTCCACCGCCGCCTTGCCGGCGCCGTCGGTGTGGGTATCGACCGCCGGGGCCGTCTGCGGCTCGAACTTGTCATCGTCGCGGCCGAAGGCGAAGTCGGACCATTTGGCGAAGGGCTTGGGGTCGCGTTCCAGCCGCACCTCGCCCCCCACCGGCAGGTCGCCGGCGGCGGCGCCGTAGAGGAAGCGCGCCTCCACCGGCAGCGTGGCCGGCTGGCCCGCCGCCAGCGCCGGGGTCGCGGGCTTGCCGATGGCGACCTTCAGCCGCTCCGGCACGAAATCCTGTACGTCGAAGGTCCCGCTGCCGACCACCGCGTCACCGCCGGCGACGTACAGGTTGATGGTCCATTCGCCGCGCGGGGCGGCGGCGCTGATGGGAATATCGACGGTACCGGCGCCGCTGCTCAGCTTGGCCGTCAGGTGGGCGGCCTCCACCCCGTCGCTGCGGCGAACCACGGCGGCCACCATGTCCACGGCGGCGGTGCGAATCTGGGCGTCGCGCAGCACGAAGGCGGCGTGCACGGTCTCGCCCGGCCGGTAAACGCCGCGCTCGGTATAGACATAGGCGTCCAGCGGACCGGGGTCCGGGCGACCGTCGGCACCCCGGGCGCTGAAGTCGAAGGCGGCCCGCTCCAGCGACAGCGCCGCGAAGTCGGTTGGCGTGCTGGCGAAGGGGATCAGCGAGGGGCCGCCGGCGAAGGCCTCCACCAGCGCCGGGCGCGCTCCGCCCTTGCCCCGCAGCAGCCCGATGGGGAAACGGGCGATGCCATCGCCATCGGTCTTGGCTTCGCCCAAGGTGCCGGAATCGTGGCCCAGCAGCACCACCCGGGCGCCAGCCAGCGGCGTGGCCTTGGCCAGGGAGCGGGCGACGACCGTCAGGCCGTCACCCCCGGTCAGCGCCGTCAGCGCCATGTCCGTCTCGACCAGCCAGCGGGCGGCGGTGCGGGCCTCACGCTGGTCATAGGTCGCGTTGTCGCGGTCCTTGGCCAGCTTTTCATCCTCGACCACCAGCAGATAGGCGCCGGGCTGGCGGTCCTTGAGCACCTGGTCCAGGGGGAAGTTGGTGATGGTCCGCTTATTCTGCGCGCCCTTGGTTTCCATGGTGCCGGTCCAGACGGGCCGCACCTTGTCGTTCACCAGGCTCTCCACGCTCCAACCCGTCGGGTCCTGGTTCAGGGACAGGTTGGCCAGCGCCGTTTCCGGCGCGCGATAGAGGCCCAGCGTCACCCGGGTGATGTTGACGGTCTCCACAGCCACACCGGCGTTGCCCACGCGCGGCAGGACGTAGCCTGTGCCGGCGATGCGCACGCTGCCCGGCAGGTCATGCATCGTCAGGTGGAAGGTGAGGTTCCTGGGCAGGGTGTTGCCGTCGGCGGCGGGCAGGCCGGCGCGGACGGTGACGGTGTAGGCCTTGCCCGGCTCCAGACCGCTGACGCACAGCTGGCGGTCATTGGCGGTGACAGCCACGTCCCCCGCCGGCTCCACCGCCACGAAGCCCGACAGGTCGCCGTGGTTCTCGGCCAGCGCGCCGTTGAACCAGACGCAGGCGCCGGTGGCGTCGGTGTCGCTTTGCGCCAGGTTGCCCGAGGGCGCCAGGGGCCCGGCGGCCAGCGCAGGCGCGCACGCGAGGGGGGCGGCCAAGGCCAGGGCGGCGGTGACCAGGCGGGCGACGAACGCGGCACAGCGTCTCATGCGAGACCCCGGGATATGAGGGAGGATGCGGACGGCGGAAGTGCCGCGCCGCTCGATCGTTGCGGCGGCTTCGTGGCGGCGTCAAGGCGGATCCGCAATCATGGCGTTCATCGCCATCAGGGTATCGCCATCAGGGTTATGACGCGCAGCCAGCTTGCCGTTCTGCGGGCCGCGACCCTAAACGCATGAAAGTCGCCCTGGGCGGTCCGAAAGCGGGCTTGGCGGGTGGGAAACGTGACGGCGGGGGCCTGTCCCACCCTGGCTTCCAGGACGGAGTCGCAGTGAGCGCCCCCGATGTGGGCGTCCTTGAAAATGCGCATTGTGTCCAGACGGACGATGCCCCACCATCCCGGCCCATAAACTTGTAAATTTAAATAAGGAATTGCCCGGATGTCCGCGCTCGTGCCCTCCCGCACCGCCGACCTGCACCCGTCGCTGGGCGCCAGCCTGTCGGGCACAAACCTGGAGCGGGCGGGGGATCACAACCAGCGGGTCATGCTGCAGGCCATCCGCGTCAGCGGCCCCATCACCCGGGCTGAGTTGGCCACCATCACCGGCCTGACGGCGCCGGCCATCGCCAACATCACCAAGCGCCTGCTGAACGACGGCCTGATCATGGAAGTGGGGCGCCTGCACGGCGCGCGCGGCCAGCCGGCCATGCGCCTGGCCATCAACCCCGACGGCTGCTACTCCATCGGCGTCAATATCGACCGCGACCATGTCACCGTGCTGGTGCTGGACCTTCTGGGCCAGGTGCGCCATCGCGCCACCCTGGACGTGGACTTTCCCCTGCCCGACACAGTGGCCGCCTTTTTCAAGGAACAGGTGGACGCCCTGCAGGCCGGCGGCACCTTCCCGCAGGACCGCATCGTCGGCATCGGGGTCGCCATGCCCGACGATCTGGGGCGGGTGAACCTGCCCAACCGCCCCGCCAGCTATGAGGCCTGGAACACCGTCAACGTCGCCCGGCTGTTCTCCGCCATCCTGCCCCTGCCGGTCTTCCTGGAAAATGACGCGGCGGCGGCGGCCCTGGGTGAGCTGCAGTTTGGGCACGGCCTGCACGATCCCAGCTTCTTCTACATCCTGATCAGCCGGGGCCTGGGTGGCGGCATGGTCATCGATGGGCAGTATTTCCGCGGTGCCCAGGGCCGCAGCGGTGAGATCGGCTTCCTGCCCGTCTCCTCCCCCCGCACGCCGGCGACCTCTTTGCAGGAGGCGGTATCGCTGTCCGCTCTGTTCACCTTCCTCAAGGCCAACGGCTATCCGCTGAGCCAGCCGGACGAATTGGCTGGCCTGGATGCCGCCGGCCAGGCCCTGGTCGATCAGTGGTTGGACCTGGCGGCGGAGCTGCTGACCGTGCCCATCATCGCCGTCAGCTGCCTGGTGAACCCGGAAGCCGTCTTCCTGGGCGGGCGCCTGCCCACCACCCAGCTGGATCGCCTAGCCCAGCTGATCACCGACCGGCTGCAGGCCCATGCCGGCACCATCCCCGTCATCGCCCCGGTCTACCGGGCCGCCACCGCCATGGACGCGCCGGCGGTAGGGGCCGCCATCCTGCCCTTCAACGACCGCCTGCTGCCGTCGCGCACCGCCCTGATGAAGACGGCCGCCGCGTGACAGCACCAACCGGGGCGGGGTCTAGGTTTTATCGGACTAATATTTCAATTTTCATCTTTAAAATGCCGCGTTATGGTCCTGCCCCCATGTGTGGCCGTTGGCCGGCCGAGGCCTCATGAGTGAGATCGGCGCGGCTGTACGCCGGCGCTTGCTCATCAACCCGGGGGACGCCAAAGACGCTCCCGCCCGCTGGGGCGATTCATCGGGCGTGCGCGGCGCCGCACACCTCTGGTCCGCCAGATTCCAGACTTGCCGATCCCAGGTTTTCAAGGAGCGTTCCCATGCCTTCAGCCGCCCTCCTCGACGCCGCCGCCGTGCGTGGCCAGCTTAAGGCCTGGCTGGTGGAGCGGGCCTATCCCCTGTGGTGGGAGGTGGGGGCGGACCGGGTGAACGGCGGCTTCCATGAGAAGCTGGGGCTGGACGGCAAGCCGACCAACGACGCGCGCCGCGCCCGGGTGCAGGCCCGCCAGGTCTATTCCTATTCCGTAGCCGCCAAGTCCGGCTGGAACGGCCCGGTGCGCGAGGCGGCGGAGCATGGCCTGACCTTCTTCCTGAACCACTACCGCCGGCCCGATGGCCTGTTCCGCACCAAGGTGGCGCCGGACGGCACCGCGCTGGACGACACCGTCGTGCTGTACGACCAGGCCTTCGCCCTGTTCGCGCTCGCCGCCGCGCAGAGCGCCACGCCGGAGAGCCGCACGCCCGAGGAGATGGCCGTGGCCCTGCGCCAGCGCCTGCTGGACACCCTGCACCACCCCCAGGGCGGGTTCGAGGAGAGCCATCCCCGCACCCTGCCGCTGCTGTCCAACCCGCATATGCACATGCTGGAGGCGTCGCTGGCCTGGATGGAGCAGGGTGGCGACGGCGGCTGGCGCGACCTGGCGGAAGATATCGTGGGCCTGGCGCTCAGCCGCTTCATCGACGACGACATGGGCGGGCTGAAGGAATTCTTCGACGGCGACTGGCGGCCCCAGGCCGGCACGTCCGGCCGCATCGTCGAGCCGGGACACCAGTTCGAATGGTCCTGGCTGATGCTGCGCTGGGCGGCGCTGACCGGCAGCAAGGCGGCCGCCGACGCCGCCTGGCGCATGATCGCCGTGGGCGAGGGGCCGGGCGTGGACCCGGCGCGGGGCGTGGCCATGAACGCCCTGCTGGACGACCTCACCCCCCACGATCCCGTCGCCCGCCTGTGGCCGCAGACGGAGCGCATCAAGTGCGCCGTGCTGGCGGCACTGGCCACCCGCGACGACGCCGACCGCAGCGACACCTACTGGACCATGGCCGCCAACGGCGGGCGCGGCCTGATGAAGTACTTCGACACCCCGGTGAAGGGCCTGTGGCGCGACCGCCTGAACCCCGACGGCACCTTCGTCGAGGAAGCCGCCCCCGCCAGCAGTTTCTACCACATCGTCTGCGCCATCCAGGAACTGGACCGGGCGCTGGCCGCGGCAGGCTATCCCGGTTGATCCCGGCCGGGCGCCGCATTAGCCTCGCGCCACAAGCAATAACTGGGGCAGCGACAATGCGGCATTTGATCGTCCTGATGGGGCTGCTGACGGCCACGCCCGCCCTGGCGGCGGTGGAGCGGGTGGAGATCACGGAGCGCACGGTGCTGGCCGACGGGGTCCCCTTCGGCACCGTTGGCCCCTATGAGAAGATCCGGGGCACGGCCTGGATCGCGCTGGACCCCGCCCTGCCCGCCAACGCGCGCATCACCGATCTGGGCCTGGCGCCCAAGGACGGCCACGGCCATGTCGTCTTCGCCACCGACTTCCTGATGCTGCGTCCCGCCAACGCGGCCGGCCGCAACGGCGCCCTGTTCTATGACGTCAACAACCGGGGCGGCATCGCGGCCTTGGGCCAGGTTAATGGCCACGTTCCGGCGCACAACGACCCCACCACCCTGGCCGATACCGGCAACGGCTTCTTCTTCAAGCGCGGCTACACCCTGCTGTGGTCCGGCTGGACCTGGGACGTTCAAAGGGGCGGGCCAGGCGACAAGCCCTTCATCCTGAAGCCGCCGGTGGCCCGGGAGAAGGACGGCAAGCCCATCCTGGGCAAGGCGGCCTATGAGTTCATCGTCGATAAGCCGGCCGAGACCGCAGCTTACGTCGGCATGAAGGGCGTCCCCTACCCCTTCGCCACCGAAGGCGCCCCCGACGCGGTGCTGACGGAGCGGGATGCCCCCGATGCGCCCCGCCATGCCATCGCCCGCGACGCCTGGGCCTTCGTGGAAAACCCCGATGGCGGCCTGCCGGTGGAGGTGCGCATGGAGGGCGGCTTCCAGACCGGCAAAATCTATGAGGTGGTCGTCCCCTCCCGCGATCCGTACGTGGTGGGCGTGGGCCTGGCCGGCATCCGTGACCTGCTGTCCTTCTTCAAGACCCAACCCTTCGCCGGGCAACAGCCGCTGGACCGGGCCCTGATCTTCGGCATTTCGCAGTCCGGGCGCGTCATCGACACCATGCTCTACAATGGCTGGAACCGGGATGAGGAGGGCCGCCCGGCCTTCGATGGCGCCTATGCCCAGGTGCCCGGCGCCGGCAAGGGCGCCTTCAACCAGCGCTTCGGTATGGCCACCCGCCACTTCAGCCCGCTGGTGGAGCAGATCTATTTCTCCGACGCCTTCCCCTTCACCACCGTGCCCTCGACCGATCCGGTAACGAAACAAACAGCTTCCCTGCTGGACGGCGCGCGGGCGGCCGGACCGCTGCCCAAGATGATCTTCGCCAACACCTCGGCGGAATATTGGAACCGTTCGGCCTCCCTGCTGCACATCACGCCGGACGGCACGGCGGACGCCGCCATCGACCCGTCCGCCCGCATCTACATGCTGGCGGGATCGCAGCACTATGTCGGCCGCAGCCATGAGCGCTGGCCCTACACCGCCTGCGTCAACACTACCAACCATTACCCGGTGGAACGCGCGCTGGTGGTGGCGCTGGACAACTGGGTGCAGGGCAAGGCGCCGCCGCCGGACAGCGCCGTGCCCACGCTGGCCGACGGCACCCTCGTCACCGCCGACGCCTACAAGGCCGCCTTCGCCAAGGTGCCCGGCCTCACCCCGCCGCTCAGCCCCCTGATGCCACCGCGCCTGGATTTCGGGCCGCGCTATGGCCAGGGCATCGCCGACACCGTGCCCCCGGCGCGGGGCCAGCCCTACCCCACCCGTGTGCCCGCCCCCGATGCCGACGGCAACGACCGGGGCGGCATCCGGCAGGTGGAGCTGGAGGTGCCGCTGGGCACCCACACCGGCTGGAACCTGCGGGCGCCGGAGACCGGCTTCGGCGCCTACCAAACCCGCTTCGACGGGTCCTTCGTGCCCTTCGCCCGCACGGAGGCGGAGCGGGCGGCGGCGCATGACCCCCGGCCCTCGCTGGCCGCCCGCTACGCCAGCCGCCAGGATTTCCTGGCCAAGGCGCAGGCCGCCATCGCCCGCGAGGTGGCCGCCGGCTGGGTGCTGGCGGAGGAGGCGGACAGCCTTCTGGCCGACCAGGGCGCATTCTATGATCGCATCATGGCCCACGATCCGGCCGATACCGGCTGCGGCTATCTCTTTCCCGGATGAGCCGCCCCCTCGCCGCGACCAGAGCGTTCGATGGTAAGAATCGCTTCGCCGGGCGCAACGCTCATTTCCGGAATAATCTAGGGATTTCAATGTTCCTACCCGGATATGGTGGAAAATTGCCGCTGTTCACCGGAAAGGGATATCCATGTCGCTGACCGCCAAGACCCATTGGCCCCAGATCGAGGCGGCGCTGGATCAGTTGCTGGATTTACCCACGAGCGACCGCCCGGCGGCCTTGCTGCGCCTGGCCGGCGACGACGCCATCATGCTGGCCGAGTTGCGCACCCTGCTGGCGCAGGCGGGGCGGAACGAGACGTGGCTGGACCGGCCGGCCTGCCTCGGCCCGGTCGACGGCATCGCGCCGCTGCCCTTCACCGGGCTGTCGCCGGGCCAGCGTATCGGCGCCTATCGGGTGATCGCGCCGATCGGCCGCGGCGGCATGGGCGAGGTCTATCGCGCGGAACGCGCCGACGGCCATTTCGAGCAGCAGGTGGCCCTGAAACTCATCCGGCGCGATGCGGTGGAGCACATCGACCGTTTCCAGGCGGAACGGCAGATTCTGGCGCGCCTGGACCATCCGGGCATCACCCGCATCCTGGACGGCGGACTGCATGACGGCCAGCCTTACATGGTCATGGAACTGGTGGAGGGGCAGTCCATCACCGCCTGGTGCCGCGATCGCGGGATTGGGCTGGACGGCCGCCTGACGCTGTTCCTGGCCGTCTGCGACGCGGTGGCCTATGCCCACCGCAACCTGATCGTCCATCGCGACCTGAAGCCCGGCAACGTCCTGGTGACGCCCGAGGGGCAGGTGAAGCTGCTGGACTTCGGCATCGCCAAGCGCATCGTCACCGGCGACGGGGGCGCCCCCGAAACCCTGCTGGCCCCCCTCACCCCCGGCTATGCCGCGCCGGAGCAGTTGCTGGGCGGCCCGGTCAGCACCGCCACCGATGCCTACGCCCTGGGCATGCTGCTCTATGAGTTGCTGGCTGGCGCGCGGCCGTGGACGCTGGAGGGCATGCCGCTGGCGCTGGCCGTCCGCGCCGCTCTGCAGGAGGTGCCGCCGCCCTTGTCCCAATTCGCCGCGCGGGCCGATGGTCCCCCGCCGGTGCCGGTGAGGAAGCTGGTGGGCGACCTGGACGCCATCGTCGCCAAGGCCTTGCGCAAGGAACCGGCCCAGCGCTACGGGACCGTCGATGCCCTGGCGCGCGATGTGGAGCGCATGCGCGATGGCCTGCCGGTCTCCGCCCGGTCGGGTTCCCGACGCTACATCCTGGGCCGCTTCATGAAGCGCCATCGCCTGCCCCTGATGGCCGCCGGACTGCTTGCCCTGGCCGTGCTGGGCGGCTTGGGTGGGGTCACTTGGCAGTATTCGCGCGCTCAAAAGGCTGTGGCCCGGGCGGAGACCATCAAGGCCTTCGTCGTCAGCCTGTTCGGCGCCACCGACGCGGGTTTCCCCACCGACCGGCGCCGACGCGACGTACCGGCGGAAAAGCTGGTGGATCTGGGGGCGCGCCGGGTGGCGCGGGAATTCGCGCAAGACCCCGGCCTGGCCCTGGAGCTGTATGGCATCACCCGTCAGCTTTATCAGTCACTGGACGACGCCGAAAGCGCCACCCGGATTGCCGCCCAACGAACCGACCTGGGCCGCAAGCTATACGGTAACGATCATCCCGTCGTCATCGACTCCCTGTTTGACGAGGCCTGGGGTGCCATCACCGCTTACGACATGGGCAAGGCGCGGCAGGTCATGGCGACCCTGGACACCATGCTGCGCACCTCCGGCCGCGACGAGACGGCATATCGCGCCCAGTGGTGGATGGCGCAGGCAGCCTTGCTGAAAAGCGGACCCGACAGCCAGTCGGCCCGGCGGCAGGCGCTGGACCATGCGGTCGCGCTCTATGAACGCCGCGCGCCCGACGACCCCGACTATATCCGGGCCCTGCAGAACGCGGCGATCCTGCGCATGCAGACGGGTGATTATGCCGTGGCGGCGGGGCTGTATCAGAAAGCCCTTGATCATCGGTTGGCGACCGACGGGGCGGACGGCGTCGGACTCGCTCCCATCCTGGTCAACCAGGCCATCGTTTTCGAGCGCCTGGGACGTACCGGGGAAGCGCTGCGGAATTATGAGCGGGCCGGCCCCCTGGCCTTGGCGGCGGGGGGCGTCGGTCCCTCTTACTGGTTCGCCTTGGCCCAGCGCGCGAAGTTATTGCACAAACTGGGCCGACGCGCCGAGGCGTTGGCGCTTTACGAGACGCTGCTGGCGCAAATCCGCGACAACCCCACACCGGATTCGCCCCACATCCGCACCACCGCCGCCCAGGTCCAGCTGTTGTACGCCAACAGCCTGACGGCGGAAGGCCGGGCGGCCGACGCGCTACCCATCCTGGAACGGCTACGGCCCATCTTTGAAAGCCAGCCCGATGACCCACGCGACATGCGGCGGCTGAGATTGGCGCTGGCATTGGCCAGCGCCCAGCTGGGCCGGGATGACGCGCGCGTGCTGCTGTCCCAGCTGCTGGCGGAGAACATGGCCAAGGAACCCAACGGCCAGGACACGCAGGATCTGCGCGGCCAGTGGGGATGGTACCTGCTGTCCCAGGGGAACGCGGAGGACGCGGCGCGGGTGTTCGACGACGCCATCCGTGATGAGGCGCAATTGCGCCTCACATCCATCACGCCGACCCTCGCCTGGACCGGGCGGGCGCGACTGATGCTGGGCCAAGGAAAGGTCACGGAGGCGAAAGCCGACATCGAACGCGCCCAGGCCGCCTATGATGGCCTGCGCGCGGCGCACGATGTCCGCATCCACACCCGCCTGCTGCTGACCCGCAGCGCGGTGCGCCTGGCCGCCGGCGACCGGGCGGGCGCCGCGCAAAACGCGGCCGCGGCATTGGCCGACGCCCAGCGCACCGACGCGCCGGACAGCCCGCTCATCCGCCAGGCGCAGGACGCGATGGCCGCCGCCGGGAGGGAAAACCAGCCGCATTAAAAAATTTATATGCCCCCCTGTCCGGTTTGATCCGGCCACCGGGTTTTCCTTCGGGTGTGTTCACCCGCCGAACAGAGTGCCCAGCAAAGAAACCTCGGCGCCACCTGGAAGGAAGTCCCGGACATGTCGTATCCCGCCCTTCAGGCCGACTATCCCGCGGCCGCCTTGAGCTTGCCCCACGCCTTTCCCGCCGACGATGCCGCGGACTTGTCCGTCAGCGACAGCGCCGGCCTCGGGAGCTACAAGACCAGCGGCCAGATCGCCCAGTTGGCGCGGCGCTTTCATCTGCCGGCGGGCCCCCGCCTGTCGGTGGATTGCCGTCACGCCGACGCCAGCCTCAACGTCACGCGCCTGCACTCGCCGTCTGACGATCACCGTCCCACCCTGCCGTTCGATCCGGAGGACACCTTCCTTGTCCTGCTGCAGTTGGTTCCCCTGCTTCACCACCGCGCCTGGCGGGAGGGGCGGGAGGCGTCCATCGGCGCCTATGCCGCCGGCGGCGTTTCCATCGTCCACCTGGAACAACAGCCGCGCTGGCTGATGACCACCGCCTTCGACATGCTGGCGATCTGCGTGCCCCGGGCGGCGCTGAACGAGTTGTCCCGGCGTTATGACGCCCGGCTCATCTCCACCCTGGCCTGCCCGGACGGCAAGGTGGACGAGGATGCCTTGCGCCTGGGTGCCTGCCTGCTGCCCGCCCTGAAGAACAGCACCGGCGGGGCGTTCTTCGTGGAACACGTCATCCTGGCGCTCTGCACCCACATCGCCCAGCGCTATGGCGGATTGGAACAGCAGGTCCGCATGCGGGGCGGCCTCAGCCCGCGCCAGGAACGGCTGGCCAAGGAGATGCTGCTGGCCTCCATCCGGGATGGACGATCCTTGCGGGAAATCGCGATGGGGCTGGGCTTGTCGCCCGGCTATTTCCTGCAGGCCTTCCGCCAGTCGGTGGGGGAGACGCCGCACCGCTGGCTGACGGCCTGCCGGCTGGAACATGCCAAGCGCCTGCTGGCGGAATCCGCCATGCCCTTGGTGGAAATCGCCATGGTCTGCGGCTTCAGTGACCAGTCCCACCTCACCCGCGTCTTCACCCAGCATGTCGGCAAGCCGCCCGGGGCGTGGCGGCGTGACCTGCGGTAAGACGGGGGCGGATCATGGGGCGGGCTTGACCAAACGGGCGTCTGCCATCGGAAGCGGCGCGGATGTTGGCGCACCGCAGTAGAGTGTGGCTATGCTAGTTCTGTGGCGTTTATCCGCCGCATCCCATGTCCCTCGCATCCCAATGTCACTGCCGCCCTGCCCCACCGACCCGATGTCCGACACCCTCCAGGATTTGATCGTCCCCAGCGATGATCCCGACGTCGTCCGCACGGCCGACGCCCTGCTGCCGCTGTTCTATGAGGATCTGCACCGCCTGGCGCGACGGGAACGGCGGCGCCTGCCGGCCAGTGACACCCTGCAGACCACGGCCTTGATTCATGAAGCCTATCTGAAGCTGCGCGGGACCGCCGGCTTCAACGACCACGGCCATTTCCTGCGCGCCTCGGCCCTGGCCATGCGCCATGTCCTGGTGAACCGCGCCCGTGATCGCCTGGCGGCCAAGCGGGGCGGCGGGGCCGCCGCCCTGCCCCTGGACGACGACCTGCTGGCACACGGGTCACCCGAGAGTGACGCCCGCATCCTGGAAGTGAACGACGCCCTGGGCCGTCTGGCCGCCCTGAACCTGCGCCTGGCGCGGGTGGTGGAATGCCGCTTCTTCGCCGGCTATAGCGAACTGGAAACCGCCCAAGCCCTGGGCATCACCGACCGTACCGTGCGCCGCGACTGGACCAAAGCCCGCGCGTGGCTGCTGCACACCCTGTCCATGGATGCCGAAGAGGGCGCTGGCGCTGGCGACAAGGCCCGGCTGGAACCGGCCTGAGCGTCACTGGCCGGTTCTTGTCCCGATCCGATCGCCCAAGGGGCCCAGAATCAAAACCCCCGCCGGCTTACGCGGGCGGGGGTTTGTGCTTGGTTGCGGGGGC
>NZ_VITN01000016.1 GCF_007828045.1 Nitrospirillum amazonense | reverse complement strand
CGACCGCGCACAAAGGCCGGACACATGACCGCTTTCAACCCAAACAAAATCTTACGCCAACACCTTGTTTCGGCGGGGCCGTCCACACATGGTATAAGCGCCCCGGCGGCGGCGCGTCAGTCGCGCCGGGCGCCGATCAGGAATTCCTTGTTGCCCTCAGGGCCCAGGATGGGGCTGGGGTCCACGCCGAGGACCGTCCAGCCGGGGCGGGCGGACAGCCAGGCGACCACGGCGTCGCAGACCTCCTGGTGCAGTTCGGGTTCGCGCACCACGCCGCCCTTGCCCACGCGGCCCTTGCCCACCTCGAACTGCGGCTTGATCAGGGCCACCAGCCGGCCGCCAGGCCGCACCAGGTCCAGGGCCGCCGGCAGCACGGTGGCGAGGCCGATGAAGCTGGCGTCGCACACCACCATGCCGATGGGGTCGGGAATCTCGTTGGCGGTCAGGTGGCGGGCGTTGGTCTTTTCCATGACAACGACGCGCGGGTCGGTGCGCAGCTTCCACGCCAGCTGGCCGTGGCCGACATCCACGGCATAGACCTTGGCCGCCCCCCGCGTCAGCAGCACGTCGGTGAAGCCGCCGGTGCTGGCACCCACGTCGACGGCGGTCACGCCCGTCGGATCGAATCCGAAATGATCTAGGCCATGCACCAGTTTCAGCCCACCCCGCGATACCCAGGGATGGTCCTGGCCCTTCAGGGTCAGCGGCTTGTCGGCGGGGATGGTCTGGCCCGGCTTGTCGATGCGCAAGGTGTCGGCATAGACCAGGCCGGCCAGCACCAGGGCCTGGGCCCGGGCGCGGCTTTCCACCAGCCCCCGTTCCACCAGGGCCTGATCCACGCGGATCTTTCCAGGTTTTGGGCCGGGCTTCTGGGCCTTCTGCGGGCTTTCGTCCGACATCAGGCGTTGGGCGTCCGCGCCGCCGCCTTAGCCCCCAGCGCCTTGAGCACGGTATCGACGATGCCGTTGGCGTTGAGGCCGGCCTCGTCATACTGCTTGGCCGGGTTGTCGTGTTCCTGATAGCGGTCGGGCAGCACCATGGGGCGGAACTTCAGGCCGCTGTCGAACAGCCCCTCCTCCGCCAGGAACTGCATGACCTGCGCGCCGAAGCCGCCCACCGAGCCTTCCTCGATGGTGATCAGCACCTCGTGCTCAACCGCCAGCCGGCGCACCAGTTCCCGGTCGATCGGCTTGGCGAAGCGCGCGTCCGCCACCGTCGTCGACAGGCCCCGCGCCGCCAGGTCCTCCGCCGCCTTGCACGCCTCGCCCAGGCGCGTGCCCAGGCTCAGGATGGCCACCGTGTTGCCCTCGCGGACAATCCGGCCCTTGCCGATGGGCAGAACCTCGCCCTTCTCCGGCATCTCCACGCCCACGCCCTCGCCGCGCGGATAGCGCAGCGCGATGGGGCCGGCGTCATAGGCCACGCTGGTCGCCACCATGTGCACCAGTTCCGCCTCGTCCGCCGCCGCCATCACCACCATGTTGGGCAGGCAGCACAGGTAGGCCAGGTCGAAGGCGCCCGCGTGCGTGGCGCCGTCCGCCCCCACCAGGCCCGCCCGGTCCATGGCGAAGCGCACCGGCAGGTTCTGGATCGACACGTCGTGCACCAGCTGGTCGTAGCCGCGCTGCAGGAAGGTCGAGTAGATGGCCACGAAGGGCTTGTAGCCTTCCGTCGCCATGCCCGCCGCGAACGTCACCGCGTGCTGCTCCGCGATGCCCACGTCGAAGGTGCGCGTGGGGAAGGCCTGGCCGAACAGGTCCAGCCCCGTGCCCGACGGCATCGCCGCCGTGATCGCCACCACCTTGTCGTCCGCCTTGGCCTCCTTCATCAGGGCGTCGGCGAAGACACGGGTGTAGGTCGGCGCGTTCGCCTTGGCCTTGGCCTGGGCGCCCGTCACCACGTCGAAGCGGCCCACCGCGTGCAGCTTGTCCGCCGAGGCCTCGGCCGGCGCGTAGCCCTTGCCCTTCTGCGTCACCGCGTGGATCAGCACCGGGCGGCCGTTCGGCTCGTCCCGGATGTTCTCCAGGATGGGCACCAGCTGGTCCAGATCGTGCCCGTCGATGGGGCCGACATAGTAGAAGCCCAGTTCCTCGAACAGCGTCCCGCCCATGACCATGCCGCGGGCGTATTCCTCAACCCGCCGCGCCGCGTTCTGCAGCGGCCGCGGCAGGTGTTCCGCCACCTGGCGGCCGATGTCCCGCAGGTTGCGGTACTGGCTGCTGCTGACCAGCTTGGCCAGGTAGCCCGACACGGCACCCACCGGCGGGGCGATCGACATGTCGTTGTCGTTCAGGATCACCACCAGGCGCGAGCCCAGGGCCCCGGCGTTGTTCATGGCCTCGTACGCCATGCCGGCCGAGATCGACCCGTCGCCGATCACGGCGATGACGTGGTTGTTCCCGCCCGCCAGGTCGCGCGCCACCGCCATGCCCAGCCCGGCCGAGATGGAGGTGGAGCTGTGCGCGGCACCGAAGGGGTCGTACACGCTCTCCGACCGCCGGGTGAAGCCCGACAGGCCCCCGCCCTGGCGCAGCGTGCGGATACGGTCGCGCCGGCCCGTCAGGATCTTGTGCGGGTAGGCCTGGTGCCCGACGTCCCAGATGATGCGGTCCGCCGGCGTGTCGAACACGTAGTGCAGCGCCACCGTCAGCTCCACCACACCCAGGCCGGCACCCAGGTGCCCACCCGTCACCGACACCGCGTCGATGGTCTCGGACCGCAGCTCGTCCGCCACCTGCCGCAGCTGCTCAGGACGCAGCGCGCGCAGGCAATCAGGCGTCGGACACTGGTCCAACAACGGGGTCTTCGTCGCCATTCATCGGCTCCCAATCAAACTTTTCTTTTAAGACCGCCGATCCACAACGAAGCGCGCCACCGCCTGCAACATCGACGCCCGGCCCTCGAAAATCTCCAGATGCCGCGTGGCCTGGTCGGCCAGCCGGCCGGCCTGGTCACGGGCCCGGTCCAGCCCCAGGATGGATACGAAGGTCGCCTTGCCCGCTGGCTTGTCGCGGCCCACGGACTTGCCGGTCTCGGCCTCCGTCCCCTCCACGTCCAATAGGTCGTCGGCGATCTGGAAGGCCAGGCCCAAATCGTGGGCGTAGGCCTGCAGGGCGTGGAACTGCGGCGGCGAGGCCCGGCCCAGGATGGCACCGGCCGTGGCGGAGAAGGCGATCAGCTCGCCCGTCTTCATCCGTTGCAGCCGGGTGATGGCGCCGATGTCCAGGGTCTGGCTTTCGGCGATCAGGTCCATCATCTGGCCGCCCACCATGCCGCGCGGGCCGGAGGCCTTGGCCAAGGCCGAGACCAGGGCGCAGCGCACCCGGGGATCCTCGTGCGTCTCGGGGTCGGTCATGACCTCGAACGCGGCGGTCAGCAGGGCGTCGCCCGCCAGGATGGCCGTGGCTTCGTCGAACTGGCGGTGCACCGTGGGCCGGCCGCGCCGCAGGCTGGCGTCGTCCATGGCCGGCAGGTCGTCATGGATCAGGGAATAGCAGTGGACGAATTCCACCGCCGCCGCCACGCGCAGGGCGCAGGCCGGGCTGACGCCGAACAGGCGGGCGCTTTCCATGACCAGGAAGGGCCGCAGCCGCTTGCCCCCGCCCAGGCAGCCATAGCGCATGGCCTCGTACAGCTTGGCCTCCGCCATGCTGCTGCGGGGCAGCAGGATATCGATGGCGGTTTCCACCTGTTCGACGGTGTCCGCCATGGCGGTGGTAAGGGTTTTGGGCAGGCTGGGCATCAGGGCACACTCGGGCGAAAGGGTACGGGCTTAATCGATGCGGGCCGGTTCCGTGCCCACCGTTCCGTCACCGCCCAGGGTGATGCGGTCGACCTTTTCCTGGGCCTCCCGCAGCTTCCCTTCGCAATGGCGCTTCAGCAGGGTGCCGCGTTCATAAAAACCGATGGCGTCGTCCAGCTTGGCTTTGCCGTCCTCCAACTGGCGCACGATGCGCTCCAGCTCACCCAAGGCATCCTCGAAACTCATGGCCTTGATATCGGCCGGCAGGGTCAGTTCAGTCATGAGGGGTCCACATGAAGCGCGGGAAAACGGCAAAGAAACGGCGGCGAGGGGCAGGACGCCCATAACGCCGTATACCACAGGCGGGCGACTGTAGGACCGGCCGCCCCCCGCCGCAAGCATCGTGGCCGGGAGGCTGCCCCCCTTCCGGCAGGGCAGGCCCTTAAACTTCCGTCCCCTGGACTTCCATCCCTAGACTTCCATAAGCGTGCCCACATGGGCGGCGACGCAGGATGCCAGCGCCATGGGATCATACCCCCCTTCCAGGGAGGAGACCAAGCGGCCCCGGCAATGGCGGTCGGCGATGGCCGCGATCTCGGCCGTCGCCCAGGCGAAATCATCCTCAACCAAAGCGAGGTCGGCCAGCGGGTCGGCCCGATGGGCGTCGAAACCGGCGGATATGAAGATAAGTTCCGGGGCGAAGGCGTCCAGGGCCGGCAGCAGCCGCGACGTCATCCCGGCGCGGAATTCCTCGCCCGTGGAACCCGCGCGCAACAGTACGTTCACCACCGTGCCGTAATCCCCCCGGTCACCCAGGGCCCCGGTGCCGGGGTAAAGCGGCCATTCATGGGTGGAGCCGTAGAACAGGTCGGGGTCATGTTCCGCCAGGGTCTGGCTGCCGTTGCCGTGGTGCACGTCGAAATCGACGATGGCGACGCGGCGCAGGCCGTGGGCGAAGCGCGCATGCTCCGCCCCGATGCCGACGTTGTTGAACAGGCAGAAGCCCATGGACTGCCCCGGCTCCGCATGGTGCCCGGGCGGACGGATGGCGCAGAAGGCGTTGCGCACCTCACCCGCCATCACGGCGTCCACGGCGGCGCAGACGGCCCCGGCCGCATGCAGCGCCGCCTCGAACGAGCCGGGGGACAGGACGGTGTCACCGTCCAGCGACACGATGCCGGTGATGGGGGTGGCGGCCTGCAGGCGGGCCACCAGGTCGGGGGTGTGCACCCGTTCCACCTGATCCAGGGTGGCGCGCGGCGCCTGGCGGCGGTCCAGGTACTGGAAACGTTCGGCGTCCAAGGCGCGCAGCACGGCCGACAGGCGGCCGGGGTTTTCCGGATGGCCCGGCCCCGTCTCATGTTCCAGGCAGGACCAATGGGTGAACAACGCCGTCGCCATGGTGACCGTTTCCTCGCATGCCCGCTTATTATTAAGCCGGCATCATCACCGATGCGGCCGGCCGGCCGCCAGTGCCTTACCGGCGGCCGTTGCCGAAGAATGATCCAGATCAGGCCGGACCAGCCCGGCGTATCGTGAAGGTCAGCACCCCGTCCACCTCATCGGCGGACAGCAGGGCGTGGCCGGCCGACTGGCAGAAGGCCGGCACGTCGCGCCGGGCGGCCTGGTCGGTGGCCAGCAACGTCAGGATGTCCCCCGGCGTCATGGCCATCAGGGCCTTGCGTGCCCGCAGGACCGGCAGGGGACAGACCAGGCCCTTGGCATCCAGGCTGCGATCCCCGCTCATCGCGGCGCCTTCACGGCGGCGGCGGCCAGGAATAGCCAGCCCAGGATGAAACTGAAGCCGCCCAGGGGCGCCACCGCCCCCAGCGCGCTGGGGCCCCACCAGCCCAGGCCATAGAGCGCCCCGCCGAAAAGGACGGCACCCAGCAGGAACAACCAGCCGGCGACTGCCGCAAAAGATCGGTGGAGCAGATGCCCGCCCAGCGTGGTGGCCACGGCGGCAGCGACATGCATCAGCTGGTACTGGCTGGCGGTCTGCCACAGGCCTACGGCATGGGCGTCGCGCACGGCTGCCAGGCCGTGGACGGCATAGGCGCCGGCCGACACCGCCAGCGCGCCGATCAGCCCGGCGATCGCCACCCGCAGCCGGGCATCCCCCGTCAACGCGTCCCTTGCGAGCATTCCCCTACCCCTTCGCTTTCAATAGCGTGGGCAGGATATGAGACGACGGCGCCAGAACCGCAAGCGTTCCCGGAAAATGCGAACGGGCCGCCCCTGGAAAGGGACGGCCCGCCGGTTGCGCATTTAATTAAAATCAACCCGCCAGCTTGGCGGCGATGCCGGCCACGTGGGCGCCCTGGAAGCGGGCGCCGGCCAGTTCGTTCTCGCTGGGCTGGCGCGAGCCGTCGCCGTTGGCGATGGTGGTGGCGCCGTAGGGGCTGCCGCCCGTCACCTGGGAATTGTCGGTCTGGCCCTGGAAGCTGTAGGGCAGGCCCACGACCACCATGCCCTGGTGCAGCAGCGTGGTGTGGAAGGACAGGATGGTGCTTTCCTGGCCGCCATGCTGGGTGGCGGAAGACACGAACACGCTGCCGACCTTGCCGATCAGCGCGCCCTTGAACCACAGGCCGCCCGTCTGGTCCAGGAAGTTGCGCATCTGCGAGGCCATCATGCCGAAGCGGGTGGGCGTGCCGAAGATGATGGCGTCGTACTGCGGCAGCTCATCCACCGTGGCGATGGGGGCCTCCTGGTCCAGCTTGATGCCGGCCTTCTGCGCGACCTCGACCGGAACCAGTTCCGGCACGCGCTTCACCACCACCTCGGTGCCGGGCACGGACTTGGCGCCCTCGGCCACCGCCTTCGCCATCGTCTTGATGTGGCCATAGCTGCTGTAGTAGAGGACGAGAACCTTGGCCATTGCCATCTCCATCAGTGGGTTTGGGCCGGCGCCTGATGCGTTTCGGACCGCGCGGCGTTGCGATGAAGGGACCATAGCCGTGTTCCGGATTGCGGATAATCCGGTGACTGGGCATAAAATTGTTCCGCAGCTTGCAACAATCCTGACACCAGCCTCCGAGGACCGACGCGTGGATCGTCTGGACGACATGGCCCTGTTCGCCCGCGTGGCGGAAACCCGCAGCTTCACGGTGGCGGCGGCCAAGCTGGGCCTGTCCCGTTCCGCCGCCAGCCGGCGCATGACGGAGCTGGAGGCGCGGCTGGGCGCCCGGCTGCTGAACCGCACCACGCGGCGCATCAGCCTGACGGAGGCGGGGGAGACCTATCTGGTCCGGGTGCAACAGATCCTGGCCGACGTGGATGAGGCCGACCGCTCCCTCGCCAGTTTGCAGGCGGCGCCGCGCGGCGTCTTGAAGGTGGCCGCCCCCATGAGCTTCGGCATGCAACACCTGGGGCCGGCCATCGCCGACTTCCTGTCCGCCTTCCCCGATATCGAGGTGGAGATGGACCTGAACGACCGCTTCGTCGACCTGGTAGACGAGGGCTATGACGTGGCGGTGCGCATCGGGCAGTTGAAGGACAGCTCGCTGGTGGCCAAGCGCATCTGCCCGGCGCGGCTGGTGCATGCCGCCAGCCCGGCCTACCTGACCCGCCGGGGGGTGCCGCGCGCACCGGAGGATTTGGCCCAGCACGACTGCCTGATCTACACCAACATCCCGCAGGGGGCACAGTGGCTGTTCCGCACCACGCCGCTGACCCCCGGGGCGGCGCGCGGCGGCAACCACGACCCCGGTGCCGCCACCCGGTTGGTGAAGGTCAACGCCCGCCTGCGCGCCAACAACGGCGACGTGCTGCTGGAGGCCGCCTGCGCCGGCGTCGGCATCGTGGCCCTGCCCACCTTCATCTGCGGCAAGGCCCTGGCGGAAGGCCGGGTGGTGCCCATCCTGCAGGAATGGGCGGTGACGCGCAGCGCCATCAACGCCGTCTTCCCCGCCAACCGCCACCTGTCGTCCAAGGTCCGCGTCTTCGTGGATTTCCTGGCCGACCGCTTCGGCCCCAACCCCTATTGGGACGTGGGCCTGAAGCTGGGGTAGCCTTCAAAGAACGGCACAACGGAGCGTAGCGACAAGGACGCGACCGCGTCCGCCGGAAGTTTCCGGGGAGCGTAGCGGACTGGAAACTGAGGATAAGCCAAGCGGGCGGATGCCCGCGCCCGGCGTTTGAGGGAACAATAACAACCCATAATTAAAAACGGCGGATCAGGTTTGGGCCCCTGGGGGCATCCATCCTGGTCCGCCGTTTTTTCTCAGTCGGATGGGCAAAAGCCTCGAAACCGCATCCAGGGCGGCCGCTTTGCCGCGATAGATCCGACCGTGTTTCCGGACGTCCCACCATGCCGGGGGTTTCGTTCGGTTCAAAGCGCGGGCTATGCCGCCCGCCTCCTGGAAACAAAGCCTGCGCCTATGGGCCGGCGGGGTCAAACGCCCATCGGTCATGCCGCACAGCAGCGGCCGCCCGCCCAGGACATACCGGGTTAACAGCCGCCCGACCGTGCCCTTGACCTTTCGCCTCCGGGGTACTCCCGTCGCGAACCCGCTATTGCTGCAACCCGCCCATCCGGGCGGTTCATATGCCGCAAAACATCCTCGCTTGACATGGAAAGGGGAGTGGCTACTTAAAGGGTACTGATTTGGTCCGGATTGCCGGCCGAATTTTCCACCAGGCGCAGGACCTCAAACCCCGTGATCCGGCTGAGCAAATTGACGGACTACGCAGTCGTGGTGATGACCGCGATGATCCAGGGCGATGGCGGCCCGCATACCGCCATCTCGCTCGCGGAGCGTACCGGCCTGCCGGCCCCCACCGTGTCCAAGATCCTGAAGCTGCTGGCCCGCGACGGCCTGATGGCCTCGCACCGGGGGGCTACCGGCGGGTACCGCCTGGCCCGCGCGCCGGACGCCATCAACGTCGCCCAGATCATCGCCGCCATCGACGGCCCCATCGCCCTGACCGACTGTGTCGAGGGCGCGCCCGGGGCCTGTGGGGTGGAAAGCCTGTGCCCCCGCCGGGGCAACTGGGACCGGGTGAACCGCGCCGTCCGCGGCGCGCTGGAGGGCGTCAGCCTGGCCGACATGGCCCGGCCGTCGTTCCCCGACCCCCTCCTGCCGAAGGCGGCGCCGGCCCTGCCGGCCACCGCCGACGCTATTTGATTTCGAGGAAGAGCGAGAACATGGCCGCCACCGAACAGACCGTCGAACAGGTCCGCGCCGTCACGGAGCAGAAGTACAAGTACGGCTTCACGACCGAGATCGAGTCCGACCTGGCGCCCAAGGGCCTGAACGAGGACATCGTCCGCTTCATCTCCGCCAAGAAGGGGGAGCCGGAGTGGCTGTTGGAATGGCGGCTGCAGGCCTACCGCCACTGGCTGACGATGGAGGAGCCGACCTGGGCCATGGTCGACTTCCCCAAGATCGACTACCAGGACAGCCATTATTACGCCGCGCCCAAGGCGTCGAAGGACAAGCCCAAGTCCCTGGACGAGGTCGATCCCGAGCTGCTGGCCACCTATGAGAAGCTGGGCATCCCGCTGAAGGAACAGGCCATCCTGGCGGGCGTCGAGGGGGCGGGCGAGATGCCGGCCGTGGCCGTGGACGCCGTGTTCGACAGCGTGTCGGTCGCCACCACCTTCAAGAAGAAGCTGGAGGAGAGGGGCATCATCTTCTGCTCCATCTCCGAAGCCATCCGCGAGCATCCAGAGCTGGTGCGCAAGTACATGGGCTCGGTCGTGCCCTATTCCGACAACTACTACGCCACGCTGAACTGTGCGGTGTTCACCGACGGGTCGTTCGTCTACATCCCCAAGGGCGTGCGCTGCCCCATGGAGCTGTCGACCTACTTCCGCATCAATGCCTCCAACACCGGGCAGTTCGAGCGCACGCTGATCATCGCCGACGAGGGCAGCTACGTCAGCTATCTGGAGGGCTGCACCGCCCCCATGCGCGACGAGAACCAGCTGCACGCCGCCGTGGTGGAGCTGGTGGCCATGGATGACGCCACCATCAAGTATTCCACCGTCCAGAACTGGTACCCCGGCGATGAGAACGGCAAGGGCGGCATCTACAACTTCGTGACCAAGCGCGGCGCCTGCCGCGGCCGGAACTCCAAGATCAGCTGGACGCAGGTGGAAACCGGCTCTGCCATCACCTGGAAGTACCCCAGCTGCATCCTGCAGGGCGACAATTCGGTGGGCGAGTTCTATTCGGTCGCCATCACCAACAACTACCAGCAGGCCGACACCGGCACGAAGATGATCCACATCGGGAAGAACACCCGGTCGACCATCGTGGCCAAGGGCATCTCCGCCGGCAAGGCGCAGAGCACCTATCGCGGCCTGGTGCGCATCCTGCCCAAGGCCGAGGGCGCGCGAAACTACACCCAGTGCGACAGCCTGCTGATCGGCGACAAGTGCGGGGCCCACACCGTGCCCTACATCGAGAGCCGCAACCGCACCGCCCGGGTGGAGCATGAGGCCACCACCGCCAAGATCAGCGAGGACCAGCTGTTCTACTGCCGCGCCCGCGGCCTGTCGGAAGAGGACGCCGTGGGCCTGATCGTCAACGGCTTCTGCCGGGAGGTCCTGAAGGAGCTGCCCATGGAGTTCGCGGTCGAGGCGCAGAAGCTGGTCGCCATCAGCCTGGAAGGCAGCGTGGGCTAAGGGCGCCGCAACCGCCCCTGTCCACCCAAGCTGCACACGACATTCGGTTTCAAGGAACGTTTCAAGATGCTGGAAATCAAGAACCTGCACGCCACCGTCGACGGCAAGGAAATCCTGAAGGGGATCAACCTGACCATCAACCCGGGCGAGGTGCATGCCATCATGGGCCCGAACGGCTCAGGCAAGAGCACCCTGTCCTATGTGTTGTCGGGCCGCGACGGCTATGAGGTGACTGGGGGTTCCGTGACCTTCCAGGGCAAGGATCTGCTGGCCATGGAGGCCGAGGAGCGGGCGGCGGAGGGCGTGTTCCTGGCCTTCCAGTACCCGGTGGAGATCCCCGGCGTGTCCAACACCACCTTCCTGAAGACGGCGCTGAACGCCGTGCGCAAGCACAAGGGCCTGCCCGAGCTGGACGCCATGCAGTTCCTGAAGCTGATCCGCGCCAAGGCCAAATCCTTGAACATGAACGACGACATGATCAAGCGCGCCGTCAACGTCGGCTTCTCCGGCGGTGAGAAGAAGCGCAACGACATCCTGCAGATGGCCATGCTGGAACCCAGCTTCGCCATCCTGGACGAAACCGACAGCGGCCTGGACATCGACGCCCTGAAGCTGGTGGCCGACGGCGTGAACAGCCTGCGCAGCCCCGAACGCTCCATGCTGGTCATCACCCATTACCAGCGCCTGCTGTCCTACATCGTGCCCGACCACGTGCACGTCCTGGCCTACGGCAAGATCGTGCGCAGCGGCGGCAAGGAGCTGGCGCTGGAGCTGGAAGCCAAGGGCTACGCCGAATTCGGCTCGCCCGAAGCCGCCTGAGGGGTGCGTTCCATGGCCGCCATCGCCACCCTGAAAGACCTGTACGAAACCCTGAGCCCCGGCCTGCCCGGCGCCGGCGCCGCCGGCTTGGACCGGCTGCGCGCCGACGGCTATGCCCGCTTCCTGGCTGACGGCATCCCCACGCCCAAGGTCGAGGGCTGGAAGTACACCAACCTGCGCGACCTGGCCGGCGTCAGCCTGGCCCCGGCCCAAGGGACGATCGACAGCGCCGCCAACACGGACTTTGACGTTCCCAGCGTGGCGCCGGGCGAGACCCATCGCCTGGTGTTCGTGGACGGCCGGTTCAACGCCGCCCTGTCCGCCGTGGGCGCCCTGCCCCAGAGCGTCACCCTGGATAGCCTGCGCGGCCTGATCGAGGCCTCCCCCGCCACCGCGGCGGAAGTGCTGGAGCGTTTCCCCGCGCCCAAGGCCGACACCGGCCTGCGCGTCGGCCCCAACCCCGGCCGTGGCCAGGCGCTAGGCCTCGTCGGCCTGAACGGCGCCTTCCTGGCCGAGGGGGCGGTGCTGACCGTGGGTGAGGGCGTGAAGCTGGCCCGGCCGGTGGAGATCGTCTTCATCGCCACCGCCGCCGATGGCGCCTGGCATCCCCGCCTGCTGATCGACGTGGCGGCGGGTGCCGAGGTAACCGTGGCGGAGCATCATGTGGCCCGGGGCGGTGGTGCGACCTTCGCCAACATCGTCAGCGGCGTGCGCGTCGGCGAGGGCGCCATCCTGCGCCACGCCAAGTTCCAGGAGGAGGCGGAGACCGCCCTGCACCTGGCCAGCGTCACCGCCACGGTGGCGGCATCGGGCACCTATGAGACCTTCGTGCTGACCACCGGCGGCCGCCTGGCCCGCACCGACGTCCAGGTGCGCCTGCAAGGGTCGGGCGCCCAGACCCGCGTCTCCGGCGCCTATGGCGTGGACGGCAGCCGGCATGCCGACTTCACCAGCCTGATCGACCACGTCGCCGCCAACTGCACCAGCCGCGAGGTGGTGAAGGGCGTCATCGACGGGCGGGGCCGCGCCGTGTTCCAGGGCAAGATCATCGTGCGGCCGGACGCGCAGAAGACGGACGGCCACCAGCTGAACCGCGCCCTGCTGCTGTCCGACACCGCCGAGATCGACGCCAAGCCCGAGCTGGAGATCTACGCCGACGACGTGAAGTGCAGCCACGGCGCCACGGCGGGCGAGCTGGATGAGGAAGCGCTGTTCTACCTGCGCGCCCGCGGCATTCCCGCCGACACCGCCCGCGCCCTGCTGATCGCCGCCTTCCTGGACGAGGTGGCGGAGGAGATCGGCGACGAACACCTGCGCGCCTATGCGACGGCCCGCATCCAGGACCGCATCGGCCGTCTGACGGGCATCACAGTCGACACCGACGCCCCGGTGTTAGGGGAGTGACCTCATGGACACCCGGATTCTGACGAACGCCCCGTATGATGTGGAGAAGGTCCGCCAGGACTTCCCCATCCTGACGCGCCTGGTGCATGAGAAGCCGGGCCGTCCGGGCAAACCGCTGGTCTATCTGGACAACGCCGCCAGCGCGCAGAAGCCACGCGCCGTCATCGACGCCATGGCCAACTTCATGGCGCACGACTACAGCAACGTGCATCGCGGCGTGCACTATCTGTCCCAGGTGGCGACCAACCTGTATGAGGCGACACGCGTCAAGACGGCCAAATTCCTGAACGCGCCCTCGCCCGACACCATCGTCTTCACCCGCAGCGCCACCGAGGCCTTCAACCTGGTGGCCAGCAGCTGGGGTGGAACCCACCTGAAGGCGGGGGACGAGATCATCCTGAGCGTGATGGAGCATCACGCCAACATCGTGCCCTGGCAGCTGCTGCGCAGCCGCACCGGCATCGTCATCAAGGTGGCGCCGGTGCTGGACGACGGCACCCTGGACCTGGAGGCGCTGGCCCGGCTGCTGGAAAGCCCCAAGGTCAAGCTGGTGTCCATCACCCATGGCAGCAACGTGCTGGGCACGGTGACGCCGGCGGCGGAGATCGCCCGCATGGCCCACGCGGCCGGCGCCAAGGTGCTGTTCGACGGCAGCCAGGCGGCGGTGCACATGCCGGTGGACGTGCAGGCCATCGACGCCGACTTCTACATCATGACCGGGCACAAGCTGTACGGGCCCACCGGCTTCGGCGTGCTCTACGGCAAGGCCGAGCTGCTGGAATCCATGCCCCCCTACCAGGGCGGCGGCGACATGATCCAGACCGTGACGTTCGAGGAGACCACCTTCCGCGAGGTGCCGCACCGGTTCGAGGCCGGCACGCCGCCCATCGTGGAGGGCATCGGCTTCGGCGCCGCCATCGACTATGTGACCGCGCTGGGCATGGGCGCCATCCACGCCCATGAGCAGCGCCTGCTGGCCTACGCCACGGAGAAGCTGCAGGCCATCGACGGCCTGCGCATCATCGGCACCTCACCCACCAAGGCGGCCATCCTGTCCTTCACCATCGAGGGCGTGCACCCGCACGACATCGGCACCCTGGTGGACCGGGCCGGCGTGGCCGTGCGGGTGGGCCGGCACTGCGCCGAGCCGCTGATGGACCGCTTCGGCGTGGGCGCCACGGCGCGCGCCAGCTTCGCCCTGTACAACACCGAGGCCGAGGCCGACGCCCTGGTGGACGCCGTCCGCGCGGTGAGGGAGTTCTTCAACTGATGTTCGACGATCTGCGCGACCTGTACCAGGAAGTGATCCTGGACCATGGCAAGCACCCCCGGAACTTCGGCAAGCCCGAAAGCTTCAACCGCATGGCCCGGGGGGAGAACCCGCTGTGCGGCGACAAGATCAACGTCTACCTCAGCATCGGGCCCGACGGCCTGGTCAACGATGCCCATTTCGACGGCCGCGGCTGCGCCATCAGCCAGGCCAGCGCCTCGCTGATGACGGAGACGCTGAAGGGCAAGACGGAAGCGGAGGCCGAGGCCCTGTTCGGCCACTTCCACGACATGTGCACCAAGGACGACCACGAGCACACCGACCACGGGCACCTGGATCTGGAGGCGGTGGAGCGCCTGGACGTACTGGCGGGCGTGCGGGAATTCCCCATGCGCGTGAAGTGCGCGACCCTGGCGTGGCACACCATGCATGCAGCGCTCGAGGGGCACGCCGCCCTCGAGGGCGACGACAAGACGACGACGGAGTGAGCGAGATGTCTGGAGCCGAACGACCCATCGCGCCGGATATTACGCTGCAAGCGCCGGCCACCATCCCGGATGAGGACAAGCTGCCCCCGGACGCCCCCCTGGCGGACCGCGTGACGGAGGCGCTGAAGACCGTCTACGACCCCGAAATCCCGGTGAACATCTATGAGCTGGGCCTGATCTACCGCTGCGACATCGACGCGGAAGGCCAGGTCGAGATCGATATGACCCTGACCGCCCCCGGCTGCCCCGTGGCGGGCGAGATGCCGGGCCAGGTGCAGGGCGTCGTCGGCAGCGTCGACGGGGTCAAGGACGTGACCGTGAACCTGGTGTGGGAACCGGCCTGGAACCCCAGCCTGATGTCCGACGAGGCGCGCGTCGCCCTCAACATGTTCTGACGTGTGGAGATCTGAATCATGAGCCGCATGGAACGCCCTAAGGCGATGAGCCTGACCGATGCCGCCGCAAGCCGCGTCAAAGAGATCATGGCCCAGCGCGAGACGCCGGCCGTGGGCCTGCGCGTCGGCGTGAAGGCGCGCGGCTGCTCCGGCCTCAGCTATTTCGTCGAATACGCCGACGCCAAGAAGCCCTTCGAGGAAGTGGTGGAGGAGAAGGGCGTCACCCTGCTGCTCGACCCAGCCTCCACCATGTTCCTGCTGGGCACGGAGATGGACTACAAGGAAGACAAGTTCCAGTCGGGCTTCGTCTTCACCAACCCGAATGAAAAGGGGCGCTGCGGCTGCGGCGAGAGCTTCACGGTCTGATACGCGCGGCATTTGAACGTGACCGTTCAAATGCCCCCCTCATGCGCCGGGCGGCGGACATCCGTCCGCCTAGGCTCGTCCTCGCTGCGCCCTCCGGTGCTCGCTCCGGCGGCCCCGGTCGGGGCCTACAGCGGCGCGAGTCACCATCTCGTGCCGCTGGTCTGACTTTCCTGAGTGCTGTCGTGCAAAGACGCTGACACACGCTGAAGCCGTCCTCAGGGCTGGTTGGCGCTGCCCAGATTGCTGACGGCCATGTCCAGTTCGCCCAGATCGACGGCCGCCATGTCGATCACGACATAGGAGGCGGGCGGGAAACGGACCATCAGCTTGTTGCGGAAGTCGCGGGGACCGGCGGCGTAGCCGTGGACGACGCGGGCGCCGCTCTTGCCGCCGCCCAGGCCCGTCACCAGGCTGATCCGCGCCTCGAACAGGGTGTCGCCCTGCGACCAGGCCTGGGAGAACAGGTTCAGGTGGCGCGGGATGACCTGCTGCAGCGTGCCGCGCCGGGCCTCGACATCGCGGGCGCGGGTGGCGATCTCCTCCAACTCCGCATCCAAGTCCTGCAGGGCGGTGCGCAGTTCCCCTTCCTGCAGGCGGGCCTGACGCAGGCTGGCGGCGGCCTTGTTGCGTTCCTCCACCGCGGCGCTCACCCGCCGCTCGGTCTTGCGCACCTCGGTGATCAGGCGCTTGAGTGACCAGGCCATGATGGCGCCGCCCACCGCCATGGCGCAGACGTGGCCGGGGTTGGGGTTGGCGTAGGCTTCCGCCAGGGCGTCGGACAGCATCATGGAACCACCCTCCCCTTCCCTTCAGCCCGGCCGGACCACGCCGCGCTGGGCGCCGGGGGCGCCCGAGCCCTGGACCTGCCGCACGTTGGTGACGGTGTAGCCGTCGGCCAGGGCGAATTCCTGTTGCAGGGCGGTGCGGGCCTCCATCTCCGTCCGGGCCCAGACGCGGGCACGGTGCAGGTGGCGCCACAGCGGGCAGATCGATTCCATGCCCGCGACCACGCCGTTGGTCAGCGCGCTGTTGCTGATGTCGGCGGAATAAAGCGCCAGGCCGCTGGCCGAGGGCCCGCCAAGGTCGTGCCACACCTCCACCCGCCGCCGCTCGAACTCCTCACATTCCTTTTCCAGGCGCTGGAGGGTGCTGGTCTCGCGAAAGCGCAGGGCGATGCGCGCGTCGCGCACCCGGGCGGTGTCGCGGTTGGCCGCCACCACCTTTTCCGCCGTGCGCCGGATCTGGTCGATTTCCTTTTTCACCTTCGCGTGGCGGGCGATCATCTCATAGACGTCGTTGATGACCAGGCGCAGCAGTTCCAGCAGCATTACCCCCGCCAGGATGGCGCCCACGATGGTTATGATCACCAGATCCGGTTTCTCGAAGTGCACCAGGGCCTCGGCTGTCGGGGACGAACGGTCGCTTATCGCATGGAAGTCCACTTCAAAGTTGTACGGTCAATTGGCCGTTAACGGGCCCTAAATTTTAAATAAAATCTTCCGTATAGGGCCCGTCACAGCGTGCGGGACGCCGCTCACGCGGCGGCCGCGCGGGCCAAGTCCCGGATGTCGGCCACCAGTTGGTCCACCCGTTCCGGCTGGGTATCCCAGGCGAACATGAAGCGGGCGCCACCGCCGATGAAGGTGTAGAAGCGCCAGCCGCGCGCCCGCAGGCCCTCCAGCACCGCCGCCGGCGCCGTCAGGAACACGGCGTTGGCCTGCACCGGGAACAGGGGCGCCACGCCCGGCACCCCCGCCAAGCCCGCCGCCAGACGCTGGGCCCCGGCGTTGGCATGGGCGGCGTTGCGCAGCCAGGCGCCGTTTTGCAGCATGCGCGCCCACGGGGCGGACAGGAAGCGCATCTTGGACGCCAACTGGCCCGCCTGCTTGCAGCGGTAATCGAAATCCTCGGCCAGAGCCTTGTCGAAGAACAGGATGGCCTCACCCACAGCCATGCCGTTCTTGGTGCCGCCGAAGCACAGCACGTCCACGCCGGACTTCCAGGTCATCTCCGCCGGGGAACAGCCCAGGCTGGCGCAAGCGTTGGCGAAGCGGGCGCCGTCCATGTGCAGGCGCAGGCCCAGGTCGCGGCAAACGGCGGAGATGGCGCGGATCTCCTCCAGGCTGTAGACCTGCCCGGTCTCCGTCGGTTGGGTGATCGTGACGGCGCGGGGCTTGGGGAAATGAATGTCCGACCGGCCGGTGGCCAACGCCCGGATGGCATCCGGCGTCAGCTTGCCGTCCGCCGTCTGCGCCACCAGCAGCTTGGACCCGTTCGAGAAGAACTCCGGCGCGCCGCACTCATCCGTCTCCACGTGGGCGGAGGCCGAGCAGATGACGCTATGGTAGGACTGGCAGAGCGAGGCCAGGGCCAGCGAGTTGGCCGCCGTGCCGTTGAAGGCGAAGAACACGTCGCAGGGGGTGCCGAACAGCTGGCGAAAGGCGTCGGCGGCCTTCGCCGTCCACACATCCTCGCCATAGGCGGCGGCGTGGCCGCTGTTGGCCTCCGCCATGGCGGCCCAGGCCTCCGGACAGACACCGGAATAATTGTCGCTGGCGAACTGCTGGGCGGCGAACTGCTGGGCGGCGAATTGGGTGGGTAACGTATCGGTGGTCATGGGAACGCAGCCTTCATGGTCTCAAGTCTGGACCAAGAGCGAAACGGACTCACGTGGCTGCTTCCCGTTCATTGCCGGATCGGCCACATCCTTCCCTTTTGGGGGAAGCGCCACCTTGCCGGGTAAAGCAGGTTGGCGTTGAGCGTCAGCTCAACTCTTGATGCACGGGCAGAGAGATAGCCGCTGGCGACGGCAGGCGCAAGTCCCCTGAGGCGGCTGCGGTGGCATGGGTGATCTTCGGCGCGGGAGCGCGGGCGCGGCCTCAGCCACCGGCGGCCGGGGCGGGTGTCAGGCCCATACCGCGTGGCACGCCCCGCGTGGCGGTGGGCGGGCGCACCGGCAGGGGCTTGGGCCCGGCGGGAACCGGCGGTTCCACCGCCGCGCCATCATCCGCCCCGTGGCTTCCCATCAGGTCACCAAGGGGCTCATCCTCCGCCGGCGGTTCCACCGGGGCGGCGCCGGCACCGTCAACGGCGGGGCCCTCGTCACCCAGCGAGATGGGCAACACGCTGCTGATGATGTAGCCGCCTTCACTGGCCAGGCGGTTGGTGACCAGCGCGCGGAAATCGGCCTCGGTGGGGGCGTAGCCGTGCACCACCCCGGCCTCGGCCATGCCGCCCACGGTGCGGCCCACATGGCGGGGCGCCACCACGTTGCGCAGGTGCGCCTCATACAGGTGGTCACCCTGCGCCCACTCCAGGGAGACCAGGTTCAGCGGACGGGGCGTGGCCTGGCGCAGCACCGCCATACGGTTCTGCACCTCCTCCGTTCTACGCGCGATCTCGCGCAGCGCCTCCTCCCCCTCCTCCAGGGCCTGGAGCAGCTGTTCCTCCTGCTGGCGGGCGACCCGCAGGTCGGCGGCGGCCTCGTTCTTCTCGTCCACCGTGGCGGCGATGCGCCGTTCCGTTTCCCGGATCTTGAACAGGATGCGGCGGACGGAGAAGGCCAGGAAGGCCCCGCCGATGGCCAGGATGATGAAGACCATGAAGTTGAGGTTGCTGTAGCCGCCCGTCATCAGCGCACCAGGCGCCGGTGCGGTCGCACCAGGCGGGACTGCGCCGCCGACCGGCCGGCGGCCGCCGCCTCCGCCACCGCCTTGAAGCCCTGGGCGGCGCGCAAATTGTTGATGGTGAAGCCATCCTTGGGACTGAAGGCCAGTAGAAGGCGGGAACGGGCCTGCCGCTCATTCCCCGCCCATACCCGGACGCGGTGGGTGTAGCGCCAGATGGGGCAGATCTCCTCCATCCCCGCCGCCGCCCGTTCCATCAGGCTGCGGCTGTTCAGGTCCGCCAGGTAGAGCTGGTCGTCCAGGGTGGCGTCACCCACCTCATGCCAAACCTCCACCCGCCGCCGCTCCAACTCCTCGCGCTCCTGCTCCATGCGGTGCAGGATGGTGTTGAGGCGGAAGCGTTCGGCGTTGCGCCGGTCACGCAGGGCGGCGTTGGCCCGGTTGGTGGCCCACAAGTTTTCCGTGGTGCGTCGGGTCTGCTGGATCTCGTACTTGATGCGGCGGTATTTCGCCGCCCATTCGTAGATGTCCACAATCACCAGGCGCAGCACTTCCAGCAGCGCGATGGCGGCCACAACGGCGCCCGCGACCGATAAAACCACCAGATCCGACTGCACGACCTGCACGGGGACCTACCCTGACTTACCTCTCCCGCTCATACCCGAAGGATACAGCCTAAGGCCGTAGGCAGCCTGCCCAAAATACCCGCCTAAGTCATCAGGACAGGCCCCCTGCCCAACCGGGGAGGGCAGGCGAATAAGGTCACCGCAGGCGCCTGACGGATGCCCCCATCGCGCCCCGGGGCAAAGGGGGGTTGGCGTGGTGCGGCACCCTCCCCTATCCTGGCCGCCAACCATAATTCCAACGGAACCCATCCCATGGACAGCCGCCTCGACACGGCCACGCCCCACGCCATCCATCTTCGCGATTACGCCCCGCCGGCGTGGCTGATCGACACCGTGGATCTGCATGTCGATTTGCGGGAAGAGGCGGCCACCATCCGCTCCACCCTTGCCGTGCGGCGCAACCCGGCCTCGGGGAACACCACCGCCGCGCTGGACTTGGACGGCCAGGAACTGGAACTGCTGGCCGTGCGGGTGGACAACCGCCTGCTGGGGCCCGACGATTACACCCTGACGCCGGACCGGCTGAGCCTGGCCGGCCTGGCCGACCACGCCACGGTGGAGATCACCACCCGCACCCGGCCGCAGGACAATACGGCGCTGGAGGGGCTGTACAAGTCCTCCGGCAACTACTGCACCCAGTGCGAGGCGGAAGGCTTCCGCAAGATCACCTATTTCCTGGACCGCCCGGACGTGATGGCCCGCTACACCACCATCATCGAGGCGGAGCGGTCGCGCTATCCCGTGCTGTTGTCCAACGGCAACCTGACGGCCAGCGGCGACAGCGCGACCGAAGCCGGGCGCCATTGGGCGCGGTGGGAGGATCCCTGGCCCAAGCCCTGCTACCTGTTCGCGCTGGTGGCCGGCACGCTGGTGCATATCGAGGACCGCTTCACCACCCGCTCCGGCCGCGAGGTGGCGCTGCGCATCTATGTCGAACCGGGGAATGAGGCCAAGTGCGGCCATGCCATGGAGTCCCTGAAGAAATCCATGAAATGGGACGAGGACGTCTATGGCCTGGAGTATGACCTGGACATCTTCAACATCGTCGCCGTGTCCGACTTCAACATGGGCGCGATGGAGAACAAGAGCCTGAACGTCTTCAACACCAAGTACATCCTGGCCCAGCCGGAGACGGCCACCGACACCGACTTCCTCGGCATCGAGACGGTGGTGGCGCATGAGTACTTCCATAACTGGACAGGCAACCGCGTCACCTGCCGCGACTGGTTCCAGCTGAGCCTGAAGGAAGGCCTGACCGTCTTCCGCGACCAGGAATTCTCCGCCGACATGAACTCCGCGCCCGTGAAGCGCATCCAGGACGTGCAGCGCCTGCGCCAGGTGCAGTTCAACGAGGACGCCGGCCCCACCGCCCATTCCGTGCGCCCGGAAAGCTATATCGAGATCAGCAACTTTTACACGCCCACCGTCTATGAGAAGGGGGCGGAGGTGCTGCGCATGTACCGCACCCTGCTGGGCCATGCGGGATATCGCCGGGGCATCGACCTGTATTTCGCCCGCCACGACGGCCAGGCGGTGACGACGGACGACTTCCTGGCCGCCATGGTGGAGGCCAACGGCCAAAAGCCCACCGACCCGCTGTGGGCGCGGTTCCAGCGCTGGTATTCCCAGGCCGGCACACCGGTGGTGTCGGGCGAGGGCCGGCACGATGCCGCCGCCGGCACCTACACGCTGACCTTGCGCCAGGCGGTGCCGGCCACGCCGGGCCAGCCGGACAAGCTTCCCCAGGTCATTCCCGTGGCCCTGGGCTTGGTGGGCCCGGACGGCAAGGATGTGCCCCTCACCCTCCAGGGCGAAACCGACACCGGCGCCACCACCCGCACCCTCGCCCTGACGGAGGCGGAGCAAAGCTACACCTTCACCGGCGTGCCGCAGGCGCCCGTGCCCTCGCTGCTGCGCGGCTTCTCCGCCCCGGTGCGGCTGGACCTCAAGCAGGACGACGCCGCGCTGACCTTCCTGATGGCGCACGACAGCGACGCCTTCAACCGGTGGGAGGCGGGGCAGACCCTGGCCACCCGCCTGATCCTGGCCGATGTCGATGCCCGGGCCAAAGGCGCCGAGGCCGCCGTGCCCCAGGCCTACATCGACGCCACGGCCCAAACCCTGGCGCGGGCGGGAGAGGACCGGGCGTTCGCCGCCCTGGCGCTGGCCCTGCCGGCGGAGGGTTATCTGGGCCAGCAGCGCGCCACCGTGGACGTGGACGGCATCCATGCCGCCCGCCTGGCCTTGCGCCGCACCCTGGCGCGCGAGCTGAACGGCGCCTTCCGCAAGGCCTATGACGGCAACCGCACCGATGGCGCCTTCATCATCACGCCCGACGCCATGGGCCGCCGCGCGCTCAAGAACGCCGCCCTGGCCTATCTGATGGCGCTGGACGACGCCCCGGCCCGCGCCCTGTGCCTGGCGCAATACCAGGGCGCGGCCACCATGACCGACGCCATCGCGGCGCTGGCCCTGATCGCCGACAGCGCCATGGACGAGCGCGCGGGCTGCCTGGCGGACTTCGCCGACCGCTGGAAGCATGAGCCGCTGGTGATGGACAAGTGGTTCGCGGTGCAGGCGCTGAGCGACCGGCCGGACACGCTGGAGCGGGTGCGGGGCCTGATGGACCACCCGTCCTTCTCCATCCGCAACCCCAACAAGGTTTACGCCCTGGTGGGCAGCTTCGCCGGCAACCCGTCCAAGTTCCATGCCGCCGACGGCAGCGGCTACGCCTTCCTGGCCGATACGGTGCTGATGCTGGACAAGCTGAATCCCCAGGTGGCCAGCCGCATGGTGAAGCCTTTGGCCCGCTGGCGCCCCTACGATTCCGGCCGGCAGGAACACGCCAAGGCGGCGCTGGAGCGCATCGTCGGCACCACCGGCCTGTCGCGCGATGTCTATGAGATCGCGTCGAAGAGCTTGGCCGGATAAATAAACAAAACAAAATAGCGCCGCGTCACAATATTGGCGCGGCGTTTCTTTTCATTTCTGAATTCACATCTCCTTATATTGAATATATAAGGCCAAGATTACTTTTCCATCACGACGGGCGCCATGACATTCCTGAAAATGAACGGGCCAATGTGGCTCCCTTTTTTTATCCTGCCCCTGGCGGCCGGCTGCGTGCCCTTCAGCAGCAGCGAAGCGGTGAAGGCCCTGCCCGTCACGCTGGCGCATGACAGCTACGTCTCCGACATCGAGATCAAGGCCCTGCCCCCCGATGCCACGCCCGAGTTCAAGGCCAAGCTGGAACTGGCCTTGCGTACGGAACTGACCAAGTGCGCCAAGGGCAGCCATCCCCTGCGCGTGGAGGCCCGTGTCGCCCGCTTCAATGGTGAGAACGCCGGACGGGCCCTGCTGCTGGGCGATTCCAACATCGTCCGCGGTTCCGTCCAGTTGTTCGACCCGGCGAACGGCGCCTTGGTTGGCGACTATGATGTCAACCGCTCGGTGGGCGGCGGTGGCGTGCTGGGGGCCATCGGCCTCAGCGGTGCTGAAGGCCAGATGGCCCAAGCCTTCGCCAACCAAGTCTGCGACCAGGCCTTCAAAGCCGAGACGAAGCCGCAGAGCCACTGAGCCAGGAAGGCGGGCGGGCGGCGACGCCCGTCCGCCGCCCTCCGCCGTCATCAGCTTGTAGGGCCGCCCGCAGCAACCGGCGCCGCCACGACTGACGACTGCTTGCCGGTCAGCGTGGCCACGAAGGCAGGATCGGCGAACATCTTGGCCAGAGCGTCATTCAACGCGCTGGCGACAGTTTCAGCCGCGTTGGAGCCATTGGCCATCAGGATGGTCTTCTTCGCCGTGCCGGCATAGGTCTGGGTGAAGGCAGGCGCCCCCGCGCCGGTCCCCACCGAAACCGTCAGGTTGACGTCACCGTTGGCCGTACCGGAGAACACGCCGGCACCGTACTGGTTGTAGAATTGGTTGATAGAGACGGTGAGGGGACGGCCACCCGCCTGAACGTGAAAGCCGCGCGTCTCCAACTCAACCTTCAGCGCGTCGGTCACGATGGTCGGCACGTCCTTGTCGGAGCGGATGGCCGCCATTTCGGTGCCGAAACCATTGATCTTGGCGGAGATGCGGTTGCGGTCGGAGGTACGCGCGTCCACCACGGTCAAGCCCACCGGCTTGGCGTCGGCGACGACCTCGGCCTTGGTGGGAACGTACTTCACGGTCGCGACGTCTTCGGACAGCGCGCAACCGGCCAGCATGGAAACCGCCGCGAACGCGGCGACAATCCTGATCATCAACTTACCCCCATGTCTTATGCAGACCGCCCGGCGGGCAGCCCGCTCTAGCGCTTCAGAGGTATGCCAAAGCGATGATCGTGAGCAATAATGCTTCGCATTAACGCATTAATAGTGGCAGCCCGGCGAATTTCCTACATATGCAGTCTGCGGCGATAGCTCCTTGTTTCGACGGGCGAAACCGCCGACGTGACAATCAATCTCCCGGGATCGCCGGGCGCCAAGCCGCGTCATAATGACGCATGTCAGTGGGCAAGCAGGACCGGCAGGGCGGCGTTGTACAGCACATGGCGGGTGACGCCGCCCAGGATCATCTCGCGCAGGCGGCTGTGACCATAGCCGCCCAGCACCAGCAGGTCGGCGCCGGCGGCCTCCACCGTGGCCAGCAGCAGGGCGCCCACCGGCCGCCCCTCCGCCATGGGTTGCCGCACCTGGGCCTTGATGCCGTGCCAGGCGAGGTAGCCGGCCAGGTCGCGGCCGGCGGCGCCCTCGGTCTTGTCCGTCTCGACCGCGATCACGGTCACCGCCTCCGCCGCCTTCAGCAGGGGCAAGGACTGGGCCACGGCCTGGGTCGATTCGCGGCTGCCGTTCCAGGCGAGAAGGATGCGGCGGCCCAAGCCCGTTTCCGCCCGGAAGGCGGGCGGCACGACCAGCAGGGGCCGGGCGCTGGCCAGCAGGATGGCCTCCAGCATCAGCAGGGCCTCGCCCCCCACCGTCTCGCCCACCTGCGCCATGACGCTGATGTCCGCCAGGCGGGCCTCGACCACGGCCGCATCCTCCTGGCTGCCCACGACCTCGCGGAAGTGGCCGGTCAGGGAAGCACCAGCGACCGCGTCCGGAGTCTCGGCCAGGGTGGCGCCGGCCTCGGCCAGGGCGGCGTCGAAGGCCTGGCGGGCGCGGGTGCGGTGGTTGCGCGACTCCTGCTCCACCATGGTCATGATCTCCTCGACCAGGGCGCCCGACACGCCTTCGCCCAGGGCCGGCACCGCCTCGCGCGGGTCGGGGTTGGGCACCAGACCCAGGACGTGGCCGCCGGCCGGACGCGCCAGGGCAAAGGCCGCCGCCAGGGCCGCACGGTCACCGGCGCCGCCGGTCAGCACGGACAGGATCTTGCGATAGGACATGGGGCCGTTCTCCTGTGGTCGCCGGCGCTCAGGCGGCCGGCACATCGTGGAGAAGCTTCACCGTTCAGGCGGATGCACGCATTGACGTGCCTCAAGCGTGGACCCGGCGCAGACGGAGGGCAAGCGCTTAAGGCCGACGACGGCCGGCCCCGCAGCGAGTACCGTAGGACGGAGCGAGGATAGCCAAGGCCACGGATGTGGTCGCCCGGCGTTGAGGGAACCGTACCTAAACCTCGGGCCGCCAGGGCTCCGGCCGGGCCAGCTGGCTCAACAGGCGGCGGGCCACGTCGGCGGCGGAGCCCAGCACCGACAGGATGTCCCAGCGCATCTCCCCCAGGCCGCGGCCGCCACGCTCGCCCTTGGGGCGGCCTTCATCGGCCGCCTGCTGCTGGTTCAGCACCAGCCACAAGCCCAGGAAGGGCACGGGTGCTGCGTGGGCCACCGCCTCGATATCCGCCCGCTGGTCCGGCCGGGCGTAGACGGCATCCGCCACCACGGCGTGGCCGGCCTCCAGCACCAGTCCGGCGCGGCCCGCCATCTCGCCATAGACGCGGGTGGTCACCGCCTCGCTGTAGCCGGACGCCGCCAGCGTCCCCTCCTCCGGCGCGTCCAGCAGGCGGCGGCGCAGCGCCTCGGACTGCAGGATGACGGCGCCGGGGATGGGCCCGATCTCCGGCGCCAGCATGCGCGCCAGGGTGGACTTGCCCGTCCCCGGCAGCCCGCCAATGGCGATCAGGCGCGGCGCCCGCGGATTGAGGGCGGACAGGGCCAGGTCCAGGTAGGCCGCCGCCTCACGCCGGAAGGAGGCGCCCGCCCCCACCGGCCGCCGGGCCGCCGCCGTGCTGGCCGTCATGTGGGCGCGGATGGCGGCGCACAGGCTGATGAACAGGGGCAGCAGCGCCAGGCCGGCGAAATCGCCCGTCTGCTCCAAATAGCGGTTCAGCACCAGGTTGGCGAAGGGCCGCAGCCGGCGGTGCTCCAGATCCATCAGCAGGTAGGCGAGGTCGTGGAAGACGTCGATGACCGCCGGGCCCCCGTCCACCACGTCCCCATCCCGGGGGGCCCCATCCCGGGGGGCGCCGGCTTCGTCCAACAGAATGGCGGCGCCGAACAGAGTGGGCTGGCCGCCCCATAGACAAATGTTGCCCAGCTGCAGGTCGCCATGGCAGGGCCGGACATAGCCGGAGCGGCGGCGACGTTCGATCAGCCATTCTTGACGGGCCACGGCCGCCATCAACCCACGCTCCAGCCGATCCAGTGCCGGGGGGTCGAACAGATCGGGATGCTGGCGCAACGCGCCCAGGGCGCCGGTCACCGCCGTCCGCACCGCCTCCATCCCGCCGGGGGGTGGCCAGCCGGCGCGGTTGATACCCTCGTCATGGGCGCTCTCATGCAGGGCGGCCACGGCGTCGGCCACGGCCCGCATGCCGTCGCGGGTCAGCAACCCGGCCTCCGCCTGGCGGTCGAACAGGCTGGATTCGGCGAAGCGGCGCATGACCACCACCCAGTCGACCGCCGCCGCCCAGTCCGCCGTCCCCCGATCCGCCGCCCCCCGATCCGCCGGTGTCGCGCCCGCGCCGGAACCGGCGGGCGCCAGCACCAGGCGGCCATGGGCGCCCGGCACCACCGCCAGCACGCCCTCATACAAGCCCGGCGCCGTGCGCCGGTTGACGGCAACCTCGGCCAGGGCCACGCGGCGCCGGCGATCGGGCGTGGACAGGTCCAGGTGGGGGAAATGGACGGCGCGCCGTATCTTGTAGGCGCGATCCCCGGCCAGGAAGATGATGGCGCTGTCGGTATCGATTCGCTCCACCGCCAAACCCTGGTGGGTCGCCGGATCGCCCAACAGGGCGATCGTGGCGGCCTGGTCCATCAGGGTCGGGTTCGCGGGCGCCGGACACAGATCCATGTCCTGATTTTAAAGGCGTTTTATGACAGGCAGTCGTGCATCCCGCGCCAATTTTTCCGCCCGGTGACGCCCGGCACTGTCCCACCTCCGCCTTGCGGCCTATACCCCTGATATTGTGCAGCCGCGAAACCATATAAGGTGAGGGCATTGCGCCTATGCGGCGCGCTTTCATGAAATCGTAACCGGGGCGGCCCTATTAAGGCGTCGCCCGGAGTGTGAGTGTGGCCTTGCGCGTGTGTAGCCTGGGTGGCTGAACGCCTGTTTGTCGCATATGCGCAACAGTCGTCGGCTATGCGAGGCAAAAGGTAGCGGTCACTGCTTTGGTCGTTGAGTTGCCTGGCCTATTCGGGAATCATCCTGAAAACTTCTTAATAAGGATCGCGGTCGTGATACGGCGTCTTCTGAAGTCCACGGTATTGGCGTTGGGGCTGGTCACAGCCGCGGCGCCGGCGTTCGCCGAGGACACCCCCAGCTTCCTCAGCTTCGGCATCGGCGAGTACGACGTGCTGCGGACCGGGCCGAAGCACAACACGACCGACTACCGCGTCGAGTACCGGCCCAACACCTCGCTGTTCAGCAACAGCTGGATCCGCATCAGCCCCTGGGTGGGCGGTGAGTTCACCGGCCAGGGCGGCGCGTATGGCGTGGGCGGCATCCTGTTCGACATTCCGTTGGGCAGCTCCTTCGACTTCACGCCCAACTTCGGCGTCGGCGTCTACGGCACCGGCAGCGGCAAGAACCTGGGCAGCTGGGTGGAATTCCGCTCCACCGCCGAAATCTCGTACAAGTTCGAGAATCAGAGCCGCCTGGGCCTGTCCTTCGGCCACATCTCCAACGCCGGCATCGGCGAGGTGAACCCCGGTTCCGAGATCGTGACCCTCTACTACCACATCCCCACCAGCTGGCTGTTCGGCGGCTGGTAAGCCAGCCCCTCAGGGCTGAGATGATCACAAGGGCGCCTCCGGGCGCCCTTTTTGTTTTAGGAATATGGCGGCGGCCATTGTGCTGCGCACGCGATCCGCGGACATGCCAAAACGCCCTCCACCCCGAATGGGATAGGGCGCTTCAAGGACCAATAATGTCGGAAGAATTTAAGAGGAGTGGTGGGTGTACAAGGACTCGAACCTTGGGCCCGCTGATTAAGAGTCAGCTGCTCTACCAACTGAGCTATACACCCGCCCCTCATGAGCCGCCGCCGTGGCGCCGGCCGCCGGGTCTTGCGTCCCGGTGAGGCGCGCTTTGTAGCGTCCCGGCGCGGGCTTGTCGATAGAAAAATGACAGGAAAAACGCGCTGCCACCCGGCGCGGGCGAATGGCACCCATGCGGCCTGGGCGGCCTGAAATGGAGGGAATCATAAGGGCTTAGCCGAAAGCGCCAGCGCCAATAACCCCGACCTCACAGTCCGGGCGTAATCTTGAAGATATCACGGGAAAGGGGAGTGGTGGGTGTACAAGGACTCGAACCTTGGGCCCGCTGATTAAGAGTCAGCTGCTCTACCAACTGAGCTATACACCCGCCCCTCGAAGGCCGCCGCCGTGGCGCCGGCCCGCCGGGTCTTGCGTCCCGGTGAGGGCGGTTTCATACGGCGATAGGCGGCGCTTGTCGACAGAAAAATGCATCAGCGCATCGACATGGCGCCCTTGCAGGAACAAAAGGGCGGCAAGGGCGCCATGCCCTCCTCCCCTTCCCCCGCCAGATGGTCAGAAATCGCTCATGCCGCGGCGGGACATGCGCACGTCCCGATGCACATGGACACACAGCAACAGGCCGAAGCCGATCATGACCGTCAAGGCCGACGATCCGCCGTAGGAGATCAGCGGCAGGGGGACGCCCACCACGGGGATCAGGCCCATGACCATGGCAATGTTGATGAACATGTACAGGAACAGGTTCACCGTCAGCCCCATGGCCACCAAGCGGCCGTACTGGTGCCGGCAGCGCATGGCGATGACATAGCCGTAGACCAGCAGCAGGGCATACATCGCCAGGAACACCAGCGCCCCCACCATGCCCATCTCCTCCGCCAGCATGGTGAAGATGAAGTCGGTCTGCTTTTCCGGCAGGAAGTTCAGGTGGCTTTGCGAGCCCATGAGGAAGCCCTTGCCGAACATGCCGCCGGAACCCAGGGCGATCTTGGACTGCATGATGTGGTAGCCATGCCCCAGGGGATCGTTCTCGGGGTTCAGGAAGGTGTTCACCCGGTTCTTCTGGTAGTCGTGCATGAAGTGCCAGATGACCGGGATGGCGGCCAGGACGCTGCCGATGACCAGGGCGAACTTCCACAGCCGCACGCCCACCAGCCAGAAGATGGCGCCCGACACCATCAGCAGCATGAGCGAGGTGCCCAGGTTGGGCTGCAGCAGCACCAGGCAGACGGGCGCCACGATCATGACCAGGGCCGGGATCAGGAAGGTGATGCGGCCGGTGTCCTCCAGCGAGGCGCCGTGGAAATAGCGCGCCAGCGCCATCACCAGCGTCACCTTCATCAACTCGGACGGCTGCAGCTGCATGAAGCCGAGGTCGATCCAGCGCTGCGCGCCCATGCCGACGTGGCCCATGACCTCGACCACGATCAGCAGGAAAAAGGCGATGCCGTAGAGGAAGTAGGAAAACTTCAGCCAGAGGCGGATGTCGATCAGCGCCACCACCAGCATCAGCACCAGGCCCACGGCGAAGCGCATGATCTGGCGCGTGGCCCAGGGGTCGAAGTTGCCGTTGGCGGCGGAATAGAGCATGGCGAAGCCGATGCAGGCCACGGCCGTGATCAGCAGCACCAGGCTCCAGCTGATCTGGCCCAGCTTCTCCCCCAGGCTCATGTTGGACTGGGGGTCCAGGCCCATGTCGAGATTGATCATCGCGGCGTTCCTTCCCCGGGCAGGGCGGGGGCGGCAGTGACTTGGGTAGGCGTGACTTGGATGGGTGCGGACGGGGCGGCACCGGCATCGGCCTGCTGCGCCCGGGCGGCTTCCATCAGCTGGATTTCCAGCAGCAGGTCGCGGGCGATGGGGGCGGCCACCGAGCTGCCGCCCACACCGTGCTCCACGATGATGGCGCAGGCGTAGCGCGGGGCCTGCACCGGCGCGAAGGCGATGAACAGGGCGTTGTCGCGGTCCTTCCAGGGCCGCTCGGCCTTCAGCAGGCCGGCGTTGCGCTCCGCCATGGTGATGCGCTTGACCTGGGCGGTGCCCGACTTGCCGCCCATCTCGAACCCCGGCTGGGTGATGCGGGCGGCGTAGGCGGTGCCGCCGGCCGAGGTGACGCCCGCCATGCCGGCCAGGACGCGCTGGATGAATTCCGGCTTCACCCCGATGTCGGGCCAGGCTGTCTGCTCGGTGTATTCCTGCTCCACCGCCTTGGTCAGGTGGGGCTTCACCGCCTTGCCGCCGCTGGCCAGGCGGGCGCACATCACCGCCAGCTGGATGGGGGTGGCGGTGACGTAGCCCTGGCCAATGGCCACGCTTAACGTTTCGCCGTCGTACCAATTTTCCTTGTAGGTGCGGCGCTTCCACTTGGTGTCGGGAATGATGCCCGTCTTCTCGCCCGGCAGGTCCAGGTCGGTGCGGTCGCCCAGGCCGAAACGGCGGGCCATGTCGGCGATGCGGTCCACGCCGATGCGCCGCGCCAGGTCGTAGAAATAGACGTCGCAGGACATGCGGATGGCGTCGTGCATATCGACGGGGCCGTGGCCGCCCTTCTTGTAGCAGTGGAAGGTGTGGCCGCCGAAATCGTAGTGCCCGGGGCAGAAGACGCGGTGGGTGGGGTCCACCCCCGCCTCCAGCCCAGCCAGCGCCGTCATGGGCTTGAAGGTGGAGCCCGGGGCGTAGTGGCCGGCCACCACCTTGTTGGTCAGGGGCGAGGCCTCGTTCTTGATCAGGCTGTCATAGAGATCCTGCGGGATCCCCATGGCGAACTGGTTGGGGTCGAAGCTGGGGTGGGAGGCCAGCGCCAGGATGCCGCCGGTCTGCACGTCCAGCACCACGGCGGCGGCGCTCTCATGCTCCGCCAGGCGCTGCTGGGCGTAATACTGCAACTTGGCGTCGATGGTCAGCGTCACCTGGTGGCCCGGCTGGCCATCGTTGCGCGCCAGCTCACGCACCACCCGGCCCACGGCGTTGACCTCCAGCTGGCTGGTGCCGGCGGTGCCGCGCAGGGCCAGGTCGTGCTTGCGCTCGATGCCGCTCTTGCCGATGCGGAAGCCCGGCAGGGACAGCAGCGGATCGCGGGCGTTCTGCAGTTCCTGCTCCGACACCACGCCGACATAGCCCAGGATGTGGGCCGCCTGCTCCCCGAAGGGATAGGAGCGTACCTGCCCCACCTCGATGGAGACGCCGGGCAGGTCGGGCAGGTTCACCTCGATGGCCGAGACCTGGTCCCAGGTCAGGTTCTCACGCAGGGTCACGGGCGCGAAGGAGCGCAGGCGGTCGACATCGCGCAGGATGCGGCGGCGGTCGGCATCGGTCAGTGGCAGCAGCTTGACCACCTTGTCCAGCGTCTCATCCACGTCGTCGGTGCGCTCGGACACCAGCACGGCGCGGAAGTTTTGCTCGTTCACCGCCAAGGGCACGCCGCTGCGATCGACGATGGTGCCGCGCGACGGCGCCAGCAGGCGCAGGGAGATGCGGTTGTCCTCGGCCAGGGTGGTGTAGTGGTCGCCCTCCAGGATCTGCAGGTAGTAGAGGCGCGCCACCAGGGCGGACAAGGCACCGGCCTTCAGCCCGCCCAGCACCAGCGTGCGGCGGTTCATGACGCGCTGGCGCTCGGCGTCCCTATCGATCGCGTTGAACATAGTAAGTTTTTACCCCCTCAGACGCCGGACGCCCGCATCCGCGGGCTTGGGCTTCCTCGGTTTCCAGTCCACTTCGTTCCCCGGAAACCTCCGGCGGACGCAGTCACGTCCTACAACGGCATGAGAGATGCCTCATGCCGTTGGCATTTCGCTTCAGGTCAGCTCAACAGGCTGCGGTGCAGCTTGCTGAAACACCAGGCCGGAACCGGGAACAGCACGATGGCCAGCAGGGCCTGGGCCACCACGTTGCCCGGCCCCACCAAGTGGGCGGTCATCAGGCTGTAGGCCACCCACTGCACGGCCCCCGCACCCACGGCCACCAGGGCGAAGCCCAGCCACAGGAACCAGAAGGAGTTCCCCAGGAAATAGCGCCGCTGGGTCAGCACCAGCCAGTAGGCCAGCACATAGACCAGCGCGCTCATGCCCAGGGGCGACCCACCCAGAAGATCCTGCAGCACCCCAATGCCGAAGGCCATATAAGGCTTCAGCAGGTCGGGGCGATAGATCGCCCAGTAGTAGATGGCCATCAAGGTGAGGGGGGGCGCCACGAAGGAATAGTCGGGCAGCTGCAAGGGCATCATCCCCACCAGCATGGCCGCCACCGTGGTGCTGAAGGGCACCGAGTTCCGCCCGGCCTGGTCCAGCCGCTGCCAAATGCCAACCGCCATGGCGGCGTTACTGCATGCCGCCGGGCTGGGCCGCTTCGGCCGCCAGTCCGCCGGGGATGCCGAAATCGACCAGCTGCACATATTCGATGCGCGACAGATCGACGATGGGGGTGACCCGCGTCTCACCATCATGGGTGGCGGCCACGATGCCCACCGGCAGGCCGGCGGGGAACAGCCCGCCATGGCCGGAGGTGAACACCCGCTCACCCACCGTCGGCTCCACGCCGCGCGGGATATACATCAGGCGCGGCTGGTCGGAGTTGTCGCCCGACAGCATGGCGCGCTGGCGGGTGGTTTCCAGCACCACGGGAATGCGGGCGTTCAGGTCGGTGACCAGCAGGATGCGGGACGACCATTCGCCCACCTGCACCACGCGGCCGATGACGCCCTGGCCGGCCATGGCGGCCTGGCCCCGGCGCACGCCGTCGCGCTGCCCAGCCATCACCACCAGGGTACGGACGAAGGCCCCACCGGGATCGGCGATGACGCGGGCGGTGATGTAGGAGGCGGCGGGGTCGGGCTTGTAGGCCAGCAGGCCGCGCAGGGAGTTGTTCTCCGCCTCCAGCCGTAAGGCTGTCTGCTGCCACTGGCGCAGGCGCTCATTGTCCTCGCGCAGGCGCTGGTTCTCGGCATAGAGCGCCGTCAGCTGGTGGCCGGACTCCAGCACGCTGGCCACGGCACCGGCGGGGCGGGCGATGAAGCCCAGGATGGGGGCGAAGGCGTCGGTGACGCGGGCGCGGGCGGCGTCGATGAACACAGGATCGACGCGCGTCATCATCATCAGCCCGATGGCGGCCAGCACCATCAGCAGAAATGAGAATCGCTGCAGCAGCGCCCGCATGGGTGCTGCGATCCTGAGCGCGGTGCCACCGCTGCGCGTCTTCACAGGCAGTCCCCGTCCCGCTACAGGGGGCCCGGCAATGCATCCGGTTTGGATACGATGCCGGCCCCGTCCCAAAAAAACGTCCCAGGCGCCCATGTGGGCGCCCGGAGGCCCTTGGTCAATACATGCTGATCAGCACGTTGCGCAGGGTCTTCATCTCCTCCAGCGCCCGGCCCGTACCCAGCGCGACGCAGGACAGGGGATCGTCGGCGATCGACACCGGCAAGCCCGTGGCATGGCGCAGGACGAAATCCAGGTTGGACAGCAGCGCGCCACCACCGGTCAGCACGATGCCCTTGTCCACGATGTCGGCCGCCAGTTCGGGGGCCGTGTGCTCCAGCGCGACCTTGACGGCCTCGATGATCTGGCTCACCGGCTCCGCCAGGCTTTCGGCAATCTGGCGCTCGCTGATGATGAGTTCCTTGGGAACCCCGTTCATCAGGTCACGGCCCTTTATCTCCATCACCCGGCCCTCGCCATCCTCCGGCGGGCAGGCGGAACCGATTTCCTTTTTGATGCGCTCGGCCGAGCCTTCGCCCACCAGAAGGTTATGGTTGCGGCGGATGTAGCCGATGATGGCCTCATCCATCTTGTCGCCGCCCACGCGGACCGAACGGGAATAGACGATGCCGCCCAGCGACAGGACGGCCACCTCGGTGGTGCCGCCACCGATATCGACCACCATGCTGCCCGTCGGCTCGGTCACCGGCAGGCCGGCGCCGATGGCGGCGGCCATGGGTTCCTCGATCAGGAACACGCGGCGGGCGCCGGCGGCCTCGGCTGATTCCTGGATGGCCCGGCGCTCAACGGCGGTGGAGCCCGACGGCACGCAGATGATGACCTGCGGGCTGGCGAAGCTGCGGCGATTGTGCACCTTGCGGATGAAATGCTTGATCATTTCTTCCGCAACTTCGAAGTCGGCGATGACGCCATCGCGCAACGGACGGATGGCCTGAATGTTGCCCGGCGTACGGCCCAGCATCAGCTTGGCCTCGTCACCGACGGCCAAGACCTGCTTCTTGCCGCGGACGCTCGCAATCGCGACCACGGACGGTTCGTTCAGGACAATACCGCGACCCTTGACGTAGACCAGCGTATTGGCCGTGCCGAGGTCGATCGCCATATCGGCGGAGAAAATGCCAAGCAAGTTCGTAGGACATCGGTTAGTGGGTTGCGGGAAGGTGGCCCTGCGCACCGCGGGTTTCCCGGGGGAAACGAGCATCGCACCGCCATAGGGGTTGCATAGAACAGAATCGCTAGGCCGCTCAAGCCCTGATGACACCCCGCCCGTGATTTTATCGCCGCGGCGCGGAACGCTTGTGAACCAAGGGGCGCCCAGGGGGCGGTTCCGGTGCGCCCGGGCACCTCCACCGCTCACCGGACCTGCCCCGGCAACCTGCGGGCGCACTAGCGTGCCGCCTGCACCGCCGCGTCGCCCAGCCCCGCACGGGACTCGGGATTAAGGGGTTAATATAGGCCTCAGGCGCTGATCGCCGCCGGCGCCGTCTTCTGCCGCTTGACCAGCAATTTGTTCAAGGCGTGCAGATAGGCGCGGCAGGAGGAAACCAGGGTGTCGGCGTCCGCCCCCTGGCCGTTCACGGTCTTGCCGCCCTCCTCCAGGCGCACGGTCACCTCGGCCTGGGCGTCGGTGCCGGCCGTCACGGCATGCACCTGGTAAAGTTGCAGCCTGGCCTCATGCGGGAAGACCTGCTTGATGGCGTTGAACACCGCATCCACCGGGCCGTTGCCGAAGCTGACCACCGGGGGCACGGCCTCACCCCCCACCGTCACCTCCAGCACCGCGTGCTGCGGCCCGCGCGACCCCGCCACCACCTGCAGCGAGACGAACTGGATGTGGTCGTGCTGGCGGCCCACCTCGTCATCGATCAGGGCGATGATGTCCTCGTCGAACACGTCCTTCTTGCGGTCGGCCAGATCCTTGAAGCGGCGGAACGCCTCGTTCACGGCGTTGTCGCCCATATCCTCGTAGCCCAGCTCCTTCAGCTTGGCGCGGAAGGCGGCGCGGCCGGAGTGCTTGCCCATCACCAGGGTGGACCGGTTCAGGCCCACCGATTCCGGGGTCATGATCTCATAGGTGCCGGCGTGCTTCAGCATGCCGTCCTGGTGGATACCGGATTCATGGGCAAAGGCGTTGGCGCCGACGATGGCCTTGTTGGGCTGCACCACAAAGCCGGTGATGGTGGATACCAGGCGCGAGGCGCGGGTGATGGCCTCGGTCTTGATGCCGGTCTTGTACGGCAGATAGTCGGCGCGGGTGCGCAGCGCCATCACGATCTCTTCCAGGGCGGCGTTGCCCGCGCGTTCCCCCAGGCCATTGATGGTGCATTCCACCTGCCGCGCGCCGCCGGCGACACCGGCCAGCGAGTTGGCCACGGCCAGGCCCAGGTCGTTGTGGCAGTGGACGGAGAAGATGGCCTGGTCGCTGTTGGGCGTCTTTTCCCGCACGGCGCGGATCAGCGCGCCGTATTCTTCCGGCACGGCATAGCCCACGGTATCGGGGATGTTGATGGTGGTGGCGCCGGCCTTGATGGCGGTTTCCACGCAGCGGCAGAGGAAGTCCAGCTCGGTGCGGGAACCGTCCTCGGCCGACCATTCCACGTCTTCCACGTGGTTGCGGGCCAGGCTGACGCTGTCCCAGACGGCCTGGACCACGGCGTCCGGCTCCATCTGCAGCTTGTACTTCATGTGCAGCGGGCTGGTGGAGATGAAGGTGTGGATGCGCTGGCGCGCCGCCCCCTTCAACGCCTCGGCCGCGCGCTCGATGTCGTTGCGGTGGGCGCGGGCCAGGCCGGCGATGGTGGCGTTGCGCACCACCCGGCCCACCTCCCGCACCGCCTCGAAATCCCCGTTGGAGGCGGCGGGGAAGCCGGCCTCGATCACGTCCACGCCCATTTCCTCCAACGTCTGGGCGATGCGGATCTTCTCTTCCAGGTTCATGGAGGCGCCGGGCGACTGCTCGCCGTCGCGCAGGGTGGTGTCGAAGATGATGACGCGGTCGGAGGACGGGTGGGTCATGGTGAAAAATCCTGGGCTCGGGATCCGTCTGGTCTACGCCCCGTTCCCGCCCCTGGCAACATTTGACCAGCGTTTTGTTTCCGCAGAGCAGATGCGGACGACAGGAATGCGTCTGAAATGCTGCGCCCGCGAAAAGAAAAGGACCGGCACCCGTCAGGCGCCGGCCCTTCCTTTTTTTCTCAGTCGCCGGGCTTCCTCGGTCGCGTCCTCGTCGCTTCGCCCCGGGGATGGCCCGCGAACCGCTTAGTTGCGGCTCTTGTCCACCAGCTTGTTGCTGGCGATCCAGGGCATCATGGCGCGCAGCTTGCCGCCCACGTCCTCGATCGGGTGCTCGGCCTCGCGGCGGCGGGTGGCCTTGAAGCTGGGCAGACCGGCCTTGTTCTCCAGCATCCAGTCGCGGGTGAAACGGCCGGACTGGATGTCATCCAGCACGCGCTTCATCTCGGCCTTGGTCTCACTGGTGACGATGCGCGGGCCGGTGACGTAGTCGCCGTACTCGGCCGTGTTGGAGATGGAGTAGCGCATGTTGGCGATGCCGCCCTCGTAGATCAGGTCCACGATCAGCTTCACCTCGTGCAGGCACTCGAAGTAGGCCATCTCGGGGGCGTAGCCCGCCTCGACCAGGGTCTCGAAGCCGGCCTGGATCAGCTTGGTCAGGCCACCACACAGCACGGCCTGCTCACCGAACAGATCGGTCTCGCACTCTTCCTTGAAGGTGGTCTCGATGATGCCGGAGCGGCCGCCGCCCACGGCGGAGGCATAGGACAGCGCCACTTCCAGGGCGTTGCCCGAGGCGTTCTGGTGCACGGCCACCAGGCAGGGGACGCCACCGCCCTTCTGGTATTCGCCGCGCACGGTGTGGCCGGGGCCCTTCGGCGCGATCATGAACACGTCCAGGTCCGGCCGCGGCTCGATCAGGCGGAAGTGCACGTTCAGGCCGTGGCCGAAGGCGATGGCGGCACCCTGGCGCAGGTTGGCGGCCAGCTCGTCACGGTACAGGTCGGCCTGCAGCTCGTCCGGCGTCAGGATCATGACGACATCGGCCCAGGCGGCGGCCTCGGCCGGGGTGACCACCTTGAAGCCGGCGCCTTCGGCCTTCTTGGTCGTGGCCGAGCCGGGGCGCAGCGCCACCACGATATCCTTCACCCCGCTGTCGCGCAGGTTCTGGGCGTGGGCGTGGCCCTGGCTGCCGTAACCGATGATGGCAACCTTCTTGCCCTTGATCAGGTTAACGTCGGCGTCACGATCATAATAAACGCGCATGGGTCTCAGCCTTTTGTTGGTTGCGCCCGCCAATCCTTGGGGGCGCGCTCTCATGGATTGTCGCCGTCCCGGTCCCCCGGGAAAAGCGGTTTGGAAAAAACCGGTCAGATGCCGCCGGGGCCACGGGACATGGCCACCACGCCGGTGCGCGACACGCCCACCAGGCCCAGTTCCGCCATCAGGCCGATGAAGCGGTCCAGCTCCTCGCCCTGCCCCGTGATCTCGAAGACGAAGCTGGTGATGGTGGCATCCACCACCCGCGCCTTGAACACATCGGCCAGGCGCAGGGCCTCCACCCGCTTCTCACCCGTGCCGGCCACCTTGACCAGCGCCGTCTCGCGCTCGACGAAGGGGCCTTCCATCGTCAGGTCGTGCACCCGGTGCACCGGCACCAGGCGGCCCAGCTGCGCCTTGATCTGCTCAATGATCATGGGCGTGCCGCTGGTGACGATGGTGACGCGCGACAGGGTGGCGTCGCGGTCGACCTCCGCCACCGTCAGGCTTTCGATGTTGTAGCCGCGGCCGGAGAACAGGCCGATGACGCGGGCCAGCACGCCCGGCTCGTTGTCCACCAGGATGGAGATGGTGTGCCGTTCGATGGCGGGGGCGGATTGGGCGTAACGGGCGGTCAAGATGGGCTCCGGTCAGGCAGGGTGGCGGGCGTGGCGGCGATGGAAGGGATGGCGCTCATACCAGCACCATGCCGTCCTCCGGCGTCGCGTTCTCCACCTTCTCGTCCGGGCCCAGCAGCATTTCGTTGTGGGCGCGGCCGCCGGGGATCATGGGGAAGCAGTTTTCCTTCTGGTCCACGCACATATCGACGATGACCGGGCGCTTCACCTTGATCATCTCGGCGATGACGTCGTCCACCTGGCTGACCTCGGTCGCCCGTAGGCCCACGCCGCCGAAGGCGTCGGCCAGCTTCACGAAGTCGGGCAACGCCTCGGAATAGCTTTCCGAGTAGCGGCCGCCATGCAGCAGTTCCTGCCACTGGCGGACCATGCCCATGTACTGGTTGTTCAGGATGAAGACCTTGACCGGCAGGCGGTACTGCAGGGCGGTCGCCATTTCCTGGATGTTCATCAGGATGCTGGCCTCGCCCGCCACGTCGATGCACAGGGCGTCGGGGTGGGCCACCTGGGCGCCGATGGCCGCCGGCAGGCCATAACCCATGGTGCCGAGGCCGCCGGAGGTCATCCAATGGTTGGGCTTGTCGAAGGGCAGGAACTGCGCCGCCCACATCTGGTGTTGGCCCACCTCGGTCGTGATGTAGACATCGTCACGGCCGGAGATGGCGGCGCGCAGGCGTTCCAGCGCGTACTGCGGCTTGATGATCTTGGGGGTCTTGTCATAGCGCAGGCAGTCGCGCGCCCGCCAGAACTCGATCTGCTCCCACCACTCCGCCAGGGCCGCCTTGTCCGGCTGCTTGCCGCGCGCCTTCCAGATGCGGATCATGTCTTCCAGCACATGGGCGGCGTCGCCGACGATGGGCACGTCCACGCGCACGTTCTTGTTGATGCTGGACGGGTCGATGTCGACGTGGATCTTGACCGAATTCGGCGAGAATTCCGAGACCTTGCCGGTGACGCGGTCGTCGAAGCGGGCGCCGATGCAGACCATGACGTCGCAGCCGTGCATGGCGAGGTTCGCCTCGTACGTGCCGTGCATGCCCAGCATGCCCAGCCACTGCCGATCTGACGCGGGATAAGCACCAAGGCCCATCAGGGTGGTGGTGCAGGGATAGCCCGTCATGCGCACGAACTGCGTCAGCAGCTGGCTGGCCACGGGGCCGGCATTGATGACGCCGCCGCCGACGTAGAAGATGGGCCGCTTGGCCTTGGCCAGCAGGTCGATGGCCTCTTCCACCCGGTTCAGGTCCGGCTTCACCTGCGGGCGATAGCTCTTGGGCATGCTGTCGGCCGGGGAACGGTAGGTCCCTTCCGCGAACTGCACATCCTTGGGGATGTCGATGACGACGGGACCCGGGCGGCCGTTCTTGGCCACATAGAAGGCCTCGTGCAGGGTGCGCGCCAGGTTGTTGACGTCCTTCACCAGGTAGTTGTGCTTGGTGCAGGGACGGGTGATGCCCGTGGTGTCGCATTCCTGGAAGGCGTCGTTGCCGATCAGGTGCGTGGCGACCTGGCCGGACAGGCAGACGATGGGAATGCTGTCCATCAGCGCGTCGGTCAGACCGGTGACGGCGTTGGTGGCGCCGGGGCCGCTGGTGACCAGCACGACGCCGACCTTGCCCGTGGACCGGGCATAGCCCTCAGCCGCGTGCAGCGCCGCCTGTTCATGGCGGACCAGGATATGGCGGATGTCGTTCTGCTGGAAAAGCGCATCGTAGATGGGAAGTACCGCACCGCCCGGATAACCGAAAATGACCTCTACGCCCTGGTCCCGCAACGCCTTCAGGACGATGTCGGCACCGGTCAGACTGGTCTCGTTCGTGGCAGCACTCATTTCCCAAAAATCCTGGTTTCCAGTCACCCCGTCAGGCCCGCTCACCGGACCCGCTCGGGAATACCCCAGCCCCCTTCGCAAACGCGAAAGCCGGGCGGATCGGGACCGTAGACGGAACTATACCCAGGGTCAACCGGTTTTGCGAATTATCGCAAAGATTTCACTCAGCAGACTTTCGATTAATTTCTCATAACCGGTATGCGTCTGACTGAAACCGGGATCAACCCGGCGGGCTTCCGGCATTTGGTGACGGAACCAAGTGGTCTGCCGCTTGGCGTAATTGCGCGTGTGGCGCTGCGCCAAGGCCACCGCCTCCTGCAACGATAGCGCGCCGGCGAGATGTGCCGCCAGCTCCGGCACGCCCAGCGCCTTCATGGCCGGCAGGTCGGGATCAAGGCCCAGATCCAGCAAGGCCCGCACCTCGTCCAACGCCCCCCGCTCCATCATGGCCAGGAAGCGCGCATCGCCATTGGCGTAGAGGCGGTCACGCGGCGGGTCGACCACAATGGTGTGGAAGGCCAGGTCGGCCGGCGCCGTGAACTCCGCCGTCCGCTGCCAATCCCCCAGGGTGCGGCCGGTGCCCACCACCACCTCCCACGCCCGCACCAGGCGCTGGGTGTCGCCGGGGGCCAGCTTAGCCGCCCCCTCCGGATCCCTGGCCGCCAAATCCTGGTGGAAGGCCGGACCGCCCAGCCTGGCATGCAGGGCCTTGGCCTGGTCCCGCACCGCGCCGTCGATGGCGGGAATATCCGCGATGCCGCTCATGAGGGTGCGCAGGTAGAGGCCGGTGCCGCCCACCAGGATGGGCCGCTCCGCCGCCCGCACCTCCGCCAGCGCCAGGTCGCGCCAATGCGCGGCGGACATGCGCAACGACGGCGGCACGGTGCCGTAGAGGCGGTGGACCGCCTGGGACAGATCATCCGGACCGGGCTGGGCGGTCAGCAGGGCCAGGCCCCGGTACACCTGCATGCTGTCGGCGTTGATGACGGTGCCGCCCAGGCGGACGCCCAAGTCCAAGGCCAGCCGCGACTTGCCCGAGGCGGTGGGGCCGCCGATGACGATCACCGCCTTGGGGACCTGCCTGGGTTCCTTTGTTGCGGCATCGGGACCCGCAACAGCACGGATCGCAGGGGCCGGATGCCCCACTGCGTCTTGCCTGCCGGCCCCGCCCCCCGTATCAAGACCGGCGGAAGCCCCCTCAAACCCTTCGGACATGCCATGACCCATGTGGTGACCCTGATCGCCGGCGCCCCCCTGACAGAGGCGGAGGCCGCGGCGGCGACGCTGGACGATAGCATGGTCCGGGCGGCGCGCGCCGCCCTGCAGGCGCTGGGGGCGGAAACCAGCACCCCCGATTGGCTGGCGCCGGGCCGCGCCTGCGACATCGCCTTCGCCGGCCTGCATCCCGACCAGGCCAATGCTGCCTGCGCCCAGGCCCTGCTGGGCCAGCCGGTGGACGCCATCACGCAGGAGGCGGCCGGCCGGCGCAAGGCCGTGCTGGTGGCCGACATGGAATCGACCATCATCCACCAGGAGATGCTGGACGAGCTGGGCGCCCTGATCGGCCGGCGCGACACCATCGCCGAAATCACCCGCCGCGCCATGAACGGCGAGATCGACTTCAAGGGCGCCCTGCGCGAGCGCGTGGCCCTGCTGGCCGGCATGGACGCCGCCGTGATCGATGAGTTGAAGGGCATCGTCACCCTGATGCCGGGCGCCCGGTCCCTGGTCGCCACCATGCGCAAGCACGGCGCCTACTGCGCCCTGGTGTCCGGCGGCTTCAAGCCCTTCACCGCGTACGTGCGCGGCATCCTGGGCTTTGACGAAGATCAGGCCAACGACCTGGTCATCCAGGACGGCAAGCTGACCGGCCAGCCGGTGGAACCCATCCTGGACAAGGATTCCAAGGCCGCGGCCCTGACCCGCATCTGCGCCCAGCGGCGCGTGCCCCTGACCGCCGCCGTCACCGTGGGCGACGGCGCCAACGACCTGCCCATGCTGCTGGCCGCCGGCCTGGGCATCGCCTTCCACGCCAAGCCGGCGGTGGCGGCAGCCGCGCGGGCCAAGGTCGACCACGGCGACCTCACCGCCCTGCTCTATGCCCAGGGCTATCGCGAGAGCGAGATCGTGGCCGGCTGACGCCCGGCGCGGGCTTATTCCAGCGGCAGGGCCACGAACAGCAGGTCGCCCGCCCGTTCCACCAGCAGCAGCACCGCCTTCTGGCCATTGTCCTTGGCCTTGGCCACGCGGGTGGCGACGTCATTGGGGGTGCTGACCTCTTCCTGGCCGACCTCGACGATCAGGTCGCCGGCCTTGATCTCGCGCTTGGCGGCCGGGCTGTTGGGGGCGACGCGCACCACGGCGACGCCCTGGGCGTCGTCGCGCACGCTGAACTTCTGCCGGACTTTGGGGCTGAGCGCGTCCAGGGTCAGGCCGACGCTGTCGATGGTGCCCTCGGCCTCGGCCGGCCCGTTGCCGGTGGCAGCGGTCGCCGCCCCGCCCTCGGTATCCTCTTTCAGCTCACCCAGCGACACGGTCACGTTGGTCTTGCCGCCCTTGCGCAGCACGACCAGCGCCGCCTTGTGGCCCACCGGCTCCTCCGCCACGATGCGGGGCAGCATCCGGCCGTTGGTGACGTCCTTGCCGTCGATGCTGACGATGACGTCGCCCTGTTTCAGGCCGGCCTGCTCGCCCGGCCCGCCGGGGCTGACCACGGCCACCAGGGCGCCGCGCTGCTGCTTCAGGTTCAGGGTTTCGGCGATGTCGGGCGTCACGTCCTGGATCTGCACGCCCAGCCAGCCGCGCCGCACCTTGCCGGTCTCACGCAACTGCTGCACCACGTTCTTGATCACCACCGCCGGGATGGCGAAGCCGATGCCGACCGACCCGGCCTCCCCCTCGTTGGACCCGGGGGAGAAGATGGCGGTGTTCATGCCGATGACCTCGCCGTTGAGGTTGATCAGCGGGCCGCCGGAATTGCCCAGGTTGATGGAGGCGTCGGTCTGCAGGAAGTCGTCATACTTGCCGGCGCCGATGTCGCGCCCGCGGGCGGAGATGATGCCCGCCGTCACCGTGCCGCCCAGGCCGAAGGGGTTGCCGATGGCCACCACCCAGTCGCCCACCTTCAGCGCGTCGCTGTTGCCCCACACCATGGCGGGCAGCTTGGACGACGGTTCCACCTTCAACAGGGCGATATCGGTGGCCTTGTCGGTCCCCACCAGCGTCGCCTTCATCTGGGTGTCGTCCTGCAGGCGCACCGTGATCTCGTCGGCGCCCTCGATGACGTGGTTGTTGGTCACCACATAGCCCGACGCGTCGATGATGAAGCCGGAGCCCAGCGAGGTGGCGCCGCCCTTGTCATCACCGCCACCGCCCTGGTCATTCTCCTTCTGCCGCTGCTGGTAGTCGCGGAAGAAGTCGCCGAAGGGCGAGCCGGGCGGAAACTCCGGCATGGGCAACTGACCCTGCTTCTTGTCCTTCATCACCTGGGTGGTGGAGATGTTCACCACCGCCGGCAGCATCTTTTCCACCAGGGGCGCGAAGCTGTGGGGCGGCGGTTCCGCCCGGGCGGGGGCGGGGTCGCCGCAGGCCGTGGGCAGCAGCAGGACGCCCAGCACCATCAGTGACCGGCGCAGGGCCGGGAACCGGCGGAGCCCTTCCTTCTTGGGGGATGGGGCCGTCGGCGAGGGTGCTGTGCAGGCGGGGGACGTCACTGTGGGGCCACTCCTGGCAGGGGGACGCCTTGAAGATGGCATCCGCCCGTCATCATTCCATATTCCCGTTACACGGTTCCCTTTCCGGGTTCCCGTTTTTGGGGCCCCCACTATAGGGGGGTGAAGTCGCGCCTGTTAAGGGGAATGGCTTGTGATATCGCAAGGGGATAGGGCGGCGGCCCGCCGATTGGTCCCCTTAGCGGCGCGCCAGCCACACCAGGCCGACGCCGATGCACGCCCCCGCCAGCCCCGCCCAGCGCAGGCGGTGCGCCGGCGTCTCGGCCATGCGGCCCGCCAGCCGGCGCATGGTCCCGGGCATGAGGGCATAACACACGCCCTCCAGCACCAGTGCCAGCGCCGCGCCCGTCATCAAGTCATTCAAAACCTTGGGCTCCCCGCTCTTTCGGGCACGGCCCGCGCCTACTTGTCCGCGCGGCGATGATCGCCGGCGCCCCCACTGGCGCCCCCACTGGCGCCCAAGTACTTGAAGAAGTCGGCGCCGGGAGACAGCACCAGGGTGGTGTCGTCGGGCTTCAGCGTGTCGCGGTAGGCCTGGAGGCTGCGGTAGAAGCTGTAGAATTCGGGGTTGCGGCTGATCGCCTCATTCATGATGCGAATCGCCTGGTTGTCGCCCTCGCCCCGGGTGATCTGGGCCTGGCGCTGGGCCTCGGCCAGCAGCACGGTGCGGTCGCGGTCGGCGCGGCTCTTGATCTGCTGCGACAGTTCCTGGCCCTGGGCCCGGGCCTCCGCCGCCTCGCGCTCACGTTCGGAGCGCATGCGGGCGAACACCGCCTGACTGGTCTGTTCCGGCAGGTCGGCCCGGCGCAGGCGCACGTCCACGATCTCGATGCCCAGGCGCTGCGCCTCCTGGTTCACCTGGGACTTGATGTCGGCCATGACCTTCTCGCGCTCCTGCGACAGCACGGCCGGCAGGTTGACGTTGCCCAGGACGCGGCGCATGGCCGAATTCACGATGACCGACAGGCGCAGGCGGGCCTGCTGCTCGTTGCCCAGGGTCTGGAAGAACATCAGCGGATCGGCTATGCGGTAGCGGGCGTAGGCGTCCACCTCCAGCCGCTTCTGGTCGGCCAGGATTGCGCTTTCCACCGGCGGGTCGATGTCCAGCACGCGGCGGTCCAGCACCACCACGTTCTGCACGAAGGGAATCTTGACCCACAAGCCGGGCTCGCGAATCACGCGCTTGGGCTCGCCGAACTGCAGCACCAGGGCCTGCTGCGTCTGGTTGAGGGTGAAGAAGCTGCCCTGCAGCAGGATGGCGGCCAGCACCAGCAGGCCCAGGGGAAGGATCCAACGCTTTTCCATGATGCGGTCCCCCTTACTGGCCGGCCTGCGCCGGGGATGCCGGCGGCGTGGCGGGGTGCGTGGGCGTCTTCAGCATGTCGTTCAGGGGCAGATAGGGCACGGCACCCCCGCCGGCCTTGTCGTCCAGCAGGATCTTGTGGGTGCCCTTCAGGATCTGCTCCATGGTCTCGATGTACAGGCGCCGGCTGGCGGCGTCGGGGGCCTGGGCATAGGCCTCCAGCACCTGCTGGAAGCGCTTGGCGTCACCCTGGGCCAGATCGACCACCTGGTCGCGATAGGCCTGCGCCTCCTGGTTCAGGCGTTCCGCGTCGCCACGGGCGCGGGGGATGATGTCGTTGCGATAGGTTTCCGCCTCGTTGCGCAGGCGTTCGCGGTCCTGGCGGGCGCGCTGCACGTCGTTGAAGGCCTCGACCACCGCCGGCGGCGGCTCCACCCGCTGCAACTGCACCTGGGTGATCTCGATGCCGGCCTGGTACTGGTCCAGGATGGTCTGCAGCAGCTGGCGGCTGTCGTTTTCGATGCGCTGGCGGGCGTCGGTCAGGGCGGGCTGGATCTCGGTGCGGCCGATGATCTCGCGCATGGCGCTCTCCGCCACCTTCTTCACCGTCTCTTCCGGCTCACGGATGTTGAACAGGAACTTGGCCGGGTCCTTGATGACCCAGAACACGGCGAAGTCGATATCGACGATATTCTCGTCGCCGGTCAGCATGGTGCTTTCGTCGGCCACGTCGCGGTCGCTGACGCTGCGCCGGCCGTCGCCCTGGCTGCGATACCCGATCTCGATGCGGTTGACGCGGGTGACCTGGGGCAGCAGCACCTGCTCGATGGGCGCCGGCAGGTGATAGCGCAGTCCCGGCTGTTCCACCCGCACCGGCTTGCCGAAGCGCAGGACCACGCCCTGCTCATCCGCCGCCACGCGGTAGACGCCCGTGGCCAGCCACAGGACAGCCACCGCCGCCACGCCCACGCCGATGACGCGGCCGGTGCTCCAGCCGCCCAGGTTGAAGGGCGCGCCCGACGGCGCCCCGCCGCGCGGCCGGCCGTTCCCGCCGGGACCACCGGCGCCGTTCCGCCCCCCGCCGCCCAGCAGGACGCGCAAGCGCTCACCGCTCTGGCGCACGGCATCCTCCAGCCCCGGTTGAGGGCGGGAGCCGGGCTTACCGGCGGATGATTTGGATGACGATGAGCTGCCGGCGATGCCCTCGCTCTGGCCCCAAGGGTTATGGGGCGCAGATCCGCCCGATGCGGGCCTGTTCGAGGATTTGTCCTTGGGGACGTCCTTGCCGGGATCATCCCCCGATCCGTTGTTGCCGCCGTTCGACCCTTGATTGGACCAGGGCATGTTCGCCTTTCCCGCTTCCCACAAGATCTGTTTGAGAGATCTGATTATTCGGCAACCGATACCCTATATGAAGGGCACCCTAGACAGAGGGCGACGGCGGCCTCACGGCCACCATGGCGGCCATCTCTCCCCCGGGCTTCCCCCCATTTCGGCGGCACCGTATATAGTCGGGCGTTCGCAGGGAAGCCCGACACGGGCGATATGACCCCCCGCCCCCCACTTTACAAGATGAAGGCGTTTGATCATGGCGGTTACCGAGTCCCAGGTGTTGGAGGCCCTCCGGCAGGTGGCGGACCCCGATCGCGGGTCTGACATCGTCAGCCTCAAGATGGTCTCCGGCGTCGCGGTGAAGGACGGCCATGTCCATTTCACCCTGGAGGTCGATCCGGCGCGCGGTGCCGCCCTGGAGCCGCTGCGCCAGGCGGCGGAGAAGGCGGTGGACCGCCTGGCCGGCGTGCTGTCGGTGACGGCGGTGCTGACCGCCCACCGCCCCGCGCCCAAGGCCGTCAGCGGCGGGGCCCCCGGCACTGGTACCCCGGGCACGGGCGCGCCTGGTGCCGGCAAGCCCGCCAAGGCCGGGGTGCCCGGCGTGGCCGCCATCATCGCCGTCGCCTCGGGCAAGGGGGGCGTGGGCAAGTCCACCACCTCCACCAACCTGGCGCTGGCCATGGCCGCCAACGGCCTGAAGGTGGGCCTGCTGGACGCCGACATCTATGGCCCCTCCATGCCGCGCATGATGGGCCTCAGCGGCAAGCCGGACAGCGCCGACGGCAAGCGCCTGGACCCGCTGGTCAACTACGGCGTCAAGGTCATGTCCATGGGCTTCCTGGTGGCCGAGGACACGCCCATGATCTGGCGCGGCCCCATGGTGATGAGCGCCCTGACCCAGATGCTGCGCGACGTGAACTGGGGCGAGCTGGACGTGCTGGTGGTCGACATGCCGCCGGGCACGGGCGACGCCCAGCTGACCATGGCGCAAAGCGTGCCGCTGGCCGGCGCCGTCATCGTCTCCACCCCGCAGGACATCGCCCTGCTGGACGCGCGCAAGGGCCTGAACATGTTCCGCCGGGTGGACGTGCCCGTCCTGGGCATCATCGAGAACATGAGCTATTTCTGCTGCCCCAACTGCGGCCACCGCAGCGACATCTTCAGCCACGGCGGCGCGCGGGCCGAGGCCGACAAGCTGGGCATCGATTTCCTGGGCGAGGTGCCGCTGGACATCGCCATCCGCGAGACCAGCGACGCCGGCACGCCCATCACCATCCAGCAGCCGGACGGCGTGCACGCCCAGACCTATCGCGCCATCGCCGCGCGTGTGGCGGAGAAGATCAAGGCCGGCGGCGGCCGTGCGGCCCCCCGCTTCGTGATCGAATAAATCTATCAGTCCATAGGTAAACCCTTGGAAAAACAGCGGGACGCGGTCGCAGCATGGCGTACGGAATGCGAAAAAGACGTTCTGTTGCGTCATTTTGGTGTCCGCTGTTTTTTCCTTTCCAATGTCACGCCCTCATGATACATAAAGTTCCGTTTTGCGGAGCTGAGTGGAAATCATGCGTCGGGTTGATACGGTTCAGGTTGCGTATGCGTTCCGGAACGGGGCCCACTCCTTCCAGGTGGAGGATCCGGCCACGGGTGCCATCGCGGTATCCCATGGCGTCCCGGAAGTGGCGTATGAACAGGTGACCCGTACCCTGTCCGAACGGGCGACCGGCCTGTCCGGCCGCCGGGTGGTGGCGCGTCCCGCCCTGCCCTTCGATGATTTCTTCAACTGGCTGCGCCAGAACCCCATCGCCAGCGTCGCCGGTGCCCCGGTGAAGGTTGAGTTCGCCTGGGAATTGCGCTGACCGGTTTAGAATTTGAACGGGCCTGACGGGCCGTTCCAGTGAGAGTGCCGCCCGCAAATCCGGGAAAACACCGGACGGGCGAACAGGGATAGAGGAAACACCAAGCAGTGTGCGGCCCGTAACCGGGGTCGAGGCGAAACGCCCGGAAGGTCATCCTTCCGGGCGTTGTCGTTTGACGAGACTGTTTTGGAGCAGGCTCGGCGCCACCGTCAGCGCCGGCCGAACAGCCGCTCGATGTCCGCCAGCTTCAGCTCCACATAGGTGGGACGGCCGTGGTTGCATTGGCCGCTGTGGGGCGTGGCCTCCATCTCGCGCAGCAGTGCGTCCATCTCGCCCAGCGTCAACACCCGGCCGGCGCGGACGGAGCCGTGGCAGGCCATGGAGGAGCACACCTCCTCAAGCCGTTCCTTCAGCGCGTGCTGGTCGCCCAGTTCCGCCAACTCATCGGCGATGTCGGTGACCAGGGCCTTGATGTCGGCCTTGGCGCCCAGCAGCGCCGGTATCTCCCGCACCACCACGGCGCCGGTGCCGAAGGATTCCAGGCAGAGGCCCAGCTCCGCCAGTTCATCGGAGCGTTCGGCCAGGCGGGCGGCGGCGGCCTCCTCCAGCTCCACCACCTCGGGGATCAGCAGCATCTGCCGCTTCACGCCCTGGGCCACCATGGACTGCTTGATGCGCTCATAGACCAGGCGCTCATGCGCGGCGTGCTGGTCGACGATGACCATGCCGTCCCGGGTCTGCGAGACGATGTAGGTCTGGTGCACCTGGGCGCGGGCGATGCCCAGGGGAAAGTCGGGCACGTCGTCCGCGCCGGTCTGGGCCATAGCGGCCACCGCCGCCGCCATGCCCGACGAAAGGGGGTTGGGCGCGGCGTCGGCATAAGCGGGCGCCTCAGCCAAGGCGAAGGGAGCGGTGGCCGGCGTGGGCCCCTCCCCCCTTGGCCCTTCCCAGGCCGCCACCGGCGCCTGGAAGGCGCGCGCGGCCTCGACCTGGCCCGCCGTCGGCCGGGTGATGCCGGGCCAGGTGCCGCCACCGGCATGGGGCTGGGGCTGCCACTGGAAGGCGGTCTGGGGGATGGGCCGGGCGCCATCGGCGCGGAAGCTGGCCAAGGCCGCCTGGCCCACGGTGGTGGAGGCGCGGTGGCCGGCACCGGCCAGCGCATGCTTCAGCGCGCCCACGATCAGGCCGCGCACCAGGCCCTGGTCGCGGAAGCGCACCTCCGTCTTGGCCGGGTGGACGTTGACGTCCACGTCCTCGCAGGGGATGTCCAGGAACAGGGCCAGCAGGGGGTGGCGGTCGCGGGCCAGGAAGTCGGCGTAAGCGCCGCGCACGGCGCCCAGCAGCAGCTTGTCGCGCACCGGCCGGCCGTTCACGAACAGGTACTGGCCGGCGGCGGTGTTCTTGTTCAGGGTGGGCAGGCCGATATGGCCATACAGCCGCACGCCCTCGCGCCGAGCATCGATGGGCAGGGCGTTCTCCTGGAACTCCCGCCCCATGATGGCGCCCAGGCGGGCCAGCAACGGGTCCTCGCCCCCCAAAACACCCGATGGCAGGGTACCGGTCTGTACCGGCAGGCGCAGGGGCGTGCGCCCCTCGTCCGCCACGGTGAAGGCGACCTCGGGATGGGCCATGGCCAGGCGCTGCACCACATCGACGGCGTGGTCCGTCTCCGTCCGCGTGGTCTTCAGGAATTTCAGGCGCGCCGGCGTGGCGTAGAACAGGTCGCGGACCTCGATGCGGGTGCCCACGGGATGGGCCGCCGGCACCGGCCGGCCCTTGGCCCCGCCCTCCACCGTCAGGGCCCAGGCGCTGTCGCTGCCCGGCTGGCGGCTGGTGATGGTCAGGCGGCTGACGGCGCCGATGGAGGGCAGCGCCTCCCCCCGGAAGCCCAGGGTATGGATGTTCAGCAGGTCGTCGCCCGGCAGTTTCGAGGTGGCGTGGCGCTCCACCGCCAGCGACAGCTCGTCGGCCGTCATGCCGCCGCCATCGTCCACCACCTGGATCAGCGCCTTGCCGCCGTCGCGCAGGGTGACGTCGATGCGCCGCGCGCCGGCGTCCAGCGCGTTCTCCACCAGCTCCTTCACGGCGGCGGCGGGACGCTCCACCACCTCGCCGGCGGCGATGCGGTTGACCAGGGTCTCAGGCAGAAGGCGAATGGGCATGATGGCGGCATTGTAGCGGGGCGCCGGGCCGGCGGGCAATGCGCGCGGTCACTGGTTCCGTCCCTCAATCGCCGGGCGGCCGCTGTCGCGGCCTAGAAAACTCAACAGCCGGCGGCGCTCAATCATCCGCCACATAGCGCACATGCCAGGTGCGGGGTAGGCCGCGGGCGCCGGTGAAGTCCACCGCCCGCATCTGCTCCTCCCGCACCAAGGCGCCGCTGAGGTTGGCGCCGCGCAAGTCCGCCTCGCGCAGGTCGGCGCCGCGCAGATCGGCGTGGCTGAGGTCGGCCTGGGCCAGGCGGATGCGGCGCAGGCGGGCGCCGCCGAGGTCGGCGTTGCGCAGCACGGCGCCGGTCAGGTTGGTGCGGACATACCGCTCGGCATCGATCTGCAGATAGTCGAGCGTGGCGTGGCGCAGGTTGGCGGCGTTGAAGTTGGCGCCCTGGAAGCTGCCGCCGCGCAAGTCGGCCTCGGCCAGGATGGCGGTGCGAAAGTCGGCGTTGTCGAACTGGCCCACCTGCATCTGGATGCCGGTCAGGTCCATGCCGTAGAACACCGCGCCGCGACCCACGCCCCGCGTCAGCATGGCCCGCGACAGGATGCCGGACCCACGCAGGTCCACACCGCTCAAGTCCAGGGCCATGCCCTCCTTGGCCGCCGTGCACACCCAGGTGGCGTGCAGGTTCAGCAGCTCGGCCATGGATCGGCCCAGTTCCGCCGCAGGGCGCCCGTGCGGCTTTTCCGTCAGCACGCCGGTCATGTCGGCGCCGCCCAGCTCCGTCAGGTTCATGACAGTGCCGATCAGCACGGCGCCGCGCAGGCTGGCGCCGCGTACGTCGGCGCCCGACAGGTCCGCCCCCTCCAGGTTGGTGCCGTCCAGTTTGGCGTGGCGCAGGTTGGCGCGCACCAGCTTGGCATTGCGCATGATGGCGTCGGTGAAGTCGGTGTGCATGGCGACCGAGCCCGACAGCTTGGCATTGGTCAGGTTGGACCCGCGCAAATTGGCCTCGGCCAGGTCGGCATTGGTGGGGTCCACGCTCATGATCTGCAGGCTGCCGTCGCGGGCGCGGGCGGCCAGGGTGCCGTCGCGCAGGTCGGCATCGAACAGGTCGGCCCCCGACAGGTCGGCACCGCGCAGGCAGGCGCCGCGCAGATCGGCCTTCACCAGCCGGGCGTTGCGCAAATTGGCGCCGCGCAGGTCGGTGACGAACAGCGTGGCGCATTCCAACAGGGCGCCGCTGAGGTCGACATCGCGCAGGATGGCGTGGGTGAAGTCGGCATGGCTGAGGTCGCGGCCGGCCATGGTGAGGCCGGACAGGTCCATACGGGCCAGCACGGCACGGGCCCCACCCACCTTGGCGTTACGGAACATGGCGTGGCGCTTCAGCACCAGGTCCAGCTGTTCCTGGGTCAAGCGCGTCGTCCCCGGTCGTTCGGAGCCGGTTCCACCAAGGCCACGCGTGCCGCTTTCCATGTCATCAACCTTGCCGGCGGACGATACCAGGGAGTCTGGATACGCCGCCGTCTATCGGCAAGCTTACGCCCGTAGGAAAAAAGCCGTCACGGGGAAAAGCCGGCCGCCCCCAAGGGCCGTGCCCGGGGGGACGTCCGGCCTTCCCGACGCGGCGGTCAGCGCAGGCCCTCGCGCACCACGCGGATGAGGCCGGCGGTGGAGCAGTCGTGGCCGCGGCGGGACCCACCCTCCAGCTCCGGCAGGATGGCCTTGGCCAGCTGCTTGCCCAGCTCCACCCCCCATTGGTCGAAGGAGTTCAAGTTCCACAGGATGCCCTGCACGAAAATCTTGTGCTCATACAACGCGATCAGCATGCCCAGGGTGTGCGGGTCCAGCTTCTGGAACAGCAGGGTGTTGGTCGGACGGTTGCCCGTGAACACCTTGTGCGGCACCAAGGCCTCCAGCTCATCACCATCCAGGCCCTGGCCGGCCAGCTCGGCCCGCGCCTCGTCCTCGGTCTTGCCCAGCAGCAGGGCTTCGGTCTGGGCCAGGAAGTTGGCCAGCAGCAGGGTGTGGTGGCGGCCCACCGGGTTCTGCGTCTCGATGGGCGCCAGGAAGTCGGCCGGGATCAGCGGCGTGCCCTGGTGGATCAGCTGGTAGAAGGCGTGCTGGCCGTTGGTGCCGGGCTCCCCGAACAGCGCCGGACCCGTGGAATAGTCCACCGGGCGGCCGTCGCGGTCCACACCCTTGCCGTTGCTCTCCATATCCGCCTGCTGCAGGTAGGCCGGCAGGCGGGCCAGGTACTGGTCATAGGGCAGCACGGCGTAGGACTGGGCATCCCAGAAGTTCACGTACCACAGGCCGATCAGGCCCAGCAACACGGGCATGTTGGCGGCCAGGGGGGCGGTGCGGAAATGCTCGTCCATCGCGTGGGCGCCGGCCAGCAACTCGGCGAAGCGGTCGGGGCCGACCATCAGCATTATCGGCAGGCCGATGGCCGACCACAGGCTGTAGCGGCCGCCCACCCAGTCCCAGAAGCCGAACATGTTGTCGGTGTCGATGCCGAAGGCCGCCACCTCCTTGGCGTTGGTCGACACGGCCACGAAGTGCTTGGCCACCGCCTCGGCCGGCGCCCCTTGGGCCAGCAGCCAGCCGCGCGCCGTATGGGCATTGGCCAGCGTCTCCTGCGTGGTGAAGGTCTTGGAGGCGATGATGAACAGCGTCGTCTCCGCATCCACCTTCTTCAGCACTTCCGCGATGTGGGTGCCATCGACGTTGGAGACGAAATGGGCCTGCAGATGCGGGTGATGATAGGGGGTCAGCGCCTGGGTCACCATGACGGGGCCCAGGTCGGACCCGCCGATGCCGATGTTGACGATGTCGGTGATGGGCTGGCCGGTCCAGCCGCGCCATTCGCCATCCCGGACGGCGGTGGCGAAGGCGCCCATGCGGTCCAGCACGGCGTGCACGTCCGGCACCACGTTGCGGCCATCGACCAGCACCGTGGCGCCCTTGGGCTGGCGCAACGCGGTGTGCAGCACGGCGCGACCTTCCGTCAGGTTGATGGCGGCACCCGCGAACATGGCTTCGCGCCAGCCTTCCAGGTCACGGGCGCGGGCGAAGTCCAGCAGCAGGGGCAGCGTCTCATCGGTCAGCCGGTTCTTGGAATAGTCCAGCAGCAGGGTGCCCAGCTTCAGGGAGTATTTGTCGAACCGCTCGGGATCGGCGGCGAACAGGTCGCGCATGTGCACGCCGTCCAGCGCCTGGCGGTGCCGGGCCAGCGCCCGCCAGGCGGGTGTCTCAACCAGAGGAGTGTCCACGAGGGTCGGGTCTTGGGGGGTCGCGTCCTGGGTGGGGGTCTGCGTGGCGGACATCGTTCTCTCCTGACCTGTGGCCAGGGGCGCCCGGATCCCATTATCCCGCCCCTGGAAAGCCCCAGGGGTGTAACACGGCTGCGGATGGTTAAGCAGCGTTTCGGATGGGGATTTCGTCCATTTGACGCGAATTTGTCTTCGTTTTTGACGTCTGGCGCGGCGACCGGCCGGGCCACATGGGGGAACGGCATGGGGCCACTTGGCGCACGCCGGCCGCCCGGACCGGTTCCATCGCCTGCTACGTCCTTGATCACCACAGCCGCGCGGTGACAATGGGGACCATGCCGCAACCATAGACGAGTCCGGTCCCATGTCCCGTTCCCACCATATCGCCCTGCCCCTGGCGCTCGCGGCGCTTACCGCCGCCGGCACCGCCTGGGCGGGGGAGCGCAGCTGGGCCCTGGAGGGACAGGAGCTGCGGGTCACCACCCCCTGCGCCCGCTCGGTGGACATCACCGCATCGCCCAGCGCGCGCGACGTGCGCATCCAGGCCACGGCGGACGACCCCAAGGAACTGGACCAGCTGACCGCCAGCGGCGGCACGACAGCCCAGCTGGGCATCAGCGCCCGCCGCTGCTACCGCGAGGGGGAGGATTGGAAGCGCTGGCAGCCCACGCTGCGCATCACCATCACCGTGCCCGCCGGCATCCCTCTTGAGGTGCAGGAGGGCGGGTCGACCGACTACCAGGCCAGCGGCGGCTTCGGCGCCTTGGCGCTAAACCTGGACGGTTCCGGCAATTTCAAGGTCGATCACGTGGCCGGCGGCGCCCAGGTGCGCATCCACGGGTCCGGCGATACCCAGCTGGATCGCCTGGAGGGCGCGCTGAAGGTGCGGGTGGCCGGCTCGGGCAATGTCGGCATCATCCAGATGGCGGGCCCCTCCACCGACCTGGAGAGCAGCGGCAGCGGCACCATCACCATCGGCGGGGGCAGCGGCGGCACCACCCAGGCCAAGCTCAGCGGCTCGGGCAACGTCACCCTGCCGGCGGTGCAGGACCTGCGCCTGTCCATCGACGGGTCGGGCGACCTGGTGGTGGCCAAGGCGCAAGGGGCGCTGTCGGCCCATCTGGGCGGCTCGGGCACGCTGACCATCCACGCCGTGTCGGCCACCACCGCCCAGCTGAAGCAGTCGGGCAATGGCGACATCACCATCGATGGCGGGGAGATCGGCACCTTGTCGTCCGCCATCAGCGGCAGCGGCGACCAAGTGCTGCGCGTCAAGGTCACCGACGCCACCCTCTCGCTCAGCGGCAGCGGCGACGTGAAGATCGACCAGGTAACCGGCCGGCTAGACCAGGCGCACAGCGGCAGCGGCAGCGTCCACGTGGGCGGACGCTGACCCGCCGGACGCTTTCCTATCGCGCCTGACGGCGGGCGGGCCGCACCATGGTGCGGGACCGGGGCAGGCGCACCGGTTCCGCCTTGGCGGCCGGCTCATCCTCATCCACGTCGAACAGGCTGTCCTTCGCCGCCGCCATCTCCGGGACCGGCGTGGGCGCGCGCAGGGCGTTGGGCATGACGGTCAGGGGCAGGCCGATGGCGCTGCCCAGGGCCTCCGCCATCTCCTTGGGCAGGGGACCGCCCGCCATGGTCTTGGCCGCGAGGGTGGAGGTGATGCCCTGGGGCAGCATGGCGTCGTCGCTGAGGGCGCGGTATTCCCGCACCAGTTCCTGCAGCGTGGCCCACACGGAACGGATTTCCCCCTCCAGCACCTCGCGGCGGCGGTGCAGGGCGGCAGGATCCGCCCTGATGGCGGCAAGGATTGCCGCGATGGGAATGCCGTCGATGTGGTCGGGCACCGGGGCCGCGCGAGCGCCACCCCGGCGCCGGTCCAGCCCGTTAGGCACGGGGTTATCCTGCAAAGCCACGGGTGCCGGGCTTTCCGGAGCGGCGCGGCCCGTCAGGGCGGCGGCCGGGAAGAAGCGTGCCTTGAAATCCTCGAACGTGAACGTCATCGGAAACCCCCAGCTGCCAAGATCGCGGACGGGGATACCTCAGCAACTCCTATGCCAAAGGTTAGCGGGGAAATCGTTGCTCAACGCAGCGGGCCGGTGGCCCCGCCAACCACCACCGTAGTCATGGTATCGGGACGCAACAGCCGCGCCGCCACCCGCCGGACATCGGCCAATGTCACCCGGCGCAGCAGCTCGTCGCGATGGTCGAGGAAGCCGGCGGCGTAGCCATCACGGCGAATATCCAGCAACAGCGCGGCGATGGCGCGGTCGTTGGTGAATTGCAAAGGAAAGGAGCCGATCAAATAAGTCTGGGCGTCGCGCAGCTCCCGCGCGGTCACCCCGTGGGCGGCCACCTCCGCCAGGGTATGGCGCACCAGGCCCAAGGCCTGCCCCACCGTGGCGCTGGCGGTGGAGCCGCTGACGATGAACAGGTCGGCATGGGCATAGGATTGCAAATTGCATTGCACATCGTAAGACAACCCCCGCCGGGTCCGCACCGCCTCCGCCAACCGCGATTCCAGACCCTCCCCGCCCAGGATGTGGCTCAGCAGCAGGGCGGCGGGCCAGTCGGGGTCGCCGGGGGGAATGCCTGCCCCCGCCTGCACGAACAAGCTCTGCGGGCCCGGCCAGGACACGACGGCCGGCCGGACGTCGGCAGAGGGCAGCGCGTCGGGAATGGCGGCCGGCGCGGCCATGGCCGGCAGGGTGCCGAAGATCCAGTCCACCGCCGCCCCCAGTTCCGCCGGGTCGATGTCGCCCGCCGCCGTCACCAGCAGGCCGTCGCGCGCCAGGCGCCGGGTGGCGAACCCGCGCAAATCGCCGGCGGTGATGGCCGCCAGCGTGTCCGCCGTGCCACGCAGGGGGCGGCCGTAGGGGTGGTCGGGGAACAGCCGGCGGGCCAGGGCGTGATAGGCGACGGTCACCGGATCCGCCTCCTCCCGCCGCACGGCCACCTGCAGCTGGCCCCGGATGCGGGCGACCGCGTCGGCGTCGAAGCGCGGCGCCGTCAGGGCCATTCGGGCCAGAGTGAACGCCTCCTCCCGGTTCTCCCGCAGGGTCAGGAGCGCGCCGGAGAACCAGTCGCGGCTGGCGTTGAAGGCCAGGCCGATGGAGTGGTCGGCCAAGCGATCCTGGAAGGTGGCGGCGTCCAGGTCGCCCGCCCCCTCGTCCAGCAAACCGGCCGCCATGGCGGCCAAGCCCAGCCGGTCGGCAGGATCGGTGGCGGCCCCGCCCCGGAAGGACCAGTCGAGGGCGATGATGGGGTTCTTGGCGTCGCGCACCAGCCAGACCTCGATGCCGCCGGGGCTGAGCACGCGCTCCACCAAAGACGCCTTGCCCGGGGATGCCTTGACCAGGGAGGCCCGGGCCACCGTGGCGGTCCGCGCTGGCTGGCCGAGCAACACCAACGCCAGCACCAACGCCCACAGCAACGCCCACGGGGCCTTCATCGGATGGCCCCCTGCGCCGCGCCCTGCGCCGCCGCCACGTCCTCCGGCTCCTCCTCCGGCGTCGGCGCGTCGGGGTCGGGCAGCAGCAGGGCGGTGACGGAGCCCCGGCCGCCCAACACGGTCCGCAGGGCGCGGTTCACATCCTCCACCGTCACAGCGGCGATGCGGTCGGGCCAGGCCTCGACATCCGCCACGCTTTGCCCCGTGGTCAGCGCCACGCCGAATTCCGAGGCGGGGCCCTGCAGGCTGTCACGCGCATAGATGGCGCCCACCTGCAGGCGCCGGATGGCGGTCGCCACTTCCGCCGCGCTTACCCCGTCGTGCAGCAGGCGCGCCAGCTCGGCGTTCAGGCCGGCCTCGGCGTCCGCCACCGGCACGTCCGGTCCCGGCACCACGCCCAGGCTGAACTGCCCCGGCCCCAGCGCGTCGGCCAGGTAATCGACGCTGACCCCCGCCGCCAGGCCCTGGCGCACCACCAGCGCCTGGTAGAGGCGGCCGGTGGCGCCGCCGCCCAGGATGGTCTGCAACACCTCCAGCGCGTAGACCTGCGCCGGCGCGGCGGCCCAGCCGTGAGAGGGCGCCGCCCACACCCGGCTCAGCGACGGCTGACGCACCTGGGCGTCCTTCAGTTCGATGCGGCGATCCTCCCCCCCGGCGGACGCCGCCCCCCGTGCCACCACCCGGTCGGGCACCGGGCGGGCGGGGATACGGCCGAAGGTGCCCTCCGCCAAGGGGCGCAGGGTCGCGGCGCTGATGTCGCCCGCCACCACCAGCACGGCATTGTTGGGGGCGTACCAGGCCATGTAATAGGACTGGGCGTCGGCGGGGGTCAGGGCCGCCACCTCATCCGGCCGGCCCACCACCGGCCGGGCATAGGGATAGGCCTGGAACAGGGCCGCCTGCACCTGTTCCCGCAGGCGGGCGGCGGGGCTGGCCTCCGTCCGCTGCCGCCGCTCGTTCAGCACCACCGCCAGTTCCGGCGCCGCCGTTTCCGGCCGGATGCGCAGGTTGGCCATGCGGTCGGCTTCCAGCCGCAGGGTCAGGGGCAGCTGGTCGCGGGCGATGGTTTGGAAATAGACCGTCTGGTCCTGGTTGGTGTAGGCGTTCTCCACGCCCCCGTGCGCCGCCACCTGCCGGGAAAAGGCGCCGGAGGGCACGGTGGCCGTGCCCCGGAACATCAGGTGCTCCAGGTAATGGGCGACGCCCGACTTGCCCGCCGGCTCATCCCCGGCACCGGCCTTGTAGAACAGCATCTGGGTGACGACTGGGGCGCGATGGTTGGGCACCACCACCACCTGCAGGCCATTGGCCAGCGTGAAGGTCTCGGGATCGAAAACCCGGGCCGGGGCCGCCGCCGGCACCACAAGCGCAAGCGCCAGGGCCGCGAACCGCGCCCCCCAGAAAGGCCGCCAAAAGACGCCCAAGGCCCCGCCACTCCCGCTACATGCCGCCCCGTTTCCCAGAGGAATAGCATGGGCACAGGATGGCCCCAAGGGAAGCTGGCCGTTGGGATGGGCTCAGGGATGCGCGTACGCCCGGCGCCAGTATCATCCTCCGCATCGTCCCCTCCCTTTCCCGCCGGCCGCATAGCAAAAGGCCCGGGCGGGATGTCATCCCGTCCGGGCCTTGAACCCTGGTCCCTTAGCGGGAACCGGCGGAGCTGCTGTCGCGCTGCACCGTCGGGCCGTTCGCCGCCGGCTTGTCATCGCCCTTCCAGAACATCAGTCCGTCCAGGAAGCCACGGTCGCCGACCACGGTGCCCGGCCATTCCTTGTCGATGATCTTGCGGATCTGGGGATCGGCCTGATCGCCGCCAGCCTTGGCCACCAGGGCGGCCTCACCCTTGCTCTGGTCGGCGGTGGCGGAGGCCACGGCCGACGCCTCTGTAGTGGCGGCGCCGAACACGGTGCTGGTGGCGCGCGTCTCCTTCACGATTTCCTGCGGGCGCGGGCTGCCCGGCTGCGGCGGACGCAGGTTGAAATCGGGCGGCACCTCCAGCGGCGCGCGCGCCAGCACCCGGAACTCGTCCGGAGTCGGACGCGACCCGCCGAACAGGTAGTCCAGGCTGTCACACCCCGTCAGGGCTGCCAAACCGGCCGCCGCGAGCATCAGCCGCGCGCTAAACACCTTAGAATTCTCGCCCATATCCTCGTCCGTCGAATGTAGGCCCCGAACCCCGGGACCCCCGTGAACCTGACCCAAAAACGGAACCAACCCCATCCGCGGAGCCCCACCGCTCCGTTGACGGCGACACCCTACCGCGTCGCGGGCTTGACGAACAGCCCATCCACGACCAGCACCAGCATGCCGACCACGATGCCGCTATCGGCAACGTTGAATGCCGGCCAATGCCACGCCGCGATGTGGAAGTCCAGAAAATCAACGACGGCGCCCAGGCGCAGCCGGTCGATCACGTTCCCCAAAGCCCCGCCGATCACCATGCCGGCGCACACCGCCTCGATCAGGCGGGCCGCGCGGCGCATCCACACCGCCATGGCGGCGGTGATGACCAGGGCTAACACGATCAACATGACCGTGCCCGTCGCGCCGCCCTGATTAAACAGGCCGAAGCTGACACCGTGGTTCCACACCAGCACCAGGTTGAAGAAGGGCAGCAGGGTCACGCCGTCGCCGGCCTCGGCGAAGCGGTCCAGGATGGCGGCCTTGCTGGCCTGGTCGGCGGCCAGGATGACAGCCGCCGCCAGCAGGCCGGGAATGCCGAACCGCCCCAACACACGGGTCAGCATGCTCATGCGTGGGGACCCCCAGCGGGACCGACGGCGTCGGCGCAGCGATGGCACAGCTGCTCCCCCCCCTCAGCCGCCGGCACTTCCGGCAGGATGCGCCAGCAGCGCTCACACTTCCCGCCCTCGGCCGGGCCGAAGACCACGCCCACGCCGGCCACGTCGGCCAGGGTGAAGGCGCCCTCGGGTGCGGCACCCACGGTCACGGTGATGCCGGAGGTGATGCTGATCTCCGCCAGGTCCAGGCCGGCCAGGGCCGCGTGATGGGCCGCCTGCACGTACACCGTGGGGTGCGCCTGCAGGGAAGAGCCGATGGTCTTGTCGGCGCGCTTCAGTTCCAGCGCGCCCGTGACCGCGCGGCGCACATCGCGCACCACGGTCCAGCGGGCGGCCAGGGCGTCGTCGCGCCAATCCGCCGGGATGTCGGGGAACTGGCGCAGGTGCACGCTTTCCGGCCAGGCGGCGCGGCGGGCGTCGTCGCCCTCGGCCAGGAAGGCCAGCCAGGCCTCCTCCGCCGTGAAGCACAGGATGGGGGCCAGCCAGGCGGTCAGCGTCACGAACAGCCGTTCCAGCACCGTGCGCACGGCGCGGCGGCGGGCGCTGGTCGGCGCGTCGCAGTACAGGCTGTCCTTGCGGACGTCGAAGTAGAAGGCCGACAGGTCCACCGCGCAGAAGTTATGCAACTCGGTGATCAGGCGGTGCAGATCATATTCCTTGGTGGACTGGCGCACGATGGCGTCCATCTCCGCCAGGCGGTGCAGCACCCAGCGCTCCAGGTCCGGCATGGCCGCCGGCGCCACCCGCTCGGCCTCCGTGAAGTCGGCCAGGGCGCCCAGCAGGTAGCGCAGGGTGTTGCGCAGGCGGCGGTAGAGATCGGCGTTGCTCTTCAGGATCTCCTTGCCGACCTTCAGGTCCTCCGAATAGTCGGAGCCCACGACCCACAGGCGCAAGATGTCGGCGCCGTACTCCTCCATCACCTGCTGCGGCGCCACCACGTTGCCCAGGGACTTGGACATCTTGCGACCCTGCTCATCCAGCGCGAAACCGTGGGTCAGAACCGCCTTGAAGGGCGCGCGGCCCCGGGTGCCGCAGCTTTCCAGCAGCGAGGAGTGGAACCAGCCGCGATGCTGGTCCGACCCTTCCAGGTAGAGGTCGGCGGGCGAGGACAGGTCGTTGCGCCGCTCCAGCACGAAGGCGTGGGTGGAGCCCGATTCAAACCAGACGTCCACGATGTCGAATACCTGGTCGAAATCGGCCGGGTCGTAGTCCGGCCCCAGGAAGTCGGCGGCGGGCCGGCTGTACCAGGCGTCCGCCCCCTCGGTCTCGAAGAGGCTGGCGATGCGGTTCAGCACGCCCTCGTCCTTCAGGGGCTGGCCGTCCGTCTTGGACAGGAACAGGGCGATGGGCACGCCCCAGGCGCGCTGGCGGCTGATGCACCAGTCGGGCCGGCTTTCCACCATGGCGTGGATGCGGTTGCGGCCCTGCGGCGGCACCCACTGCGTCTCATCGATGGCCGCCAGCGCCCGCGCCCGCAGGTCGTTGGTGTCCATGGAGATGAACCACTGCGGCGTGGTGCGGAAGATCAGCGGCGCCTTGGAACGCCAGCTGTGCGGGTAGCTGTGCTTCAGGTTGCCCTTGGCCAGCAGCGACCCTTGCGCGATCAGGGCGCTGATGGACTTGCCGTTGGCGTCGCCGGGCTTGCCTTCCGGCGTGTAGACGCGGGCACCGGCGAACAGCGGCACATGGGCATAGTAGCTGCCGTCCGCGTCCACGGTCTGCGGCACCTCCAGCCCGAACTTGCGGCCGAGGTCGAAGTCCTCGGCACCGTGGCCCGGCGCGGTATGGACGAAGCCGGTACCGGCGTCGGACGTGACATGGTCGCCCGGCAGCAGCGGCACGGCGTAGTCATAGCCGCCGTTGGCCTCGGGATGGCCGCGGAAGGGATGGGCCAGGATGGCACCGTTGAGGTCGGCGGCGGTGACGTCCGCCCCCTTCTCAAACGTCGCCTTGGCCGACGCCGCGACGCCCTCGGCCAGGGCCTGGGCCAGGATGAGCTTCTCGCCCACCTTGGCGAGCGAGCCTTCCAGCACCTCGGTCACGGTGTAGACGGCGTAGGCGATCTCCTCGCCATAGGCCACGGCGCGGTTGCCCGGCATGGTCCAGGGGGTGGTGGTCCAGATGACGACCGACGCGCCGGTCAGCACGGGCGTGGGCGCCGTCACCACCGGGAAGCGCACCCAGATCATGGGCGAGGTCACGTCCTGGTATTCGACCTCCGCCTCGGCCAGGGCGGTCTTTTCCACCACCGACCACATGACCGGCTTGGCGCCCTTGTACAGGCCGCCGTTCAGGAGGAACTTGTGGATCTCGCGCACGATGGCGGATTCGGCGTCGAACGCCATGGTCAGGTAGGGGTTCTGCCAGTCGCCTTCCACGCCCAGGCGGCGGAATTCGGCGGCCTGGATGCCCACCCATTCGGCGGCGAAGTTGCGGCACTCGGCCCGGAACTGCAGGACCGGCACCTCGTCCTTGTCCTTGCCGGCCTTGCGGTACTTCTCCTCGATCTTCCACTCGATGGGCAGGCCGTGGCAGTCCCAGCCGGGAACATAGACCGCGTTGCGGCCCTGCATCTGCTGGCTGCGGATGACCACGTCCTTCAGGATCTTGTTGACCGCGTGGCCGATGTGGATGTTGCCGTTGGCGTAGGGCGGGCCGTCATGCAGCACGAAGGGCGCGCGCTCCGCACCGTCCTGGCGCAGCTTGCCGTACAGATCGATGGCCGCCCAGTGGGCCAGCAGCTCCGGCTCCTTCTTCGGCAGACCGCCGCGCATGGGGAAATCGGTGCGCGGCAGGAAAACGGTGTCTTTAAGATCGCGGGTCATGGCGGGTCAGAAAATCCGGTGTTCGGATGGCGGCCTTGCCCTTGTCCGGAGGCGGATGCGGGCGCCCCGGGGGTAAGGCCGGCGGGATAGTCGGCGGTGGTGGTACGCGGATGAACGCACCCTGGTCCCGGCCCCCCTCAGGAGACCGGGTCGATAATTCGCAGGTCCATGACCCTGATCTGGCGCGTTGGCAACATGGGGGCGGATGTTAGCAGCCGGCCCCCGTGGGTCAAGCAAGATGGGAAGGCCCGCGAAGGCGTCAAGACGCTGGATATCAAGGCGGTGGCCCGTTCAGGACTGGGACAGCGCCGCCAGGCGGAGGCGCGCCTCGTCCGCGTCCCGGGCGATCTGGTCCTTCAGCGCCTGGAAATTCTCGAACTTCATCTCCGGTCGGATGAAGTCCAGCAGCTGCACGCGGACATGGCGGCCGTAGAGATCGCCATCGAAGTCGAACAGATGGGCCTCCAGCCGTTCCACCGCGCCCCCCACGGTGGGCCGGCGACCCAGGTTGGCCACACCGTCGCGCCAGACGGTGCCCGCCCCCTCGTCCACGCCGGCACGCACGGCGTAAACACCGAAATGGGGGCGAAGATAGTCATGGATTTCGATGTTGGCGGTGGGGAAGCCGATGGTGCGGCCCCGCTTGTCACCGTGCTCCACCCGGCCCTCGATCTCGAAGGGATGCCCCAGGATGGCGGCCGCCTCTTGCGGCCGGCCCTCCTGCAGGTGGCGGCGGACGGCGGTGGAGGAATAGGGCTCGCCCGCGCCATTGGCTACCGGCCGCGCCTCGGTCACGCCGAAGCCGTGGCGGGCGCCCAGCGCGCGCAGCAGCGCCATGTCGCCGCCCCGGTTGTGGCCGAACAGGAAGTCGTAGCCGGCCACCACATGGCGCGCGGCCAGACCCTGGACCAGCACCGTCTCCACAAACTCCTCGGCCGTCATGCCCGCCAGGGCGGCGTCGAAGTGCAGCACCACCATGGCGTCCATGCCCAACGCCTCGATCAGGTGGGTCTTGATGCGCAGGGGCGTCAGGCGGAAAGGTGGGTCGTTGGGCCGGAAGAAGCTGCGCGGGTGCGGTTCGAACGTCACCACGGCGGCCGGTCGGCCCAATTCATCGGCCAGGGCGCGGGCCTGGCCGATGACGGCGCGGTGGCCCAGATGCACGCCGTCGAAATTGCCCAGGGCCACGACGGCCCCATGCAACTCGGCGGGCGCATCCTCATAGTGGCGCAGTAATTTCATGACCGGCGGCTTTCCGTCGACTTGAGGTGGGCCGTGAACAGGCGGATGTCCGATGCGTCCGGATATAGGCGCTAACGCCCCGCCGTGCAAAGCCCTTCCCGCGCATGTGCCCCGTCCTCAGGCCGCATGCGCGGGTTCGGAATGAAATCGCAGCCGGGCGTTCAGGGCGGCGCTGGCGAACAGCAGGACGGCGGTGACGAAGAACACCGCGCGCATGCCGACATGGCCGCCGATGAAACCGCCCAGCAGCGGCCCCGCCACCTGCCCCGCGAACTGGGCGGAGGTGGAATAGCCCAGGATGGCGCCCGCCACCCGGTCGGGCACGGCATGGCGGATCAGGGTGGTGATGGCCGGCAGCAGGCCCGCCAAGGTCAGGCCCATGAGGAAGCGCAAGGCAACCAATTGCCAGGTATGGGTGACGAAGGCCTGCGGGATCATCAGCAGGCCGGTGGCGGCCAGGCAGGCGATGACCACGGTGCGCGGCCCCAGCCGATCGGTCAGCCGCCCTACGCGGGGTGCCGCCAGCATGCTGGCCAGGGCGCCGCCCGCCATCACCAGGCCGGACAGGAAGGCGATGTCGCTGCCGGGGGCGGCGATCTGGCCGACATAAACGGTGATGATGGGCTCGATCGACATGTTGGCCACCATCAGCATGCAGGCGGTCAGCAGCATGGCGTAGACCGGCCGCCGGTCGGGAATCTGGCGCCAGGGGCTGCCGATGGGGTGGGGGCCGGCGGCCCTGGCCCGCGGCTCTTCCCGGATCAGGGTGGCGGTGGCGATGAAGGTCAGGAAGATGACGCCGGCGGCGGCGAAGAAGGTCTGGCGCAGGCCGATAAGGCCGGGCAGCGCCCCGCCGATCAACGGCCCGGCCAGGCTGCCGGCCAGCATGCCGGTGGACAGGATACCCAGCGCCCAACCGGAGCGGGCCTTGGGCGTCTGTGTCGCCACCAGCACGATGGAGCCGGAGGCGTAACCACCCAGCAGGCCCGCCAGCAGGCGCAGGGCCACCAGCTGATAGACGTCCTGCACCAGGCCGGTCAGGGCGATGGCCACCGTCATGGCTAGGCTGGCGCGGATCAGGATGACCTTGCGGCCGTAGCGGTCGGCGAACTTGCCCCACAGGGGGGCGGTGGCGCCGGCGCCGAAGAAGGTGGCGCCATAGGCGATGCCCGACCACTGCACGATGGCCGCGTGCCCCGCCACCCCCAGATGCTCCACGTACAGCGGCAGGAAGGGCAAGATCAGGCTGAGGCCCGCGATGGTGGTGAAGGACCCGAACAGGCAGACGTAGAGGTTCCGTCGCCAATGCAGGGATTCCATGATGGCCATCCTCAAAATCAACAGTTCGCCCTGAAAACTGGCGTCGGCGGGGCCAGAGGTCCAATATATGGTGCAGGCGAAGGTGATCGCTTTTAGCAATGGCGGACCCACGAACCGAGGCCACGACCATGGAACTGCGCCACATCCGCTATTTCCTGGCGGTGGCCGAGGAAGGCAACTTCACCCGCGCGGCGGCCCGCCTGGGCATCGGCCAGCCGCCGCTGAGCCAGCAGATCAAGGATTTGGAGCGCGAGGTGGGGGCGCCGCTGTTCCACCGCGTGCCCCATGGCGCCGAACTGACGGAGGCGGGCCGCGCCTTCCTGGACCGCGTGCGCCCCTTCCCCGCCCTGGCGCAGCAGGCGCTGGACGGCGCGCGGCGGGCGGCACGCGGCGAGCTGGGCAGCCTGCGGACGGGCTTCACCTCCTCCTCGGCCTTCAACCCGGCGGTGGCCGGCGCCATCCGGTCTTTTCGCCGGGCCTACCCCGAGGTGGATTTGGGTCTGGTCGAATCGAATTCCGTTCCCTTGCTGGCGGCGCTGGAAGGGGGAGAGGTCGACATCATCTTCCTGCGGACCGATCCGCCCCCGGGCGGCCCGGTGCAGACCCGCCTGCTGGCGGTGGAGCCCATGGTGGCCGTCCTGCCCGCCGGCCATCCGGCGGCGGGGACCCCGGTCCTGGACCTGGGCCGGCTGAGGGATGACCCCTTCATCCTGTTCCCCAAGGGGGCGGGCCCCAGCATGTTCGAGACCACCATGGCCGCCTGCCGCGCCGCCGGGTTCGAGCCGCGGCTGTACCAGACGGCGCCGCAGATGAGTTCCATCGTCAACCTGGTGGCGGCCGAACTGGGCGTGTCCATCATGCCGGCGTCGATGTCCCAAGTGCGGGTGGCGGGCGTCGTCTTCCTGCCCCTGGCCCCGCTGCCGGGCATTCCCCAGCCGACGGCCCGGCTGGCGCTGGCCTGGCGACGCGGCGACACGCGTGTACTGGTGCGTAACTTCATCAACCACGCCGGCCCCGCCGTGGCCGAACCCCAGGGGACGGATGAAACTTTTCCCAAGCCCCTGTGAGGGCGCGCATAGCGGGAAACGGCGCCCCGCCAATAATCTGATAAAATGTGCAGGTATGGATCGGCGGCTTGATCGCAGGCCCGAATCGCGCCGACAATGGGACGATAACGCCGAGAACTATGCGGGCCGGAACCGTCGCCGTCATGGACAACGCAGTCGAAACAACCCCTGGCGAAACATCCCCCGGCGCCGAGCCGGCGGGATGGACTTACCCATCGGGCGGCGCCGGATGGGCCTGCATGTATCTGGACCGTCCGGACGGCGCGCGGTTGCGCCTGGGCTGCTGGCAGAGCGCGGGGGACGAAGGCCGCCGCGGCACTTGCCTCCTGGTCAACGGCCGCAGCGAATTCCTGGAAAAATATGCGGAGCAGGCGGCGGAGTGGGCCGCCCGGGGCTGGCGCGTCGTGTCCTTCGACTGGCGCGGCCAGGGCCTGTCCACCCGGCCCCTGTCCAACCGGCAGCTGGGGCACATCGACGACTTCTCGACCTATCTGGAGGATCTGGAGGCCATCATGGCCGCCCTGTGCCCGCCCACGGGGTCCGTCGTCGCCTTCGCCCATAGCATGGGCGGCCACCTGATGCTGCGTCATGTGCTGGACTGCGACACGGCGATGGAGGTACCGCGGCTGAAGGCCCTGATCCTGTCGGCCGCCATGGTGCGGATCAACACCGCCCCGCTGCCCGGCCGCGCCGCCGCCCTGATCGCCAACTTGGCCTGCCGCCAAGGCAAGGCGGAAACCTACGCCCCCGGCCAGCGCGATTTCGACCCGGACGCGCAGCGGTTCGAGGGCAACCCCCTGACCAGCGATCCGCGCCGCTTCAAGGTGGCGTTGGATGCCTGCCGCCAGCAGCAGGACCTGTGCCTGGGCGGCGTCACCTATGGCTGGCTGGCGGCCGCCTACCGCTCCACCGACTATCTTGCCCACGCCACGATGTCGGGCCTGGACCTGCCCATCCAGATTCTGGCGGCTGGCGCCGACCGGATCGTCAGCTCCCCGGCCTTGCGCGCCCTGGCCCGTCGCCTGCCCGACGCCCGCTTTCACAACTACCCCGGCGCCCGGCATGAACTGATGATGGAGAACGACGCCATCCGCCGCGCCGTGTGGGAAGATGTGGATAACTTCCTAGAGGAAACAGGGTTGTAGTCACCCCTGGTCCGGCGGCATCAGCATCAGAGGCTGCAGCGCCGGGGCCAGGACGCGCAGCAGCTGGGCGGGCAGGGCGCTGGTGAAGTGGTAGTTCGCGGCCTGGGCCCCATGGACATGGGCGGTGATGACACCGAAGAAGCGGTCACCGGCGTAGAAGACGAACGTGGCGGTGCGGTTCACCACCCGTGATTCCAGCAGCACCCCGCCGGGCCCGAAGCGGTCAAAGCGCTGGTCGCCCGTGCCGGTCTTCCCGCCCAGGGGCAGCGGGTTGCCGTCGGCGTCGTGGAAGGCGCCCTTGGCGCGCTGGGCCGTGCCGTTCTGCACCACGTCCAGCAGGTGGGCCTTCACCACCTCCACCAGGTCATGGGACAGCACCCGCTCCCCCTTCATCTGATCGTCCAGGCCCACCACCGTCTCATAGGGCGTGCCGACGGCGAAGTGCAGGCGGGTGACACGGGCGGTGGGCAGGCGGATGCCGTCATTGACGATGATGCCCATCAGATCGGCCAGCGCCCCCGGCCGGTCGCCCGAGCTGCCGATGGAGGTGGCGTAGGAGGGCACCAGCGCCTCGAAGGGATAGCCCAGGCGCTTCCAATCGGCATGGATGCGGGCGAAGGCCTCCTCCTCCAGCACGATGCCGATGCGCGTGTCCTGCGCGTGCTTGTAGCGGGTGGAGAACAGCCACTGATAGCTTTCCTGGCGCGAGGTGCTGCTCTCCTTCAGCATCTGACGCTTCGGCGCCTTGGGGCTTTCCTGCAGATAGGCCACCAGCCACAGTTCCAGCGGGTGCACGCCGGCCATGTAGCCGCGGTCGTTCAGGCTCCACTTTTCCGGATCGGCCTTCTCGAACAGGGCGGCCACGGTGGCCGGCTTCAGCGGCTGGGGCTTGGCGGGGGGGTGCGCCCCGGGCCGGGTGTCATTTTCCACCGCGCCATGGGCGGCCAGGAAGCGGGCCAGATCCTCCGGCGTCGCGTTCGGCCGGACGGAACGGTAGATGACGGCCAGCCGCTCCTCCCGCGTGCCGGCCTTGGCCGCCAGCGTCTCCAGCGCCTTGTCGGGGCTGAGGCCGCCGTATTCGTCCCAGAAATGGTTCAGGAAGGTGCTGCCTTCCCGGTCCGCGAACTGGGCCAAGTAGGTCTGGCGGGCCGGGTGGTGCGGGTCATCCAGGACGTCGTCCTTTCGCGCCGGCCCCTCGGCGATGTAGTGGTTCACCACGTCGCGCATCAGCCGGATGAACACCAGGTTGACCGAGCGGCGCAGCGCCTCGGACACCGTCAGGATGCGGTGGTCGTCCGACTTTTCGAAATTGTTGAAGCTGTGCAGGCCACCGCCGGTGAAGAAGCGCTCCCCCGTCCCGGCGGAATAGGTGCGCTCCATGGCCGCGTTCAGCATGGCCGGCAGGCCCTGGTCGCCCGTCTGCGCCAACGTGTCGGTCACCCAGCGGGTGAGGTTGTCGTCCGCCGCGGCCGAGATGTCGCGCAGCGCGGCGGCGTCGCGCTGGTGATAGTCGCGGTACAGCTTCTCGACGATCTCCAGGTAGGAGATCAGGGTGCGCAGCTTGGCGGTGGACCCCAGGTCCAGCCGCGCGCCTTCGTTCAGGTCCAGCGGCTGGTCCAGGGTGTCGACCTGCACCCGCACCAGGTTGGCGTGCGGCGCGCGCTCATACAAGGTAACGGAATAGACCACCTTGGCCGGATCGGCGCCGGTCAGCAGCCGGTCGCCGGTCAGGCCCAGCTCCGCCGTCGCCGCCGGGTCCGCCAGGCGCTTCAGCACCCCGGTCACCCGCTCCTGCGCCGCCTGGTCCAGCGTCGTCTCGGTGGTCAGGTCCAGCCGGTCCAGCTGGTACAGCGTATGGGCGCCCAGCATCGTGGTCAGGCGGTTGCGGATGGCGTTGACCGCCTTCTGCTCCACATACGACACGTCGGGCGGGTCCGGCGCCTCATCCCGGAAGCGCAGCTTGAAGTTCTGGGCTGCATCAGCCAGCGCCGGCGGGATGACGCCCGCCTTCTCCAGCACGCGCAGATGCTCATTGCACAGGGCGTCCAGAGCCGTGCGGTTGGTGGTGAGGTAGAAGGACGGCCGCCGCTGGGCCAGCAGCAGGCTCAGCACCTGCTTGTAGACCACGGCCTGGGTCGCCAGATCCTCCTCCGTTTGGGGCGGCGCCCGCAGGATCTGGTTGGCGGCGGTGAAGTCGGTGCCGTACCAGGCCCACAGGCCGTCGCCCAGGCCGTTGATCTCGCCGATGCCGGGCCGCGCCGACAGGGGTGTGGAGTTCAGATAATCCACCAGGATGCGGTAACGGGTCTGCGTGGTGTCGGCGCCGTCCATATAGGCGCGCATGCTGGCCGACGCCATCTGGCGCAACTTCTCCACCCCGTCCGCCGTCTGCCCGCCGGCGGAATGGCGGTACTTCTCCGTCTGGGTCGCCAGGGTGCTGCCGCCGATGCGCTGGGCGCCGGGATTGACGACCTGCAACGGGATCTGCAGCAGGGCCAGGCCGAAGCGGTCCCAATCCACCGCCGGGTTGCGATAGGGATGGGCCGGATCCAGCAGCTGGCGATTCTCGATGAACAGCAGGGTGTTGGCCACCACGGGCGGAACGGAGGCGTAGCTGGTGAACACCCGCTCAGGATAATTGGCGCCGTAGAGCAGCGTTCCGCCCCGGTCCAGCACCTGCAGCCCGGCCGAGGTCTTCTCCGCATAGGGCGGGTAGAAGCTGAGGTCCAGATAGTCCAGCAAGGTGGGCGACATGCGCGCCTGGGCGGTGACGCGATAGGGTCCCGCCGTCAGCCGTTCCAGGAAGCTGGGCATCTGGGTGTAGCCCAGCCGCTCGTCATACGGCCCCGCCGTGGGATAGCGCACAGCCGTGGTGGGGCCGGGGTAGACGGAATAACGCAGGTCGCGCCCGACCCGGGCCAGCAGGGCGGATTCGAAGCCCGACGTCTCCGTCTCCAGCCAGGCGGCGCCCCCGATGCAGCCCAGGATGGCCAGGCTGGTGGCCCAGCCCAGGATGCGCACCCACAGCGGCGTGCCCCGCCGACGGACTTTCGGCGGCTTGGGCGCGGCGTCGGCTGATCCGGCGCCCGGCGCCAAGCGGGAGACGGGCGGACGCAGGGCGGCCAAGGTGTCGGCCCGCCCGCTAACACCCGTTAGGGGAGCCCCGCCCAAGCTGTTGTCGGTGCTGGTCGTCATCGCCCGCGTACGCGGTACCCCCCTCAGCGCAGACCCGTCATAGGCCACCGGGCAGAGGTTCACCCCCCGCCCCAACTAAGCGGCCTATCCTGCCCGCGATCAAGCGATATCAGGGTCGGCCCCCTGTTGGGGGTAGGTTTTGCCGCCGGTGTTGGCCAAACACGGCTCTCTAACGCAAGGTCCGTGCCGGTTCCGGTGATCTCAGCGGGCGCGGCCGAACGCCGCCAGCAGATGGCCGGCCAGGTCGGCGCGGGCCACGGCGGCCTGCTCGCCACTCACCAGCTGCTTGACCGTGACGGTACCGGCGGCGGCCTCGTCCGGACCCATCATCAGCACCACGGGGATGCCGGCGCGGTCGGCATATTTCATCTGCTTGGCGATTTTTGCCGGTTCCAGATGCACCTCGACGTTCAGGCCGGCGGTGCGCAGCTCACCCGCCAAGGCCAGGTAGTCGGGCAGCAACTCGGGCGCGAACTGGGTGACCAGCACGTCGATGGTGCTGGTCTGGTCCTTCACCAGGCCGGCCTGGTCCAGCACGTAGAACAGGCGGGTAGCGCCGATGGAGATGCCCACGCCCGGCAGCTTGCTCTTGGTGTACTGGCTGGCCAGGTTGTCATAGCGCCCGCCGGAGCAGACGCTGCCCATCTGCGGGAAGTCGGTCAGGAAGGTCTCATAGACCGTGCCGGTGTAGTAATCCAGGCCGCGGGTGATGGAGAAGTTGACGCGGAAGTGGCTGTCCGGCACGCCCAGGGCGCGCAGGCCCGCCACCACCTGGGTCAGCTCATCCAGTCCTTCCTGGGCCAAGGCGCTGGCGCCCGCCAACTCCTTGGCCTTGGCCAGCATTGCATCCGTGGTGCCGTCGATGCCGACGAAGGCCAGGATGGCGGCGGCCGTCTCGGCCGACAGCGCCTGTTCCCCCGTCAGGGTGGCGCGCACGGCGTCCACGCCCACCTTGGGCAGCTTGTCGATCTCGCGCAGCACGGCGGCCTGCGCCTCACCCTCGGTCAGGCCCAGCCCTTCCAGGAAGCCGCGCAGGATCTTGCGGTTGGACAGGTTGATCTGGAAGGGGCCGACGTCGATGCCCACCTGCGCCAGATCGCGGAACACGGTGTAGATGACGGACGGCATCTCCGCGTCATAGGCGACGGACAGGCTGTCCTTGCCGATGACGTCGATGTCGCACTGATAGAATTCGCGATAGCGCCCCTTCTGCGCCCGCTCCCCACGATAGACGCGCTGGATCTGATAGCGGCGGAAGGGGAAGCTCAACTCATGCTCATGCTCCGCCACATAGCGGGCGGTGGGCACGGTCAGGTCGAAGCGCAGGGCGATGTCCGGGCGCTTGGCCTGTTCCAGCGCGCCGGTCGACTGCACGAAATAAATCTGCTTTTCCGTCTCGCCGCCCGACTTGGTCAGCAACACGTCCACGGTTTCGAACACCGGGGTTTCGATCTGCAGGAAGCCGAAACGCTCAAAGCCCCGCCGAATGGTGTCCAGCATGCGCTGGAAGGCGATCTGCTTGGACGGCAGCAGTTCCATCGTGCCGGGCGGCGTGCGGGGGGCGATCAGGGCCATGGGATCGGACTCGGAATCTAAGAGACGGACAAGACGGGCTTCATACCCGATTTGCCCAGTGGCGCGCCACAGGCATGGGCGGCGCGCCACAGGCATGGGCGGCGCGCCACTGGCATGGGCCCCGCGCCACAGACATGGGCGCCAGCGCCATGCCCCGGGCCGCCGGGGGTTGAGCCCACGCGCTTGAGCGCGTAGGACTGGCGCCCGGACATCATAAGCCGGACCCTGCCCCATGAGCGCGACCACCGCCGCCCGCCTGACCCTGCGCCGCCCCGACGACTGGCACCTGCACGTCCGCACCGGGGCCATGCTGCGCGCCGTGCTGCCGCACTCCGCCCGCCAGATGGGCCGGGCCATCATCATGCCCAACCTGGTGCCGCCGGTGACCGACCGGGCGTCCGCCCTGCGCTACAAGGCGGAGATCCAGGAGGCCCTGGCCGCCTTGCCGGAAAACGGGGGGGCCCGTTTCCAGCCGCTGATGACCGCCTACCTGACGGACGGCAGCAGCGCCGACGAGATCGCCGCCGGCTATGAGGAAGGTCTGTTCCGGGCGGTGAAGCTGTACCCCGCCCATGCCACGACCAATTCCGCCCACGGCGTCACCGATCTCGCCAACGTGGCCGGCGTGCTGGCGCGCATGCAGGATATCGGCATGCCCCTGCTGGTCCATGGCGAGGTGACCGACCCCGCCATCGACATCTTCGACCGCGAGGCGGTGTTCATCGAGCGGGTGCTGCTGCCCCTGATGAACCGCTACCCCGCCCTGAAGATCGTGCTGGAACACGCCACGACGGAAGAGGCGGTGGCCGTGGTGGAGGCGCACGGGGCCAGCGGGCGCCTCGCCTGCACCATCACCGCCCATCACCTGATGATCAACCGCTCATCCATCTTCGCGGGCGGCATCCGGCCCCACCTCTATTGCCTGCCCATCGCCAAGCGGGAGAAGCATCGCCTGGCCCTGCGCCGTGCCGCCACCTCCGGCCAGCCCTGGTTTTTCCTGGGCACCGACAGCGCGCCGCACCCCACCAGTGCCAAGGAATCGGGTTGCGGCTGCGCCGGCATCTACACGGCGGCCAGCGCCATCGAACTCTACGCCCAGGTCTTCGATGAGGAAGGCAAGCTGGACGCGCTGGAGGCCTTCGCCAGCCTGAACGGCCCGCGCTTCCACGGCCTGGCGCCGAATGAGGACACCATCACCCTGGTACGGGACGGCCATACCGTTCCCGACCTGGTGGACGCCGGCGGCAGCAACGCTGTCCTGCCCTTCCGCGCCGGCGAACGGCTGGACTGGCGCCTCTCTCAAGACTAAGCCCGTGTGGCATTTGATCGTAACCGCTCAAATGCCCCCCTCAAGCGCCGGGCGCGGCCATCCGGCCGCTTGGCTATCCTCGCTGCGCCCTCCGGTGCTCGCTCCGGCAGACGCAGTCGCGTCCTACAACGGCATGAGTTACTTGCTCATGCCGTTGGTGTAATTACCCACTCAATTCCCAATTCAGTGCCCGAGGTCCTCATGATCGACGCCCAGACCGCCGCCAGCCTGACCGCCCGCATCCTGCTGGACATCAAGGCGATCCACTTCAACGCCGCCCAGCCCTTCATCCTGACCTCGGGCAAGGCCAGCCCGGTCTATATCGATTGCCGCAAGGTCATCAGCTTCCCGCGCGCCCGCTCGGCCATCATCGATTACGCCGTGCAGACGGTGATGCGCGACGCCGGGTTCGAAGCGTTCGACGGCGTCGCCGGCGGTGAGACGGCCGGCATCTCCTACGCCGCTTGGATGGCCGACCGCATGGGCCTGCCCATGCAGTACGTGCGCAAGAAGCCCAAGGGCTTCGGCCGCAACGCCCAGATCGAGGGCCAGTTCGACGAGGGCGACCGCATCCTGCTGGTGGAAGACCTGACCACCGACGGCGGCAGCAAGGTGGGCTTCGTCAACGCCCTGCGCCAGGCGGGTGCTGTGTGCGAGCACGCCTTCGTCGTCTTCCACTACGGCATCTTCCCCAAGAGCGTGGAGACGATGCGCGAAATCGGCGTCACCCTGCATGCCCTGACCACCTGGTGGGACGTGCTGAAGGTGGCTCGCGACCACAACTATTTCGATACCGCAACGATGTTGGAAGTGGAGAAGTTCCTGCACGCCCCGGCCGAATGGTCGGCGGCCAATGGCGGTAAGGTGGAAGGATAAGGTCCTTCCCGCAGCGCCAACGGATACGCGACAGCGGCAGGGGCATCCCCTACCGCTGTTTGTTCATCAGGCGGACGTAGCCGCCAGTGCCTTGCACCGCTCCGCCGTGCGCTCATCGGCCGGGAACATGCACTCGATGCGCAGTTCCTCCACCGTCACGTCGCGGGCGGTGCCGAAGGTGGTGATGGTGGAGAAGAAGCGCAGCGGGTGGCCGCTGGCATCCAGCGCCCCGCCGGCGAAGACCGTGGTGCACAGCGGCAGGGGATAGGCGTCGGGATCGCGCGACCGCCAACGGGCCGGCACGCCGGGATAGGCCAGCACATCGTCCAGCAGGGTGCGCAGGCCCTGGTCCAGCGGGGTGGCCGCCACCTCGCTATGCAGATGGCGGATCAGGTCGCCGGCCAGGCTTTCCCAATTGCCCATGACGGGCCGCATGTCGTCGGGGTCGAACACCTGGCGCAGGATGTTGTTGTGCCGGGGCATGCGGCCCCGCGCCAGGCTGACCACCCGGGCGGTGGCGCGGTTGATGCGCACCACATCCCAGCGGCGGTTCATCACCAGGGCGGGGTAGGGTTCTTGCTGATTGATGATGAAATCGATGGCCTGGCGCACCGGTGCCATCTCCGGCGTCGCCAGCGTCCGCTCGCCATAGCGGGGCGCATAGCCGGCGGCCACCAGCAGGGCGTTGCGCTCCCGCAGGGGCATGTCCAGCGTATCGGCCAGGCGGGCCAGCAGCTCGCGGCTGGGCTGGGCCTTGCCGGTTTCCACACAGCTGAGATGCCGGGTGGAGACACCGGCCTCCAGCGCCAAATCCATCTGGCTCATGCGCCGCGCCGCCCGCCATTCGCGCAGCAGCAGGCCCAGCGGCGTCGGCTGGAAGGGAATGGCGGTCACGGTCGCGGCGGCGGCATGGGTCATGGCTGGTGAATGATACGGCGGCCACGGGCAAAAGCCATGACCTCTGAGGTCAAGAAACCATGACCTGACGGGTTATCGACCGCGAATAAGGCCCAGGCGTATCCCTGGGGCATCCGAATCACCCTGCCCCACCACCCTGCCCTTGAGGGGGATGAGAGATGCTGACCGCACCGTTCGCCCGACGTCATTTCCTGCAAAGCCTGGCCGGCGCCGCCCTGGTCCTGGGAACGTCCGGTGCCGGCGCGGCCGCCCTGTCCGGCACCGGGCCGCTGGACGCCGCCGCCTACCGGTCCCTGCGCCGCTACGCCGGCACGCCCTTCGGCCATGTCGCCTACATGGAACAGGGCAGCGGCCCCGACGCCGTGTTCCTGCACGGCTTCCCCCTGAACAGCTTCCAGTGGCGCGGGGCCATCGACCGGCTGGCGGCCCATCGCCGCTGCCTGGCGCCGGACTTCCTGGGCCTGGGCTACAGCCGCGTGCCGGACGGTCAGGCGGTGACCCCCACGGTCCAGGTGCGCATGCTGGCCGCCTTCCTGGACAGCGTGGGCGCCAACACGGTGGACATCGTGGCCAACGACAGCGGCGGGGCCGTGGCCCAGCTGTTCGTCACCCGGTACCCCAAGCGGGTACGCAGCCTGTTGCTGACCAACTGCGATATCGAGCCCGACAGCCCGCCCCCGGCCCTGCAGCCGGTGCTGCAGATGGCGCGGGCCGGCACCTTCGCCGACCGCGCGCTGGCGCGCTGGGTGGCGGACAAGGATTTGGCGCGCGGCCCGACAGGCTTGGGCGGCCAAACCTTCAGCGACCCCACCCGCCCCACGGACGAGGCCATCGACTATTACCTGGGCCCGCTGGTCAGCAGCCCCCGGCGCAAGGACCTGGTGCACGCCTATACCCTGGGCCTGGCCCCCAACCCGCTAGCCGGCATCGAGAAGGAGTTGCGCCGCGTGACGGTTCCCGCGCGCATCGTCTGGGGCACCGCCGACACCATCTTCGACCCCGCCGGCGGCGACTACCTGGCCGGCATCCTGCCCAATTGCCAGGGCGTCCGCCATTTGCCCCAGGCCAAGCTGTTCTTCCCCGAGGAATATCCCGACGTGATCGCGGAAGAGGCCAGGACGCTGTGGGGCGTGACCGCCTGAAAACCCGCCGTCCCCTTCCAATAAAAAACCCCGCGGAAGCGATCCCGCGGGGTTTTTCGATGCGCGAGAGCGGCTTAGGCGGCGCGGACCTGCTGCAGGAAGCGGTCCACCTGGCCGGCCAGGGTGTCGGACTGCTGGGCCAGGCCGGTGGCCGCGCCCAGAACCTGGGTGGCCGACTTGCCGGTGTCCTCGGCGGCATGCTGCAGCGAGCCGATGTTGCGCGACACTTCCATGGTGCCCATGGAGGCCTGCTGGACGTTCCGTGCAATTTCCTTGGTCGCCGCGTCCTGCTCTTCCACCGCACCCGCGACCATGTCGGAGATGTCGTTGATCTCGGCGATGGTCCTGGAAATCGTGATGATGGCGTCGACCGCGTCGCGGGTGGCGTCCTGCATGGTGGAGATCTGGGCGGAGATTTCCTCCGTCGCCTTGGCCGTCTGGTTGGCCAGGCTCTTGACCTCGCTGGCCACGACCGCGAAGCCCTTGCCGGCTTCACCGGCGCGGGCCGCCTCGATGGTGGCGTTCAGCGCCAGCAGGTTGGTCTGGCTGGCGATGTCGGAGATCAGTTTCACCACGTCACCGATACTCTGAGCGCGCGAGGCCAGCGACTGCACGGTCTCGTTCGTCTTCTCGGCGGTGGAGGCGGCGGCCTTAGCGATGCGGGCCGAGGTGTTGACCTGGTTGGAAATCTCTGCCAGCGAGCCGGCCAGTTCCTCGGTGGCGCTGGCCACCGACTGCACGTTGGCCGAGGCCTGCTGCGTGGCGGCGGCGACGGCGCCGGCCTGGCTGCGGCTCTCGTCGGCCGAACCGGACAGCGTCTGCGCGCTGGACTGCATGCGGGTGGCGGCCTCGGACACCTGGGCCACGACGCCCTTCACGGTGCTCTCGAACTCGTCGGCCAGGCGGTTCATGGTGTGACGCTTCTCTTCCGCCGCCTCCCGCTCCGCCTGCTCCTGCACCTTCTTCAGGCGCTCCACTTCCAGGGCGTTGTCCTTGAACACCTGGACGGAGGCGGCCATGGCGCCGATCTCGTCGCCACGCTCCGTGCCGGTGATGTCCACGGTCAGGTCGCCGCTGGCCAGACGGCCCATGGCGGTCTGCAAGGTGGTCAGCGGACGGCTGACCAGGAAGTGCAGCAGCACGGCCAGGCCGCCGACCAGGATGGCCAGCACGATGAGGGCGGTCAGCAGCGAGCCCTTGACGGTGGAGGAGATGGCCTCGTTCAGGCCCTGGCGGCTCCACGCCACGATCAGGGTGCCGACCTGGTCATGGTTGGCGCCGGCCTTCACCGGCGACATGACGATCAGGTGGTCGCCGCGGTCGAAGGCCTTGGTCTCGGTGACCTTCTTGGGCAGGTCCTTGTCCTTGTCGATGGCGTAGGTCGGCAGGGTCTTGCTGTCGAAGCTGTCCAGGGATTCGCCGTCGCCGTCGTTCACGCGCACGCCCGCCAGGCTGCCGCCCGCGCGGGTGCTGAGGTCGGCATAAGCGTCGGCGATCGAATCCTGCTGCTTGAAGCGGACGGCGGCGCTCATCTGCTGCGCCAGCATTTCCGTTTCCTGGCGCTCGGACGCCACAGACTGGGCCAGCATAGCCTTATGCATCTGATTGGTGCTGAGCCAAATGACAGCACCCAGGCCGATAATCGTGGGAATGGCGACCGCAGGGGCGATCTTGCGCCCAATGGTAAACCAGCTTCTCGAATTTTCCGGCTTCTTCACCAGGCCACTGACACGCCCCAAAAACCCATCTGCCTCATACGACATTATTTACTACCCCTGCTTTGTTCATTGCCCCGCGCCGCTGTCGTCGCCAAGACCGACAGCCACCCTATCAAACCCGGTGCGCGCCCCCGAACCCTCGCCCACAGTGCGATCGCGGCTCGGCCTAGGCCCTGGGCTAATACCTAGACATGCTTTCGCAGACCTGTAAACTGACTTATAACCTCAACTACAGTTAACGCCGCCAAGGACCACGATGACTGAAATTTATCTTTCGCAATGCGGAAAGGATTTCAGCCTGGCTCCATTAGCGTCAGACTCTGGTTAAAACCCCGGAATCCAAGGGGCTAACGGGGTGAGATAAACGAAACGGGGGAAAAGGGGCCAAGCCCCGCTGTTCTTCTTAGCATTTTAAGTAATAAAAATTCAGCGCAGGTGACACAAACGTCACCGCTCCGTCATATCGGATCTCGGCCGGCGGCGTTCCGGCCGACCAGGACGATGGCTGATCGTGAACAGGGCACGGGTCCGCAACGTACGGGCCCCCAGGCGTGAAGACAGATGTAGGTAACGATCCATAAGGCTTTGATGGATAGTCTTTTTTCGACTGTGTACTTACTGGACTCTGGGAGGTTGGTGCAGATGAAGAAGCGGGTGGCAGCCATCGTCCTGATGGCTGGTTTGGGGGTTGCGGGCGCAGCGCGGGCGGAGTGCACGCTGGGTACGCCTCCCGCCGTGCCGGACGGCAGCAAGGCGGCGGAAGCGGATATGCAGGCGGCATCCGCAGCCGTGAAGAAGTTCATGGCGGAGACCCAGGACTATATGAGCTGCGTCGAGTTTGAAGGCAAAAACGGCAACGGCAACTGGCAGAAGAAGTACAACGATGCCGTCGACCAGATGCAGAAGCTCGCGAGCGATTTCAACAAGCAGTTGAAGGCTTTCAAATCCAAATAAAGGTTAATGCCCGCAATTCCGCCGCGCCCCTTCCGAGGCCGGCGGACAGACGGTACGGATCCCACCCGGAAGAACCACTTTAAGTGGTGAGCAATGGTTAAGGCGCCTCACCGCCGGTGCGGCGTTTTGTCCGCCGGCGGCGATCCCGCGTTCGACTGGCCCGCGTTCGGCTGGCCCCCATTCGGCTGGCCGGAAGCGCCACCCGGCACGGCGGGGGCGGTCGGCAAGGCCGGCTGGGCGTCCTTGCCGTGGGAAGGCGCGGCGTCCAGCGGCACCGTCACCACCGTTGGCGGCTTGCGCGGCGTGACGATGGGCGGCATGGCCAGCCCTTGCGGCTGGACGGCGATGGAGGAATAAGGCGTGCGCTTGGGCTCCGGCGGGCGTTCCAGGTGGCGGGTCACCAGGTTCACCAGGGTGGCGTCATCCCAGGGCTCGACCGCGCGGCCCAGGCGCAGGATCACCAAGTCGGCCGCCTTCGACACATAAAGCCGCTGGCCACCCGCGCCCGCCATGAAGACGGTGTCAGGCTCGGCGAAGGCTTCGGCCGCCTTGACGGGGCCGCCCTTTTCCCGCGGCCAGGCGAGGCGCACCCGCATGCCCTCGTTGCGGGCGAACAGCGTGGGGCGCTGCATCTCCTCCACCCAGGGCATGGGCAGGACCGCGCGGTTTTCCACCTGGCCGCCGTCCTTCAACAGCAGGCCCAGGCGCAGCCAATCGCGCGCCGTCGCCTTGACGCAGCAGCCCACCAGGGTGGCGCGGCCGCTATCATCCAACAGCATCTCCGCCGGGCGGGCGCCGATCGGGGCCCACAGCCCCTGCGACAAATAGGCGGCCAGCGGCTGCCTGGTCGTCTTTTCCAGCACCAGGGCCAGCACCTGCAACTCCCCCTCCGCCGGCTTGTAACGGGTCCCGGGTTCCGCCTCCAGCGCCAGGCCCTTCAGCCAGGCGCCGGCATCGGCCGCCGCCGGGCCGCCCGGGGTGCCGTTATCAGGCGGGAAGCCGAGGCCGCTGCTGCCCACCAGCAGGTCGCGCACGGTGACGCGGCCCCGCGGATCGTCCTTCCAGTCCGGGAAGATCTGGCCCAGCGCCTGATCCGCGGAAGTGAGGAAGCCATCCTGGATGGCTTTGCCGGTCAGGAAGGTCAGCAGGCCCGCCTGCAGACCGGCGCCGTCCATCAGGTCAGCCGGGCGGGTCCCGGGACCGTAGTCCTCCACTTGCAGGGCGCCGCGATACCAGACCAGCAGGGCCGTGGTGCCGGTGCTGGACTCGAAGGTGTGCAGGGCCTTCAGGCCCTCATCCGAAATCTGGCGGTCATCGGGCGAGGCCACCGTCAGGATGGGTCCGTCGCCGCCCGCCACCTCCACCGTCACCGGGCCGCGGGGGGCCGGGGGCTCCGCCGCCGCCGGCGGCGGGGGTGGCGGCACTTCCGCACGCTTGCCCCAATGGGCCAGCAGCAGGCCGCCGCCGATGGCCACCGCCGCCACCGGCGCCAGCAGCAGGGCCACCCGAAGGTAGCCGCTCCGGGGGTAGCCGCTCCGGGGCTCGCCAGGCCTGGAGACGCCGGGCTTGGGCGCACCGGGCTTGGGCGCACCGGGCTTGGGCGCACCGGGCTTGGGCGCACCGGGCTTGGGCGGAGTGGCTCCCGATTTCGGTGATTGGGACATCAGTACGTAACGCTCCCCGAAGGCGGATGGGTCCGCCCGGGCGCGGGCCCGGCACGAACTCCGGCATAAGCCTTGGCCGTGACTGTGGCACGGCCAAGGCAGCGAGAGTCGGCGGGGACCGCCTTACTTGCGTTCGCGGACCGGGTAGTCGACGCCGTCGACCACTTCCCAGCTGCCGTCGGGCTGGCGGCAGATGAAACCGGTCTGGTGGCGGAACAGCTGGCCTTGGAACACCACCGAGTGGAATTCACGGCACGGGCGGTTCTTGGCGTCGAAGCCGTCGCGCAGCATCTTCACGGTGCCCTGGCGACCCGTCTGCGGGTTCGTCCAGCTCACGGTTTCCTGGACGGGCTTGCCCGTGGCCTCCTTCAGCGCCGTCTGCAGCGCGGTCAGGTCGCTGGCATCCAGCGTAATGTCCGTGGGCGGCGGCTTGGGCGCCTCGACGGGCGGCGGCTCGGCCGGCGCCGCGGGCTTCTCCTCGGGCTTGGCGGCGCAACCCGCCAGCGCCAGCAGCATCAGTCCTGCGACCGACAGCTTCATCTTCATCCCTTTGGCTCCTGCATCCCCTGGTAAACGCCCCCCAATATCGACGGCGCCCCGATTGAGCGCCCCTTTTTGCCAAAGGTGACGCCCACCGCGCAATCCCTGCCGAAGCCCGACCCCCAAAAGCCAGAGACCGGAAGGCGGTATGCCGCCGAAGGGCCGAGGCGGGCGGGGTGCGACGGATCGTCCGTGAAACCGCTCCCCTTCACGGGCGCAACTGGCATAATGCCGCCCGTTATTCGTGCCAGTACCGAAAGCCTGCATCGCATGACCGACATGAAAACCGGCGTAAACCCCCTGTTCCTGCGGGAGGAGGAGCTACGGCAGGCGATGGAGATGCTGTTCTACGCCTACCGCGACTTCACCGCCGAACCCGACACCATGCTGGAGAAGATCGGCCTGGGCCGGGCGCACCACCGCGTCATCTACTTCGTGGGCCGCCATCCCCACATCACCGTGACCGACCTGCTGGGCATCCTGCGCATCACCAAGCAGAGCCTGTCGCGCGTGCTGCAGGACCTGGTGCGTGAGGAATACATCGTGCAGCGGCAGGGCACCCGCGACCGGCGCCAGCGCCTGCTGGACCTGACGCCCAAGGGCCAGGAACTGGAACGCCAGCTGTCCGAACCGCAGCGCCAGCTGATCGCCCGCGCCTACCGCAGGGCGGGGGCGGAAGCGGTGGAGGGCTTCCGCAAGGTCATGGTCGGCATCATGGACGACAGCGACCGGGATACGTTCGCCCAGGCGCGGCCCGCCGTGGCGGCGCTGGCGAAGCGCTGAGCCCGCGTTATGCTATGCTGCCGCCCCGCGACCGTTAGGGAGAGCATCCGACCATGACGATGACGCAGCAGGCCCTGCCCGAGGAGCAGCCCCACATCCTGGTGGTGGATGACGACGACCGTCTGCGCGAGGCCCTGCGGCGCTATTTGTCGCAGAACGGCTTCATCGTCTCGGCTGCGGCGGACGCGGCGGCGGCCCGGCGCATGCTGGCCTCCCTGAACTTCGACCTCATGGTGCTGGACGTGCGCATGCCCGGCGAGTCGGGGCTGGAGCTGACCCGCAGCCTGCGCGCCGGTGGCGGCCTGCCCATCCTGCTGCTGACGGCCAACGGACAGCCGGATGACCGCATCGCCGGGCTGGAGGCGGGGGCCGATGACTACCTGCCCAAGCCCTTCGAGCCGCGCGAGCTGGTGCTGCGCATCACCTCCATCCTGCGCCGCCTGCCCAAGCCGGCGGCGGCCGCGGCGGAGGTGCGCCTGGGCCGTTGGGTGTTCGATGCCGAGCGGGAGGAACTGCGCTCGGGCGAGGAGACCGTGCGCCTGACCAGTGGCGAGGCGAGCCTGCTGCGCACCCTGGCCGCCCAGCCGGGGGTGGTGTTCACGCGGGAGGATCTGGGGCGCGCCGGCATCGACAGCAACGCCCGCGCCATCGACGTGCAGGTCACCCGCCTGCGGCGCAAGATCGAGACCGACCCGCGCCAGCCGCGCTATCTGCAGACCGTGCGCGGCGAAGGTTATGTGCTGCGGCCCGACTGAGGCCGCCCTTTTTTGTCGCTGAAGGACGCCCCATGAGCATGACGCGTGAACAGGCGCCCCGGCGCCAGGGTCTGGGGGCGCCCCCGGTGATCAACCCTTCCGGCGTGGTGAAGCGCCTGCTGCCGCGCACGCTGTTCGGCCGGTCGCTGCTGATCATCACCACGCCGGTGATCCTGGCCCAGGCCATCGCCACCTTCTACTTCTATGACCAGCATTGGGAACGGGTGACCAACAACCAGGCCTTCGGCGTGGCGGGCGAGATCGCCATGGTCATCGAGCAGCTGGGCCGCGACCAGACGGAAGATGACCGGGGCGTGACCCTGGACATGGTGACCCGCACCACCGACCTGATGGTGACCTTCAGCCCGGGCGAACGGCTGCCCAACTGGCACCGCCAGCACCTGTTCGGCATCCTGGAGCACACGCTGGGCCGGGCCCTGGATGAGAAGGTTGGCCGCCCTTGGACCATAGACACCCACGTCGCCCATGAATGGTACGGCATCAACGTGCAACTGCCCGACGGCGTGCTGCACGTCCTGTCGCCGGAGCGGCGGCTGTTCAGCTTCACCAGCTGGGTGTTCATCCTGTGGATGGCTGGCAGCTCGCTGCTGCTGTTCACCATCGCCATCATGTTCATGCGCAACCAGATCCGGCCCATCCGCCGCCTGGCCATCGCGGCGGAGGCCTTCGGCAAGGGCCGCGACACCCCCCTGTTCAAGCCGGAGGGCGCGTCGGAGGTGCGGCAGGCCGCCACGGCCTTCCTGCAGATGCGGGAACGCATCCAGCGCCAGATCAGCCAGCGCACGGAGATGCTGGCCGGGGTCAGCCACGATCTGCGCACCCCCCTGACCCGCATGCGCCTGCAGCTGGCCATGCTGCCCGAGGCCCAGGAGGTGGAGGAGCTGAAGGCCGACGTGGCCGAGATGGAGGGGATGATCGAGGCCTATCTGGCCTTCGCCCGGGGCGAGGGCGCCGAACCGCCCGCCCCTACCGATGTGGGTGCCCTGCTGACCGACGTGGTGGCCAACGCCCGGCGCGAGGGCCGGTCGGTGGAACTGAGCCTGCCGGACGCCACCATCATCGTGCCGCTGCGCGCCAACGACTTCCGCCGCTGCGTCGCCAACCTGGTGGGCAACGCCGTGCGCTATGCCGGCCGGGCCTGGGTGACCTTGCAGCGCCAGGGCGGCCACCTCTATGTCCTGGTTGACGACAACGGGCCCGGCATCCCGGCGGAAATGCGGGAGGAAGTGTTCCGCCCCTTCCACCGCCTGGACAGCTCGCGCAACCAGGCCACCGGCGGTGTCGGCCTGGGCCTGGGCATCGCCCGCGACATCGCCAACCGTCATGGCGGCAACGTCCTGCTGGAAGACAGCCCCCGGGGCGGCCTGCGGGCGGTGATCAGACTGCCTGTGTAAGCAGCCGGGCAGCGGAAATGAAAACGGGCGACACCCTGTGGGGTGCCGCCCGTCTGTCATTCAGCGCGAGGCTGTAACCAGGCTCAGTGCTTGGTCTGGGCCTTGGCGATGGCGGCCTTCACTTCCTCGATGCTTTCCTTCACGCGGTTGGACAGCACGTCGGCGGCTTCGCTGTTGGACTTGGCGATCAGCTCGGCCAGTTCCTTGACGTTGGCCAGGGCCTTCTCGAAAGCGGTCTTCACCAGCTCGGCCTGCTTGGCGACTTTGTCCTCCGGCGTACCGGTGGACAGGAAGTCGGAAACCACGGAGGAGGTCTCCTCCAGGCTCTGGCGCAGGATTTCGGCCTGGCGGCGCAGGACGGCCTGGATGCCTTCCACGGCCAGCTGGTTGGCGGCCGTCACGGCCTCGATGTTCTTGCGCTGGGCGGCGACGAAGGCATCGACGTCAATGCCCGGCACCTTGTAGTCAGCCAGCGTCTTGGTGAAGTCCACCTTGGTGAACTCCGCGAACTTGGTCGGGTCGAAGAACTTCGTCATGTCGAAGTCGAGGAACGGATTGGTCGCCATAGTGTTCAGATCCCTATACGGCTTGCGCCGCTGCGGTGCGGCAATTCCGGGGGGATAATGCTTGGGGTAAGCCAGCCGGTCAATGGTTTTTGTGCACCGCACAATAAACTCTTTTGGCTAGTATAGGCCGGCCGAGCACCGCCATAGGTCGAACCGGCTAAGACACCGGTGACACCCCGTTCCTTCCGCCTAGGCGACGTCCGCCACCCGGGCGCCGGCCAGCCGGGCCAGTACATCGGGGGCAATGGCGAACACGGCATTGGGGGTGCCTGCCGCCGCCCAAACCGTAGGAAATGACAGCAAACGGCGGTCGAATAATGTGACAGGCGTCACCGCATGACCCAGCGGCGGAACGCCGCCGATGGGGAAACCCGTGGTCAGCCGCACATACTCCGGATCAGCGCGCAGCAGCCGGTCGCCGTTCAGCGTGTCGGCCAGGGCCTTGGCCACCAGGGCCTCGTTGATGCGGGTCGCACCCGACGCCACCACCAGGACGGAGGCGTTTTTTTCGCGTGTGCGAAAAACGATTGACTTGGCGATTTGTGCCGCATCGCAACCAATGACCGCCGCGGCCTCCGCCGCCGTGCGGGTGGTGGCGGCGAATTCCACGACGTGGATGGGCTGGCCCAGATCGTTCAGCAGGTTCTGGATCTTCTGCGCGCTGGGGCTGAGGGGTCCGGCCATGACGCGTCAGCCCGCCAGGTCCCGCGACCGCCGATTGGCGGCGGCGACCGCGCGGGTCATCAGCGGCGCCAGGCCCTGCCCCTCGTCCATCAACACGTCCAGCGCCGCCTGGGTGGTGCCCTTGGGACTGGTGACGTTGATGCGCAGCTGGGTGGCCGTGGTGTCCGGGTTGCGGTACAGCAGCTCACCCGCCCCGGTCACCGTGGCTCGCGCCAGGCGCAGCGCCAGGTCCGGCGGCAGGCCCACGGCGGCGCCGGCGGCGGCCATGGCCTCCACCAGGTGGAAAACATAGGCGGGGCCGCTGCCCGACACGGCGGTCACCGCGTCGATCAGCCCCTCATCCTCCACCCACACCACCTCGCCCACGGCGCTCAGCAGCCGCTGGCACAGGTCGCGCTGGCCGGCCGAGACGGCCGGCGTGGCATAGGCGCCGGAGATGCCCCGGCCCACGGCGGCCGGCGTGTTGGGCATGGCCCGCACCAGGGCGGCGCCCGCGCCCAGCACCTTCTGGAAATAGGCAATGGTCTTGCCGGCGGCGATGGACAGGAAGACGGCGCCGCCGGCATAGGCGGCGTAGGCCGGCAGCACCTGGTCCATCATCTGGGGCTTCACGGCCAGCACCACGGCGGTGGGACTGAAATCCGCCGGGATGGCGGCGGGATCAGACACCAGGACCGTCCCCTCCGGCACGGACCCGGTGGGGGCCACGGGGTCGACGATGATCACGCGACGGACGGTGCCCGCCGCCTGCCATCCGGCCAGCATGGCGCCGCCCATCTTGCCGAAGCCCACCAACAACAAATCCACAGCCGTCATCCCCGCACCCTATTTATGACATTCAAACGGAGGTCCCGGGGTGTGGGCTGTATCAAGCTTCGCCGAGCGTGTCCAGAATGGCGGCGGAAACGGCGTCCGCGGCACTTTTGCCGCCCCAGATGACGAACTGGAACGCGGGGTAGTAGCGCTCGCACTCCGCCACCGCGATTTCGACCAGATCCTCGATCTGTTCCACGCTGGCGGCCCGCGTGCCCCGCAGCAGCAGCGTCTGGCGGAACATGGGCGTGTGCTCTTCACTGCACACGTCGAAGTGGCCCAGCCACATCTTTCCGTTCACCTCGGCCAACAGCTCGGTGACGGCCAGTTTGCGGGCCGGCGGCACCTTCATGTCGAACTGACATGAGAACTGCATGGCGCTGACTTCGTTCTGCCAAACGAAAAACAGCCGGTAGTCGCACCACCGGCCGTTGATCTCGACGATCATCTCGTCTTCGCTGGCGCGCTCGAACGGCCATTCGTTGGCCGAGACGATCTCCTCGACGATATCAAGGGGATTGTGGGTGGTGCTGCTAGTCTCGACGGCAAGTGCCGACATGATACGCCCTCCTGTCGCGCGCGATGGCAAGGGACGGCCCATCCCGCCCGGCGCCGGACCGGAAACGTCCGATCCGCTCAAAACAAAATCTGGTGCTGCCGGGCGTGGGAGCTACCAGGGGTACGGTGCCAGAGGATAACCGCCCCCGCAACCGTCTTCTACCCGGCCACTGGGCCCGTTTGGCACCCGCCCCCTTTGGGCAGGGCCGGAAGCCTCGAATCCCTTGGGTTTCGGCCCAAGGCACCCCTTTCGGCCAGGGGGTGAGCGCTCAGGCCGGCTTGTCCGCCTCAGCCGCGGCCTTGGCCACAACCGACTCAAGATGGGCGACGCGGTCCAGCAGCGCCTGCTGCAGGACCATCAGCCGGTTGATCTCATCCTCCTGCGCGCGGGCGCGGGCGGCCATTTCCTTCACGGCCTCGAACTCGTCCCGGCGGACCATGTCCAAGCCGCTGAGCACGCGTTCCAAACGCTGGCGCACATGGCCCTCGACCTCGTTCTTCAGCCCGGCCACGGCGCCGACGGCGCCCCCGGCCACACGGGCCAAATCGTCCAGCACCTTGTTGTCCACCTGCATCGCCTCAATCCTCAAAGCAGTACCGCCGACGCCCCGGTACCGATGCGGCGGGACCCGGAAAGCGAACGGCCATCAGGCCGCCATTATCGCGCCCCACGTTCGCACGTGCAACAGCACCTTCGAAGCGCCCCGGAGGAGCGCCCCTGGTAGCGCCACGGCGCGGGCCGCGTGGTTGCGGATTCCGGCCACCGGTTGCGACCGGGGCGCGGTGCCCCTATAAAGCCGAACAGCCGAGTCCATTTCTTTTCACACGGCCGGCCATGTGGGGGCGGATGCCCGCCGGGACAAGGGCGTGCCGATGTGCCCGGCGCCCACCGCATGACAGGCCGGAAGAGACGTCCACGGGGATATCCACAGCATCATGGCCCTCGCCTTTCCCAATATCAGCCCGACCATCGTCGAGATCGGCCCCTTCGCCCTGCGCTGGTACGCGCTGGCCTACATCGTGGGCGTCACGCTGGGCTACCGCCTGGCGCTGGGCATGGCCCGGCGCATGAACGGCCGCCCCACCCCGGCGGAGCTGGACGACTTCCTGGTCTGGGCCGTTGTCGGTGTGCTGGCCGGCGGGCGCCTCGGCTTCATCCTGTTCTACAACCTGGATTTCTACCTGCAGCACCCGCTGGACATGTTGAAGGTCTGGAACGGCGGCATGTCCTTCCACGGCGGCATGACGGGCGTGGCCCTGGCCGTGCTGCTGTTCGCGCGGCGGCGCGGCTTCAACCCGCTGTCCCTGGGCGATCTGGCCGCCGTGGCCGCCCCCATCGGCCTGTTCCTGGGCCGCCTGGCCAATTTCGTGAACGGGGAGTTGTGGGGCCGGCCCACCGACGTGCCCTGGGGCATGGTCTTCCCCCATGCCGACGACCTGCCCCGCCACCCCAGCCAGCTGTATGAGGCGGGGCTGGAGGGCATCGTGCTGTTCACCGCGCTGTTCCTGCTGTCGCGCGTCCCGTCGGTGCGGGACCGCACCGGCACGCTGACCGGCGCCTTCCTCATCGGCTACGCCCTGTGCCGCATCACGGCCGAGTTCTTCCGCGAGCCCGACGTGCAGGTGGGCTTCCTGCTGGGCGGCGGCGTCACCATGGGCCAGATCCTGTCGGTGCCCATGCTGCTGATCGGCGTGGCCCTGGTGGCCCTGGCCCGCCGCCGCGTGCCGGCGGCGGCCTGATGCCGGGGACGCCTCCGCCCCTCGGAACCCTGGCCGGCCATCTCATCCGCCGTATCCGTGATGAGGGCCCCCTGCGCCTGTCCACCTTCATGGCCGAGGCGCTGGGCCATCCCACGCTGGGCTATTACACCACCCGGGACCCGCTGGGCGCCGCCGGCGACTTCACCACCGCGCCCGAGATCAGCCAGATGTTCGGGGAACTGCTGGGCCTGTGGTGCGCCCAGGCGTGGCTGGCCCTGGGCTCGCCTGCGCCTTTGCACCTGGTGGAGCTGGGGCCCGGGCGCGGCACGCTGATGGCCGACGCGCTGCGCGCCATGGCCCGGGTTCCCGGCCTGACCCAGGCCCTGCGCGTCCATATGGTGGAGACCAGCCCGTCCTTGCGCGCCCGCCAGCGCGCCACCCTGGCGGCCCTGCCCGCCGCCGCCCAGCCACCCCATCCCATCGCCTGGGCCGACAGCCTGGCGGTGGTGCCCGAAGGGCCTCTGCTGGTGCTGGCCAACGAATTCTTCGATGCCCTGCCCATCCGCCAGATGCAGAAGACGGCGCGCGGCTGGGCCGAACGCTGCGTCACCTGGCTGGAACCGGAAAGCCGCTTCGCCTGGACGCTGGACGCCGGCGGCGGCGCCGCGCTGCTGGTGCCGCCCGACCTGCGGGACGCGCCCGAGGGCGCGGTGGTGGAGCTGTGCCCCGCCGCGCTGACCGTGGCGGGGGAAATCGGGCGCCGCCTGGCCACCCACCCGGGCGCCGCCCTGGTGGTGGATTATGGCTATGACGCGCGGCCGCTGGGCGACACGCTGCAGGCGGTGCGCGGCCACGCCTACGCCGTCGTGCTGGACGACCCAGGCCAGGCCGACCTGACGGCCCACGTCGATTTCCGCACCCTGGCCGCGACGGCGGTGGCGGCCGGCGCCCGGTCCCATGGCATTGTCGAGCAGGGGGCCCTGCTGCACCGTCTGGGCATCCAGCAGCGCGCCGCCGCCTTGAAGCGGGGTGCGGCGGCCCCGCAGGCCCATGCCATCGACCTGGCACTGGACCGCCTGGCCGCCCCCGACCAGATGGGCCGCCTGTTCAAGGCCCTGGCCCTGACCAGCCCGGGCGCGCCGCCGCCCGCCGGCTTCGAACCCAGCGAAGGCTGATCCATGACCGCCCCGATCCCTGAAGACCGCCCCTACCTGACCTTGGACGCCCTGGATTTGCCCGGCGTGCACCATGGCTATTTCACCCGGCGGGGCGGTGTATCCACCGGGCTCTACGCCGGGCGCAACGTCGGCTTCGGGTCGAACGACGACGCGGCGGCGGTGGCGGAGAATCGGGCGCGCTGCGCCGCAGACCTGGGCCTGCCGGCGGACAGCCTGGTCACCGTCTATCAGGTGCACAGCCCCACGGTGGTGACGGTGGAACGCCCCTGGGCGCGGGAGGAGGCGCCGCGGGCCGACGCCATGGTCACCCGCCAGCGGGGCATCGCCCTGGGCATCCTGACGGCGGATTGCGTGCCCGTGCTGTTCGCCGACCCGACCGCCGGGGTGATCGGGGCCGCCCATGCCGGCTGGAAGGGCGCCTTCACGGGCGTGCTGGAGGCCACGGTGCGCGCCATGGCGGATCTGGGGGCCGACCCCGCCCGCATCGTCGCCGGCGTCGGCCCCCATATCGGCGCCGGCTCTTATGAAGTGGGGCCGGAGTTCGAGGCCCGCTTCCTGGAGGCCGACGCCGGCAACGCGCGCTTCTTCCATCCCGGCCGGCGGGCGGACCATCCCCGGTTCGACATCGGAGCCTACGTCGGGCACCGGCTGTCCGGGTGCGGCCTGGCCAGGGTGGCGCATACCGGCCACGACACGGTTGAGCGGGAGGATCTGTTCTTCAGCTATCGGCGGTCCACCCTGCAGTGCGAGGGCGATTATGGCCGCCATATCAGCATGATAGCCCTGGACCCCATCTCCTGAGACAGCTTCCAGCGGGGGGGCGGAACCCCCGTATCGGCGCATGCCCCCCGTGCCCAGACAGCGGGGGGCGGCGGTTTACAGCCTAGGCCTTGCTTGATATGGTCCGCGCGCCTTTATGAAGGTATGAAGACGCTCCGGCGTCGCCCACTTCCTATTATTAAGAGCGACCCCATGAAGCTCATCGCCGGCAACAGCAATCGCCCGCTTGCCGAGGCCATCTCGGTCTGCCTGAAGGTTCCGCTGACGAAGGCCAGCATCCGGCGCTTCAGCGACATGGAAGTCTTCGTGGAAATCCTGGAAAACGTCCGCGGCGAGGACGTGTTCGTCATCCAGTCCACCTCTTATCCCGCCAACGACAACCTGATGGAATTGCTGGTCACCATCGACGCCCTGCGTCGCGGCTCGGCCCGGCGCATCACGGCCGTGCTGCCCTACTACGGCTATGCCCGCCAGGACCGCAAGACGGGTCCCCGCACCCCCATCTCGGCCAAGCTGGTCGCCAACCTGATCACCACCGCCGGTGCCAACCGCGTGCTGACCATGGATTTGCACGCCGGCCAGATCCAGGGCTTCTTCGACATCCCCACCGACAACCTGGTGGCTGCCCCGGTGTTCGTGCAGGACATCGAGACCACCATGGGCCGCGATAACCTGATGATCGTGTCGCCCGACGTGGGCGGCGTGGTGCGCGCCCGCGCCATCGCCAAGCGCCTGGACGCCGACCTGGCCATCATTGACAAGCGGCGTGAGCGCGCCGGCGTGTCGGAGGTGATGAACGTCATCGGCGACGTCAGCGGCCGCGACTGCATCCTGGTTGACGACATCGTGGACAGCGCCGGCACCCTGTGCAATGCCGCCGTCGCCCTGAAGGAGCGGGGCGCCAAGTCGGTGCGCGCCTACGTCACCCATGGCGTGCTGTCGGGCGGCGCCGTCGCCCGCGTGGCGCAGTCCCCGCTGGAAGCGCTGATCACCACCGACAGCATCCAGGCGACCGAGGCCGTGCGCGTCTCGCGCAACGTGCGCCACCTGACCGTCGCCCCCCTGATCGCCGAGGCTATCGAGCGCATCAGCAATGAGAAGTCGGTGTCGTCTCTGTTCGACTGATCACTGATCGAAGGCCCCCTCAAACGCCGGGCGCGGCCATCCGGCCGTTTGGCTTCCTCGGTTTCCAGTCCACTGCGTTCCCCGGAAATGTCCGGAGGACGCAGTCACGTCCTACAGCGGCATGAGTTCAGAACTCATGCCGCTGATATGCTTTATGCCGACAGCACCAAGCACCCTCGAAGGCGGCCTCATGGCCGCCTTCTTGACTCTATGGCTTGACTCCGGGCCGTCGCGCGCATACACCCGCGCATTCCGACCGCGTCAGCACCCCTGGAGGCTGGCGCATTTTCTTAAGGAGAGTACCAATGACCCAGATTATCGCGCTCGCCGCCGAGGCGCGGAACGGGGCAGGCAAGGGGACCGCCCGTCAGACCCGCCGCGATGGCCGCATCCCTGCCGTGATTTACGGCAACAAGGAAAAGCCGGTGACGATCTCCCTGGAGGCCGTCCATTTCACCCGCGTGCTGCACAAGCCGGGCTTCTTCACGCACCTGTACGACGTCACCGTCGATGGCGTGACCACCCGCACCCTGCCGCGCGACGTCCAGTTCGACCCGGTGACCGACCGTCCCCTGCACGTCGATTTCCTGCGTGTCAGCGACACCACCGAGATCGTGGTGAAGGTGCCGGTGGAATTCGTTGGCCATGACGCCAGCCCCGGCCTGAAGCGTGGCGCCGTGCTGAACATCGTCCGCCACGAGGTCGAACTGCACGTCCGCGCCAACAACATTCCGGAGCACCTGACGGTGAACCTGGATGGCGTTGATGTCGGCGCCTCCATCCACATCAGCAGCGTCAAGCTGCCGGAAGGCGCCCGTCCGGTCATCGACCGCGACTTCACCATCGCCACCGTTGCCGCTCCCTCGGGCCTGAAGTCCGAAGAGAACGCGGCGGCGGCTGCCGAGGCCTGATAGACGATGCGGCTGGTGGTCGGTCTGGGCAACCCTGGCCCGGAATATGCGCACCACCGGCACAACGTCGGCTTCATGGCGGTGGACGAGATCGCCCAACGCCATCGGTTCAGCCCCTGGAAGAAACGCTTCCAGGGGCTGATCACCGAGGGGCAGATCGGCCCCGAAAAGATCTATCTTCTGAAACCGCAGACCTTCATGAACCTGTCCGGCCAATCGGTCGGGGAGGCGATGCGGTTCTACAAGATGACGCCCGACCAGGTCATCGTCCTGCATGACGAGCTGGACCTGCCCCCGGGCAAGCTGCGCGCCAAGAAGGGCGGCGGCCACGGCGGGCACAACGGCCTGCGCTCCATCGACGACCACATCGGCAAGGATTACTGGCGCGTGCGCCTGGGCATCGGCCATCCGGGGGACAAGAACCTGGTGCACGGCTGGGTGCTGTCCAACTTCGCCAAGGCCGAGCAGACCTGGCTGGTCCCCTTCCTGGACGCGGTCGTGGGCGATTTCAACCTGATGACCGAGGGTGAGCCCGAGAAGTTCCAGAGCCGCGTCGCCCTGGTCACGCAGCCGCCCAGGCCGGCGAAGCAATCCGCGCCCAAGATATCCCCGGTCGAGCCTCGCTAAGCCCCCCCCCAAGCCGGCGCCGCGTCGACACCCGCCTTCAACGCACCCGTCAACGACATGGATCAACCAAAGCCGCCGCGCATCGGCGGGGCTGGCGTGAGTGCCCCTGCGTTGACTTGACGGTCATGGCCCCGGAAAGTCTTCCGATGGATCGGGGGCATGACACGACGCACCGCACATAACCGACTGGACCAGGCGCGCCGCGACAGCGGCAGGCGCCTGATCGCCTGGCTGACGCTGGCGCTGCTGGCCATCGACGTGATGGCCGCCGGCGTGCTGCCCCTGCGCCTGCGGGCGGCGCAGGCCGACCCGGACACCGCCTACATCCTCTGCGGCCCGGCAGCACCGGCCAGCGGGCCTAAGAGCGGTGACGCGTCCCGTCATGGGACCGGCGGCCATGCCCAGCCGTTTTGCGCCTATTGCCTACCCTTCCTGCACGGCGGCATGGCCCTGCCGTCCCCGGTGCCCCTGCCCCTGCCCCGGCTTGCGGGCCGGTTGGATCTGGCCAGCGCCGTCAGTCCGGCGGGGACCACCCCCTACCGCCAGTCCGCCTATCCCCGGGGCCCACCGGCCCGGGCCTGACGCCCCCCAATCGACCCCGCGCCCCCCCACCCCGACCGAGGGGTGGACCGGCGCGGTCCTTCCCAGTCGCGGCCCTTACCGGGTCCAGCGCGCGGTGGAGCATGTCCGGACGCCCCCATGGCGGGGTGCGCCGCCGGGACGTTGCCGGCCGCTGGCGCCCGGAGTCCGCCGCCCTTTCGGATTGGCTTCACAAATGTCATTCAGCGTTTCCAGCGCCCTCGCCGGGTGCCTTGCTCCGTCGCATCGCCCGAGTGGCCCGCATGCGTCCATCCATTTGACCCGGGTATCGGCCCTGGCCCTGATGGCCGGTGCCCTGCCTTGGCTGCCGGCCACCGCGATGGCCCAGCAGGCCGCGACCGATGGGAAGCCCCCCGCCGTCGCCCTGCCCGCCATCGATGTGGACAGGGAGTTCGCGGCCGGGGGTATGTCCGCCCCGTCCGCTGACGGCCACCTCGGCAGCCAGGCCATCGCCGACCGCCGAACCGCCACCCCCGACACCGCCGCCCTGCTCTCCGGATTGCCCGGCGTCTCCCTTTATGGGGCCGGCGGCATTTCCAGCCTGCCCGTCCTGCGGGGCCTGGCCGACGACCGGGTGCTGACCCTGGTCAACAATGTGCCGGTGGCCGCGTCCTGCCCCAACCATATGAACCCGGCCCTGTCCTACATCGCCCCCGGCGACGTGGGCGCCATCGACGTTCTGGCGGGGGTGACGCCCGTCAGCCGGGGCGGCGACAACATCGGCGGCACCATCGCCGTCACCACGCCGGAGCCGCAATTCGCCGGCGAAGGCCAGGGCATGGCCGTGCACGGCGACGTATCCACCGCCTTCCGCAGTGTAAACAACGGCACGACCGTGGGTGGCCACCTGTCCGCCGCGACCGACCGCTACGTCGTGGGCTATGCCGGGTCATGGAGCCGGGGCGACGACTACGCCCGCGGCGGCGACGGCAAGGACGTCAACTCCACCCTGTTCGAAACCCAAAGCCACACGCTCAGCCTGGCGGCCCGGGTGGGCGACGACGGCGTGCTGGAGGTGCGCGGTGGGGTGCAGTACACGCCCTATGAGGGCTTCGCCAACCAGCGCATGGACATGACCGACAACCGTGGCACCTCGGTCGACGCGCACTACAAGGCCGGCTTCGCCTGGGGCACGCTGGACGCCGCCGCGTATTGGCAGCATGTCCGCCACGCCATGAACTTCCTGGAGGACAAGGGTGGTTCGGATGGTGGCGGCATGCCCATGAACACCCGGTCCAACGCCACCGGTTACACGGTGAAGGCCGACATTCCGCTCAGCGCCGCCGACACGCTGCGGGTGGGCAGTGAATTCCACCACTACGCCCTGGATGACTGGTGGCCGCCCGTGGGCGGCATGATGGCCATGATGATGGGCCCCAACACCTTCCACACCATCAACGGCGGCACGCGCGATCGCCTGGGAACCTTCGTGGAATGGGAGCGGACCTGGGGAGGCGGCTGGAGCAGCCTGGCCGGACTGCGCAACGACACGGTATGGATGAACACCGGCACCGTATCGGGCTACAACACCAGCTATGCCGCCAACGCCGCCGCCTTCAATGCCCGCGACCGCGCCCGCACGGACGCGAATGTCGATGCCACGGCCAAGCTGCGCTACGCCATCGACGACCAGGCGACGGTCGACCTGGGCTATGCCCGCAAAAGCCGCTCGCCCAACCTGTATGAGCGCTATGCCTGGTCCACCGGCAACATGGCCAGCAGCATGATCACCTGGAATGGCGACGGGAACTACTACGTCGGCAATCCGGACCTGAAGCCCGAGGTCGCCAACACCGTCAGCGCCTCATTCAGCTGGCGCGCGGCACCCCCCGCCGACGGCACGGAAGCGCCCCCAGCCTGGGAAATCCGCCTGACCCCCCACTACAGCTATATCGAGGACTACATCAGCCAGCGCCTGCTTACCCCGGTGGTGTCCAACGGCGTTCCCTTCGCCAAGGTCATGTTCGCCAACCGTGACGCCCGCACCTATGGCCTGGACCTGTCGGGCCAGGCCACCGTCTGGCGTGACGCCGACCATGGTGCCATCGGCATCAGCGGCGTGCTGGGCTGGGTCCGGGGCCAGACGGTGTCGGACGAGGATGGCCTCTATCACATGATGCCCCTGAACGGCCGCATCGCCGTGGACCACACGCTGGGCGGCTGGCACGGGACGGTGGAGGTGCAGATGGTCGACGCCAAGACGCAGGTCGACCGCCTGCTGCGGGAGCCCACCACCCCCGGCTACACCCAGGTGAACCTGCGCGGCAGCTACACCTGGGGCGATATCCGGGTGGACTTCGCCATCGAGAACCTGATGGACAAGGCCTATGCCCTGCCGTTGGGCGGCATCGACTATGGCGACTGGCGGGCCGCCAACTACGCCACGCTCCTGGGCTCGGTGCCCGGCCCGGGGCGGTCGTTCAACGCCGGCCTGACCGTCAAGTTCTGACGGGGACGATCCTGACATGAGGCAAAAGACCGCCCCGTCCCGGGTGTCCCCCGGCGTCATGGCCGGCTTTCGTCCGGCCGCCTATGGCCGGGCGGTACATCCGCGCGCCGGGGCGCTCTTCGCCGCCCTTATCGCCCTCGCCATCCAGGCCGCCCTGGTGACCTGGATGGCCGGGCTGTCGGGCCCGCCGGCGGCAATCCGCGCACAGGACGAAACCGTGGTGGTGGCCCGGCTGCTGCCCCCGCCGCCGCGGGTGGTGGAGACGCCCACGATCCGGCCCCGCCGCCAAGCGCCGCCGTCCCATCTGCGGCAGCGGAACCCCGCAGCCCCCGTGAGCCCACCGGCGCCTGCCTCGCCGGTCGTGGCGGCAGCCCTTCCCGTCCCCGAGGCACCGCTACCGGAGACCGCGACCGCCGACGCACCGCCCCCCGCCGTGATCCGGCGTCCCCCCGATCCGCCACCGCCGGACATGCTTGAAGCCTATACCCGCGCAGTGTGGCAGGCGCTGGCCCGCCATCGGCCCGCCCATGTCGCGGCGGCGGGAACGGTGGTGCTGTCCATCTCGGTGGGCGCCGACGGTCACGTGCGCGACGCCACGATCCTGACCTCCAGCGGCAGCGCCGTGCTGGACGACATCGCGTTGCGCGCCGTCAGCCAAGCGGCGCCCCTGCCAGCACCGCCGGAGACGCTGCTGACGGACGGGCGGTTCAGCTTCACGGTGCCATTCCGCTTCCGCTAATGGGGCAAATGGGGAGGGCCGCCCAAAGGGGCGGTCAGGCCATGATATCCAGCAGGCGCTTGCTGTTGTCGTCCACCGTCTGGGCAACCTTGGTTAGGGCCTTGAAGGTCAAGGCGTCGCTGCTGAGGCTGACCACGTCGGTGGGATTGATGTCTCCGCCCCTGGACGCCGCGATGGCCGTGGCGTCCCGGTCCACGCGCGCGCTGCTGGACTGCAGGCCGGCGGCCACGGCGGCGTAGGGGTTGGGGGCAGAGATGCTGGTCATACCCCGGAATATAGCACCGCCACCAGCCTTGGCACAGGGGGCCGCGTCGGAAAGGCGCGGGGTTCAGCTTTGCGGCGGCACCACCAGCACGGTGACGGTGGCCGCCGGGCTGTTGGTCAGTTGCAACTGATAGGTGCCGGCAGCCAGGCCGAAATCCACCACCTTATGGATGCCGGAGCAGTTGGGGCCGTGCTTGTGGCTGGTGCTGTCCAGCGACTTGCCGTCCGCCACCACGTCGACCCAGGCTCCCCCATCGATGGCGATGCGGTAGGGACCAGCAGCGGGCACGGTGAAGGCCACGGTGCCGGCGTAGGTCTTCTCCCCCGCCGGCTTGGGCGGGGTAACGGCCAGGGTAACGCCTTCCTTCGCCGCCAGGGTCACCCGCGCCGGCGTGCCGGGCGTCAGGGCGGGGGCGCCGCCCGGGGCGATCGCGGCCGTCACCGGCACGGCGGCAAGGCCCCAGCCCTTGAGGTCCGCCGGCCATTCCACCGCGACACCCTTGCAGGACGGGTCGGCCGGGCCACCCATCTGGGCCCAGGCCGGCGCCACCAGTGCCATCATCACCGCCACCACCCCACTCGCAGTTCCCCGCAGCATGACCGATCCCTTCCCTGACGCGGCGCTATATTCAATCTGATATAGCGCCCATGTGTCCCCGCCTGACAAGGAAATCGCGCGGCGGCCCGCAGCGGCAAGTCGGCGCGACCACTAAAATTGACCGCCAACCGGTCCTATACTCGCCCCAATCACAACCCCTAGTAAGAGGGTGGCCGATGGGGGCCCGTGATGGACAGGATGGGGATATTCTTGAAAGCCATACTTTATGGGCGGGCGGCGCTGATCGCCCTGGCCTTGGGGTGCGCCGGCGCAGCCGGTGCCCAGACGACGGGGCAACCGACGCCAGGGCAGCCGGCGGTGGATCAAGCAGCGACGGCGCGGGCCGAACCCCCGGCGGAAGCGGTGCCGGAAATGGTGGTTACCTCGCGGGAGCAGTTCGGCAAGACCTCTTACGCCAAGCTGGCGGAAGCCTTGAAAGTGCTGGATCGCATGGAGAATTCCAGCGGCCGCCACCTGCGCATGATCTTCAAGGTCGAACTGGCCAAGGACAAGTCCGGTCCCCTGCCCATCCAGTTGTGGGCGGTCTACAGCGGCAAGGAAGAGCCCATCGAGTCCACGCCCGACGGCTATTTCTACGTTCCCTACCGCGCCGACTGGGAGGCTGCCGACGCTAAGCTGGTCAGCAACCAGGCCAAAGGCGCGCTGCGCGCCACGGTGATGCTGGAGGTGTTGTCCGACGGGAAGCAACCCATCGCCTATGGCGAGTTGCGCCAAGGCGCCAAGGTCTTGGACCAGGCGATCGAGGAATTCGTGGGGCCCGTCATGGGCTTCTTCGTCCCCAGCATCGACGAACTGGACTTCAGCTGCGAGCCGGATGCCCACTGCCACGTCCATGCGGCCCTCGACACGGGGGAGGCGCTGGAGACGAACGACAAGGGACGGCCCATGCTGGAATTCGGCCGCAAGCTGGACCGGCGCAACCCAACCCTGCAGCTCAGCGCCACGGCGGAGGATGGCACCCCCACGCGTCTCTACGCCCTGCCCCAGTTGCATGTGTTCTGACCGGAAAGGCGGGGCCGGCGGCATCATCGCCGGCCTGCATCCCAGAACGCCCAAAAGGGCGGACGGGGCGCGGGGCCCCGTCCACGGCAATCAGAAGCCGTTGTTCTTGGCGACCTTGGCGTACCAGAGGCCGCTGTCCTTGATCGTCCGCTTTTGGTCGTTCTTGTAATCGACATAGGTCAGGCCGAAGCGCTGGGTGTAGCCCTGGGCCCATTCGAAATTGTCCATCAGGCTCCAGGCGTGATAGGCGCGCACCGGCGCCCCATCCTGGATGGCGCGGGACAGGGCCGCGAAATAGGCCTTCATGTACGCGATGCGCTTTTCGTCCTTCACGTGGCCATCGACCAGCGGCGTGTTGTAGGCCGCACCGCTTTCCGTGATCTCGATGGGGCGGTTGCCGATGGCCTTGGCCATGCGCACCAGCGTGTCGTGGAAGCCGTCGGGGTCGATGTCCCAGCCGATGTCGGTCTTGGCGTGCGGGCCCTCGCCCCATTCATGCGCCGTGTTCAAACCGGGGACGCCGTTGCCCTCGGGCTTATCCGCCACCACCCAGCGGGTGTAGTAGTTCAGGCCCACCATGTCGTAGTCGGCGCGCATGATCTTCTCATCGCCCGGCTGGAAGCCCAGCAGGGCGTCGCGCTGGTCGGCCGGCAGCACATCGGGGTAGGTGCCGTCCAGCACCGGCTGCAGGAACCACAGGTTCAGGAAGCGGTGGTAGCGCTCGGCCGCGGCCTTGTCCGCCTCGCTGTCCGTGCGCGGCACCATGTTGGCCACGTCGCAGACGCTGCCCACCTGGAACTTGGGGTTGATGGCCTTCATCGCGCGGAAGGCCTTGCCCTGGCTGAGGTTCACCACGTGGGTGGCCTTCAGCATCTGCAGCGGATCCTTATGCCCCGGGGCGAAGATGCCTTCCCAATAGCCCAGGTGGGTGAAGGTCTTGGGCTCGTTCAGGATGGCCCAATGGTTGATGCGGTCGCCCAGGGCGCGGCCGACGATGTCGGCGTACTCGGCCAGCCGGTCGGACGTGTCGCGGTTGGTCCACCCGCCCTCATCGTCCAGGGCCTGCGGCAGGTCCCAGTGATAAAGCGTGACCAGGGGGCGGGCGCCCGCCTCCAGCACTGCGTCGGTCAGGCGCTTGTAATAGTCCAGGCCGGCCTGGTTGACCGCCCCCTTGCCCAACGGCTGCACCCGCGACCAGGCGATGGAATAACGGTAGCTCTTCAGGTTCATCCGCCGGATGAGGGCCGCGTCTTCCTTGTATTTGTGATAGCTGTCGCAGGCCACGTCGCCGGTGTCGTCGTTCTTGATGCGGCCCAGGCCCTTCTGATGGGTGAAGGTGTCCCAGATGGATGGCCCCTTGCCGTCGGCGTTCCAGCCGCCCTCGACCTGATAGGCGGCGGTGGCGGCCCCCCACAGGAAGTCCTTCGGGAACACGACCTTGCCCGCCGGCGTGGCGGCCAGCGCGGACCGCCAGGTCGCGGCCGTCCCCCCCAGGGCGCCCACACCGGCCAGGGCGGCGGCGCCCTGCAAAAGGGTGCGACGATTCATCATGCTCATTACACTCCGCTTCTTGGTAGCGCCTCATCCCCACGGAGGCCCCGCCGCGAACGCTCATCCCGCGGCAAGATCCGGTATCGGCTGTACGGCAAGGCCAGGGCGCGCGCCGGCAGTGTCGATCCAGCCGGATGAACCGGCCTGAAACGTCGCCAGCCTTGGTTTTTGTCATGCCCTTCCTCCCAGGACGACTTTTACCCCATCCCGGACAACGCTGTCACACGTCATGTGACCGCTACCGCGCCGGATTCTCATCCCCACCCCCGACTTACCCGATAGGATCAAATTTCACACTTTTGTGATGGTGATTTATTGGAAGATGCATGGCACCGTTGTGAAAGACGTGCCTGCCCCGCACGGCGTGAAGGTTGTACACGCTCCGGGGCTTATGCATTAATCTCGCGTCTCGAATTTGGGGAAAGGCCGCTCATGACCCGACCGGGTTCGCCTCACGTCGACTTATCCCTTTCGGGCGGGGTAGCCTCGTGACGGCCGCCGCGTCGACCACGGCGACCAAGCCGGCCAGGCGAGGGTGGGCCTTCCTGGCCCCGACCATCCTGCCCGGCTTCGGTACCGCCTTTGGCTTTACCCTGGCCTATCTCTGCCTGATCGTCCTGATCCCCCTGGGCCACATGGCCCTGCGGGCGGCGGATGTGGGCTGGGACCGGTTCTGGGCCATCACCCTGGCCCCCCGGGTGCTGCACGCCTTTTATGTCAGCTTCGGCTGCGCCCTGGCGGCCGCCCTGATCAACGCCGTGTTCGGCCTGGTCGTGGCATGGGTGCTGGTGCGCTACCGTTTTCCCGGCCGGCGCATCATCGACGCCATGGTCGACCTGCCCTTCGCCCTGCCCACCTCCGTCGCTGGCATCGCGCTGACGGCCATCTACGCCCCCAACGGCTGGATCGGTGCCCTGGCCAAGGCGGCCGGGTTCAAGATCGCCTTCACCCCGCTGGGCATCGTCATCGCCCTGGTGTTCGTGGGCATGCCCTTCATCGTGCGCACGGTGGAACCGGTGCTGCAGGATCTGGACGCCGAGGTGGAGGAGGCCGCCGCCTCGCTGGGCGCCACCCGCTGGCAGACCTTCACCAAGGTGCTGCTGCCCACCATCCTGCCGGCACTGATCACCGGCGTGGCCCTGGCCTTCGCCCGTGGCGTGGGCGAATACGGCTCCGTCATCTTCATCGCCGGCAACATCCCGGCGGTGTCGGAGATCGTGCCCCTGCTGATCGTCGCCCGGCTGGAGCAGTACGATTATGCCGGCGCCACCGTCATCGCCACGGCCATGATGGGAGTTTCCTTCCTCATGCTGCTGGGCATCAATTTCCTGCAGCGCTGGACCCGGTCGCGCCATGCCCGCTGATCCGCATTCCCGCCGCCCCGCCGTGGGCGAAGGCCCGATGATGCGCCTGGCGCTCATCGGCCTCGCCATCCTGTTCCTGGCGGCCTTCCTGGCCCTGCCGCTGGTGGCGGTGTTCAGCCAGGCCCTGGCCAAGGGTGTCGGCGCCTTCCTTAAGGGTCTGGCCGATCCCGACGCCCTGTCGGCCATCCGGCTGACCCTGACGATCGCCGCCATCGCCGTGCCGCTGAACCTGGTGTTCGGCGTGGCCGCCAGCTGGGCCATCGCCAAATTCAATTTCCGGGGCAAGAGCCTGCTGCTGGCCCTGATCGACCTGCCCTTCTCCGTCTCGCCCGTCATTTCCGGCCTGGTCTATGTGCTGCTGTTCGGCCTGCACGGCAGCTTCGGCCCCTGGCTGCGTGACCACGGGGTGCAGATCATCTTCGCCGTCCCGGGCGTGGTCATGGCCACCGTCTTCGTCACCTTCCCCTTCGTGGCGCGCGAACTGATCCCCCTGATGCAGGAGCAGGGCGTGGAGGACGAGGAGGCCGCGATCGTGCTGGGCGCCAGCGGCTGGCAGACCTTCCGCCTGGTGACCCTGCCCAACATCCGCTGGGGCCTGCTGTACGGCGTGCTGCTGTGCAACGCCCGCGCGATGGGCGAATTCGGGGCGGTGTCCGTCGTCTCCGGCCATATCCGGGGCAAGACCAACACCATGCCCCTGCATGTCGAGATTCTGTACAACGAATACAACTTCGTGGCCGCCTTCGCGGTGGCCTCGCTGCTGGCGCTGTTGGCGCTGGTGACCCTGGCGGCCAAGGCGGCCCTGGAATGGCGCTTCGCCGACCAGATCGCCGCCGCCAAGCGCTAAAAGGGGCAGCGACAATGACGACCAAGCAAACGGGCGGCGCGCATGGCCATTGAAATCCGCAACGTGGAAAAGACCTTCGGCGCCTTCACCGCCCTCGGCGGCGTCAGCCTGGACGTGCGCTCGGGCGAGCTCTTGGCCCTGCTGGGGCCCAGCGGTTCCGGCAAGACCACCCTGCTGCGCATCATCGCGGGGCTGGACCATGCCGACGCCGGCGAGGTCAGCTTCGACGGGCAGGACACCCGCGACCGCGCGGCGCGGGACCGCAAGGTGGGCTTCGTCTTCCAGCACTATGCCCTGTTCCGGCATATGACCGTCTTCGACAACGTGGCCTTCGGCCTGCGCGTCAAGAAGAAGGCGGAGCGGCCGGCCGAGATGGACATCCGCCGCCGCGTGGACCAGCTGCTGACCATGGTGCAGCTGTCGCACCTGGCCAGCCGCTATCCCAGCCAGCTGTCGGGCGGCCAGCGCCAGCGCGTGGCCCTGGCCCGCGCGCTGGCCATCGAGCCCAAGGTGCTGTTGCTGGACGAGCCCTTCGGCGCGCTGGACGCCAAGGTGCGCAAGGACTTGCGCAAGTGGCTGCGCCACCTGCACGACGACATGCACATCACCTCCATCTTCGTGACCCACGACCAGGAAGAGGCGCTGGAGCTGGCGGATCGCGTGGTGGTCATGAACCACGGCCAGATCATCCAGGTGGGCACCCCGGCGGAGGTGTACGACCACCCCGCCGACAGCTTCGTCTTCGACTTCCTGGGCGGGGTGAATCGCCTGAACGGCGTCATCGAGGCGGGCGTGGCGCGCCTGGACGGCAAGGCCGTGCGGGTGGATGGCGCCGTCGGCGCCGACGGCCCGGCCGTCATCTATGTCCGCCCCCACCAGGTGGAGCTGGGCGTGGCCCCGGCCGATGGCGTGCCCGACGGCAAGTGGAGCGCCCGGGTCAGCAGCCTGCACGCCGCCGGCCCCGTGGCCCGGCTGGAGCTGGACTTGGCCGGCCGCGCGCTGGAAGCGCAGCTGTCCCGCGACCGGCTGAGCGATCTGGCGCTGGAGGTGGGCAGCTGGTGTACTGTGGACTTCCGCCACGCCCGGGTGTTTCCCGCCAAAAGCTAGGGGGCGACGGCGTGACGGCGTAACGGATATCAGGGCGTTGGGATCATGGACGGGCAGACGGTCGACCTTACGGCATTGATGCGGGACATCGGGCAGCGGGCGCGCGCCGCCGGCGCCCAGCTGGCCGTGACCACGCCGGAGCAGCGCGTGGCGGGCCTGCGCGCCGCCGCATCCGCCCTGCGCGCCGCCGCCGACGCCATCCTGGACGCCAACGCGCGTGACATGGCGGCCGGCCAGGCCAAGGGCCTGACACCCGCCCTGCTGGACCGTCTGCGCCTGGACGAGAGCCGGCTGGAGGCCATCGCCAAGGGCCTGGAGGACGTGGCCGACCTGCCCGACCCCCTGGGTGCCGTCACGGCCGACTGGACCCGGCCCAACGGCCTGCGCATCCAGCGGGTGCGGGTCCCCCTGGGCGTCATTGGCATCATCTATGAAAGCCGGCCCAACGTGACGGCGGACGCTGGCGGCCTGTGCGTGAAGTCGGGCAACGCCGCCATCCTGCGCGGCGGTTCGGAGAGCCTGCATTCCTCATCCACCATTGTCGCGGCCATGCGCCGGGGCTTGGTGGAAGGCGGCCTGCCCGCCGACGCCGTGCAACTGGTGCCCACCACCGACCGGGCCGCCGTCGGCATCCTGCTGACCATGACCGACCATGTCGATGTCATCATCCCCCGGGGCGGCAAGTCCCTGACGGCGCGGGTGGCGGCGGAATCGCGCGTGCCGGTGATCAAGCATCTGGACGGCATCTGCCACGTCTACCTGGACCGGACGGCCGATCCGGCCAAGGGCCGCGCCATCGCCCTCAACGCCAAGATGCGCCGCACCGGCATCTGCGGCGCCATGGAGACGCTGCTGGTCCACCGCGATGTGGCGGCCGCCCAGTTGCCCGCCCTGATCGAGGATCTGGTCGGCGCCGGCTGCGAGGTGCGGGGCGACGCCGCCGTGCAGGCCCTGGACGCCCGGGTCCTGCCCGCCGACGATTCCGACTGGGATACCGAGTACCTGGACGCCATCCTGTCGGTGAAGGTGGTGGACGGCGTGGATGAGGCCATCGCCCATATCGAGCGCCACGGCAGCCACCATACCGACAGCATCGTGACCGAGGATGCCGCCACGGCCGAGCGGTTCCTGGCGCGGGTCGATAGCGGCATCGTGCTGTGGAACGCCTCCACCCAGTTCGCCGATGGCGGGGAGTTCGGCTTCGGTGCCGAGATCGGCATTTCCACCGGCAAGCTGCACGCCCGCGGCCCCGTGGGTGCCGAGCAGCTGACCAGCTACAAATACGTCGTGCGCGGCGACGGCCAGACGCGGCCGTAAGCGACCGGCCGGCTTCCCCCATGTCAACCTCCCCCCACGGCCGCTATTGGATTCGACCGCGGCCGCTGACCGGGGCCAGCTGGGCCGGCCGGCGCATCGGCATCCTGGGCGGGTCCTTCAACCCCGCCCACGCCGGCCACCGCCACGTCAGCCAATGGATGCTGCGCCGCCTGAACCTGGACCAGGTGTGGTGGCTGGTCAGCCCGCAGAACCCGCTGAAGCAGGCGCGGGGCATGGCCACGCTGGACGCGCGCCTGGACGCCGCCCGCGCCGCCGCCCGCGATCCGCGAATCCTGGTGACGGACCTGGAGACGCAGCTGGGCACGCGGTACACCGTGGACACGCTGGAAGCCCTGCGCCGTCGCTATCCCCGCACGCGCTTCGTCTGGATCATGGGTGCCGACAACCTGTTGCAGATTCCGCGCTGGCGGGGATGGACGCGCATCCTGGGCCGCATGCCGGTTGCCGTGTTTCCGCGCCGCCCCTATTCCCTAAAGGCGCTTGTCGGCAAGGCCGCGCGGCGTTATCTCCGCAATCGGGTTCCTCCACGGGACGCGGGCGGGCTGCCGGCACGATCGGCACCGGCCTGGACCTTCCTGGACGGGCCGCTGCATCCCGCCTCCGCCACCGAAATCCGGCGGAAGGGGTGGTGGGCCGGCCGGTGACGGGAAAAGCGGACTGCAAGGACTGAAGTGTGATCGCTTGGGATGGTCTCATCCGAAGCGTAAATCGCACGACGGAACAGAATCCCGTAGGCAAGCGTGCCCCGTGCGGCTTGCCCACGCACATCATCGGACTATCATCAGGGTGCGGGCCGGCCATGCCGGATCCTCAGCGCCCTTTTTTGCTTAGAGGTAACGATCATTTCCACCATCGCCCATTTCCCGACGCCGACCGCTGGGCGGACGGCGCCCCAGCCGCTTCCGGACATGGCGGCCCCCGACTTCCCCGAGCAGCTGCGCGACCTGATCGTCGCCAGTGTGGAGGATGACAAGGCCGAAGGCACCGTGGTGCTCGACCTCAAGGGCAAGTCCACCTTGGCCGACTACATCGTCATCACCTCGGGCCGTTCCGCCCGCCAGGTGGATGCCATGGCCGGCCACCTGCTGTCCAAGCTCAAGGAAGTCGGCCTCATCGGTCTCGACGCCGAAGGCACGCCCCAGTGCGACTGGGTGCTGATCGACGCCGGCGACGTGCTGGTCCACCTGTTCCGTCCCGAGGTGCGCGCCTTCTACAACCTGGAAAAGATGTGGGGCGTGGAACTGCCGCCCGACTTCGCCGGGTTCGGCGCGCCGGCCAGCGACTTTTTGTCTGTTTGATGCCCTCAGGCGGCGGGCGGCCACATCCGTGGCCTTGCCTTACGGGCCTGACCGGCCCGGGCCGGCAGTCGCTGGCCTGTAGTGGCATGATCTTGAACTCCTTAGCGGGATCGGGCCCATGCGCGTTTGGCTGATCGCCGTCGGCCGCAGCCGGCCGGGCCCCGCCCGGGACCTGTTCGAAGAGTACAAAGGCCGCATCACCTGGCCCTTCACCTTGCGAGAGGTCGAGTGCCGCAAGCGGGTGGAGGGCGATGAGCTGAAGCGGCTCGAGGCCCAGCTTCTGCTGGAAGCCATTCCCGCCGGCGCCACCCTGGTGGCCTTGGATGAACGCGGCAAGGCCCTGCCCAGCGAGGCCTTCGCCCGCCAGGTGGGCACCTGGCGCGACGGCGGCGTGGCCGACCTGGCCTTCGTCATCGGCGGCGCCGATGGCCTGGCCGAAGAGGTGCGCCGCCGCGCCTCCCTGCTCATCGCCTTCGGCCCCATGACCTGGCCGCATATGATGGTGCGCGGCATGCTGGCCGAGCAGTTGTACCGCGCCCAGCAAATCCTGGCGGGTCATCCCTACCACCGGGTGTAAGGGCGCACCCTCTTGCGGTGCGTCAATGCGCCCCCCGACCCCATCGGCCATTGTTCCTCCAGCGTGTGCGACCGCCCGGTGAGGGCGACCGGAAATGGAGGGGACCATGGCCGTGCTGATCGCCTTTTACTCGCTGACCGGAACGACCCGCACCGTGGTGACGGAGCTGGCCCGGCACCTGCAAGCCGATATCGAGGAAATCCGCTGCGAGCGGTACGGCGTCAGCTTCATGGGCTGGTGGCGGGCGGCGGCGGACAGCTGGCGCGGCCGGCTGCCCGGCATCGCCCCGGCCGCCCACACCGCCCGCAACTATGACCTGGTGGTGCTGGCCGGGCCCATCTGGGCCTGGCACCCCTGCCCGCCCCTGCGCGCGTATGTGCGGCGCGAGCGGGCGGACCTGCCGGAGACCGCCCTGCTGCTGACCCACGGCGGGTCCGCGGGCCAACAGTCGTTGGACGCGCTGCAAGCCATGCTGGCCAAGCCGCCCAAGGCGCGGCTGACCGTCACCGCCGCCGAGATGAAAAGCGGCACCTACGTCGAAACCGTGGCCCACTTCGCCCAGACCGTGCGCCCCAAGTCGGCGTTGGCGCCGGCCCCCTTTGCGGTGGATCAATGCGCCGGGTGAACGATTAGGGCCGACTGGACGGATCGTCACCCTTCCAGGACCGCCTTGATGGATCCCACCACCCTGCTCAGCCGTCTGGCGGTTTCCTTGGCCATCGGCCTGCTGGTGGGATTGGAACGGGGGTGGCACAGCCGCAGCGGCCAGGAATACCAGCGCGCGGTGGGGCTGCGCACCTTCGCCCTGTCGGGGCTGTTGGGCGGCATCGCCGGCGCCCTGGCGGGGGCGCAACAGCCCTACATCCTGGGCCTGGTGTTCCTGGGCTATGCCGCCGCCTTCACCGCCTTCCACTGGCTGGAGGCCAGGGCCGACACCGACCCCAACCCGGAGCGTGACCTCAGCATCACCTCGGTGGTGGCGGGGCTGGTGACCTTCCTGCTGGGCGCCCTGGCCATCCTGGCCGACGTGCGCGTCGCCATCGCCGCCGGCGTGGCCGTGACCGGCCTGCTGGCGCTGCGCGATCCCCTGCACCGCTGGGTGGCGGCGTTGAGCGGGGATGAGGTGCGGGCCATCCTGACCCTGTTGGCCATGTCCTTCCTGCTGCTGCCCGTCCTGCCCAACCGTCCGGTGGACCCGTGGGGGGCGCTGAACCCCCATTCCATCTGGCTGCTGGCGGTCATGGTCGCCGCCATTTCCTTCGGGGGCTATGTCGCCGTCCGCGGCCTGGGCGACCGGTTGGGGGTGTTGATGGCGGCGCTGGCCGGCGGCCTCGCCTCCTCCACCGCCACCACGCTGACGCTGGCGCGGCTGGGGCGGATGCACCCCGCCTCGTCCCGGCTGCTGGGCGCCGGGGTGCTGCTGGCGGGGGCGGTGATGATGGCGCGGGTGGGGGTGCTGGCCATGGTGCTGAACCCCGACCTGCTGCGGCCGTTGGCGCCCCCCTTGGCCGGCGCCGCGCTGGTCCAGGTGGCCGGCGCCGCCGCCCTGATCGTGCGCAACCGGCATTACCACGTGCCCAAGCTGAACATCGCCAACCCGCTGGAGGTGGGCATGGCCCTGAAGATGGCGGCCTTCATCGCGGCGGTGGCCCTGGCCAGCCAGTTGCTGGCGCAGTCCTTGGGCGCCCCCGGCGTGCTGGTCATGGCCGCGCTGTCCGGCGTGGCCGACGTGGACGCCGTCACCCTGTCCATGGCCCATCTGGGCGGGCACGGCCTGACCCTGAAGGTGGCCATGGAGGGCGTGCTGATCGTCACCGCCGTCAACACCGTGACCAAGGCCGCCATGGCCGGCTGGGTGGGTGGCGCCCGCCTGGGCCTGGTGGTGGGCGGGATCAGCGCCCTGGCGCTGGGCGCCGGCGCGCTAATGATAGTGAACTAAGGCCACCACGGTTGAATCCGTTACCGTCGTTCCTCGAATCTCGCCCTGGGCAAATCAACACAGGGAAGATTTGCGAGAAAATGACCATTAAGTTACAATCTGTGATCTAGATTTCAGGACAGGGACTTCAAAATGGAAGACAATTTTAATTTAGGTGACGTGGTCCGCTTAAAATCAGGCGGCCCCGTGATGACGGTTATTTCTGCAGGGACAATGTACAGTGGCGAAAAATACACAAGTACCGTCTGGTTCTTGGATGGCACAGTGCAGAAATACGATTTCCATCCGGCCGTCTTAGAGCTTGCAATTCTCTGATTATTTATGAATCCACAAACGCGTATTCTATATTTGAAATAAGGCAAAAATACGCCGAGCGCCCTCATCCGCTCGCAATCGAACTCTGACCTCCTCAAATGTTGAATTTGGGATCGCGGCTCCTTCTCGCTGACTAGTTCCAGGCCGTGAGGGAGATATTTTCGTGTCGCGGTGGGGAGGTTCGCGACGACGCGGGACCGCTATCGATCCAGCCGTGCCGGCCAATCGCGAGCGGTATGGCGGATCGCCAGGATGTCCACGGAGTTTTCCGTAATCTGATAAGCGATGATGAAATCCGCGCCCGAAATGACCAGCTCGCGCGTACCGTTGATGCGACCCTGCCGCCCTTTTTGAGGATGAGAACCCAACCCTTGCGCCTGCGCGCGGAGGGACTTGACCAGCTTGAGCGCGGCCGCCGAATTGAACTGGCTCAGATAATCGTGGATATCCATCAAGTTTCGTGTCGCCGGCCTGGTCCACCGCACCTTCATCGGTCGGCTTCCGCCTCGAATTTCTCAAACAAGGCATCCATCTCGGCGTCGGTGGCGAAGTCGCCTGCCGCCGCTGCCGCCAAGCCGGCCTGCACCTGGGCAGTCCACTGACGCTCCTCGGCGAGATAGCGTTCAATGGCCTCATTGACCACGAAATTGCGGGACCTGTTCTGTGACTCGGCCAACTTGTCCAACTCCGCCAGAATGGCGGGTTCGGTCCTTATGGAAAAGTTTTGGCTGGCCATATCCGTGCCCTCCAATCTCGATGATTACAGGTGATTACGTTGTAATCATGTGATGCTAAATCCACTGATCGTCAACACCGCTCACGCATCTTCCTCGAACACCGGGTACGTCCCGAAGTCGCGGATGGGGCGCAGGACGACGTTGCTGACGACGCGGGCGACGCCCATCTCGGCGTCGTCGATCCAGCTGTCGGTCAGTTCCTGGTAGGTCTCAAGGTCGCGGCAGACCAGCTTGGCGATGTAGTCGTAGGGGCCGCTGACCTCGAAGCACTCGATGACCTCGGGCACCTCGCGCAGGCGGCGCTCAAAGGCGCTGGTGCGCTGGCGGCCTTGTTTTTCCAGGGAAATCTGGGCCAGGACGAAGACGCAGGACTGGATGCGGCGCACGTCCACCTGGGCCTGGTAGCGCACGATGATGCCCTCCCGCTCCAACCGGCGCACCCGTTCCAGGCAGGGACGGGCGGACAGGCCCACCCGTTCCGACAGGGCCTGGTTGGTGATGCGGCCGTCCGCCTGCAATTCCGTCAGGATCTTGATGTCGATGGCGTCGAGCTTGCGCGGCTTCAAGGCGGGGTCCGATGGGGCGGGAGATAGGGCATCAGCTTAAGCGCCAAACCTCCCGCCCCCAAAGACTTTGCTAAACCACCGGCATGAACAGCTCATGCCGGTGTAGGCCCCGACCGGGGCCGCCGGAACGCGATAGCGGACTGGAAAGTGAGGACAAGGCAAGCGGCCGGATGGCCGCGCCCGCCGTTTGAGGGAGCCTTAAACCGACACCCGGTCCAATTTCAGGATCAGGCAGAAGGCCGAGCCGCCGGACAGACCGAAGTCGCTGACCGGCGTCTCATGCACGCGATAGCCGCGTTCCGTCAGCATGCCGCGCAGGGCGGGGCTGGCGGTGGCCAGCACGATGTCGCGTCCCAGGTTCACGGCGTTGACGGCCAGGGTGCAGGTGTCGGGTTCCGGCGCCACGATCAGGTTTTCGGCGCCGAAGCGCTCCAGGATGCGGGCGTTGCCCTCGGCGGAAAAGGCGCCGGGGAAGTACAGCACCTCGCCCCCGGTCAGAGGGCAGAGGCAGGTGTCCATGTGATAGAAGCGCGGATCGACCAGTTCCAGCGCCTCAACCTCCAAGCCGAACAGGTCCCGCACCACAGGCGCGGCCGCCTTGTCGGAGCGTTGGCCATAGCCCAGCCAGAAGGTGCGGCGCACGGGGTCCCACACGCAGTCACCCGCCCCTTCCAGCACCACGCCCTCCGGCATGTCATGCACCTCGGTCAGCAGGCCCCGGTCCTTCAGCGCGTCGAAGGTGCGGCGGAACACCGGCGTCTCGCCCTGGCGCTGGGGATGGCGGAAGGTGGCGACCAGGGCCTTGCCGTCCAGCACCACGGCGGCGTTGGCGGTGAACACCATGTCGGGAAGGCCGGCATGGGGCACGGCGAACTCCAGCTCAACCCCCAGGCCACGCAGGGTGGCCACCAGCCGTTCCCACCCGCTGGAAGAGCGGGCCCCCAGCAGGGCGCCCTCCTCCTGCCAGCGATCGGGCCGCATCCAGGGATTGATGGCGTAGCTGACCTCGAAATGGTCGGGCGCGCACATCAGGATGCGGCCGCCGGGCAGGGCGTCGGTGACGGCAGCGGCGGCGGTGGCCAGGCGGGTGTCGGGCATGGGTGGGGTTCCCCGGATGTTGTTGTGGGTTGGGTGTCAGGCGAACGCCGAAAGCGTCTCGGCCAGGCGGTCCACCGCCCAGTCCAGATCCTCCGGCGCGATCATCAGCGGCGGCGCCAGGCGCACCACCGTGTCGTGGGTTTCCTTGGACAGGACGCCGCGGCGCATCCAGTCCTCCACCACCTGGCGGGCGGTGGCGCGGGCGGGGTCGATCTCCAGCCCCACCCACAGGCCCAGGCCCCGGATATCGCGGATGAGCGGGCTGTTCAGGCCGCGCAGACGGTCCATGAGATGGGCGCCCAGCGCGGCACTGCGCTGGACCAGGCCTTCGTCCTCGATCACCGCCAAGGCCTCCAGACCGACCGCGGCGGCCAGCGGGTTGCCGCCGAAGGTGGAGCCGTGGCTGCCGGGATCGAACACGTCGATGACATCCCGGCGGGCGACGAAGGCGGAAACGGGCAGCACGCCGCCGCCCAACGCCTTGCCCAGGCACAGGCCGTCAGGGACGATCCCTTCATGCTGGTGGGCGAACCACCGGCCGGTGCGGCCCAGGCCGGACTGGATTTCATCCAGGATCATCAGGATGCCGGCGCGGTCGCAGGCGGCGCGCACGTCTTTGAGATAGCCGGCCGGCGGCAGGACGATGCCGGCCTCCCCCTGGATGGGCTCCAGCAGCACGGCCGCCGTGTTGGGCCCTATGGCGGCCGTCAGCGCGTCCAGATCACCGAAGGGCACGACGCGGAAGCCGGGGGTGTAGGGGCCGAAGCCCTCACGGTAGGCCTCCTCGGAGGAGAAGCTGATGATGGTGGTGGTGCGGCCGTGGAAATTGCCGCTGGCCACGATGATCTCCGCCTGGTTGGCGGGAATGCCGCGATGGCGGTAGCCCCAGCGGCGGGCGGCCTTCACCGCCGTCTCCACCGCCTCCGCCCCGCTGTTCATGGGGCAGGCGCCGTCCAGGCCCGTCAGGGCGCACAGACGCTCCAGGAAGGGGCCCAGCTTGTCGGTGTGGAAGGCGCGGGAGACGACGGCCACCTTGGACGCCTGCTCCGTCAGGGCCTTCAGGATGCGGGGATGGCTGTGGCCGACGTTGACGGCGGAATAGGCGCTCATCATGTCCAGGTAGCGGCGCCCGGCTTCGTCGTGAACCCAGGCGCCCTGGGCGCGGGTGATGACCACGGGCAGCGGCTTGTAGGTGTGGGCGCACCACCGGTCTTCCAGGGCGATGGGCCCAGGGGACGGGGCTTTGCCGATATCGCCATTCAGCCGCTGGTCCATGATGTCCTCCACCTTATCCCGGTCTCGTTGCCTGGATGGTGGCATGGGCGCCGCAGCCGAAACGGTCGAAGTTCGCGAGCGGCGCGACAGAACCGGGCGGCGGGTGGTGCGCCCGGCACACCGTTTCTGTCCTGCCGCCTTTGCGCCCGCGGCATGGGAAAGGGGCGGGACGGGCGAACCGCTGGCGCCTATAACGGTTTATCAGGTCGGAAATTCGGATGCGCCGCTTGCCATCGCGCGCGGAAATCCCGATTTTCCCAATAGGTTCGCACCTCCTACCCCACCAGGATCAGGGAACAGACAGCCATGGCCGCCACCGACAAGACCAGCAAAGCCCCCCGCCCCGTGGTGCTGTGCATCATGGACGGCTGGGGCTATCGGGAAGAGGTGGCGGACAACGCCGTCGCCCAGGGCAACACCCCCAACTATGACCGCCTGTGGAAGGACTGCCCGCACGGCCTGCTGTCGGCCAGCGAGGAGGATGTGGGCCTGCCCGCCGGCCAGATGGGCAATTCCGAGGTGGGACACATGAACCTGGGCGCCGGCCGCGTGGTGTTCCAGGATCTGCCCATGATCGACCGCGCCATCGCCCAGGGCGAGTTCGAAACCAACGGGGCGCTGACCGCGTTCAAGGCCGCGCTGAAGAAGTCCGGCGGCACCGCCCACATCCTGGGCCTGGCCTCCCCCGGCGGCGTGCACAGCCACCAGGACCACATGGTCGCCCTGGCCCGCACCCTGGCCCAGGCCGGCATCCCCGTGGCCCTGCACGCCTTCACCGACGGCCGCGACGTGCCGCCGCAGAGCGCCTTGGAGCAGCTGGCCGCCATCGAGGCCGGCCTGAAGGACGCCCCCGGCGCCCAAATCCCGCCTAGGATCGCCACGGTGGACGGCCGCTATTACGCCATGGACCGCGACAAGCGCTGGGACCGGGTGGAGAAGGCCTATCGCGCCCTGGTGTCGGCTGAAGGTGAGAAGGCCACCAGCGCCGAGGCGGCGGTGAAGCAGAGTTATGACGCCGGCAAGCATGACGAGTTCATCCTGCCCACCGTCATCGGCGATTACGCCGGCATGAAGGACGGCGACGGCGTGCTGATGGCCAACTTCCGCGCCGACCGCGCCCGCGAGATCCTGTCCGCCCTGGTGGAGCCGGAGTTCAGCGGCTTCGACCGCGGCACGCCGGTCAAGTTCGCCGCCCAGCTGGGCATGGTGGAATATTCCTCCACCCTGGCGAAGGTCTTGCCGGCCATCTTCCCGCCCAAGGAAATCCGCCACACCCTGGGCGAGATCGTGTCGCAGAAGGGCCTGAAGCAGCTGCGCATCGCCGAGACGGAGAAGTACCCCCACGTCACCTTCTTCTTCAATGGGGGCGAGGAGAAAGTCTACGAGGGGGAGGAGCGCATCCTGGTCCCCTCACCCAAGGTGGCCACATACGACCTGCAGCCGGAAATGTCGGCCGACGAGCTGACGGACAAGCTGGTGGCGGCGGTGGACAGCGGCGCCTTCGACCTGGTGGTGGTGAACTACGCCAACCCGGACATGGTGGGCCATTCCGGCATCCTGGCCGCCGCCGTCAAGGCGGTGGAGGCGGTGGACCGCAGCATCGGCCGGCTGGAGGCCGCGGTGAAGCGCCAGGGCGGCGCCCTGCTGATCACCGCCGACCACGGCAATTGCGAGCTGATGAAGGACCCGGAGACGGGTGGCCCGCACACCGCCCACACCCTGGACCTGGTCCCCGCCATCCTGGTGAACGCTCCGGCCGACGTGGTGCGGCTGGAGCGGGGCAAGCTGGCCGATGTCGCCCCCACCCTGCTGGAGCTGATGGACCTGCCGCAGCCGGAGGAGATGACCGGCCATTCCCTGCTGGTCCGCGACGCGGCGCGCGCGGCGGCCGAATAAGCCGACACCCGAGTGAGCGCAGCCCCGGCGTGATCCCGCACACGGCCCCGTACCGACTGTTGCCCCTGGCGCTGGCCCTGCTGGCGCCGGGACCGGCGTGGGCTGAGCACGCCCTGCCGGTGGTGCTGACCCCCATCGCGCAGACGACACCCCCGCAAGGCGGCGCTGTCCCCCGGGATGCCCAGCGCCAACTGGACAAGGTGGAAAAGGATCTGAAGGCCGACCAGGCCCGCAAGGCCGAGCTGGACGCCAAGAACGACGCCCTGGAACGCGAGCTGGCCGACCTGCGCGCCAAGTCCGTGGCCGTGGCGGAGGACCAGCGCCGCCAGGATGACGCCCTGCGCGCGGTGGAGCAGTCGCTGGCCGGACTGGCGGCCAACGAGCAGGATCAGGTGGCCCGTATCGATGCCGACCGCGCCGCCCTGGCCGACCTGCTGGGCGCCCTGCAGCGCCTGTCCCGCCTGCCGCCGGAGGCCATGGTGGCCCGGCCGGAGGCGCCGGGGGAGATGGTGAAGAGCGCCCTGCTGTTGCGCGAGGCCATTCCCCAGCTGAAGAAGCGGGCGGACGCCCTGGCCGCCCAGCTGCGCGATCTGGCTGCCCTGCGCCAGAAGCTGGCGGACAAGCGCGCCCAGGCCCTGGCGGCGAAGAAGGACCTGGAAAAGCGCGAGGGGGAGTTGCGCGACCTGGTGTCGCGCCGCGAGGCCCTGTCGCAGGCCAACGACGCCGAGCTGCAGGACGTGGCGGGCCACATGGCGGTGTTGGCCACCCAGGCCGGCGACCTGCGGGACCTGGTGGAAAAGCTGGAGGCGGAACGCAAGGCCGCCGCCGAACGCGCCCGCCAGGCGGAGGCGCAGAAGCGCCAGCTGGCCGAGGAGGCGCGGCAGAAAAAGGCGCAGGAGCGGCTGGCCGCCATGGGCCGCACGCCCAAGGACGTGCCGGGCGGCACGGCGCTGGGCGGCATGACCCTGCCGGTGGCCGGCCCCGTGGCCCAGCGCTATGGCGAGCAGGACGCCGTGGGCACCACCAGCCGCGGCGTGCGCATCAGCGCCCGCGCCGGGTCGCCGGTGGTGGCGCCGTATGAGGGATCGGTGGTCTTCGCCGGCCCCTTCAAGGGGTATGGCCTTATCTTGATCGTCGAGCACCCCAATGGCTATCATAGCCTGATCGCGGGATTGGGTCGGATCGATACGCGGGTGGGACAACGTGTGTTGACCGGCGAGCCCATGGGCGCCATGGCCAGCGACGGAACCCCCACATTGTATTTCGAGTTGCGGCGGGGCGGTCAGCCGATCAATCCCCTGCGCGGCTTCGCGGGCACCGAGGGTAAAGGACAAGGGTGAGATGAAGAAACTGCTGACCTCCGTGGCCGTCGTGGCCCTGGTCTATCTGGCAAGCCCCCTGTCCCGGCCGCTGGACGCCAAGCCGCCGATCAAGGCGGAAACCTACAAGCAGCTGGAACTGTTCACCGAAGCGTTCGAGCGGGTGAAGTCCGACTATGTCGAGGAGGTGCCGGACGACCAGTTGGTCGAGGCCGCCATCAACGGCATGCTGGCCTCCCTCGACCCGCACTCGAACTTCATGAACAAGAAGAATTGGGAGGACATGCAGGTCCAGACCAAGGGCGAGTTCGGTGGCCTGGGCCTGGAGGTCACGGAAGAGAACGGCGTGGTCAAGGTGATCTCGCCCATCGACGACACCCCGGCCTCCCGCGCCGGCGTGCAGCCCGGCGACTACATCACCCACCTGAACGACGAGGCCATCGTCGGCCTGGGCCTGAACGAGGCGGTGGAGAAGATGCGCGGCGCCCCGGGCACCGACATCAAGGTGACCATCCACCGCAACAACGTGCCGCAGCCCCTGACCTTCACCCTGACCCGCGCCGTCATCAAGGTGCAGTCGGTGCGGTGGCGGGTGGAAGGCAATGTCGGCTACATCCGCCTGTCCGGCTTCACCGAGCAGACGCAGGTGGGCCTGGACAAGGCACTGGCCGGCATCCAGAAGGAACTGGGCGACAAGGTCGTGGGCTATGTGCTGGACCTGCGCAACAACCCCGGCGGCCTGCTGGACCAGGCCATCTCGGTCAGCGACACCTTCCTGGAGCGGGGCGAGATCGTCTCCACCCGCGGCCGCCGCCCGGACCAGGGCGAGCGCTACAACGCCAAGCCGGGCGACGCCATCCATGGCCTGCCCCTGGTGGTGCTGATCAACGGCGGTTCCGCCTCGGCCTCGGAAATCGTGGCCGGCGCCCTGCAGGACCACAAGCGCGCCATCCTCATGGGCACGCAGAGCTTCGGCAAGGGCTCCGTCCAGACCCTCATGCCCATGCCGGGTGGCAACGCCATGAAGCTGACCACGGCGCGCTACTACACGCCCTCCGGCCGGTCCATCCAACAGCTGGGCATCACCCCGGACATCGAGGTCCAGCAGGCCAAGGTGGAAGAGCTGGGCGCCCCCGCCGGCGCCATTCGCCGGCGCGAGGCCGACCTGCCGCACGCCCTGCGCAACACCGATCCGGGCGCCAAGCAGCCGGCCAAGCCGGACGACGCCAAGGACAAGACCTCGGAAAAGGCCCCGGACGCGAAGGCGCCCGACGGTAAGACCCCCGACAACAAGGGGGTTGGCGCCGACAAGGCCAAGGTCGATTCCAAGACCCAGGATCCGAAGGCGGGCACCAAGGGCCAGGACGCGCCCGGCACGCCGGTGCCGCCGGCCGCCACCGGCGACGCCACGCCCCAGGATTACCAGCTGACCCGCGCCCTGGACCTGCTGCGCGGCCTGTCGCTATTGCAGCAGTCCAAGGCCACCAACTGACGACGCCATAGAGCGGATCGCGGAAAAGCGGCATCGCTTTGCAGCGTGAGTCCGCTCGCTGAACAAGCATTTGGGGCCGAGTGCGTTTCTGATTGATCGCACTCGGCCCCAGCCAACCGACGGGGACCCCTTGGCCGCCCTACCCACCCGCCTGAAGGCCTTGGTCTCGCGCCAGAGCACGCCGCGCAAGACCAAGCCCGCCAAGGCGGCAAAGACAACAAAACGCAAGAAGGGCGGCGATGACGACGCCTTTGAGGCGCTGTTGGCCGGCGCGGACGAGGACGCGTCCGCCGACGTGCTGGCCGCACGCCTGGGCGTACCCAAGCGCGCCGGCCGCGCCGGGGTGGCCGCCACCGGACCGGCCGGGGACGACGCTGAAAAGCCCCGACGCCGGCTGAACCTGTTCGCCGTGGCCGTGGCCCTGACGGTGGTGGCCGTCGCGGGTACGGTCGCCTGGCTGGCCGCCACGGCGGAGGAGACGGCGGCGGCGCGGCGCAAGGCCTCCATCCTGGCCGACATCCCCGTCACCCTGCCCCAGGGCGGCGCCCGCCCGGTGGAGGCCCCGCACGCGGCCGCCCCGGCGGCGGAGAGTGCCGCCAAGCCTGCGGCCGCGCACGACCCCGATCCCATGGACGTGGCCGTCAAGCTGGCGCCCAGCCGCAACGAAGACCTGCTGGAAAAGACCCGCGCCGGCTATCTGCCGCGCATGCCGGCCAAGGGGCCCGCGCCCTGGCAGGCCTATAGCCGCCCCTTCCCCCAGGATGACAAGCGCCCGCGCATCGCCCTGGTGATGGCCGACCTGGGCTGGTCGCCAACCGCCCTGGAAAAGGTGCTGGCCCGCATGCCGGCCACCGTCACCCTGGCCTTCGCCGCCGGCGCCCCCAACCTGCAGAAGGCGGTGGACCAGGCGCGCAGCGATGGGCATGAGGTGCTGCTGCAGGTACCGATGGAGCCGCAGGGCTTCCCCCAGAACGACCCCGGCCCCGGCACCCTGCTGACCAGCCTGCCGGATGAGAAGAACGTGGACCGGCTGGAAACGGCCATGGCCAGCGCCACCGGCTATGTCGGCCTGACCAACCTGACCGGCACCAAGTTCCTGGCCAGCCACGACAGCCTGCAGACGGTGCTGCGCCAGGTGCAGCGGCGCGGCCTGATCTATATCGACAGCTGGCCCACCACCGCCAGCCAGGCCACCCGCATCGCCACCCAGCTGGGCCTGCCCCGCGCCGTGTCGGACGTGCAGGTGGACCGGTCCCCCTCCGACGCCGGCGTCGCCGCCCAGCTGGCGGAGCTGGAGCGCCTGGCCAAGCTCAACGGCGTCGCCGTGGGCTATGCCCAGCCCTATCCCGTGACCCTGGAAGGCATCGCCCGCTGGGCCGTGGGCCTGCGCGACCGGGGCATCGTATTGGCGCCGGTCACGGCGGTGGTCAACCGGCAGGCGGATCGGTAGTCCCTTGGCGGCAGATAGATCAAACCCAGTCCGCCGGTTTAATCGTGAGCGCCTGGCGGCCGGCCAGCCCTGACCTTTCGAAGCCCACGCCTACCCCCTTATGGCCCATAGGCGTGCGAGGCCCTGCCCGGCATCCTGGTGGGACATCCCCCGCCCACCAGGAGGAAAACCGCATGAGTGTCAAACGCATCCTGATGATCGTCGGCGACTTCGCCGAGGACTATGAGACCATGGTGCCCTTCCAGGCCCTGTCCATGGTGGGCTACCAGGTCGATGCCGTGGCGCCGGGCAAGCGGCCGGGCGACAAGATCGCCACCGCCATCCATGATTTCGAGGGCCATCAGACCTATACCGAGAAGCGCGGCCACGACTTCACGCTGAACGCCGATTTCGAGAGCGTGAAGGCCGACGACTACGTGGCCCTGGTCATTCCCGGCGGCCGCGCGCCGGAATTCCTGCGCCTGGACGGCCGCGTGCTGGCGCTGGTGAAGGCCTTCGCGGCCCAGGACAAGGCCATCGCCGCCGTCTGCCACGGCCCGCAGATCCTGGCCGCCGCCGGCGTGCTGTCCGGCCGCAAGGTCTCCGCCTACCCCGCCTGCCGGCCGGAGGTCACCCTGGCCGGCGGCGACTATGCCGACATCCCCGTGGACGGCGCCGTCACCGACGGCAAGCTGGTGACCGCCCCGGCCTGGCCCGCCCACGCCGCCTGGCTGGCGCAGTTGCTGAAAGTCTTGGGCGCCGAAATCCATCTGTAGAAAAGCGAAGCCCCCGCCCGTTGATCTCGAGCGGGGGCTTCGTCTTAAAGCTAACGCTGGACGGGCCTTACAGCTTCACCAGGGCCTTGCCCAGGTTCTTGCCCTGCAGCAGGCCGAGGAAGGCCGACACCGCGTTCTCCAGACCCTCGGTCACGTCCTCGCGATAGCGCAGCTGGCCCCCCTTCACCAGGGCGCCGACCTCTTCCAGGAAGGCGTCGTTGCGATGCCAGTGGTCGGAGACGATGAAGCCCTGCACATGCAGGCGGCGGGTCAGGATGGCCGACAGCAGGGCCGGCGTCCGATCGGGACCCGGCGGCAAGGCCGTGTCGTTCAGGTTGCCGATGCGGCCGCACAGCGGCACGCGGGCGAAGGTGTTCAGCAGGTCGAACACCGCGTCGGCCACCCGGCCGCCGACATTGTCGAAATAGACATCGACACCGTGGTCGCAGGCGGCGGCCAGCGCCTCCTTGAAATTCTCCGCCTTGTAGTCGATGCAGGCGTCGAAGCCCAGTTCCTCCACCACGAAGGCGCACTTCTCCGGCCCGCCGGCGATGCCGACAGCGCGGGCCCCCTTCAGCTTGGCCAACTGGCCGACGACGGAACCCACGGCGCCGGCGGCGGCGGACACCACCACCGTCTCCCCCGCCTTGGGCTGGCCGATGTCGTAGAGGCCGACATAGGCGGTCAGGCCCGGCATGCCCAGCACGCCCAGGGCCGTCGTCACCGGCAGGCCATCGGTATCCAGCTTGTGCACCGACTTCGGCCCCGCGACGGCGTATTCCTGCCAGCCGGAGTTGGACAGCACCAGGTCACCCGCCTGGAAGCCGGGGACGTTGCTTTCCACCACCTCGCCGATGGTGCCGCCCACCATCAGGCCCCCCACCTCGATGGGCGGGGTGTAGGACTTGGCGGCGCTCATGCGGGCGCGCATATAGGGGTCGAGAGAGAGCCACCGCGTCTTCAGCAGCATCTGGCCGGGGCCCGCCACGGGGATGGACGCTTGCTCCATCCCGAAGTTCTGTTCCGTCGGGAGCCCCTCGGGGCGCGAGGCCAGAACAATCCTGCGGTTCAGCGGCATGTCTTTCCTCTTTTTCCTTCAGAAGGGGCGTCACCCTCTGCCGGGCGGTCCCCGTTATTCGCTTGAGCCGGGCCTGTCGTCCGGGGCGCAAACCTTAGCCCAGGGTCCGGCACCCCGTGAAATGCCGTTGGCGCAACCCCCAGCCCCACCGCCGGGGCCGGGCCGCGCGCCACCTTTGGCTGTCTTTCCTTGGGTGAATGCCGGAACCGGCTTTATCGCAGGCGCACAAAAAATCCCGGCCGCGACGGGGCGGACCGGGATTTCTTCTGGCATGCGCCTGAGCTTCGAGTCGCCGCAAGCCGGATCAGGATCAGTCCGGCTTGCGGGTCAGGCTGGTGAGGGAAACCAGCTGCTGCTGCAGCTCGTCCAGCCGCTTCTGCAGTTCGTCGAACTGGCCGCCACCGCCGGCGGGCTTGGCCTTGGGCGTCTCGGCCCCCTCCGGCTTGGCACCTTCGGCACCCGCCAGGGGCGAGAACATGCGCATGGCCCGTTCGAACATGGCCATGTTCTGCTTGCCCACTTCCTCCAACGAACCGAAGGGGAAGATGCCGCCCAACGTGCCCTGGAAGTAATCCCGCATCTTTTCGTGATTACGGGTGAAGGACTGCATGCTGTATTCCAGATACTTCGGCACCATCCACTGCATGTTGTCGCCATAGAGGCTGATCAACTGCCGCAGGAAGCCGATGGGCAGCAGGTTCTGCCCGCCCTTGGATTCCTCTTCCACGATGATCTGGGTCAGCACCGAGCGCGTGATGTCGTCACCCGTCTTGGCGTCGTAGACGACGAAGTCGGTGCCGTCCTTCACCATCTGGCACAGATGGTCCAGGGTCACGTACGAGCTGGTGGCCGTATTGTAGAGACGCCGGTTGGCGTACTTCTTGATGGTGATCGGCGCGGGCTTGGGATCTTCTTTGTCGACCATAGGCGGCGTTTCCCGGCGATGTTTATCACCCGCACAACGGGTGCACTGCACATAGCTAATCCATGCAGTGCGGAACGTGCAAGCATCCTGCCAAAAACCAATGCGCGTATGACGTTCCGCCACCGCTTTGCCAGGCGGCGGCGAGGGGTGTAGATTGGACCCATGCCCCGCGAAACCGAAGCCCCACCGCCGCCATCCGGCGCCCCGGAAGACGAGGCCGCCCCCACCCCCGGCGAGCCGCCGAGCCTGGAGTCTCTGGCCCGCCGCTACCTGGACTTGTGGCAGGACCAGTGGGCCGCCATGGCCGCCGACCCCGACATGACCGGCGCTTTCGCCCGCCTGGTGCGCGCGCTGGGCCAAGCCACCGCCTGGACGGGAGGTGGAGGCCAGGCCACTTGGCCGGGCGGCAATCCTTTCGCCGCCAGCGGCACGAATCCTGGGGCCGGCGCCTGGATGGGCGCGCCCTTCTTCACCCCCACCGCCTTCCCCTGGGGGCCCCATGCCAACACACCAAGCACCACCGGCCGGACCGGCCACGACACCCCCGCCGAAGCCCCGCCAGGGCCCCCGCCCCCTGGCGACGCACCTGACGGCGGCGATGGCCGTCTTGCTGAACTCGCAGGCCGGATTGCCGCTCTTGAACGGCAGCTCGCCGATCTGGCGCAAGGAGCTGGAGCCGAGGTGCCGCCAACTGCGCGCCGACCTCGCCGGCATCGACCCGGAAGCGCTGAAAGCGGCGGTTGAGCGCGAAACCCGGCGCCGACTCGATACGTTGCTGACCGGGCTGGAACGCTACCGCCGCAACCCCTATCAGCGCGACGTCGCCGACCCGCCGCCGGTGTGGACGGAGGGCAACAGCCGCCTGCTGGATTACAGCCGACCCGGTGCCAAGGGCCCCGTGCTGCTGTTCGTGCCCTCTCTGGTCAACCGCGGCTATGTGCTGGACCTGTCGGCGCGCAAAAGCCTGGTGCGCTGGCTGGCCGCCGGCCATGACGCCAAGGGGGCCTTCCGCCCCCTGCTGCTGGACTGGGGCACGGTGGGCACGGTGGAGCGGGGGTTCGACCTCACCGACTATGTCGCTGGCCGCCTGGCCCGCGCCGTGGACGCCACGCGCGACCTGATGGGCCGGGCGCCGGTCCTGGTGGGCTATTGCATGGGCGGCACGCTGGCCGCGGCGGCGGCGGCGCTGCGGCCCGAGGCGTTATCCGCCCTGGTGCTGCTGGCCGCCCCCTGGGACTTCCACGCCGATGACCCGGCCGCCGCCCTGCGCACGGCCGCCGTCCTGCCCCTGGTGGAGCCGGCGCTGACCTGGCTGGGCGAACTGCCGGTGGACATGATCCAGTTCCTGTTCGCCGGGCTGGATCCGCTGCTGGCCCTGCGCAAGTTCAGCCGCTACGCCGCCCTGGACCCGGACAGCCAGGACGCCCAGGACTTCGTGGCGCTGGAGGATTGGCTGAACGATGGCGTGCCGCTGGCGGCGGCCGTGGCCCGGGAATGCCTGGGCGGCTGGTACGGCCGCAACGACCCGGCGGAGGGCACCTGGCGGGTGGGCGGCCAAGCCATCGACGCCCGCGCCATCCGCCTGCCCACCCTGGCCATCATTCCCGCCCGCGACCGCATCGTGCCCCCGGGCGCCGCCCGCGCCCTGATCGACGCCATCCCCGGCGGCGACCGGCTGGAGCCCCACCTGGGCCATATCGGCATGGTGGTCAGCGCCGGCGCGCCGGACCAGGTGTGGGCGCCGTTGGCCGATTGGCTAAGGGCGCGCCTCGATCACCCCCGGTCATAGCGGTAGGGCCCGCCCTTCCTCACCGCCGCGCGATAGGCCGGGCGCGTCTGGATGCGGGTCACGAAGGCGGCCAGGTGGGCGAAGTGCTGGCCGGTGCCGGGCATCATCATGGCCGCCTCGATGGGGAAGCTCATCTGGATGTCGGCGGCGGTGAACTGGTCGCCCATGAACCACGGCGCCTGGGCCAGTTCCGCGTTCATGTAGCCCAGGTGGTTGGCGGTTTCGCTGGCGATGCGGGGCTGCAGGGGGGCCGCCGCCTCGCCCAGGCGGCTGGTGTAGAGATGCAGCAGCAGGGGCAGCATGGCCGACCCCTCGGCGAAGTGCATCCAGTGCAGGTAGCGCGCCTGGGCGGCCCGGTCGCCCGGCGCCGGGGCCAGGCGTCCCTCGCCGTAGGTGCGCACCAGATACTCGATGATGGCGCCCGATTCCGCCAGCACCAGGCCGCCATCCTCGATCACCGGCGACTTGCCCAGCGGATGGACGGCCTTCAGCGCCGGCGGCGCCAACTGGGTGGCGGGATCGCGCTCATAGCGCACCACCTGGTAGGGCAACTCCAGCTCCTCCAGCGCCCACAGCACGCGCTGGGAGCGGGAGTTGTTCAGGTGATGGACGATGATCATGGATGCGCCCTCCGGCTTTCTGGTTATGGAATATTCTTTACGGCCCGCTTACAGGCCCAGATCAACCGCCAGCCGCCGGGCCAGCGCCTCGGCCTCGCCGGCGGCATAGGCCCGCTCATGGCCCGAGCCCCAGATGGGGCCCGGCCAGGCGGCGTCCTCGCGCTTGCGGGCCACCACGTGGACATGCAGCTGCGGCACCATGTTGCCGATGGCGGCCACGTTCAGCTTGTCGGGCGCGAATGCCGCCTCCATGACCTGCGATGCCTGGGTGATCTCGGCCATCAGCTGAACCTGGTCGGCCGTGGTCAGCCTATGGATCTCAACAGCGCCGACACGGCGCGGCACCAGGATCAGCCAGGGCCAGCAGGCGTTGCGGGACAGCAGCGCACGGCAGAGGGGCAGGTCGCCCACCGCCACGGTGTCGGCGGTCAGGCGGGGGTGCAGCGTGAAGTCGTCGGCGCTTGTCATTGCAGGGAAATCCGTTCCTGGACCGGCGGCTGGGGCCCGGCGTCGCGATGCGGACGACGGTGTCCGCAATACCGCTGGACGCCGCCGCCGGGATGGCTATGTACTACTGCCCGACGCCGCCCGTCCAAAGGGTTCGGCTGTGGGGGTGGATGACGGGGCCTGACCCGGTAGCCCGGCCTGGTGGCCTGGTTTGGGTGGCCGGATTGACGCCGGACCGCCGGACGGCGGTCCTTCGTCCACAAAATTGCCCCATAGTCGTGCCCCCATAGTCGTGCCATTGAAAGGGGCGGGTCGCGCGGGGGGGGGCCTGGGGCAGGGAACCGTCCTGTTTGTTCACATGTTTCCGGTCCGCCGTTTTGCTATTCCGTCGCCATCATCCCGTTCATCGTTCTCCCGTTCATCGTTCTCCCGTTCCAGGGGCAGGGGTCGTTCATAATGCGTAAGATTTTGAGGATGCAGAAATCCGCCTGGGCGGTCCTGCTTCTTCTGGTGCTGGGCAACATCGGCGCGTGGGCGATCGTCAATCGCCCGGCCGTGGAGCGCCCATGGGCCGGCACCATCGCCGGCGTGGCCTTCGTGCCCTTCCAGGCCAACCAGACCCCGCAGAACGGCGACAGCCCCACCGCCGATGATATCAAGCACGACCTGGACGTGGTGGCGCCGCATGTGCAGTCCATCCGCACCTACCAGGTGGGCAACGGCATCGACCAGGTGGCGCCCATCGCCCTGGAGCGCTACCCCAACCTGACCATCACCCAGGGCGCCTGGCTGTCCAAGGACACCGCCGCCAACGAGGCGGAACTGGCGGGCCTGGTGCGCGTGGCGCGCGCCAACGCCAACGTGAAGCGGGTCATGGTCGGCAACGAGGTGCTGTTCCGTGACGATTTCAGCGTCGCTCAGCTGATCGACTACATCCAGCGCGTGAAGCGCCAGGTGAACGTGCCGGTGTCCACGGCGGAGCCGTCCTATGTCTGGCTGGACCATCCGGAACTGGCCGACGCCTGCGACTTCATCACCATCCATCTGCTGCCCTACTGGAACAAGGTGTCGGTGGACCGCGCGGTGGAGGACGCCATGGCGGCCTACCGCCAGGTGCAGGAACGCTTCCCCAACAAGCACATCCTGATCGGCGAGACCGGCTGGCCGTCCGACGGCGCCTATCGCGGGGCCGCCGAGGCTGGCCTGGTGAATGAGGCCAAGTACATCCGCAGCTTCCTGAACATCGCCGGCCAGCAGCGCCTGGATTTCTACATCATGGAGGCCTTCGACCAGCCGTGGAAGCGCACGCTGGGGGGCACGGCGGAGACGGCCTGGGGCATCTGGGACGCCCACCGCCACCAGAAGTTCCCGATGGTGGGTGGCATCCTGGAGGTGCCGTCGTGGCGGGTGCTGTGCGCCATCGCCACCGCCCTGGCCTTCCTGCCCATGTTCTTCTTCGTGCTGGCCCGTGACGACCTGAAATGGCGCGGCCAGCTGTTCTACGGCTTCCTGATCCAGACGGTGGCCTCGGTCCTGGTATGGACGGGCACCCAGGCCCTGACCGTGGGCATGGGCACCCTGTCCTTCACCGCCTTCATGGTGCTGATCCTCGCCCAGCTGATCCTGTTCGCCGTCATGCTGATCGACGGCCTGGAATTGACGGAGGTGGTATGGACCCAGCGCTGGAAGCGGCGCTACACGCCCGTGCGGGAGCCGCTGGGCGACTACACGCCCAAGGTTTCCATCCACGTGCCCTGCTATAACGAACCGGCACACATGGTGATCGAGACCCTGGATGCGCTGGCGGCCATGGACTACCCCAATTTCGAAGTCCTGGTGATCGACAACAACACCAAGGACGAGGCGGTGTGGCGCCCGCTGGAGGAATACTGCGCCAAGCTGGGGCCGCGTTTCCGCTTCTTCCACCTACCGCGCTGGCCGGGCTTCAAGGGCGGCGCCCTGAACTTCGGCCTGTCCGTCACCGCCCCCGATGTGGAGGTGGTGGGGGTCATCGATAGCGACTACCAGGTCACGCCCGACTGGCTGTCGGCCACCATCCCCTATTTCAGGCGGCCGGAGGTGGGCTTCGTCCAGTCGCCGCAGGACTACCGCGACTGGTCGGACGACGCCTTCAAGTCGATGATCAACTGGGAATACCAGGGCTTCTTTCACATCGGCATGATCCAGCGCAATGAGCGCAACGCCATCATCCAGCACGGCACCATGACCCTGGTGCGCAAGAGCGCGCTGGACGGCGTGGGCCGCTGGGCCGAATGGTGCATCTGCGAGGATTCGGAGCTGGGCCTGCGCCTGTTCGAGGAGAAGCTGGAGGCGGTCTACATGCCCGACAGCTTCGGCCAGGGCCTGGTTCCCGACAGCTTCGCCGGCTACAAGACTCAGCGCTTCCGTTGGGCCTATGGCGCCGTGCAGATCCTGAAGCGCCATTGGCGCGAGATGATGCCGGGCGGCACCAAGCTGACCGCCGGGCAGAAGTACCACTTCATCACCGGCTGGCTGCCCTGGTTCGCCGACGCCGCCCACATGGGCTTCGTCATCGGCGGCATCATCTGGTCGCTGGGCCTGCTGCTGCTGCCGCAGTGGATCGAGTTTCCGCCCACCGTCTTCATCCTGCCCACCCTCAGCGTCTTCTTCTTCAAGGTGCTGTGCGGCCTATGGCTGTATGGGGAGCGGGTGAAGTGCCGCTTCATCGACAAGCTGGGGGCGGCAATCGCCGGCATGGCGCTGACCCACACCGTGGGACGCGCCGTGTGGGTGGGCCTGTTCACCAGCGGCCGCCCCTTCGTGCGCACGCCCAAGTGCGAGGACCAGCCGGCCCTGATCCAGGGCTTCCTGCACGCGCGGGAAGAGGTGGCGCTGATGCTGGGCCTGTGGCTGGCGGCCGCCGCCATCGCCCTGCTGAAGGGCAGCGATAACCGCGACGCCTATGTCTGGGCCACCATGCTGGTCGTCCAGTCCTTCCCTTACATCGCCGCCCTCTTCCTCAGCACCCTGAACGCCCTGCCCAAGGGCGGCGGGGCCGAGGCCACCGCCCCGGCGGAATGAGGCGGAAGCCAAGCACCGGGGCCAAGCACCGGGATAAGGTCGGGGCGGCGGGGCAACCTGCCGCCCTTTCCTTTTCGGGCACAATTCCGTGACCAAGACCCCGAGTCGGAGACACACGGCGCGCGGCCACGCTAAGCTGACGGTGGATCGGCGCCCGAGCGCGATCGCTTCGGATGCCTTCGTCTGAGGCGTGAATCGCGCGACGGAACAAAAGCTTGGAGGTTTTCTGACACTTCGGCGAACGTCGGAAAACCTCTGAGAGAGCCGGCCGGAATGCCGCCAACAGGGGAGGCAATGGTGAAGACCCAAGCGCTTTCATGCCAGGCACCGGAAACCGAAACGGCGGAGGGTGACCCCCATCAACACGAACCCGGCGGCACGGACATCCAGGATGTGCTGGCCGCCAACCGCCGCTTCTACCAGGCCTTCGCGGACCGCGACGTGGCCGGCATGGAGGCTCTGTGGGCGCAGGATCGCGACGTGCGTTGCGTCCATCCCGGCTGGCCGGCGCTGTCGGGGCGCGAACCCGTGATGCGCAGCTGGCGCGAGCTGCTGGGCAATCCCCGGTCACCCGGCGTTCGTCACCAGGGTGAGCAGGCCACGGTGTGCGGCGACATCGGCTGGGTGGTGTGCGAGGAGTTCGTGGCCAACACGGCGCTGGTGGTCACCAACCTGTTCGCCCGATCGGGCGGCAACTGGCGGATGATTCATCACCAGGCGACACCCATCTCCTCCATCGCCGCGTTCGAGGACGCCAGCGGTTATGAGGATCTGAACGGCCGTCCGCCGACGCTGCATTAGGCCGGCCCCGCATTAGGCCGATGCCGTATTAGTACGACAAATTCGATCTGCGTCCTTGCGGCCGCCCCGCTTTTCCGTACTGTTATCGCTAACAATATGGAAAGGGAGAGGCCCCCATGCGGCGTTCCATGCGGCGTTGGCTGCGCATCGCGAGCTTGTTACCGACCTTACTGGCCGCCGGCACGGTGTTGGCGGCGCCGCCCGCGTCCAGATCGCCGGCCCCCACGCCCCCCATGGGGTGGAACAGCTGGGACGCCTACGGCTTCACCATCGACGAGGCCGACTTCAAGGCCAACGCGGGCGTCCTGGCGACGCTGAAGCCCTATGGCTGGACCTACGCCGTGGTGGATGAAGGCTGGTACATGGCCGACCCCTTCGGCAAGTCGCTGGCGGAGCGGCAGTACCTGCTGGACGGCAACGGCCTGCTGGTCCCCGTCCCCGCCCGCTTCCCCTCGGCCGCCGGCGGCCAGGGCTTCAAGCCGCTGGCCGACTGGCTGCATGCCCAGGGCCTGAAGTTCGGCCTGCATATCGTGCGCGGCATTCCCAAGCAGGCCGTGGAGCGGAACACGCCGGTGGCGGGATCGTCCTTCCACGCCGCCGACGCGGCGGACACCGCCGACACCTGCCCCTGGGACGATGGCAACTATGGCGTGCGCGACACGCCGGCGGGCCAGGCCTACTACGATTCGATGATGGCCCAGTACGCGCGGTGGGGGCTGGATTTCCTGAAGGTCGACTGCATCGCCGACCATCCCTACAAGATCAGCGAAATCCGGCAGATCAGCAGCGCCATCGCCAAGACGGGGCGGCCCATCGTGCTGAGCCTGTCCCCCGGCCCCACCAACCTGTCCCACGCGGATGAGATCAGCCGCTATGGCCAGATGTGGCGCATCACCAACGACGTCTGGGACGGCTGGACCTTCCCGCATGACAAGCCCACGGACGGCTTCCCCTATGGCTTGCGAGACCTGTTCGACGTGCTACCGGGCTGGGCGCCCCACGCCAAGCATGGCCGCTGGCCCGACGCCGACATGCTGCCCCTGGGCGCGCTGGAACCCCATCCCGGCTGGGGCGACCCGCGCACGTCGCGACTGACGGCGGACGAGCAGCGCACCCAGGTGACCCTGTGGGCCATCGCCCGGTCCCCCCTGATCCTGGGCGCCAACCTCACCAAGCTGGACGACGCCACGCGCGCCCTGATCACCAACCGCGCCGTCATCCAGGTGGACCAGACGGCCACGGAAAGCCACCCCGTGACCGACCTGCCCGCCGGCTTCGAGAACGCGCGCGTCTGGCTGGCCACGGGCGCCAAGGGCCAGCGCTACCTGGCCCTGTTCAACCTGGACGACAAGCCGTCGATGCTGTCGGCGCCCTGGGGGAGGCTGGGCCTGGCCAGCGGCAACCTCACCGCCCACGACCTGTGGACGGGCAAGGCCCTGCCGGCGGCGGACAGCCTGAGCGTCACGCTGCCCGCGCACGGCAGCGCGCTTTATGAAGTGAAGTAATACCCGGCATGAGATTTTGACTCGTGCCGCTGTAGGACGCGACCGCGTCCGCCGGAGCGTTTTGGGGAGCATCAGCGGACTGAAACGCGAGGAAGCCCAGGCCACGGATGTGGCCGCAGGGCGCTTGAGGGACGGCATTTGACCGGTCACGCTCAAATGCCGTTGGTATAAGTCCCGGAAGGAGAGCTGGCGCCGGGGTCACTCCCGGCGCAGCACCTTGTCCGCCAGCACGCTGGCCCACCAGCGCGTCATGAACGTCTTCTTGAACTCGGGCGGGTCATAGACGTCGTCCACCCAGCTGTAGAAGGCGTCGACACTGGGCTCGATCCCCTGGGCCTGGGCGTAGGCCAGGAAGGTCTCGAAGAAGTGGTCGAGGATGCCGGTCTTGGCATGGCGCAGGTGGCCGTACTTGGGGCTGAGCTGACCCAGCGCCGTTTTCAGCGGCACCCCCTCATGCACGAACTGGTACAGCACGCTCATGAAACCGACGCGGTCGGACCCGGCCTTGCAGTGCATCAGCACGGGGTATTGGGCGTCGCGCCAAATCTGCCGCGCCTGATGCAGGATGTGCTTCTTAGGCGCATCGCGGGAATTGACGGCGAAGTTCACCAGGGTCAGGCCGTGGCGGGTGCAGGCCTCATCCTCCAGCACCCAGGAGCCGCAATTGTCGCGGCGGCCGCGCAGGTTGATGACGGTGCGCACGCCCAGGCGGGCGGCTTGGGCGATGTGGCGCGGCGTCGGCTGGCTGGACCGGTACAGCCGCGGCGAAATCTTGAACATGTTCTTGTAGATCATGCGGATGAACGCGTGATCCTTGAAGAAGCTGTTCAGATAGCGCTTGAAACCGCGAATCTGGTTCGACGGCACGGCGGCGTGGGAGGGGGTGGGCTGCCCCCCGGGCGCGGGGTGGGAGGGCGGCGCCCCGGGGCCGGCCGCCGGCATCTTGTCCACCGTCGCGGCCTGCAGCCGATAGTCCGTCATCGCGTGCACTTATCCTAAAGCAAAGGCAGGAAACCACCGGCCCGCCATCCCAGGGGATCAGTCAGGCATACGGCCCCTATATAGGGTGTTTGCCCGCCGGGGGCGAGGGGCCTCGCGCGCATGGGCGCATCGACCGCAGGCCCGCGCGGGTGGATATTATGACGGATTAAGCGCGCCGGATACGGCCGGTCAGCGCCCCATGGGACGGACATGGCTGGCGTCCAGCCGGTCCAGCCGTTCAAAGAAGGGTGCCACCACCGACCGGTCCTGCTTGGTTTCCTGTTCCAGGGCGGCGCGATCATGCTCCGTCCAGCGGACCAGGGTGGCCATCTCCTGCCGCTCGAAGGCGCTGAGGTTGGAGGCGGACGCCAGCTTCTGCGCCGCCGCCCCTTTTTCCACCGGCTCCTCCGCCGCGCGGGCCGCCTGGCGGGCGGCCAGCACGCGCTGGGTCACCTGGCGCCAGCGCCGCTCGTCAAAGCCATACTTGGCCAGCAGAGCTTTCCCCTCCGGCCCCGGGTGGGCCAGCAGGACGAAAGCAGGTTGCCCATCGTCCGGCGCGGACGCGACCAGGGCCTCCGCCGCGGTGACGTAGCGGCCGACCTCGGTGGCGTCCAGACGCTCATGCGCCAACATCGGCGCGGATACCATCAGAACCACTAACGCGGCTGCGAAACGCATCGTTTGCCCCCAAACGTTCGCGCGCCAAATGTGATCGTTTCTTATATCGGGCACGCAACGACATTTCCAGCGGAAAGCCTGTAAGTAGAGAGTAGAATTGAAGAATTATGGCGGGGATATGGCCGCCGCGGCATCCGGTGCGAACTCTTCCGGAGAGCGCGCAAGGACAGGCCTGCGGCGCGATCGCGCATGCCCCTTGAATGATGCCATGACGTGCCCTAGGGTCCCGTCGCACCCATGGGTTTCATTTAGGATAAGACGTAGCCCCGTGTCCCGCTTCACCGCCCGTCTTCTTGCCGCCGGCACCGCTCTGGTCCTGGCCGGTTCCGCCCTTGCCCAGACCACTCCCCAGCCGGATCAGACCTCGGGAGGCCAAGCGCCGGCCGGTGGTGGCGACAGCGGCGGCCTGATCCTGCCGGGCGCCATCTCCTCCGGTTCCAGCGTGGCCGCGCCGCAGCAGGCGCCCATGCCGTCCGGTCCAGCCATGGGCCCGGCCGCCGGCCCCGCTGCGGGCCCGGCACTGGGCCCCAGCGCCGGCCCGCGCCAGGCCCCGGCCGCCCAGGCCCCGATCGCCGGCCCCGCCGTGGGCCCCAGCGCCGGCCCGGCCGCCCCCTCCGGCGCGCCGGCCGCCTCCAAGGTCGGCACTGTCACCGGCAACTGGCAGGTGGGCCCTCAGGTCTACACCGACGGCAGCTTCAAGCTATGCGAGGCGCAGGCCAGCTTCGACAACGGCCTGGCGCTGGTCTTCCTGGCCCTGCCCGTGCCGCAGGCCGAGCAGCAGGCGAAGAAGCTGCCGCCCAAGATCATCAACCTGGTGATCGGCGTGCCCGGCGCCAACATGCCGCCGGGCCAGGGCCCGGCCATCAAGCTGAAGCTGGACGGCAAGCTGGAGCAGACGCGCGGCTCGCAGGTCATCCAGCCGAACGCCATCATGACCGGCTTCGACCCCATGGACGCCAGCTTCATGAAGGCGCTGCCCGCGGCCAACAAGCTGGAGATCACCAGCCCCAACGACACCGCCACCTTCGTGCTGAAGGGCGGCACCAAGGCGTTCAAGGACCTGAACGCCTGCTTCGACCAAGCCATGGCCGGCAAACTGCAGCTGCCCGCCCCGCCGCCCGCCATTCCGCCGGCCTTCGCCCAGCTGCTGATGGATGCAGGCCTGAAGGACGCCCACCCCCTGCCCGTCGATAAGATGTCGCCGCAGGAACGGCCGGGCGACTTCGCCTGGGCCATTCAGAAGGACGTCATCGGCTCGCTGCGCTCGGTGGGCCTGAAACCCGAGGCCGGCGATCTGGAAAAGATCATGCAGAACTACCTGGACAGCCTGTCCAAGGGCTGCCAGGGCACCTACACCCCGACCAAGGGCAAGCTGGAGAAGCTGCTGCAGATCGACATGCAGACGGGTTCCGCCAGCTGCAAGACGGACAAGGGCGAGTTCTACGCCAACCTGATCCTGTATCTGACCAAGGACCGGCAGCTGTTCATCATCTCGCATGAGGCGCCGGTGGCGTCCAAGGCCGTGGCCGACAACGCCGGCAACGCCATCGCCGGTGTGCTGCGCAAGAAGGCCAACGAGCCGCCGCCCGCCCAGGGCGCGCAGCAGCAGCCGGCCCAGGGCCCCCGCCCGGCCGCCGGCCCGCGCAAGCAGCAGTGATCTTCGGCCATCAGGTTGAAGTGGAAACGGGAGGGGCCAACACCCCTCCCGTTTGTTTTTGTGCGGAACCAGAACCTAGGCCGCGACTGCGGCCGCTGGCGCCTGAGGAACAGAAAGCTACACCACCTCCCGCACCAGCTTGGACAGGAAGGCGTCGGCGAAGGCGTGGCGGTTGGCGGCCGTGATGACGAAGGCGTCCTCCCCCGCCACCACGTTCTCGCGATAGTAAGGCTCCAGCCAGTCGTATTCGTCCAGGATGACCAGGCCGTTCACGCCTACGCCGGCGGCCTGGGCATGCGCCCGGGCGGAACGGGGGTCGATGCCGCCGTTGTTGAAGCCGTTGCTGACCAGGTCGATGGTCCGCCGGTCGGGGCTGTAGGGGCAGATATCCAGTTGCCGCACCGCCTGGACGATGCAATCCCCCAGCGCCGTGTTGCCGCCCATGGCGACGCCAGGTGCGGCGTCGATGCGGTCGGCCAGGGCCAGCGCGTCCTGGGCCCCGGCCAGCAGGGTCCACGGCACCAGCGTTGTCAGGGTGCCGGGGCCGGAGAACAGGGCCAGTTGCACCGCCACCTTGCCCTTCGGCCCGCCGGCCAAGGCCTGGTGCACGGCCTTGTCGCGAAAGGCGGCGGCGTGGCCGCGCAGTTGGAAGTCCAGCATCACCTTGGAAATGCTGGCGGAGCTGTCGACCGCCATCACCAGGGCCAGATCCACCGGCGTGCCCCCGGCCCGCGCCCCACTGGCCCGCGCCCAGGCCCGGCCGGCCATAGCGGGAGCCGCCAGCGCCACCCCCATGCCCGCCAGCAGCGCGCGCCGCGTCGGCTTGGCCGGCCCTAGCCCACCCTCACTCACGTCTCGTCCCATCTACCCGTCAGTCCTATGGAGAAACGCGGCGGCACCTGGGCGGGATCAGTCATTGCCCCGCCCCGCGCCCCCGCCCCGCGCCCAGGCGACGACCTTGCGCATGACGGTGGGCAAGGCCTGGTCATGGAAATCGGCGGGGGCGCACCACACGCCCGCCACCGCCGCCCCATCGTCATCCAGGTGGCCGCGAACGACGGTAAGTTCCAGGTGAAAATGGGTGAATGTATGGCGGACGATACCGGGCAGGCGCTGCCAGTCGGCCACTGCCGGCGCCCAGCCCAGGGCCCGGGTGTAGGCCAGGTCCGCGCCCGGTTCCCACGCGCTGGACGGCACCTCCATCATCCCGCCCAACAGGCCCGATTCGGGGCGGCGGCGCAGCAGCACCAGCCCCTGGGCGTTGGTCAGCCAGAAGGCCACCCCCCGGCGGGTCGGCTTGGCGGCCTTTTCCGCCTTCAGCGGCAGCAGTTCCGCCAGGCCGTCGCGCCGGCCCCGGCAGGCCGCCATCCACGGGCACAGCACGCAGCGGGGGCTGCGGGGGCTGCACAGGGTGGCGCCCAGGTCGAACAGGGCCTGGGTGTAGTCGCCCGGCCGCTTTTCCGGCACCAGGGCGGCGGCCAACGCCTTCAGCTTGGGCTTGGAGCCTGGCAGCGGGTCGGTCACGGCATAGATACGGGACATCACCCGTTCCACATTGCCGTCCATGGCCGTGGCAGGCCGGTCGAAGGCGATGGCCGCGATGGCGGCGGCGGTGTAGGCGCCGATGCCGGGCAGGTCCAGCAACGCCGCCTCGTCCGCCGGGAAGCGGCCGCCGTGCCGTTCCACCACCGCCTTGGCGCAGGCGTGCAGGTTGCGGGCCCGGGCGTAATAGCCAAGGCCGGCCCACTCCTTCAGCACCTCATCCAGGTCCACCGCCGCCAGGTCGGCGACCGTGGGCCAACGGGCCAGGAAGCGCTGGAAATAAGGGCCAACGGTCGCCACCGTGGTCTGCTGCAGCATGATCTCCGACAGCCAGACGTGATAGGGATCGGCCTTGCCCCCGGGGGCGGTGCGCCAGGGCAGCACCCGGCGGTGGGCGTCGTACCAAGCCAGCAGGTCGGCGGGCCGGGGGGCCGGCAAATCGGCCCCGAGGGGAAGGGAGTCGCCTGCGACGATCATTATATGGTCAAAGCCCCTTGCGCCATGGTTCAACTGCCCCCAAACACTGTCCCAGCACCAAACACTGTCCCAAACAGGGGAGCCGGCGCTAGCGCATACGCCGCCCCCGAAACCGTTTCAAGGTCCACCACCCCCATGCCCGGCCCCCGCCCCATCGGCCGCCACCTGAACGCCATCGCCGGCAAGGCACTGGGCCCCCACGGCCCGGCCTTCGCCACCCTGTTGGCCGAGTGGGACGCCATCGTGGGGCCCCGCCTGGCCAGCGTGGCCCTGCCGCTGAAGCTGCAGTTCCCCAAGGGCCGGCAGGACGACGCCGTGCTGCACCTGGGCGTGGCCGGACCCGCCGCTTTGTTCATCCAACATGAGGAGCCGCAGATCCTGCAACGGTTGAACGGCTTCTTCGGTTTCCGCGCCGTGGCGCGGCTGAAGCTGCTGCAGGCGCCCCCGGCCACCAACCGGCGGCGCGACCGGCCGGCGCCGATTCCCCGCCGCCTGTCGGCGGGCGAGGCGGCGGCGCTGGAAACCCAGACGGCGGCCGTGGAAGACGGGGATTTGCGGGAGGCGCTGACCAGCCTGGGCCGCGCCATCCTGGCCACCGAAAAGCCGGCCGGGTCCCCGAAGCGATAGTCCCTCGGACGCGGCTTGCCGGCCCCCGGCGCCGCCCCCTATAGTCACTACAGTTGGTATCGGAGGAACTAAGGTGAACCTACATCTGCGTAATTCGCTGGCCGCCGCCCTGGTGGCCGCCGGTGCCCTGGCCGGTGTCCTGGCGGCCGGCGCGGCCCACGCCCAGACGGCCGATGCCCCGGTCACCATCGACGTCGCCAGCGCCACCAGCCCGCGCGTGCTGGGCGATGTCAAGGCGCCCATCGTGCTGGAGGAATACGCCTCGTTCACCTGCCCGCACTGCGCTCATTTCGAGGAAGCGTTCCTGCCGCAGCTGAAGGCCGACTTCATCGACACCGGCCAGGTGCAGCTGGTGTTCCACGACTTCCCGCTTGACCAGTTGGCCTTCGCCGCCGAAATGGCCGCCCGCTGCCTACCGCCTGATCGCTACACCGCCGCCAAGGGCCTGATCTTCAAGACGCAGGCGCAGTGGGAACACGCCGACGATCCGCTGAAGGCCCTGCAGCAGACCCTGCGCCTGGGCGGCATGTCCGACGCCACCTTCACCGCCTGCCTGAGCAACAAGCCGCTGCAGGACTTCATCACCCAGAGCCGGCTGGACGCGTCGGAAAAGCTGGGCGTGGACGGCACCCCGACCTTCTTCATCAAGAAGGGCGACGCCATGGTGGAGAAGATCGACAACCTGCGTGAATACAGCCAGCTGTCGGAAGCGCTGGTGAAGGCTGGCGCCAAGGCCCCGGCCAACCCGGCCCCGGCGCCGGCCGCTAATGGCGCGCCCGCCGACCAGGCGGCTACCCCGGCCAGCACGACCCCGGCCAGCACGACCCCGGCCAGCACCCCGGCCACCGGCGCTCCGGCGGCCCCCGCCGCGGCGACCGGCCCCAGCACCGGCCTGATCGCCGGCGGCATCGTCGCCGCCCTGGTCGTGCTGGGCGGCATCTTTATGCTGACCCGCCGCAAGAAGTGAGATCGGCGGCGCCCTGGGGACGGGGATCCCCAAGGGCGCCGTCTTCGTGACGGTCGCGTTTGACCTGGTTTCGTTTAAAGCGGCCGCGTTTTGAAAGTCGGATGGAGGGGGATATGGCAGGGCGTTGGATGCGCGATCGGGCCGGCATGGCCCAGGGCCTGGTCATGGCTATGGCGGCGCTGGCCGCCCCGCTGGCCCTGCCCGCCTCTGCCGTGGCCCAGGCGGCGACTGCCCCCACCCCCGCCACAGGGGGCGGCATCGACATCGCCGCCGCCACCAGCACCCGCGCCCTGGGCAGCGGCAACGCCCCGGTGGTGATCGAGGAATACGCCTCCCTCTCCTGTCCGCACTGTGCCCATTTCGAGGAGACGATGCTGCCCCGCCTGAAGGCGGACTTCATCGATCGCGGCCAGGTGCGCTTCGTCTTCCACGACACGCCCACCAACCGCGTGGGTTATCTGGCCCACATGGCCACGCGCTGCCTGCCCGTCGGCAGCTATAATGACGCCCGCAGCCTGCTGTTCAGCACCCAGGGCCAATGGCTGGGCGCCAAGGACCCGGAGGCGGGCCTGAAGGAGATGATGGGCATGGCCGGCCTGCCGGCCCCGGCCTATGACGCCTGCGTCGCCAGCAAACCCATCCAGGACTATATCGCCGCCAGCAGCCAGGAGGCCACCGAGGCGAAGGTCGAACAGACCCCCACGCTGATCATCCGCAAGGGCGGCAAGGAAGTGGACCGCATCGCCGGCCCCAACGACTATGACAAGCTGGCCGCCGCCCTGATCAAGGCCGGCGCCAAGGCACCGAAGAAGTAAGCCCCCGTGCAATTCACCAAGCTTCGCATCTCCGGCTTCAAATCCTTCGTGGACCACACCGAGCTCGTGATCGAGCCCGGGATGACCGGCATCGTCGGCCCCAACGGTTGCGGCAAGTCCAACCTGGTGGAGGCGTTGCGCTGGGCCATGGGCGAGACCTCGGCCAAGAAGATGCGCGGCGAGGACATGGACGACGTCATCTTTGGTGGCACGGCCACGCGGCCGGCGCGCAATTTGTGCGAAGTCGTCCTGCACCTGGACAGCCCCAACCTGACCGCCGGCACACCAGGCGTCAAAGCGGACGCCGTCCAGACGGAAATGGAGATCAGCCGCAAGCTGGAACGCGGCGCCGGCTCTGACTACCGCATCAACGGCCGGCCGGCGCGCGCGCGCGACGTGCAACTGCTGCTGGCTGACAACGCCTCGGGCGCCCATTCCCCGGCGCTGGTCAGCCAGGGCCGGGTCGGCGCCCTGATCAACGCCAAGCCGGGCGACCGCCGCCAGCTGCTGGAGGAGGCGGCGGGCATCACCGGCCTGCATTCCCGCCGGCATGAGGCGGAACTGAAGTTGAAGGCGGCGGAAACCAACCTGACGCGCCTGGACGACGTGGTCGTCACCATGGACGCGCAGCTGCAGAACCTGCGCAAGCAGGCCCGCCAGGCCGCGCGCTACCGCAACATCTCCGACCACATCCGCCGGGCAGAGGCGCTGCTGCTGCACTTGCGCTGGACCACCGCCACCGCCCAGGTCATGCAGGCCCGCGCCGGCTTCGACAAGGCCGAGGAGGCGGTGCGCGGCCTGATGCTGGCCGTCACGCAAGCCACCACCAGGCGCACCGATCTCGCCGCCAGCCTGCCGCCCAAGCGCCAGGCGGAGGCGGAAGCCGCCGCCGCCCTGCAGCGCCTGCTGGTGGCGCGGGAACAGCTGGACGCGGAGGAGCGGCGCGCGACCGAGGCCCTGGCCACGCTGCAGCGCCGCCTGGCCCAGATCGAGGGCGACCTGGCGCGCGAAAAGGACCTGGCCGCCGATGCCGACCGGGCGCTGTCCCGTTTGGCGGAGGAACGCCAAGCCATTGCCGACGCGCAAGGGGACGAGGCGGAAAACCAGGAGCTGGCCAAGGCCCGCCTGGAGGAAATCCGCGACACCGTGGCCAGCCTGGACGCCGAGCTGGCGGCCGCCACCGAGCGCCTGGCCGCGGACGAGGCCAAGCGCGCGCAGATCCAGCGCCAGGCGCAGGACCTGGAGCAGCGCGTCGCCACCCTGCGCCGCCGTGTCGAGGAGACTCAGGCGCAAAAGGCTGAGCTGGAACGCCAGCAGGCCGCCCGCGACGACGTGGCCGAGGCGGAGGAGGCCATCCACCTGGCCGAGGAACGGCTGGAACTGGCCAAGGGCGCGGCGGAGGAGGCGGAGGCCGCGAAGGCCGGGACCGAGCAGGCCGCCAACGCCGCCCGCGCCCTGGGCACGCAAGAGCAAGCCGTCGCCCGCGACGCCCTGCAGCGGGCCGAGGGCGACCGCGCCCGCCTGACGGCGGAGGCCGACGCCATCACCCGCCTGCTGAAAGCCGGGGCCGGCGACCTGTTCCCGCCCCTGGTGGACGCGCTGAGCGTGGCCAAGGGCTATGAGCAGGCCCTGGCCGCCGCCCTGGGCGACGCCCTGACGGCCCCCCTGGATGAGGCGGCGCCGGTGCACTGGCGCGCCCTGCCCGCCCTGGGCACGGTTGTCCCCCTGCCCGCCGGGGCGGAGCCGCTGGCCGCCAGGGTCAAGGCGCCGGGTGCGCTGGACCGTTGCCTGGCCCATGTCGGCATCGTCGCCGACACCGCCACCGGCACCCGCCTGGCGCCCGACCTGGTCCCCGGCCAGATCCTGGTGACCCGTGACGGCGCCGCCTGGCGCTGGGACGGGCACTGCATCGCCGCCGGCGCCCCCACCGCCGCCGCCGAGCGCCTGCGCCAGCGCAACCGCCTGACCGAGCTGACGCAGGAGATCGCCGAGGCCGACGCCGTGGTGGCCGAGGCCCGCACCGCCTATGAGGCGGTGAAGGACGCGGCGGAGGAGCGCGTGGCCCTGGCGCTGCGGGCCGTGGACCAGGCCGCCGCCAAGGACCGGGCCGCCCGCGATGCCGTCAGCGCCGCCTTCCGCGCCGTGGCCGACGCGCGCGGCACCCACGCCCGCGTGGCCCAGGCCGCCGCCGCCCTGGCCAGCCGCCTGGCCGCCCTGTCCGAGACCCTGGACCAGATGACGGCGGATGAGGAAGACCTGCGGGAACGCTGGGCCGAGGCCCGCGCCACGCTGGAGGAGCTGCCGCCCCCGGGCGAGGGTCGCGAGCAGATCGCCGAGGCCCGCCTGCGCCTGACCGAGGCGCGCGGCACCCAGGCGGAAGCGCAGAACGCCCTGGACCGCCTGCTGCGCGAGGCCGAGGACCGCCGCCGCCGGCTGGATGCCATCGTCGCCGAGGAAACCTCATGGCGGCAGCGCCGCGACGGCACCGGCGGCCGCCTGGCCGAACTGACCGAACGCGCCGAGGAGACACGCGAGGAGCAGGAGCGCCTGGCTGAACGCCCGGCGCAGATCGAGGAAGAGCGCCTGACCCTGGCCGACCTGATCCACGAGGCGGAACGGGTGCGCAGCCGCGCTGGCGACGATTTGGCGGGAGCCGAGGGCGCGCTGACCACGGCCGAGCGGACTTTGAAGGAGGCGGAGAACGGCCTGGCCGACGCGCGCGAGGCCCGCGCCCATGCCGAGGCCGCGGTGGGCTCCGCCCACCAGCATCTGGACACGGTGAAGGAACGCATCGCCGAACGGCTGGATTGCCCACCGGAACAGGTGCTGGCCCTGGCCGGCCTGGACGAGGGCGAGCCTCTGCCCGAGGCCCATGCCGTGGAGCAGCGCCTGGGCCGCCTGGAGGCCGAGCGCGACAACATGGGGCCCGTCAACCTGCGCGCCGAGCAGGAGGTGCAGGAGCTGGACGAGCAGATCGGCGTCATGAAGACGGAGCGGGAGGACCTGGTATCCGCCATCGCCCGCCTGCGCCAAGGCATCTCCGGCCTGAACAAGGAGGCGCGCGAACGGCTGCTGGCCGCCTTCCACAAGGTGGACGCCCATTTCCAGGAGATGTTCACCCAGCTGTTCGGCGGCGGCCGCGCCCAGCTGAAGCTGACCGACACCGAGGATCCGCTGGACGCCGGCCTGGAAATTTACGCCAGCCCCCCGGGCAAGAAGCTGCAGATCCTGTCGCTGCTGTCGGGTGGCGAGCAGGCCTTGACCGCCATCGCCCTGCTGTTCGCCGTCTTCCTGTGCAACCCGGCGCCCATCTGCGTGCTGGACGAGGTGGACGCGCCGCTGGACGAGGCCAACGTGGGCCGCTTCTGCGACCTGGTGGAGGAGATGGCGCGGGCGGGCCATACCCGCTTCCTCATCATCAGCCACCATCGCCTGACCATGTCGCGCATGGACCGCCTGTTCGGCGTCACCATGGCGGAAAGGGGCGTGTCGCAGTTGGTATCCGTCGACCTGGCTACCGCCGAAGAGCTTCAGGCCGCCGAATAGGCGCAAGGCGGAGTTGTGGTAGGCCGTTAACCCTGTTACCCGCGACAACTGGCGCGGCGATCCGCAACAGGCCGGCCCTGGCAGGAAAGCGCGCGCTGCATTATCTTAGCCAACAAGGGCCCTGGGGCAGGGCTCGGGCGGTTGGGGCTTGTTTATCCGGCGGCAGCGGCCGAACCGGAAGCGTGAGGGAGACTGAAATGCGGTACCGTTCCTTGGCACTCGCGGCGGTGGGCCTGTTGGCCGTTGCCGGTTGCGCCACCAGCCCCGACGCCGATCAGGCGGCGTTAGCCCAGCGTGCGCTGGTCGGCATGCCCAAGCAGACCCTGCTGTCCTGCGCCGGCGTGCCCACCCGCCAGACCTCGGTCGACAATGTGGAATACTTCACCTATTCCAGCGACAGCCTGCAGACCCGCATGGGCCCGTCCTACTGGGGCGGCTTCGGCGGCGGCCCGTGGCATCGCGGCTATTGGGGTGGCGCCGATTGGGGCTCGACGGAAGTGTCCGCCCGCAACTGCAACGCCACCTTCACCTTGAAGAACGGCGTCGTGCAGCAGCTGGTCTACGGCAGTTCCACCGACAGTCCCGCAGGCCGCCTGTCCCAGTGCTACGCCATCGTGCAGAACTGCCTGCCGCTGGTGCCACAGCAGCCCGGCCCGGCGGCTTCCGCCGCTGGCGGCGCGGGCAGCCGCGCCCGGTAAGGGACCAAACATTGCTCCGCCGAAACGACCCCCAAGTCGCCGGGGATCGTTGGACGCGGCGCGGTGCACCGGGTCCCCATAACCCCCGACCTATGCTTAAGGCCCGGCCCTCGGCCGGGCCTGTCGCCGTTTGGCCCATTGCGGACGCGGCGCAACATGACGTTTCATAGTCCCCTGGAAGGAGGGGCCGCCGGTTGCGGCCCGCTTCCGGAGGGGACCGTTACCGGTCGATAGAAACCGGCGCTGGTTTCCTTGGCACGAATCCACTGGGCACGCGGAAGACCGGCCCTTGGGAAGGCTGGGCCACCGGGCGCGAGACCGCCCCCGCCCGCGTCCCCGTGATGAACGGGAGAAGCGCCTATGCATGTTTCCGGTATCCTGAAGCATAAGGACAGCAGCAGCATCATCAGCGCCAAGCCGGGCGACACCATAGAAACGGTGGCGGCCCTGCTGGCGGCCCATCGCATCGGCGCCGTGCTGGTGCTGGACCCCGGCGGCGGCGTGGCCGGCATCATTTCGGAACGCGACATCGTACGCGGCCTGGCGACCCACGGCCCCGCCGTGCTGAACCAGAGCGTGTCGGAACTGATGACCCGCAAGGTCGTGGCCTGCGCCCCGGGCGACAGCGTCTCGTCCATCATGACCCGCATGACGGAAGGACGCTTCCGCCACATGCCGGTGATGGACAGCGGCCGGCTGGTGGGCTTCATCAGCATCGGCGACGTGGTGAAGCATCGCCTGGCGGAAGCCACCAGCGAGGTGGAGAGCATGCGCGTCTACGTGGCCGGCGGTTTCTGAGCGGCGCGTCCTCCGCCCCCGCGCCACCCCGGTGCCACGTGCCGGGGAATGGGGTGGGCTGCGCCGGTTGGAAGCGTCATCCGCAGGGATGGGCAGGCTGCAGGGATGGGCGGGCTGCTGTGACGACCATCGCAGCGGCCCGCCATCCGTTTCGGGAGGCTGCCATCCCTGCCCCCTTAGCGAAAGCCGCCCCCCATGGTGACCGACCCCAAAGCCATCGCGCTGTACGCCTGGCCCACGCCCAACGGCTACAAGATCTCCATCGCCCTGGAGGAAATGGGCCTGCCCTATACCGTGCATCCGGTGGACATCGGTGCCGGCGACCAGTTCAAGCCGGACTTTCTGGCGATCTCACCGAACAACCGCATGCCGGCCATTGTCGATCCCGACGGCCCCAACGGCCAACCGCTGTCACTGTTCGAGTCCGGCGCCATCCTGATCTACCTGGCGGAGAAGACGGGCCAATTCCGCCCCACGGACGCCGCGGTGTGGTACGGCCACGTGCAATGGCTGATGTGGCAGATGGGCGGCGTCGGCCCCATGTTCGGCCAAGCCGGCCATTTCCGTAATTATGCGCCCGAGCGCATCCAATATGGCATCGACCGCTACACCAATGAGGCGCGGCGCCTGATCCGTGTCGCCAACAGCCAGTTGGCCAAGACGGAATTCCTGGCCGGCGACTACGGCATCGCCGACATGGCGACCTTCCCCTGGCTGCGCCTGCATGAACGCTACGAGATCGACCTGGCCGACTTCCCCCATGTGAAACGCTGGATCGACACCGTCGCCGCCCGCCCCGCCGTGCAGCGCGGGCTGGAGCTGCTGAAGGACAAGAGCCGGCCGGCCGGCCAGGCCTTGGATGAGAAGACGCGGGAGAACCTGTTCGGCGCCCGGCAGCGCTGAAACCCAACGCCAACGGCCCCTTCCTCCAGTCCATCTTCCGCATAGTCGCGCCTTGACCACGCCGCCGCCCGTGCGGCGGGGCGCGGCATAGGGATGGTTCCCGGCCGGCGTAGGTATGGTCAAGGATGGGCATGGTGGGGTGTTTTAGGGGGTGTGGCGCCAGCGCCGAGTCGCGGTGTGGGCCGGCTGGCTCCTGCTGGCCACCGGGGTGCCCATCGCCCCGCCGGCCCCGGCGGCGGCTTGATGTGCCGGCTGTCATCGGCGACGGCATCAACCTTTACGCCAGCGCCACCAAGGTGGTGCTGGCACAAAGCCTGCCGCACCCCTGACCATGGCGCCCGACGCCGTGGTCCTGCCGGAGACGGTGCCGCCGGGCGAACCGCAAAATAAGCCGCCGCCCCGCTGACGCTGCCCCTTTTTGGGGCAGATGCCCAAGCGGCGGGCAACCGCCGTCCTTTGGACAGCATGGCCCGAAATCCTCAGCCTTACGGATAGAGGGACTAGCGCTAGGCCCGGATCGTGGTTTAGCATCTACCTATAGCCGGCCACCCCCCGCCATGGGATGGCAGGGGGGCTCCAGGGCCAGCCAGGACCTGCCGAACGGTCCCCTTCAGATGGGCCGCAGCGGCCAAAAACATGTATCCCGGGGCAAATCGTTAACATTTTGGTGAGGCCTTGGGGCTCACCCTGCCCATAGGGAATACGCATGAAATGCCGCCGGCGCGGTGGTCGCGGGAACAGCCCGGACCTAGGCCTTTTGGCGGAGGGACGCGTGGCACCGGGCGCCGCTGCATGGGCCCGATTATAAACGGACAAGGTTGCCCGGATCGCCGATCGGCGCCTGGGGATGGCCCGCGGGATAGGTGGAATGGATGAGGCCGGCGTCGGGCGAATCGGCACAACATTTGGTTTTCGCTGAAAAATTCCCCGACCTGCCTCTACTCCGTCGCAATCATCCACCAATATCTAAATCAAGACCCAAGGCATCCGGGTACAGGGAGACGAAGGACGACAGGTGAGTGGTTGAACAAGTGGAGTCCAAGGGTTCGATCCACGGGGATGGGCCATCTGGTACGGAACTTGCCTCTCCTGAAACGTCAGTCACGAGGTTGGTACCCCGTTGGCACGGGGAGAGTGGAGTCGTCGCGGTCTCGCGTGTTGGGACCGCCCGTCGAGTTGCCTGATAGGCGTGATCCTTCTGAAAGGGTGAACCCATGCCGAAGTCGACCGATTTATTCACAACCTTCGCCCAGAGCTACGAGGCGCGCCGCGAGGTGGCGATGTCGTTGCAGGAATACCTGGAAGGGTGCCGCGACGACCCGATGATGTACGCCAGCGCGCCGGAGCGTCTGCTGGCCGCCATCGGTGAGCCGGAGGTGGTGGACACCGCCAAGGACAGCCGTCTGTCCCGCGTTTTCATGAACCGCACCATCAAGATCTATCCCGCCTTCGCCGAGTTCTACGGCATGGAGGAGACGATAGAGCGCATCGTGGGCTTCTTCCGCCACGCCGCCCAGGGCCTGGAGGAGCGCAAGCAAATCCTCTACCTGCTGGGTCCGGTGGGCGGCGGCAAATCCTCGCTGGCCGAGCGCCTGAAGGCCTTGATGGAGGAACAGCCCATCTATGTCCTGAAAGCCGGCGACCAGCTGAGCCCGGTGTTCGAAAGCCCGCTCGGCCTGTTCGACCCCGGCACCATGGGCGAGGCGCTGGAGGAACGCTACGGCATTCCCCGCCGTCGCCTGACCGGCTTGGTCAGCCCCTGGGCCATCAAGCGCCTGGATGAGTTCGGCGGCGACATCACCCGCTTCAGGGTGGTGAAGCTACGCCCGTCGCGCCTGCGCCAGATCGCCGTGTCGAAGACCGAGCCGGGCGACGAGAACAACCAGGACATCTCCTCCTTGGTGGGCAAGGTGGACATCCGCAAGCTGGAGATGTTCCAGCAGAACGATCCCGACGCCTACAGCTATTCCGGCGGCCTGAACCGGGCGAACCAGGGCCTGCTGGAATTCGTCGAGATGTTCAAGGCCCCCATCAAGATGCTGCATCCCCTGCTGACCGCCACGCAGGAGGGCAACTACATCGGCACGGAGAACATCGGCGCCCTGCCCTTCACCGGCGTCATCATGGCGCACTCCAACGAGGCGGAGTGGCAGAGCTTCAAGAACAACAAGAACAACGAGGCCTTCATCGACCGCATCTGCGTGGTCAAGGTCCCGTACAGCCTGCGCGTCACCGAGGAACAGCGCATCTATGAGAAGCTGATCGGCGGATCGGAACTGGCCAAGTCCCCCTGCGCCCCCGGCACCATGGAGATGCTGGCCCGGTTCACCGTGCTGTCCCGTCTGCGGGAGCATGAGAATTCCAACCTCTTCTCCAAGATGCGCGTCTATGACGGCGAAAGCCTGAAGGAGACGGACCCCAAGGCCCGCACCCTGCAGGAATACAAGGACGCCGCCGGCATGGACGAGGGCATGAACGGCATCTCCACCCGTTTCGCCTTCAAGGTGCTGGCCAGCACCTTCAACTACGACACGGTGGAGGTGGCGGCCGACCCGGTGCACCTGATGTACGTGCTGGAGCAGGCCATCCGCCGCGAGCAGTTCCCGGACGAGACGGAGAAGCGCTACCTGGAGTTCATCAAGGCCGAGTTGGCGCCGCGCTATGCGGAGTTCATCGGCTATGAAATCCAAAAGGCCTACCTCGAGTCCTACCACGATTACGGTCAGAACCTGTTCGACCGGTATGTCGACTACGCCGACGCCTGGATCGAGGATCAGGACTTCAAGGATCCCGACACCGGGCAGCTGATGAACCGGGACCTGCTGAACCAGGAGCTGACCAAGATCGAGAAGCCGGCGGGCATCGCCAACCCGAAGGACTTCCGCAATGAGGTGGTGAAGTTCGTGCTGCGGACGCGGGCGGCCAACGCCGGCCGCAACCCCAGCTGGACCTCTTATGAGAAGCTGCGGCTGGTCATCGAACGGCGTATGTTCAGCCAGGTGGAAGAGCTGCTGCCGGTCATCAGCTTCGGCAGCAAGAAGGATGGCGAGACGGAGAAGAAGCACCACGAGTTCGTCGAGCGCATGGTGGATCGCGGCTATACCGAGCGCCAGGTGCGCCGGCTGGTCGAGTGGTACATGCGGGTGAAGCAGGCGGGCTGACGCGGGGCCTTTCCCACAGGAAAGGGGCCCGGCTTCACCGGCCGGGCCCGGTCCCACGGTTTTCCCCCAAGCGGTCACACGCGAAACGGACACCACCCCCGCCCGGCTTGACCGCCGGTGGCGCTTTCCCGCCCGGCCTCCGATGGCGCCGGGCCGGCGCCGCCGACTGGTTCCCGGGACGGGGTACCGGGGAGTAATGCCTTGTCGTCGATGATCATTGTCGATCGCCGCAGCAATCCCAAGGGTAAGAGCCTGGCCAACCGCCAGCGCTTCATACGGCGTGCCAAGGAACAGATCCTGCGCGCCGTGAATGGCGCCTCCAGCAACCGCCGCATCAAGGACGTGGAAAGCGGCGCCGACATCTCCATCCCCACCGGCGGCATTTCCGAACCCACCTTCCACCGCTCCGGCCAAGGCGGCATCCGCGACCACGTGGTGCCCGGCAACAAGGAGTTCATGGAGGGCGACACCATCGCCAAACCGCCCAGCGGCCAGAGCGGCGGCCGTGGCACGGATGGCAGCCCCGACGGCGGCGGCGAGGACGAATTCCGCTTTGTCCTGACGCGGGAGGAGTTCATGGACCTCTTCATGGAGGATCTGGAGCTGCCCGACCTCGCCAAGCGCAAGCTGAAGGCGGCCGACGCCGTGCTGTGGCAGCGCGCGGGCTATTCCTCCTCCGGTTCCCCCACCAACCTCAACCTGGTGCGCACCATGCGCAACAGCCTGTCGCGCCGCATCGCCCTGAAGCGCCCCAAGTCGGACGAGATGCTGGCGCTGGAGGCGGAGATCGCGGAACTGGAGGCCCAGCCGGGCAAGGACCCGGACCGGCTGATGGAACTGCGGGGCCTGCTGGAACGCCAGGTGATGCGGGCCAAGCGCATTCCCTACATCGACCCCATCGACGTCCGCTACAACCGCTTCACGCCCATTCCCAAGCCGGCGGCCCAGGCGGTGATGTTCTGCCTGATGGACGTCTCGGGCTCGATGACCGAGCACATGAAGGATTTGGCCAAGCGTTTCTTCATGCTGCTCTACCTCTTCCTCACCCGCCGCTACAAACAGGTGGAGGTGGTCTTCATCCGCCATACCCATGAGGCGGAAGAGGTGGACGAGGATACCTTCTTCCACTCCACCGAGACCGGCGGCACCATGGTGTCGACGGCGCTGGAGGAGATGAAGCGCATCATCAAGGAGCGCTACCCCGTCGCCGACTGGAACATCTACGGCGCCCAGGCCTCGGACGGCGACAACACCACCAGCGACGGCGGTCGTACAGCGGCCCTGTTGGAGCATGACCTGCTGCCCGCCTGCCAGTACTACGCCTATGTCGAGGTCGGGTCCGACCCGGACGCCATGCCGGCGGGCTTCGCCACCCACGCCCGCGAAACCGACCTGTGGCGCACCTACAAGCAGGTCACCGGCACCGAGACGCCCTTCGTCATGAAGAAGGTCCGCCATCGGCGCGAAATCTACCCGGTATTCCGTGAGCTGTTCGCCCGCGACGGCGCGAAACAGTCGGAGGAGGCGACACCTTGACCTTAGCCCCCGTTGAACGCCTGAAGCCTGTCAAGAGATCGGAACCCGGGGAGAAGGCGCCGCCGCCGGACGATGCCAATCTGCTCTACACCGGTGCCGACTGGGACTACGACACCATCAAGCGCTGCCACGACGCCATCCAGGAGATCGCGCTGGGCGAGCTGGGGCTGGATGTCTACCCCAACCAGATCGAGGTCATCACGTCCGAGCAGATGCTGGACGCCTATGCCTCCATCGGCATGCCCCTGCTGTACCGCCACTGGTCCTTCGGCAAGCATTTCGCCCGGGACGAGGCCATGTACCGCCGCGGCATGCGCGGCCTGGCCTATGAGATCGTCATCAACTCCAGCCCCTGCATCAGCTACATCATGGAGGAGAACTCCATCACCATGCAGGCGCTGGTCATCGCCCACGCGGCGTTCGGCCACAACCACTTCTTCAAGAACAACTACCTGTTCCAGCAGTGGACGGATGCCGAGGGCATCCTGGGCTATCTGGACTTCGCCAAGGCCTACATCGCCCGCTGCGAGGAGCGCTATGGCCAGCAGCTGGTGGAACGCACCCTGGACGCCGCCCACGCCCTGATGAACCAGGGCATCCACCGCTACCCCCGCCGCCGCCTGGACCTGCAGTCCGAAGCGCGGCGGGAGCAGGAGCGGCAGGAGATGCAGCGCCAGCTGTACAATGACCTGTGGCGCACGGTGCCCACCAAGAAGGGCCAGAAGGCGCCGTCGGACGAGGAGCGGCGCCGGGCCCTGCTGGACCTGCCGGAGGAGAACATCCTCTATTTCCTGGAGAAGAAGGCGCCGCGCCTGGCCAATTGGCAGCGCGAGGTGCTGCGCATCGTCCGCCATGTGGCGCAGTACTTCTCACCCCAGCGGCAGACCAAGGTGATGAACGAGGGGTGCGCCACCTACACGCACTACCGCATCATGACCCGCCTGCACGAAACGGGGCGCATCAGCGACGGCGCCTATATGGAGTTCCTGCACTCCCACACCGCCGTGGTGTTCCAGCCGGCCTTCGACGACCCGCGCTATTCCGGCATCAACCCCTATGCCCTGGGGTTCGCCATGATGCAGGACATCGAGCGCATCGCCACCAACCCCACGGAGGAGGATCGCGCCTGGTTCCCCGGCTATGCCGGCAGCGGCGACGCCATGGCCGCCCTGCGCGACGCCTGGGCCAACTATCGCGACGAGAGTTTCATCCTGCAGTATCTGAGCCCGCACCTGATGCGCAAGATGCGGATGTTCCACCTGCACGACGACAGTGATGAGAACGTCTACCGCGTCGCCGCCATCCATGACGAACGCGGCTATCGCCGGGTGCGCCAGCAGCTGGCGGCGCAGTATGACTTCTCCTCCCTGGACCCGGACATCCAAATCACCGACGTGGACCTGGCCGGCGACCGCCGCCTGATCCTGGAGCACAAGGTGCAGAACGGCGTGCTGCTGGCGGAGGAGGACGCCAAGTCCGTGCTGCAGCATGTCGCCAATCTCTGGGGCTACGACGTGCTGCTGTTCGAGAACGACGACGCCGGCAACACGCTGCGCAAGCTGACCGTGCCCGCCCGCACCATTTTATTGGCAGAATGAGGCCTGCTGGCGGAGTGAGGTAGCTGCCCCGAGGGCAGCAGGCCCAGCGTCAGAGGCAGCCTTCAATATAGTCCACGGCCGGGGGCAAGCCCGCGCGGAAGCGGGTGACCCGGCCGCCGGCTGTCTCGAACAGCAGGACCCGCCCCCGCTCCTCGATCCGGAGACAGTGCCCCTCCTCATAGGCGTGGGGCTGCACCACCACCGTGGAACCGTAGGCCTTCAGCACCGCCGCCTCCGTGGCGCCCACGCCGATCCCCTGGGCCGTCCGGACGGTCGCCTCCCCGCCCGGCGGGGCGAAGACGTCGATGCGGGTGATCCGGCCCTTTTCCACCATGTAGCTGATCTGCCTGTCCTTGCCGTCGCCACGGCCGGTCAGCCAGCAGTCCGCCGATTGGGTCTGGTCCATCGGGCGGAAGGAAACGTCCAGCGCCGACTCCGCCTGGACGACCGTCATGCCCAGGCGGACGGGCCCCAGGCCGTCAAAGGTCAAGGGCGGCGGTGACGGCTGGCAGGCGGCTGGAAGGACGGCCATCACGACCAGGAAGGGGTAGACCCAGGACCTCATCGGAACCTCCTCCCGCATGGCGGCTTGTTCCCGCGCGCTGGCCACCGATTTGTCATGCCGCAGATGCGAAATCGCCCTAGTTAAGCCATGCTGCATCGCGATATTATGAGCGTACCCCAAGCGGGTGCCCAACCGCCAACCTCCTAGAGAGCAATTCCGATGTCCACCCTGGAACTGGATCCCGCCTTCGTCGCCGCGTGCGAAGCGCACGGGCTGGACCCGCAGAAGACCAACATGTTCCTGCTGGAATGCGCCGTTCAGGGTCGCGAGCCGTCCAAGGTTTCCATGTTCGAGCTGGATCGCCAGCCGTCGGACCTGTGGGCCAAGGTGCGCAAGCTGAACCGCGCCGCCTGATCCCTATCGCGATCACGTTGGAGGAAGCCGCCGGGCCGCGAGGCCCAGGCGGCTTTTTTCATGGCCGCGCGGCGAAACCGTCGAGGGACGCCGCCACCCGGGCCAGCACGCCGTACCAATCGCCGGGCGCCTCCTGCCGGAACTGGCGCAGGGTGGGATACCAGGGGCTGTCGTCACGGTCGCGCAACCAGCGCCAGTCGGAATCGAAGCGGTTCAGCAGCCACACCGGCCGGCCCAGGGCCCCCGCCAGATGGACCACGGAGGTATCGACGCTGATCACCAGGTCCATGGCCTGGACCAGAGCGGCGGTGTCGGCGAAGTCGGCAACGTCCCCCATGCGGTCGATGACGCCGGCGGGCAGGCCGCCGGCCGTCTCCGGATCCTTCTGCAAACCGTGGAATTCCACCTCCGGGCAGGCGGCCACCAGGGACTCGACCTGCGCCCGGGTCAGGGAGCGGCGACGGTCCACCTTGTAGGTGGGGTTGCCGGCCCAGGCGATGCCCACACGGGGACGATCCCTGGCGGCGATTGGGGCGGCCGCCGCCGTCAGGTAGGGCGTGGCCGCCGGCACCGTCTCCAACCGCGTGTCCAGCGCCAGCGGCAGGCTCAGCATCGGGCAATGCCGGTCGAAATCCGGCAGGGGCCCGCCCCGGCCGACGAACCGCACGTCCCCCACGGCCGTCAGCGCTGGCGAGGCCCGCAGCAGGCGCAGCAGGGGTCGCGGCACCTCCACCACCACCCGGCGGCAGCGGGCGGCCACCAGGGGGATGTAGCGGCAGAACTGCAGGGTGTCGCCATAGCCTTGCTCGGCATGCAGCAGCAGCGTCCCCCCGGCCATGTCCTCGCCCCGCCAGGTCTTCTGGGCGAAGGGGCGGCGGTGGGGACGGAAATCGGGACTGGCCCAGCGCCATTCATATGCCGCCCAGCCCCGGGGGTAGTCGCCCAGGCCCAGCCAGGCAAGGCCCAGGTTGTAGCGAGCCTCGGCATAACGGGGATCGATCGCCAAGGCCGCCTGGTAGCAGGCGATGGCGCCGTCCATGTCGCCCAGCGCCTTCAACGCGCTGCCCAGGTTGTTGTGCGCCTCCACCAGGCGGGGGTTGAAGGCCAGGGCGGCGCGGTAGCACTCGATGGCTTCCGTGGTCCAACCCCGGTCCAGCAGCACGTTGCCCAGGTTGTAGTGGCCCTCGGGATAGGCGGGGCGCAAGGCCAGGGCCTGGCGGTAGGCCGCCTCCGCCCCATCGAGGTCCTGGCGCTGGCGCAGGGCGTTGCCCAGGTTGCTGTGCGCCTCGGCGAAGGTCGGCCGCAAGGACAGTGCCTGCCGGTACTCGGCCTCCGCCTCGTCCCAGCGGCCATGATGGCGCAGGACGTTGCCCAGGTTGCTGTGGGCATCGGCGTTGTCGGGCCGCAGGGCGATCGCCCGCCGGTAGGCGCCCTCGGCGGCCTCCAGCCGGCCCAGCTTGGCGAACGCGATGCCGAGGTTGCCCTGCATGGCGCTGTCGTCCGGCTTCAAGGCCACGGCCTCGCCGATCAGCTCGGCGGCGATGGCGGACTGGCCGCGCGCCTGGGCCACCAGGCCCAGCACATGCAGGAAGGCCGGCTGGCGCGGATTCTGGGCCAGGACGCGCCGGCAGGCGCTTTCCACCCCGGCCAGGTCGCCAGCATGGAAGCGGGCGACCACTTGGTTGTAATCAGCCTGGTTGGAGCTGGCCGGAGCGTGAGCGGTCGCGGTGATTTTGAAAGCCCTCTTTCCCACTGTCCCTCAGCTTTACACGGGGGGGCGGGGGGAAAGCGGGCGGCAAAAAAGGCGGGACCGTCAGGGCTCACCCCAATAATCGCCGAAGATCCAGACGTGGCCCTCCAGATCGCGGGCCACGTACTCTCGGGTGCCGTGGCCGGTGTCGTGCGGGTCGGTCAGGATGTCGGCGCCAGCGGCGCGCGCCCGGGCGTGGTGGGCATCGATGTCGTCCAGCGCCACCCAGACCCCCTGGTTCAGGCCGTTCAGCACCCGGGGGCTGTGCATGCCATAGCGGTCGACCGGGTTGTCCGGCCCCAGCATCAGCAGGGCGTCCCCCAGCTTCAGCTGGGCGTGGACCACCCGTCCCCGCTCATCCGTGATCACATGGTGACGGATCAGGCCGAAGGCGGCGCACAGCCAGTCAACGGCGGCGGCGGGGTCTTCATAACGCAGCAGGGGAAAGAATTTCGGGCTCCGCGGGCCAGTATCGGGCCCGCCATCCGGCGCCAGGGTCATGTAACCGTCCTTGCAGCGGCAGGACGGATACCGGTCCCGCGACAAGGACCATGGTAGCCCGGCCGCAAGGCCGCCGGAACAGGACCAAGGTTCATCATACCATAGCAATAAGGCCGCCCCGAACGGGAACGGCCTTATTTGCATTTGTGATGAGGTCTTGAATAACCCGTGTATCGCACCGGGCGTCAGCGCACGGGATTACCGTTGCGCGCGGCGCCGTTAAGGAGTGATCAAGCCGGACGAGCGATTAGTATGGCTTAGCTTCACGCGTTGCCGCGCTTCCACATGCCACCTATTGACGTGCTGGTCTAGCACGGCTCTTCAG
>NZ_VITN01000015.1 GCF_007828045.1 Nitrospirillum amazonense | reverse complement strand
TCAACGCCTAAACCACGCTTCATGAACCGCCGTATACGGAACCGTACGTACGGTGGTGTGGGAGGGGGGAGGTGTGAACCTTCCCCCTACCCGATAGCGGTGCAAGCCCGCATTGCCGCCCGGGAGTTATGGGTGACGCCAAGTATCAACCTTAGATTTTAATTCTTGTCGTATACACCATTATAAGCACACCCATCGGGCGACCTTAGCCTTTTTTTAACCACGGGCCTTCTAAGCTGGGGAAGTTGCATCGGGACAGCATGGAGGCAGTTGCCATGCCGGGGTTGTTGAGCCGCATCATCGCCTGGTTTTCGGAAGAGCCGGCGCCAGGCGCCGGCGCTGGGCGTGGCATGATGGTTTCCAATCCCGACGCCGCCCTTGATCTGGATGCCGGCGACCTGGACCCGGAAGAGGTTGTCTTCCGCCAGCGTCTCAAGGCCGTGCTGGGACCGCGCAAGGCCGCCGCCGCCGGCTGCGTTCAGTTCGTCGGCCTGGAAAGCCTGAAGGAAAAGCTGGGGCCGCGCTGGAACGGGGTACAGACCCGGGTGCACGGCATGATCGAGAAGCTGCTGCGCCAGAACCTGGCGGCGGACGACGTCTTTTATGGCTACGGCACCGAGACCTACGTGGTCGTTTTCGCCCGGCTGAACCCCGTCCAGGCCGGCCTTATATGCGCCAAGGTGATGCAGGAGCTGCAGCGCCTGCTGTTGGGCGAGCCAGACCTCGCCAGCATCGTCGTCCGCACGGCCGCGCGCGAGGCTTCGGGTGATCTCGTGCTGAAACCCGAGCGGCTGGCTGACCTGCTGGCCAGAATGGTGGCGCATATCCAACCCACGGCGCCCCTGGCGGCGGCCGGCAGCACGGCCGAAACACCTGAACAGCGGCCGTCCTCGCGCCGATCCCCGGCGCCTCAGCCATCGTCGCAAGCCATCCTTTCGCAGTCTCACCCTTCGCAGTCTCCGCCGCCGCAGGCCCCCCTGTCGCAGGCCCCCTTGTCGCAGGCCCAGGCCGCGGCCGCGCTGGCCGAAGTTGGGCGGGGACAGGCCATGGCCGCTGCCACCACCAAGGGCGGCGGCACCAAGGGCGGCGACGATGACCCCTGGGCCCATTTGCGTCCGGTGCTGGGCCCGCTGGAGGTGGTGTACCGCCCCGTGTGGGACGTGCGGGGCCAGGCGCTCAGCCTCTACATTGCCAGTCCCCGCCGCCAGCGGGTGGGTGGGCGCCATCATGTTTATGGCTATGACACGCTGACGCCGCCGGTCGGCGGGGTCGCCTCCGCCGGCACTGCCAACGGACTGCAGGAAATCCTGGATCTGGATCGCGAAACCCTGCGGCAGGCGGTGGATGCCTATCTGGAGCTCTACGATAACCGTTTCCGCTATTACCTGGCCCTGCCGGTGCATTTTGAGACGCTGGCGGGAACCGGCCGCCGCCGCGCCTATCTGGATCTGGCCGGCCAGATCCCGGCCCATCTGCGACCCTTCATAACCTACCAGCTGATGGGGGTGCCGGACGGCGTGCCGGTGGGCCGGCTGACCGAACTGGTCAGCGCCCTGCGGCCCCTGGGCCGGGGCGTGACGGTTTGCGCGGACTTGTCACTCCAGGCCCAGGCCACCTTCGCCGCCGCGGGCGTGAAGGGGGTGAACGTCTCCCTCGGCGGCTTCGTCTCGCGCGGCCGGCTGGTCCAGGATCTCTATCTCGCGGGGGCGGAGGCCCGCCGTCGCGGGCTGCACATCCTGGCCGACGGCATCGACACGCCGGAGATGGAACAGGTGGCGGAAGAAGCGGGCTGCACCTTCATGACGGGCGACCTGATCGGCCCGTGGGTGGATTTCCCGGGCCATGCCACCCGCCTGTCGCGCTCCGACGTGCTCGACCAAGCCCTGCCGCTGGACCGCTGAGCGGTCCATTGCCGGCGCTCGCCGGCAAACGGCGCGGACCCGGCAAACGGCGCGGACGATGTCGCGCCGACGGGACGTTACACCCCGACCTCCATCAGTTCGACGTTGGCGGCCAGGTCATCGACCACCAGGATGCGGGCGTTCTTGACCAGGTCGGTGGCGTCAAACAGCATCGACCGGCTCCATCGCGTCGGCCAGTGCCTCCATGAACTCCTGCACGTTCAAGGGCTTGGTCAGGTATCGGCGGAATCCGGCACGCAGGCCCTTCTCTATTTCGCGGGGCAGGGCGTTGGCGCTCAACGCCAGGATGGGAATGTTGCGGGTCTCCTCCCGGTCCTGCAGCCGGGCCAGCACGTCGAAGCCGCTCATGCCCGGCAGGTTGATGTCCAGCACGATGACATCGGGCTGATGGCCCATGGCCAGATCCAGGCCCGTCACCGGGTCGGCGGCGATCAGCAGCTTGGTGTCCGGCACGGTCTCCATCAGGTCGCGCATCAGCTGGATATTGGACGGGTTGTCCTCGACATACAGCATGGTGCGGGGCCGGGTCTGGGCCAGCGGGTTGTTTTCGGCGCCCGGCGCGCGCGGCTCGGGGGCCATGTTCAGGGCCACCGGCAGGCTGATGGTGAAGGTGCTGCCCTCGCCCAGCACGCTGGCCACCTCGATCGTGCCGTCCATGGCCGACAGCAGCCGGCGGGTGATGGTCAGGCCGATGCCCGTGCCCGGAATGTCGCTGTATTCCTGGCCCAGGCGGTTGAAGGGCTGGAACAGGTCGCCCAGCTTGTCGGGCGCGATGCCTTCGCCCGTGTCCTGCACGGACAGCGACAGGCGGCCCGGCGCCGGCGCGGCGCCCAGCGTGACGCGCACGGTGCCGCCGGGGCGGTTGTACTTTACGGCGTTGGACAGCAGGTTGCTGACCACCTGGACCAGGCGGGTGCGGTCGGCCAGGACGGGCGGCGCCACCTCGGGCAGGATGGCGGCGATGGCCACCCGCGCCTTTTCCGCCACCGGCTGCAAGGCGTTCAGCACATCCTCCACCACCAGGCGGGGATCCACCGGTTCCAGCGACAGCGTCAACTGCCCGGCCTCGATACGGGCCAGGTCCAGCACCTCATCGATCAGGCGCAGCAGGTGGTTGCCGTTCTTGACGATCTGCTGAACGCCCCGCTCCTGCTTGGGCGTCATCGGCTCGCGCGCCTTGTTGTATTCCATCAGTTGGGCGAAGCCGAGAACGGCGTTCAGCGGCGTGCGCAGTTCATGGCTCATGCTGGCCAGGAACTCGGACTTGGCCTGGTTGGCGGCCTCGGCCCGGCTGCGGGCGGCCGCCAGGTCGCGTGTACGCTCCGCCACCGCTTCCTCCAGCCCCTCGCGCACGCGCAGCAGTTCCGCCTCCGCCCGCCGGCGCTCCTCCACCTCCGCCTCCAGGGCGCGGTTGGCCGCCTTCAGGCGCTGGGCTTCCCGCTCGGCGGCGGCGTTCAGGCGGCGGTCGGCGAACGCGGTCACCAGCGCCAGCATCAGCAGGCCGTAGGTGGCGCCGGCGACGCTGATGGCCAGCGGCCCGCGATCCACGTCCGCCGGGGCGGGGGCCAGCGGGTCCAGGGTCAGCACCGTGGCCATCATGCCGGTATAGTGCATGCCGCAGATGGCGACGCCCATGATCAGGGCGGCCAGCGCGCGGTGCCAGCCATGCTTCAGGCTGACGGACAGCATCAGGGCCACCGTGGCGGCGGCCATGGCGACCAAGATGGACAGGGCGAACAGGTCGGGGCGGTAGGCGATCCGGCCCGGCACCTCCATCGCGGCCATGCCGGTGTAATGCATGACGGCGATGCCCAGGCCCACCACCGTGCCGGCCAGGGTGAAGCGGGTGACGCTGGTGCGGCCGTGGCGCACCGCTTCCAGGCCCAGGGCGACGAAAACGATGGCGGTCAGCAGCGATGCGAGGGTTAGCGTGGGCTCCCATGCCACGGGCAGGGCCACCTGGAAGGCCAGCATGCCGATGAAATGCATGGCCCAGATGCCGCCGCCCAGCGCACAGGCAGCGCCCAGCTGCCAGGCGAGGCGGGACCGGCCGGTCGAACCGGTCATGCGTTCCGCCATGTTCAGGGCGACGAAGGAGGCGAAGACGGCAGTCAGGTATGACAGCAGCACCAGCCACGGATTGTGGCTGAAGGCGACGCCTTGATCATCGGTGCTGAAGCATAAACCGGGGAAAACCACCCGCATAGACATGCCCCCAAATGTTCCGTCCCAAGTGTTTCGCGTGGCGACGCGGACGGTAGGCGCCGAATCCCCCGGCGCGCCATGTTCTTGGCGGAACCACCTGGCTGCGGCCAATGGTTCTGCTGGAAAAACATTAAAGGATTATACCATCGTGCCGGTGGGGCACCACGCCTTGAATGCGTTATTGCCTGGGAACGGTATATAAAGCGTTACCGCCGCCGGCGGTCAGGGGCCCGTGATCGGATACGGCCCCGCGCGCCACCCGTGGGCTTGCGTCGGTCGCCACGGCGATGCTGGCGGCCGTCCGTCGTTATATCACCCAGCCTTGGGGGTTCAGGATGGGCTTGGCGTCGATGGCGCGGGTCAGGGCCACCACCACCCGCACGACGGCCCAGATGCTACCGATGAACAGGGTGATGAATTCCATGCCCACCACCCGTAGCGCCAGGGCGCAGAGGGTGAACAGCACGCAGATCCAGAAGGTGCGGATGGCGAAGGTCATGTGGCCTTCGTAAATGGTGCCCGCGAAGTCCGGCCGCTTGATGTAGGCCATGACCAGGCCCAGCGGAAACGCCCCCACCAAATAGAGCAGATGAACAAGGATGGACCACAGCCGGGCTTTGTCGCCCCGGATGGGTGCAATGGGGATGGGTGCAATGGGGGTGGACGCGGTGGGAGCGGGCGCGGTGGCGGGGGTCCCGGCAAAGCTCATCACGCGTCCTTTGGGATTGGGTGAATACAAAATTAGGGCTTCGGACTAGGAATCCGGAAATATGGCTTCAGAATAGGCATTTGATGAAGGGCTAAATGATCGCCGCCATTCCAATATCGATACATGCGACATCTTCCTGGAAAAGTCATATAGGGCCATCGTGCTTGCGCGCCACCAAATTTGAGAACTTTGATTGGAAATTATGGATTAGGTTGCAATGTTAATTCATTAATAGGCAATTTTGTTTGATCTCTGGGCGGCGGATACTGTAAATCGCAGATTAATGTAGTGTTCCCACCTGAAGGAGGAGCGTAGACGATGATCGGCACCGCCCTGTGCGCCTACGGCCTGTCCGGCCGGGTGTTCCATGCCCCTCTCATCCTGGCGGAACCAGCCCTGTCGCTGCAGGCCATCCTGCGGCGCTCCGGCGCCGATGGGACGGAACCGGTGGGGGCTCGCGTGGTGGCGGACTTCCAGGCCATCCTGGACGATCCGGCCGTTGAGTTGGTGGTGGTCAACACGCCCAACGCCCTGCATTTCCCCATGGCCCAGGCGGCGCTGGCGGCGGGCAAGCACGTGGTGCTGGAAAAGCCCATGACCATCACCCTGGAAGAGGGGCGCCACCTGATGGCCCAGGCCCGGGCGGCGGGCCGCCTGCTGGCCGTGTTCCACAACAAGCGCCTGGATGCCGAATACCTGACCCTGGGCCGGCACCTCGCCCGTGGCGACCTGGGCCGCCTGGTGGAGGTGGAATGGCACTACGACCGGTACCGCGCCCACGTGACGCACAAGGCCTGGAAAGAGGATGAGCAGCCGGGCGCCGGCACCTGGTTCGACCTGGGCGTCCACCTGGTCGACGGTATGCTGCGCCAGTTCGGCCGCCCCCTGTCGGTGGCGGCGGAAATGCGCTCACTGCGCCGGGCGGAGGGGGCGACGGACTATTTCGATGTCCGTTTCCGCTATGCCGACCACCGGGTCATCCTGCGGTCCAGCACTTATGTGCGCGAGCCGGGGCCGGTGCTGGTGGCCCATGGCGACAAGGGTTCCCTAGTCATTCCCAAGGGCGACGTGCAAGAGGCGCAAATGGCTGCCGGCGTGAAGCCCGGCGATGCCGGCTGGGCCGTGGTGGCCACGCCCGCCCTGCTGCATACCGAGCGCGCCGGCGCGGTGGTGCGGGAGGAGGTGGCGTTGGAGGCCGGCCGCTACCAGGACTTCTACCGCAACGTGGCGGACGCCCTGGCCGGCCAGGCGCCCTTGGCCTTTGGGCCGGGGCCGGCGTTCGAGGCACTGGCCCTGGTCCATCGCGCCATCGAGGCGGCGCGCCAGCCTGGCCTGTCCTGCGACATCGCATACGAATAAGCGCGCAAGGCGTTGATGAAATGGGAAAGGCCGGCATCGCGGTCAGGCGATGCCGGCCTTTCCTTCAGGACACCGGGAGGGGGCCGGCGCCTGGAAGACCCCTTAGGCGACGTTCAGGCGAACGTCCAGGTTGCCCCGGGTGGCGTGGGAGTAAGGGCACACGATGTGGGCCTGTTGCACCAGGCTGTCGGCGGTTTCCGCGTCGATGCCCGGCAGCGTGATGGTCAGGGCGACGTCCAGGCCGAAGCCGGTACCATCCTCACGCGGGCCGACGCCCACCTGAGCACTGACGGTGGCATTCTCCGGCACCTTCACCTTGGCCTTGCCGGCCACGAACTTCAGGGCGCTCAGGAAGCAGGCGGAATAACCGGCGGCGAACAGCTGCTCGGGATTGGTGCCGTTGCCGCCGGCGCCGCCCAATTCCTTGGGCGTGGTCAGCTTGACGTCCAGGACGCCGTCGATGGACTTGGCCTGGCCTTCACGGCCACCGGTGGCCGTGGCGGAAGTGGTGTAGAGGATGGGCATGATCGTCTCCGTGGTTTCAACTGGTTGGGTCAACTTTTGGGGCCGGTCCCGCCGGGGTTCGGCTGGGTCATCGGCGCCGGTGAGATGAGAATTGCGCGATAACGAATTGTGCGCAATTCGTCAGATGGCATGATCGACATGCGCAAATAGATTGCGCGCAATTCGTTGGTGGGTGCTAGCCTGCCGCAGATCGCGCGTCCATTTCCCTGGGCGCCGCCGGAGAAGTGAGGGCGTCATCATGGCCCAGGACCACCAGGACACAACGCATCAAGGTATGGAGAAGGCGGGCCCCGGCAAGGGGGCCGCCGACCAGGCCACCTTGTTGAGCAACCAGCTGTGCTTCAGCATCTATTCCGCCGCCCACCTGTTCAACCGCACCTATAAGCCGCTGCTGGACCGGCTGGGGCTCACCTATCCGCAGTACCTGGTGATGCTGGTGCTGTGGTCCGGGGACGGGCTGACGGTGAAGGCCATCGGCGAGCAGCTGGATTTGGATTCCGGCACCTTGACGCCCTTGCTGAAACGGCTGGAGGCGGCAGGCCTGGTCAGCCGTCAGCGCGACCCGCAGAACGAGCGCCTGGTCCGCGTCACCCTGACCGGGGCCGGCCGCGCATTGCAGGATCACCTGGGCACGGTGCAGCAGGCCATCCTGTGCGCCACCGGGCTCAACCTGGACGGTCTCAAGGCGCTGAAGGTCCAGGTGGATGAACTGCGCGCTGGCCTGGCGGCCAATCTGGGCCCGGCGGACCAGGACGGTTGACGCCTAGCGGGCCATCGCCTGCGCCATGTGATCGAGGAACGCGCGGATGCGCGGCGTGCGCTGGGCGTCGCGATGCACGCCGGCCCAGATTTCGCGCGGTGGGGCCGGGGTCGGCGTGTCCACAGCCACCAGTCCACGCGCCTGGGCCATGACATGGGGCAGGGCGGCCAGCCCCGCGCCGCCGGCGCAGGCCACGGCCTGCAGGTCGCGGCTGTTGGTCCGAAGGGCGTGCCGCGCGTCATGCGCCAGGGCCAGCAGCCAGGGCAGGTCGCCCAAGCCGCCGAAGCTTTCGTTCATCAGGATCAGGCTGTGGCCGGGGGCCCCGCGGGTGAAATCCGGCGTGCCGTGCCGTGCGAGATACGCTGGCGCCGCATAAAGGCCGAAACCCACCGTGGCCACCCGGCGCTGCGCGATCTCGTTCTGGTCGAAGCGGTGGAAGCGGAAGGCCACGTCCGCCTCCCGCCGGGTCAGGCTGTACAGCCGGGCGTCGGTCACCAACTCCACCGTGATGCCGGGGTGGGCATCGTGGAAATGCGCCAGATGGGGGCCCAGCAGCCACTGTCCCACCCATTCCGGGGACGTGGCGCGCACCGCACCCTCCAACCCCACGTCCAGGCCGGTGGCGGCCCGCTCCGCCGCCAGCGCCTCCGTCTCCATGCGCTCCGCCCCGGCCACCAGGCCGGTGCCCGCTTCGGTCGGGACGTAGCCGGTCGGCGTGCGCTGGAACAGGCGGGTTCCCAGCCGGGTCTCCAACGCTTCCAGCCGCCGTCCCACCGTGGGCTGGCTGACGCCCAATTGGCGGGCGGCGCCCGACAGGGTGCCGTGCCGGGCGATGGCCAGGAAATAACGCAGATCGTCCCAATCCATCGGACTTCTTCCCACCGATATCTATTCATATTTGAATAGCGTGTCTTTGGCTCTGTCAATTGATGATCAGATCGGAATAGGCAACCTTGAGGGAGTGCACGCCGCCGCTGGCGGCGGCTCAAACCAACGAGGTCGTTCATCATGAAAGCCGTCGGTTACTACCAGAACCAAGCCATCGACCAGGCCGATAGCCTGGTGGATCTGGAGCTTCCCACCCCCGTGGCCACCGGTCGGGACCTGCTGGTGCGGGTGGAGGCCATCTCGGTCAACCCGGTGGATACCAAGGTCCGTCGCAACGCCGCCCCGGTGGAGGGCGCCGCGCGCATCCTGGGTTGGGACGCTGTGGGCACGGTGGTCGCGACCGGTCCGGAGGTGACGCTGTTCAAGGCCGGTGACGCCGTCTACTACGCCGGCGCGCTGGAGCGCCCCGGCACCAACGCCGAATTCCATCTGGTGGATGAGCGCCTGGTGGGCCCCAAGCCCGCCAGCCTGACGACGGCGGAGGCCGCGGCCTTGCCGCTGACCAGCATCACGGCCTGGGAAATGCTGTTCGACCGCATGGGCGTGGCCCGGCTGCCGGCCGGCGCCGGGAATGATGGCACGGCCGGCGTGCTGCTGATTGTGGGCGGCGCCGGCGGTGTCGGCTCCATCGCCACCCAGCTGGCGCGTCAGCTGACCGCTCTGACCGTCATCGCCACCGCTTCCCGGCCTGAGACGCGGGCGTGGAGCCTGGCCATGGGCGCCCATCACGTCATCGACCACCGCCAGCCGCTGGAACCCCAGGTGCGGGCCATCGCGCCCGGCGGCGCCACCCATGTCATGAGCCTGACGGCGACGGAGCAGCACTTCCCCGCCATCGCCGCCCTAATGGCGCCGCAGGGCAAGTTGGCCCTCATCGACGACCCCGCCCAGCCAGTGGACATTACCCTGCTGAAGCGCAAGAGCATCTCCCTGCACTGGGAGTTCATGTACACCCGCTCCATGTTCCAGACGCCGGACATGATCGCCCAGCATGAGCTGCTGGGCGAGGTTTCGCGCCTGGTGGATGCGGGCGTGCTGCGCACGACGATGACCCAGGATCTGGGCCCCATCAACGCTGCCAACCTGCGCCGCGCCCATGCCGTGGTCGAAAGCGGCACGGTCCGGGGAAAGCTGGTGCTATCCGGCTTTTAAGTGGCCGGATTCCTGTAACCAACCTTTGTTCCAGCAGGAGGCCGGCCATGCACCGGGTCCCCACACGGCGGAGCATTGCCCGCCGCATTCTCGATGGGTTCGTCTTGGCCGGCCGGCGCTGGTTCACCCGCCGCCCGGCGGAGTTGTGGCCGCCCTTTTGACCTCAGGCGGCCAGCCGCTGCCGCAGCCGGCGGTACAGCCGGATGGGCAGCGGATAGCGGGATTCCGCCATCAGGGCCAGGGCGGCGGCCACCGGCGCGTCCCCGTTCCAGGACGGGTCGCCCCAGCGTTCGTAGACGCGGGCGGCCAGGCGATGGGCCCGCAGGCGCACCAGGCGGATCAGGGCCACCTTGGCGCACAAGGTGACCGTGTCCGGCCAGTCGCGCAGCAGCGGGTCGTTCACCGCCTGGTCCAGCAGGGCCAGGACTTTGGCCGGTTTACGATTGCTGCCGATGGTGTCGATGGCCGCCTGCCGGGCGGCCTGGTAGGCGGCGGGGCGGGCCAGGTTGATCAGGCGGGTGACGCAATCGTCGCCCGGCAACACCTCGACCGGCTGGTCCAGGGTCTCCGCCTGCCGCATGCCCAGGGTGGCCAGGGTGGCCTTCAGCTCTCCGCGCAGGGCGTCCCGGTCCGTGGGGGTCAGCATGAAGCCGCTGGTGGACTCCGTCGCTTCCACCAGGGTCAGCAGGGGCCGGATGTCCGCGCCCTGCACCGCCAGGTTTTGCAGGGCCAGGCGCAAGGCGGCGGGGATGGCGGTGCCGGCCTCGCCATTATCCATGCTGAGGCGTTGCAGCACCCGGCGCAGCGTCACGCCCGCCAAGACGGCCGCGGCGGCGTAGCAGGCCGACCGGGCGGCGTCATTATCGGCGTTGTTGACCAGGATGGACTTGAAATGCAGCGAGGTCATCAGGTTGCCGGGCTCACGCCGGGTGAATTCCTCAAGGTCCACCGGGTTGGGCGGCACCACCAGGCTCTCCGGGTTATCCAGGTCGATGCCGAAGCGGGCGCGGACCTGCTCCACCATCCGCTTGAACACCTCCTGCGCCTCCTCGGGGAAGCCGAAGTTGACCAGTTCCTTGAATAGGCGATAACGGAAGCCGTTCTCCAGCCGGTCGTACTTGGGCATACGCTCAGGCGTCAGGCGCCGGCGCAGATATTCACGCAACAGGGCGCGGTCACAGCCGTCCTTCACGCCCGGGGGCAATGGCACGCGTGAGGCGTGGATGCGCAGGATGCCGGCCACGGGCGCCACGCTGACGTGGGTGAAGCCCGCCGCGCGCAGTGCCGTTTCCATCGAGGCCGCGGTGAATAGGGTCATGTGCGAGCCGGGGCTGATGATCGGCCACATCATGGAAGCCGGCGTTTCCGGCTTCAGCACCCCGCCGTCCGGTGTCGTCAGCACCAGGATGCCCGTGTCGTTCAGGCCCCGGCTGAGCGTTTTCAGCAAGGGGACCGGGTTCGGCACATGCTCCAGCAATTCGAAGGCCGCCACCACGTCATAGGTGACGGGCAGGGGGGTGTCTTCGGTGAAATAGTCCGGAACGATGTCCAGGCCCAGCCACTGGCGGCCCAGCTCCGACGCGCGGGAGGGGTCGTAGCCCTTGGCTTTCCAACCCAGCGCCACCTCGACATAGTCGCTGATGAAGCCGATGTTGGCGCCGATGTCCAGCAGGCGGCCCTCGCCCGGCTTCAGCCAGCCCATGGGCTCCAGCATCACGTCCAGGCCCGCGCCCATTTCCAGATACAGGTCCGTGGCGGCGATGAAGACGCCGGTGTCGTGGCTGTAGTCGCCCACCGTCCGGTCCGTGGAGAAGCGGACGGTGCATCGCCGGCAGCATAGCAGCACCCAATCGGGGTCATGCGGTCCGCCCCAGGGAACGGTCAGGGTTGGCGCATGGGGACCCGTGTCGCCACAGACCGGGCAGGGGGCCGCGATGGTCGGGGCGTCGGCGGAGGGCCAGCGGATGTCCATGCGAAATGCTTCCGTTCTGCAATGCGTCCCTCCGCCTTATGGCGTGCCAGGGGCTGTCCGTCCGGTTGTGCCCGAGGGCCGGCGGCTTTGTCCAGCGCCCGTCTGCGGCGGATGGGCGGCGTGGACCCGATGGGCATGGACAAGCCCGGCGACCATCCATGAGAATGCGCGATGGGCTGGGGCCGGGGGGCGCTGGCGGCCGGGATGATGGGAAGCGCACAGGCATGTTTCGGGTTTTGCTGCTGCACAAGGACTTTCCCGGTCAGTTCCGTCCCCTGGCCTTGTCATTGTTGGCCGATCCGCGGGTCGAGGTGCGCGGACTGGGACAGCGGGAGGAGTGGCGGCTGCCGGGGCTGACCCCGCAGCTTTACCGCGACATGCCGGCCGTGGCCGCCGGCACCCATCCTTATCTGTTGAGCGCCGCCGACCATGTCATCCGCGGTCAGTGCGCGCTACGGGACGCCGTGGGGATGGCGCAGCAAGGATATCGCCCCGATTTGATCATTGGCCATTGCGGTTTCGGCGATACGCTTTATCTGAAGGATTTGTGGCCGGACGTTCCGCTGGTTGGTTACTTTGAGTTTTACTATCATAGCCGGGGGGCGGACGTGGGTTTCGACCCGCTCTTCCCTGTCACCCTGGACGATCTCGCGCGTGTGCGCACGCTGAACGTCGTCAACCTGCTGGGGCTGGAGGCCGTGGATTTAGGCGTCTGCCCGACCGAATGGCAGCGCTCGCTTCATCCGGCGGCTTTCCGCGATCGCCTGCAGGTCATGCATGAGGGAATAGACACCGACCTGGCCTGTCCCGGACCGGTGCCGGCCCTCGCCCTGCCCGACGGCACGGTCCTCACGCAGGGGGACGAGGTGGTGACCTACGTGGCACGGGATCTGGAACCTTACCGGGGATTCCACGTCTTTATGCGCGCGCTGCCGGAAATCCTGAGGCGGCGGCCCCGGGCCCGGGTGGCGGTGGCCGGGGGGGATGGCGTCAGCTATGGTCCGCCGCCCGCCGGCGGAGGGTCTTGGCGCGAGCACCTGCTGGGGGAGGTGGGGCCGGCACTGGACTCGAGCCGTGTGCATTTCCTGGGGCCGGTGGACCACGGCCGATTTTTGGACCTGATGCGTTTGTCCAGCGTGCACGTCTATCTCACCTATCCCTTCGTGTTGTCCTGGTCGATGCTGGAGGCCATGGCCTGTGGCGCCTTGCTGGTGGCCTCCGACACGCCGCCGGTGGCGGAGGTGGTGCGGGATGGGGTGAACGGGCTGCTGTTCCCGTTCTTCGACACGGGCATGCTGGCCAGCCGGGTGGTGGAGGCGCTGGGTCGCGGGGCGGCGCTGGCGCCCCTGCGGCAAAAGGCGAGGGAGATGGTGAGGGCGCGATTCGACGCCCGCACCCAGGCTGTCCCCGCCTGGCGCCAGGCCCTGGCGCGGTTTGGATGTCCTGCGCCGGCAGGGATTTAATTCGTCGTTTCATTTAAATGACGCATTAACGGAGCAGAAAATCCAGACCAGGCATATGTAGAATTTGCCGTTTCTTTTATGAGTGCGCTAAGGTCGCGCGCAAAGGGGGTCGGCCCCTGCCCGAAAGGGGAACAGGCCGGCATAATGGGGTTCTGTACGGCGGATGACGTGAGCGCAGATTCATCGACCATGAACGGGGCCATCGTGGACCACACGATGCTCACCGCATTGCTGCTTGTGGCGCAGCACCACGGCGTCCATCTCTCGCGAGAGCAATTGGTTCGGACCTATGCCGAGGGTGAAGGTGAGGTCAAGCGCGCCGTCCTGGTGCATGCCGCCGACGAGAAGGGCTTCCAGGCCCGGGCCGTCCGCATGAACTGGCGGCAGCTGATGCGCCTGGGCCGGGCGGTTCCCGCCATCCTGTGCCTGAAGGACGGGACAGCCCTGGTGCTGACCGGCGTGTCGCCCAGCGTTTCCCCGCCCATCATCTATGTCCGTGAGCCGGGCCAGGCCAACCAGATCCGCCCCCTGGACGAGATCGCGCTGGATGAGATCTGGGCCGGCGACGTCGTCCTGATGAAGCCGAAGAACACCGAGGCGGAGGAGCGGGGCCTGTTCGGGCTGGGTTGGCTGGTGGGTGAGGTGCTGCGCGAGCGCCGCATCTTCCGTGACGTGGGCCTGGCCGCGCTGATCATGAGCGTTTTCGCCCTGGTGCCGCCGCTGGTCTATATGGTCGTGGTCGACCGCGTCCTGGTGCACCAGCGCATGTCCACCCTGGTGGTCCTGGCCGTCGGCGTGGGGTTCGTGGTCGTTTTCGACACCGCCTTCGGCTGGCTGCGCCGCTACCTGGTGGCGGAGGGCACCGCCCGCATCGACGGCCGCCTGACTGCTTTCGTCTATGACCGCCTGCTGGGCTTGCCCATCGAGGTGTTCGAGGGCCTGTCCACGGGCCTCATCAACCACCGCCTGAACGAAATCTGGCGTGTGCGCAACTTCCTGACGGGCCAGCTGTTCGGCACCGCGCTCGACACGATGACCCTGGTCATCATCATCCCGGCCATGTTCTTCATGAACGCGATCCTCAGCCTGTGGGTGCTGGGCATCGCCTGCGTCATGTTCCTGGTCGTTCTGCTGTACATGCCGGTGATCGGGCGATACCACGGCAAGGTTGTGGAGGCGGAAACCCGCAAGAACTCTTTCATGATCGAAAGCATCCATGGCATGCGGACGATCAAGTCGCTGGCGCTGGAGGGCAGCAAGCGGCGCGGGTGGGACATGCGGGGCGCCCAGGCGGTGAAGGCCCATCGCAACCTGGCGCTCGTCGCCAACCAGCCCCAGACCATCCTGCAGCCGCTGGAGAAGCTGACCTATTCCGGCACCTTGTTGCTGGGCTGCTATATGGCGCTGTCGTCCGACCAGGCGGCGCTCGCCGGGTCGCTGGTGGCATTCACCATGCTGGCCAGTCGCGCCACCCAGCCGCTGGTCCAGATTGCCTCCATGCTGCAGCAGTTGCAGGAAGTGCGCGGCGCCATCGGCCAGGTCGCCTCCATCGTCAACATCCCGCCGGAAGAACTGCGGTCGGACCATGGCCTGCGCCCCCGGTTCCATGGGCACATCAGCTTCGAGGATGTCAGCTTCCGCTACCCCGGCGCTCAGAACAAGGCGTTGGACCGGGTCACCGTCGACATCCCGCGGGGCAGCGTCGTCGGCGTGATGGGGCGTAGCGGCTCGGGCAAGACCACCGTGACCCGCCTGCTGCAGGGCCTGCACCAGGATTACGATGGCCTGATCAAGATCGACGGCGTCGATTTGCGGCAGATGGACATCAGCCACCTGCGGTCCAACCTGGGCGTCGTGCTGCAGGACAACTTCCTGTTCAGTGGCAGCGTGCGTGAGAACATCGGCGCCGCCCGGGCCGACGCCTCGTTCGAGGAGATCATCGAGGCCGCCCGCATGGCCGGCGCCGAGGAGTTCATCGAGCGCCTGCCGCGCGGCTACGACACCTTCCTGGCCGAGGGGTCGACCAATATCTCCGGTGGTCAGCGCCAGCGCATCGCCATCGCCCGCGCCCTGCTGGTCGATCCGCCCATCCTGATCCTGGACGAGGCAACCAGCGCCCTGGATCCGGACAGCGAAGCCATCATCAACAGCAACCTGCAGCGCATCTCCGAAGGCCGGACGATGGTGGTCATCTCCCATCGCCTGACCTCGCTGGTGGATTGCGATATGATCGTGGTGATGGAGCGCGGACGGGTCTACGACGTCGGCACCCATGAAGAATTGCTCCAGCGGTGCGATATCTATCGTCACCTCTGGTTCCAGCAGAATCGCCATCAATCTTCCGGAGTTCCCAATGAGCGCGCGCTCTCTGGTCCCGACGCCCCGCGGGAGTGACGCCGTCGTCGCCCAGGCGATCAACGACTTCCAGTCGGAGATCGCCGCGGTCGTGGGGGCCCCGTATCCCAAGCCGGTGCGCAGCACGCTGTACACCCTGTCGGCCATGGTGGCCGTCGCCCTGATCCTGGTTTCCGTGGTGAAGCTGGACGAGGTGGTGACGGCCCCCGGCAAGGTGGTGTCGCGCACGCCCAGCATCGTGGTGCAGCCGCTGGACACCTCCGTCGTCCGGTCCATCATGGTGCGGCCGGGACAGGAGGTGAAGAAGGGCGACCTGCTGGTGACGCTGGACCCGACCTTCGCGTCCGCCGACGCCTCGCAGCTGCGCGACCAGGTGGCGTCGCTGACGGCCGAGGTCGCCCGCCTGGAGGCGGAGCAGGCCAAGGCGGTCTACGATCCCGGGGAAGATCCGACCACGCAGGCGGCCTTGCAGCTGTCCGTCTGGCGGTCGCGCCAAGCGGAATACAAGGCCAAACTGGCGAACTACGACCAGAAGATCGAGTCAGCCCAGTCCACAATAGTGCGCAGCCAGCGGGACATGGAGTACTTCAAGTCCCGCGTGGCGGTGACCTCGGAAATCGAGGACATGCGCGCCAAGCTGGAAAAGAAGGAATACGGCAGCCGCCTGAACACCCTGCTGGCGCAGGACAGCCGCACCGAGATGATGCGCAACCTGGCCAGCGCTGAGCAGCAGGCCCGGTCGGCGTCGCATGACCTGGAAGCCATACGATCGGAGCGGGAGTCCTTCCTGCACCAGTGGCAGGCGGACCTGGCCCAGGATCTGTCCAGCAAGCGGACGGACCTGCAAAAGGCCAGGGACGACCTGTCCAAGGCGGAACGCCGCAACGACCTGGTGGAGATGCGCGCCATCGAGGACGGCTCCATCCTTGCCGTGGGCGACATTTCCGTCGGCTCCGTCGCCAAGAGTGGCGACATGCTGGTGACCCTGGTGCCGGCCAACGCGCCCCTGGAGGCGGAGGTCGACCTGGACGGTGCCGACCAAGGCCATGTCAAGCTGGGCGACAAGGTCGAGATCAAGCTGGACGCCTATCGCTTCGTCGAGCATGGGACGGCCAAAGGCATTCTGCGCAGCGTCAGTGACGACAGCTTCACCCGCCAGGACAATGGCCAGCCGACCTCGCGGCGTTTCTTCCGGGGCCGGATCGAGATCACCGAGGTCAAGCTGCACAATGTCGGCAAGGATGGCGTGCACTTGGTCCCGGGTATGCCGCTCAGCGCCGACATCATGGTCGGGCGCCGCACCATCCTGATGTACCTGATGGAAACGGTGCTGCGCCAGGCGTCCGAGGGGATGCGCGAGCCTTGATCGGCATCCACGTGAACGGCATCCGGGGGATCACTGCGCTACGCGGCGGGACATGGTCGGCTTTTCGACGCTGATAGATCGGGCCGCCACATGGCGGATCGGGCGGTCGTCCGCCGATTGGTCCCTGGCCATGGCCTACCGCCTGGCTGCCCGCGGCGATGATGTCGCCGCGGCGCGGGCGTTGGCGGCTGCGGCCCGGGCGGGGTCAATCGAGGGGATGCGCGGGCTGGCGGATGCGCTGATGCAGGGGCGCGGTGTCCTGCCCGACCCGGCGGCGGCGATCCGCTGGATCACGGCCGCGGCGGAGGCGGGCGACACCAATTCCCAGGCGCGCCTGGGCGCGCTGTACGCCAACGGCTATGGCCGCGCGCCGGCGGAAGGCGACACCGGCAGCACCTTCCACCTGCCGGTGGACGTCACGTTGGCGCGCCTATGGTCGGAGAAGGCGGCGATCCAGGGCCATGTCGAGGCCCAGGTACTGCTGGGCTGGCTGCTGTCGCGGCGCAGCGGGTCTGACGGCGATCCCGCGCGGGCCGCGGAGTGGTATCGCCGCGCTGCGGACGCCGGCAGCCATGCGGCCAAGGTGGGCCTGGCCATGATCCTGTCCAATGGCGATCTGGGGGAGCCGGACGCGGCCGCCGCGGTGCGTCTGTATGAAGAAGCGGCGGCCGTCGGCAATCCCACCGCGATCTATTACCTGGCCATGGCCTACATGCTGGGCGAAGGCACGCCCCAGGATTTGGACCGTGGCGTGGCTGCCTTGAAGCAGGCGGCGGATCTGCAGGTGGCGGGGGCCCAGCGGTCGTTGGGCGTCATGTACATGCGCGGCCAGAACGTCGCCCAGGATGGCGCGGCGGCGGAGACTTGGCTGCGCCGCGCCGCCCTCAAGGGGGATGTCGAGGCCATGGCGCTGCTGGGGGACCTTCACGCCGGCCGGCTGGCCCGCGTTCCCAGCGATATCGAGGCGGCGCAGTGGTATCAGGCGGCGGCCGACCGCGACCATGCCGGGGCGCAGATGGCGCTGGGGCTGGCCTACGCCGGCGGGCGGGGACTGCCCAAGGACGTGTTCGAGGCGGTGCGTTGGTTCAGCAAGGCGGCCGACAGCGGTTTCGTTCCGGCCCAGTTCCGCATGGGCATCTGTCACCTGGGCGGCGAGGGTGTCCCCCAGGACTATGCCAAGTCCGCCCACTATTTTCGCATAGCGGCCGAAGCCGGCCACGCCGACGCCCTCTACAACCTGGGTGTCCTGCATTATCACGGCTATGGCCTGGAGAAGAACGAGGCCCAGGCCATGGTCCTATACGGCCAGGCTGCGGAGAAGGGCAGCGCGTCGGCCCAGTTCAGGGTGGGGCGTGCCTATGCGACCGGGGCCGGCTTGCCGCAGGACGATGCCGCCGCCCTTGTGTGGACGCGGCGGGCGGCGGAACAGGGGCATATGCCGGGGCAGGTCAATCTGGCGCGCATGCTGCTGGCCCAGGCGCATGGGGCACAGGGGGCCGCCGCCGTGGCGGAGGCCCGGGCCTGGCTGGAAAAGGCCACGGCCGCCGGCAGCGGTGAAGCCATGAGCACCCTGGCCGAGTTGATCGCCGCCCATGACGGCGCGGCGGGCGTGGAAACGGCGCTGGAGTGGGCCCGCCGGGCGGCCAAGGCGGGTGATCCCCGCGCGCCGCAGGTGGTTGAGGCCCTGGAGGCCCGCGCCTTTCGCGGTGAGGTTCGCTGATAGGGCCGCGCCCCTCAGTGCACCCGGTTGCGCATTGACAGTTGCAGATGATGCAGGATGAGGCTGGTGTCGTATGAGGGCGAGGAGGCGCGGATGACCTCTTCCCAGCGCTGCACGCAGGGGATGCCAACGGGATTGCGCTGCAGCAGATCGCGTTTGATGAACGGGCTGGCCTTGCGGGCCACCAGGTAATCCCAGAAATAATGGGTCTGGTTCAGGGGCCGCCCCTGGTTGATGGCCTTTTGCAGCTGGCGCAGATAGGGCAGAATCTGCCCTTGGCTGTTGCCATGGTTGTCGACCACGGCGTCCTGCTGCTTGGACCGGTCCAGCGCCTCGTTCAGCGGCTTCGAAATTTCGGAAACCACGCTGCGGTAGGGCAGCAGGGCCCGGCACTGGATGCCGGCCCGCAGGAAGAAGCGCGTCATGCCGATTTCATAATCACGGATGACCCAGCGCTTGCGCCGGTAATAGCGAACCTTCTTCCAGAACTTCAAGAAGCTGGGATGCTTCAGGGCCGCATGATGGAAAATCAGGAAATAGCTCTGCAGGTGGAAGTGGCGGTCCCAGCTGTCGGTCAACCCCCAGATACCCGCCTGGGCCGGGTCCGCCTGGCGGACCACCTCCGCCAGATCCTGCAGGGGGCCGTAGATGCTGTCGTTGGTGATCAACAACTGGTCCAGGGCGCCGGGGTCCGGGATGAGGGCGATGGCGTCCTTGAACGCGCCGAAGTCCCAGCCGATATTGCGCCGTTTCAGCACCCAGGCGACATGCGGCAGCACCTTGCCGGTTTCCTTGGCCGACAATTTGGGACAGTTGCTGGCGAAGATGACGGCATAGCCGGCCTCCGCCAGCTTGGCGACGAAATAGACGACATAGTCATGGACAATGCCGCGTGGGTCATAATGGTTGAAGATGGCGACCTTGCGGGCCCCGTCCAGCGGCAAGTGGCCGGGAAGGCTGGCCTTGACCGTGGCCAGTCGGGGCAGGATGGGTGCCGCCAGGCAGCGCGCCAAGTCCGCGCCGTCGACCAACAGCATCGGCAGTCGGACACCCTTCTTGAGCATCTTAAGGAACGTGTCAGACATGAAACCGATAAATCCCCCGCCTTGGATACCCATTATAGGCGATACGCTGGAGTTCTGAAAGCAAAGCTGTCGACCATCGCGCGGGGGCCAAACCCGCCAGGTCGACGCATGAAAGAAATGGCGCTACTTCTACGCTACCGTGGTGAAAGGTGCTCGCGGATCAGGCCGGTATCATAGTTGGAAACCCTGGATACAACGTGTTCCCAATCATCAACATTGGGAATGTTGGCCGGATTCTTTTGCAGCAATTCGCGTTTGATGAAAGGAAAGCCCAGGCCCACGGTCAGTTCGTACCAGAAAAAATGGGTCTGGTTGATGGGAATGGAAGCCTTGATGCGGTTGGCGAGCATTTGCGCGTACCCGGCCGGTGATGTCCTGTCCGCTTTGGGCGGCGCGGTTCGCGGCGTATGGGACCGCATGAATGTTTCGGTGACGGTGTTGTAGGGGAACAGCGCCTTGCAGCGCAGCCCGCCGTCCTGCAGCATCCGCGTCAGCCCGATCTCATATTTCTCGATGATCCAATGCTTGCGCCGGAAGCAGCGGACGCCGTCCCAGAACCGCCGGAAGGCCTCGGAGCGCAGCGCCCGCTGGTGGAACAGCAGGAAGAAGCTTTGCAGGTGATAATGGCGCTCCCAGCTGTCGGTGCTGCCCCAGATGTCGGCCTCGGCCGGTGTCGCGCGGGCGATCAGGGGATCCAGGTCGTAGAGGGGGCCGAAGACGCTGTCGTTGGTGATCAGCAGCATGTCGCGCTCTTCCAACCCCGGCACCAGGGAAATGGCCTCGCGATAGGCGGCGAAATCCCAACCGATGTTCTGGCGGGAAAAGGCCAGCGCCACGTCCGGCAGCAGGGGCGCCACCGTCTGGTCGCTCAGGCAGGGCGTGTTGCTGGCGAAGACCACGGCGAAACCCGCTTCCCGCAGCTTGCGGACATGATAGCGGACATAGGGGGCGATGGTGTCGGTTCGCGCGAAGTGCATGAAGACGGCCACCCGGGCCGCGCCGTCCAGCGGCACCTGGCCGGTCCAGCTTTTCTCGATCCGGCCCACCGCAGGAGGTGGGGGGAAAAGCAGCAACTCGGCGTAATCGGCCGTACGCGTGATCAGCAGGCGGCTGCGATAGGCAACTTGGCGGACGATACGGCGAAACAGGTCACGCACTCAAACACATCCTAACCACACATCCGGCTCGCCTTTGGCTAACCACACATCCGCCTCGCTCTATCGGGGTGGCGTGCGCCGGCCGCCAAAAGCCTGATCGACAAGGCGAGCGCCCGCCCCTTTATGCCCGAGACGGTGTGGCCAAACAATGTCGAGAACCGGAGGGCGGCCATGGCGTCGCAGCAGATGTTCGTCTGGAGAACGTTTGTTCGGGAATGCACAGCTGTTCCTGGTGCGTGGCATGGCTCATTCCCGCCGATCCGGTGCTATCGTGGCCCCCGCCCTTCAAGAACGGCGGGAGGAGTGAGAGATGCCTGGATTGCTGGACCCGCTGTTCCGGGGCGGGGCGGTGGACGCGGTGTTCACCGATACCGCCACCGTACAGGGCATGCTGGATTTTGAGGCGGCCTTGGCGCGGGCGGAGGCGGGGCTGGGCATCATTCCCCCGGCCGCCGCCGCCGCCATCGCCGCACACTGCCGGGCCGAGCGTTTCGACCTGGATGCCCTGGGCCATGCCGCGGCCAAGGCCGGCAACACCGCCATTCCCCTGGTTAAGGCGCTGACGGCGGGGGTGGCCGCGGCTGATCCCGACGCCAGCCGCTTCGTTCATTGGGGCGCCACCAGCCAGGACATCATGGACACCGGCCTGGTCCTGCAAATCCGCCAGGCCCTGCCACTGGTGGACAAGGACTTGGACGCGCTGGAGGGGCATCTGGCCCGCCTGGCGGCCACCCATGCCGAGACACCCCTGGCCGCGCGCACCTGGATGCAGCAGGCCCTGCCCACCACCTTTGGGCTGAAGGCCGCCGGGTGGATGGCCGCTGTCGGTCGCGCCCGCCGGGCCTTGGCCACGTCCGGGCGGGACTGCCTGGTGCTGCAGTTCGGTGGGGCCGCCGGCACGCTGGCCGCCCTGGGGGACCGGGGGCTGGATGTCGCGGCGGCCCTGGCCGTTGATTTGGATTTGGCCTTGCCCGACTTGCCTTGGCACGGCCACCGCGACCGGCTGGTGGCGCTGGGTGCGGCGCTGGGCCTGGTGGCCGGCGTGCTGGGCAAGATGGCCCGCGACCTGTCGCTGCTGATGCAGACCGAGGTGGGCGAGGCGTTCGAGTCGGCGGAGGCCGGCAAGGGCGGGTCGTCCGCCATGCCGCACAAGCGCAATCCCGTGGCCTGCGCCGTCGCGCTGTCGGCCGCCACCCGCGTGCCGCCCCTGGTCGCCACGCTGTTCGCCGCCCTGCCGCAGGAGCAGGAGCGCGGCCTGGGCGGCTGGCACGCGGAGTGGGAGACCTTGCCGGAAATCTTCCGCCTGGTGGGCGGCGGCCTGCGCGTCATGGCCGACGCCATGGCCGGGCTGCAGGTGGACGCCGGCCGCATGCGCGCCAACCTCGACATCACCCGGGGTCTGCTGATGTCGGAATCGGTCGTCATGGCGCTGGGGCAGGCCCTGGGCCGGGGGCCGGCGCACAGCCTGGTGGAAAAGGCCAGCCGCCAGGCGGTGGCCGAGGGCCGCGGCCTGGGCGGGGTGCTGGCCACGGTGCCGGAGGTCATGGCCCACCTGTCGCCGGACCAACTGGCGGTGGCGCTGGACCCCGCCAGCTACCTAGGCATGGCGCCGCAATTCGTCGCCCGAGCCCTGGCGGCTCGTTCACGTGATGTTTGATCAAGGCCGATCAAATGCCCCCTCAATCGGCGGTCGCGGTCGCGCCCCCACCCGTCTCGCGATGCATGAGGAAGACGCACCATGCCGTTGATTACCCTGGATGATGGCTGCAATCTGAGCTACCGCGTCGATGGTCCCGCCGACGCGCCGCCCCTGGTGCTGTCCAACTCGCTGGGCACCGCCATGGCGATGTGGGAACCGCAGATGGCGGCCCTGGCCCAACACTACCGCGTCATCCGCTATGACAGCCGGGGCCACGGTGCCAGCGATGCGCCGGCCGGCCCTTACACCATGGAACGGCTGGGCCAGGACGTGCTGGGCCTGCTGGATGAGCTGGACATTTATCGCGTCCGGTTCTGCGGCCTGTCCAAGGGCGGCATGGTGGGCCAGTGGCTGGGCATCAACGCCGGCCAGCGGCTGGACCGCCTGGTGCTGGCCAACACCGCCGCCTACATGGGCCCGGCGGAAAGCTGGCAGGGGCGCATGGACCTGGTGGCGGCCCAGGGCATGGCGGCCGTCACCGAGGCGGTGATCCAGCGTTGGTTCACCCCCGGCTTCGTGGCTGCCCAGCCGGATGCCGTGGACGGGGTGCGCCGGCTGCTGCTGGCCACCAAGCCGCAGGGGTATGTGGGCTGCTGTGCCGCCATCCGCGACATGGACCAGCGGCCGCAACTGCCCGCCATCGCCGTGCCCACCCTGGTCATCGGCGGCACTCAGGACCCTGCCACCCCGCCGGAGAAGGCGCGGGAACTGCACGCCAACATCAAGGGCAGCACGCTGGCGATGCTGGAGGCCGCGCACCTGTCGAATGTCGAGCAGGCGGACGCCTTCACCGCCGCCGTGATCGATTTCCTGGCCTGAGGAGCAGACCCATGGATGAGAAAGAGCGTTTCGACCTGGGCCTCGCGACCCGCAAGTCCGTGCTGGGGGAGGCCCACGTCGACCGGGCGCTGGCCGGCCGCACCGAGTTCAACACCGAGTTCCAGGACCTCATCACCCGCTATGCCTGGGGGGAGATCTGGACACGGCCCGCCATCGACCACCCCACCCGCCGCCTGCTGACCCTGGCGATGATGATCGCCCTGAACCGGGGGGAGGAGTTCAAGATGCACGTCCGCGCCGCTGTGCAGCACGGTGTGTCCCGCGACCTGATCAAGGAAGTGATCCTGCAAAGCGCCATCTATTGCGGCGTGCCGGCCGCCAACACCGCCTTCCACCAGGCGGCGGAGGTGTTCGCGGCGCTGGACGGGGCGGGGGCTTAAGCCCCGTCCTCCATCTCCCGCGCCACCGCCTCCAGCTGCCCGCGCAGCCAGGCCTGGGCGGGGTCGTGCTGGCCGCGCAGGTGCCAGGCCATGTACATGCGCAGGGCGTCGGTGCCCGGCGGGGCCGTGGCCAGCAGGTCGGGGGGCAGGGGGGCGGCATCGAAGCCCGCCAGTTCCACCCTGTGCAGCCGGCCGGGGATGCAGGCGATCAGATCGGTGCCGCGCAGGAAGGGCGCCAGGCCTGAGAAGTTGGCGACCGACACCACCACGTCGCGGTGGATGCCCAGCCCCTCGAGCGCCTTGTCGAAGTTCAGCGGGTCGGCCGAGGGGTGGACCACGGTGACGTGGCGCCCGGCCAGGAAGGCGGCGGCACCGGCGGGGGCGGACCGCCGCGTGCCGTCGAAGACGCAGACATAGCGGTCGTCGAACAGCCGCTTCTGGATGATGTCCAGCCCTTCCGGCGGGGCGGGGGAGATCAGCAGGTCGCAGCGCGCCTCCCGCAGCATCTCGTTGGTGGGGCGGCCGGAAGGGATGACCTGCAGGCGGAAGTCCGCCAGCTGCGCCGCCGCCCGGGCGTAAAAGCGGGGCAGCAGCAGGTCGCGCTGGAAGTCGTTGGCCGCCACCGTCCAGGACAAGCGGGCCTGCGCCGGGTCGAAGCCGTCGCCGGCCGTGAGGGCCTTCAGCCCATCCATGAGCAGCCGCGCCTGGGGCACCAGGCGTTCCGCATGCTGGGTGGCGACGATGCGCCGTCCGGACTTCACGAACAAGGGGTCGCCCACCAGGCGGCGCAGGCGGTTCAGCGCGTGGCTGACGGCCGACTGCGCCATGTCCAACCGCCGGGCGGCGGCGGAGACCGACCCCTCCTCATACACCGTCACGAACAGGCGCAACAGGTGGCCGTCCACGCCCAGATGATCGAAGCTGCCCATACCGGCCCCGGCTTATCCATGAACCATATCGATGGATTATATGCCCATGCATGGGATTTTCAGAACCATCGATTGCTCTAGGGTGGGGGTGAAAGATGTGGGCGCCGCATCGTGGCCCGCCTCTCAAAAACCAATTCCCGGGAGGACGGGACCTGAGATGAGTAGCGATACCAGAGAGTTCCCCTGGGGAGAATTCACCCGGCGCGACCGTGCCTGGCATCCGCCGGCCTTCACGCCGCCGTACAAGACGTCCGTCCTGCGCTCGCCGGGCAAGGCGCTGGTGTCCCTGCGCCAGTCGATTGGTGAGCGCACCGGCCCCGTGTTCGGCCACGGTGACCTGGACCCCTTGGACAATGACCTGATCCGCAACTACATCACCACCGGCGGCGAGGCCATTGGTGAGCGCATTATCGTCCACGGCCGCGTGGTGGATGAGATGGGGCGCCCGGTGAAGGGCAGCCTGGTGGAGGTCTGGCAGGCCAACGCCGGCGGCCGATATCGCCACGGCAACGATCGCTACCTGGCGCCGCTGGACCCCAATTTCGGCGGCTGCGGTCGCTGCGTCACCGACGACGACGGGCGCTATTTCTTCCGCACCATCAAGCCGGGGCCTTATCCCTGGATGAACCACAACAGCGACTGGCGCCCTTCGCACATCCATTTCTCGCTGTTCGGCAACGCCTTCGCCCAGCGCCTGGTGACCCAGATGTATTTCGAGGGCGACCCGCTGATCCCGCTGTGCCCCATCATCGGCACCATCCGCGACAAGGCGGCGGTGGACATGCTGGTGGCCAAGCTGGACATGAACGAGATGGTGCCCTTCGACAGCCTGGTCTATCGCTTCGACATCGTGTTGCGCGGCCGCCGCTCGACCTTCTTTGAGAACCGGCCGGAGGGGAACTGAGCCATGCCTGTCCCGTACCTGAAGGAAACCCCCTCGCAGACCGGCGGCCCCTACGTCCATATCGGCTGCCTGCCGCATTTCGCCGGCCTGAACCTGCGAACCCAGGAGAAGCTGCACGTCCTGGCGGGCGGCGGCGTGCCAGGCGAGCGGATCCGCATCGAGGGCGTGGTCTGGGACGGCTCCGGCCATCCCCTGCGCGACGTGATGCTGGAGTTGTGGCAGGCCGACAGCACCGGCACTTATAACGCCCCCGGCTTCCGGGGCTGGGGCCGCGTGGGCGCTGACCCGCAGACGGGCCTGTGGGGGTTCGAGACCGTTCGTCCCGGCGCCACGCCCTGGATCGACGGCCGGCCGCAGGCGCCGCACTGCTCCCTGCTGCTGTTCGCGCGCGGCATCAACATCCACCTGCACACCCGCATCTATTTCGATGACCGTCCCGAGGCCAACGCCGCCGACCCCGCACTGCTGTCCATCGAGCTGGTGAACCGCCGTCAGACCCTGATCGCCACACGCCAGGCCGGGGGCCAAGGCGGATCGGAGGTGCCTACCTTCCGCTTCGACGTCCATTTGCAGGGCGAGAAGGAAACGGTGTTCTTCGACTGCTGACCGTTTCCCTTCGACGTGCTGGAAAGGCCCGGTTCGCCCGGCCGGGTCTCTTCCGGCCCTATTCCTCGTAGCGGCCGGCGGTCTACCGGTCACGCTCATAACCGCGGTTCAGCGGAAAGGGCGGCAGCCAGGCTTCGCGCCGGATGATCCAGTTCTCATAGGTCGGCTTGAACTGGTCAGGCGTATCCAGGGATCCCAGGTTCACCAGCCGCCGGTATGTCGTTCCATGTCCCTGTCTCCCTGTATCAGTCTTCGCACACCTCGATGCCGGCGGCGGCTAGCAACAGGTGCTGCTGGTCAGCCGCGATCTTCAGGCCGTCGTAGCCGGCCAACTGCCGGATGTCCAAGCCGCTGACCTCCGCCCCGCGCAGGTCGGCGCCATCCAGTTTGGCGTCGGTGAGGGTGGCCTGGAACAGGTCGCTATCGCGCAAATCCGCGTCCGTCAGGTCGGTGGCGTGCAGGTCGGTTTCCCGCAAGCGGCAGCGGGTGATCACGGCGTCGCGCAGCGACAGCCGCGACAGGTCGGTCAATTCGAAGGTGCAGTCGCGGAACGTGGCGCGATGCACCGTTTGCGCCCGGCTGAGCGCGTGGTGGAAGTCCACCAGGTGGAAGCGTGCGCCGAAGAAGGTGCAGTCCTCCGCCTCCACGTCGAACAGGGTGCAACGGTCCAGCGTGGCGAAGGACAGGTCGCAGCGGCTGAGGCGGGCGGCCCGCAGGTCGCTGAAGGCCAGGGTGCAGCCGGCGGTCTTGTCCTCCGGGTCGATGAAGCGGCACTCCTCCAGCACCGCGTCGCGCAGTTTGGCGTGCGACAGGCGGCAGCGGATGAAGTGGCAAGCGCGAAAGCGGGCGTCGCTGAAGTCGATGGCGGTGAAGCGCACGTCCTCGAAAACACAATTCTCGAACCGGCAGCCGGCGGCATCCAGGTCACGCCAGTCCATGGCGGTGAAGCGGGCGTCGCGGACCAGGCCGGTGGCCAGCAGGTCTTCCAAGGTGTCGATGTCCATCCGGCCAGCCTAATCAAACACGGGAAGGGGCCGAGGATAACGTGGCCGGGCCTGGCGTCATCGTGCCTTCTGCGCAGGGTGCGGCGGCTCGTTCCGCACCACCGCGGTCAAGGCGCATTGGGTCAGCACCAGGGCCAGCAACAGGCCGGTCGCGGCGTGGCGGAGGGGACGGGTCATGGGGCGGCCATCGGCTGAGGGCGGGACGCTGTTGAAGTAGAACCCACCGCGCGTCCGCCAATGCACCCGTCCTTCCGGTATCAGCCGAATTAACCTTGGGGCGTGTAATCCAGCCTGGGATACCAGTACGGCGGCCGCCCGCCGGGTGTGCAGTCCAGCACCATCCACAAGGGCGCCGGGTCGGGCGAGCCGCGCGGATCCTGGCCGGGATCCGTGGTGGCGCCGGTCATCTCGCCTGACCAGAAATGGCGGATGGTGCCGTCGCGCCGGGTGGGTTATATCGCGTGGTCAGATGGGCAGCCCCACATAGTTCTCGGCCAGGGCCGTGGCGGCGGCGCGGGAGCTGACGACGTAATCCAGGTCGGCCTCGCGGATGCGATGCTCGAAGGGGCTGGCGGCCTCATCGGTGTGCAGCATGGTGGTCATGTACCAGGAGAAGCGCTCGCCTTTCCAGATGCGGGCCAGGCAGGTGGCGGCGTAGGCGTCGAGGCCGGCGCTGTCGCCCTTGGCGTAGAATTTCTCCAGCGCGCGGGACAGCACCAGCACGTCGGCCACAGCCAGGTTCAGGCCCTTGGCGCCGGTCGGCGGCACGATGTGGGCGGCGTCGCCCGCCAGGAACAGCCGGCCGTGACGCATGGTCTCGCAGACGAAGCTGCGCATGGCGATGATGCCCTTCTGGATGATGGGCCCCTCGGTCAGGGTCCAGCCGTCCACCGTCTCCAGCCGCTGGTGCAGTTCAGACCAGATGCGCGCGTCGGGCCACAGGGCCATGTCGTCCTTGGGATCGCATTGGATGTACAGGCGCTGGATCTCCGGCGACCGCATGCTCAGCAGGGCGAAGCCCCGATCATGGCGGGCGTAGATCAGCTCATGGTGGGATGGCGGCGCCTCGGTCAGGATGCCCAGCCAGCCATAGGGGTAGATCTTCTGGAACTCCTTGCGCGCCGCGGCCGGGATGGCCTGGCGGCTGGGGCCGTGGAAGCCGTCGCAGCCGGCGATGAAGTCGCAGGTCAGCACGGCGGGCGTGCCATCGGCCTGGGCGTAGGTGATGAACGGCCGGTCGGTGGCGACGTCGTGCAGCGCCACGTCCTTCACGCCGAAATGGATTTCGGCACCCTGGGCCAGGCGGTGGGCCACCAGGTCCTTGATCACCTCATGCTGGGGATAGACCGTCACCTTCTTGCCGCCGGTCAATTCCACCATGTCCAGGTGATGGCTCTGCCCCTTGAAGCGCAGGGTGATGCCGGTATGGAAATGGCCCTCGCGCATCATGCGCTCCCCCACGCCCAGCTGGTTCATCAGGTCGACGGTCCAGTTCTCCAGCACGCCGGCGCGGATGGTGCCCTCGATCTCTTCCCGGGTGCGGGATTCGAGAATGACGCTGGCGATGCCGTGCCGGTGCAGCAGTTCCGACAGGAACAGCCCGGCCGGACCGGCGCCGATGATGCCGACCTGGGTGCGGATCTGGGTGCGGATCCGGGGTGTTGCGACCATGGGGTGGGCCCTCCCGAGCCTGGCGATTTTTATCCTGGGCCGCCTGGACCAGGCCGGCCGACCCCGGAACGATAGGGGTGGGCGTGGCTTTTCTGGAATGGACGGGGGTTCACAAAAATTGGATTTTTTCGCAACGATCGCCCAAGATAACCATCTGCCCACCTAACGTGGCATGGCAACAGAACCATCGAGCCTATCGATACATGTTATTGGTCATATCGATCTATCCTTGGCATTTTTCCACCACGCCGACGCGGCGGTCATGAGCCGTCCGGACATTCCCGTCTTTTCCCTGTATGGCGAGGCGCCGGCCACGGCCGAGGACCGCTTCCTGCATGTAGAGTTGATCGAGGATCGTAGCAGCCTGGTGGACTGGCGCATCCGCCCGCACCAGCATGGCGACCTGGTGCAGTTCCTGGCCATCCGCGCGGGCGGGGGCCGGGTGCAGGCGGACCAGCGCACCTGGACCTTCGATGGACCCACCCTGATCCTGGTGCCGGCCGGCGTGGTGCATGGCTTCGCCTTCGCCCGCGGCACCATAGGCTGGGTCGTCACCCTGTCCGACCGCATTCTGCGTGGCCTGGCCCAGCGTGATCCCGCCTTCGCCGTCCTGACGCGGGAACCCGCCTGCCTGGACATGGCGGGGCAGGGGCAGGCCTTCGCCGCCGTGCTGGCCGCCGCCGGCGGCATCTTAAGTGAATTGCGCGGCCAAGATGCCGGCCGTCGCGCGGCGGCGGAGGGGCATATGCTGGTGCTACTGGCCGCCATGCTGCGGGTGGCACGCCCGGCCGAGGCGATGAACGCGGCGGCTGGCGGCCGCTCCGGCCAGGTGGCGCTGGTGGCGGCCTTCCGCGCCCTGGTGGAGCGGCACTACCGCAGCCATCGGCCGCTGGACGCTTACCTGACGGAGTTGCGCACCTCCTCCTCCACTCTACGCGCGGCCTGCCTGGCGGTCACGGGGCGGCCGGCCATCGGCCTGATCCAGGACCGGCTGATGACCGAGGCCAAGCGCCTGATCCTCTACAGCGGCCAGACCATCGCCGCCGTCGCCTATGAACTGGGCTTCGAGGATCCGGCCTACTTCTCCCGCTTTTTCAACAAGCAGAGCGGCGAGGCGCCCCGTGTCTGGCGAGGGCGGCTGATGGCGGACTGGCCGGTTGCCGATACCGCCTCGCTGGAACCGCCGGACCCATTGGCGTCCCCGGTCGCCGACACCTGAACAACGGCTTGCCGGGCCCGCGCCTGGCGGGTGTGGTCGCCTGCCGGCTAAATGATTTTGATTCTTAACGGTACGAATGTTGCGCTTAATCCGGTAGTCGCGGCCGCCTATCAGGGGCGGCCTGTCGCCTGACAACACGGGGGCGCGAGGGTTCCGATGACCGCATGGCACTTGATCACCGATCAGTTCCCCGTCGAGCAGCGTCGCGACGTATGGCGCGACGCGCTGGAAAAACTGAAGCTTCCACTGGACCATTTGCCGGAAGACGAAGACTTCTTCGCCAAACTTTTTTGCTTAAAGTCACCTCTTGGCATCGAATTCGCCCGCATCACTTCCTCGCCGCAGGAAATATCCGGCCGTCTGATGAAGAAATTGGACGCCGTTTGGCTGATTGTCTTGATCGAGGGAAGCGCCACCTTGACTCATCCGGGTGGTAAACTGGAGCTGGCGCCGCAGGATATCATCTATGGCCAGACGGGAATCCCCGCCTCGTTGTCCTTCAGCACCAAATTCCAGGTCCTTTATGCTCTTATACCCAAGTCGGCCGTCAACCCTCGATTGATAACGCCGCTATCTTTCGGTGTTTTGCATTTGCCGGGGCGGTCAGGAATTGGGCACGTGCTTTCGGGAATGCTCAAGGCTTTGGCAGAAACATTCGGCACTTTGACCGAAGGTCCGCTGCGGCCTATCGACATGGCACTGTCGGAGTTCCTGATGACGGCCCTGGCCGACAATCCGCAGGTGCAGACGGCGCGCGGGTCGGCCGGTATCCGCTCCATGGCGCTGCAGCGCATCTGCCAGATCATCGAGACCCGGCTCAGCGATCCCGACCTGACGCTGGAGGATGTGGCCAACGAATATGGCGGCTCCGCCCGCTATCTGCAAAAGCTGTTCAAGGAGGTCGACCAGACCTTCAGCGGCTATGTCCGCAACCGGCGGCTGGAACGCTGCCGGCATGACCTTATCAACCCCACCTTCGCCCATCTGGGCATCTCCCAGATCTGCTTCCGCTGGGGCTTCAACGAGGCGGCGCACTTCAGCCGCGCCTTCCGCGACCGGTATGGCACCACCCCGCGCGCGTACCGCCAATCGGCGGGCCTGGCCGATAACGACAACGGCGATTTCCAGGTGCCGCCCGGCGTGGGCGCGGAGGGTGCCACCGTCCATCAGTTCGCGGAGTAAGGCGCTTCCCGTACGATCAAACGGCGCCCTGCTGTGGGGCGCCGTTTGGCATCGCGGCGATTTCAAATGGTCAGGGATCGGGGCTGGCTTGGGCGCCCTTAAAGGTCCACCACCAGCATTTCGCTGACCGCGCGGGAACAGCAGGGGGTGAACAGGCGATTGGCCTTATGCTCCGCCTCCGTCAGGACGCAGTCGCGATGCTCCGGCGTGCCGTCCAGCACGCCGGTGATGCAGGCGCCGCACACCCCTTCGGCGCAGGAAATGGGCAATTCCACATTGGCGCCGGCCAGGGCCTCGGCCGCCGTCTGGTCCGCCATGACGGGGATGACGGCACCGGTGGAGCGCAGGCGCAGCAGGAAGGGGCGGTTGGCCCCGGCATTCGCCCCGGCATCGGTGGCGAAACGCTCCAGATGGACATGGCTTTCCGGCCAGCCCAGCCCCTGGGCGGTGGCGGTCGCCGCATCCAGCAGCGTTGCGGGGCCGCAGAGGTAGAGATGGCGGCCGGGTGCCGGCGGCCCGATCAGCCGGGCCAGATCGGGCCGTCCCGTTTCCGCCGTCACGTGCAGGTGCAGGTTCTCCGGCCCCACCGCCTGGCGGGTGGCATCCAGCAGGGCGGCGCGGTCGCGCCGGCGGACCAGGTAATGCAGGGTGACGCCGCCATCCCCCGCCAGGTGGGACGCCATGGACAGCAGGGGCGTGATGCCGATGCCGCCGGCGATCATGATGTGCGTGGTCGCCCCCGCCGCCAGGGTGAACAGGGCGCGGGGCCGGCGGATGCGCAGGGTGTCGCCCGCCGCGACCGTGTCGCACAGGGTGCGCGATCCGCCGCGGCCCTCGGCCTCCCGCTGCACGGCGATGCCATAGCGGCGGATATCGGCCGGCGCGCTGTACAGGGAGTACTGGCGCGTCAGGCCGGTGCCATCCACCGCCACATCAATGTGCGCGCCGGGCTGGAAGGCGGGCAGGGGGGCGCCCGCCGGGTCGGCCAGGTCGAACAGGAAGACGTCGCCCCCATCCCGCACCTTGGCGGTGATGCGTACGGGGAACCAGTCATCGGCGCCGGTCATCGTCCCATACTCCGTCAGGCGGCCAGGTCGCCGAAGGCGACGCTTAGCATGCTGAGCGAGCCGTGTTCCACCCGGTCGTTGACCAGGGTGACGGTGTCGCCCGGCTGGCGGGTGCCCAGCACATAGAGGAAGGGCAGGAAATGGTCGGGCGACGGGATGCTGGCGGCGGCGTCCGGCCCGGCCTTCTGGAAGTCGATCATGGGCTGGGGCGTGTCGCTGGCGACGCACTGCTTCACCAGGTCGTTGAAGCGGGCGGCCCAAGGATAGGGCGGGGTGCTGGGGTCCCAGTTCATGCGCCCCAGGTTGTGGACGACATTGCCAGTGCCCACGATCAGCACGCCCTCATCGCGCAGGGTCGCCAGTTTCCGACCCACCTCGAAATGATGGGCGGCCGGCTGGGTCCCGTCCATGCTCAGCTGCACCACCGGAATGTCGGCCTTGGGGAAGGCCTTCACCAGCACCGACCAGGTGCCGTGGTCCAGGCCCCACTTCTGGTCCTGGATCACGGGCATGGGGGCCAGCACCTCCGCCACGCGCTGGGCCAGGGCCGGGCTGCCCGGCGCCGGATAGCGGACATCGAACAGGGCCTGGGGAAAGGCGCCGAAATCATGGATGGTGGGCGGCCGCTCCATGGCCGTCACCGCCGTGCCCCGGGTGTACCAGTGGGCGGAGATGACCAGGATGGCCTTGGGCCGCCCCAGCCGGGTGCCGAGGCGCACCCATTCCCGGGTGCAGACGTTGTCCTCCAGGGCGTTCATGGGGCTGCCATGGCCGAAGAAGATGGTGGGCAGGCGGTCGGTGGTCATCTTTTTAGTCCCTCAGGCGGCGGGAGCCGGCGTTCGCCGGTTGCCTTATCCTCGATTTCCGGTCCGCTGACGCTTCCCCGAAATCTCCGGCGGCTGCGGTCGCGGCCTGGCGGCACGGGGGCGCGCCTCGCGCCGCGCTTGTAAGGTTCAGGCGGCGGGCTTGGTGCGGGCCCAGGTCTCCTGGTAGCGGCGCACCAGCCAGCCGTTGAATTCCCGCTGCGCCTGTTCCTGCCAGGAATAGCGGCCGCGGATGGCGTGGCGGGAGCGCAGGCCCACCTGCACCATCTCATCCACATGCAGGTCCTGGGCGATGATGGCGGCGGTGGAATGCTTGTTCATCGCCAGCTTGTCGCCGAACAGCGGGTCCTCCAGCGCGCCCGGCGCCACCAGATAGCCCTGGTCCATCAGGTGCGTCTCCGCCCCATCCGCCCGCAGGATCAGATAGATGATCATGTCGCTGGTGATGACCAGGGACAATGTGGGCGGCACGTTGACGAACAGCATGCGGTTGCGCTCCGCCTCTCCCAGCGCGGGGAAGACCGGCAGGATGGCCTTCTGCGTGGGGTTGAAGCTGGCGTCGGCATGCAGGGTGCCGTTGGTGCGGTAATAGCCCGCCGTGTCGGCCGGCAGGTCGTCGGGGAAGGCCGCCAGGCGCGAGGGCACGAAGTCATGCAGGGCGCCGCCGTGCAGGCGGTTGGCGTGATAGCCGTCGTTGTTGTTCTCGAACATCACCTTCCAGTTCCAGGGGAACTTGATGTCGCGGTCGGGTGCCGGGCCGTTCAGCGTCGCCATGGAATAGGGGGCCATCACCCCCTCCAGCGCCGCCAGCCGGGGGGCCAGGGCGGGGGCGTCCAGGTCGAAGTTGACGAAGATGAAGCCGTGCCAGACTTCGACCTTGAACTGGGGAAGCTTGATGTCCTTCTTGTCGAAGTTACAGGTCTTCTCCATGGCCGGCGCGCCGACCAGCTGGCCGTCCAGCCCGTAGGACCAGTGGTGGTAGGGGCACAGGAAGGCACGGGTGTTGCCCTGGCCCTCCGCCACCAGCATGGCCCGGTGCTGGCAGACGCTGGACATGGCGCGGATCACGCCGTCCCGGCCACGTGCCACCACGATGGGTTCATCGATGATGCTGGTGGTGAAATAGTCGCCCGTCTCCTTCACCCAGGATTCTCGGCCCACGCACAACCATTCGTGATTGAACAGCGCCTCTTTCTCGAACTCATAGAATTCGCGGTCGGTGTAGCACAAGGGCGGCAAGGTCTCCGCCGCCTCCACGCCCAGGGCCGAACTGTCCAGGCCTTTGAAAAAGGCATCATTCAGGAAAGAGTGCTTCATCGTTTGAACCCCCACGCCATGCCCCTTGTTTGTCTGATCGTCGCGGCGTCAGTCCTCGCGCGGCGGGAACACGCCGCGGGGAATGCGCACATGGATGCCCTGGGTTCCGTCCACCACCTGGGTGACGCCGAAGTCTGCCGCGATGCTCATCAGCGAATAGGCGTCGTCGCGGCTCAGGTTCTGCTGCTCGGTCAGCAGCTTCAGCATGTCGACCGAGGCGTTGCGCATGGCCACGTTCAGGTCGGGGTCAAAGCCATGGACGATCCAGCAGTCCGGCGTTTCCAGCAGCGGGGACGGGAAGCGGAAATCCTTGCGCAGGAAGACCTGGAACAGGACGTTCAGCGAGGCCTCGATGGCGGTGCCGCTCAACTCGCCATCGCCCTGAGAGACGTGCGGGTCGCCGATGGAGAACAGCGCGCCGTCGATCTGGACGGGATAGTACATCGTGGCGCCGGCGCCGATGCGCCAGTTGTCGATGTTGCCGCCGTGCAGGCCCGGCGGGATGGTGCTGACCCGGCCGGCCACATCCGGCGCCACACCGGCCGTGCCCAGATGGGGGCGTACCGGCACCCGCACGCCGGGCAGGGCCTTCTGCCGGTCGCATTCCGGGCAGTTGGTGATCTTGCCCGGCACATCGTAGCGGCCGGGAAAGTCGTAGGCGTAGAGGGCGTGGGCCTGCTGGCTCATGGCGTCGATCTCATAGATCGTCACCCGCTCCTTCTCCCCCATCTCCTTGAACAGGTGGCCCCAGTTGGCCGCCAGGTTGGAACCGTAGCGGGTGCGCGGCGTCATCTTCAGGTAGTGGACCTCCAGCATGTCGCCGGGCTCGGCGCCCTCGACATAAATGGGGCCGGTCATGATGTGGACGCCCGGGTTGCGATCGGCTTCCGGGATTTCCTTGAAGATGCGGGCCACCGCCTCATCCATCATCAGGTCCGGGGCGTCGCCGGCATGGTGGGTGATGGCCTCCGCCTGGATGATGTCGCTGCTCTTGACCGTCAGGGCCGGCGCCTGGTCGGGGGTGAAATAGCCCCAGTGCACGGTGCGCGGCGTGGCCGGCAGCAGGTGCAGCGTCGGCCGGATCTTGTGCCGTTCCGCCGCGGCGGCGCGATCCAATTGAACGGTCATGGGTCCCCCTGGTTCAAGCATCCGGGCGGCCCCGCCGGGGACGCCCTCATGGGGAAAACCTTAGGGCCGCCCGATGCGGCGATCTTGCCTGCACGCGCATGGCCGCTTTCGCCAGCACGCCGCCGCCACCCCATGGTTCCGCCCGGGCAAGCTTTCATGCGTTAATCGGCAAGAGCGGGGGGAACGGGGCCGCCTATGATCCCCCTTGACAGCACCCGCGCGCAACGGCGGGGCCAAGTAACGCATCCAAGCAACGCATGGGGCAGGGGATAGGGTATGACGATGCACGACGCCGCGTTGGCGGTTTCCGATGAAGAGGCCGCCGCCATCACCAAGGCCATCGACCGGGATGAGCTGGTGAAACTGGTGCTGGACCTGTGCGGCATCCCCGCGCCCATGCGCCAGGAGCGACAGGCCGGCGAGTTTGTCCACGGCTGGATGGCGGAAAACGGTTTCGCCCCCCGCAAGGCCGGGCTGCTGGAGCACCGCTTCAACGTCATCGGCACCTATGGTGGCAAGGGCGACGGACCCAACCTGCTGTTCACCAGCCACCTGGACACCGAAAGCCCGTTTTATGATGAGACGGACCAGTACACCTATCGCCCGGAAACGGTGGCGGATCCCCAGTGGCTGGGCGCCTGGCTGGAGGGGGAGACCTTTTTCGGCCATGCCGTGGGCAACGACCGGGGTCCCATGGCCTGCTTCCTGATGGCGGCCAAGGCCCTGAAGAAGGCGGGCATCGATCTCAGCGGTCTCCTATACCTGACCGCCTGCCCGGGTGAGATCGGGCCGGAACCGGCGGAGGAGCGGGGTGGTGTGGACTATCTGGGCAAGGAGTTGGGCGCCTGCTACCTGATGTCCCACGGCGGGGTGGCGCCGGACTACGTCATCTCGGCCGAGGGCACGGACTTCGGCGTCAACTGGACGGCCTGCGGCTATGCCGACTTCCGCGTCACGATTTATGGCCAGGGGGTGTTCACGCCGCTGCTGACCCATCCCGAGGCGCTGGCCGACCATCCCAGCCCCCTGGTCAAGGTGGCGCCGGCCATCGAGATCATCCAGCGCTGGGCGCGGGAGTATGAGGTGAAACACCGGTTCGAGGGGCCCGGCGGCACCGCCGTGCCCAAGGTGCAGATCGGCGCCATCCGGGGCGGCACGCCGCAGGCCATGGGGGCGGCGAGCGAGGTGTGCAACGTCTATGTCCAGGTGGCGCTGACCCCGGCGCAGACCATCGCCGCCGTGGATCGCGACCTGAAGCGCGCCTTCCGCGAGGCCGGCTTCGGCGACGTCGCGATCCGGCCCTACACCGTGCGCCATGGCTTCACCGCCGACCCGGACGCGGTGCGGCCGTTGCGGATGGCGCTGGACCATGCCCATGGCCGGGTGCGGGGCGGGGCGCAGCCCATCAGCGGTTCCGTCTATTCCAGCATGTGGCGCGACCACAACGTCTTCAACATGAACCGCATCCCATCCGTGACCATGGGGCCGCGCCGCTGGCGGCCCAGCATCGATGACCTGATGGACTGCACGCGCCTGTACGCCATGGCGGCGCTGGCGTTGTGCGGCCGGGCGCCGTGACAGGGTTCGCCATGCCCGCGTCGCCGGTGCCCGATTTGCTGGTGCCCGATTTGCTGGTGCTGGGCGGCGACGTCGTCACCATGGATGCCAGCCGCACGGTCTGGCGCCAGGGTGGGGTGGCCATCGCGGGCGGCGGGATCATCGCGGTGGACAGGGCCGAGGCGCTGCGGGCCCGTTGGCCGGCGGCACCGGTGCTGGAAGCCGGTGGCGGCCTGATCACGCCGGGCCTGGTCAACGCGCACCAGCATCTGACGGGGGACCCGCTGGTGCGCAGCCTGATCCCCGACCGGCAGTCGTCGGACGAGTCCATCTTCGGCTGGGCGGTGCCCATCCACGGGGCGCACACCGCCGATGATGATGAGCTGTCGGCCACGTTGACCGCCGTGGAATCCCTGAAATACGGCACCACCACGGTGGTGGAGGCCGGCACCGTGGCCCATCCCTTCCGCGTGGCCGCCGGCCTGGCCCATGCCGGGATCCGGGCGGCGGTGGGCTGCTGGGGCTGGGACGTGGCCGACGCCCCCTATGCCGCGCCCACCGATGAGGTGCTGGCCCGCCAGGCGGCCGTGCTGGACGGCCTGCCGAAAGGCGGTCTGGTGGAGGGGTGGGTGACCCTGGTGGGGCATGACCTCGCCAGCGACGCCCTGCTGGCCGGGGCCGCCGACCTGGCGCGGCGGCGGGGCGTGGGCATGACCATGCACATCTCCCCGACCGAGGCCGATGTGGCGGCCTATCTGCGCCGGTCGCGCCGGCGGCCGCTGCTGCACCTGGCCGACCTGGGCGTGCTGGGTCCGCACCTGCTGCTGTCCCATGCCGTCTGGCTGGACGATGCCGAGATGGACGCCCTGCTGACCAGTGACACCGCCGTTGCCTATTGCCCTTGGGCCTATCTGCGCCTGGCCCAGGGCGTCAGCCGGGCCGGACGCCATGCGGAAATGGTCTTGCGCGGCGGGCGGGTGGCGCTGGGCTGCGACGCGCCCAACGCCGGCGACCTGCCGGACATCCACCGGGCGGCCGCCCTGGCCGCGGGCCTGGCCCGGGACATGAGCCTGGACGCCCATCGTTTCGGGGCCGATACGGCCTTCGCGCTGGCCACCATCGATGGGGCACGGGCCATCGGCATGGCCGACCGCATCGGCTCGCTGGAGGTGGGCAAGCGGGCCGACCTGGTGGTGCATGATCCCCATTCCGCCCCCTTCCTGGTGGTGGGCGATCCCGCCCTGCACCTGGTGTGGGGCACGGACGGCCGTTCCGTCCGCGACGTGGTGGTCGATGGCCGTGTCGTCGTGCGGGACGGCCGCTGCGTAAGCGTGGATGAGGATGCCCTGCGGCGGGAGGCGCGCGCCTCCCAGGCCGCGCTGCTGGCCCGCGCCGGCCTGACCCCGCGCCCGGCCTGGCCGGTACGCTGATTTGGTTAATTATTGAGCATTTTTAATACCGCTGTTTTTTTAGGCGATAGAACCGTTAAGTGTGCCTATCATCACAGTGGGCAAACGTTTTCGGCATGAATTTGTTCGCCTGTTGGCAAGCGCGGCGACCGCATCGGCTGATAGCGTTTCGGTGATGACTTACACCCATAAGCCCGGGAGTTTCCTGATGCGGCGAGAGTGGTTGGTCTTGGCGGCAGTGTCGTTGAGCTTCTTTTTCCTCAACGCCGCGACGTTCGCCTCGCTGGGCGTGGTGCTCTACACCATGGTCGGCGAACTGCACTGGTCCTTCAAAGCGGCCGGTTTCAGCTTCTCCCTGCTGGGCATCGCCTGCGGCCTGTCCAGCGTCTTCCCCACCACGCTGATGAAGCGCATCGGCCCCCGCTACACCATGGCCCTGGGGGGGCTGGTGCTGGTGGCGGCCTACATGCTGGCCTCGTACACCCATGGCCTGCTGGCCTTCTACGCGGCCATGCTGTTGCTGGGCCTGGGCTATTCGCTGACCGGCAACGTGCCGGCCATCTACGCCATCGCCTGCTGGTTCCCGCGCCGCTCGGCCCGCATGATCGGCCTTTACCTTATGATCGGCGCCTTCGGCGGCGTGGTGGGCCCCCCGCTGGCCCGCGCCATCGTCGCGTTCAGCGCGGACTGGCGCGTCTATTGGATGGAGATGGCCGGCGTCGCCGTGGCCGTCACCTTGGTCAACCTGCTGTGCCTGCGCGACCGCGCCATCGAGGCCGAGGCGCCGGCGGATGCCGAGGGGGCGCCCATCAGCGCGGCCGAGGCCACGGGGACCGGCTGGACCTACCGCAGCGCCATCGCCACGCCGCAGTTCCTGGCCGTGGCCGCCTCCATGACCATGACCATGGCCTGTGTCACCACCATCAACAGCGTGGCGCTGAACCATCTGGGCATCCTGGGCGTGGCGCCCGACACGGCGGCCTTCGCGCTGGCCGCCATGGCCCTGGTCATGACGGTGGCGAAGGGCGTCGCCGGGCCGCTGTGCGAGATCATGTCCACCCGGCGGCTGCTGGTCCTGGGCCTGGCGCTGCAGGTCGTCGGCATCGCCCTGTTCGCCCATGCCGGCACCCTGGTCGGCATCGGGGCCTTCGCCCTGGCCTTCGGCATCGGCTGGGGCGTGGCCTACCTGGCCGCCAGCGTCCTGCTGCTGGAATATTTCGGCAAGGACATCGGGTCCCAGGTGCTGGGCATGGTATGGACCATCACCACCGTGGCGGCGGCGGGGCCGGTGGCGGCTGGCGCCATCGCCGACCAGATCGGCACCTTCGCCCCCATCTTCTACCTGTACGCCGTGCTGATGGTGGCGGCCATCGTGCCCCTGGTGCTGCTGGGGCGGCCGGTGCTGGCTGGCGTCGGCCCTTTCGCCCGGCGCGCGGCCGCGCCGGATGATGGGTCCCAGGGTGCGGTCGCCCAAGTGCCCGCAAGCTGAACACGTTCAAAGAATAACAACATTAAATCCGGTGGGGTGGCGCCATCCGCGGCAAAGGCTGCGGGTGGTGTCCGCACGTCTGGCGGTAAAAGCAAAATAATGGACTGTGGCAGGGGTGCATGGTGGGCATGGGGAATGGTGAATTCAGGCAAATTCCCGGGCGTCCTATAACAAGAATACTTCGCTGGATGCCCGCATGCTTGTCCTCAAGACGATGCACATCGTCATCTACCAAAGAATGGGGGTCGGGCATGTTGAGAGATGTCAAGCTGCGCTATTGGCAAGGATTTCTGGCGGCCGCGATGATGACGGCCGCCTCCGCCTACGCCCAAACCCCGCCGGCCCCGGTGGACGCCCCGGTGGACGCCCCGGCCGGTGCCGCCGGCGACGCAGAGCTGGACGCGCTGGAACCCATCATCGTCACGGCGGAGAAGCGCCAGGTGGACCTGCAGAAGGCCGCGCTGTCCGTCACCGCCGTTTCCGCCGACACGCTGGAAAAAGGCAACGTCACCGGGCCGCTGGGCCTGAACGGCTATGTCCCGGGCTTGCAGATCACCCCCAGCGGCGGGTCTGAGGTCATCGTCTCCATCCGCGGCGTGGGCTCGCAGACGCCGGAGAACTTCTTCACCCAGCCGGGTGTCTCCTTCCACATCGACAACGTCTACATCCCCAACAACATCGCGCTGAACCTGGGCTTCCTGGACGTCGACCATGTCGAGGTGCTGCGCGGGCCGCAGGGCACCGTGTTCGGGCAAAGCTCCACCGGCGGCGCCATCAATGTCATCAGCAAACAGCCGGAACTGGGCAAGCTGTCCGGCGACGCCACCGCCACCTTCGGCAACTACAGCTATGCCATGGGCAAGGCCGCGCTGAACGTGCCGGTGGGCGACACCGCCGCCATCCGCGCCGTGGTGCAGAAGACCAGCCACGACGGCTATTCCACCGCCACGGGCGTGCCCGGCGGCTATGACCTGGATGACGCCAACAACGTGAACTACAAGCTGTCGGGCCTGTGGCAGCCGACCGACAACCTGACCATCACCCTGACGGGCCAGCATTTCGACGACGACCACCATGGGTCCGCGCTCAAGGCGCTGGACGACCCCAACAGCGACCCGCGCCAGGTGTCCCAGGACTTTCCGGCCAAGTTCAAGCTGGCCATGGATGTCGACACGCTGACGGTCAACTACTCCCTGCCGTTCGCCAACCTGAAGTCCATCAGCAGCTATCAGTACATGGATGCCAAGCAGTCGTTCGACAGCGACCGCAGCACCGTGGCGCTGTTCGGCGGCTATGACACCGTGGCGGCCTGGAATACCAAGAGCCGCGCGATCATGGAGGAGGTGACGCTCAGCTCCAACCCCGGGACCGACCTGGACTGGATCGCCGGCGTCTTCTACATGCACTCCCACAGCAGCCAGTACGTGGTGGAATACAAGGGCACCAACGGCAGCGATCCCACGCCGGTGCTGCCCACCAACACCTCGCCGGCCGCCCTGCCAGCCAACCTCAGCTATGAGAACCTGTCGTCGGTGGACCGCGACAGCGTGGCGCCCTTCGTGCAGGCGACCTATCACCTGACCGACCGTCTGCGCCTCACCGGCGGCGTGCGCTACAATGTCGACCAATATGACGGCTGGGGCTCCGACTATTACGGCAAGCCGTCGCCCCGCTCCACCAACGTCTACGCCCTGACCGGCAAGGCCGAAACCGATTTCGACCTGACGCCGGACAACATGGTCTATGCCAGCTGGTCGCGCGGTTATAAGCCCGGCGGCGTCAACACCGGCACCAGCAGCGCCATGGTCGTCTCTGGCAGCTACGACAAGGAGACGGTGGACAGCTTCGAGCTGGGGTCCAAGAACCGCTTCCTGGCCAATCACCTGAACGTCAACCTGTCGGCCTTCTACTCCAAGTACAACAACATGCAGTACATTGAGGAGGATCCGGTGCCCTACAGCGGCGGCATCGGCAACATCCCCCAGGTGAACATGTGGGGCGCGGAGGTCGAGGCCAAGTACCGCCTGCTGGACAACCGCCTGGAACTGGGCGCCAACCTGACCCTGATGGATGGTGAGATTCCCGACAGCTATCTGGCGTTGGACCGGCGCCTGGCCGATGCCGCCGCCGCCAAGGCCGTGGCCGCCGGCATCACCTATCCCTACAGCGCGCAATGGTTCGCCATCCGGGCCGCCCAGTCCATCAACGTCAAGGGCAACACCCCGCCCGACATGCCGGGTGCCGCCGGCGGGGTCAACGCCAGCTGGCAGCAAACCCTGGGCGCATACGGTACCCTGGTGTCGCGGGCCGAGCTGCTGTTCCGCAGCGACTACCAGGCGCGGGTGTTCAACGAGGCCGGGACCGATCATGTGCCGTCGTACAGCCAGGTGAACCTGTTCTTCGAATACGTGCCGGAAAGCGGGCCGTGGCGGGCCACCTTCACCGTCACCAACCTGCTGGACCGGGCCGGCATCGCCGGGCGCTACACCGACCCCTACGGCAGCGGCGTGGTCAGCAACCAGTACATCCCGCCGCGCCAGATGCTGTTCAGCGTCAATTACTCGTTCTAAGGGAGGCCTGGTTCCATCATGACGCAGACGACCGAACTGAAGCGCGCGCCCTTGCCCTCCGACGCGGGCGGCAAGGACCTGGGCATCTTCCTGCCCATCGCCAACGGCGGCTGGATCCTGTCCTCCTCCGCCCCGCGCATCGACGGCTCCTACGCCTATAACCGCCAGGTGGCCCAGCTGGCCGACGGCGCCGGCTACGACTTCATCATGGCCATGGCCAAGTGGCGCGGCTACGGCGGCGCGACCGAGCATTGGCGCTATGCCATGGAAAGCCAGATGATGATGGCTGGCCTGGCGGAGGTGACGAAGGAGGTCAAGGTGTGGGCCACCGTTCACACCCTGCTGCAGAATCCGGCCGTGACCGCCAAGATGATCATGACCCTGGACCATATCAGCCAGGGCCGCGCCGGCCTGAACGTCGTCAACGGCTCGTACAAGGGCGAGTTCGAGCAGATGGGCGCCTGGCGGGACGAGCTGGACCATGACGAGCGCTACACCTTCGCCGAGGAATGGGTGCACGCCATCAAGCGGCTGTGGACCGAGGACACGGTCGATTACCAGGGCAAGTACGTGACCCTGACCGACTGCCAGTCCGATCCCAAGCCGTTCTCGCGGCCCTTCCTGGTCTGCGCCGGGTCCAGCAAGCGCGGCATGGCCTTCACCATCAATGAGATGGATGCCATCTTCCTGTCCGGTTCCAGCAAGGAGGAGCTGGCCAAGAACAGCGGCATGGCCAAGGCCATGGCGAAAGAGGCCGGCCGCGCCATCAAGACCTATTCCATGATGACCCTGGTGCTGGGCGATACCGACGCGGAGGCCGAGACCCTGGCCGCCCGGTACGTCGAGGGCTTCGATGAGGGCGCCTGGCGCGGCATGATGAAGGCCTACGGCTTCCTGGACGTGGAGATCGGCCGCCAGAACGACTTCACCACCAAGGCCAAGTCCGGCTTCATGTCCAGCCACTTGGTGGGCGCGCCCGCGACGATCGCCGCCAAGCTGATCGACATGCTGGGCGGCTGCGACCTGGATGGCATGATGCTGATCTTCCCCGACTACATCACGGGTGTGCCGCGCTTCGCCCAAGAGGTGCTGCCGGCCATCCGTGAGGCCTTTCCCACTAAGGTGTGACGCGCCATGGACAACGGCATCCGCGAGTATCAGAGCTTCCGCGTGAAGCCCAGCGCCGTCGCGCTGGGGGCGGAACTGCTGGGCATCGACCTGTCGCAACCGCTGACGGACCTGCAGGTGGCGGAGGTGAAGGACTCCTTCGCCCGCTATCAGGTCATCTTTTTCCGCGATCAGCAGGCCCTGACGCACGAGGCGCACAAGGCCTTCGGCCGGCACTTCGGCCGCCTCGCCATCCATTCCGCCGTTGCCGGCATCGACGGCCATCCGGAGATCGTGGCCATCCACGCGGACGCCAATTCCAAGTACGTGGCGGGGGAGAACTGGCACAGCGACCTCAGTTGCGACGCGGAGCCGCCGCTGGGCAGCATCCTTTACATCCACACGCTGCCGCCGGTGGGGGGCGACACCTGCTTCTCCAGCATGTATGCCGCCTACGACGCGCTGTCGGACCGCATGAAGGCCTATCTGGACGGCCTGACGGCGGTGCATGATGCCAACCCCGTCTACCACGCGCTGTTCAAGGATTACGACAAGCGCTACCCCTGCAACAGCCACCCGGTGGTGCGCACCCACCCGGTGACGGGGCGCAAGTGCCTGTTCGTGAACTCCTCCTACACCACCCGTATCGAGGGCGTGCCGGAGGAGGAGAGCAAGGCCGTGCTGGGGCTGCTGTTCGACCATGTGAAGAACCCGAACTTCCAGATCCGCTTCCGCTGGGAACCCCATTCGGTGGCTTTCTGGGACAACCGCGCGGTGCAGCATCTGGCCGTCTGGGATTATTTCCCCAACGTCCGCTCCGGCTTCCGCGTCACCGTCGCCGGGGACAGGCCCTACTGATGCCCACCATCTTGAAAGAGGGCGGGGCCGTGACCGTCACCCTGACGCTGGACCCGCCGGTGCCGGCGGCGGCGTTGGCCCCCATGATCCGGCCGGAGCGCACCGCCCTGCTGGTCATCGATCCGCAGGTGGACTTCATCGCGCCCGAAGGCGCCATCGGCCAGGCGGGCCTGGATCTGGGCGTTGTCGAGCCGACGCTGGACCGCATCCGCCCGCTGCTGGCCGCCGCCCGCGCCGCCGGCGTGCCACCCGTCTTCATCCGCGTCATCACCCGGCCGGAAACGGATGGCGCGGCCCTGAAGGCCCTTTATGAGCGGCGGGGCTGGCCGGCGGAGGCGGTAGGCATCTGCCGCGCCGGCACCCCTGGCGCCGATTATTACGGCGTGGCGCCGGAGAGCGGCGAGATGGAGGTGGAGAAGGTGCTGTTCTCCGCCTTCGCCGGCACGGATTTCGAGGCGCGGCTGCGGGCCCGGGGCATCGACACCCTGGTCGTCTGCGGCTTCACCACCGAATGCTGTGTCGATTGCACCGTGCGTGACGCGTTCCACCGCGACTTCCACGTCTTCATCGTGGCCGACGCCTGCGCCGCCTATGAGCCGTCCCTGCACTGGGGCGCGCTCCACGCCCTGTCGAAGAACTGCGCCCTGCTGGTGGAAAGCGTGGACGTGGCGGCGGCGTGGAACCAGGCGCGCATCGACGCGTGACTCAATCCCCCTGAACAGGGTGCTGGCGCCACGCCGCGTTCCGGTGCGAACGGGGCGTGGCCACCATCACTGGTGTCACGCCACGAAATCAGTATCCACCGACACGGCGCGCCAGGCCTCGATGTCGGCCAGCTGGCGGGTCAGCTTCATCGTCGCATAGCCCACGGCATCCTCACCCAGCAGCAGGCGCAGGGGGGGCGTTTCCGCGTCCAGGGCCTTCAGGATGGCGAGCGCCGCGCGGGCGGGATCGCCGCGCTCCTGTCCGGCGTGGCTGGCCAGGATGCGCTTGCACTCCCCCACGGTGGCGTCGTAGTCGGCGGCCAGGTCGGGGCGGTCGGTGTCCGCCTCGCTGCGCTTGCGCGAGCGGCCGGCGAAGTCGGTGCGGAAGCCGCCGGGCTCCACCATCGTCACCTTGATGCCCAGGGGCGCCACCTCTTGCGCCAGGGTTTCGGTGATGCCTTCCAGGGCGAACTTGCTGCCGGAATAGAGGCCCAGGCTGGGCCAGCCCACCAAGCCGGAGACGGAGGTGACGTTGACGATGTGCCCGGCCCGGCGCCCGCGCATGAAGGGCAGCACGGCCTGCATCATGGCCACCGCGCCGAAGACGTTGACCTCGAACTGCGCGCGGGCGTCGGCCAGGCTGGTCTCCTCCACGCCGCCCACCAGGCCATAGCCGGCGTTGTTGACCAGGATGTCGATGCCGTCACCACCCATACCGCGGCTGTCGGCCTCCACCGCCGAGGCCACGCGGTGCGCCGCCGTCTCGTCCGTCACGTCCAGGATGGGCGCGCGGGCCAGGTCCGGCGCCAGGGCGCGGAAGGCGTCGGCGTCGGCCTCGTTCCGCACGGTGCCCCAAACCCGCTCGCCCCGGTTCAGCGCTGCCCGCGCCAGCGCCCGGCCGAAGCCGGAGCTGACGCCGGTGATCAGCCAGGTGCGCGGTCTTGTCGTCGTCATCAAACGCCCCTTCGGTAAAAAAGTGGCCGTGGGATCCTGCCCACGGCCAGTCGTCGGAGATCGCATCATACTGAACCGCAGGCCGGCGACCGTCAGCCCGGGAGTGAGCACCGCAGGGCGGAACGAGGATAGCCAAGGCTATGGAGCAATTTAGAAAGGCCGGTCGCCCTTCACCCACATGCGGTGCATCAGGCGGGTGTACTTCTTGTCGTCGTACAGGGTGCCGGTATGCAGGGTGCAGCGGTTGTCCCAGATGAGGATGTCGCCCACCCGCCATTTGTGGGCATGGACGAAGCGGTCCTGGGTCACGAATTCCACCAGCTCGTCCAGTAGTTCCAGCCCCTGCGGGTTGGGCATGCCCACCACCTCCTTCACCGTGCCGGTGCTGACCCACAGGGCCTTGCGCCCGTCGGCGGGGTGGGTGCGGATCAGGGGGTGGACGACGTCCGGGTTCTCCGCCTTCAGTTCCGGGCTCAATTGGTCCACCCGCAGGTACTGGCGGCTGGTCATGAAGTATTCGTAGCTGTGGTGCAGCCGCAGCCCGTCCAGCTGGGCCCGCCGCTCCTCGGGCAGGGCGTCGTAGGCGGCGCACAGATCGGCCAGCAGGGTGTCCGACCCCTCGGCCGGCACCTCCACCGCGTACAGCATGGTGCACATCACCGGCTCTGCCTTGTACGAATAGTCGGTGTGCCAGCCCACGCCGTCGTTGTGGGCGCCGATGGGCTTACCGTCCACCACCTTGTTGGACAGGATGTAGACCTCGGGGTGGTCGGGCAGGGTGAACTGCTTCTGGGTGTGGCCCTCCAGGGGGCCGAAGCGGCCCAGGAAGGCCTTCAGGCCGGCGGGGTCCAAATCCTGGCCGCGCAGCAGGATGGCGCCGTGGCGGTGGAAGGCGTCCACCACCTGGCCCACTTCCTCCGGCGATGCCGTTTTCAGATCCACGTCCAGAATTTCCGCGCCGAAACCGGGCTTCAGGGGGCGCGTGCGCAGGGCTTCGAGGGTTTCCACTAACCTCTCCTCACTACTCCTGTCTCGCGGACCGTCCGATGGGGATGTCCCAGCATCCACGACACCAGGTCCGTCGCGAGTGTGAGGGTAGGGAAGGCCATCCGGCCCGTCTTGTCCAGAACTGCCCGGGGACTTGCCTCAGGCGGCCCGTGCCTTGGCGGGCCACGGGGCCCATGGCATATGCCGGCCACCCATAACCCGCCTGGAGACTGACGATGGCGAAGATCCTTGTTCTTTACTATTCCACCTGGGGCCATATCGAGAAGATGGCCTATGCCGTGGCCGACGGCGCCAAGTCCGTGGCCGGCGCCGAGGTGGTGGTGAAGCGCGTGCCGGAACTGATGCCGCGCGACGTGGCGGAGAAGGCCTATGCCAAGCTGGACCAGGAGGCGCCGATCGCCGCCCCGGAAGAGCTGGCGGACTATGACGCCATCATTTTCGGCACGCCCACCCGCTTCGGCATGATGGCGGCCCAGATGCGCAATTTCCTGGACCAGACGGGCGGCCTGTGGGCCCAGGGCAAGCTGATCGGCAAGATCGGCAGCGTCTTCGCCTCCACCGCCACCCAGCACGGCGGCCAGGAAAGCACGATCCTGTCCTTCCACACCAGCCTGCTGCACCACGGCATGGTGGTGGTGGGCGTGCCCTATGCCGAGCCCCGCCTGGGTGAGCTGGGCGCGGTGCAGGGCGGCACGCCCTACGGCGCCACCACGCTGTCGGCCAGCGATGGTTCCCGCCAGCCGTCGGAAGCCGAGCTGGGCATCGCCAGCTTCCAGGGCGCCCATGTCGCCAAGCTGGCAGCCAAGCTGTTCGGCTGAGGCGCGTGCCGGAACGGAAAAAGGCGGGATCGCTTCCCGCCTTTTTTCATGGATGGGGGGTATGAACAGGGATGGGCCGGCTCAGTCCGCCAGCGGCTTGTCATGCGCCGGCAGGAACAGGAAGGCGGTGGTGGCCGCCAGCATCAGGCCCTGGATGAGGTGCAGCGCCGGGTCGTAGGACCGGTAGGCGTCGAAGATGGCGTTCATGGCGAAGGGGATCAGCCCCATGCCGACATTGATGCCGCCGTACAGCACCCCGGCGATGGCGCCATAGCTGCGGAAACCGAAATAGCGCGACACCAGAAAGGGCAAGGCGCTGTACTCCGCGCCCAGGCCCAAGCCCATCATGACACCGGCCGCCACCAGCCACGGCATGCTGGGCCCGTATTGCAGCAGCAGCAGGCCGCCCAGGCCCAGCAGGTAGAAGGGCACCAGGATCAGGGGCGTGGCGATGCGGTCCAGCACCAGGCCCATCAGCCATTGCGCCACGGCGCACACCAGGGCGAAGACGGTCACCACCGTCACCCCGTCGGCAAGGGCGAAGCCCCGCTCCGTCAGCACCGGCACGACGTTGGTGAACATCGCCGTCATGCAGGCCGCGCACAGGCCGATGGCCAGCGCCATGATCCAGAAGGCGCGGGTGCGGACCGCCTGGCGCAGGCTCAGGTCCTTGGCCGGGGCCGTCACTTTCTCCGCCCGCGCGGGCCCCGCGTCCCGTACGCCGCCGGGCGGCGGATCGCGCAAATACCGTAGCAGGATGGGGAAACCGACGGCCCCCACCATCAGCGCCATGCCCTGATAGGTCACCCGCCAGTCGAAACGCGACAACAGCAGGCCGCCGATGATGGGGATGACCGTGGCGCCCAGGCCATTGCCCACCCCGCCGGCGAAGCCCAGCGCCGCCCCACGCCCCCGGTCGAACCAGCCCGACACCGCCTTGCTGTAGGTCATGGGCGAGGCGAAGGCGGCGGCGATATCGGCCAGCAGGAACAGGCCGTAGAACGGCAGCACCCGGGCCGGCGCCAAGGAGAACAGGCCCAGCGCCACCGCGAACGACAGGCTGCCCATCAGGATCAGGCGGCGCGGGCCGTAGCGGTCGATCAGCGGCCCGGTAGCAAACGCCATCGCCGCCGCGCACAGCGCTGCCAGGCCCAGCACGCCCGAGACCTGCGCCCGGGGCCAGCCGAATTCCTGGGAAATGGGGATCAGCACCATGCCGAACACGGTGTACAGCACCGGCGTGGCGCTCATGAAATTGCCCGTGGTGGCGGCGAACAGGACACGGGCCTGGGCCGGCGTCATGCGCGCGGCCGGAACAGGCTCCGCCACGGGGTCGAGGACGGTCATGGCGCTATTCCCCTCTATGAAGGGTGCCGGCATCGGCACCGTCAGGGCCCGGTGGGACCCAACTGCCCAGGGTCCGCAGGGACCCAACTGCCCGTCGCATTTTTTATCGGCCAGCCTGGGTGGTCACGGCCTATGCGTTGCGGTGCAGCATATCAAATGCCGCCCGCTGATCTTGATCAGGGGCGCCTGGGCACTTGCTCGCGGGGAATGGGAAGCGCGGGTGGGAAGCGGCGGCGGTGGCGCCGGCCGCTTCCCCGGCGGTCAGGGCAGGCGGCCCCGATGGACGGTTTCGGACAGGGGACGGCGAGGGCTGGGGAATTCACGGGCGCGCAGCGGTTCCGGCAAGGTGGCCGGATCGCCCTTGCGGCCGATGGCCACGGCCGCCTCGACGCGGAAGCGATCGCCGGCCCCGGTCACCTCGGTGGCGCGCGCGCGGTCGAAGCCTGCCATGGCGTGGGTGTGCAGTCCCAGCTTCTGCGCCTGCAGGGCCAGAAGGGCCCAGGCGGCACCGGCATCGAAGCTGTTGGTCGTGGCCGGCACCGGTTCGGTCTGGCCGGGCGCCAGGAACAGGGTATCGGACAGGACGAACAGCAGGACGGAGGCGTGCTGCACCCAGGCGGCGTTGCGCGGTACCAGGGCGGACAGCAGCGCCTCCCATTCCGGGGTGTCGCGGTGGGCGTAAACGAAGCGCCAGGGCTGGGCGTTGAAGGCCGACGGCGCCCAGCGCGCCGCCTCGAACAGGGTGGCCAGCGTCGCGTCGTCCAGCGTGGACCCGTCGAAGGCGCGGGGCGACCAGCGCGCCAGGATGTCGGGGTCGATGGGGTGGTCGGCGATGCGCTCAGGTACGTCCGTCGTCATGTCCGGGAAAGCCTCCATTCAATGGCCGGGCGCAAGAGCCCGGCGCGGTCGCTGAATCATGGAGACTTATCATTCCCCGACGCCGGACGTACATGGGCCCAGGTGACCCTTCAGCCACGCCCGCGCGCCTGCCAGGCCATGGAAATCATCCAAAGCCCGCACGTCGGCGGTGGGCAGGGCCGCCGCCGCCATGTCCGCCAGGGCGCGGCCGGGCCCCAGTTCCAGAACCGTGGTCACGCCGCGTTCGGCCAGGGCCTCCAGCACGGCCGCCCAGTCTATGGTTTCGGCCAGCTGCGCGGCCAACCCGGCCAGCGCCTGGCCCGGCCGCGTCACCAGCGTGGCGCCGCTGGCGGTCATCAGGCGCAGGGCGGGGGCTTGGGTGGGTGTCGCCGCCAGAGCCGCGGCGAAGGGTGCCACCGCGCCGGCCAGGCGCGGCGTGTGCGAGGCGACGCGCACGCTCATCGGGCCGGCGCGCGCGGCACCGGCGTCCAAGGCGGCGGCGCAGAAGGCCTCCGTCGCCGCCCGGGTTCCGCCGACGATGAACAACCGGCCGGGGTTGACGATGGCGATGGCGCAGTCGAACCGCCGGGCCAGCCGCTCCACCGTTTCGCGCGCCAATCCCCGCACATGGGCAAGCTGGTCGTCCGGTCCGCCGGCCAAGTCCATTGCCTGCGCCCGCCGGTCAACCAGCGCCAGGGTGTCGGCGGGCGGCCACACGCCGGCGATGCCCCAGGCCGCCATTTCGCCCACGCTGTACCCCGCGACGATGGTCTCCGGTGGCGCCCCGTCCGGGAACAGGGCGGCCGCGGCGGCCAGGGCGCGGGCCACGCACAGCAGTTGCCCCTCCCGGTTGGCGTGCAGCGCCTCCTCCGGTGCCGTCCGGCAGAACTCGGCGGGATGCGCGCCCAGCAGACGGGTGGCGGCATCCAGGATGGGACGCGCCGCCGGCTCATACGCCAGCAAGGCGAAGGTGCCGCGATCCTGCCGGCCCTGGCCGGAGCAGAGCAGGGCCAGGCTCATGATTCCAGCGCCTCGGTGAACAGCGCCATGGCCAGCAGGTCGGCGCAGCCGCCGGGGCTGAGATTGCGGGCGACGAAGTCGTCATGGATGGCCTTGGCCGCCCAGCGCCAGTGCCGGCATCCGACGCCGCCGTCGCGCAGGAAGCGCTGGGCCGCCGCCCGCGCGAAGGCCAGCCCGTCGACACCGCCGCGATACAGCAGGTTGCTGTCCTCCACAGTGGCGATCAGCGCCATGCAGGCATGGACGCGCGCGGCCTCCTCATCACCCGCCGCCAGGCGGCGCGCCTCGCGCAGGGCCGGGCGCGCGACATCATAAACGGACGGCATGCCGGCGGCCGCCTCTTCCCTGGCGCCGCCGGCGCGATAGCGGCGCGCCACGATGCCGCCATGGCTGGCGGTTTCCTGCGGTGTGGCGGTGATTTCGCGGCCCCAGCGCGCGGCGACCAGGGTTCCCAGGGTTTGTCGCCAGTCGCAGGCCCCGGCCAACCCCGCCGCCGCCGCCAGCAGGCCCAGGCCGAAAATGGCCCCGCGATGGGTGTTCACATTACCGGTGGCCTGGCGCATCGCCGCCTCCGCCTCCAGCCCGATCAGGCGCAGGCGGGCCATGCCGGCGTCGGCGGCACCGGCCTCGGCCAAGGCGACGAAGTACGGCTCCAGCGTCCGGGCGCTGAGGCGCAATAGGGCCGCATCCATGTCCCGGTGCGCGCCGGTGTCGATATGGCTGACCAGGCCGGGTTTGGGCCAGGTCTCCACTTCCAGGATCAGGGCCCGCGCCGCCTGCCCGCCGATCCAGTCCGGGCTGGTGCGGTGTTCAGGGTGCAGGATGGGGGAGGCCGGCCGGGCCGGTGCTGTCTGCGGCATCGTCATGGGAACAGCGCCTCCCGGGCGACCAGGGCCGGCCCGGATCGGGTCTTGGCCAGCAGGTGCGGGGCGTCCGACAGCCACTCCCGCCATTGCACGGCGGCGCCATCCCCGGATACCAGTTCCGCGTCCAGGCGCATGGGGGCCCAGGCCGCGATGCCGCCCAGCACCGCCGTGATCCGGGCCGCGTCCGCGCCGCTGGCGCACGCGATCAGCAGGTCCAGGTCGGACGCATCGGTCAGATAGGGCAGGCCGGTCAGGTGCTGCCACGCCAGGCTGCCAAAACAGCGCCAGGACGGATCTTCGCTGAGCAAGGCCTCGATCACCGGCCGCCAGGCGGCGGGTGCCGAAGACCGGGCGTCGCGCAGCAGCGGTGGCGGCGCCACCCGGGCCACGGCGGCGGGCGGACAGGACAGGGTCAGCCGCTTGCGCCCCATGCCCGGCGGCAAGGGCAGGCCCAGCGGGACGGTGCCATCGGGGTCCGCGCAGACACGCTGCCGGAAGATGGCTGGACGGCCCAAATCCGCCCAATCGGCAACCTCCTCCACCAGGCCGGCCACCTGGCCGCGCCACGCCTCGGGGGACAGGTGGACCAGGTCGTGGCGGCGCAGGGCGGCGGGGTCAACCATGGGCCAGCGCCAGCCGTTGCACTTCCTGCGCGATCGCGGCTGCCTTCACCCGGCCGCCTCGTTCCAGGCCCCACCCCGCCCGCCCGTCATCATCCCGGGTGGCGGCCAGTAGCGCCTTCAACTGATCGCACAGCGGCCGCGCCGGGTCCCATATCTCCGCGATGGCGCCGGTGGCGAACAGGTTGTCCAGGCCCGGCGCGAAAACGGGGGTGCCGGCCGCCTTCTCCTTCAACACGTCAAGCGACAGCTTGGTCACGCGCGCCATGGACGGCAGATCCATGACCTCGGGCCAGGCGCCGGGCAGGGCCACCAGCGATCCGCAGGCGAGGGCGGTGGCGATGAAGGCGCCGGCGGCGCTGCCGCCGTACAGCAGCCCGATCGTGCGGTGGCCCGCCTGTTCCGCCCGCCACAACGCCTTGGCCAGGTGGGCCAGAGTCTCGCTGAGGCCCATCAGCTCATCGCGGCGGCTCATCCGCTGGCTGCCGGAATCGACCAGGAACAACAGGGGCGCCGGGTCCGGCCGGTCGGCGATGGACAGGATGCGGCCGGCCAGCGCCAGGGCCTCGTCAACGCCGGGGTAGGTCTTGCCGCTGATGCCGACGACATCCACCGTGATCTGCGGATCAAGCCGGCCGTTGCCGCTGAGGAGGCCGCCCGCCTCCGTCACCTGGTGACCGGCCGGGAAAAGCGAGGAAAGGATGTCAACGGGCCGCATCGGCGCCCTCCCGTTTGCTGGTCGCGATGGTCAGGAAGGCGCTTGTGTCCAGGTCCGGCACCGTGGCGGGATGGGGAACGCCCAGCCGGGCCCAGACCTCGGCGCCATCGGCCGCGTCGCCGAAGCGCGCCAGCCGGCGTTCCAGCCGCGCCTGCTCGGCCGCCAGCACCGCCTGGTTGAGGGCGGCGGGCCGTTCCAGGGCCGCCACCGCGCCGGCGCGGAAGGCCGCGACGTCGTCATCGACGAACAGGTCGACGCCGCCGATCAGATAGCGATGCTTGCCCCCCATGGTGCGCCAGACCAGCGCCCGGTCGCGGGAATCGAACTCCTCCACGCCCTTGTTGGTCTCGATGACCTCCGGGCCTGAGACGGACAGCCGGCCCTGTTCGGAGATGACCAGGGCGGAGCAGCAGCCGGCGATCAGGCTGCCGCCGCCGTAGCAGCCGGCGCGACCGCCCAGCAGCCCGATGACGCGCACGCCCTCGGCCCGGGTCTCCAGCGTGGCGCGGATGATTTCCGAAATGGCCAGCTCGCCGGCGTTGGCCTCCTGCAGGCGTACGCCGCCGGTGTCGAACAGGATGACCACGTCGCGCTTCATCTGGCGGGCGGCACGCAGCAGCCCGGTCAGCTTGGCGCCGTGCACTTCGCCGATGGCGCCGCCCATGAAGCGGCCCTCCTGCGCGGCCGCCAGAACGGGCCGGCCATCCAGCTTGCCGTTGCCGACGATGATGCCGTCGTCCAGCTGGTGCGGCAGGTTGAACAGGCCCAGATGCGGGCTGAACTCCCGCCGCTCGGGGCCCAGGAATTCGGTGAAGCTGCCGGGGTCCAGCAGGTGGGCCAGGCGGCCCCGGGCCGACTCCTCATACCAGCTGTGGCGGGTGGGGGAGGGACTGGTCATTCCGGCTTCTCCATCAGGCGCACCCCCTGGGCCAGGCGCAGCGCCACCGTGTCCGGCCGCGCGCCGCCGTCGTTGATTGTGATGCGCAGCCCGCCCGCCGCCATGCGGGCGGCGAAGTCCGCCGTCACCGCCTGCCAGAGGGCGGCGAAGCCGTGGGCCGGGGTGGCGATGTCGATGACGCACCGGTCGGGCGCCTCCCCCCGTTCCAGCAGCACTTCCAGATTGCCGGAGGCGACGACGCCCACCAGGGCGACGGCGCGGGTGCCGCCGGCAGGCCCGGTGGTGCTGAGTTCGTAGCGCAGGTTTTCCATGGGGCGGGGCCTCACCAATTGCGGAAGCGGCTGGGCGGCCGGTAGAGCCCGCCCGAGGCGATCATCAGGTCCTTGATGGAATGGGCGACCAGCAGGCCCCGGTCGGCGTCCAGCGGATCGATGCCCAGATCTTCGGGGCGCTGGATGACTTTGCGTTGGCGCAGCCGTTCCACCATCTTGCGGTCGCGGGCACGGCCGACCTCGGTATAGCCGGCGACGCCGCGAATGGCCTGTTCCCGTTCATCCTTGTCACGGCACAGCAGCAGGTTGGCGATGCCTTCCTCGGTGACGATGTGGGTGACGTCGTCGCCGTAGACCATGACCGGCGCCAGATCCAGGTCCAGCTTGTCGGCCAGCTCCAGCGCGCCCAGGCGCTCCACAAACATTGGCGCGTTGCCGTCGCCGAAGGTTTCCCCGATCTGCACGACCAGCTTGCGACCGCGCCGCAGCGGCGGGGGACCGTCCGGATCCGCCTCCTGCCCGGCGCGCAGCCAGGGGGCGCTGGGATGGCGGCGGCCGCGGGCGTCCGATCCCATATTGGGCGCGCCGCCGAACCCGGCGACCCGGCCGCCGGTGACGGTGGAGCTGTTGCCCGCCAGGTCGATCTGCAGGGTGGAGCCGATGAACATGTCGCAGGCGTAAAGGCCGGCGGTCTGGCAGAAGGCCCGGTTGGACCGCAACGACCCGTCGGGACCGGTGAAGAAGATGTCCGGCCGGGCGCGCATGTAGTCTTCCATGCCCACTTCGGACCCGAAGCAATGGATCTGCTCCACCCACCCGCTTTCAATGGCGGGGATCAGGGTGGGGTGGGGGTTCAGCGCCCAATGGGTGCAGACCTTGCCCTTCAGGCCCAGCCGCTCACCATAGGTGGGCAACAGCAGTTCGATGGCGGCGGTGTTGAAGCCGATGCCATGGTTCAGCCGGCGCACGCCGTAGGGGGCGTACAGTCCCTTGATGGCCAGCATGGCCGTCAGGATCTGGGTTTCGGTGATGGCCGCCGGGTCGCGGGTGAACAGGGGCTCGACATAGAAGGGACGGCCGGCGTCGACCACGAAATGAACCTGATCGGCCGGAATGTCGACGCGCGGGACCTGGTCGACGATCTCACCCACCTGGGCGATCACCAGGCCCTTGCCGAAGCTGGTGGCCTCCACGACGGTGGGCGTGTCTTCCGTGTTGGGGCCGGTATACAGGTTGCCGTCCTTGTCGGCGCTGACCGCCGCGATCAGCGCCACCTGGGGCGTCAGGTCGATGAAATAGCGGGCAAACAGCTCCAGGTAGGTGTGGACGGCGCCCAGTTCGATCTGGCCGCCGAACATCATGCGCGCGATCCGCGCCGACTGCGGGCCGGAGTATGAGAAGTCCAGCCGCCGGGCGATCCCGGTTTCGAAGATGTCCAGATGCTCGGGCAGGACCACGCCCGACTGCACCATGTGCAGGCCGTTGACCTTGGCCGGATCCACCTTGGCCAGCGCCTTGGCCAGCACGTCCGCCTGCTTCTGGTTGTCCCCCTCCAGGCAGACCCGGTCGCCGGGGCGCAGGATCGCCTCCAGGAAGGTGATGAGGTCCTGGGCGGCGACGATCTTGCCCGTGGCCAGGCGCTGGCCCGCTTCCAGCCGCGCCTGTCTGTCCCGGCCCTTGGTGTTCCAATCCCGCATGATCGACCTTCGTATGCGCAAGGTGGATTTGTCGAGGTCAATGTATCCTCAATTGCGAAAAATTCAATATCGTGTATTTTTAAAACTGCGGACCGAGAGAGTCTGCATGCACGGGAGGGATATGATGGCGGCTTTGCGTTTTGATCGACCGGTGTGCGGGGGAGGTCGCCCATGACCATCTCCGGTGTGGCGCTGCTGGCCATCTGCACCCTTCTGGGCGGCTTCCTGGGCGACCTGCTGGGGTCGGCCCTGGGCGTCAAGGCGAATGTCGGCGGTGTGGGCATCGCCATGTTGCTGCTGATCGCCGCGCGGCTGTGGCTCACCCGCCGCGGGTTGATGACCGCCGGCGTCAAGTTCGGGGTCGAGTTCTGGGGCGCCCTCTACATTCCCATCGTGGTGGCCATGGCGGCCCAGCAGAACGTGCTGGTGGCGGCGCGCAGCGGGCCGCTGGTGCTCATCGCCGGTGTGGCCGCCGTGCTGGTCTGCTTCGCCACCGTCGCCCTGATCAGCCGTATCGGCAAGAAGGGGGAAACCATGGATGAGATCGAAGCCAAGGCCAGGGCGCGCACGCCGTCCGCCGGCGAGCCCACGGTCTGACGGAGGACGGTCATGGAAATCCTGAAGCACGCGCTGTCCGCCAACGCGCTGTTGACCGCGTTCGCCGTCGTCGGCCTGGTGATGTGGCTGTCGAACGCGATTTCGAAGCGTCTTCTGTTCGGCCGGGTCCACGGCTCGGCCATCGCCATCGTCATCGGGCTTGCGGCCGCCTTCGCCGCCGGCCTGTGGACGGGCGGTGACAAGGGCGTCGTGGACATCCCGGTCTTCGCCGGCATCGGCCTGATGGGCGGTGCCATGCTGCGCGACTTCGCCATCGTGGCCACGGCGTTCGAGGTGGACGTGGTCCAGGCGCGCAAGGCGGGCGCGGTCGGCGCGCTGGCCCTGGCGCTGGGCACCATCCTGCCTTTCATCGTCGGCTCCCTCATCGCGGTCGCCTTCGGCTACACCGACGCCGTGTCCATCACAACCATCGGCGCCGGCGCCGTCACCTACATCGTCGGCCCGGTGACCGGGGCCGCCCTGGGGGCCAGCTCGGCGGTCATGGCCCTGTCCATCGCCACCGGCGTCTTCAAGGCGGTGCTGGTCATGGTCGGCACGCCGATCGTGGCCAAGGCCATCGGCCTGGACAACCCACGCAGCGCCATGGTTTTCGGCGGCCTGATGGGAACGGTCAGCGGCGTGTCCGGCGGGCTGGCGGCGACCGATCGGCGGCTGGTGCCCTACGGCGCCTTGACGGCCACCTTCCATACAGGTCTAGGTTGCCTTGTCGCCCCGTCGATCCTTTATCTTATCGTCCGGGGCATCGTGGGGGGCTGAGACATCATGAGCGCGGTCGTCGACCTGACGGAAGGCCTGTCCGAGGAACGGGCGCTGCTCTCGGACCGGATCCGTGACGCGCTGACGGACGAGATCGCCCGGGGCGACCTGCCCGCCGGGATGCAACTGGACGAGCAGGATCTGGCTGACCGGTTCGGCGCCTCGCGCACGCCCGTGCGCGAGGCGTTGCGCCAGCTGGCCGTCAGCGGCCTGGTGGAGATGCGTCCCCGGCGGGGCGTGGTCGTGACGCGCCTGACGCCCGAGCGCATCATGGACATGTTCGAGGCCACGGCGGAGATCGAGGCCATGTGCGTGCGCCTCGCCACGCATCGCATGACTCCGCTGGAACGCAGCCGCCTGATGCGGTTGCACGGGGACTCCCTGGAGATGGTGCAGCGGGGCGACGTCGATGCCTATGACGCCTTCAACCGGGAATTCCACGAAACCCTTTACCGGGCCACCCACAACAGCTTCATGGCGGAACAGGCGATGGCGGTGCGCAAGCGGCTGAACGCCTTCCGCCGGACCCAGCTGCGCCACGGCGACCGCATGGCCCATTCCCGCCAGGAACACGACAGCGTCATGGCCGCCATCGCCGAGGGGGATGGGGAGACGGCCGCCCGCCGCATGCGCGCCCACATGCTGAACGCGGCCACGGCGCTGGAACGCTATATCGGGGAACATATCGGCCAGGTGTCCAACGATCCCGGCGGTGCCGGCGGGCGGTGATAGCCGGTACCCGGCATGGCCTCGTCCAGCCGGGCGCCGCGGGCCAGAATGTCCGATCGTCTTTCCACTGGAATGCCGGGCCATGCTCACCGGCCGCAAGCGGGCCTGAAGCCTCTTGGAAGCGGGGCGCGGTCTTGACGACCGCGCCCTCACCCCCTGCGCCCCTATCCGACCGAGCGCCGCTTCACCAAGGCATACAACGCCGGGATCACCAGCAGGGTCAGGACGGTGGAGGAGACCATACCGCCCACCATGGGCACGGCGATGCGGCGCATGACCTCGGAGCCCGCGCCGGTGCTCCACAGGATGGGCAGCAGGCCGGCCATGATGGCCACCACCGTCATCATCTTGGGCCGCACCCGCTCCACGGCCCCTTCCAGAATGGCGGCCCGCAGGTCGGCGGCTGACGCCGGGGCGCCCTCCAGCCCCCGCCGGGCCAAGGTGGCCGACCAGGCGTGGTCCAGGTAGATCAGCATGACCACCCCGGTCTCCGCCGCCACGCCGGCCAGCGCGATGAAGCCCACGGCCACCGCGACGCTGATGTTGTAGCCCAGGGCCCACAGCAACCAGGCGCCACCCACCAGGGCGAAGGGCACCGACAGCATGACGATCAGCGTTTCCGTCAGCCGACCGAAGTTCAGGTACAGCAGCATGAAGATGACGCCCAGCGTGGCGGGGACGACCAGGGCCAGCTTGGCCTTGGCCCGCTGCAGATACTCGAACTGCCCACTCCACTCCAGCCGGTAACCGGGCGGCAGGGTGACCTTGGCCGCCACGGCCCGCGCCGCCTCCGCCACATAGCCGCCCACGTCGCGGCCATGCATGTCGACGTAGACGTAGCCGACCAGCTGCGCGTTCTCGGTGCGGATGGACGGCGGGCCCTGGGTGAGGGCCACCCCGGCCAAGTCGCCCAGCGGCACCATGGCGCCGTTGGGCAGGGGCACCAGCACCTGGCTGGCGATGGCCTGCGGACTGTCCCGCAGGTCGCGGGGATAGCGGACGATGACGCCATAGCGCTCCCGCCCCTCCACCGTCGTGGTCACCGTCTCCCCACCCAGGGCCGTGGCCACCACCTGCTGCACGGCGTCGATGCCCAGGCCATAGCGGGCGATGCGGTCGCGGTCGGGCGTGATCTCCAGGTAGTGCCCTCCGCCCAGGCGCTCGGCATAGGCGCTGGTGGTGCCGGGCACGCCGCGCACCGCCGTCTCCACCGCCGTTGTCAGCCGCTCCAACACCGCCAGGTCGGGACCGAACACCTTGACGCCGACCGGTGTGCGGATGCCGGTGGACAGCATGTCGATGCGGGCCTTGATGGGCATGGTCCAGGCGTTGCTGACCCCTGGCAATTGCAGGGCCTGGTCCATTTCACGCACCAGGCCGTCCAGGGTCAGGCCGGGCCGCCAGTCGGCCTGCGGCTTCAGGGTCACCACCGTCTCGCTCATCTCCAGCGGGGCGGGGTCGGTGGCGGAGGCGGCACGCCCCGCCTTGCCATAGACGGATGCCACCTCGGGGAACGACTTCAGGATGCGGTCCTGCGTCTGCAGCAGGTCCGCCGCCTTGGTGACGGAAATGCCGGGCAGGGTGGCCGGCATGAACAACAGCGTGCCCTCGTTCAGGTCCGGCATGAACTCCGACCCCAGGCGCGACACCGGCCAGGCCGTGGCCGCCAGGGCCAGCACGGCCGCCAGCACCGTCATCTTGGGCCAGCGCAGCACCAGGGTGATCAGCGGACGATAGGCCGCGATCAGGGCGCGGTTCAGGGGGTTGCGCGCCTCCGGCACGATGCGCCCGCGCACGAAGAACAGCATCAGCACCGGCACCAGGGTGACGGACAGCAGGGCGCCGCCGGCCATGGCGAAGGTCTTGGTGTAGGCCAGGGGCTTGAACAGCCGCCCCTCCTGCGCCTCCAGCGCGAACACCGGCAGGAAGGACGCGACGATGACCAGCAGGCTGAAGAACAGCGACGGCCCCACCTCCCGCGCCGCCGCCAGCAGGGCGGGGGCGCGGGGTTCGCCTGGGGCCAGCCGCTCGACATGCTTGTGCGCGTTCTCGATCATGACGATGGCGGCGTCCACCATGGCGCCCAGGGCGATGGCGATGCCGCCCAGGCTCATGATGTTGGCGCCAATGCCCAGCGGTCGCATGACCGCGAAGGCCGCCAGGATGCCGATGGGCAGGGTGATGATGGCGACCAGGGCGCTGCGCACATGGAACAGGAAGACGACGCAGACCGCCGCCACGATCAGGCTTTCCTCCAGCAAGGTATGTTTCAGCGTCTCGATGGCCCGGTCGATGAGATCGGATCGGTCGTACACCGCCTTGAGGGTCACGCCCTCCGGCAACGCCGGCAGCAGTTCCGCCAGCCGCCGCTTGACGCTGGCGATGGTGGTCAGGGCGTCGGCGCCGTCGCGCTTGATGACGATGCCGCCCACGGCCTCGCCCCGGCCGTCCAGCTCGCCGATGCCGCGCCGCTCGTCCGGTCCCAGTTCCACCCGGGCCACGTCGCGCAGCAGCACGGGGGCGGCCCCGGCGGCGTCGGCCTTCAGCACCACCCGTTCCAGGTCGCCGGCGTCGCGGAGATAGCCCCGCCCGCGCACCATGTACTCGGTTTCCGCCATCTCCAGCGTGCGGCCGCCGACATCGCGGTTGGAGGCGCGAACGGCGTCCGACACCGCCGACAGGGGGATGCCGTAGGCCTGCAGCTTGCGGGGATCGACCACCACCTGATACTGGCGCTCGAACCCGCCCAGCGCCGCCACTTCGGCCACGCCGTCGGCCTTGGCCAGCTGGTAGCGGACCAGCCAGTCCTGAAGGCTGCGCAATTCGGCCAGCGTGCGGCCGGCCCCCTGCACCACGTACTGATAGACCCAGCCTACGCCGGTGGCGTCCGGCCCCAGCGAGGGCGTGGCGCCGGCCGGCAGCCGCTTTTGCGCGACGTTCAGATATTCCAGCACGCGGGAGCGCGCCCAGTAGAGATCCGTCCCCTCCTCGAACACCACATAGACGAAGGAGACGCCGAAGTTGGAAAAGCCGCGCACCACCTTGGACCGGGGCACCGCCAGCAGGGCGGTGGACAGGGGATAGGTCACCTGGTCCTCCACCACCTGCGGCGCCTGGCCGGGATAATCGGTGTAGACGATGACCTGGGTGTCGGACAGGTCGGGCAGGGCGTCCAGCGGCGTGTGCCGCAAGGACCAGGCGCCCAGCGCGGCGATGAACAGGGTGGCCGCCAGCACCAGCACCTTGTTGGCGGCCGACCAGTCGATGAGGCGGGCGATCATGGCTTGCCCCCCCCGTTGGACGTGCCCCTGTCGGACGTGCCCCTGTTGAACGTGGAGGTTGGGCTGGTCGTGAAGGCCTCCAGGGCCGCCTTCAGGTTGCTTTCCGCGTCGATCAGGAAATTGGCGCCGACCACCACGCGGTCACCCTTCCGCAGGCCGTCGCGCACCTCGACCTTGCCATCGCCCCGTACGCCCAGGTGGACGGCGCGCGGCTGGAAGCGGCCGTCGCCCAGATCCAGCAGCACCGTCTGCCGGCCGCCGCCGTCCAGGACGGCGGAGTCCGGGATCACCAGCGGGGGTCCGCCATCGCCGCCGGCGCGCGGGGTATCTATGGTCACGCTGGCGTACATGTCGGCCAGCAGGGCGCGGTCGCGGTTGGGCAGAACGATGCGCACCCGGGCCGTCCGCGTTTCCCGGGACAGGGTGGGGTAGATGAAGTCCACCACCCCGTCGAACCGGCGGCCGGGATAAGCCGCCAGGGCGGCGTGGGCGGCCTGGCCGGGGCGGACCAGGCCGACCTCGCGCTCCGCCACCTCGGCCACCAGCCAGACGCTGGACAGGTCGGCGATGCGGTACAGCGGCTCGCCGGGCCCCGCGCGCATACCCGCCACCACCGGCTTGTCGATGACCACGCCATCCGCCGGCGCCCGGATCGGTATCCGGCTGGCGGCCTCGCCGCTGCGCTGCAGCCGCGCGATCTCCTCCGCCGGGATGTCCAGCGCCTTCAAACGCGACACGGCGGCGGACACCAGGTCGGCCGCGCTGCCGTGACCCATGTCCGCATGGCCGTCCGAGGCCAGTGACCGGGCCAGCAAGTATTCTTTCTCCGCCGTCAGCAGGTCCGGAGCGTAAAGCTGGGCCATCACCTGCCCCCGCCGCACGGTGTCGCCGGTGGCGGCCACGGCCAATGTCTCCACCCAGCCCTCCGCCCGGGTGGTCACCACGATCTGGCGCCGTTCATCCAGGGCGATGGTGCCGGTCGCCTGCACGGTGCCCGCCAGGGCCGGCACCTCCTCCACCGGGGCGGTCCTCACGCCCAGGGTCTGCAGCTTGCCGGGGGCGACCCGCACCGTGCCCGCCGGCTCGGCCCCATCGGCGTAGACCGGCATGTAGTCCATGCCCATACCGTCCTTCTTGGGCACGGGCGAGGTGTCCGGCAGCCCCATGGGGTTGCGGTAGTACAGAACCTTGCCCTTGTCGGCGGGGACCTGGGGCGAAGTCTCAGCCTGGGCCGCCTGGGTGGCGGCGAGGGCGAGGACCAGGCCGATAAGAAAACGGGCGCGGGTCATAGCGGACCTCCCACCAGACGTTCCAAGGCGGCCAGGGCTTTTTGACCCTCGACCTCGATGCGCAGCAAATCCAGGCGGGCCTGGTGCAGGCGGTGCTCCGCGTCCAGCACGGCGGCCAGGCTGCCTTGCCCCCGGCCATAGGCGGCCAGGGCGGCGTCATGGGCGCCGCCGAGGTCTGGCAGCAGCTGCGCCCGGTACACGCCGGCCTGCTGGCGGGCGGCGTTCAGCGCCGCCAGCGCCTCGGCCAGGTCGCCTTCGATGTCCGCGGCCGTGGCGGCCAGGCTTTGCTGGGTGGCGTTGGCCTTGGCCACCGCCTGGCGTTCCTTCGCCCGCTTCGGCTCCGCCTGCAGGGGGATCTTGAAGCCGACGGTGGCGGTATAGCCGGTGGGGCCGTTGTCGCGCTGGATGGCGCCCACCGCCAGGGTCAGGTCGGGGTACCAGGCCTTGGCGGCTAGGCGGCGTTCTTCCTCGGCGCCGCGCACCTCCGCCAGGCCGGCCGCCAGGCGGGGATTGTCGGCCTGGGCCCGGTCGGCCAGCACCGTCAGGGGTGGGGTGGACACCGGCAGGGGACGGCCGCCGGAGGGCTCGGCCAGGGCCGTATCCGCCGGACGCGCCAGCAGGGTGTTCAGGCGCGCGGCGGCGGCGCGGCGGTCGGCGGTCAGCCGGGCGTTCTCCACCTCCGTGCGGGCCGCTTCGGCGGCGGCCGTCAGGGCGTCGCCCTGGCTGCCCAGGCCTTGGCCATAGCGGTCGGCCGCGTTCTTGGCTATCTGGCGATCCAGGCGCAGGACGTCGTCGTTGACGGCCAGGGCGGCCGACGCGGCGGCGTACAGGGCGAAGGTGCCCTTGATGCGCTCCGCCAATTCCAGGCCCGCCGCCCGTTCCCGGCCCCGCGCCGCGTCCACCGCCGCCAGGGCGGCGCTGCGGCGCAGGTCGCGCTTGCCCCACAGGGGGAACTCCTGCTCGACCGTGATGTAGGTCTTGTTGATGCGGGGGCCGCTGGTGCGGTCCACCTCGTCGGAATTGACGCGGAAGGTCGGGTCGTCCAGCGCGCCGGCGGCGGAGGCCTCGGCATCGGCCGCCGCGGTTTCCAGCGCGGCGGCCTGCAGGCTTGGGTTCAGGTGCCGGGCGGCGTCCAGCAGGCCGTCCAGGTTGGCGCCCAGCGCCGGGACGTCAGGGGTGGGGATGATATCCGCCCGCGTGCCGGACGCGAGCATGAGGGCCAGCGCCGCCACGGCGGTGGCCGTGCGGGCATGGGTGTATCGGGTCATGAGGGTTCCCTTCCCGAAAGGGTATCGGGGCCGGCATGGCGATGCCGGCGGCGTGAACGGGCCTCGGGCGTCGATGCCCGAGGCGACAAGGGCACCCTCAGGGTGCCCCGCTCACGCGACGATGGGAGGGAAGGGTTCCGGCGTGATGGACAGGCCGGCCATGGCGGTTGACGGCTGCCAGAAGAAGGCGTCACCGAAACCGGCCGGGGCCACGGGCTGGCCGGTCCGCTCCGGCAGGAGCGAGAGGCCCAGGCAACCCATCTGCTTGAGACAGGCCGCGTTCAAGCCGTGGCAGGGTCCGCCCTTGGCCGGTGTGCCGGCGGAATGGACCATGGGGCAGTCACCGGGCATGGCCGCGGCCGTCACGGTGGGGGGCAGGTCCACGGGCATGGCCTGAACCGTGATGGCGCCCAGGAAGGACAGCACCAGGAAGGCCAGAACCAGGCCGCGCAGGCACGCCGCCACCCTGCCCAGCCGATGGGCGGGAAAGGCAGGCGTCTTCCGCGAAGGGGGAAGTGGGCGGCGCGACATGCCGCTAGAGGTAGGCCACGCGGGCCAGAAATGCAATGCGGCATGCGAGAGGCGTCTGTAGTTTCCCGCGGCAAGCGGACCATGAATGCCTTCCCAAACCGTCCTCCCTCCCGGCCCGCTACGTTAAACGCCCCATACCCGGTTCCCTCTCCGGGCCCTAGCCTTTGCCCCGTGGTCGCCGCGTCCATGGCGGCGAAAGACCAAAGCGAACGGGAAGGGGATGGTGATGAGGGGGATGTACAAGCCGGTCGGTCTCGCGGCCCTGCTGCTGGCGGCGACCAGCCTGTCGGCGCCGGCGACGGCCTGGGCCGCCGACACGGTGAAGGTGGGCGTGCTGCAGTCGCTGACCGGCACCATGGCCATCAGCGAGGTCACGGTGAAGAACGCCGAGATCCTGGCCATTGAGGAGATCAATGCCGGCGGCGGCGTGCTGGGCAAGAAGATCGAGCCGGTGGTGGAGGACGGCGCGTCCGACCCCGCCATCTTCGCCCAGAAGGCGACCAAGCTGGTGCAGGACGGCGGCGTGGTCACCGTCTTCGGCGGGTGGACCTCGGCCAGCCGCAAGGCCATGCTGCCGGTGTTCCAGAAGCTGAAGAGCCTGCTGTGGTACCCGGTGCAGTTCGAGGGCAACGAGTGCTCGCCCAACATCATGTATTCCGGCGCCCAGCCCAACCAACAGATCCTGCCAGCCCTGCAATGGGCGGTGGAGAAGGGCTACAAAAGCTACTTCCTCATCGGGTCGGACTACGTCTTCCCCCGCACCGCCAACCTGATCCTGAAGAAGCATATCGATGCCGATAAGCTGAAGGTGGCGGGCGAGGAATACGTGCCCCTGGGCGGCACCGATTTCAGCGCCGTCATCGCCAAGGTGCAGGCGGCCAAGCCCGACATCATCTTCAGCACCCTGAACGGCGACAGCAACGTCAGCTTCTTCAAGCAGATGGCCGCCGCCGGCCTGCCTTCGGCCAAGCTGCCCGTCATGTCCTTCAGCATCGGCGAGCAAGAGGCCGTGGCCATGGGCCCCAGCCTGGTGGAGGGCAGCTACGCCGCCTGGAACTATTTCCAGAGCCTGGACGGGGCCGCCAACAAGAAGTTCGTGTCGGCCTACCAAGCCAAGTTCGGCGCGGGTGCGGCCGTCACCGACCCCATGGTCCATGGCTATGTCGACGTCTACGCCTGGAAGGCGGCGGTGGAAAAGGCCGGCAGCTTCGATCCGGAGAAGGTGCGGGCGGCGGCGGTGGCGCTGGACTATCTCGACACCGCCATGGGCAAGGTGAAGTTCGCCGCCAACCAGAGCCTGGTGCAGACCGGCTACATCGGCCAGCTGGACCCCACCGGCCAGTTCAAGATCATCTGGCAGTCCAAGGGCACCATCGATCCTGACCCGTACGATCCCCTGGTCTTCCCGGGCAAGAAGTGCCCGGCGAGCTGATGAAAACGCCAACGGCAAGGGGCGGCGCCCCTTGCCGTTGTAGGGCGCGACCGCGTCCGCCGGAGATTTCCGGGGAGCGTCAGCGGACTGGAAATCGAGGATAGCCAAGGCCACGGACGTGGCCGCCCGGCGTGTGAGGGAGCAAACACCATGACTCACTGGCCTTTGATCGCCGGCCAAGTCTTCAACGGGTTCAGCGTCGCCTCGCTGTACGTGCTGGCGGCCCTGGGCCTGGCGCTGAGTTTCGGCCTCATGCGCGTCATCAACATGGCGCATGGTGAGATGCTGATGCTGGGTGGCTACCTCGCCTACCTGACCTTGCAGGTGGTGCCGGGGCCGCTGGGCATCCTGGCCGCTATGCCCGTCGCCTTCCTGGGCGCGGCGGCCGTGGGCGCGGTGCTGGAGACGACGCTGATCAAGCGCCTGTCGGCCCGGCCGCTGGACACGCTGCTGGCCACCTGGGGCGTCAGCCTGATCCTGCAGCAGGCCGCCCGCAACATCTTCGGCGCCATCGGCGTGGACGTGCGGGCGCCGGAATGGCTGAACCACGCCTACACGGTCCCTTCCGGCCTGCTCGAGGGCCTGACCATTCCCGCCACCCGCCTGTTCATCCTGGCCGTGGCCTTCGCCGTCATGGGCGCGCTCGGCCTGCTGCTGGCCCGCACGCGCATCGGCCTGCTGGTGCGCGCCGTGAACCAGGACCGGGGCATGGCGGCGGCGGCGGGCATCAACGTGCGGGCGGTGGACCTCTCGGTGTTCTGCCTGGGCACCGGCATCGCCGGCCTGGCCGGCGTGGTGCTGGCCCTGCTGGGCCCCGTCACCCCCAATGTCGGGCAAAGCTATGTCGTGCCGGCCTTCCTGGTGGTGGTGCTGGGCGGCCTGGGCAGCCTGAAGGGCACGGCCATCGCCTCGCTGATCGTGGGGCTGTTCTCGGCGCTGGTGCAGATCCTGGTCGATGTCAGCCTGGCGCAGGTGCTGCTGCTGCTGTTCGTCATCGGGTTCATCCAGTTCCGTCCCCAGGGGGTGGTGGCCGTGCGGTCCCGCGCGCTGGACGCGTGAGGCGCCAGATGAAGGAGGACGGCATGGACATGAGCATGCGCAAAGAGACGCCACTCCCGGGACTGCTGCCCGGCGTCGCCCTGGGCCGGCCTTTGGCACTGTCGCTGGCGGTGGTGGCCCTGGCCGCGCTGGCCCCCTGGCTGGTCTCCGCCTATGAGCTGAACCTGCTGGCCCGCTTCCTGGCCATGGCGCTGCTGGCCATGGGCCTGGTGCTGGTGTGGGGCCAGGGCGGGGTGCTGAGCCTGGGCCAGGGCGTGTTCTTCGGCCTGGGCGGCTACGCCATCGCCATGCACATGAAGCTGGCGGCGCTGGCCGACGGCGACCTGCCCGACTTCATGGTGTGGAGCGGCCTGGACGCCCTGCCCTGGTGGTGGGTGCCGTTCAAAAGCCCCCTGGTCGCCATCCTGGGCGTGGTGCTGGTGCCGGGCGCGCTGGCGGCCCTGTTCTCCTGGGCGGTGTTCCGGCGGCGGGTGGGCGGCGTCTATTTCGCCCTGATCACCCAGGCGCTGGCGCTGGCCTTCGCCACCCTGCTGATCAGCCAGCAGCCCTCCACCGGCGGCTTCAACGGCCTGACGGATTTCCAGACCTTGATGGGCGTGGAACTCGGCACGCCGGCGGCGGCGCATGGCCTGTACTGGCTGACCCTGGCCCTGGTGGTGGGGGTGTTCGTGGCCCTGCGCGCCCTGATGGCGTCGCGCTACGGCCTGCTGCTGCGCGCCATCCGGGATGGCGAGAACCGCATCCGTTTCCTGGGCTACGACCCCACGCCGTTCAAGGTGGTGGCCTTCACCATCGGCGCCGTGCTGGCCGGCCTGGCCGGCGCGCTGTTCACCCTGCACGCTGGCGTGGTGTCACCGGCCCTGGTCGGCGTGGTGCCGTCCATCGAGATGGTCATCTGGGTGGCGGTGGGGGGCCGCAACAGCCTGGCCGGCGCCGTCGCCGGCACCCTGGCCGTCAACCTGGCCAAGGACGGCGTCAGCAGCGCCTTCCCCGACCTGTGGCTCTACGCCCTGGGCCTGGTATTCGTGCTGGTGGTCACCCTGCTGCCCGGCGGCCTGGCCGGCCTGGTGGCCGATGCCGGCGCCACCCCTTGGGGGAAGCGTCTGAAATCCTTTATCGTTGGAGGATCGAAATGAACGCGATGGCGGCCACGGCCCACCACATCGGCACCACCGCGCCCGCCAGCCCCTTGTTGCTGGCCGTGGATGGGGTGACGGTGGACTTCGACGGGTTCAAGGCCCTGAACGGCTTCAGCCTCACCTTGGACCGGGGCACCCTGCGGGTGCTGATCGGGCCCAACGGGGCGGGCAAGTCCACGCTGTGCGACACCATCATCGGCCGGGTGCGGGCCACCAGCGGCCGGGTGATCTTCAAGGACCAGGACATCACCCATTTGCCGGAGCATGAGATCGTGCGCCGGGGCATCTGCCGCAAGTTTCAGACGCCGGGCGTGCTGCCCGGCCTGTCGGTGGTGGACAACCTGATGATCGCCGCCCGGCGCGACCGGCGCTGGTGGTCGACCTTCCGCCACGGCGTGGCGGCGGAGGAGAAGGCCCGCGTGGCCGAAATCCTGGAAACCATCGGCCTGGCCGACCGCGCCGCCGCCCCGGCCGGCCAGCTGGCGCATGGCGAGAAGCAATGGCTGGAGATCGGCATGGTGGTGGCGACGCGCGCCGACCTGCTGCTGCTGGATGAACCCACGGCCGGCATGGGCCCGGCGGAAACCAGCCAGACGGCGGCCCTGATCCGCCGCCTGGTCGGGCAGCACACCGTGCTGGTCATCGACCATGACATGAGTTTCCTGGAGCAGCTGGACGCCCGCGTCACCGTCATGCACCAGGGCCAGTTCCTGAAGGAAGGCAGCGTGGCCGCCATCCGCGCCGACGCGGACGTCGCCGCCGTGTATCTGGGCCGCACGAAGGGGGACACCCATGGCTGAACCGTTGCTGACACTTGACGGGGTGGCGACATCCTATGGCCAGAGCCAGGTGTTGTGGGACATTGACCTGGACGTGCCCGCCGGCGGCGCCGTGGCGCTGATCGGCCGCAACGGCGTGGGCAAGACCACCCTGCTGAAGACCATCATCGGCGCCCAGCGCCTGACCGCCGGCCGCATGACCTTCCATGGCCGCGATGTCAGCGCCCTGGGCCCCCACCAGCGCGCCCGCGCCGGCATCGGCTACGTCCCCCAGGGCCGCCACATCTTCCCCCACCTGACGGTGCGGGAGAACCTGGAGACCGGCCTGTCCGCCCTGGCCGGCCGCGGCGGCGGGGCGATGAAGGCGGGCGTGCCCGACCACATCTTCGACCTGTTCCCCAAGCTGGCGCAGATCATCAACCGCAAGGGCGGCGTGCTCAGCGGCGGCGAACAGCAGCAACTGGCCATCGGCCGCGCCCTGGCGGGCCAGCCCAGCCTGCTTTTGCTGGACGAACCGACGGAAGGCATCCAGCCCTCCGTGGTCCAGCAGATCGAGGACGCTCTGCGCCGCATCCGCGCCGACCTGGGCGTCACCGTCCTGATCGTGGAGCAGTACCTGGACTTCGCCTGGTCCTTCGCCGACAGCTACCGCGTCATGCAGCGCGGCCGCATCATCCGCGCCGGCAGCACGCGCGACGAGACGGCGGCGGAGGTGGCGCACCTGGTGAATATTTGAGATTATTATTTCTGAAGATAAATAACAAAACATTTATTCAATAAATACATGACTTGCGGCATGATTGATTTATTTTTGTAAGCTGCTAATTGCTCTTGCTATTTCATTCAGTGGGGTGTTCGGTTCTTTCTCGAATAGATAATTCGGAGTAAGAATATTGGTTAACTCCTTTAAGTTTTTAGTGCCAAGGCTCGAATTTATCGAGATGGCATCTGATCTTGCTAGGTAATATGCTGACAACTTTATATTGTGTTTGTATATCGGAACTAATATGCTAATTAAGAATAAAACAACACCAACGCCGCCAAATCTTATTAGGCTGGTTCTTATTAGTGTTATTGTGTCAGTGTCTTTGTATTTACCTTCAATATCATTCGCACTTCTCGCAGATTCTGCTTCTGATTTCAGTATCTTTAAATCAGTATCGGACTGGTTCTTATATCTCTCGACCTGTGTAACATCCGTTTTTGTTAATTCTCCTATGGCTAACATTTCGTTTGCTTTTTTTAACTCATTATCGAGATCTTTCAGCATAATAGAAACTGAAAAAATCTGAGAATCTATCTCTTCTTTCGATTTTGCTTCATTTATACTTGAGTAATATCCATATTTTTCCAAAAGATCTTCTTTTTTATTTATAAGATTTAATCTTTCGTTGGACTGACCGACAACTACCATCGCCCCGAGAATGTCCGATATGGTGCGAGCCCCGACCGATTGTTCTCGCTTCAAGCCCTCTAGTTCAGATTTCGCTAATTCCAATATTTTTTCCTGGCTAATCCGCGCTAACTCGAGTTCTTTGTAAGTAGATATAGGGGGTTTCGATTTATCTATTTCCTGTGCGTTCAAGAAAATATAGACAGATAAACCAAAAAGAGAAACAATTATAATGAGAATTAGATTTGCAATGATGTTATGATTCCGAGCTCTGACGCGAAACTCGAACGCGTAATGTTCAAATGCCTGCTTTTCTGGAAGTGATGGACTTCCTGTGCCATCCATGGTTCGCCCCCATTTACCAACCAACAGTTCCAACATATCTCCTTTCCTGACTTACTTCAATGCCGCTTAATCCCCTATGGCGCTATGCTCACCGGATCGAAGGAAGATATCGGCATATGTAGATGGCAATTTCTGAAGTGATATTTTAAATATTTTCTTGTTGTTCTTCGAGATTTATTCAATTAGTCATCACCCGCACCGCCACGGCGGCCGCCGATGCGCGGTTCTCGACCCCCAGCTTCACGAAGACCTGCTCCAGGTGCTTGTTCACCGTGCGGGGGCTGATGCCCAGGATGTCGCTGATGTCGCGGTTGGATTTGCCGTGGGCGATCCACACCAGCACCTCGGCCTCACGCGCCGTCAGGCTCAGGGCCTGCTGCAGGGCGCGTTCCGCGCGGCCGGCGCCGGTCTCGCTGATGCGGAACAGGAACTCGTCCGGTTCCGTCTGGCTGAGGTAGGCGACCTCCAGCCGGCGGGTGTCCTGCGCGTCGGGGCCGTCAATCAGGATGGATTGGTTGGGCGCGCCATCGCGGCGCAACTGGGCCAGGCGTTCGGTCACCGCCGGGGGCAGGCGGTCGGGGGCGTCCCCGCCGGACCCATCATCGGGGAAGAAGGCCGCCAGCAGGCGCTGGGCCTGGGGCGTGCACCAGCGCAGGGTGCCGCGCGCGTCGGTGGCCAGCAGATAGCGGCCGGTGGTGTCCAGGGCCACCTGGGCGCCATAGGCCACGCGGGCGTTGGCCAGGTGCACGCGGATGCGGGCCATCAGCTCATCCACCACGATGGGCTTGGTGACGTAGTCGACGCCGCCAGCCTGCAGGCCCTGCACCACGTGCTCCGTCTCGCTGAGGCCGGTCATGAAGATGACGGGCAGATGGGCCAGGGCCTGGTCGCGCTTCAGCCGGCGGCAGGTCTCGAACCCGTCCAGCCCGGGCATGACGGCGTCCATCAGCACCAGGTCCGGCGTCACCTGCTCCAGCAGCGCCAGGGCGCTTTCGCCGTCCGTCGCCACCAGCACGGTCAGGCCCGCCTGGTCCAGGGCGTCGGTCAGGAAGCCCAGGGTTTCCGGCGTGTCGTCCACCACCAGCACGGTGTCGCGGCGGCCGGGAGCGGTCTGGACGGCATCAATCATCGGCGTGCTTCCCCCGGTCCTGTCCGTCATCGCCTGGATCATCATTGGCCCCTCCCGTCTGTGTCCGTGCCGCCTCCAGCACCGCCATATAGCGCTTCAGATCGAAGGCGCGCACCAGGGTGCGCAGTTGGGCGGCGAAGGCGGCGGTGGCCGCGTCCTCCGTCTCCAGCTCGCGCAGCTTGGCCTCGATGCCGCGCACATGGCCGATACGGCCCAATTGCCACAGCGCCTCTACATGGGGTTGGGCCAGGGCCGGCACGGCGTCCGATGGCGCGATGGGTGCCGGCGCGGGGGCGGCCGGGGCGTACAGCCACTCCAGGCCCAGCAGCGCGCCGATACGTTCCAGCAGCACGTCCATGTCCACCGGCTTGATGACGAAGGCGTCGTGCGCAGCGCGGCCGCCATCCTCCCCACCCGCGGCGGCGCGGCCGGGGGTGTAGTCGTGGGCGTTGGCCGACACCATCATGATCTTCAGGCGCGGCAGGTCCAGGTCGCGCAGGGCCGCCGCCGCCTCCCACCCCGTCATGTGGGGCATGGAGATGTCCAGCAGGGCCAGGTCGGGCCTGCACTCCCGCGCCAGCTCCACGCACTCCCGCCCGTCGCGGGCGGCGAACAGCAGGAAGTCCAGCGGCCGCAGCAGGTTCTGGATCAGCGCCAGATGGTCGGGGTCGTCGTCGGCCACCAGCACGCGCAGGCGCGGGCCGGCATAGCCGTGGATGGTCCGGGCCGCCGGCGGGTCGTCCGGGCCGGACTGCGCTTCCGACAGCAGCAGGCGCACGGTGAAGGTGCTGCCCTGCCCCGGCGTGCTGGCGACCGCGATCTCCCCGCCCATGATGCGGGTCAGCAGGCGGGTGATGGTCAGGCCCAGGCCGGTGCCGGGCACGGCGCGGGCGTTGGCCATCCGCCCCCGCTCGAACGGTTCGAAGATGCGCTCCCTGTCCTCGGGCAGGATGCCGAAGCCGGTGTCCGACACCTCGAACTCCGCCACCTGGCTGCGATAGCGCACGCGCAGGGTGGCATGGCCCTGCGCCGTGTACTTCAGCGCGTTGGACAGCAGGTTGATCAGGATCTGGCGCAGGCGCTTCTGGTCGGTATGGACGAAGGCCGGCAGGTAGGCGGGGCGGTCGTAATGGAACCGGATGCCCTTGGCGGCGGCCTGCAGGCGGAACATGTCCACGATCTGGTCCAGGAACTCCACCAGCCGCACCTTATCGCGGGTCAGGCGCAACAGGCCGCTTTCAATCTTGCTGATGTCCAGCAGCCCGTCCACCAGGTTGGACAGGTGCTCCGCGCTGCGGCGGATGACGCGCACGCCGTCCGGGTTGCGGATGCTGGCGTCGCGTTCCAGCAGCTGGGCGTAGCCGAAGATGGCGTTCAGCGGCGTGCGGATCTCGTGGCTGATGCCGATGATGTAGCGGCTCTTGGCCACGTTGGCGGCCTCCGCCACCTCCTTGGCCTTTTGCAGGGCGGCGTCGGTGCGCTCATGCGCCTCGATCTCCTCCATCAGCATGCCGGTCTGGCGCGCCGTCTCCTCCTCCGCCACCCGCCGGCTTTCCAGGGCCAGCACCAGCAGCCAGGCGGCGACGCCGGAGACGATCAGCAGGGCGAAGAAGACGATCCACAGGGTGGTGGCGACCACGCCGCGCGCCTCCGGCACGGCGGCGCCATACTGCATGCCGATGAAGGACAGCAGGCCGCCGTTCACCAGCGTGAAGACGGCCATGACGCCCAGGAAACGGGCGGTGCGGGTGCGGACGCCGCCCGCCATGCGGCTGGGCAGCACGGCTTCCATCAGGCGGGCCAACTGGTCGGTGATGCGGCTCTCTTTCTTGCACAGGTCGTGGCAGCGGCTGTCCAGCGTGCAGCACAGGGAACAGATGGCCCCGGCATAGGCGGGGCAATGGGCCATGTCCCGCCGCTCGAACACGTTCTCGCAGATGACGCAGCGGGCCTCCGCCGCGTCAGCCGGCAGGTCGGTGTCGGGCCGCGCCAGGTAATAGCGGCCCCGGGTGGCCTTGGCGATCAGCGGGGCGGTAACGAAGGCCACGCCCAGGCCGATGAACGGCGCCATGGCCTGGGGCAAAGGCCCCAGCAGCGGCCCGAAGGCGCCCAGCGAGGCGAGGGTGGAGGCCACGACCGACAGGGCCATGGCGCCCACGCCCACCGGGTTGATGTCGTAGAGGTGGGCGCGCTTGAACTCGATGCCCGGCGGGCTCAGGCCCAGGGGCTTGTTGACCACCAGGTCGGCGGTCAGCGCCCCGATCCAGCCGGCGGCGAAGTTGGCGTACAGGTCCAGGATGCCGCCGATCACCCGGAAGATGCCCAGCTCCATCAGCATCAGGGCCAGGATGACGTTGAACACCAGCCAGACGACGCGGCCGGGATGGCTGTGCGTCAGGCGCGAGAAGAAGTTGGACCAGGCGATGGACCCGGCATAGGCGTTGGTGACGTTGATCTTGATCTGGCAGACGACGACGAAGACGCCGGTCAGCACCAGGGCGGCGGTGGGTGACGACAGCATCTCCTGGAAGGCGATGTAGAACACCTCCGTCGGCTGGGTGGCCTGTTCGGCCGACAGGCCGTGGCGCAGGGCCACCACCGCCAGGAAGGACCCGGCCAGCAGCTTCAGCCCACCCATGGCCACCCAGCCCGGCCCGGTGGTGATCAGGGCCGTCCACCAGGCCCAGCGCCCGGTCTTGCGCAGGGTGGGCAGGAAGCGCAGATAGTCCGCCTGCTCCCCGATCTGGGGCAGCAGGGACAGGAGCATGCTGGCCGCCATGCTGAACAGCAGCGGGTCGATATGGCCGTCGGCATGGCCCAACGCGCCGGGGAATTCCCGCCAGGCGGCCAGGTCCGCGCCGTGGTTCAGCGCCAGATAGACCAGGGGCGCCAGTTGCAGCAGCAGCCAGAGGGGCTGGGTCAGCAGCTGCATGCGGCTGATCAGGCGGATGCCGTAGACGGCGATGGGGATGACGACCAGGGAGCTGATGATGTGGGCCAGCCACAGCGGGATGCCCAGCGCCATCTGCAGCGCCGCCGACATGATGCTGGCCTCGATGGAGAACAGCAGGAAGGTGAAGCTGGCGTAGATCAGGGAGGTGAGGGTGGACCCCAGATAGCCGAAGCCGGCGCCGCGGGTCAGCAGGTCGATGTCCACGCCATGGCGGGCGGCGTAATAGGTGATGGGCAGGCCCACCAGGAACATCAGGACGGCGACGGCCAGGATGGCGGCGCTGGCGTTGGCATAGCCGTAGGTCAGGGTGGCGCTGCCGCCGATGGCCTCGCACGCCAGGAAGCTGATGGCGCCGAAGGCGGTGTTGGCCACGCGGAAGGATGACCAGCGCCGCGCCCGCGTGGCGGTGAAGCGCAGGGCGTAGTCCTCCAGCGTCTGGCTGGCGGCCAGCTGGTTGTATTGGCGCCGTTCCCTGACGATCCGCTGCCGCGCGCTCATGCCCCCCGCCTTAATGGCGGCCCTGCTATCCCCCATCGTTCCCCGTGCTTCTTTCCCAAAGAGGCGGCCCCGCGACCGACTTTACCGGTCGCGAGGCTGTAAGGAAGCCCCCTGAACCCTGTCCCCCCCAGAAAGGGGTCCAGTCGGGGGCAAGGTGGCTAGCCGCCGCCGGCAGGATAGGGGTGGAGTGGGAAGAACCCCATGGGGCGTTTGACGTATGGGGGTTCTGAATTCCTTAAAATTGCAGCTGCACGCCCAACACCACGGCGTTGCCGTCGGATTTGCCGGTGGTGCTGGTGATGACATATTCGGCGCTGATGCGGGCGTTGTGGCCATCAATGATGTAGTTGACGCCCAGGTCCGTCTGGCTGGTGGAGATGCCGGTCAGGTCGGCGTCGAAATGCTGGTAGCGCACCGTCGGCTGGAACTGGCCCCAGCCCACCTTGGCCGGGAACAGGAAGGCGCCGCCCACCAGATAGGCCTTGCCCTGGGTCAGGCCGCCGACATTGTCGGTGGGGCCGGCGGCGCCGAAGCTGCTGGGCACGTCGGCCACGCCGCCGGTATCGTACTGGTAATAGGCGCCCTCCAGCGTCACCACGCCGATGCCGTCCAGCTTTTTCTCGAACAGGCCGTCCACGTTCCAGGCGGCGTAGTCGCCCCGGCGGGCCAGCGTGCCCACGCCGTCCTGCTGGTACTGGGCGGCGAAGGCCAGGGTCAGCACATCGACGGAGCCGTAGTAGGTGCTGCTGGTGTAGTAGGCGGGGTCGGGCTCCGGATCCAAGAAGTTATAGGCGACGCGCCCGGCGTACAGCAGGTTGTCGGACTGGTTGCTGGCGCCGGTCACACGGTTGTGCCCCTCGAACGCGCCCACGGAATAGACCAGCTTCTTGTCCAGCAGCTTGCCCCAGACGGTGGCGCCGTCGTCGCGGCCGGCGAACTTGGCCGGATATTGCGACACGGTGCCGGGATAGGCCCAGGTGTTCAGGTAATAGGGGCCGTCCAGGTTGGCGCGGTCGCTGGGCGGCAGCATGCGGCCGACCCACAGGTTGATGCCGTCCGCCGGCTCGAACTGGGCGTAGCCGTCCAACACCTCCACCCGGCCGGCGCTGTCCCGCTCGGTGTTGAAGGTGGCCTTGATCATGGGCGTCAGCTGGCCGCTGATGTAGAGGCGCACGCTGTCCAGGTTGAAATCGGCGGAACGCGAGGTGCCGTCCGGCGCCCCATCCTCCACGCTGGTGAAGCTGGCGCGCACGCCCAGCCCCACCGTGATGGATTTGTCGCCGCCGGCGGAAATGGTCTCGCCCGCCCGCGCCGCCAGGGCGGGCAGGGTGAGGGCCGAGGCCAGAAGCGCCAGGCGCAGGCGGCGTTGCGACGTGTTGATGATGCCCGACATGATGTACTCCCCCGTCCTTAGGTCCCGTTGCCGTTATCGGTACCGGGAACTCGGGTCCCGGCGTCGGCTTCCGGGGCAGGATGGGGCTGGAGGGGCGAAATCATAATACGTCAAACTGCGTATGTTTTGTTTGATGGTGCTGGCATAAACAAGAATTCAATAGGTAGAAATCGTCTTTATCCTGCGGCGCGGACTGGATATGGTCTGGCCGCTTTTCTTGTTCTGGGCGTCACTATTCGGCGATTGTGGTCGAATGAATTTCGGCCCTTTGATCGGCGCCCGCCGCCCCAGCCACCCGCCGCCCCTGCCACCCGCCGCAGCGTCGCTCATTCTTTCGCATCCTCGTGGGAAACCAACCCTCGGAGAGGGGCATGGTGGAGCCATAGTGTTCCGTCAGTGAGACGGCATGTCCAAAATAGGCGTCTATCGGGTGGAATTTGGATCAGTAACTTACAGGGTGTCTTCTGACCCCAACCTGGAGTGATCCTCATGACCATCCTTGTTATTGGCGCCACCGGCCGCGTTGGCCGCCATGTCGTCGATCAGCTCGTCAAGCGCGGCGCCCCCGTTCGTGTGCTGACCCGTGACCCGTCCAAGGCCGGTTTCCCGGCCGGCGTGGAGGTGGCGCGGGGCGATCTGCTGGACATCGACAGCCTGCGCGCCGCCTTCACCGGCGTGGACACACTGTTCCTGCTGAACGCCGTCACCGGCGATGAGTTCACGCAGGCGATCATCACCCTGAACATCGCCCGCGAGGCGGGCGTGCGGCGGCTCGTCTACCTGTCGGTGATCCACGCCGACCGCTTCGTGAACGTGCCTCACTTCGCGGTGAAGCTGGGCGCCGAGCGCATGATCGAACAGATGGGCTTCAGCGCCACGATCCTGCGGCCCAGCTACTTCATCGACAACGAACTGATGATCAAGGACGTCATCGTCCATCATGGCGTCTATCCCATGCCGATCGGCGGCAAGGGCGTCGCCATGGTCGACGCCCGCGACATCGCCGAGGTCGCGGCCATAGAGCTGATCCGCCGCCGGCAGGGGCCGGTCGATGTGCCGGTCGAAACCATCAACCTGGTGGGCCCCGATACGCTGACGGGGGCTGACGTGGCGGCGATTTGGTCGGACATCCTGGGGCGCCCGATCGCTTATGGCGGTGACGGCCCCAGCGGCTTCGAGCGCACCATGGCCGGCTTCATGCCGACGTGGATGGCCTACGAAATGCGCCTGATGGCCGAGCGCTATGTCAGCGACGGCATGATCCCCGAAGCCGGCGATGTCGAGCGGCTGACCGGCATCCTGGGCCGTCCGCTGCATTCCTACCGCGACTTCGCGCGTGGGCTCGTACCCTCGGCCTGAACCGAAGCCTCCCTCAAGCGCGCGCCCCGGGCCGCCGGCCCAGGGCGCGCCTTGAAAGCAACGCACCGGCGGAGAATGAATGACCCATGCTCACGCCGGCGACACCTCCAGCAGCAGCGATTTCTCAAAGCTGACCGTCAGTACCGGATGGGCCGACGGCACCACGCCCAGGTCGCGCTCATCGACATAGTCGTGCACTCGGAAGCGGCCCCCGGCCGGCAGCCCGCGCAGGGTTAGGGGGCCGCTCCAGTGCGGCGCGTAAAAGGCGTAGTAGTAGCGTCCGCCGCTTTCCACCAGGTGGCCCTCCGGCTTGTCGAAGCCGATGTCGTAGACGTCGCCGCGATAGAGCCCTTCGGCCAGGCGCTTGTCGCGGTAAAGCCCGATCCATTTCCTCCAGTGGGCCTCGCGCTCCGGCGTCAACAGGAAGGAGTCCTTGGGCTTGGGGTCCACCGGCCAGGTGAATTTGGTCGAGACGATCCCGCCGATTCCGACGGTGGAGGCGAAGTCGTCACCACCGTCGGACAACTCGACATGGTCGCCGGCGAAGGGCGCCGACGGACCCATCAGCGCCTTCAGTGTCTTGCCCTTCAACCGCACCTGCCACGAGGACTCAGGGTCCGAGGCCGGCACCTGGTTGACGTAGGGGAAGTCGTAGACGCTGTAGGCGGTGCCGCAGGGGCAGAGTTCGACGACGGTGTCCTTGTCGATGGCCATCGCCGCTTCGTATATGGCGCGGAAGAAGCCGGGCAGCGCCTCGACCGACTCTTCGGGCCGGGCATGGTTATGCGCCGGGTTGTGGCAGGGGGCCACGCCGTTCAGATGCTGCCCGTCGATTTTCAGCCCCTTGAACCCCCATTCGCCCAGGAACTTCCTCACCAGCGCCACCGTGTGGGCGCGGGTCGGCTCATAGGCGGGGCACAGGTAGAAGCTGTTCCACCAGGTGACCAGCTGGGGGGCGCCCTCCTTGGACAGCAGCAGCATGTCGGTATGGTCGTGCAGCAGGTCGCTGCCGGGCGCCGCCGCCAGCGGCGCGTACCACAGGCGCGGCTTCAGGCCACCCTGGCGGATGCCGTCCACCAGTTTCAGGAAATCGGCCTCGCGCCCGGGATATTTGGCGGGGTCGACCACCCAATCGCCGATCGCCTTCTGCCAGCCGTCATCGATCACCGCCCAGTCCAGCCCCAATTCCTTGGCCTTGGGCACGGTGGCCTCGATCAGCTCTGGCGTGCACGACCGCTCATAGCCCCAGGCGCACCAGATGGGTTCGAACGAGGCGGCGGAGGGTTGCGGCGGCCGCACGCCCCGGTCGGCGGCGATGCGGCGGTAGGCGTCGAGCGCCGGGAAGTAGTCGCCCGCATGCACGGCCAGAAGCGTCTCCAGCGTGTCGAGTGTCCCGCCGGGCGCCAGCACGACGTCGCGCTCGGCGGTCAGGGCCAGGCGCGCGCCGCCCTTGTCCTCGCTGACCGGCAGCGACACCAGTTCCGGCACCGGCGCCAGATGGCCGACGGCCAGGCCGCCCTCGCGCCGCCACAGGTCCGCGATCGGCGGCCCCCCACCGTAATCCGAGGACGACATGCCCAAATAATTGTCCTGGGCGAATCCGGCCTTCACCGGTTGCAGCCAGTCGCGCCGGTCGGCATAGGTGCCGCCGGAATAGGACCAGAAGGCAGGGGCCGGGCCGCCCGGCGGCAGCAGGCGATGCGCGCCGTTGCGCCAGCCGGTCGCCGCCACGGCCTTCCCGGTGGTGTTGCGGTAAGAGACCTGCATGAACACCACGCCGGGGTAGCGCGCGTACTGGCGCAGGGTCAGGGTCTTTTCGATGCCCTGCCTGGACAGGCCGGCCAGGCGCACCTGGCGGCCGGGGCCATGGCGGTCATTGACGGCCTGCGCGGTTGTTTCGCGCAGCGCGAACAATATGGCGTCATGGCCGCCAACCAGGGACAGGGTCTCGCCGGCGTCGAAACCGGTCAACCACAGCGGCTTGCCCTCCGTCACCAGGGCGATGCGCGATCGCATCTGACTGTCGAATTCGATGCGCAGCCAGTCATCCGCGAACACCACCGCCTCCCCCGGCGACGCCAGCGCACGCATCGGCGTGGCCATGGGCGCGGCCAGCGCCAGGCTCGTCGTCATCTTGAGGAAGGCGCGGCGCGAGGAAGGCTGCTTCATGGCGAGTCCAGACGATTATCGATGTCGTTCGTTTGGAAGTTATGGCGAACGGAATCGAAATTCAATATGAAGATCGCAATAAAACGAAACTTACCGGATCGCGTTCGTCCCTACACCCGCCGCAAATCCACGCCCAGGGACCGGCAGGCGGTGGCGATGGTATCGGGTGCCGCCTCGTCGGTGATCAGCATGTCGATCTCGCCCACGCCGATGATGCGATGCAGGCAGACCCGGCCGAATTTCGAACTGTCGGTGACGGCGACGGTCTGGCGGGCCACGTCGGCCATCTTGCGGTTGAGGATGGCTTCGGCCTCGTGATGGGTGGTGATGCCCCGCTCGATGTCGATGCCGTCGACGCCCAGGAACAGCTTATCGACCGCCAGCTCGCTCAGCGCCGCCACCGTCTGGGCGCTGTAGAACGCCATGTTCTTGCGCCGCAGTTCTCCGCCGATCAGCACCACGCGGATATGGCTCTTGCCGGCCAGCTCGGTCACGATGTTGAGGTCGTTGGTGACGACGGTCAAATCTTCGATATCCGGCAGGAAACGGGCGATTTGCAGGGTGGTTGTACCGGAATCCAGCACGATGGACTCACCGGGGTTGATCAGCCCGGCGGCGAAGCGGCCGATGCGCTCCTTCTCCGCGTGCTGCAGCTCCAGCTTGGCGGCGACCGGGGACTCAATGGCAGCCGTCGTCGCCGAGCCGACCACGTCGGAAGCGATGGCGCCGCCATAAGAGCGTGCGGTGACGCCGTGCTCCGTCAGGAAGTGCAAATCCTTGCGGATGGTCTGCATCGAAACGCGGAACCTTTTGGCCAGGTCCGCCACCTGGACGCTGCCGTGCTGGCGCACCATGGCGCTGATCTGGCTGCGCCGCTCGCTGGTATCGCGCTTGATGCTCATCTTTCGTTTTCCTGACCTTGGACGCCTACGAGTGCGGCACTTGCCCAGGCGCGTCAATTGGAAAAACCGCCCGCCAGGGATTCGCTTCAAAGCGCGCGATTCAGTGTGTTGCGTTTTCCATCTTCTTTCAGTAAGGTCGCGAAGTGACAAGAAAACGAAACTTAGCAAAACGAACCTCAAGGGAGTGCCGCGTGTCCAGTATGGCCATCCCCGCCTATCGCCGTCCCTGGCTGCTCTTCGCACTGCTGACCACCGGTTTGTGGGGTGTGTGGGGCGCCTTTGCCGGTGCCCCGGCGGAAAACGGTTTTCCCGAGACGCTGATCTACGTCGTGTGGGCGTTCACCATGATCCCGCCCGCGCTGTACGCCCTGTGGCGGGTCGACTGGAACTGGCCATGGGATCGCCGCTCCCTGATCTATGGCGCGGCGGTCGGGTTGCTGGGTGCCGGCGGCCAGATGGTCCTGTTCCACGCGGTGCGGATCGGCCCGACCTATCTGATCTTTCCGGTCATCGCCCTGTCGCCGCTGGTCACCATCGTCCTGTCGGCCACGCTCCTGCGGGAGCGGGTGACCTGGATCGGCGGCCTGGGCATCCTGTGCGCCCTGGTGGCGCTGCCGCTGTTCGATTTCTCACCCGGCGGCGCCGGGACCGGGCAGGGCCTGGCCTGGTTCGTGCTGGCGCTGCTGGTGCTGGTCGCCTGGGGCGTGCAGGGCTTCTTCATGAAATACGCGGCGCCGGTGATGAGCGCCGAGGCCATCTTCGCCTACATGGCGCTGACCGGGCTGTTGCTGGCCCCCGTCGCCCTGGCTATGACCGACTTCTCGCAGCCGATCAATTACGGCTGGTCGGGCCCGGGCCTGGCCGCCGCCACCCAGATCCTGAATTCGATCGGGGCGCTGACCCTGGTCTACGCCTTCCGCCACGGCAGGGCGATCGTCGTTTCGCCCCTGGCCAATGCCGGCGCCCCGCTGATCACCGCGCTGATTTCGCTGGCTGCGCTGGGGCTGGTGCCCGCCGTCCCCAAGCTGGCCGGCATCGGACTGGCCTTCGCCGCGGCGGCCCTCCTGACCATTGAACCCGAGGACCAGGCATGAAAGCGATACTCGATCTGATCGAACGGCACCGCGCCGGCGAACCGGTCGGCATCTATTCCGTCTGCTGCGCCCATCCGCTGGCGATCAAGGCGGCGCTGCGCCATGCCCGCGAGGCGGGTGGCCAGGCGTTGATCGAGGCGACTTCCAACCAGGTGAACCAGGAGGGGGGGTATACCGGCCTTCGCCCGGACGGCTTCCGCGACCTGGTCCTGGGCCTGGCGGACGAGGCCGGCCTGCCGCGCGACCGTGTGCTGCTGGGCGGCGACCATCTCGGCCCCAATGCCTGGCGGGCGATGGACGCCGAGGAAGCGATGAAGCGGGCCGCCGTGATGGTGGCGGATTATGTGACGGCCGGCTTCCGCAAGATCCATCTGGATTGTTCGATGTCCTGCGGCGGCGATCCGCGCGGCCTTTCCGACGCGGTGATCGCCGAGCGCACCGCCACCTTGTGCGAACGCACCGAGGCGGCCTGGAAAGACGCCGGCGGCGAACCGCCGGTCTACATCATCGGTTCGGAAGTGCCGGTCCCCGGCGGCGCGCAGGAAGTGCTGGATGAACTGGCGGTGACCGATCCCGACGCCGCGCGCGCCACCATCGAGGCGCATCGGCAAGCCTTCGTCCGGCACGGGCTGGAGGCGGCATGGGATCGGGTGGTCGGTCTGGTGGTCCAGCCGGGCGTCGAGTTCGACAACCACCACGTGGTCGATTATGTGCCGGCCAAGGCGGAGAAACTGAGCGCCTCGATCGAGAGCCAGCCGCATCTGGTGTTCGAGGCCCATTCCACCGATTACCAAAGTGCCGCCGCCCTGGCCGCCCTGGTGCGCGACCATTTCGCCATCCTCAAGGTCGGTCCCGGCGTCACCTTCGCCTTGAGGGAGGCACTGTGGGCCCTGGACCGCATCGGCCAGGAATGGCAGGGCGACGACCGGTCCGCCAGCCTGCGCGACACCGTGCTGGCCGCCATGCATGACGACCCGACCTATTGGAAGCCCTATTACGAGGGGCGGGGCGCCGAGCTGGATCTCCAGCTGCAATACAGCCTGTCCGACCGCATCCGCTACTACTGGCCGGCCGGCCGGGTCGCCCGCGCGGTCAGGCGGCTCTGCGCCGCGTTCGATGCCGACCCGCCCCCCTTGGCCCTGGTCAGCCAGTACATGCCCGCCGCCTATGAGGCGATCCGCGCCGGCGCGCTGGCCCTGAAGGGCGAGGACCTGGTCATCCACCACATCCGGGAGACGCTGACCCCGTACTCCCGCGCCTGCGATCAACGGAGCACCCATTAATGACTTTCACCGGATTGGCCGCCGACGAGCTGGAGGCGCGCGGCGGCGGGTGGACTGCGCGCGAGATACGCCAGCAACCCGCCATGTGGGTCGCCACCGAGCAGCTCATCCAGGCGCTGCGCCCGCACGTTGAGGCGTTCCTGGCACCCTTGATGGCGCACACCGACCTGCGGGTGGTTCTGACCGGCGCCGGCAGCTCCGACTATATCGGCCGCTCGCTGGTGCCGGACTTGCTGGCCGGGCTCAGCCGTAGGGTCGAAGCCATCGCCACCACCGATCTGGTGGTCGGCGGCGGCCAGCTCCTACAGCGCGACGTGCCGACCTTGCTGGTGTCCTTCGCCCGCTCGGGCAACAGCCCTGAGAGCGTCGCCGCCACGGAGATTGCCGAGACCTATCTGGCCCAGTGCCGCCATCTGATCGTCACCTGCAACGGCGACGGCGCCCTGTATCGGCGCCACCACGGCAGGCCGGGCAGCCTGGTCGCGCTGCTGCCCGAGGCGACCCACGACCGGGGCTTCGCCATGACGTCGAGCTTCACCTCGATGGCGCTGGCGGCGCGGCGCCTCCTGCTGCCGGACCAGCCCGTCGATGTCGCCCGCATCGGCGCGGCGGCGGACCTGGTTTCCGCCGATCATGGCGGCTCGCTGGCCGCCGCCGCCGGGGGCGGGTTCAGGCGGGTGGTCTACCTGGGCAGCCGCGGCCTGGCGGGCATCGCGGACGAGGCGGCGCTGAAACTGCTGGAACTGACCGATGGCGAGATCGTCGCCATGGCCCAGACGCCGCTGGGCTTCCGCCATGGCCCGAAGACCTTCGTCGATGGGGAGACCCTGGTGGTGCTGTTCCTGTCCAACGACCCGCAGGCGCGCCGCTATGAATTGGACGTGGCGCGCGAGATCGCCGGCGACGGCATCGCCGGCCGGCTGCTGGTGCTGGCGGGGCAGGGGCATGGCCTGGACGGCCTGGGCGCCGACCTGCTGCCCGGCCTGGATGGCGCATCCGATGCCGAATTGAGCTTCCCCTACCTGACCTGGGCCCAGGCCTTCGCCCTGGGCCGCTCGCTGGCCCTGGGCCGCACCCCCGACAACCCCAGCCGCACCGGGGCGGTCAACCGGGTGGTGCAGGGCGTGACCATCTATCCCGAGCCGGGGAGGGCCTGATGTTCCTCGGCGTCGATGGCGGCGGCACCAAGACCGCCTTCCTGCTGCTCAGCCCGAGGGCGCGGTGCTGGCCCGCCACGAGGGCGGTTCCTCCTACCATCCCGAGGTCGGGATCGAGGGGGTGCGCGCCATGCTGAACGATGGCGTGCGCGCGGTGCTGGCCCAGGCCGGCCTGCCGCCCGCCGCCATCCGCCACGCCTTCTTCGGCCTGCCCACCGTGGGTGAGGATCCGGCCACCGATCCCGTCCTGGCGGACGCGGCCGGTGCCGCCATGGCCGGCGGCCGGTACAGCTGCGGCAACGACATGGTCGGCGGCTGGGCGGGCGCCCTGGCGTGCGAGGACGGCATCGTCATCACGGCCGGCACCGGCTCGATCGCCTACGGCGAATACCAGGGCCGTGGCGCCCGCGCCGGCGGCTGGGGCGAGGTCTTCGGCGACGAGGGCTCGGCCCATTGGATCGGCCGCGAGGGGCTGGGCCTGTTCTCGAAGATGAGCGACGGGCGCATGCCGCCCGGTCCGCTGCTCGATCTGGTCCGCGCCCGCTTCCAGCTGGCCCGCGACATCGATCTGTGCGGCCTGGTCAACACGCCGGGCGGTGCCGCGCGCAGCGCTGTCGCCCAGGTATCGCAGGCCGTGGCTGCCGCCGCAGAGGCCGGTGACGAGGCCGCCAGGGCGATCTTCATCCGCGCCGGGGGCGAGCTGGCCCGTCTGGCCGACGCCGTGCGCGCGGGTCTTGGCGTGCCGGAGGGCGAGGAACTGGCCCTGTCGTATGTCGGCGGGGTGTTCCGCGCCGGCGCCCTGGTGCTCGACCCCTTCGCCGCGGCGCTGGAGGCCGGCGGCCATCGCTATCGCCTGCGGCCGCCGCTGCTGACCCCCGTGGTCGGTGCAGCACTCTATGCCGCCCGCGCCGGCGGGATCCGTTTCAGCCGCGAGCAGGTGACGACGCTCGCATCAAAATGAAAGCGGCCTCGAATGCCGCGACCGAACAGGAGGTGGAAAGAATGAGGAGAGGTCTTAAGACGACCCACAGAACGCCGCAAAGCGCCTGGATCCTGCCGATGATCCTGGCGATGGGATGCGGGGGCGGGGCCTGGGCGCAATCGGCGGGTTCCGGTGCCGCCAATGGTCCCTCCGCCACGGGCGAGTTGGAGGAGATCGTGGTCACCGGCATCCGCGCCGACCTGGAAAAGTCGCTGGAGGTGAAAAGGAACGCCTCCGTCGTCCTTGATTCCATCAACTCCACCGAGTTGGGGCGCTTCCCCGACGCCGACGTCGCCGATTCACTGGCGCATCTGCCCGGCATCACCATTTCGCGCACCACCGGCGGCGAGGGGCAGAAGGTCAGCGTGCGGGGCCTGGGGGCGCAGTACAACATCGTCACCTGGAACAACCGCGTCCTGGCCACCGACGACGACGGCCGCGACCTGGCCTTCGACGTGCTGCCGTCCGAGGTCATCACCGCCGCCGACGTACTGAAATCGCCCCAGGCGTCGGCGCTGGAGGGCAGCATCGGCGGCACGGTGAATTTGCGCACCGCCAGCCCCTTCGACAATCCCGGCCTGCATGGCGGCGTCCATGCCGAGGGCGACTACAACGACATGTCGACCCTGCACGGCCAGAAATATACGGCCTTCCTGTCCGATACCGATTCAACCGGCACCTGGGGAATCCTGATCGGCGCCGTGCATTCGGACAACAATATCCGCACGGACTCGCTGAACGCCTACCAGCAGAACATCTACGGCCCGAACACCTATCCGTTCGACGGCAGCGGCAATCCGCGCGCCCTGGCGGCGACGCCCTGCTGCATCACCTTCGGTTCCATCTATGACGAGAAGAAGCGCGACGCGGTGTCGGGCAGCATCGAATGGCGCCCGACCGACACGCTGAAGATCGCCGTGGATGGCCTGTGGACCCGGCTGCAGGATCCGCAGGTCGGCTACAACGAAAGCTATTACTTCCCCTACGGCAGCGACCAGAACGGCAATCCGACCTGGAGCAACGCCACCTATCAGAACGGCATCATCAGCGGCGTGTCGGTCAACGACTTCCAGCCGGAAATGGTCAACAACACCGTGGCCCGCAAGGTCGATACCTCGCTGGTCGGCCTGAATGCCAAGTGGCAGGCCACGTCACGGCTGTCCCTGGCGCTGGACGCCTACCGCTCTGCCGCCGACCGGCCCGAGGGCGGCAAGGACACCTTCATGACCGCCGGCCTGGTGTCCGCCACGCCCTATGCCGAGGACATCCTGAACATGTCCGATAATGTGCGCGGACTGCCCAGCCTCAACGTCGCCATACCGCCCAGCCAGCTTGGCCTCGGCGCCTGCCCGTCGGGAACGGCCAGTTCGACCAATGCCGGATATTGCTCCTACACGGCGCTGATGAACTCCGGCTTCCTCAACGACAACAAATACTGGTCGACCCACTATGTCGGTCTCAACGGCTACACCGTGAAGGACCAGGTGCGCGGCATCAATCTCGACGGCACCTATGACGTCAACGCCTTCTTCATCGACCGCCTCACCTTCGGCGGGGGGGAGACGCGGCGCGAGAAAAGCCGCCTGGACATCAGCAACGACTGGGACAACGGCTCGGGCCAGTACGGCACCCTATACAACACCGCCGGCTGCCCCATCCAATGCAACCCCTATTCCTTCGCCTCGCAGGGCTATGACGTGGTCACCATGGTCAGCCCGCCCAATTTCATGCAGGGCGCCGGCGGTTCCTTCCCGACCACCCTGCCGCGCCTCAACTCGGCGGCGCTGCTGAACTTCCTCAAGAGCCTGAACGGCAAGCCCAACCCCTTCTATTGCCAGAATTACCCGACCGTCTGCGAAGCACCCTACACGGCGTTCGACTTCTCGCAGACCCTGCCGCAGGAAAACCCCTACAATTCCTATAGCGTGAAGGAGCGCACCGACAGCTTCTATGTCGAGGCGGAGATGTCGGGCGCGCGCTGGTCGGGCAATGTCGGTGTGCGCGTGGTGCGCACCGAAACCGACGCCAGCACCGCCGCGGCCGTGCCGGTGTCGCTATGGACCCCGACCGCCGTTGGCGCCACCCAGACCTGGAACGTGCAATACGCCACCGGCCAGGCCTCGACCTCGCACGGCTCGTACATCATCCCGCTGCCGTCCGCCAATTTCGCCTATTGGGCCATGCCGGAGGAATTGCAGCTGCGTGCGGCGGTGGCCCAGACCCTGTCGCGCCCCAACCTCAACCAACTGGCGCCGACCTCGTCCAACAACGCCATCAACGGCGAGCCCCAGCTGTTCTACGGCGGCACCGCCGGCCTGCGCCCCATCAAGGCCTGGCAGGCGGATCTGTCGGCCGAATGGTACTACATGCCGCATGCCGCCTTCACCGTCGCCCTGTTCGGCAAGCGGATCCGCGACGACATCTATGAAGGCGTGTCGACGAACGTGGATCTTGGCACCATGCAGTATGTCGGCGGCCCGCCCGGCACCGTGCCCGGCACGCCCTTCCTGTGGACGGTGACGGCCCCCTCCAACGGCGCCAAGAGCACCTTCGCCGGCATCGAGCTGACCTGGCAGCACATGACCGATCTGGGTGTCGGCATCCATGCCCAGTTCACCGCCACCAGCAGCCAGGGCTACGACCAGAACGGCAAATCGCTGGGCGCGATCGACCCGGTGCCGCCCATAACCTCGTCACTGAGCCTGATCTACGACAAGGACGGGCTGTCCGGCGACATCACCTGGGACCACGCGTCGGGCTACACCTACGCCTGCTCGATGTGCACCGAGGTGCCCGGCTGGCCGGCCAAGGCCGACTCCTTCGACTGGGTCACGGCCAGCGTCCATTACAAGTTCCTGCATGGCTTCGACGTTTATGTGGAGGCCAAGAACCTGACCAACGCGGTGGCGCGCACCTACCTCAACGGCAATCCGCTGTTGCCCTGGGCGCCCGGCCAGTCGGTGGGGCAGAGCGCCAGCGGCGTGGGTGCCGGATATTCCGCCTACGGCCGCACCTTCGTGGCCGGCGCGGCCTATCAATTCTGAGGGCGAAGCATGTCCAAGCTTGCACTGGCATTCGCCGTGACGCTGATCGCGTTCGCGGCGGACGCCGACGAATTGCTCTACACCGAGGCGGATTTCGCCTCGGTGCCCAAATTCGACGCCCATGTCCACGCCAACCGGCAGGGATCCGAGTTCCTCGACATCGCCCGCAAGGACGGGTTCGAGCTGCTGTCGATCAACGTCGACTATCCCGATTTCCCGCCGCTGGCCGACCAGGCCAAGGTGGCGCACACGCTGACGGCGCTGGACCCCGGGCGCTTTCACTTCGCGACCACCTTTTCCATGAAGGGATATGGCGGGAAGGGCTGGGCCGCCGGCACCATCCGCCACCTGGACGCCGAATTCGCCCAGGGCGCGCTGGCGGTCAAGGTGTGGAAGAACATCGGCATGGTGGAAAGGAACGCCCAGGGCCAGCTGATCATGCTGGACGATCCCGGTTTCGACCCGGTGATGAACCATCTGGCGGAGAAGCACATTCCACTGATCGCGCATCAGGGCGAGCCGAAGAATTGCTGGCTGCCGCTGGACCAGATGACGACGGAGAACGACCGCAGCTATTTCCGCGAGCACCCCGAATACCACATGTACCTGCACCCCGAGCAGCCGAGCCTGGAGACCATCCTGGCGGCGCGCGACCGGATGATCGAACGCCATCCCGACCTGGCGGTGGACGGGGCACATATGGGCAGCCTGGAATGGGATGTCGATCTGCTGGCCAGGTTCCTCGACGCCCATCCCAACGCGGTGGTCGATCTGGCCGCCCGCCTGAGCAATGTGCAGTACCAGTCGGTGCGCGACCACGACAAGGTGCGGGCCTTCTTCATCCGCTACCAGGACCGGCTGCTGTATGGCACCGACCTGACCGACAACCCGCCCTCACCGCAGGAGCGCGCCCAGAACCCGCCCCGTGAAGGGGGTGGGATCGCGGCGGAGGCCGATCATTTCTGGCGCTCGGACTGGCGCTACCTGGCCACCACCGCAAGCCAGCGGATCGATGCGGTGAATGCCGAGGTCAAGGGTTTGGGCCTGCCGAAGGCGGTGATCGACAAGATCTATTGGTCCAACGCCCGCCGCGAGTTTCATCTGCGGCCGTAGATCACCGCCGCCCCCCCCGCGTCACGGGATGGGGATCACCGGTTACCCACCCGGATGATTTCCATGGCCAACTGATCCAGGGGCAGGATCTTGTCGGCGGCGCCCAGGGCGATGGCCTCCCGCGGCATGCCGAAGACGACGGAGGTGGCCTCATCCTGGGCGATGGTCTGGGCGCCGGCCCCCTTCATTTCCAGCAGCCCGCGCGCGCCATCGTCGCCCATGCCGGTCATGAGGATGCCGACGGCATTGGGGCCGACATGGGTGGCCGCCGACCGGAACAGCACGTCTACGGACGGCCGGTGGCGCGACACCAGGGGGCCGTCCTTGACCGAGACGTAATAGCGGGCGCCACTGCGCTGCAGCAGCATGTGGCGGTTTCCGGGCGCGATCAGCACCCGCCCACGCATCACCGTGTCCCCGTCCTCCGCCTCCTTGACCTCCATCTCGCACAGGCCGTTCAGCCGGCGGGCGAAGGCCTCGGTGAACTTCTCCGGCATGTGCTGCACCACCACGATGCCGGGGCTGGCGGCCGGCAGCCTTTCCAGCACCACCCGCAGGGATTCCGTGCCCCCGGTCGATGCGCCGATGCAGATCACGGTTTCCGTGGTTCGGGCCATGGCGTGGTGGCGGACCAGCGGCGGCGGCAGGACGACATCGGCGGTCAGCTTGCGTTCCGGCTCGCGCACGCGCGGGGCCACGGGCACATGCTTCAGCCGGGCCCTGGCTGCCGCCTTCACCACATCGCAGATGCGGATCTTCGCGTCCTGCAGGAACTCGGCCGTGCCCACGCGGGGCTTCAGGATGATATCGACGGCGCCGGCGTCCCAGGCTTGGCTGGCCGTTTCCGATCCGGCCTCGGCCAGTGAGGAGCAAATGACCACCGGGACCGGCCGCTGCGACATCAACCGCCGCAGGAAGGTGATGCCGTCCATGCGCGGCATCTCCACATCCAGGGTGATGACGTCGGGCACCTCCTGCTGGATGCGGCGCGCGGCGACGAACGGGTCGGACGCCGTCGCCATCACGTCGATCTCGGGATCGGATTGCAGGATGTCGGTCATGACCTGGCGGACCGATGCGGAATCGTCGATGACCAGCACGCGGATCTTGCGGAGCATGGCGGATCACTCCCGCCGGAAGACGCTGGCGCCCAGCGGACGCATCGGCAGGCCGGAGCCCGCCAGGGATTCCGAATGCCCCAGGAACAGGTAGCCGCCGGGACGCAGGTGGTCACATAGGCGGGCCAGCACCGCCTGCTGCGTCGGCTTGTCAAAGTAGATCAGGATGTTGCGGCAGAAAATGACATCCAGGTCGCGATCGACCGGGTATGTCGCGTCCATCAGGTTCAGCCGGCCGAACCGCACCATGCGGCGCAGCTCGGGCACGATGCGCACCAGGCGCCGGGCCCGGTCCTTGGAGCGCAGCAGGTAGCGCTGGCGCATCTCCGGCGGCACGGGGGCGATCATCTCCTCCGGATAGATGGCGGTGGCCGCCGTTTCCAGCACGCGGGTGGAGATGTCGGTGGCGACGATATCGACGCGAAAGCCGCCGTGACGCTGGCTGGCATCGGCCAGGACCATGGCGAGGGTGTAGGGTTCGGCCCCGATCGAGCTGGCGGTGCTCCAGACTTTCAAGCTGGTATACGGTCCGGCGCGGCGCCGGGCCAGCAGTTCCGGCAGCGCCACCTCTTCCAGGATGCGGAAATGCTCCTGCTCGCGGAAGAACTCCGTCTTGTTGGTGGTGACGACATCAATCAGATGGATGGCCTCATCCGCCAGGCCGCCGCCGTCGAAAAGGCGCGCGCAGTAGTCCGCCAGGTCGGCCGCCCCCGTCGCCACCACCCGCTTGCGCAGGCGGCCCTCGACCATGGTCCGCTTGCTCTCGGGCATCTTGATGCCGCTGTAGTCCTGGATGAAGGCGGCCAGCCGACGAAAGTCGCGCGCGCCCAGGCGGTCGGCGGCAGCCGCCGCTGCCGCCCTGGAGGCCGCCTCCCCGTGATCCGCCAACACTCAGTACTTCTCGAATTCGGCGTCGCGGGCATCGCCGGCGCCGTTGGTCAGGTCCAAGGCGAAGCCGGTGGCGGCCTTGCGACCGGCCCCGACGCGCACGGCTGCGGGCGCCGCGCGGCCATTGTGCCCGTTCGCGGCCCGCGGGCTCGCAGGGCGGGTCGGGGAGGGGGCCGGCTTGGCGGCGCTGGCCACCGGCCGCGACGGCCGGCGCGCGGCCGGTGCGGAGGCCGCCCCATCCACCCGGAAGTAGGCGATGCTGGCCTGCAACTGCTCCGACTGCGCCGCCAGCTCCTCCGACGTCGCCGACATCTGTTCCGACGCGCTGGCGTTCTGCTGCGTCACCTTGTCCAGCTGCTGGATCGCCTGGTTGATCTGCTCCCCGCCGATGTCCTGCTCCCGGCAGGCGGCGCTGATCTCCGCCACCAGCTCCGCCGTCTTCTTGATGTCCGGCACCAGGCGCGTCAGCATCTCGCCCGCCTCCTGCGCCGCCTGCACCGTCTGCGACGACATGGTGCTGATCTCCGCCGCCGCCGTCTGGCTGCGCTCCGCCAGCTTGCGCACCTCCGACGCCACCACGGCGAAGCCCCGGCCGTGCTCGCCCGCCCGCGCCGCCTCCACGGCCGCGTTCAGGGCCAGCAGGTCCGTCTGGCGCGCGATCTCCTGCACGATTGTGATCTTCTCCGCGATGGTCCGCATGGCCTGCACCGCCCGCGTCACCGCCTCGCCGCTCGTCTGCGCATCCGCCGCGGACTGCCGCGCGATCTTTTCCGTCTGGCTGGCGTTGTCCGCGTTCTGCTTGATGTTCGCCGCCATCTGCTCCATCGACGCCGACGCCTCTTCCGCCGCCGACGCCTGCTCCGTCGCCCCTTGCGACAGCTCCTCCGCCGTCGCCGACAGCTCCTGGCTGCCCGACGATACGTTGTCCGAGGCCGACGTCGCCTCGCCCACGACATCCCGAAGCTTCTCGACCATGCGCTGCAGCGCCAGGCCCAGGACATCCTTGTCGGACAGGGGCTTGGCCTCCACCGTCAGGTTGCCGTCGGCGACCGTGTCGGCCACCTGCGCCGTGGCCCGCAGGTTGGCGATCATGCGCTTCAGCGCGATGCCCAGCGTATCCTTGTCGGACAGGGGTTTGGCCTCCACCGTCAGGTCGCCGTTGGCCACCGTGTCGGCGATGCCCGCCGTCGCCCGCAAATTGTGCATCATGGTGTTCAGGGCGTTCACCATATCCCGGATCTCGTCATCGGACCTGACGGCCAGCGATTGGTCCAGATCGCCGCGCGCGACGCCGTTGGCCAGGCGGATGGCGCCCTGCAGCCCACGGCTGATGCTGACCAGGATCCAGGTCGCGGCGGCCAGCGCGATCAGGAGAGAGACGGCGACCGTGGCGGTCAGTACCGTCCGCGCGGCGTCATACTGGGCGCTGGCGGCGGCCTCCGTCTGCGTCATGTTCGCCTGGGCCAGGGCCACCACTTCGTCCAGCGCCGCGTCGGCGCTGTCCAGCACCTGCCGTCCCTCGACGCGGGACAGGCGCACGGCCTCGTCCCGCTGCTCGCTTTTTGCCAGGGCGATGACCCGGTTCTGGATGGGCAGGAATTGTTTCCAAACGGCGGTGAAGGCCGCCACCTTCTTATTGCTTTCACCGCTGGTGAGGGAGTCCAGCTTGGCGCGGTCGGCCTCCAGGGCCTGCTGTTCCTTGGTGATGCGCGCCTCGTACTGGCTCACCAGCTCCTTGCTGTCCGCCAACAGCAGGCTCTTCTCCGACCGCGTCACGGTCATGAGATCGGTGTAGAGATCCTGGGCCACCTTGATCTGCTGCATCGGCCCCTGGACCATGTGGTGCAGGCTTTCATCCAGGGCGGCCAATTTCTGTATGCCCAGGACGGCGCTGGTGGTCGACAACGCGACGATAACCGCGAAGGTCAGCCCCAGTTTCAGCTTGATGGTCATGCGCATCGCGAAGGTTCCTTGATCGTCGAATTGTCTTAAAGGGTGGCGGCCGCCGGCAGCGGCGGGGCGGCGGCGCTGGCCGCCAGGTCCGGCGGGGCCTTGCGCCCGATGACCGACGCCTCCTCGGCGGTGAACAGCGTCGTCAGGTCGAAGACGATGACGAAGCCGTCGCCGCGGCGGCCCACGCCCCGGATATAGTCGGACCGCCACGACACCCCGATGTCCGGAGGCCCCTCCAGTTGGCGCAGGTCCAGCGGCAGGACTTCGAACACCCGGTCCGCGATCAGGCCCAGGGCGATGTCCCGCCCGTTGATCGGGACATGCAGCACCAGGATGCGGGTGTGTTCCGAGGGGATGCCGGGCGACAGGCCCAGCTTCAGCCGCAGGTCGATCACCGGCACGCCCCGGCCCCGGACGTCGATCAGGCCGACAAGGTAGGGCGGGGTTTCCGGGATGCGGAACACCGGCCGCATGTCCAGGATTTCCACCACCGCTTCGACCGGAACGGCGTAGATCTCGCGCTCGATGCCGAGCGTGACGAACTGCGCGTCCCGCGAGGTTTGGGTCAGGCTGTTCATGATGGCCACGCGACCTCAGTACTTCTCGAACTCGGCGTCGCGGGCATCGCCGGCGCCGTTGCTCAGGTCCAGGGCGAAGCCGCCGGCGGCGGCCTTGCGGCCGGCCCCGACGCGCATGGCTGCCGGGACCACGCGGCCGTTATGTCCGTGCCCATGCCCATTCACGGCCCGCAGGCTCGCTGGGCGTGCTGGGGAGGGCGCCGGCTTGGCGGCGCTGACCACCGGCCGCGACGGCCGGCGCGCGGCCGGTGCGGAGGCCGCCCCATCCACCCGGAAGTAGGCGATGCTGGCCTGCAACTGCTCCGACTGCGCCGCCAGCTCCTCCGACGTCGCCGACATCTGTTCCGACGCGCTGGCGTTCTGCTGCGTCACCTTGTCCAGCTGCTGGATCGCCTGGTTGATCTGTTCCCCGCCGATGTCCTGCTCCCGGCAGGCGGCGCTGATCTCCGCCACCAGCTCCGCCGTCTTCTTGATGTCCGGCACCAGGCGCGTCAGCATCTCGCCCGCCTCCTGCGCCGCCTGCACCGTCTGCGACGACATGGTGCTGATCTCCGCCGCCGCCGTCTGGCTGCGCTCCGCCAGCTTGCGCACCTCCGACGCCACCACGGCGAAGCCCCGGCCGTGCTCGCCCGCCCGCGCCGCCTCCACGGCCGCGTTCAGGGCCAGCAGGTCCGTCTGGCGCGCGATCTCCTGCACGATTGTGATCTTCTCCGCGATGGTCCGCATGGCCTGCACCGCCCGCGTCACCGCCTCGCCGCTCGTCTGCGCGTCCGCCGCGGACTGCCGCGCGATCTTTTCCGTCTGGCTGGCGTTGTCCGCGTTCTGCTTGATGTTCGCCGCCATCTGCTCCATCGACGCCGACGCCTCTTCCGCCGCCGACGCCTGCTCCGTCGCCCCTTGCGACAGCTCCTCCGCCGTCGCCGACAGCTCCTGGCTGCCCGACGATACGTTGTCCGAGGCCGACGTCGCCTCGCCCACGACATCCCGAAGCTTCTCGACCATGGTGTTGACGTGACGCATGAGGTCGCCGACCTCGTCGCGCGACGTCACCTCGACCGTGCGGGTCAGGTCACCGTCCGCCACGGCCTGGGCCAAGGCACCGGCCCGGTTCAGGCCGCGGCTGATGCCCAGCGCGATCCAGGTCCCGGCCGCTACGGCGACCAGCAGCGACGCCAGCACGGCGACGACCAGAAGCAGGCGCGCGCTTTCGTATTGGGCGACGGCGTCGGCGTCGGCGCGCGCCATCTGGGTGCGGTAGAGTTCGATGATGTCGGCCAGTTGCCGCTGCGCTTCGCCCACCAGCTGGCGCGCCGGGCCCACCGATACCTCCACGGCCTTGGCCTGCTCGCCGCGCTTGACCAGTTCCCGCATCTTGTCGTCGGCGGCCAGGAACTGCTGCCAGGTCGCCTGCAGCGCCTGCCATTTCGGCTTGCCGTCCGCGCTGATGATGGCCTGGACCTTGCCGACCAGGTCGGCGAAGTCCTGGCGGTAGCGCGTGATCTCCTGGTCGTACTTCTCGATCTGCTCGGGATTGGTCGAGAGCAGCATGTTCTTCTCGGCCCGCACCATCTGGACCAGGTTGACCAGTACCTCTTCCGCCCATTGCAGCTTCTGCACCGGGCCGGCGACCATGTCGCGCATGGTGGTGTTGATGGTGGCCAGGCTGCTGATGCCCAGCCCCGCCGTGGCGGTGCTGAGCATGATGATGAGGGCGAAGGTCAACGCCAGCTTCAGCTTGATGGTAACACGCATGTCAGGTTCTCCCGTCAGGCTGCGGAGCGTTGGGTTTGGCCGGCCGCGTCGTCCCGCGCGTCACCGCGGGAGAAGATGCGTTCCAGGTCCAGGACGACGATGAATTCGGCACCGCGCTTGGCGATGCAGCGGATGTATTCCGGCCGCCAGCGCATGCCGATGCGCGGCGTCTCTTCCAGAGCGGAGGCCGCCACCTGGGTGATCTCGTACACCTTGTCGGCGCGAATGCCGACGATCACGGGGTCCCCGTCGATCATCACCTCGGTGACGACGATGCGGGTGTCGATGGTCGGCGGCTGCAGATCCATCCCGAACTTCAGGCGCAGGTCCGCCAACGGCACCACCTTGCCGCGCACGTTGATCAGCCCGCCGACGAAGGGCTGGCTGTTGGGCACGCCGGTGACGGGAATGAGGTCGAGGATCTCGCGCACCTGCGCCGCCTCCAGGGCGAAAACCTCGCCTTGCAGGCCCAGGGTCAGGACTTCCAGCGGCGCGCCGCTCTTCCACGCTGTCATGATATTCCCCTGCCGTCAGCTTGCGGCTTTGAAGCGGTTCTCGTAGGCCATGCCCAGCTTGACCAGGTTGGCGATGTCCAGGATCAGGGCCACGGCGCCGTCGCCCAGGATGGTGGCGCCGGCGAAGGTCTCGACATCGGCGTGCAGCTTGGACAGCGACTTGATCACCGTCTGGTGATTGCCGATCACCTGGTCCACCACCAGGCCAACGCGACGCCCGCCGAAGGAGACGATCACCGCCTTCTGGTAGCGGTCCGGCGGCTCCGTCACCTGGAAAAGCTCGCGCAGGCGCAGGAAGGGCACCAGGTCGCCCCGGATGTTCAGGAAGCTACGCCCGCGCGAGCGCGCGTCCTCCTCCGCCGACAGTTCCACGCACTCCTCCACCGCCGACAGGGGCAGGGCGTAGCGCCCGGTGCCGACGCGCACCAGCAGGCCGTCGATGATGGCCAGCGTCAGCGGCAGCCGCAGGGTCAGCCGGGTGCCCTCGCCGGGTGTGCTGGCGATATCGATCTTCCCGCGCAAGCCCTCGATGGCGCGCTTCACCACATCCATGCCCACGCCGCGGCCGGACAGGCTGGTCACCTCTTTCGCGGTCGAGAAGCCGGGCTCGAAGATCAGCTGGAACAGTTCGGCGTCGGACAGCTTGGCACCAGGCGGAACCAGCCCCTGATCCTCGGCGCGGGACTGGATGCGCGCGCGGTCCAGGCCGCGGCCGTCGTCGCTGATGGACACCATGACCTCGGCCCCGGCATGGCAGGCGGTCAGGGTGATGCGCCCCGCCGCCGGCTTGCCTGCCGCGGCGCGCCCCTCCGGCGCCTCCAGGCCATGGTCGATGGCGTTGCGGATCAGGTGGATCAGCGGGTCGTTGAGGCGCTCGATGACCGTCTTGTCGAGTTCGGTTTCCTCACCCACCGTGACCAGTTCGATGCGCTTGCCCAGCTCGTTGGCCAGGTCGTGGACCAGCCGGCGGAAACGCCCGAACAGGGACCCGATGGGCACCGTGCGGACCCCCATGGTCGTGTCCCGCAGCTCGTGCGCCAGGCGCTCGATCTCCTCGGCGATCGCCTTCACTTCCACGTCGTTGCTGGACGCCGCGACCTGCGACAGGCGGGACTGCACGATCACCAGTTCGCCCACCCTGTCCATCAACTCGTCCAGCCGCTCGGCCGGCACCCGGATGCTGTCCGCCCCCTTGGCGGTGCCCTTGGTCCCGCCCTGGCCGCTTCCCGGCAGAGCCGAGGGGCTCGCGCCGGCGCCCAGGCCGGTACGCACATGCTGTTGCTCGGCCAGCGCCGCCGCCAGGGTGTCGGGGGAGACTTCGCCCGATTTGACCAGCAGCGTGCCCAGGGGCATCTGCGCGGCCACGGCGGCATCCACCGCCTGTTGCGCCACATCCCCCCGGTCCACCAGGATCTCGCCGATGCGGCGGCCTTCGCCGGCCATGCCGAGAGCGTCGATCGACAACTCCATGTCGTCGATCACGAACATGAAGACTTCCTCGATCGCCGTGCGGGGCTGGCTGGTGGTCAGCACGACGTCCCAGGCCAAGTGGCACTCCGTTGCCGCCATCTCCTCCAACGCCGGCACGCCCTCGGTCCGCGCCACCACCGTGGCAACGCCCAACCCGCGCAACTCGTCCAGCAGCAGCAGGGGATTGGTGCCCATCGCCATGGCGTCCCGGGCCAGCCGGAAGCGGATCCGCCAGGTAGATGTGCCTTCCGGGGACGCGGCCTCTGGCGCATTTTCCGGCGTGGTTTCAGCCGCCGCCGTGGATGCCGCCGCGGATGCCGACGGGCCGCCCACGATCTGCTTCAGCGACTGCAGGATGGCGTCGCCGTCCGCGGCTTCCGCCAGGTCGGGCGCCTCGATCAGCCGCCGCATATGATCCTTGGCCGCCAGCCCCACGGCGATCAGCGCGCGGCTGGGCGCCACCTTGCCCTTGCGCACCAGGTCGAACGCCGTTTCCACATGGTGGGTGAAGGCCGCCACCGCGTCGAAGCCGAACATCGCCCCCGACCCCTTCACGGTATGAAGGGCGCGGAAGGCGCTGTTGATCAGGTCGTCGTCGTCCGGCGCATGCTCAAGGTCGAGCAGCGCCTGCTCCAACTGCTCCAGCAGTTCCTGCGCTTCCTGGCGGAAGACGGCGGCCGGGTCCAGCGTGCTCATGCGCCCAGGACCTTGCGCACGACGGCGACCAGCTGTTCCTGCTGGAAGGGCTTGGTGATCCAGCCGGTGGCGCCCGCCGCCTTGGCCGCCTGCTTCATGTCGGCATCGGATTCCGTGGTCAGGAACAGGATCGGCACGCCGCGATAAGCGGGCAGCTGGCGCAACGCGCGAATGAGATCCAGCCCGTTCATCACCGGCATGTTCAGGTCGGTGACCACCAGGTCGACCACCGTGTCCTTGGCCTTGGCCAGCCCTTCGGCGCCGTCGCTGGCCTGCACGACGTCGTATCCGGCGCCGGACAGGGTCAGCTTCACCATTTGGCGCACGCTGGAGGAATCATCAACGCTCAGGACGGTCTTGGCCATCATCGTGCCTCCGTATGCAGCCAGAAATCGCTGTCGGTGGTTTGGTCGGTGGGGGCAGGGATTCCGGCCGCCAGTTCCGCAGTCATGAGGAAGCCGCCCCGGTGCAGCGTGTCGCGCAGCGCCCCGGAAACCGGCTGCGCCAGCTTGAGTATCCGCTGGGCATTCCTGGCGCTTTTCCGGGCGGCGAGCAGCAGCTGGACAAAGCTGAGGTCCACCTCGTCCAGCGCGCCGCAGTCTATTTCCAGGACGGCATGGGCCTTCATCGCACTCATGAGGGCCGCATGTGTCTCTTCGGCGTTCCGTAGCGTGCGGGCGCCCTCAAAAACGATTTTCCCGACATCACCATTCGAGGCATTCGGCATCATGGGCACCCCGCTTCAGTTGACTTGGAATGGAACATGCGTCCGCCTTTGGCGGCTGGTATTTTCCGGCCGCGAATTTATTGAATATTGAGAAGGATTTGCCGTTAAAAGAACTTTCCCAACGCGAGTGCCAATCAAACCTGATGGCTTGACGCACCTTATGGGTAGTTGGTTGACAAAGTGTAAATGCAGGACGGCGGATTGACTGATGTATATCAATCTGATGGGGAAAATTTTAAATAAAATCCAATGTAAACATGGAATTAATAAACAGACGGGACGCCATTACAGTCATCGCTTAGAAGTCACATTCAATCACATTGATGTTCAGGTTGACGCCTCCGGTATGATGCGAGGCGGGCCCGGCTGGGCCCAACGTTCACGGGTTTATTATATTGCCGTATCGCCACGAGGGTGAATGGCCGCTCCAGGATTAACCACCAATTTACCTGTTTGATGAAAAGTGGCCGTCAACACGCCAAAAAATTGATTGGGGACATGCATGGGCAGGGATCTGGATACCGTGGCCAAGGCGATCAGGGCTGCGTCCATATCGACCGACACGCGTTTCCTGGATATCGGCCGCCGGCTGGAAACTTCGGCTGACATCCTGACGGCGTTGACCCGCACCTTCGATACGCTGTCCGACGAGATGAAGGGGGACGGCCTGCGCCTGGCCACCCAGGATCTGTCGCAGGTGGCGCGCTTCGTTTCGGCCCTGACTCCGGGCGGGGAGGCGGGGTCCTTCCGCACGCTGACGGCGCTGGTCGCCGCCATAGCCGGCAGGCTGGCGCGTATGGACAAATCGATCAAGGGCGTCGGCATGCTGGCCACCAACGCCAAGATCGCCGCGGCGGTCATCGGCGACACCAGCGCCGAGTTCATGAACTTCGCGACCGAGATCCGGCGCACGCTGGGACTGGCGCAGGCCAGCCTGGACCAGTTCGCCGCCGAACTGGCGGGGGTGGGCCGGCACCTGCAGGCGGCCGCCGCCGACCAATCCGCCTTGGATGCGCGGCAGGCCACCGCCATCCGCACCGTTCCCCAGCGGCTGGCCCACAGCATCGGCACGGTGGTCGATCGTGGCGAGCGGGCGGGCGCCATCGCCGCCACCGTCGGCCAGCGTTCCCAGGACATCGCCAAGCGCATCGGCCTGGCGGTCATGGCGCTGCAGGTGGGGGACATCACGCGCCAGCGCATGGAACATGTCGATTACGCCCTGGGCCTGGTGGCGGAAATGGCGGCCCAGGCCGGTCCATTCCAGCCCGATGGCGCCGGCGCCCCCGATGACGTGGCGACGACCGCCCGGTTTTGCTGTCGCCTGCAGGCGGCGCAGTTGGACGACACGGCGGACGAACTGGCGCAGGAGATCGGGCAGGTACTGACCTCGCTGCGCGACTTGGCGCGCGATGCCCGGGACATCCTGAACCTGGGGCATGACGCCTTCGGTGCCTCCGGCAGCCAGCAGGGCACCTTCGTGGGCGAACTGGAAGGGGAGGTCGCGGAGGTCGACGCCCTGTTGCAGGGCTATGGCGCGGCGCGGCGCCAGGCTGACGCCGTGGCGGCGTCGGTGTCGGAAGCAACCACGCGGCTGGCCAACCAGATCGGCACCATGCGAGCCTTGGAGGCGGACATCCGCATCATGGGCCTGAACACCAGTCTACGCTGCGGGCGGCTTGGCACCGTTGGCCGGCCGCTGTCGATCATCGCGCAGGAATTGCGCCTCTACGCCAACGAGATCGCCGTGGAGGCCAACGGCGTGATGGGCGAATTGGACCAAATCGCCGCCATCGCCGCCAGCCTGTCAGGGCAGGCGCGGGACACCGACGCTGCGGACACCGCAGCCATGGCCGACATCATGACGCGTTCCATCGCCCGCTTGGGGACCGCGGGCCAGAACCTCGCCGCCGCCCTGCAAACCCTGGAGCGGGATGGCGAGACGGTGGTGGACCTGCTGCAGGAAACGGTGGACCGGGCCGCCGCGCATGGGGAAATGGGTCAGGTACTGCGGCAGGCCGCGACCGATCTGGCGCTCCTCGCTCCGGGCCCGCACATGGCTGACGTTCCGGCGCGGGCCGAGCCGCTGATCGCCCTGATGGCCCGCAGCTACACCATGGCCCGCGAACGCCAGGTGCTGGACCGGCTCGCCCCCGGCAAGAACCAGGCGCCGGCGGCGATGCCCGGGCCGGCCGCCACGGCGGACGATTTGGAGGACATCTTTTTCTGACGGCTCAGGACTGGGCCACGTTCCGTGGACGGTGCCCGCCGCATCACGCGGGGGCGCCGACGCTGATGAAGGTGGGAGGGTGGCGTCCAGCACCACCCGTGCCTGGGATTCTCAATAGGTTGTTCCGATTCTGGCCCGGTTCGCAAGCGCCCTTAGTAGGGCATCTTTTTAATACCGTAATATAATCTCATTAATGATTGACGGTTTTCTATTTCTTTGACCCTTACTTCTGTAAGGGCTTGGTCATTGAAAAATGATCTGTTGCGATAAGGAGTGGATGCGTCTTGAGGCGACGTCGAAACGTCCATCCGATTGAAAACAGCACGGCCCCCGACAATAAGTAGCCGAACGTGGCGTTTTTGCGCGCGGCCCATCAACAGGGAAAGGATGTCGGACCTGGACGTCATGGCATCGTGGGCAATGGTGGCGTAATCGACGCCCATGATATCGGCAGGGGCATCCTCCACAAGGCGGCCGCCACCATCGGTGCCGAGGATGGTATGGCGCCCCGTTTCCCAGGCGCCCTTCAACACATCCGCCGGCGATAGCGCCTCACCGTCGCCCGCCGCCGCGCCCGCCAGATGATAAGCGAGGCGCATCTCCCGCAGCATATCCTCGTCATCATCGAGGCTCATCCCATCCAGCCCGAAGGCGAGGGGCGTACCGGCTCGCGCCAACAGGCCCATGGGCGGCAGGCCCGACCGCAGGCGCAGGTTGGACGAGGTGTTGACCACCACCGTGACCCCCCGGTCAGCCAGCAGGGCGCATTCATCCGGGCGCAGCCAGACGCCGTGTGCCACCGTCAGACGCGGGGAAAGCAGGCCAATGGCATCGAAATGGCGGAGGATGCCGTCCGGATAGCGATGGTCCGCCCAGGCCCGCTGGTGGCGTGTTTCCAACAAGTGCATATGCACGCGCCGGCCATCCTCCATCGACGCGCGGGCGATCGCCGCCAACGTGGCGGGCTGGACCCATTGCGGCCCGACGGGATGATATTGCAGGGTGAACAGCGCATGCTCGAAGGCCCGTGCCTGGTCCATCAGGGCCAGGTTGGTGGCGCAGTCCCGCATGGTGGCCTCCCGGCCCTTCAACTCCTGGAATTCCGCCGCGTCCATGTGTGCCGCCAGGCACTCCAGGTCTCCATAAACGAAGGGATTGGCATCGAAGAAGGGCCAGCAGAAGGCCACCCGGATGCCCACGTCCCGCGCCGCCCGCGACACCGCCTCCGCCTCGGCCAGCAAGGTCTGGCTGCTTTGCGTGTTGTGGCAGTGATTGACGGCGCCGATGCCGGATTCCGCCATGCGGGAAAAGGCGATGGCGGCGCACTGATAGAAGTCCAGCGGCGGCTGGCGGGCGAGGTCGGGCAGCCATGTCTCCAGGGGCTGGTCAGCCGCGCCAAAGGCCAGGGGACCGAGGCCGCGGCCATGGTCATGGGCGTTGGCCAGGGCCGGCATCAGCAGCAGGCGGGTCTCATCGGGCGTCAGCTGGTCGCTGTCCACGGCTCGGATGCTCACGACCTTGCCGTCCGCGATGATCACCTCATGCGGGCCAACGGGGGCCTGATCGGCAGAGGCGATAAGATGCCCGGCCCGCACGACCAGGGTGGTCTGATCCGACATGCTTGCTCCGACGGTTTTCGGCTGCGGCCCACCATGATAGGGCGGCGGGGAAAAGAGGGTATCGGAAACAGGCCCCCCCCCGGTTGCCAGTTCCGCAGCGCCGGTGTGCGCCCCCGGCAACGGCATGCCGTCGCACGGATTTAGCAACGGGACTGTTCCGTTCTTGCAATGGCCTTGGCCGCGTTTTCCCCGGACGATGTGGCTGTCGGGACATGCGGCGCCAACCAACAGCGAACGGGCGATGCCGGAACTGGTGAAAATCACGGTCCTGGTGGACGGATGCCGAAATAACCGCGGTCGCATCCAAGGTCCCGTACCACAAGGTACGCGGCTCACAGGCGACATAATAAATAGCAGGGGGCACTAATGTTTCAGGTAAGGGGGACTCTTTATGTCTGAACGTCATCCACGTACCAGCCGCTTGCCGGTCCGTCGCGCCGGCCTGGCCTTTCTTGTTCTGTCAGCTGCCCCGGCCGGCCTTGTCGTTGGCGCCACGGCGGCCTGGGCGCAGGCTCTGCCGGCGTCGGATGCGGACGGGCTCACCGAGATCATCGTGACCGCGCAGCGCCGCGGTGAAAGCATCAGCAAGGTTCCGCTGTCCGTCGCGTCCCTGAGCCAGGACCAGATGGACCAGGAGGGCATCCGCAAGATCGACGACATCGCCCGGGTGACGCCCGCCCTTCGCTTCGCGCCGGCGTCGGGCGTCACGGCGAACAACGGCAGCAACATCTATATCCGCGGCCTGGCCTCGGACGTGGGCTCGGCCACCACCGCCATCTACATCGACGACACGCCCATCCAGATCCGCAACGTCGGCTACTACGGCGGCAACCCCTATCCCAAGGTGTTCGACCTGGAGCGGGTGGAGGTGCTGCGCGGGCCGCAGGGCACCTTGTTCGGCGCCAGCGCGGAAGGCGGCGCCGTCCGCTTCATCACGCCCCAGCCCAGCTTCGACAAGCTGGAGATCTACTCCCGCGCGGAGGTGGCCTCCACCTACAACGGCGCCGCCAGCTACGAGGCCGGTTCCGCCGTCGGCGGGCCGATTTCCGACACCCTGGCGATCCGCGCCAGCGCCTGGTACCAGCACAGCGGCGGCTATATCGACCAGCTGAAGCAGGGCACCAACACCGTCATCGACAAGGACGTCAACTTCAGCGACACGCGGGAGGCCCGCCTGGCCGCCTCCTGGCGGCCGATCGAGGACCTGACGATCACGCCCAGCATTTATTACCAGTTGGAAAAGTCCAACGCCCGCAACGACTATTGGGAAGGCTACGGCAACACCGGGGATGCCGACTACAAGACCGGTGTCGCCAACCTGGAACCGACCCGAGACCGCTTCACCATGCCGGCCCTGGCGGTGAAGTACCGGTGGGACAACATCGACATCATCTCCAACACCTCCTATTTCGAGCGTCAGCAGGACCAGACGCTGGATTATGGCACCTATTTCTCCTTCCTGCGGTCAGGCAACCCCTTCGGCACCTATTCCAACAAGACCCTGTCCAACACGGCCGATTACCTGACGCTGAACCAGCGCAACCTGACCCAGGAACTGCGGGCGCAGTCTTATGACAACAAGTATGTGGACTGGACGGTGGGCGCCTATTACTCGCGCACCCGGCAGTACTTCACCAACTACACGGGCTCGGGCCGCTTTCCGGGCGTGCTGGTCAACGGCTACAAGCAGTACGACAACCGCTACAGCTACGTGAACCTGGTTTCCGCCAACGACCGCCAGTACGCGGGTTATGGCGCCGTCGACATCAAGCCGATGGAGGACCTGAAGGTCACCCTGGCGGTGCGCTACACCCTGGATGAGTTCAGCTTCACCGACACCAAGGACGGCCCCACCAATGCCGGTGTGCGCACCGTGAAAACGGTCGGGCAGAACGAGGGCGCCTGGACGCCCAAGGTCGGCGTGTCTTACCAGCTGGATACGGACCACATGCTGTACGCCTCCGCCACCGAAGGCTTCCGCCCCGGCGGCGCCCAGGCGGCGGTCGCCAGCGAATTTTGCGCCGCGGACCTCAAGACCCTGGGCCTGACCTCCAGCCCCACCGGGTATGAGTCCGACAACCTCTGGTCCTATGAGGGCGGCAGCAAGAACAAGCTGTTCGGCGGCATGGTGAGCCTGGACGCCAGCGGTTACCTGCTGAAGTGGAAGAACATCCAGCAGTCCATCCGCCTGCCGACCTGCAGCTTCTCCTACATCTCCAACCTGGGTGAGGCCACCGGCAAGGGCGCGGAGCTGTCCGCCGCCATCCGGCCCATGCGCGGCCTGACCTTCGGCACGGAGCTGGGCTATACCCACATCACCTACGATGAGAACATCTATGGCGGCAACAACCTGCTGCTGAAGGCGGCCGGCCAGCGCATCGGTGGGCCGCTGTGGTCTGGCCACGTCTATGGCGAGGGGGAAATTCCGGTCAACGAGAACGTCGTCGGCTATCTGCGTGCCGACTACAGCTTCGCCAGCAAGAACATCCAGCAGAACATCCAGGGCACCTACGGCTATGACGCCGGCCTCTATGCCCTGGGGGCCACCAACTATCTGTCCCTGCGCGCCGGCGCGCGGTTCTCGGGCCTGGACCTGTCGCTATTCGTCGACAACGTCACCAATTCCACCGACGTGCTGGCGCGCAACCACGACGGCGTCGGCGGCACGCTGTACTACGATCAGGGCTATCGCCCCCGCACCATCGGTCTGACAGCGCAGTACCGCTACTGATGCGTGACGCCGCTGATCATGGTCGATCAGCGGCGTCATCCTGCGGCGGCGTGGGGGGGAGTCCTCACGCCGCTGGTTTGATCCCGTGTTTCCCCGAGGTTTCCCGTAGGCTTGAAACTGGGGCGGCGGCATCGTGATGGTGCCGCCGCCCTTCTTGTTGTCCGTGAACTCTTCAATTGTTGAAGGGGATGCCCGGCGTCGGCGCCTGCACCGGCCCCGGCGGGGTGATGTCCGCACAGTTGCCCTTGGGTGCTTCACCCTTCAGCAGGGCCCGGACAAAGGGCAGGCTGTCAGCCAGGGAGCCGTTGACGGCGCCGTTGTGGCTGAGGCCGGGATAGACATGCCATTGCACCGCGGTGCCGGCGTCGCACATGGCCTTGACGGCGTTGTACTGCCCGGCGGTGCCGGCCATGCCGTCGGCCAGGCCGGTGCCGGCGAAGACGGGCACGGTCATCTTCGCGACCGGCAGGACGAAGTTGGGCTCCATGTCCGCGTCCAGCGGCTTCAGGTCGGGGACGAAGACCTCCTCCCCCGTGAGGCCCTTTTCCTTGGACAGGGCGAACAGGTCGTGCAGGCAGGAGGTGCGCGCGGCATCCAGCAGGGGGCGGCCCTTGGCTGTGACGAAATCGGCGGGATCCAGTTCCGGATGCAGGGCGCGGTCGATGCCGCCGATGCGCAGCATGGCGAAGCCCGGGTCCATCTGGCGTGGGTCGGTGTACTGCTCCGGCTTCTTCACATAGCCGTCGCCGTGGGGGCCGGCGAAGGTGACCACCAGGCCGGTGGCGACGGTGCCCAGGACGTGCAGGTCCGGCGCATAGTCGGGTGCCAGATAGGTGGCCCCCAGGGCGGCGCCGGAGCCCTGGGACTGCCCGGCGATGACCACCTGGTTGCGCAGCACGCCCGGCTTGGCCTTCAGGGCGGCGCGCACGGCGTCCAGGATGGACCGGCCCTCGGACTTCCACAGCAGGTAGGGGTGGACGCCCTTGGTCCCCAACCCCTCATAGTCGGTGGCGACGACGGCGAAGCCGGCCTCCATCCAGCGCTGCAGATAGGCCACGTCCCGCGCCGGCTGGCCCCGCCAGGAGGGGGCGCAGACATCGGCGAAACCGGTGGTGCCGTGGGCCCAGGCCAGGATGGGCCAGCCGCCCGGGGGCGGCGCGCCGGCGGGAAGGTAGATGATGCCGGACACGGGCACCAGTCCGCGCCCGACGCCGCTGGTGGCGGTGTAGAGGATGCGCAGCGCCGTCCCGGCCATCTTGGGCCGCGACAGGGTGGCCGGGAACGTCTCCTCCCGCAAGGGCAGGCCCGGTTGCGTGATCGCCGCGTCCCAGCGGTAAAAGGCAGAGACGCCGCCGTCGCCCTCGATGTCGGGCGCGCCATTCGTCGCGGCCCGCGCCAGGGCCGTTCCCGACAGCAGCGCCAGGGAAAAGTACAGAAGCGCGCGCTTGGAAATCCTGACCATACGCTGTCCGATCTTTTGTCGTGGTGATGGATGGTCCACAGCCTAGGGCCCCGCCTCCATTTCCCCCGTGTCCGTTTCTACCATGGGCCGTTGCCCGGGCGACAACGCGGCCGTGGTGCGGTTTTTGTGAACGGCCCGGTGCTAATCCCGTACCCGGCTTGCTTGCGCGTCGCCGCCCCCCCACAGTTAGGTGTCTGGGGACCCAAACGGGAGAGCGGCACGATGATGGCGACGGCGGTGAAGCGGGGCGGATGGCTGGCCATCCTGGTGGTGTACGGCATCGGGCTGGGCGCCATGTCGCTGGTCGGCATCCTGTCGCCGCTGACGGTCCGCATCACCGCCGATCTGCAGGCCCCGGCCGCCGCCATCGGCCTGACCATCGCCCTGTTCTCCTTGCCGGCGGCCATCATGGCCATGGTCGGCGGCGGTGTCGTCGATCGCATCGGGCCGCGCCGAACCCTGGTGCTGGCGGCTCCGGTGCTGGCGCTGGCCGACGCCGTGGTTTTCCTGGCCCGGGATGTCTGGCTGCTGGACGTCGGCGTGTTGCTGGCCGGCGTCGGCTATGTCGGGGTGCTGAACGGCGGTGCTGCCATGCTGATGGGCGGCCTGGATGGCGCCACCCGCACCAGGGCCATGGCGCTGTGGTCCACCTACGCCCCCGTCGGCTTCTCCCTGGGCTTGCTGGTCGCGGCGCCGTTCACCACCGCGGCCGATTGGCGGGTGGCGCCGGCGCTGCACGGTGCCTTCATGCTGCTGTGTTGCGTCGGCACCGTGTTCCTGCCCCAGGTGCCGCCGCGCAAGGCCGATGGCGTGCCCGTTCGCAAACAGGTCGGCCGTCTGTTCGCCGCCTTGCGGCGCCGGGACGTGCTGCAACTGGCGGTCAGCGCCGCCCTGCCCAGCATGATCTCTTATGGCACCAGTCTGGTGGCCGCTACGTACTTGGCCAAGGTGCACGGCGTGTCCCTGGCGGCGTCCGCCAGCATCGTCGCGGTGGCGAAGATCGCGGCCGTCCTGCTGGGTGGCACCGTGACCGGCACCTTGCTGGCCCGCGACTTTCCGCCCCGCACCTTGTTCACCATCATGGTGGGCGTGGGCATGGTGGCGCAGTTCCTGCTGTTCTTCCCCGGCAGTCCGCTGGTGCTGGCGGTGGCGGGGCTGATGGGCTGGCTGTTCACGTTCGGCGCCCTGTCGGGCGTGTGCATGGCCGCCATGCCGCTGGTCGCCGGCCAGGCGCTGGGGGGCGGCACGATGGCCGGCACCGTCAACCAATTCGTCTCCCTGGCGTCGTTCCTGACGCCGACCCTCTACTTCGCGTCATCGGCCTGGGGTGTTTATGTTGCCATCGCCTTGGCCGGCCTTGTGGTGGCGCTGGTGGCGTTGCCGGGTGTGGTGGGCGCGCAGCGCCGGTCGGCGCCGGCCGTTTCAGCGTCTTAAACTCATACCGCCGTGTCGCCGCCGTCCACCGGGATCATCGCCCCGGTGATGTAGGACGCGGCGGGGGAGATAAGATAGCGGACCAGGGCCGCCGCTTCCTCCGCCTGGCCATGGCGGCGCAGGGGAATGCGGTCGTCCACCGCTTGGTGCCCCACGTTGGCGTCTTCCTGTGCCGACCAGAAGGCTCGGGTCTGCGGTGTGTCCACCCAGCCGACCAAGGTCCCATTGACCCGGATGCCCCTGGGGCCCAGCTCCGCCGCCAGGCTGCGGACCAGCCCGGCCAGCCCCGCCTTGGTCGCCTGATAGGCATGGGTGAGCGGCTGTCCGCGCAGCGTGGCGGTGGACGAGATGAAGATGATGCTGGCATTGGAGGAGGCGCCCAGCAGATCCACTGCCGCCTGCGCCGCCAGGAAGGGCAGGCGCAGGTTCACGGCCGCCGCCTCATCCCACATCGCCGCCGTCCACTGCCCCACCGGGGCCGCCTGCACCAGCGAGGCGGCGACCACCACGGCGTCCAGCGCCTCCTGGTCGGCCAGGATGGCTTCCACGGCGCGCGCAGGGGCTTCCGGATCCGCCGGATTTACGGGAATGTACAGGTCCCAGGGGCCGGTGGCGTCGGTGGCGCCGTCCGCCACGGCGACCCAGTCGCCGTCGGCCCGGCATCCTTGCGCTATCGTCCGCCCCAGGCCGGCCGAACTGCCGATGATCAGGATGCGCGCCATGGTCTTGTCCCGATGGTGATGGTGTTCCACCACCCATACTCTGGCCACCGCATAAACCCAGGGCCGCTTCGGCAACGGCCGGGGCAAAAAATAGCAACTCCTGGCAACACCCGCGCTGGATATGATCGGCCCCATGAACTTGATGTCACATCCTGATGCGACGGCCGGCGTGCCCGGTGCGTTCGATCCCGCCGACCCGGTGTCCGTGCGCCGGGCTATACGGGAGCGCCGCTTCACCGGGTTCACCAACCTGATTGCACGCACCGTGGTGCAGGGCAACCTGGTGGCCGTGCCGGTGGAATATGCCGACGCGTTCGAGGCCTACTGCCGCGCCAATGCCCAGGCGTTGCCCCTGCTGGGCCGCAGCGCGCCGGGGGAACGGACCATCCCGTCCCTGGCCCAGGACATGGACATCGCCCGGGACACCGGCGGCTATATGATTTTCCGCGATGGGGAACTGGTGGACACGCCGGTCGATGCCAGCGCGGCCTGGCGCGATGACCTGGTGGCTTTCGTCCTGGGCTGCTCCTTTTCCTTCGAGGCGCTGCTGCAGCGTCACGGCGTGCGCCTGCGTCATCTGGATGAGGGCAATGTCTCGGCCATGTATGTGACCGACCGCGACACCACGCCCGTCGGCCCCTTCGCCGGCAAGCTGGTGGTGTCCATGCGGGCCCTGCGCCCGGCCGACGCCATCAAGGCCACGATCCTGTCGGCCCGCTACCCCGCCTTCCACGGCGCGCCGGTATCCTTGGGCCTGCCCGGCGATCTGGGTATTGAGGATTTGGAACAGAGCTATGGCGGCCATGGCCTGACCCGGCTCAACCCCGACGAGATTCCCGTTTTCTGGGCTTGCGGCGCCACCGGCCAGATCGCCGCCCGCGCCGCCCGCCTGCCGCTCTGCATCACGCACTACAAGGCGCACATGGTCGTTACCGACCTGCCTTTGCCGAAGGAAGATTGAGGATGAACGTCGACGAAATCGTCTCTCATTACGACACCCACGGCTACGCCGTCGTGCCGGGCCTGCTGGCCGGCCCCGTGCTGGATGAACTGCTGGAGCTGACCGCCCGGATCGAGGCGCGCGCGGCCGACAGCATCGCCGACGACGCCTGGTTCGATTTCGACCAGGACGCCAATGGCAAGCGCACCATCCAGCGCATCAAGAAGCCCAACCGCATCGATCCCTTCTATGCCCGCCTGGCCGGCCATCCCAAGATCATCGACGTGCTGAACCGGCTGATCGGGCCCAACATCCGCCTGAACCACACCAAGATGAACATGAAGGCGGCCAACGGCGGCGCAGCACTGGAATGGCATCAGGACTGGGCCTTCGCCCCCCACACCAACATGTCCACCTGTGTCGCCTCCATCATGCTGGACGGTGCCTCGGCCGAGAACGGCGCCATGCAGGTCATCCCCGGCAGCCATAAGGGGCCGCTGCTGGACCACCATGACGAGGAAGGCTATTTCGCCGGTGCCGTGGATGTCAGCCAGGTCGCGCTGGACAAGGCCGCCCTGCTGGCCGGCCCGCCGGGCACCGTCAGCTTCCACCACCCCATGACCCTGCACGGCTCCAGTGTCAACCGCTCCGGCAGGTCGCGCCGCATCCTGTTCTACGAATACGCCGCCACCGATGCCTTCCCCCTGTTCTACAAGCTGGATTGGGAGGAGTACGACAGCCGCATCGTCGCCGGCCCGCCGACCAGCGAGGTGCGCTTCGAGCAGAACTACGTGAAGCTGCCGTTCCCGTCGCGTGCCGGCAGCTCCATCTACAAGATCCAGGCGGAATCCAACCGCCGCTATTTCGCGGAGGCGATGTAAGTGGCCACGCGTGAACGGCCCGTGGCCCTGGTCACGGGCGCCAGTGCGGGCACCGGCAGCGAGATAGCCCTGGCGCTGGGCGCCGCCGGCTATGATGTCGCCATCACCGGCCGCCGGACGGAAGCGCTGGAGGAACTGGCCCGCCAGCTGCGCGGGCAGGGGGGCGACGCCCTGGTCCTGACGGTGGACGTGCGCGACGCCGAGGCCCTGGACCAGGCGCTGACCCGTTTCCTGGAATGGACGGGCGGCCGGGTGGACGTGGTGATCAACGCCGCCGGTACCACCGGGCCGCTGTCCCCGCCCATCGGCGAATTCAGCGTGGCGGATTTCGACAACGTCATGGCCACCAACCTGCGCGCGCCCTTCATCGTGCTGTCGCGCCTGCTGCCCGTCATGCGGGCGGCCAAGGGCGGGCGCGTCGTCAACATCGGCGGCAACCACGGCATGCGCGGCCGCGCCGGCCGGTCCAGCTACAGCGCCTCCAAATGGGGCCTGCGCGGCCTGTCGCGCAGCGCCGCGCTGGAGGCGGGGCCCGATGGCGTCACCGTGAACTACATCGCCCCCGGCCCCGTGGCCGTGCCCCGCATGAAGGCCGCCTGGCGCGCCCGGGCGGAACAGGACGGCGTCAGCGAGGATGAGGCGCTGACCCGCTACGTTGCCAACATGGGGATCCCGCTTGGCCGTCCGAGCGAACCGTCGGACATCGTCGCCATGGTCCTGTACCTGGTGGGGCCCGGTGGTCGGAACATCACGGGCCAGGAAATGGTCATCGACGGCGGGGCGACGCTTTAGTTTCGCCCTCAGGCGCCGGGCGGCGGCATCCGCCGCCCTGGCTTCCTCGCTCCGCCCTTCGGTACTCGCTTCGGCGGATGCAGTCGCATCCCAGGAAAAGTGCGGCGCCAGCAAAGAAAAACGCCCCGATCAGCCGGCCGGGGCGTTTCTTGTTGGGATGGCGGGATTTCAGTACAAATCAAAATATTCGCGATGTTCCCAGTCGGTCACCGTGCTGTTGTAGCGGGCGACTTCGGCGCGCTTGATCATGAGGAAGTGATCGACGAAACCGTTGCCAAAGCCGCGGCGCAGGATGTCGCTGCGGTCCAGCAACACCAGGGCGGATTCCAGGCTGGTGGGCAGGGCCTCGGCCTCGGCCATATAGGGGCTGTCGACGGCGGGGGGCGGTTCCTCCCCGGCCTCGATGCCGGCCAGGCCGGTCAGCATCTGGGAGGACAGGTAGAGATAGGGGTTGGCCGCCGGCTCGCCGATGCGGTTCTCGATGCGGGTGGCCCCCGGTTCGCCACGCGCCAGCACGCGCAGCAGGGCGCCCCGGTTGTCCTCCCCCCAGGCCACCCGGTCGGGCGCCAGGCTGTTGGCGCGGTAGCGCTTGTAGCCGTTGATGGTGGGGGTGCTGAACGGCGTGGCCGCCGCGGCACCACGCAGCAGGCCGGCCAGGAACAGCCGGCCGATGCGGGACAGCCCGGGCGCGTCATCCTCTGCCGCGAAGGCGTTGGCGCCGGTCCCGCGGTCGCGCAGGGACTGGTGCAGGTGCCAGCCGCTGGACATGGCGTTGGGCAGCTGCGGCCGGCACATGAAGCTGGCGTGGTAGCCGTGGCGCCGGGTGATCTGCTTAACCGCGTTGCGGAACAGGATCATGTCGTCGGCCGGCTGGATGCCGCTGCCGGGGCTGAACACGAACTCGCACTGGCTGGGCCCGAACTCCAGTTCCAGCGAATGCAGCGGCAGGCCCAGGGCCAAGCAGTCGCGCCGCAGGATGTCCAGCACCGGCTCGATCTGGTCGAAGCGCTGCTCGGTCAGGTAGGCGTAGCCCTGGTGCAGTAGAGAGACCTCCGGCGGCGTGCCCGGCTGCCCGGAATCCGCCGGCGCCAGCTTGGGATCGACCAGCCGGGTCAGATGGAATTCCACCTCCAGCCCGCTGACATAGTCGAAGCCGAGATCGGCCAGCCGCGCCGCCGCCGCCTGCGCGATCCGCCGGGTGGACAGGGCTACCGGCCTGCCGTCGGCGTGGTAGAGGTCGCACATCATCCAGGCGGTGCCCGGTGCCCAGGGCAGGTGCCGGAAGGTGGCGGGGTCGGGCACCATGACCACGTCGCCGCCGCCCTGCAGGTCGGCATTGCCGATGCCGGCTCCGGCGGTGAACACCGGCACCACCGTGCGGTGGGCGGTGTCCTTCAGCAACAGGGTGGAGGTGATGGCGCAACCGTCGCGCAGGGCCCCGGGCATGGCCCCGGGCAGCAGCGTCTTGCCGCGCAGCAGGCCGTGCATGTCGGGGAAGGACAGACGCACCTGCCGCACGTTCTCGCCCTTGAGGCGGGCCAGCACCTCATCCGCCTGCCGCCGCTGCTCGTCCGTCCACAGGCCGTGGCGTTCGATGAAGGCCGGCATCAGGCGCTGGCCTTCACGGGCGCGGTCCACGACGCCTGCGCCCGGCGGCGGGCGTCGGTGCGCTGCCAATAGGCCTGGATGTCCTCGCCCGCTTTGGCCACACCGTCCACGGTGGCGGGGCCGGTGACGCCGGCCGCGGCGGCCGCGTCCAACACCAGCAGGGGCGTTTCACCCTGATCGGACTTGCGTATCTGGCTCATCAGCATCATGCGGTAGGCGACGATGGCCTTGTCGGTCGTGCCCAGGTGCTCGCGCGTGCGATCCTGGATGCGGCCCTGGCTTTCCACGGCCCACTGGTCGTGGACGTTGATGTCCTCGCCCATGCCGGTGTAGGTGCGGCTGCGCTGTTCCACCACGTCATAGCCGTAGTCGTTGTGGCGGCCCAGGCGCGGCTTGTAGTCGGGCAGGGTGTAGAGCTGCAGGCGCTGGCGGCGCATCTCTTCCTTGTTCACGGGCTCGGCGAAGCCGGTGAAGGCGGCGTACCAATAGCAGCTGACATCGTCGATGGGCACATGCCACTGGGTGATGGTCATCGTCTCCGACAGGGGGATGACGAAGGCCTGGGGAAACAGCAGGTTGGTGACGCGCACATGGGTGTCGCCGGTGTTCAGCGCGCGCAGCGAGGTCAGGCGCAGGCCGATGTCCGTCTTCTCCACGCTGATGTCGGGGTTCTCATACTCCCGCAGCACCTGGGTCATGGTCATGTCGCTGTCGGCGGACTGGGCTCGGAACTGGCGGCCATAGCTGCCGGCCGCGTCCTCATCCTCGAAGAAGCGGTGCAGGAAGCTGGCGTGCGCGGGGTCGATGCCCACCTCCAGCGCCTGCAGCCAGTTGCAGTCCAGATAGCCCTTGAAGGCGAAGACGTGGCTGTCCGGGGCGATGAAGCAGTCCAGGTCGGGAAAGGCCGGCGCGTCACCGTCGCCCAGATAGCCGAAGACCATGCCGCTCTTCTCCACCACCGGATAGGCACGCTGGTGGATGCGGGTGCACAGCTTGCTGCCCGCCGGCTCACCCGGGGTTTCGATGCAATTGCCGTTCACGTCGAACAGCCAGCCATGGAACAGGCAGCGCAGGCCGCCGCCCTCCAGCCGGCCGAAGGCCAGGTCGGCGTTGCGGTGGGGGCAGTCGCGATCCAGCAGGCCCAGGCGCCCGGCCTCATCGCGGAACAGCACCATGTCCTGGCCCAGCACGCGCACCGCCTTGGCGGGACGCGCGCCCTCCAGTTCCTCCACCAGGGCGATGGGCTGCCAATAGCGGCGCAGCAGTTTACCCAGCGACGTGTCGGGGCCCGATCGGGTGATCAGCGCGTTCTGTTCGGGAGTCATGCGGTTGCTCCTGTTTTTCCTTGGTGCCAGGCGGCCCTATGCGGTGCCGCGCGCGGGTTCATGCCCCACGCGCGGCTGGTTGCTTGTTTGGTTGGAAGCGGGACCCGTGCCAGTAATTCGCGGGATTGTCGTGCGCCCGCGTGTTTTTCCATAGTATGCACCCGGTGCCGCACGACCCCCGTTGCCCAAACGGCGGCAGGGCGGTGCCGAAACAAACCCGCCGTCGCGTTGTATAGGTCCCGGCCATGACCTATGCTTTGACTGCTCGCTCCATTAGGGATGCCTTACGACATGAGTGTGGAAACGCCTGCCGCCGCCACGCGGACGTTGAAGAATATTGCGATTTTCTGTGGATCGAACACCGGCCTGGGCGACGTGTTCAAGGACGCCGCCGCCCAGTTGGGCGCCACGCTGGCGCGCCGGGGCATCGGCATCGTCTATGGCGGCACGCATAAGGGCCTGATGGGCATCCTGGCCGATGCCGCCCTGGCGGAGGGCGGGCACGTCCACGGTGTCATCACCCGCCGCCTGTTCGAAAAGGACCATCTGCACCCCACGCTCAGCCTGCATGAGATCGTGGACGGCATGCGGGCGCGCAAAGAGCGGATGCTGGCCCTGGCTGACGCCTGTATCGCCCTGCCGGGCGGCATCGGCACCACCGAGGAGTTCATGGAGGCCTGGACCCTGAACCAGCTGGGCGACATCGACAAGCCGGTGGGCCTGCTGAACGTCGGCGGTTATTTCGACGCCTTCATGGCCTTCATCGACACCATGATCGCCCAGCGCTTCCTGCCGCCCGAGCATCGCGCCGGCATCGCCCTGGCCCCGGACGCCGACGGCCTGATCGACCAGTTGCAAGTGTTCCGGAAACCCACCGTGGCCAAATGGCTATAGGCCCCGACCGGGGCCCCGGCGCCTGAGGGGATCAGCGAGAGCTGATCCACAGACTTTTCGTCTCCAAATGCTCATCCAGGTGGGCACGGCCGTATTCGCGGCCATAGCCGCTGGCCTTCATGCCGCCGGACGGCATGGCCGGGTCGATGGCGTTGTAGCAATTGACCCAGACCGATCCGGCGCGCAGGCGCCGGCCCAGGCGATGGGCCCGGCCCACGTCGCGCGTCCACACCCCGGCACCCAGGCCGAAGGGGGTGGCGTTGGCGCGGGTGACGACCTCATCCTCGGTGGTGAAGGGCAGGGTGGCCAGGATGGGGCCGAAAATCTCCTCCCGCACCGCGCGCATGTCGTCGCGCGCGTCCACCAGCACGGTGGGCGGGAAGAAGAAACCCTGGCCGTAGCCGGCGCCGTCCAGGCGGGCGCCGCCGCTGATGGCCGTGGCGCCGGCGGCCCGGGCGTCATCCATGTGCCCGCAGACGCGGGCCAGCTGGCGGGCGCTGACCAGGGGGCCCAGGTCCGTGTCCGGATCCATGCCGTCACCGATGCGCAAGGTTCCGGCTATCCGCGCCACCCGTTCCGCGAACTCCCGGTGCACGGATTGCTCGACGAACAGGCGGGTGCCGGCGCTGCACACCTGGCCGGAGTTGGCGAAGGCGGCGATGACGGCGGTGCGGGCGGCGGCGTCCAGGTCGGCGTCGGCGAAGACGATGTTGGGCGACTTGCCGCCCAGCTCCAGCGACAGCTTTTTCAGATTGGCACCGGCGGCGGCCGCGATGGCGCGGCCGGTGGTGTCGGACCCGGTGAAGGCCAGCTTGTCGATGGCCGGATGGGCCGCCAGGGCGGCGCCCGCCTCAGCCCCGAAACCGGTGACGACGTTGAAGACGCCGGGCGGCACGCCGGCCTCCTCCGCCAGACGCGCCAGCATCAGCGGTGCCAGCGAGGCGTCCTCCGCCGGCTTCAACACCAGGGTGCAGCCGGTGGCCAGCACGGGGCCCAGCTTGAGGACGGAGGCCCACAGCGGCCCGTTCCAGGGGATGATGGCGCCGCAGACGCCCACCGGCTCCCGCAGGGTGCAGGCGAACATGTCGGGGTCGGACGGCTGGGCCGTCAGCCCCTCGATCCCCCGCGCCATGCCGGCGTAATAGCGCAGCAGATCGACCAGCAGGGCCACGCTGCCGCGCGTGTGCCGGATGGGCGACCCCATTTCCAAGGTGTCGATGCGGGCGAAATCCTCCGCGTCCCGCTCCAGCAGGTCCGCCAGGCGCAGCAGCAGGCGCTGCCGGTCGGCGGGGGAGAAGCGGGGCCAGGCGCCATCCTCGAACGCCGTGCGGGCGGCGGTGACGGCGGCGTCGATCTCCCGTGCCGTGCCGCGCGCGACGGTGGCCAGCACCTGGCCGTTGGCGGGGTTGCGCGTCTCGAAGACTGCGTCCGTCGCCTGCCAGCGGCCGCCGATGAACAGGGCCTTGGGCTGGCCATCCAGGAAAGGGTGCGCGGGGGAGGGGGCGCTCATGCGCGGGGCCGGAAGCTGATGGCTTGCGCGCCCTCCCACAGGACCTTGCGGCCCAGGGCCGGCAACTGCTGCTGGCCCTCGACGATGGTCAGGAAGTGGTTGCCCGCCAGGGGGCCCAGCTTGCTGGCGAAGGCGACGCCGCCGTAGGCCAGCAGGATCTCGGTTTCGCTGTAGCCGCCGGGATAGAAGATGAACTGCCCCGGGGCGGGATGGCGGGTGGCGTTCTCCCACGGCAGGTCATAGGGCGTATCGCCCATGGGGATCCAGCAGCCCTCGCCGCTCCACCGCACGTGGATCAGCTTCTCGTCATAGGGCTGCATGGCCAGGAAGCGGGCGCAGGTGACGGGTGCCAGCTCTTCCTCCAGCCGGGCGGCGAAGCGGAAGCCGCCGGCGGTGATGTCGATCAGGGTCATGGGACGTTTCCTAGGGCTTGGGGCTTGGGTCAGCGGGCGGCGGCCAGGCGATTGAAGCCCCGCTCCAGATCGGCGATCAGATCCTCGGGGTCTTCCAGGCCGACATGCAGGCGCAAGGACGGTCCCGGCGCCTCCCACGTCACGGCGGAGCGGAGGTCGGACGGGTAGGTCGGCACCACCAGGCTTTCATACCCGCCCCAGCTGTAGCCCAGCTTGAACAGGTCCATATGGTCCAGCATGGCGGCGAACTGCGTGTCCGTGCAGGCGTTCAGCACCACGCCGAACAGGCCGGAGGCACCGTCATAGTCGCGCTTCCAGATGGCATGGCCGGGGTCGTCGGGCAGGGCCGGGTACATCACCCGCGCCACCTCCGCGCGCTGCTGCAGCCACAGGGCCACGCGCAGGGCCGATTCCTGGTGCCGCTTCATGCGCAGCGCCAGGGTGCGCAGGCCGCGCAGGGCCATGTAGACATCATCCGGCCCGCCGCAATAGCCGGAGCCCGAGGCCGTCTTCTTCACGGGGATGAAGGCCTCCTCCGTGCAAACGGCGATGCCCAGCATCAGGTCGGAATGGCCGGAGATGTACTTGGTGGCGGCGTTGACCGACACATCGACGCCATGCTCCAGCGGACGGAAGCACACGGGCGAGGCCCAGGTGTTGTCCATGATGGTCTTGATGCCCCGCGCCCGGCACAGCTTGGTGATCGCCGGCACGTCCGTCATCTCGAAGGTCAGTGAGCCGGGGGATTCCAAATAGACGACCTTGGTGTTGGGCTGGAACAGCGCTTCGATCCCGGCGCCGATGGTGGGGCGGTAGTAGGTGATCTCCACGCCGAACTTGCGCAGGAAATCCTCACAGAAGGCGCGGGCCGGGCCGTACAGGCTGTCGACGATCAGCAGGTGGTCGCCGGCCGACAGGAAGGCGGTGAGCGAGGCGCAGATGGCGCCCAGCCCGCAGGAGGTGGTGACGGCGCGGTAACCGCCCTCCAGCAGGGTCACGGCGTCCTCCAAGGCGCGGGTCGTCTCCGTCCCTTCGCGCCCATAGGTGAAGCCGACATAGGCGCCGGACGCCCGGTCCTTGCGGGTTTCCAGCAGCGCTTCCACGCTGTCGAACAGGACGGTGGAGCAATGATAGACGGGCGGGTTCACGACGCCGTGATTGGCCTTCGGGTCGCGGCCCGCGTGCAGGATCTGCGTTTCGCGCCGAAAGCCGGTCAAATTGCTCATGTCTCAAGCTCTCCTTAAATCACCATGCCCTAAACGACCATACCGGCATCGACGACGATGTCCTGGCCCGTCATCATCCGCCCGCCCGGGCCCAGCAGGTGCAGCATGGCGGCGGCGACGTCATCCTCGCCGACCAGCCGCCCCAGCGCCGTGCCGGCGGTGAAGCGCTTCAGCGGCGCGTCCTCGGGCTCGCCATTGGCCGCCGCCGATTGGCGGAACAGCCGGCGCAGCCGTTCGCCGTCCACGCCGCCGGGCGAGATCATGTTGACCGTGACCCCATGCGGGGCGGCGTCCAGCGCGGCGGACCGCACCAGCCCGCGCAGCGCCCATTTTGAGGAGGCGTAGACGGAAAAGCCGGCCACCCCCTTGTGGCCATAGGTGCCGCCGATGACGATGACCTTGCCGCCGCCGCGCGCCACCATGCCGGGCAGGGTGGCCGTCAGGCTGTTCAGCACCCCCAGCACATTGGTGTCGAAGCAGTGACGGTAGGTGTCGGCGGAATTGCTCCAGATGGGCGCGCGCGGCGAGCTGACGCCTGCGGCGCAGACGATGATGTCCAGCGGGCCCAAGCGCGCTTCGGCCTCGGCGGCGGCGGCCTTCATCGCCTGTTCGTCGGTGACGTCGGCGCTGAGCGCGCAGACCGGGCCGCCGCGGGCCTGCAAATGATCGAAGGCCATCGCCCCCGCCTGCGGGTCGCGGCCGATCACGGCGACGGCGCAGCCGGCATCCACCAGGGTGCGCGCCAGCATCAGGCCCAGCCCCCGCGTTCCCCCCGTCACCAGTGCGACCTTGCCCGCTAGTGCGCCCGCCAGTACCCGTTCCATGGTCCGACCTAAAATTCCCTTGTTCCATAGGATCACTAATGCGCCGGCAGGGTCGGGCAAAAGTGATCATTTGGCCACGGCGTCTGTAGAAAAAAGCACCGCCCCGGCCTCTTGTGTTGCCGTAATCATCAACAGGACCGCCCGCCAGACCCGGCCGGCGGCGTCACAAGACAATTTGGCGGATAGGGTAACATGCAGCACGACGTCCTGATCGTCGGCGCGGGGCACGGCGGTGCCCAGGCGGCCATTGCGCTGCGCCAGCGGGGTTACACCGGCGGCATCGCCCTGATGGGGGATGAGCCGGAGCTGCCCTACGAACGCCCGCCCTTGACCAAGGACTACCTGTCCGGCGCCAAGCCGTTCGAGCGCATCCTGATCCGCCCCGCCACCTTTTGGCAGGCGCGCGGCGTCACCCTGCTGCCGGGGCGGCGGGTGGTGGCGGTGGACGCGACGGCCCATACCGTGACCACAGCTGGGGGCGAGGTCTTCGGCTATGGCCAGCTGGTCTGGGCGGCCGGCGGCCAAGCCCGGCGCCTGGCCTGCGCGGGCGGCGATCTGGCCGGTGTGCATACCGTACGCACCCGCGCCGACGCCGATGCCCTGCGAGCGGAGCTGCCGGCGACGGAGCAGGCGGTGGTGATCGGCGGCGGCTACGTCGGGCTGGAGGCGGCGGCGGTGCTGCGCGCGGCGGGCAAGTCCATCGTCCTTCTGGAACGGGCGGACCGCGTGCTGGCCCGCGTGGCAGGGGACGCGCTGTCCCGCTTCTATGAAGGTGAACACCGCGCGCAGGGCGTGGACCTGCGCCTGGGCGCCCAGGTGAAGGACATCGTCGGCGATGGGCGGCGGGTGACCGGCGTGCGGCTGGTGGACGGCGCCCTGATACCGGCGCAGATGGTGGTGGCGGGCATCGGCATCACCCCGGCGGTGGAGCCTCTGCTGGCGGCGGGGGCCGAGGGGGGCGACGGTGTCGCGGTCGATGCTTTCTGCGCTACCTCGCTGCCTGATATCCGCGCCATCGGCGATTGTGCCCTGCACGCCAACGCCTATGCCGACGGCCGGCGCATCCGCCTGGAATCGGTGCAGAACGCCAACGACATGGCGATCACCGTGGCCAAGGCGCTGACCGGGGCGGCGGAGCCCTATCACGCGGTGCCGTGGTTCTGGTCCAACCAATATGACCTGAAGTTGCAGACCGTGGGCCTGTCGGCCGGTCATGACGCGGCCGTCCTGCGGGGCGACCCGGCGGCGCGCAGCTTTTCCATCGTCTATTTCCGCGCCGGCCGGGTGGTGGCCTTGGATTGCGTCAACGCCATCCGCGACTACACCCAGGGCCGCGCCCTGGTGGAGGGTGGTGCCCGCTGTGACCCGGCCGCCGTGGCCGACATCCGCGTTCCGCTGAAGGACCTGGCCGCCGCCGCGTGACCGGTTTCATTTCTTGCCTGGCTTCATTTTTCCTGGGGGATAGGGACACCCATGCCGATCATCACCGTTGTCAACCGGGACGGCACCGGCCGCGCCGTCGAGATGGACACGGGCATGACCCTGATGGAGGGCTTGCGCGACCATGGCTTCGATGAGGTGCTGGCCATGTGCGGCGGTTGCTGTTCCTGCGCCACGTGTCACGTCTATGTCGAGCCGGCATCGACGGCGGCGGGCGAGGAGGACGAGTTGCTGGCCCTGTCCGCGCATCGCCGTGATAATTCGCGGCTGTCCTGCCAGATCACGCTGACGCCGGACCATGACGGTCTGCGGGTGGAGATTCCACCGGAGGATTGACTGGCATTTCGCGGGCAAAACCAACTATTGCGCTGGCGGGATACTGCAACAGTGATCATTCGGCCACGGTGCCGTCAGGAAAAAGCACCGCATTGCCTTGTCGTGTTGCCGTAATCATCATCGCAACGGGCCGTCCGTCCTGAGCACTGGGCCGCCCGATGGGGTGGGCTCAAAGAATAGTCTCGGAGGTTGAAATGAGCAGAAGCGAACGCAGCGCGGACGATATTACCGCCGCCAGCGCCATTTCCCTGGCTGAATTACCTCTAATCGATTTCGCGCCCTTCCTGTCGGGTGATGCGGCTGCGCGCGGCCGGGTGGCTGCCGAGATCGCGCACGCTTGTGAGGAGATTGGCTTCTTCTACCTGGCGGGTCACGGTGTGCCGCAGGCGACGGTGGATGGCATTTTCAGCCAGGCCGACGCCTTCTTCTCCCGCGACAAGGCGGACCGCCGCACAGCCATGGCGACGCCGGACTGGTATCGCGGCTGGATCCCCGCGCCGGAGGCCCAGCCCCTGTCGCGCAACACCCGCATGTTCGAGCAGTATCGCCTGCAGCACGAATGGCCGGCCAACCCGCGCGACATGCGGCACGCCGACATCTTCGACAAGCCCAACCGCTGGCCCGACGACATGCCGGCCTTCAAGCGGGCCAGCGAGGACTACCTGGCCGCCATGCTGACCTTTTCCCGCGAGCTGCTGCGCGCCTTCGCCCTGGGCCTGGGCGTGGCGGAGGACCGTTTCGACGATTGCTTCCACCAGCCAGCCTCGCAGTTGAGCATGAACTATTATCCCCAGTTGCCCGTGGATGCGCAGGATGAGGTGTCCAACATGGTGGCCCACACGGACGAAGGGCCGTTCACCGTCCTGGCGCAGCAGGATGTCGGTGGGCTGGAGGTGAAGCGTCGTGACGGCGTGTGGATCCAGGCGCCGCCGGTGCGGGGTGCCTTCACCATCAATGTCGGCGACATGATGATGTGGTGGTCCAACGGTCGCTTCCTGTCCAACTATCACCGCGTGCGCAACCGCGACGGCGCCCGCCGCTTCTCCGTGCCCTACTTCGCCAACCCCGATCGCGAGGTCATCGTGGCCCCGCTGCCCGAACTGCTGGCGGGTGCCGAGCCGAAGTACAAACCCGTGCGCGTCGCCGACCATCTGGCCCGCTTCTATTCCACGCTGTCCAAGAATCCCCATGACATCTACAACTGACTGCGGCCCGTCCGCGCCCAAGGGGGCGCGCATCGGCGCCGACATTGGCGGCACCTTCACCGACATCGTGCTGGAGGTGGGCGACCGCCGGCATTCCACGAAGCTGCTGACCACCTACGATGCGCCGGAGCGCGCCTTGCTGGACGGCGTGCGCCTGTTGCTGGACGAGGCGGGCGTGGCGCCGGCCGAGGTGTCGCTGGTGGTGCACGGAACCACGCTGGCGACCAACGCCCTGATCGAACGGCGGGGCGTGCCTACCGCCCTGCTGACCACCGGGGGCTTCCGCGACGTCTTGGCCCTGGGCAGCGAAAGCCGCTTCGACCAGTACGACATCGGCATGGAAAAGCCCCAGCCCCTGGTCCCGCGCCGGCTGCGCGTGGGCGTGGCGGAGCGTATGGACGCGCGCGGCCAGGTGCTGGTGCCGCTGGATGGCGATGCGGTGCGCGCCGCGGCGGCCCAGTGGCGGGCGCAGGGTATCCGCAGCGTGGCTGTCGCCTTCCTGCACAGCTACGCCAACGATAGCCATGAGATTCTGGCGGCGGAAATCCTGGCGGCGGAGATGCCGGGCGTCAGCCTGTCGCTGTCGTCGGAAGTCTCGCCCGAGATGCGGGAGTATGAGCGCTTCTCCACCACCGTCGCCAACGCCTACGTCCAGCCGCTGGTCGATGCCTATCTGCATCGCCTGGATGACAAGCTGAAGGCCATGGGCTTCACCTGCCCGCTGTACCTGATGCTGTCGTCCGGCGGCTTGACCACCGTGGACGCCGCGGCCCGCTATCCCGTGCGGCTGGTGGAAAGCGGGCCGGCCGGCGGCGCCATCTTCGCGGCATCGGTGGCGGCGGAGCGGGGCGTGGGCCAGGTGGTGGCCCTGGACGTCGGCGGCACCACCGCCAAGATCTGCCTGATCAACGACGGCACGCCCCAAACCTCGCAGGTGTTCGAGGTCGGCCGCGCCCACCGCTTCCGCAAGGGCAGCGGCCTGCCGTTGCGCATTCCGGTGGTGGAGATGGTGGAGATCGGCGCCGGTGGCGGCTCCATCGCCTCGGTCGACAATGCCGGCCGCCTGGCCGTGGGACCGCACAGCGCCGGCTCCGAACCGGGCCCCGCCGCCTATGGCCGGGGCGGCACCCGCCCCACCGTGACGGACGCCGACATCACCCTGGGCCGCATCGACCCCTCGCGCTTCGCCGGCGGCAAGGTCACGCTGAACGCCGGCGCCTCGCACGACGCCCTAGCGGCCTTGGGCATCTGGGATGGCAAGGCGGAGACGCTGGCCATCGGCGTCAGCGAGATCGTGGACGAAACCATGGCCAGTGCGGCCCGTGTCCACGCGGTGGAACAGGGCATGACCCTGGACGACCGCAGCCTGATCGCCTTCGGGGGCGCCGCCCCCCTGCACGCCGCACGCTTCGCCGAGAAGCTGGGCATCCGCGAGGTCATCATCCCGTCGGGTGCGGGTGTCGGCTCCGCCATCGGCTTCCTGCGGGCGCCGGTGTCCTATGAAATGGCGCGCAGCCTGACCCTGCGGCTGGACCAGTTGGACCTCGATCGGCTCAACGGCCTGCTGGACGGCATGACGGCCGAGGCACGGGCCCTGGTGGAGGCGGGCGCCCCAGGGGCGGCCCAGGTGGAACGACGCACCTGCCTGGCTCGCTACAAGGGCCAGGGCTATGAGATCCCCTTCGAGATCCCGGCCCGCACTCTGGGTGAGGGCGACGTGGACCTGTTGCGTGCGGCGTTCGAGACGGCCTACCGCACCCAGTACGGTGGCGTGACCCTGGACCTGCCCATCGAGGCGCTGACCTGGCGTGTCACCGTGGGATCGCCCGCCTGGAAGCCGAAGGATACGGCGGTGGTGACGGCCACCCGCGACCTGGAGGTCACGGAGCGGCGGCCGGTGATCGACCCCGACAGCGGTGTCGCGCTGCCCTTCGCCCTGGTGCGGCGCGAGGTCCTGCGGCCGGGCGACCGGGTCAAGGGCCCGGCGCTGATTACCGAGCGGGAGACCACGACCGTGGTCTCCCCCCGTTTCGATGCCTGGATGGACGCCAACGGCTATCTCATCCTGACCCGGCGTGAGGAAGGTTAACCGCCATGACGGCAGCGTTGAATGAACTGCGCACCCAGGTGATCTGGACCCGCCTGATCTCTATTGTGGAGGAACAGGCCCAGACCCTGATGCGCACGGCCTTTTCCACCACCGTGCGCGATGCCGGCGACCTCTCCGCCGCCTTGTTCGATCTCCAGGGGCGGTTGATCGCGGAGGCCGTGACCGGCACCCCCGGCCATGTGAACTCCATGGCGGCTGGCGTGCGGCATTTCCTGGCCAAGTTCCCCGTGCCGACGATGATGGAAGGGGATCACTTCATCACCAACGACCCCTGGCTGACGGCCGGCCATCTGCATGACGTCACCGTCCTGTCGCCGGCCTTCCACCAGGGGCGCATCGTCGGGCTGTTCGGCGTTTGTTGCCACCAGGTGGACATCGGGGGCCTGGGCCAGGGGCCGGACGGCCGGTCGGTCTTCGAGGAAGGCTTGCAGATCCCGCTGATGAAGCTGGCCAGCCGGGGCGTGCTGAACCAGGATCTGCTGGACATCCTGTGCCTGAACGTGCGCACGCCGCTGCAGGTGCGGGGCGATGTGCTGTCCTACATCTCCAGCAACGAGTCAGCGGCGCGGCGGCTCAGCGGAATGCTGGCGGAATTCCGGCTGGACGACCTGGCCGGTGTCGCCGACTACATCGTCGACCGCTCGCTGGCCGCCACCCGGGCGGAAATCGCCAGGCTGCCCCAGGGCAGCTGGACCAGCAGCCTGACCATTGACGGTTATGACCACCCCATCACCCTGCGCGCCCGCCTGACCATCGATGGTGAGCGCATCCTGGTGGATTACGAGGGTACCGACGCCTGCGTGCCGCGCGGCATCAACGTGGTGCTCAACTATTGCCGCGCCTATACCATCTTCGGCCTGCGTTGCGTCATCTCGCCGGAGGTGCCGAACAACTACGGCGCCCTGCTGCCGTTCGAGGTGGTGGCGCCCGAGGGCAGCATCGTCAACGTCCAGCGGCCCTGGCCGGTGGCGGCGCGACACGTCATCGGCCAGATGCTGCCCGACCTGGTGTTCGGCTGCCTGTCCCAGGCCATCCCCGACCGGGTGCCGGCGGAGGGCAGCTCCTGCCTGTGGAGCGTGCAGTTGCGCGGCCGCCAGCCGGCGGGCGAGCCTCAGGCCGGTGAGAGCTTCGACGCCATCTTCTTCAATAGCGGCGGTTCGGGCGCGCGTCCCAGCCAGGACGGCCTGTCCGGCACCGCCTTCCCCAGCGGCGTGCGCGCCATGCCGGTGGAGATCACCGAGAACAGCGCCCCCATCGTCATCTGGCGCAAGGAGTTGCTGACGGACAGCGGCGGCATCGGCGAACGGCGTGGCGGCCTGGGCCAGCGGGTGGAAGTGGCCATGCGCGACGACAGCGCCTTCGAGGTGCTGGCCATGTTCGAGCGTGTGGACCATCCCGCCCAGGGCCGGGATGGCGGCGGTGACGGTTCGCAAGGGTCGGTACGCCTGGCGTCGGGCAAGGCGATGCAGGCCAAGGGCCTTCAGCAAATCCCGGCCGGCGACCGGCTGGTGCTGGACATTCCCGGCGGCGCCGGCCTGGGGGCGGCCACATCGCGCGCCGCGGACTTGGTGGCGCGCGATGTGGAAGAGGGCTTCGTCTCCGCCGAAGCGGCCGTCCGCTTTTACGGAAGTGGCGTCGGCTGACCCTCGAAGGGCACCTGCTCATCCCCGGGGTAATAGTCGCCCAGCGTGGGCAGCGACCGGCAGTCGTTGAGTTCCCGGGCCATCTGCTCGGCGAACTTGGCGGCGGCCAGGGGCAGGGGGCGCCCCTTCAATTGGCCCAGGACCAGCGGCCCATAGGTGCGGTCCAGGTCGCTGATGCGGCGCACGGCATAGCGCGGGTCGTTGCGCCACAGGTCGGCGCCGATGTCGATCTGGAAGGCGATCAGGTTGGACACCGCCACCAGGTCGCCCAGCAGGTCGAAGCTATTGGACTCCACGCCGATGGACAGCTTGGCCGAGCTGGCCGCCAGGCGGTTCTCGATGATCTCACGCCCGCCGAACGATGACTCCGGCATGGCGGTTTCATACTCCGCACACTCGCGCAGGCGCAGGATGTCCTTGGCCGCCAGCGGGTGGTCGGCGCTCATGATGGCGACCAGTCCCTGGCCGATCGACATGATCGGGTGCAGTTCGGGATGGCGCAGCGGGCGGAAGATCAGCACCAGGTCGATGTCGAACGCGGTCAGCTGGCGCATGGCCGTGGAATGGTCGGTGACCGTGATCTTGAAGCGCACGTTGGGGTGCTTCTTGCGGAAGGCGGCGACCTGGCGCAGCACGAAGCCGCGCGCCACCGCCTGGCTGCAGGCCAGCCGCACCTCGCCGCGCTGCAGGCCGGAAAGTTCCTCGATCTCCGAATAGACGCGCCGCAAATCCGCTGATTGCGAGCGGATCCAACGGATCAGCACCTCACCGGCCGCCGTCAGGCGGACACCTGAGGAATGGCGTTCGAAGATGGGGGCGCCCAGGTCGTGTTCCACATCCTGGATACGTCGAAGCAAGGCGGAGGGGGTGACGTTCAGGCGTTCCGCCGCCTGGCGTACCGATCCGATGCGGGCGACCTCGTTTATGTAGATCCAAATTCGCTGATTACGCAGAGCCATGACGGGTCCCTGTTCGTTTTTGGCTACGCCCCACCCCAGCTTTAGCACAACTGTGGCAACGGCATATCTTTAATGTCAATGGGGTGGGGCGCTAACCATCCGACCTTGCATTCCAGATTGATCTAAATCTGACAAAATATCCATAGTTGCCTGAAGCAATATAGAGGAATGAAATGGATCTGTTCCTTGCGGGAAAGAAGATTCTTGTCACGGGTGCTGGCAAGGGAATGGGCCCAGATATTTGCCTTTGTTTTGCGGAAGAGGGTGCGGATATTGCAATTTTAGGGAGAGATATGGCGCCACTGAACGAACTGGCGGCAAAAATAGAAGGATTGGGCGCGCGCGCGCTGGTGCTGTCGTGCGATGTGCTGGACGCCACGCAGTGTGCCGCCGCCGTTTCGGCAACGGTCGAAGCATTCGGCCAGGTGGACGTGCTGGTCAACGTGGCGGGGGGCACCGGCCCGGTGGGAACCACCGCGTGGGACACCACACCGGAGGCCTTTGACGAGATCGTGCGTCTGAACATGACCGGCTGCTTCAACACCATGCGCGCCGTGCTGCCGGGCATGATCGCGCGCCGCTATGGCAAGATCGTTAATGTCGGCGGCACCTTCGGCTTGCGCGGCCGCGCCGGCCGCATGGCTTATTCGGCTTCCAAGTGGGGTCTGCGCGGCATCACCAAATCCACCGCCATCGAGGCGGGGCCGCATAACATCAACGTCAACATCGTCGCCCCCGGCATGGTGGACGGCCCGCGCTTCCGCACCAAGGTGATGCCCGCCGTGGCCAAGGCCCGCGGCCTGACGGAGGAAGAGGTGATCGCCGAGCACGCGGCCGAGTACGCGCTGCGCCGCATCAGCACCGCCCGGGACGTGGCCGCCGCCTGCCTTTTCCTGGCGTCCGACGTTTCCAAGCAGATCACCGGTATCGACCTGCCGGTCGACGGCGGCTGGGCCGCCCTCTGACACCCGTCACCTCCCCCAAGACTTACGCATCCTCGCGGGAAAAGCATCATGAAGGCAGACATCGTCATCAACGGCGCCACCCTGGTCACCGACAGCGCCCAGTTCCAGGCCTCCATCGCCATCAAGGACGGCGCCATCCTGTCCATCGGCGCGGCTGAGTCCATGCCTGAGGCGGCCGAGGTGGTGGACGCGGCGGGCAAGTACATCCTGCCCGGCGCCATCGACGCCCATGTGCATTTCCGCGACCCCGGCTACACCCACAAGGAGACGTGGGAGACGGGGACGGCCAGCGCCGCCATGGGCGGCGTCACCACGGTGTTCGAGATGCCCAACACCAACCCGCCCACCGGCACGGTGGAAGCGTTGAACCTGAAACTGAAGTCCGCCGAGCAAGCCTATGTCGATTTTGGCATTTACGGCCTGCTGGGGGAGGAGAACCTGACCGAGTTGGAGGCCCTGATCGAGGGCGGCGTGGCCGGGTTCAAGTGCTTCATGGGCAACACCTTCGGCAACCTGCCGTCGCCGCCCACCGGCGCCATCCTGGAAGGCTTCGAGATCGTGGCCAAGCACGGCTACCGCATCGCCTTGCATGCCGAAAACGCGTCCATCATGGCGCGCCGGTCCAAGAAGCTGCGGGAGGCCGGCCGCTGCGACCCGCTGGCCCACCTGGATGCCCGGCCGCCGGTGGTGGCGACGGAAGCCGTGGCCCGCGCCGCCATCCTGGCGGAATGGACCGGCGCCCGCATCCACATCCTGCACGTCTCCTCGGGCGACGAGTTGCGCCCCCTGCGGGAGGCCAAGGCGCGCGGGGTGGACATCACGGCGGAAACCTGCCCGCATTACCTGCTGCTGGATGAGCGCGCCTACACCGAGAAGAAGTCGCTGATCCGCGTGAACCCGCCGGTGCGCGAGAAGACGCATCAGGACCAGCTGTGGCGCGCCGTGCAGGACGGCACTATCGACATGATCGCCACCGACCACGCCCCGCACTCGCATGAGGAAAAGCACCGCGACGACATCTGGACGACGGATTGTGGTTTCACCGGCGTGCAGACGCAGATGCCGCTGATGCTGACGCAAGTGGGCGCGGGCCGCCTGTCGCTGACCGACTATGTGCGCATGACCTCGCTCGCCCCGGCCAAGGCCTTTGGCCTCTACCCGCGCAAGGGCGCCCTGCTGCCGGGATCGGATGCCGACTTGGTGGTCATCGATATGGAGCGGGAAACCCAGGTGGATTCGGCCAAGCTGAAGTCCAAGGGATCGAGCACACCCTTCCACGGCCACGCGGCCAAAGGGGCGCCGGTGCACACTCTGGTTCGCGGCCGCTTCGTCATGCGGGATGGCGCCTTGGTGACGGAGGCCAAGGGCCACGGCCGCAACGTCCGCCGCATCCAGCAGATGCCGACGCCCAAGCCTCGCAACGTCGAGACGACCACGGCGGCCATCGTCAGAAAGAACCGTAAATAGAGGATTTGCCGCCGCGCGAACCGTATGGGGTATCCTCTGGCCCTTGCCGATATTTCCCGTTCACAGTCCTCTGATCCGCCTGGGGTCCACCGGTTCGACCGGCACCCCGGCGGCCCGCTTGATGTCATCATAAACCGCGCGTGTTTTCAGCACGGTTTCATCTATCCATCCTGGGGGGCGTATCTGGCGGCCGATGAATTCCATCGCTTCGAGAAGCCGTGGCACCAGCGATGGGCCCACATGGTCCGCGCCGTGCACCAACCGATATTCGTGGCCGACCCCGGCGTCAAACAGGACGCGATGCAGGAATTCCGCCCCTTGATTCAGGTACAGCATGTCCTGATCGCCGACATCAATGTAAATGGGTAGGTCGATAAGCCGCCCGGGATCGCGCTTGGCGATTGTTGGGGGATGGTTCGCCGCCCAGTAATCGAGATCGATGGGCGAACCGAACATTGGTTCGATCACCTTTTCCGGCCGCCAGAATTTGACGCGCGGGCCCGCGTCGCTCCAGGACAGGACGGGCTCGACAGCGGGTTCCAGGCCGGCCACGGCGCCGAAGACCTCCGGGTGTTTGAACGCGAGCCGCAGGCTTCCCAGTCCGCCCATGGAATATCCGCCGACGAAGCTGTCTCGCCGCTCCGCCGACACGGCCAGGGTGTCGCGCAGGTGGGGGAGCAGGTCGGAAATGATGAACGTTTCCCAACGCTGCGACCCGTCCTTGAAATCCATGTACAGGGACCGGCGTGCGCTGGGTGTGGCGATGACCACGGGCGGGATTCGGCCGTCTGCTATGGCGGTGTCGATCGCCGGAATGAAACGCAGCAAATCCCGATCGCTTCCGTTGCCACCATGCAGAAGAAGCATGAGGGGAAGGGGACGCCCCTGATCGTAGGCCGGTGGCGTGTAGATGCTGACAGGGACGTCCCCTGGGACGTTGGCTGATCGCAGCGTGACGCTGCGCACCTTTCCCGCGGCCTTGCCTTCGGCATGGACGCTGGCCGGCACGCTTGCTATCGCGGCCATCGCGACCGCCAAATCACGTCGGTTGATCACCGGAAGTTCCCCCGTCGCGGCGACCTCGGGCACGGCCCCGGCGCATTCCGTCCAAGAAGGCGAGGGGCGTGGGGCGAGGAAGCCAAGCGCTTGGCATTGATTTTTATTAGATTGCGAATAAATGACTTGACGTGTCAAGGTCCCTTGCACGTTGCGGGCGGGGCCGCGGCGGTGCGCGTGTTGTCGTGGGAGGAAGCTGCCGCGCGGCGCGCCACCGTCATCCGGCCCTTGCGGCGCGGATGGGGCGCTGCAAATAATGGACGCCTTGCGGTACGCGACATCGGCCCGGCCATGTCGCCATAAGAACGAATACGGGATGGAAGAAGAACCCACGGGAAAGATGGGGTTGGATGGCGAGGCGGTCCGGCAACTGCTGCAAGGCGCCGTGCTCAAGGGGGGCGACCCCTACGCGCTTTTACGGGACGCGGCGATTGATCCGGCGGTCTACGGGAACGCGCGCGCCGCGATCGATGGTCAAGCCCTGGTTCGACTGATCCGTCGGATTCAGTTCGCGCTTGATGACGTCTATCTCGGCTTCTTCGCCCAAGGCTGTCGCCTCGCGCTCGAGGCCGAGCGCCTCCTGTCCTTCCTGCATTGCGCCACCCTGGGCGAGGCGCTGCGGGTCAGCATCCGCTTCACCGACGCGATGTCCGCCGATGTCGGGCCGGGCATTACCGAGGAGCACGGCTCCGGCCTTCAGCACATCTGCAAGTACCAGACCATCCCGGGTGTAAACCGGGACATCCTGGTCTGGATCAGGTTTGTCTGGATATACCAGTTCTTCAGTTGGCTGATCGGCCGTCCGCTGGTGCTTCGCGGCCTTTCCATCCGGGGGCCGCGCCCCATCCAGGAAAACGGTTTCGACCGGTTCGCGCTGTTCCGCTGTCCCGTGCAATTCGACGCGCCGGTGGATGCCTTGTCTTACGACTGGGACGATCTGGCGGTGCGGCTGGTGCACAGTTCAATCAAAGAATATGACGATTACTACGCGAGCGAGCCTGATTGGTTCGACATTCCCGATCGTGGCCCGACCTGGCGGGAGCGGACGCGGCAGGTGCTGATCGATTTCCAGCGCGCCGGCCTCTGGTCGGCGCCGGTCGAGGTCGTCGCCGCGCGCCTGCGGACCCGCCCCAGGCGGCTTCGCCAGGATCTGTCGCTGGAAGGGGAGTGCTTCCAGGACATGAGGACGCGCCTGCGCGGGGAACTGGCCGCGGCCTATTTGCTTGCGAGCGACCTGCCGATCACGGAGATCGGCCTTACCGTGGGGTTCAGCGAGCCCGGCAGCTTTTCGCGCCATTTCTACGCCTGGGCCGGAATGACGCCATCGGCATATCGCACCGAATACATGGCCGACGCGGCAAAGGTCGGCGCCGCGACCGTCCTTCTCAAGGATCGGCGCATCGCATAGGGCGGGGATGGGGCCGCGCGGCGCCCCCATGTCACTTCCGCCAAATCATGGCGTCACCCGTGTCATTGCCTCTCGTCCGGCAAATGCGAAGATCCGCCTCGACCGGGGGCGTGAGATCCCCGGCGTCAATCGGATAAAAAGGGAGGGGGAGGACATGAGCAGCTTGAGGCTGATCCGTCGTGCGCGCGCGCTGGGTTTGGGGGCGACGGCGCTGGTCGGTGGATGCCTGGCCACGGGCCAGGTGTGGGCGCAGGCCCAGACCCAGGGGGCCGCCGTTCAGTCACAGAATGGCGCCTCGGTCGCTCCGGCCGACACCTCGCGCGACCTCGGCTTGGAAGAAATTCTCGTGACGGCCGAAAAGCGCGCCGAAGGCCTGCAGAACATCCCGATAGCGATCACCGCCGTCTCGGGGGAAACACTGGAGAAGGCCGGCGTGAAGGAGGTGGGCGACCTCGTCCAGCTCGCGCCCAGCCTCCAGTTCGGCACGCGCTCCACCAACGTGTTCATCGCCATGCGCGGCATCGGCCAGGCCGGGCAGGACATCGGCAGCCAGTCGGGTGTGACCGTCTCGCTCGACGGCGTTCCTTTGCTCAACCATTTCATGATGAACCCGTCCTTCCTCGACATCGAACGGGTGGAGGTCCTCCGCGGGCCGCAAGGCACCATCCAGGGCCGCAACGCGACGGGTGGCGCCATCAATGTCAACAGCAAGGCCCCGACCGATCAGACCGATGCCGAACTGGCGCTCACCGGTGGCAACTACGCGCGTTTCGGGGCCAAGGGCTTCGTGAACGTGCCGCTGTCCGACAAGGTTCTGACCCGCGTCTCCTTCCAGCGGGACCGTGCGGATGGCTGGACGGACAACGCGTATCTCGGCCGGCACAACGACAACGCCGACCTCACGGAGGTGCGCGGCCAGGTGTTGGTGAAGCCGTCCGAAATCTTCAGCATCAGCGCGCTGGTCGATTACACGCGCGACCGCAGCGACCCATCGTTCAATCTTCTGCTGGGCCGTGCTGATCCGGCCAGGCCCATGCCGACCGAGGTGCCGGGTTATGCGTATCCCCGCAACAACATTGACGACCTGACCTTCTATTTCAACGAACCCAATCAACGGGACGTGGAGGACATCAGGGCCACCCTGACCGCCCACCTGGACCTCGGGCCGGACACGTCGATTACCTCGACCACGGGCTTCATCAAGCACGATATCGACCTGACCAACCTCGATGTCGATCTGACGCCCGTGGCCAGCTCGCGGTTCGATCTCATCGGCCTGTACGCGAAGCAGGTGACGCAGGAACTTACCTCGACCACGGACGTGGGCAGCCGGGCGGATCTGGTCGCCGGCCTGTTTTACATGCACGGGGATTCGAGTGAGCCGCTGTACCTCAGCACGGCGGCGGTCAAGAACCTGCTGGTCTATCTTCCCGCCGAAACGCTGGACTCGTATGCGGCCTACGCGCAGTTCCGCTACAACCTGACCGACAGTCTTCGTGCGACTGCCGGCGGACGCTATACCCTCGACTCCAAGTCTTATGCGATGGATGCCACGTCGGGCGGGCTTCACTATCTTCTCGCCGACAAGGATATCTGGAAGGCTTTCACGCCCCGCTTCGCGCTTGACTACACGCCCCAAGACAACACGTTGGTCTATGCCAGCGTGTCCCGTGGATTCAAGTCGGGTGGCTTCAACACCCTGGGCGACATTACGCAGCCGGTTAATTTCTTCAATCCGGAATATGTCTGGAACTACGAAATCGGCACCAAGGCCAAGTTGTTCGACAACAAATTGCGCATGGGCCTTACCGCGTTCTATGCCGACTACACCAACCTGCAGCAGACCGTCTTCCGCACGAACGTGCAGACGGGGGTGCAGTTCCCGAAGGTCGAGAACTCGTCCGCCGCCACGATCAAGGGCGTCGAGTTCGAATTCGAGGCCATCCTGGCCGAAGGGCTGAAGGTGGCCGGGGCGGTCACGCGCCTCGATACGGAATATGGGAAGTTCTGCAACAACGATCCGCTGTATCCGACCCTGCCGACCGCCGCCGCGTGCGTGGGGGTGACCACCAATGGCCAGGCGTTGCCGCCCGGCGCCAAGAACTTGGAAGGCAACACGCTCACCCAGGCGCCAAAATGGCAGTTCAACGTGTCCGGCGAGTACGTCTTCCCGGTTTCCAACGCGCTGGAGGTCACCGCGCGCGCCGATTACAAATGGCAAAGCAGGGTCTATTTCGACATCTACAACAACCCGCTCGACTCCCAGGACGGGTACGGGCTGTTCAACGCGTCGGTTGGTCTGGGCACCTTCGACAAGGCCTGGTCGCTGACTGGTTGGGTCCGCAACGCTTTTGACATCCGCTATATCAGCCAGGCGACCACCCGGCCCGGTGCGACGGCGTACACCGCCGGGTCCATCGGCATGCCGCGCATGTACGGGGCGACGCTCTATCACCGGTTCTGAGCGGCACCGGTTCTGGGCGGGCCGCGAGGCTCGGGTCCCGCGCGGTCCGCGTAGGCTGGCGCTCGGCATCCAGGTCTCGATCGCGGCCCCCATACCGGGCATGGCGCTGCGATCCGGGGCGGCGCTGGCTATCGATTTACGAGGAAAGTCCAACATGACAAATCGCGGGGCGGGCGACAGCGTCCCCCAGATAAGACTGTATCGGGAATGGCTGCATCGGGAACGCGGCCTGACGTTTCCCGATTACGCGGCGATGTGGGAATGGTCGCGATCCGATCTCGCCGCGTTCTGGCTGAGCGTCTGGGACTATCACGCGCTGGAATCCCCGACGCCGCCGACCGTCATCATAGACGGGGCGATGCCGGACGCCCGCTGGTTCGCGGGCGTGCAGGTGAATTATGCGCGGCAGGTGTTTCGCCACGCCGGCCTGGCCGATGCCGCCGGGCAGCCGGCGATCATCGCGGAAGGGGAAAGCGGGCAGGCCATCGAATGGACCTGGGGCCAGCTGCGGCGGCGCACGGCGTCGCTGGCCCTTGCCTTGCGCCGCGGGGGGATAGGGCGCGGCGACGTGGTCGCGGCCTACCTGCCCAATATCCCCGAGGCGGTCGTTTCCATGCTCGCCTGTGCCAGCCTGGGCGCGGTGTGGACGATGTGCTCGCCCGATATGGGCACGCCGGCGGTGCTGGATCGATTGCGGCAGGCGGCGCCCAAGGCGCTCATCGCCATCGACGGGGTCTTTTATGGCGGCCGGCGCATGGATCGCTCCGCCACCGTCGAGGCGATCCGGCGCGGGCTGCCCACTGTCGAGTCCCTGTTCGCGATCCGGACAGGGCATGGCGCGGCGCACATACCGGACTCGATCGACTTCGACGGCGCCCAGTCCGCGGATGACGCAGGGGTCGCGGCGTTCGAGCCCGAATGGCTGCCTTTCGATCATCCGCTGTGGATCCTCTATTCCAGCGGAACGACAGGCCTGCCCAAGGCGATCGTGCACGGGCATGGCGGCATCGTCATTTCGGCCTGCGTCGGCAACATGCATCTGGACCTGGGGCCCAGCTATTCGCTCAACACGGTCGGCGAAAAGTTCCACTGGTATAGTGCCACGGGCTGGGTGATGTGGAACATCCAGGTGGGGGGGCTCCTCACCGGGACGACGATCTGCCTCTATGACGGTTCGCCGAAAGGTGCCGGGGGGCAATCGGAATGGCAGCCCTTATGGGCGTTCGCCGCGCGCCACGGTGTGACCTGGTTCGGTGCCGGGGCGGCGTTCTTCGCCAGTTGCCGCAGGGCAGGCCTGGCCTTGAACGGGATCGGTGACCTGAAGGCCATCCGCGCGCTGGGCAGCACCGGCTCCCCATTGACGGCCGATGTCCAGGACTGGGGCACCGCGCAGTTCGACGCCGTGGGTACCCCCGACATCTGGTGGTGCAACATCTCCGGCGGGACCGACATCGCCGCCGCGTTCCTGTCGGGGAACCGGGAATTGCCTCCAACGCCCGGCCGTCTTCAATGCCGCCACCTGGGCGCCTCGGTCGAGGCCTGGGATGAGGATGGACATGCGCTGCGCGGCCGCGTCGGCGAACTCGTCTGCACACGGCCCTTCCCCAGCATGCCGCTGTTCTTCTGGGGTGACGAGGACGGCAGCCGCTATCGCTCGACCTACTTCGACGCGTGGGACGGCATCTGGCGGCACGGCGATTGGCTGGCGGTGGAGGCTGACGGAAGCTGCGTCATCGCCGGACGGAGCGACGCCACGATCAACCGGCACGGCTTGCGGATGGGTACCGCCGACATCTATGCCGCCGTGGAACGCCTGGGATCCATTGCGGACAGTCTGGTGATTGACCTCGAGGACGGCGCCGGCGACAGCAAGCTGTTCATGTTTGTCGTCCCTGGCGACGGGCGTGTCTGGGGTCGGGAACTGGAGGCGGCCGTGGTCGCCGCCATCCGGGACTCGCTCTCGCCCCGGTTCATCCCCGACGCGTTCATTCCGGCACCGGCGATTCCGCGTACCCTGTCCGGCAAGAAGCAGGAGTTGCCGGTCAAGCGTCTGTTCCAGGGCTGGCCCGCGGCGAAGGTCATTGATCCCAATGTGACCGAAAATCCCGGCGTCATTCCCTGGTACATCGCGCAAGCCGAGGCCTGGCGGGAACGGTCGGGCACTGCGGACGGCAAAGCCAGGGGTGACATTGGATGAGCGCGCGGCAAGTGGATAAAGCGTTGCGTCAACCGTCCGCCGCGCAGCCCGTGGCTGACAGGCGGGCGCCGGCCCGGAAAGAAAAAATGATGGATTCATCAGCGGTGAACAAAGGGGCGGCGAACAAAGGGGCCTCGCTCTTCAAGGTCGCGTTGACGGCCGGTGCCGGCGCCACCATCGAATGGTACGATTTCTTCGTCTACGGAACGGCCGCCGCCCTGGTCTTTCCGAAGATCTTCTTCGCGGCGGACTTGCCGCCGCTGGTGGCCCAGCTTGCGGCGTTCAGTACCTTTGCCGTGGGCTTTATCGCCCGGCCGTTCGGCGGCATCGTATTCGGCCATTTCGGGGACCTGTTCGGCCGCAAGAAGGCCTTGCTGGTCGCACTGCTGACCATGGGCCTCGCCACCACCGCGATCGGCTTCCTGCCGACCTATACGAGTGTCGGCGCCCTCAGCCCGCTGCTGCTTCTGGCCTTGCGCTTCGTCCAGGGCATCGCCGTCGGCGGCCAATAGGGCGGCGCCGCGCTCATGGCGATCGAGAGCGCTCCCCCAGGCAGGGGAGGATTTTACGGCAGCTTCGTCCAGATGGGCGTTCCGCTGGGCGTGGTTCTGTCCAACATCGTCTTCTTCTTCGTGGTGGCGGCCTTCCCGCGGAACGCGTTCGAAACCTGGGCTTGGCGCGTGCCTTTCATCCTGAGCATCGCGCTGGTTTTCGTCGGCCTCTATATCCAGACGAGGCTGGAGGAGTCGGTGGCGTTCGAACAGGCCGCCCGGACGCAGGATTTCACCCGGAATGAAAAGCGCAAGTCACCGGTCCTTCAGGTTCTGGGGCGCCATCCCAAGAAGATCGTGCTGGCGGGTGGGGCCTTCATCGCCTCGAACACATGCTTCTACGCCGCGATCACCTATGCCGTGTCTTATGGTGACTCGGTCCTGCACCTGTCCCGAAGCGCGATGCTCGCGTCCGTGGTGGCGGCGAGCGTCGTCATGGTACCCGGCGTGCTGTTCTTCGGGGCGCTGTCGGACCGGTGGGGGCGATCAACCCTTTTCATGGCCGGGGCGGCGCTGACCGGGCTGTGGTCCTTCGCTTTCTTCCCCTTGCTGGAGACGCTGTCCTATCCGGCCGTCCTGATGGCCCTCACCGTGGAACTGCTGTGCCTGAGCGTGATGTACGGCCCGCAGGCGGCGCTTTTCGCCGAATTGTTTCCCGTGGAAGTGCGCTATTCCGGCGCCTCGCTCGGTTACCAATTGGGCGCCGTCATCGGCGGCGGGTTCGCCCCGATCATCGCGACCGCCCTATTCGCCAAGTACGCGTCGACCCTGCCGATCTCCATCTTCCTGTTCGGCGTGTGCTTCATATCGCTGACATGCACCTATTTCTTGACCCGGGACGCTAAATCATCTTCCGCCAGGCGAGGTTCATGACCATGAAGGTTTCGGCCCTTAACTTCTCAAGGCTCTTCGCCCCGCTCGCCATGGCAATGGCGGCTTTCGCGTTCGCCACGCCGTCACCGGCGGCCGGGATGGCGCCAGCGGCCGATGCCGCCCGCTGCGAGGCGCTTACCCAACTGCGCCTCAAGGACACCACCATCGACAGCGCGGCGATGGTCGAAAAAGGTGCGGGGGTCGCTCCGGGCCTCCGCGACGCATCGACCCTGCCGGCCTTCTGCCGTGTCATCGCCCATGTGCGGTCGGCCCCCGATTCCGATATCGGGGTCGATGTCTGGCTGCCGGTCGGCACCTGGGCCGGCGTCTTCCACGGCAACGGCAACGGGGGGTTCGCCGGCGTGCTTCAGGGCGGGTACGGCAGCATGGTCGGCGGGCTGCGGCGCGGGTACGCCGTGGCGACGACCGATACGGGAACGGCACCCGCGACGCCGCTGGACGGCGATGCGCTTATCGGTCATCCCCGCAAGTGGAAGGACTGGGGCCGTCTGTCCACCCACGTCATGACGGTGACCGGCAAGGCCATCGCCCAGGCCTACTACGGCCGGGCTGCCACGCGCTCCTATTACACCGGCTGTTCGACCGGGGGGCAGCAGGGGCTGATCGAGGCGCTCTATTATCCCGCGGACTATGACGGCATCCTGGTCGGCGCGCCCGTCATCAATCGGACCTGGGGCCACGCCGCCGTCCTGTGGGACTTCATCGCCGCCAATCGCACACCCGGCAGTCACCTGTCGGATGGCAAGCTTCGATTGCTGAGCGACGCCGCGGTCGCAAGCTGCAACCGTCGCGGCTACGGCCTGCAGGGTGACGCCTTCATCACCGATCCCCTCAGCTGCCCCTTCGACCCTGCGGAATTGGGCTGCCTGGGGGCGGAGTCCGACCAATGCCTGACGCCGGCCGAGGTCGCGACTGCCCGCGCGTTCTACAGTGGGCCGACCACCGCGGACGGGCGCGCGGTCTTTTTCGGCTGGCTGCCGGGCAGCGAGGTTCAGGGCCGCTTCGGCTGGGCGTTCCTGCAGAGCGCCGCCAACGGCCAGCCGCAATTCGGCGGCCTGTTCAAATGGGTGTTCGGTACCGATTGGGATTGGCGGGGTTTCGATCTTGATCGCGACATGCCCACGATCGACCGCGCCCTGGGCGGCGACGTCAACGACGCCACCCGGGGAAGCCTGCGTGCGTTCAAGGCGCGCGGCGGCAAGCTGATCATCTATCATGGCCTGGCTGACACGCTGGTGCCGCCGGGCCAGTCGGTCGCGTTCTATGACCGCCAGGTGCGTGAACTGGGGGGCATGGACCAGGCCCGGGATGTTGCCAGGCTCTTTTTGGCGCCCGGGCTGATGCACTGCGGTGGCGGCCCCGGTCCCGACGCGTTCAACTCGGCGCTCGGCGGGACGCCGCAGCCACCCATCGGCGGTCCGGGGGACGACCTCTTCGCCTCATTGATCGACTGGGCCAACGGAAGACGCGCGCCCGACCGGGTGATCGCCACGAAGTTCGCGATGGGCGACCCGAGGACGATCCAGCTTCAACGGCCGCTGTGCGCGTATCCGCAAAAGGCGTCGTATGATGGACGCGGTTCGACCAATGCCGCGGAAAGTTTCGTTTGCTCGTCCACGCCGAACCACTCGGAAGGCGACAAGGGGGCCCAACATTGACGCGACGGGCCTCTTATACTCGGGGCCTGGTCCCGGGGCACTGAGGTCCGCCCCGTCCGCTTCGGCGTTCAGGCGACGGCCGCCGTCCTCACGACCCACGCCCCTGCGAAGAACCTTCCAATAATTCCGCCAATTCGCTCCAGGGGCGCTGGGGCCCTCGAGCTTCCTCGAACCAGCGGGAGACGCGCAGCACGCCCATGTCATCGAAGCGCCGCCCCACGATCTGCAGGCCGATGGGCAGGCCCCCCGATGTGTAACCGCAGTTGATCGAGCTGGCGGGCTGCTCGGTCATGTTGTAGGGCATGGTAAAGCCGATGTGGTCGAAGGGCCGCGCGGGGTCGTTGTTGGGGCTGGGCAACTCGGCCGCGAAGGCCGGCATGGGCGCCACGGGCGAGAGGATGTAGTCATAGGCTTGGCTGGCCCGTACGCCCTGTTCCCGGATGGCCATCAGGCCGCTGAAGCCGCTGTAGACGGTCATCGCGTCATAGGCCGCGGCCGGTTCCACCCAGGCCCGGATATAGGGCAGGATCTTCCGGTAGCGGTCCTGGGGCAAATCCTTCGTCTCGGCCCAGAAGCGCATGCGGAAGAAATGGTCGAAGCCGTCAAACATCTCCGGTGTGACGAAGGGCGTCATCGGCTCCACCACCGCCCCGGCCTGCTCGAACAGGCGGGCCGCCGCGGTCACGGCTTCGGCCACTTCCGGCTCGGTGGGGGAACCGCACCCGGCGTCCAGCATCAGGCCGAAGCGCAGGCCCCGGACATCGCCCGCCAAGTCGCGCCACGGCAGGTCGGCGGGCGGCAGGCTCATGAAGTCGCGCGCGTCGGGGCGGGAGATCACCGTCATCAGCAGCGCGGCGTCGTCCACCGTGCGCGTCATGGGGCCGGCGGAACGGCCCATGTAGGGCGGGTCGATGGGAATGCGGCCGTTGTTGGGCTTGAACCCGAAGACGCCGCACCAGCCCGCCGGCAGCCGCACCGAGCCGCCGATATCCGTGCCGACATGCAGGGGGCCGTAACCCGCCGCCGCCGCGGCGCCCGCCCCGGCGCTGGACCCGCCGGGGTTGCGTGACAGGTCCCAGGGGTTGCGGGTCAGCGGATGAAAGCTGGAAAGGCCGGAGGAAAGCATGCCGTAATCAGGCACGGTGGTCTTGGTGAAGGCGATCGCCCCGGCCTCACGCAGGCGGGCCGTGATGGGCGCGTCCTCCGGTTGGGGGGTAAGCTCCACAGCGGCGGTCCCCATGGGCTTGGGCACCCCGCGCGTGGCGATCAGCTCCTTGAGCGTCACCGGCAGGCCGTCCAGCGGGCCCAGCGCCGCCCCCTTCCGCCACCGCTCCTCCGAAAGCCGCGCGGCCGCCAGCGCGCCGTCGCCGTCCAGGGCGTAGGTCGCGTGCAGCAGCGGCTCCAGCCTGTCCACCCGGTCGAGAACGGCTTCCATTACCTCCACCGGGGAAAGCGCGCCCGCGGCGAAGGCGTCGGACAGGGCGGTCGCGGTCAGGTCGGCGAGGTTGGTCATCAGGCTGTCTCTTTCAGTTGGCCGGAGGGACGGTGGGGACGGGAAGGGGCCTCAACGCCAAGGTGGGGATGACGAAACTCTGGTCGATCACCGCCCCGCCCGGGGGCCGGTGGCGGCTTTCGACTTGAGGATAGGATAAAGACCGGGCATATGTGGAAAAATGCGCATTATCGAGAAACTGTTGGGCGAATTTGCCTATGCCGGACTGGGACGACGTGCACTTATTTCTGGCCGTGGCCCGCAGCGGGCGCCTGGTCGCGGCCGGCAAGGCGGTCGGCGTGGACCATACGACCATCGCCCGCCGGCTCGGCGCGCTGGAGGCGGCGCTGGACGTGCGGCTGTTCGACCGTTCACCGCGCGGTGTGACATTGACGGAGGCGGGGCGCCTGCTGCTGCCCCATGCCGAGCGCATGGAAAGCGAGATGGAGGCGGCGGTGGCGCGTCTGGGGCCCCGGGGGGCGGCACCGTCGGGCGTGGTGCGCATTGCCACCCCGGAGGCCTTCGGCATGGCCATCGTGGCCCCCCATGTCGCGGAGTTCCACCGGCGCTATCCGGACCTGCGGCTGGACCTCGCGCCCGAGCCGCGGCAGGTCAGCCTGGCCAATCATGAGGCCGACATCGCCATCGTGCTCAACCGCCCGCCCAAGGGGCGCGTTTTTGCGCGGCGGCTGGTGGATTTCCGCCTGTGCCTCTATTCGTCGGCGGACTACCTGGCCGAGCACGGCCCCGTCACCAGCCGGGCGGAGCTGCGCCGCCATCCTTTCGTCTGGTACATGGACGAGAAGATCGACGATCCCGAGCTGCTCTACCTCAACGAGGTGATCCCCGATGCCCGGCCGGTGTTCCGGTCCACGTCCATTTCCGCGCAGCAGGGGGCGGTGGCCGCGGGGCTGGGGTTGGGCCTGCTGCACGCCTTCGCGGCCGAGGCCGACGCGCGCCTAGTGCGGGTGCTGCCGGAGGTGGAGGTGAAGCGCAGCTACTGGCTGGTGTTCCACGTCGACCACCAGCACCAGCCACGGGTGCGTGCGGTGGTGGAGTTCCTGGACGAGCTGATCGAACGCTATCGCCCGCAGTTCTGAATCGCCCGCGGTTCTGAATCGCTGGTTCCGGCGGCGCTCGGCCGCCGGAACCAGCGGGACCCTGCGGTGTCAGGCGACGTCGGCCAGGACCTTGCCGATCTGCTCGAAGATGCGGGCGATCTGCGCCGGCGTGACGATCAGCGGCGGTGACAGCGCAATGATGTCGCCCGTCACACGCACCAGGACCCCCTCATCGAAGCAGCGGTGGAACACCTCCATCGCCCGCGCGCCGGGGGCGCCGGGGCGGGGTGCCAGCTCGATGCCGGCCATGAGGCCGAAATTGCGTACGTCGATCACATGGGGCGTCCCCCGCAGGGAATGGGCGGCCGTTTCCCAATGGTCTTCCAGCGCCCGGGCGTGGGCGAACAGCCCGTCACGCTCATAGATCTCCAGCGTGGCCAGCGCCGCGGCCGTGGCCACAGGATGGGCCGAGTAGGTATAGCCGTGGAAAAGCTCGATGCCCGGCTCGGCGCTGTTCACGATGGTGTCGTGCACGTCGCGCGAGACGGCGACCGCGCCCATCGGCACGGTGCCGTTGGTGATGCCCTTGGCCATGTTGAGCAGGTCCGGCGTGACCCCGAACCGTTCGGACGCCGTGGCCGCCCCGACCCGGCCGAAGCCGGTGATGACCTCGTCGAAGATCAGCAGGATGCCGTGGGCGCGCGTGATCTCGCGCAGGCGTTCCAGGTAGCCCGCCGGCGGCACCAGCACGCCGGTGGAACCGGCCACCGGCTCCACGATGACCGCCGCGATGGTGTGTGCCCCGTGCAGGGCGATCAGTGCCTCCAACTCGTCGGCCATCGCGGCGCCGCCGGCCGGCTGGCCGCGGGTGAAGGCGTCCGCCGGACGATACGTGTGGGAAAGATGGTCCACCCCTGGCAGCTGTGTCTGAAACCCCTTGCGGTTGCCGCCGATGCCGCCCACCGCCATGCCGCCGAAATTGGTGCCGTGGTACCCGCGCGCCCGGCCGATGAGCCGGTTGCGGCCGCCTTGGCCCCGGGCCAGGTGATAGGCCAATGCGATCTTGAGCGAGGTGTCGGCGGACTCCGAACCGGAATTGGTGAAGAAGATGCGGTCCAGCCTGGCCGGCATGATGGCCGACAGCCGGCTGGCCAGTTCGAAGGCCTGCGGATGGGCCAGCTGGAACGTGGGGGCGAAGTCGAGCGTGGCGGCCTGCCGGGCGATGGCCTCCACGATCTCCGCCCGGGCGTGGCCGGCGTTGACGCACCACAGGCCCGCCGTGCCGTCCAGGATCTCCGCCCCATCGGGTGTGCGGTAGGTCATGCCGCTGGCGCTGGCCAGCAGGCGCGGGTTCTTCTTGAAAAAGCGGTTGTTGGTGAACGGCATCCAGAAGGAGGACAGGTCGGCCTCGTTGCTCCGCAGCGGCGGGCGGCCGGCGACATCTTCAAGCATTTTCAGGATCCTGGTCATGTGAAGGAAGGGAAGGGGCCGCGCGCAGGCGCGTCAGCAGGGTGGCGGCCTGCTGGCGCGGGTGCAGGGCCGCGGCGGTGAGCATGACGGCGGTATTGAGCACCAGCCCCACCAGCCCGGCGTTCAGGCCGCCCACGTCGATGGCGGCCAGGTAAATCCAGAAGGCGGTGGCGTAGCCCGCCGCCATGCCCACGATCACCGCGCTGGCGCTGACGCGCGGCAGGAACAGCGCGGCGAAGAAGGCGGGCAGCGACTGGGCGATGCCGAAATAGAAGATGTTGTTGAGGGTGACGATGAACTTGCCCGACACCTCGGTGCCGATGATGGACAGCAGGATGTAGAGCGCGGTGACGACCTTGGCCCAGCGCCGCTGGCCGGCCTCGTTCAGGCCGGAGACGATGTTGCGGGTAACCAGGGGGCTGATGGCCAGGCACACGCTGCTGAGCAGCACCAGGCCCGAAAGTGTGATCGTGGCCAGCACCACGCCCACCATCCATTCCGGCAGCAGGGCCTGGGCGGTGGTGATGAACACGAAGTCCGGCTGCGGTGGTCGCAGGCCGTGGAACCGGGCGAAGTAGGCCACGCACATCAGCAGGGGAAAAAGCAGCAGGTACAGTGGCGAAACCACCTGCGCCCTGCGGATGGCGCCGGGGTCGCGGGCGGAGAACAGGAAGGCCCAGGTCTGCGGGATCATGGCGAAGCCCGCCGCCTGCAGCACTATGGTCGACAGGGCGAAGACGAGGCCCCTATGGTCGCTGCCGGCCGGGGCGGACACTGTCAGTGCCGCCGCGCCGCCGGCCTGCCCGCCGTCGATGTGCCCGCCGTCGATGTGCCAGCGCGCGATGGCCACGCCGCTGACCAGCAGGATCGCCGACAGCATCAGCACGTCCTTCAGGATGGCGACGAAGGCGGAGGCGCGCAGCCCGGCGATGACCACGTAGAGGAAGGCCATGCCCCCCGCCAGCGCCAGCAGCACCACTGGCGCCACCGGCAGGCCCAGCGAGGCCAGCACGATCTTCAGCCCCATGAACTGCGTGGTTCCCACCGGCACCAGCAGCAGGATGGCGGAGCCGGCCATCACCAGTTCCAGGGCGCGGCTGTCGAAATGGCTGCGGAAGAAATCGGGGATGGTGGCGGCGCCGTAGAGGACACCGGCCCGCCAGATGACCGGCCCCACGCAATACAGCACCGGGGCCGCCAGCAGGATGTAGCCGAAGAACCAGGTGATGAAGTCGCCGCCCTTGGCATAGACCCCGCCGGGGAAGCCCAGCATGCTGGTCACGCTGTACGTTTCCCCCACCGACAGGAAAAAGAACAGGACGGCGCCGAACTGGCCGGAGGCGGTGAAGAACTCCTTGGCGCCCTGGTGGGTGTGCCCGCGCTTGGAAAACAGCGCCAGCAGCACGGAGGCGGCGATGATCGTGACGAAGGCGGGGATCATGGCGTCCCCTTCCCCTGGGTGCCGGAAAGACGGTTGCAGGCCAGAAGGCACAGGCTGGTCGCCGGCGCGCAGGCGAACAGGCACCAGATCGAACCCCGGATGCCCAGGAACGTGACCGAGGCGAAGGGCGCCCACAGCGTCAACCCGAAGAGCAGGGTGACCGGCAGGCCCAGCGCCAACACCGCCAAACCCGAACGCGGCATATCCCTGCCCAGCCCATCCTCTGTCCGTTTTTCCGCCATGCGGGGCTCCTTCCAGCTTGTGGTTCTGGGGGCGACCTCCACGCGGGCACCCGCGAAGGGAGGCCGGCCCATGCTCGAAGGATGCCGCGCCCGCCCGCCGCCGCCTAGCACCTCCTGCGGGACAGGGTGTCGCGCAAATCGGCCGGCATTGCAGGGGGTTACCGCCGCAGGGCGTGCCCCGGAAAATGCGACAGGGTGACCGCCTTAAAGTGCTTTCGCCGGATTGTGCGTTGCAGCAGCATGAATGCGAACAGGTAGGTACGGCGCATAAACCGCAAGGAAACAGCGGAGCGCCCTGGTTGAGAGAGGGGAAGCCCCCCTGTGACCATTCATGTTTGGGGATGATAAATGAGCAGGCTTGTCCTTGATAAGGGCGCCCATCCGGGGCGCGATGACTTCCGCGGCGGCGTGCCCGGCAAAGGAAGAAGCGGGGGATTGAACCGGGCGGCGCTGCGCACCGGCACGGCGCTGGCGCTGCTGCTGGCCCTGGCGGGCAATGTCGCCCGGGCGGCCGACCAGGCGCCGGCGGCGGAGCAGGCCGCCGACAAGGGGGCCGGGCTGGAGGAAATCGACGTCCAGACCATCCTGGTGACGGCCAACCGCCGCCTGGAGAACGCCCAGCGGGTGGGCACCTCGATCGACGTCGTGACGGGCAGTGACCTCGTCGATCGCAATGTCCAGAACGTTTACGACCTGCAATACCTGACGCCGTCGCTGCAGGTGACGCCCCAGTTCGGCAGCGGCCAGCCCGCCTACCAGATCCGCGGCGTGGGCTTCAACGACTATGCCAGCAACAATGCGCCGGCGGTGGGCATCTATGTCGATGAGGTGGCCTACCCCGTCCCCTTCGCCAGCAACGGTGCCATGTTCGACGTGTCGCGCGTCGAGGTGCTGCGCGGGCCCCAGGGCACGCTCTACGGCCGCAACACCACGGGCGGCGCCATCAACTACATCATGAACAAGCCGACCAAGGAGATGACGGCCGGCGTCGCGGTCCAGTACGGCAGCTTCGACGCTGTCACGTCGGATGCCTTCGTCTCCGGCCCGTTGAACAACAAGCTCGCCTTCCGCGTGGCGGGACAGGTGCAGGAAGGGGGCGCCTGGCAGCATAACCGCGACACCGGCGAGGCGCTGGGCGACGCGGACAGGCAGGCGTTGCGCGCGTTGCTGGATTACGACAGCGGTTCCAACCTGCGTGTGGGCCTGAACTTCCACTGGAGCCGCGATCGCTCCGACGCGGCGGGTACCTATCTCCTCTCCCCGCTGACGGCGCTCAACACCAAATACCCCAGCCAGTATCCGGTCTACCCGGCCGATACCGCACGGGACGCCACGGGATGGGGCACGACGCCGCAGTTCGCTTCGGAAATCGGCATCTCGCCCACCACCAAGCCCTTCTCCCACATCGATACGGTTGGCACCAGCGTGCGGGCGGATTGGGACTTTGAGTTCGCCACCCTGACCGACCTGGCCAGCTTCGACCACGCCACGCGGCAGGAGTACGACAATTTCGACGGCTCGCCCCGCAGCACGGGCGACGTCTATTTCGATACCCGCGCCAACGTGGCCGCCAATGAGCTGCGCCTCACCTCGACCGGGGACCAGGACTGGCACTGGGTGACGGGCCTGTATTACGCCAACCAGGTCCTGCACGACCGCTACGCCACCGGCTATTACGAACTGAACGGCTTTGACCGCAACGTCACCTACGGCCAGACGGTGAACACGGGCAGCGCCTTTGGCCAGGTGACCTACGACCTGACCGACAAGCTCAGTCTGACCGGCGGCCTGCGCCTGGAATATGAGAAGCGCGAACTGCGCGACTTCGGCGCCTATTACGTCGATAACGGCGTCGTCACCAACCCCGGCAACTTCGTGCCCTATCGCGACACCGATTTCCTGGAACCGTCGGGCAAGGCGGAACTCCAGTACCGCTTCACCGACGACGACATGGCCTATGTCTCGTTCAGCCGGGGCATCAAGTCGGGCGGCTTCACCGCCTACAACTCGAACGTCGCCCAGACCTCCACCACGCCCTTCAAGCCGGAAACGATCTTTGCCTATGAGATCGGCAACAAGCTGGCGGTGCCGGAATATCACCTGCGCTTCAATATTTCGGCCTTCTATTATGATTATCGCGACCAGCAGGTGCAGTCGGCGGTGGTCAACCCGCTGACGGGCCTGGTCGGTTCCATCATCAACGCGCCGAAGTCCCACCTGTACGGTGGCGAGGCCGACTTCATCTGGGAGCCGATCAAGAACCTGCGCATCAATGAATCGCTGGCCCTGGCCAAGGGCTCGTTCGACGAGTTCTCCACCATCGGCACCGCGGTGAAGGTGGGCGGGCTCTATGTCGGCGTGCCGACCAACCGGGCCGGCGAGACCGAGTTCGCCCCCAAGTTCACCTCGAACGGGTCGGTTTCCTATCTCTGGAACCTGGGTGACTACGGGCTGACGACGGACATGTCCTATTCAAGCCGCAGCACCTACAACTCCATCTTCGGTTCGCTCTACGACGTGGCCGGCTACACGCTGGTCGATGCCAGTGTGACCCTGGCGCCCAAGGACGACCGCTGGAGCCTGAAGCTTTTCGGGAAGAACATCTTCGACAAGCGTTATGACGTGACCCGCAACTTCTTCGTCGCGGGCAACAACATCGCGCTGGCCGGCGAGCCCGCCACCTGGGGTGTGCGCTTCTCGATCACCTACTGACCGGGGCCGGGGCCGGCGGCGCATCCGGCCCCTTCCTTGGTCTCCGGCAAGCCCGCGTCAGGCGCCCTCCAGCGCGTGGCCGATGGCGGCGGACAGCTTGCGCGCGGCGAAGGACAGGCGCCGGCCGCGGGCACAGCAAAGGTCCACCGTGGTGATCATCGCGTCGCGCTCCTCAAAGGGCAGCGCGATCAGCTGTCCCGTCTCAATCTCGCGCTGGCAGCACATCACGGGTAGCACCAGGGCCGCCACCTTGCGTAAGGCCAGTTCCTTGTGGACCTCGACGGAACTGCTCTCGAAAACCGGTTCCAGCAGCACGTGGGCTTCGCGCGCCATCTGGTTCAGCCGCATGCGCGACCCGTGGCTGGCCCCGGCCAGCACCAGCGGCACGCTGGCCAGCTGGCGCAGCGACACCCGCTCCTCCCCGGCCAGCGGGTGGCCGGGCGCCACGATGATCTTGTGTTCGACATAGCTGCTCAGGCGGATTTCGACCTTGCTGGTTTCGGGCGAGAACATGGTCAGGCCCAGGTCGGCCTTGCCGCTTTCCACCGCATCGAACACGTTGCTGGCGCTCGCCGTCTCGATGTGGAAAAGCAGGCCTGGGTACTGGATGTGCAGATCCGCCACCACGCGCGCCAGGATGCCGGCCGCCGGGGCGCCGGCGGCATAGATGGTCACGTTGCCGCGCTCCAGCCCCCGCAGTTCGTCCGTTGCGGCGCGCGCCTCGCGCACGTTGGCCAGGATGGTGCGTGCATACCCCAGCAGCAGCCGGCCGGACTCGGTCAGCGTGATCCCTTCGGCGTTGCGGTCGAAAAGCTCCGTGCGGAAATGGTATTCCAGCGCCTCGATCTGGCGGCTGATGGCGCTGGCCTTCACCCCGTGCGCACGGGCCAACTGACGGAAAGATTCCGCCTCGCCCAACTCGACAAAAACCTCCAGCGCCTTCAAACGCATGCCGCCGCCCAGCCTTGCCCCACCTGCCTTCACCAGGGCACCCGGGCGTTCAACTAGGAACACACGTGGCCCCTGTTCCCTGTTTTTCCTTGCGGATTCAGGCATCAAGCCTGTCTTCGGCCTGCCTGCCCACAGGTGTTAACCCTGACGATGTCGGCTTCGGCCCGGGGAAGTCAAGCGGCTTCAGGCGGCATGACATCGGCGGCGACAGCCAAATCTAGCCGCGTCCGGCCCCCGGGGCCGATATAGTAATGCGCGGCCAGCGTCTCGCCCAGCTTGGCGGTCAGCTTCCGTACAGCCTCTCGGCGTTACGGCGGTGGCCGACTATTCCCCTATCAGCGCCTGATGCAAGGAACGGTAGGCGTTTACCAACTGGTCCAGGGTGTAGGCTCGGTTCCGGCCACTGGGATTGGGCAATATCCATGTCGCGGCGCCGCCGATGCTGGTTGGCTGGCGGCCCCAGGCGATCCCTTTTTGCCTCGACAACGCGGAATAGGCGGCCTTTCCGAGAAAGGCGACGTGGCGGGGGGCGTGAGCCGCGATTTTTTGTTCGAACCGCGCGGCCGCGTCGGCAAATTCCCACGCGGACACCTCGTCCGCCCGCGCCGTCGGCCGCTCGACCACAGTCGTCAGGCCACAGCGATAACGCAGGATCGTCTGGCCCTCCTCGGGCCGGATTTCCCGCGGCGTGAAGCCGGCCCGGTGCAGCACGCGCCAGAAGCGGTTCCCCCGTCCGGCGAAGTGGTGTCCCGTGGCGGCGGCGGTCAGGCCGGGATTGATGCCGCAGAAGACAACGTCCAGGTGGTTGGCGAGAATGTCCGGCAGCGCCTGGAGCCCGCTCATCCGCATAAGGCGCGGACCGCCTTGCGCGCCAACTCTTCCAATGCGGCCCGGGTGGCGCCGGAGCGGGCGCGGATGGCGATGGTATGCATCACCCCCGTCGCGATCACGGCAAGCGCTGCGGGATCCGCATCGTCCCGCAACTCACCGTTCCTCTGCGCGGCGCGGAAACGCGCCTCGAAATCGGCGTCGAAGGCCAGGAATCCCGTCATCAGGCCCTCTCGGATCTCGGCGTCCTCCACGGCCTCCGTCACCGCGGTGCTGACCACGAAGCAACCGCGCGCCCGGTCTTCCCCGGAAAAATAGATGGCCAGCGCCCCCTCATAGGCCCGCATCAGCGAGTCCGCCAAGGGGCGGTTTTCGGCCAAGTCGGCGTGCATGGCACCGAGCGCGACCTGCCAGTAATGCGCGAGCGCCTTGAGGTAGAGCGAGCGCTTGTCGCCGAACGCCGCGTAGAGGCTGGGCCGGTTCATGCCGGTCGCGGCGGAGAGGTCGTCCAGCGACGTGCCGGAATAGCCGCTTTTCCAGAACGCATCCATCGCCCGCAGGAGGGCCGCCTGCGGATCATAGGCACGGGGCCGGCCGCGACGCTTGGGTTCGTCGTCATTCGATATTTGTACCATCTCGCATAAAATCCTTTGACGGGGGGCTTCATTCTCAATATATATACTGATCAGTACAAAACACAAGGGCGGCGCCGGCCTCGCGATGGGCACCGCCTTCAAATTCCGCTTCTTGGAAACCCACCCCTCCCAACCATGGAGTAAAGGCCATGAACACCCGGACTTTGCCTACGTCGATCAAGGCCACCATCGCCGCCGCCCTGGTGGGCGCCGCGACCCTCGCCGCTCCGTCCGCTTGGGCGACACCGGTCACGGACAGCGATGCCGCCGCCATCCGGCACGTCTGCCAGCAGACCCTGGGCCTGACGGTCAACGATACCGACTACGCCGCCTGCGTCAGCACCCTGAACCGGGCTCTGGCCACCGCCCAGCCGGCGGAGCGCCACAGCCCGCCAGGCGCCGTCTCGGCCTGCGCCGAGGTGGGGTTGGCCCCTGGTAGCAGCGGTTACAGCCGCTGCGAGGCCAACCTGGACGGCGCCCTGACCCAGGCTCGCCTGGCGCCGAATTGACCCGTGCCTCGGCCCGCGCCCCGGAAAGCCGGGGTGCGGCTGCCGGCACCCTTCGAACCAGAGGTCATGTGATGGACGCGCAAATCGAAAGACCGCTTGATCTCCGCTCGCCCGGCGGCTCAACCGTAAGTCCCCAGAAAACGCTGAAGGAAAAGCTGCGTCTTCCTCTGCTGCTGGCGTTCCCGGTGGTGATGGCCATCCTGGGCGCGGCCCGCCACGTCGCCGACGAACCCTATGTTTCCACCGATGACGCCTTCGTCCGCATGGCGAAGGAATCGGTCAACGCCCGGGTGGGTGGGCAGGCAGTAGAGATCGCCGTCACGGACAACCAACATGTCACCAAGGGCCAGGTGCTGTTCCGTATCGATCCCCAGCCCTACCGCATCGCCATCGACCAGGCGGAGGCGCGGCTGGACGGCGCGCGTCTCCAGATCACGGCCCTCAAGGCCACCTACCGTCAGCAATTGGTTGAACTTCAATCCGCCAGGGATTCCGCCGACTTCGACGAACGGGAGTACGCCCGCAAGAAGGCGTTGATGGCCGCCGACTTCGCCTCGCGCGCCGCCTATGAGCGGGCCGAGACGGATCTCAAGGTCGCGCGCCAGCGTATCGCGTCGATTGGGCAGCAGATCGCCAACACCGTGGCCGCGCTGAATGGCGATCCGGATGCGGCGGTCGACCGCCATCCCTCGGTGCGCGCGGCCCGGGCGGACCTTGACCGCGCCCGGCTCGACCTTTCCTACGCGACCGTGACGGCGCCGGATGATGGCATCGTGACCAAGGTCGACGAGCTACAGGTCGGCGATTTCGTCACACCCGGTGCGCCCGTGTTCTCGCTGCTGTCCAGCCGGCAGGTCTGGATCGAAGCCAATTTCCGGGAAACCGACCTCACGCACATGAGGCCGGGCCAAGCGGCCACCATCCGCATCGACGCCTTCCCTGACGGTGCCCTCAAGGCGCATGTCGTCAGCATGAGTCCCGGCACGGGGTCGGACTTCGCGGTCCTGCCGCCAGAGAATGCGACCGGGAACTGGGTCAAGGTTGTCCAACGCCTGCCGGTGCGCATCGAACTCGACGGGGCGGCGCCGGATTGGCCGGCCTACTCCGGCATCAGCGTCACCGCGCGGATCGACACCGGACACCGCCGCCGCTGGCTTCCTGCCTTCTGGCCCGCCCTGGCGATGGGGGCGGCAAGATGACCCCGACGCCCCCCTCCGGCGGCCAGCGTGTGCTCATGGTCGCGGCCCTCTTGGCGATCTACATGCAGGGCGTCAACATCTCGATCCCCAACGCCGCCCTGCCGCACATGCAGGGGACCCTGTCGATGGCGGATGACGAGATCGGCTGGATATTCACCGCCTACGTGACCGCTAGCCTGGTCACCTTACCGCTGACACGATGGCTGGCCGGCCGCTTCGGACGCAAGGCGGTCCTGCTGGGGTCGCTTGTCCTCTTCAGCCTTGGCCTTGTGCTTGACGCGCGGGCCGGCACCAGCGGCCAGCTCATCCTGGCCCGCATCCTTCAGGGGGCGGCCAGCGGACCGCTGGGGGCGCGGGCGCTGGCGATCCTGCTCGACTTGGCGCCGCCGGCGCGCCATGCCCGCATTGGATTGGCCAGCACGGCATGCGGGCTGTTCGGCATCAGCAGCGGGCCACCCATCGGCGGCTGGCTCAGCGAGTATCACGGCTGGCCGTCGATCTTCCATGCCAGCCTGCCGCTGGCGGGCTTCGTGTTCCTGGCGATGGCGCTGTGGCTGCCGGGGAAAAGGGCGCCGCAAAGCCCGCCCTTCGACTTCTTCGGCCTGGCGACCTTTTCGCTGGGCATCGTCGGCCTGCAACTGCTGCTGGATCGGGGGGAGCGTCTTGAGTGGTTCGCCTCGCCTGAGATTTGGGCGGAGGCTGCGGCCGCCATGCTGGGGTTCTCTCTTTTCATCGTCCACATCCTGACGGCCGGGGCGCATTTTCTGGACAAAGCGCTGTTCCGGGACCGTAATTTCGTCCTGTCGACCCTCATCGCCTTCGCCGCCGGTTTCGTCCTGCTGCCGACCCTGGCGCTGACCTCGCCCATGCTGGAGGACCTGTTCGCCTACCCGGTCGACACCACCGGCTATATGGCCGTGCCGCGTGGCGTGGCGCTGGTGGGGGTGCTGATCCTGGCAGGCTGGGTGCCGGCGCGCATCGACAGCCGCGCCCTGGTGGTCGCCGGCACCGCGCTGGTCGTGTACGCCAACTGGCGCATGCTGGGCTATTCCCCGGCCATGGACTGGCGGCCGGTGGTCCTGGCGGGCGCGCTGCAGGGGGCGGGCCTCGGCCTGCTGTTGCCGGCCTTGGGCCGGGTGGCGTTCAGCACGCTGGACCGGACGGCCCATCCGGAAGGGGCGGTCCTGTTCAACCTGTCCCGCCTGTACGGCAGCACCATCGGCATCGCCGTGGTCCAGATCTTCTTCTACGGCAACACCCAGGCCATGCATCTGGCGTTGGCCCGGAATCTCACCCCCTATCGCGCCGCCGCCCATAGCGTGGCGTCGGCCTCCGGGCCGGCCTTGGCCCTGATCAACGAGGTGGTCACCGGCCAGGCCGCCACCGTCGCCATCATCGGCCAGTTCAAGATCCTGATGCTCGTGATGCTGGCGGCGGCCCCGCTCGCCCTGTTCCTGCGCGCGCCGCGCCCAAGCGACCGATAGTCGAGGAGATCGTGAAATGATGACGTCTCATGTGTCCGTTCCGCGTCGATGGCTTCTTGGGCGGGAGATTGCGGCGGCCCTCTCGCTGGTCCTGCTACCCGCCTGCACCGTCGGTCCAGACTTCACGCCACCGGCCGATCCGCCCTCGGCGCACTATGACCTGGCAGCGGAGGATGGTTTGGCCCAGGCCGGCGCTGCCCAGCGTGTGACGGCAGGCGGCAGGATGGCCGGCGACTGGTGGTCTGCGTTCCGTTCACCGGCGCTCAGCCTGGCGATGCGGCGAGCAATCGGCGGCAACTTCGATCTCAGGATCGCCGACGCGCGCATCGACCAGGCGTCGGAGGCCGTCCAGGCCGCGGGTGGCGCCCTCTTTCCTCAGGTGGACGCTGGTGGCCAGATCGGCCGAGGACGGTCGGGGGCGCCAACGCCGGCGACCTCCAGCTTCTATGCGCTTGGTCCCAATGTGAGCTTCGACCTTGACCTGTTCGGCGGGACCAAGCGGCTGGTCGAGCGGCAGGGGGCACTGGCCGATGCGGAGCGGCATCGTTTTGACGCCGCCTATCTGACCCTGACCGGTGAGGTCGCGACCCAGGCCGTGCTGCTGGCATCCGCGCGGGCGCAGATTGACGCCGTCCGGACGATATTGGCCGATGATGAGCGCACTCTCGCCCTCCTGCGCGTGGCCCATGGCCAGGGTGGCGTTGGCCAAGCCGATGTCGCGTTGGCGGAGACCCAGTTGGCGCAGGACCAGACCCTGCTGCCGCCCCTGGCGCAGCGGCGCGAGGCGGCGCGGCATGCACTGGCCATTCTGGCTGGACAGGGGCCGGCCGACCAGGTGGTACCGGATTTTGACCTGGCCGACTTCACCCTGCCGCCGGAACTGCCGCTGAGCCTGCCGTCGGAGATGGCGCATGACCGGCCCGACATCCTGGAGGCCGAAGCCGAATTGCATGCCGCCAGCGCGGCGGTCGGCGTGGCCACCGCCGACCTCTACCCCCACCTGACCCTGTCCGGATCCCTCATCCAGGCGGGGGCCGACCCGGCGTCCCTGTTCCAGGCCGGCGGTTCGCTCTGGAGTGTGGCCGCGGGCCTGACCGGCCCGGTCTTCCATGGCGGCACGCTCGAGGCCAATCGACAGGGGGCGATCGACGGCTACAGGGCGGCGCGCGCCGCCTACCAGCGGACGGTGGTCCGGTCGCTGGGCCAGGTGGCCGACGTGCTGCAGGCCATCAGCCACGACGCGGATGCCTACGCGGCGCAGGAGCGGGCCCTGGCCGCCGCCGCGAGCAGCCTGCGCCTGAATCGCGACGGCTATCGCGTGGGCGAGACGGGTGTCCTGCAGGTGCTGGATGCCGAACGGGCCTATCAGCGGGCGTTGCTGGGCCAGATCCAGGCCAAGACGGCCCGCTATCTGGACACGGTGCAGTTTTTCATCGCGCTGGGCGGCAACGCGTCCGGCGCTTCCGCACGCATCACCATCGCCCGGAAAGGGATATGACCATGACGACCAATGACATGTTCGCGCGCACCACGCTGCCCTCCGCCCATGGGGCGGGCGCCATCCCCGCCGTGGGCTTTGGCACCTTGATCCCCGATCCCGCCGCCACCCGGCGGGCGACCAGGGCGGCCCTGGAAGTGGGATTCCGGCATTTCGATTGCGCGGAACGTTATCGCAACGAAGCGGCGGTGGGCGAGGCCATGCGGGACGCCGTCGATGCGGGCATGGTGCGCCGGGAAGATATCTTCCTGACGACCAAGCTGTGGAACACCAACCACCGTCCGGAACGGGTCCGTCCCGCCTTCGAGGCGAGCTGCCGGCGGCTGGGCGTGGATAGCGTCGATTGCTACATCATCCACACCCCCTTCGCCTTCCAGCCGGGTGAGGACCAGGACCCGCGGGATGGGCAGGGGCGGGTGCTCTACGACACCGACGTGACGTTGGCCGATACCTGGCGGGCGATGGAGCGCCTGGTGGAGGAGGGGCGCTGCCGTGCCATCGGCCTGTCGGACATAACGCTGGATAGGCTGCGGGAGATCGTGGCCATCGCCCGGATCAAGCCCGCCATGGTCCAGGTGGAATCCCACCCCTATCTCCAGGAATGGGATCTGCTCGCCTTCTGCCAGGAGCACGGCATCGTCCTGCAGGCTTTCGCGCCCCTGGGACACGCCATGCAGCCCCGGGTGCTGGAGGACGCCGTGTTGGTGGGTGTCGCGCGGCGTCTGGGGCGGACGCCGGCGCAGGTGGCGCTGGCGTGGGCGGTGCAGCGAGGCACGGCGCTGCTGACCACGTCCACCAACCCCGATCATATCCGGGAGAACTTCGAAATCTCCGCCCTGCCTGAAGAGGCGATGCGGGAAATCCGGCAGGGCATCGCCATGAATGTTCGTTTCAACGCGGTGGTGGAAACCGGCGTGCCCGGCTTCATTCCCCGTGCGGGATGAGGTGGCGGCACGCCATGTCCGTGGCCTTCAGCCTGTCCGCCCTTTTTCATCCAGGTTCCGTCAAACCGCCAGCCGGTGTCGGCGGCGGGGGCCGAAAGGGGAGGGGGCGGACTTTTCCTGCCGGACAGGCATTGCCTACCGTGACGCGAGCGGCGACCTTTCTCCCTGTTTGTTCGTTCGGAACGGTCATACGGTGACAGTCGCACCGGGTCGCGGGCCGGTATTCAATGACGCCGCTCGGTCGCGGGGTGCTGGAACCCGTGCGCGCTTTGGCGACGTGGGTACTATCGCGCATGGACACCATCCGGTCAGCGCGTGCCGCTTATGATGGCCAGAGCCGATAATTCGCAAGATGTAAACGTATGACAGCAGCCCAGTATTCGGGACCGATGGTCATGGGAGGGGGCGCCAGGAAAGGGCGATTACCGCTGTGGCGCGTTTGTTCTACAGACAGGTTCTCGGCCCGTAATTACTGTCACGCGAGATCGGCGAACAGGACACGCGGCAGCTGAACATCAACCACCGTATGCCTGACCGCAGGTTCCACATTTCTTCCGGCATGTTTGCAATCACTTTGACCAATCTCGAGGGGGGTGGACGTGACGAACGAAAAGAAGGCGAAGGCGGCGGGCCGGGTCATTGCCAAGGCCTGGGCGGACGAGGATTTCAAGGTGCGGCTGCTGGCTGATCCGGCAGCGGTGCTGGCGGCGGAAGGGGTCGACGTTCCTGCGGGAATCCGCCTGTCGGTCGTGGAGAACACCGAGGCTAGCTACACTCTGGTGCTTCCCGCCCGTCCGACCGACTTGTCGGACGAGGAGTTGGATGGCGCTTCCGGCGGCTGGTGCTGGTACTGCGAACTCAGTCTCTGACGCCGCGCGCGGGTGGCTCCCTGGGCACGGTGTTGGCCTGGGGCGTGTTGGGCGCGGCGCCGTCTTGCATGACGGGTGGTAGTGTGCTGATCCATGAGGGCCGCCTCTTCAACGTAGCCCTCATGGTATCTGAATGCGTATGCGGAAGGTGTTATTGGTTAATGCCAAGATTCCGTCTATAGTACTAATCTATATTACATAAGAATAATGCTTCATGCGTGCGTGCGGGGCTCAGGAAGGGCTTATTTGAATTTTTAAGTTGAACCAGCCTATTAGCGGATCTGGGCCGATAGTTTAAGGCGGCGATTTTCTGCGGGGGCGAGCAAAAAAGTGTGGGGGCAGGGATGGGGCTGCGAGGGGCTGGCGGGGCTGACACCTGTCCGCAAGAGATACAACATAACCACCGGCTGCGGCGCGCTCGCGCCCGGAGTGTTCTTCTGGCCGGATCTTCGCTGGCGGTGATGGCCGTCGGGCTGGCGGCTCCCCGGCCGGCACGGGCCACCGACGCCTACACCACCTTCAGCGGCAACTTCCGCAATGGCTGGACCCTCTCCGGCACGACCTTGGCAGGGTCCGGCACGGTCGCCGTCTGGCTGCAAAGCGCCACCATCACGCCGTTTGTCGAAAACGGCACCCTCGCGACCGGTGTGGGCGGCATCCTGCTCACCAACGGATCGACCATCGGCACCCTGCACAACAACGGGGTGATCAGCGGCACCGGCTATGGCATCTCCATCTCCGGCGACAGCACGCTCGGGACGATCAGCAACAACGGCACCATCGTCAACGCCATCATCAACAACGGCACCAGCGACCTGGTCCTGACCGGCACCGCCGTGGGCAGCTATACGGGCCTCGGCGGCAACCAGGGCACCATCACCAACACCTTGAGCAACGTGGTGATGGCCGGTGGCCTTATCCTGCTGAACGACGCCGTGAATGTCAGCGGCCACACCCTGCTCAATACCGGCGCCTCCGTCACGCTGACCACCCTGGTCAACGTCACGGGCGACTACAGCCAGACGGCCGGCACCCTGGTTTTGGGCAGCGGTGGCCAGTTGGCGGTCAGCGGTGCGGCCACCATGACGGGTGGGTCCATCACCGCCAGCCTGTCCGGCGTGCCCACCGGCGCCACTTACCTGGCGGGCCAGGCGCTGTCCACACTGGTCGCCGCCAGCAGCGGCACCTATTCAGGCGTGAACGTCAGCGTCATTGGCGGTATCGCCAACCTTTCCATCGGCGGCGGCACCATCGGCGGCAATCTGGTGGCCCGGGCCACCAACGACTATATCGGCGCCAGCGTCGCCAACCTGACACTGACCGGCACGGTCAGCGCCGGCACCTTCGCCGCCTATGTCGCCGACGGCGTCAGCATCGGCACCCTGGTCAATGCCGACACCCTGATCGCCGGCAGCATCGGCATCCAGGTGGGCAGCGCCACCATCGGTACCCTGGTCAACGCCGGGCTGATCGACGTCTCATCCATCGCCGTCGGCACCACCCAGGCCGGCATCCACGTGACCAGCGGCGCCACTGTCGGCACCGTGTCCAACACCGGCACCATCGTCGGCTGGCTCGGCATCTGGGACGAGAGCAACGCGGTCAGCCTGGTGTCCAACAGCGGCACGATCTCGCTCACCGGCAACCAGGGCTACGGCGTCTACACCGCTGCCACCCTTCCCACCATCATCAACAGCGGCACCATCGTCAGTGGCAGCGGCGGTATCGGCATCTATGACGCCGGTTTCATCAACACGATCCGCAACAGCGGCCTCATCTCCATGGGCATCGGCACCGGCGTGCGGGTGCAGTACTGGACCCTGGACACCCTGGTCAACAGCGGCACCATCATCGCCAACAGCGCCGTCTCTCTGGCCTTGGGTGCCTCCATCACCGGCAGCTTCGTCAATTCCGGCTTGGTCGCCGGCAACGTGGTCAACGGCACCGACAGCTTCAGCTACGGCAACTTGACCATCATGGGCGGCACCGCCGGGACGGTCGGCACTTTCACCGGCTATGCGTCCAACAGCCAGGGCACGATCAGCAACACCAAGAGCAACCTGGTGTTTGCCGGCGGCAGCCTGCTGCTGAACGACGCCATCAACGCCAGCGGCCACACGGTGCTGAACAATGGCGCCGGCATCACCCTGGTCAACACCGTCACTCTCACCGGCGCCTATGCCCAGACGGGCGGCGGCCTGACGCTGGCCAACGGCGCGCAATTGCTGGTCAGCGACAGCGCCAGCCTGACCAACGCCCAGGTCGGCGTGACCGGCCTGCCCGCCGCCGCCAACTACGTGGTGGGATCGCCCACCACCCTGGTGGCCGGGGGCACGGGGTCGGACTACACCGGCGCCACCATTTCCATCACCCCTCTGACCGGGGCTACCGTCACCGGCGGCAACGACGGCCAGAACCTGCTGCTGATCGCCAGCAACGACTATATCGGCGGCGCGCTTGCCACACTGACCAACAGCGGCAGCATATCGGCAGCCACGGCGATCTACATCGCGGCCACCGGCAGCCTGGGCCGGTTGACCAACACCGGCACGCTGACCGGCGACATCCGGAACCTGTCGGCCAATACCCTGTCCATCAGTGGCGGCACGGGCGGTGTGGTGGGCACGCTGACGGGCGGCACCCTCGCCAACAGCTTCAGCGACGTGGTGCTCAGCGGCGGCAGCCTTCTGCTGGACGATGCGGTCAACGTCAGCGGCCACACCCTGGCCAACAGCGGCGCCTCCGCGACCCTGGCCAGCGTGGTCGGCGTCACCGGCAACTACGCGCAGACCTCGGGCACCCTAATGCTGCAGCCGGGCGCAGAACTGGTGGTCAGCGGTGCGGCCACCATGACGGGCGGCAGCGTCATCGCCACGCTGTCCACCCCGTCGGCGGGCGCGACATATCTGGTGGGCGATGCGCTCTCGACCCTGGTGTCCGCGGCCAGCGGCGCCTACACCGGCCTGAGCGGCACGGTGGACAGCGGCCTCGTCCCGCTGACGGCCACCCTGGGCACCGACAGTGCCAACCTGCTGGCGGTGGCGACCAGCGACTACATCGGCACCAATGCCGCCAGCCTGACGCTGACCGGTACAGTGGATGCCGGCGGCATCGCGGCCTATGTCGCCGATGGCGCTTCCATCGGCACGCTGGTCAACCGGGGACACCTTACCGCCGGTACCGTGGGGGTGGGGATAGATGTGCGTGCCGCCACCATCGGCACGCTGGTCAACGATGGGTTGATCGATGCGCGCGTGAGCGCCGCCACCACCCAGTTCGGCATCCGCCTGGGCACCGCCGCCACCATCGGCACGGTGTCCAACACCGGCACCATTCTGGCGCACGTCGGCATCCTGAGCCAAAGCCGCGTCGCCACCTTGCTGTCCAATGGTGGTCGGATCGCCGTGGGTGCCAGCGGCTTCGGCATCGTCAACAACGCCACCGTCGCCACGGTCAGCAACAGCGGCACCATCGCGGCCACCGCCGGCGGCGTCGGCATCTACAACGTCGGGACCGTTGCCGCGGTGCTGAACAGCGGGTTGATCACCGTCAGCGGCGGCACCGGCAACCAATATGGCATCCTGCAATCGCAGTTCACCATGGGTACGGTGATCAACAGCGGCACCATCCTGGCGCCCGAGGCCGTGGCGCTGGTCTTCGGCGGCAGCATCGGTACCCTGGTGAACACAGGCCTGATCGCCGGCAACATCGTCAACGGCACCCTGAACGACAGCTTCTCCTATGGCGGCCTGACCATCGCGGGCGGCAGCGGCGGCACCATCGGCACCTTCACTGGTTACGCCGCCAACAGCCAAGGCACCATCAGCAATACCTTCAGCAATGTGGTCTTCACCAGCGGCGCCCTGCTGCTGAACGATGCTATCGATGCCGCCGGCCACACGGTCATCAACACCGGCGCCGGCATCACGCTGGCCAATACCGTCCGCATCACCGGCGACTATGCCCAGACGGGCGGCAGCCTGAGCCTGTTCAACGGCGCCCAACTGCTCGTCAGCGGTGCGGCCAGCCTGACCGGCGCCCGCGTCAACCTGAGCAGCCTGCCGACGCAGGCCAATTACGTGGTGGGTGCCCCCAGCACGGTGGTGGTGGGCGGTGCCGGTTCCGATTACACCGGCGCCTCCATAACGGTGGCGCCCCAGACGGGCATCACCCTCACCGGCGGGAATGACGGCACCAATCTGCTGCTGATGGCGCAGAGCGACTATGTTGGCGACACCCTGGCCACCCTGACCAACAGCGGCAGCCTGTCGGCCGCCACCGTGGTCTACATCGCCGCGTCCGGCAGCCTGGGCCAACTGGTCAACACCGGCACTCTGTCGGGGACCATCCTGAACCTGTCGTCCCACGACCTGTCCATCATGGGCGGGACGGCCGGCACGGTGGGCGTGCTGACCGGCGGCACCATCATCAACACCCTTGCCAACCTGGTGCTGGCCGGCGGCCTGCGCCTGGGCGAAGGCGTGAACGTCAGCGGCCACACCCTGGTCAATGCTGGCGCCACCCTGACCCTACCCGGCAACATCGGCGTGACTGGCGACTACGCGCAGACCGGCGGCACGCTGCTGCTGGGGGCCGGCGGTGGCCTGGTCGTTAGCGGTACCGCCAGTATCACCGGTGCCGCGGTGATTGGCACCGTGGCCTTCAGCTACGCCAACACCTATCTACTGGGCGATGTTCTCACCACCCTGGTTTCCGCCGCCAGCGGCACCTATTCCGGCCTGACCGGCACCCTTGCCGGGACGCTCGGCGGCGTGACGGCCAGCATCGGGACGGCCGGCGCCAACCTGGTGGCCGTGGCCGGCAACTATTACATCAACAGCAATATCGGCAGCGTCGGCAACACGGCCACCGCCACGGGCCGCACCGCCTTTTATCTGAATGGCACGCTGGGCACCTTGGCCAACAGCGGCACGCTGACCGGTACCGCCGTTGGCATCTCGTCCCCCAACAACCGGGGTATCGGCCTGCTGGACAACAGCGGTGTGATCGACAGCGACACCATCGGCATCGGTGTCGGCAGCATCGGCACCCTGCTCAACAGCGGTACCATTTCCGCCCGGACCGCCATCATCGGTTCCAATTTCAACACCATCGGCGCTATCGACAATCAGACCCTGGGCCTGATCACCGGCAAGACGGCTCTATATCTTAATGGCACCGTCAGCCCCATCGGCTCGATCAACAACAGCGGGACGATCCTGGGGCAGTCCTACGGACTCTATAACGGCGGCAACATCACCCGGCTGACCAACAGCGGTACCATCGCCGCCACCGTGACCTCCGGGCTCGCCGTTAATAACAGCGGCAGCATCGGCACTTTCGGCAACAGCGGGAGTATCACCGCCGTCCGGTCGGACATGACCAACAGCGGCACCATCGACACGTTGACCAACAGCGGGTTGATCGGTGGCGGGACCAACGTGGCCCTGCGCAACTACGGCACCATCAACACCCTGACCAACAGCGGCACCCTGATGTCCACCAACGGGGTGGGCTTCTATAACGACCGCACCGTCGGTCTTCTGGACAACGGTGGCACGATCAGCAGCGGCGTGTCCTTCGCCCTGGCCGATTCCGGAACCATCGCCCGCCTGGCCAATTCCGGCACCATCGCCGGTCCCGGTTTCGGCATCGGCGTCTTCAATGGCGGGAAAATCGGCACCATCGCCAACGCCGGGTTGATAAAGGGCGGTACCGCCCTGGACATTTTCGTGGGCAGCCAGGTGGACCTGCTGGTCAACAGCGGCACCATCGCCGGCAACATCTACAACAACTTCGACCCATCCAATGCGGGGCCGGGAACGCTGGCGGCCGCCCTCACCATCGCTGGGGGCACCGGCGGCACCATCGGCACCCTGACCGGCGCCAACCTGACCAGCCAGGGCCGCATCACCACCAGCTACGCCGACGTGGTCTTCGCCGGCGGCGACCTGCTGTTGAACGACAGCATCACCACCAACGGCTTTGTCGTGCGCAATATTGGCGCCGGCATCACGGTCGCCAACACCGTAAACATTACCGGCGACTACACCCAAACGGGGGGCAGCCTGGGCGTGGCGGTCGGCGGCGGTCTGCTGGCGGTCAGCGGCAGCGCCAGCCTGACCAACGGGCAGGTGCAACTGGTGGGGGCCGCCACCAACAATTATTTCCAGGGCGGCACGGTGGGGCCCCTGGTGACCGGCGGCGCCGGGTCGGACTACGCCGGCGTGACGCTCAGCGGCGATGGCGCCGGTCTCAGCCTGGCCGGCGTCACCATTGGCAACAACCTGATCGCCGTCGTGCGGAACGACTACATCGGCGGCACCTACGCCAGCCTGGGAAACACCGGGACGCTCAGCGTCCAGAACGGCGCCGCCATCTATGTGGCGCTGACGGGCACCCTGGGCACCCTGGCCAACACCGGCGGCGTGATCAGCAGCGTCGGCAGCACCGCCGTCGCCAACCTGGGCACCATCGGCACGCTGTCGAACAGCGGCACCATCACCGGCGGCGGGGTCGGCCTCCATAACACCGGCCTCATCCATACGCTGGCCAACGACGGCACCCTGGGCGGCCTGTTCGCGGACGGCGTCATCGATACGCTGGTCAACGGTGGCACCATCGGCGGCACGTTCGATGTCAGGGGAACGCTGGGCCTGCTGTCCAACAGCGGCAGCATCGGCACCCGGATTTATGTGGAGCAGACGGGCGGTGTCGGCACCCTCATCAACACCGCCGGCGGCGTGATCAGCGGTGCCGCCAGCGGCATCGGGAATGCCGGTTCCCTGGGCACCCTGGTCAACATAGGCCTGATCAGCGGCGCCCAGTACGGCGTCTTTTCCTCCAGCGCCACGGGCACGGTGATCAACAGCGGCACCATCCAGGCCACCGGTGCCAGCGGCACGGCCCTGTCCGGCGCTTTCGGCACCATCCTGAACAGCGGCCTGATCAGTGGTGCCAACGCCCTGTCCCTCACCAGCCAGCCGGACCTGCTGAACAACAGCGGCACCATCCTGGGCGACATCCAGGCCACGTCCGGCACCCTGACCATCACCGGCGGCACCGGCACGGTGGCGGGCACCTTCAGTGGTGCCACCGTGACCAACCGGGGCACCATCACCGTCACCAGCGGCAATGTGGTGATGGCGGGTGGTAACATCCTGCTGAACGACAACGTCGTCGTCAGCGGCCACACCCTGATCAACAGCGGCGCCAACCTTCAACTGGCCGGTGCCGTCAGCGTCACCGGCGGCTACAGCCAGACGGTCGGCACCCTGGGCGTCTCGGTGAACAACGGCCTGACGGCCAGCGGCGTCGCCAACATCACCGGCGGCACGGTCCTGGCCTCCCTGGCCGCCACCGGCAACTATCTGGCGGGTACGCTGGGCACCCTGGCGGCCGGCGCCAACGGGTCCGGCTACGGCGCCACCGTGGTCTCGGCCCTGACCGGTCTGGTGGGTAGTGGCGCGTCCAGCGGTGGCACCCTGCTGTTCGTGGGTGGCAATGACTATATCGGCGGCGCCTATGCCACGCTGAGCAACAGCGGCAGCCTGTCGGCCGCGACGGCCGTCTACATCGCGGCCACCGGCAGCCTGGGCCAGTTGGCCAATACCGGCACTTTGGTCGGCAACGTCCGTAACCTGTCAGCCGTCGACCTATCCATCACCGGCGGGGCCGGTGGCACGGTGGGCACCTTCACCGGTGGCACCCTGATCAACACCCTGTCCAACGTGGTGTTCGCGTCCGGCAATGTGCGCCTGGCCGATGCCGTCGACGTGACCGGCCACACCCTGGTGAACAGCGCCGCCGCACTGACCCTGGGCGGCACCGTGGCCGTTACCGGCGATTACAGCCAGACGGGCGGCGGCCTGCGGCTGGGTGTCGGCAGCGACCTGCTGTCCGTTACCGGGGCGGCTCGGTTCGCAGGCGGTGCCGCCACCGTCACCGGTTTCTCGGCCACCGCCAACTATATGGCCGGCAGCATCTTCGGCACCCTGGTGCAGGGTGGGGCGGGGTCCGACTATAGCGGCCTCGGCATCACCGACACGGTGACCGGCTTCGGCCTGGGCGGCACGGTGGCGAACAACGCCCTGCAGGCCGTGGCGCTGAACGACTATGTCGGCGGCACATTGGCTACGCTGTCCATCACAGGTGCCGTCAGCACCGCCAGCACGGCGTTGTACGTGGCCGCCACGGGGTCGATATCGGGCACGCTGACCAATAGCACCTCGCTGGTGGGTCAGAACGCCGGCCTGCGCAATTTCGGCACCATCGGCGCGCTGCTGAACGACGGGACGATCGCCGGCGGCGCCTATGGCCTGCGCAACAGCGGCGGCGCCATCACCTTCCTCGGCAACCACGGCACCCTGGCGGGCCAGACGGCCGGCCTGGCGGTGGACGGCGGCAGCGTCATGTTCGCTCTGAATGACGGCAGCATCGCCACTGTCGCCGTCAGCGGCGGTGGTTCGGTGTTCGCGCTGGGCAATATCGGGCGGATCAGCGGCGGCGTCCAGGTGCAGGACGGCGGCACGCTGGGATCCATCCTCAACTTCAACAGCGGTGTGATCAGTGGCGCCACCGCGCTGAGCATCGGAAGCCTGGGCCAGTTCTTCGCACTGGCCAACGGCGGCACCATCGCCGGCAACATCATCAACAACGCCACGGCCACGCCCAACCTGACCATCACAGGTGGCACGCTGGGCAATACCACCATCGGGACCGGCACCTTCACCGGCGCCGCCCTGACCAACCAGGGCATCATCACCAACACCCTGGGCAACGTCATCTTCGCATCCGGCGACGTGCTGCTGAACGACAGCGTCAATGTCGGCGGCAACACGGTACGAAACACCGGCGCCGACCTGACCCTGACCGGCGCCGTCAGCATCACCGGCAACTATGCCCAGACGGGCGGCACCCTGGTCCTGGTGACCGGCGCCGGCCAGTTGGCCGCCAGCGGCAGCGCCAGCCTGACCAACGGGCAGGTGCAACTGGTGGGGGCCGCCATCGGTAATTACCTGCAGGGCGGCACAGTGGGGACACTGGTTGCCGGCGGTGCCGGTTCCGACTATGCCGGCGTGGTGGTGACCGATGACGCCACCGGCCTGACCCTTGGCGGCGCCATCGCCGGCACCGCCCTGGTGGGCGTGGCGCGGAACGACTACATCGGCGGCACCTACGCCAGCCTGGGTAACACCGGGACGCTCAGCGTCCAGAACGGCGCCGCCGTTTACGTGGCCCAGACCGGCACCCTGGGCACCTTGGCCAACACCGGCGGCGTGATCAGCAGCGTCGGCAGCACCGCCATCGCCAACCTGGGCACCATCACCACGCTGTCGAACAGTGGCACCATCACCGGCGGCGGGTTCGGCCTCCATAACACCGGCCTCATCCATACGCTGGCCAACGACGGCACCCTGGGGGGCCTGTTCGCGGACGGCGCCATCGATACGCTGGTCAACGGTGGCACCATCGGCGGCGCGTTCGATGTCAGCGGCACGCTGGGCCTGCTGTCCAACAGCGGCAGCATCGGCGCCCGGATTTATGTGGAGCAGACGGGCGGTGTCGGCACCCTCATCAACACCGCCGGCGGCGTGATCAACGGCGGCACCCAGGGCGGCGTGCTGGTGGAAAGCACCGTCGCCACCCTGAGCAACACCGGCACCATCCTGGGCGACGGCTACGCCGTGCGCGTGCGCTTCACCACCAGCGGCATCACTGCGCTGGACAACGGCGGCGTGATCAGCGGTGCTGCCAGCGGTATCGAGAATGCCGGTTCCATCGGGATCCTGATCAATAGCGGCACCATCCTCGGCACCACCAACGCCGGCATCGGCGGCGCGGGCGCCATCGGCCTGCTGTCCATCACCAGTCTGGGCGTGGTCGGCGGCGGTGTGGTGGGTGTGGATGCCGGCATCCTGGGCACCCTCATCAACCAGGGCACCATCGCCGGCGGCAGCATTGGCATTTCCGCGGGCACCATCGGCCTGCTGGCCAATGCCGGCATCATCGCCGGCGACGTGGCCACCTCGGGCGATCTCACCGTCACCGGCGGCAGTGGCACGGTGATGGGCATCTTCACCGGCGCCACCCTGGGCAGCCAGGGCGCCCTCAGCATTGCCGGCGGCAACCTGGTGCTGGCCGGCGGCAATGTCCTGCTGAACGACAGCGTGCGGGCAGCGACCGTGGTCAATACCGGCGCCTATTTGGCGTTGGCCGGCGGCATCAGCGTCACGGGTGCCTACAGCCAGACGGCCGGCACCCTGGGCGTCACCGTGGACCATGGCCTGACGGTCAGCGGCGTCGCCGGCATCACCGGCGGCACCGTCCTGGCCACCCTGGATGCCGGCGGCAACTATCTGGCGGGTACGCTGGGCACCCTGGGGACCGGCGCCGCCGGTTCCAACTACAGCGGCGCTGTGGTGGCCTCCGCCCTGACCGGCCTGACCGGCAGCGGGGCGGCCAGCGGCGACAGCCTGTTGTTCGTGGGCGGCAACGACTACATCGGCGGCGCTTACGCCACGCTGAGCAACAGCGGCAGCCTGTCGGCCGCGACGGCTGTCTACATCGCCGCCGCCGGCAGCCTGGGACGGTTGGCCAACAGCGGCACGCTGGCCGGCAACATCCGCAACCTCTCGTCCGTCGATCTGTCCATCACCGGCGGGACCGGGGGAACGGTGGGCATCTTCAGCGGCGGCACCATCGTCAACAGCCTGTCCAACCTGGTCTTCGCGTCCGGCGATGTGCGCTTGGCCGACGCCATCGACGCCACCGGCCACACGGTGGTGAATGGCGGCGCCAACCTGACGCTCGGCGGTACCGTCGCCGTCACCGGCGACTACGACCAGACGGGCGGCAGCCTGCGGTTGGGCATCGGCAGCGACATGCTGTCCGTCACTGGGGCGGCACGGTTCACGGGCGGTACCGCCACCATCACCAGCGCGTCGGGCACCGCGAACTATATGGCCGGCAGCATCCTGGGGCCGCTGGTGCAGGGTGGTGCGGGGTCCGACTATACGGGCCTCGGCATCACCAACCTGGTGACCGGCTTCGGTCTGGGCGGTACGGTGGCGAACAACGCCCTGCAGGCCGTGGCGCTGAACGATTATATCGGCGGCACGCTCGCCACGCTGTCCATCACCGCCGCGGTCAACAACGCCAGCACGGCGCTGTATGTGGCCACCACAGGGTCGCTGGGCACCCTGACCAACAGCACCACGCTGGTCGGCCAGAACGCCGGCCTGCGCAATGTCGGCACCGTCGGCGCGCTGGTGAATGTCGGGTCCATTGGTGGCGGCGCCTATGGCCTGCGCAACAGCGGCGGCCTGATCACTTTCCTCGACAATGTCGGCACCCTGACAGGGCAGACCGCCGGCTTGGCCATCGACGGCGGCGTGGTCGCCTCCGCCCTGAACGTCGGCGGCATCGCCACCGTTTCCATCGGCGGCACCGGTACGCTGCTTTCCCTCGACAACCAGGGCCAGCTCAGCGGCGGTGTCCTGGTGACCGGAGGCGGGCGCCTCGACACCCTGGGCAACAGCGGCACCATCGCCGGCGACATCCGGGTGGCCGCCGGCACCCTGACCATCGTCGGCGGCAGCGGCGCCACCCAGGGCACCTTCACCGGCAGCACCATGGGCAGCCAGGGCACCATCGCCGTCGGCGGCGATGTGGTCCTGGCCAGCGGCACCATCTGGCTGAACGACAGCATTCAGGCCACGGGCCATACCGTGGTCAATGCCGGCGCCAACCTGCAACTGGCGGATGCCGTCAGCGTCACCGGCGCCTACAGCCAGGCGGCCGGCATCCTGGGGGCCAGCGTGAACAATGGGCTGACGGCCAGCGGTGCGGCCAGCATCACCGGCGGTACCGTCCTGGCCACCTTGGCCGCCACCGGCAACTACCTGGCAGGTACGCTGGGCACTCTGGTGGTCGGCGGTAACGGGTCAAACTACAGCGGTGCCACGGTCAGCTCGGTCCTCACCGGCCTTACCGGCACCGGTGCCGTCAGCGGCGACACCCTGCTGCTGGTGGCGGAAAACGACTATATCGGCGGCGCCTACACCACATTGACCAACAGCGGCAGCCTGTCGGCGGCCACGGCCGTCTATATCGCGGCCGGCGGCAGCTTGGGCCAACTGGCCAATACCGGCACACTGACCGGTAACATCCGCAACCTGTCGGCCGTGGATCTCTCCATCAGCGGCGGGGCCGGCGGCACGGTGGGCACCTTCACCGGCGGCACCATCGTCAATAGCCTTTCCAACGTGGTGTTTGCGTCCGGCGATCTGCTGCTGGCCGACGCCATCGATGTCACCGGTCACACGGTGGTGAACAGCGGTGCTGCCTTGCAGCTGTCCAGCCAGGTCAGCATTACCGGCGCCTACGCCCAGACCGGCGGCACGCTCAGCATCGACCCCGGCACCGGCCGCCTGGTCGCCAGTCAGGCCATCGTCGTCAGCGGTGGCGTGGTTCAGGCTACGCTCAGCGCCGGCGGCACCTATCTCTATGGCAACGGCTATACCCTGATGCAGGCTGGCGGTGGCATCGACCTCAGCGGCGCCAATCTCATCACCGCCCTGGCCGGCTTCGCGGGCAACACCACCATCGTGACGGTGGCGGGCACCAGCGCCTTGCTGCTGCAGTTCGCCAACGACTATATCGGCGGCGCCATCGGCAACGCGTCGAACAGCGGCACCATCACCGGCGTCCGCACCGCCGGCTACGTTGCCGCCACCGGCAGCGTCGGCACCTTGTCCAACACCGGCCTGTTGTCGGGCGGTGTGATCGGCGTCGCCAACAACGGGGTCGTCGGCACCCTGGTGAACGACGGCACCGTCATGGGGGCCAGCAGTGCGGCCGCCAACGTCGGCACCTTGGGCACCCTGGCCAACAGCGGCACCATCACCGGCGGCCGTGACGGCCTCCACAATATCGGTACGGCCACCCTGGTCAGCAACACGGGCCTGATCAGCGCCATGTCGCGCGCCGGCCTGTACAACGGCGGCGGCATCGCCACCGTTTCCAACAGCGGCACCATCACCGCCACCGTCGGCCTCTACAACAGCGGCACGCTGGCGGTTCTGATGAACGCTGCCGGCGGCACCTTGGCGGGTGTCACGGCGCTGTACAATGACGGCACCCTGGGCACCATCGCCAACAGCGGCGTGATCCGCGGCGCTATCGTGAACGACGCGGCGCAGGACCTGGTATTCACCGGTGCCGGCGGCGGCCTGGGCACGCTGACGGGCCTCTCCGGCAGGGGTACGATCACCAATACCCGGGGCAACGTGGTCTTCGCGGCCGGCGCCCTGCTGCTGGACGATGATCTCGTCGCCACCGGCCATGCCGTGGTGAACAGCGGCGCGACCCTGGCGCTGGCCAATGCCGTGACGGTCAGCGGCAATTATAGCCAGGTCGGCGGCAGCCTGGTGCTGACGCGGAACGACACCCAGGCGGCTGAACTGGTGGTCAGCGGCACCGCCACCGTCGGCGGTACCGTGCTGGCCAACCTGTCCTCCACCGCCAACTATCTGGTGGGGACCAGCACGCTGCTGCAGGCGGCCGGCGGCGCCATCGTGACGGCGCAGCTGCAGGTCAGCGGCATCACCGGCCTGTCCGCCGCGCAGGGCACCGTCAGCAATGGCCTGACCCTCACGGTCGGCAACGATTATGTCGGCGGTTCGCTGGGCAGCGTCACCAACAGCGGCGCCCTGTCGGCTGCCACCGCCATCTATGTGGCCGGCAGCGGCACGCTCGCCACCCTGGTCAACAGCGGCTTGCTGGCCGGCACCGCCCACGCCCTGGTCAACCTGGGCAGCCTGGGCACCATCGCCAACAGCGGCACCATCGCCGGCGATGTCCTGAACAACGGCGCCGGCGCGCTGGTGATCACGGGCGGCGCCGGCGCCCTGGTCGGCACGCTGACGGGCCGGTCCGGTGTCGGCACGCTGACCAGTACGGGCGGCGACGTGGTCTTCGCCGGCGGTACCCTGTTGTTGAACGACATGATCGCTGCGGCGGGCCACACGGTGTCCAACACCGGTGCCTCATTGCACCTGGCCAGCACCCTGACCATCACCGGCGACTACCGCCAGACGGCGGGCAGCCTGGCGCTGGACGCCGGTCAGTTGGTGGTCACCGGTGTCGCAGCGCTCGGCGGCGGTACGGTGGCGGCCTCGGTCTCGGCAGCCAGCAACCAGTTGGTGGGCGGCGTGCTGGGCACCCTGGTCGTGGGTGGTGCCGGTTCCAGCTATACCGGGCTGACGGCCCTGGTGAACGTGGCCAGCGTGGGCGTGACGCTCAGCACCGTCACCATCGGCGGCAATGTCGACCTGCTGGCCGTGATCGCCAACAACTATGTCGGCGACACGCTGGGCAGCCTGGGCAACAGCGGGGTGATCGACGCCCCGACGGCCGTCCATGTCGCCGCCGGCGGCACCGTCGGCAGCCTGTCCAACACCGGCACCCTGATCGGCACCATCGCCGTGCTGAACCAGGGCCAGGTCGGCAGCTTCAGCAATGACGGCACCGTCCTGGGGAGTGTCGCCGGCATCAGCAACAGTGGCACCATCGGCACCCTGGGCAATCAGGGCACGGTGATCGGCAGTATCACCGGCCTGGGCAACCAGGCGGGCGCCAGCATCGGCACGCTCAGCAACAGCGGCACCGTCGCGGGCCAGATGGCCCTCTACAACGCCGGCACCATCGACGTCTTGGTCAACACCGGGTCGCTGATCGATGCCGGCGCGCCCACGGCCGCCGGCCTCTACAACACCGGCACCATCGCCACGGTGCTGAACGGCGGCACCATCCTGGGCGCCACCTACGGCGTCTACAATGCCGGCACCATCGGGACCTTGGTCAACAGCGGCCTAATCACGGCGCCGACGGCCCTGTACATCGACACCGGCGCCAGCCTGGGCGTGCTGGTCAACAGCGGTACTGTCACCGGCAACATCCTGAACCTGTCGACCAATGACCTGCGCATCACCGGTGGCAGCGGCACGGGCGTGGGCACCCTGACCGGCTACACCGCCGGCAGCCAGGGCAGCATTATCAACACCCTCAGCAACGTGGATCTCGCCTCCGGCAACCTGTTGCTGAACGACGCCGTGACCGTGACCGGCCACACCCTGGTCAACAGCGGCGCCTCGGTAATCCTGGACAGTCTGGTCAGCGTCACCGGCGCCTACAGCCAGACGGCCGGCACCCTGACCCTGGACATCGCCAGCGGCGGGGCTCTGGCCGTCAGCGGGGCCGCCAGCCTGAGCGGCGGCACCGTGCTCGCGGATTTTGCGTCCACGGGAAACTTCCTGGCCGGCAGTGCCTCGACACTGGTCGCCGGCGGCGCCGGGTCCAGCTACACCGGCGTGGCGGTGCAGGGCAGCCTCACCGGCCTGGTGGTGAGCCAGGGCGTGGTGGGCACCAACCTGCTGGCGGTGATTGGCAACGACTATATCGGCGGCACGCTGGGTACCCTGGCCAACACCGGCACCCTCACCGCCGCCACGGCAGTGTACATCGCGGCCAGCGGCAGCCTGGGCACGCTGGCCAACAGCGGCGCCCTGATCGGCGACCTGCTCAACAGCAGCGGCCACGATCTGGTGATCGCGGGTGGCAGCGGCACGGCGGTGGGCAGCTTCAGCGGCGGCACCATCCGCAACAGCCTGAGCAACCTCGGCTTCGCGTCGGGCACCGTCAGCCTGGGCGATGCCATCGATGTCACCGGCCATACCGTCAGCAACAGTGGCGCCAGCCTCACCTTGGCCAGCGACATCTCGGTCACCGGCGCCTACAGCCAATCGGCGGGCACACTCGACGTGGCCGGGCATAACCTGAACGTCAGCGGCACCGCCAACATCAGCGGCGGCGTGGTCGATGCCCGTCTCAGCGGCACCGGCAACTATCTGGTGGGTGACAGCGCCACCCTGGTCCAGGGCGGTGCCGGTTCCAACTATGCTGGGGCCACGGTGACCAGCGGTGTGACCGGCCTGGCGGCGACAGGCACGACCAGCGGCACCAGCCTGCTGGCCGTGGCCGCGAACGACTATATCGGCGGCACTCTGGCCAGCCTGGCCATCACCGGCAGCCTGACCAACACCGCCGGTGGCGCCATGGCGATCTACATCGCTTCCACCGGCACGCTGGGCACCCTGGCCAACAGCGGCACGATATCCGGCAACATCACCAACACCGGCAGCGCCAGCCTCAGCGTCACCGGCGGCACCGGTTCCACCATCGGCACCCTGACGGGCCAGAACGGCGCCATCGGCACCATTACCAGCACCAGCGGCACCGTGGAACTGGCCAGCGGCAACCTG